>NZ_FSRO01000001.1:0-1435803 GCF_900143275.1 Nitrosomonas cryotolerans ATCC 49181
GCGAGGCGGCGTTCCTGTCTTTAATCGACCAACCGGTAGCTTCATCTCGCGTAATCGGTGTGCAAGACGAATCGCAGGGGGGTCACCTGCTCTTCCTGCCTGGAAATTCCTCGTTCCGACATGTGCCAAACCCGCCAGGAATGTACCTACTGTTAATACAACCGCTTGGGCTAAAAATCGGATATTCAGCTGTGTAACCACACCCGCTATCCTCTCCCCCTCAATAATAAAATCGTCGACGCCTTGTTGCATTATCCATAGATTAGGTTGGTTCTCTAATCGACGACGGATCGCCTGGCGATATAACACCCTATCAGCCTGAGCGCGCGTAGCCCGTACAGCCGGACCCTTGCTTGAATTCAAAATCCGAAACTGGATGCCTGCTTCATCAATTGCTGCTCCCATCGCGCCACCTAAGGCATCAATTTCCTTCACTAGATGGCTCTTGCCAATTCCGCCGATAGAAGGATTGCAAGACATCTGTCCGAGTGTTTCAAGATTATGGGTCAGCAATAGCGTCCTATGACCCATGCGGGCGGCTGCAAGCGCTGCCTCTGTACCCGCATGCCCACCACCGACAACATTATTTCGAATTTCTCCATATAACTCATAAACCCGCTTATTTAAAATTAAGAGCTGATCACCCTATTTTACGGTAAAAATTTAAATCTGTCATTTACCTATGAGCGTCTGTATAAATACACGACTACATAAACCGATAGCTAAAAATGTTCCACGTGAAACGCAATTATCCCACATCATCCAACTGGATAATTAAATACATGCTGTCTTATTACAAGGCAAATATCACTGACAAGCACCTCATTTTTCAATGATTAATCTAATACAAAACTATTAAAAAAGACAAAATGATATAACATCATTCAACTGATTGAGTTTCCAAGCGATTGACAAGCGGATCCCGAAAAATTCACTAATTAGAAAAACGCCTATAATGATTGATTATCGACAATGTCATTCTTTCTCAAGCGTAGATCCACGAGCTAACCAAAGTCGTGGGCGGTACGAGCGGCCTCCCTTGAGCTCCAAGCTTAATAGTAAATTCTATTTTTTCCGGAGTATCTGAGCATAGCTGACAACATCAAAAACCCCAACCCACTCAACTTTTGAACCGCATCAAAGGATAAATTAATCAGATCTTCTCAGGTTTACACGAGATTGCTCATCCCTGACCTACTCTTAAACGTTCATCAGCTTTTTCGTATTCACGATCTCGGATAATCTGGCGCTAAAGTCACGCTTTATTAATTAAAACAAGGCGATTATTAGAAGCACTATATATCAAAGAACAACAAAAGTCACCCGGCACCAGCAACAATCTAAAATCTGATTCAATACCACCCACACCTCATCTCAACCTGATGCATTCTTCTTCAGAAAGCCGTTACACAGGGATCTGATACTTGTATTACTTATAGGGACATCTTATTATAATGACAAGTCAAAAATCTTCCGTTACAAAGGATGGCGTATATAAAATAACATCTTTAATAGGATTGACCACGCAGTATCGATACTGGATATCGTTCTTAAAAAGATAGTGAACTCATATAGATCCTTTGAGCTCAATACCAAGAACACATATTAAACCCATGCTCAATATGATGCATTGCCTTTCAGACAATCCCGTCTTAATCACAGGGAATAAAAACAGATTATGAAAAAATACTATTAGCTTTAATGCTGGCTCTCATCAGTACTGGCACAATGGCCGAATGGACGAAGATAGGCGAAAGTACCGACAAAGGCGGTTACACCGCTTACGCTGATCTGACTTCTATTCACAAGGCGGCAACAGGGTCAAGATGTGGGTTTTTTTTGATTACACGCTTGAACAAAAATTCTCTGGCGTTATTTTTCTATCTGAGAAAATTCGGCGGGAGTATGACTGCAAGGGAAAACACATGAGAACACTTTCTTATTCGTTATTCAGCTGGAATATGGAGAGTGGACAATTAGTCCGCAAGTATAACCAACCTCAAAAATGGGAAAAAATACAGCCTGCGGAAATAAGCGAAACCGAATGGGAGACCGCTTGCAATCAGCAGGATTAATTTTACCCGTCACTTTGCATGAGTCCCATCACACACACCCTATCGCGAAATCTAAATAATGTTCTTATTTAAAAATAAGGCGTATCTTTATTTATTCCTTAATGGATTGCCCTTAACATTTGTTAACCATGACATTACCCGCAGGATTATTCGCATCACCGGATTCAAAACCTAATAAGATGCTTTTAATCCAAATTTTCCATTAGAATTTTTTAAAGGGAGAAAATGGATGTAAACCTCACTCTGAATTATGAACAATGACGACGATGTCAGGCACGATAGACCTGCGTTTTAAAAATACATTTCATTGCATCTTTTTGGCAGAATGCAGACACGACATATTCACAAAGTCGATTTCGAGCAACCCTCAAGGGATATTCGTCAACATATCCATCAACTTTGAGAACGGATTGGTTGAATTCGGCCAAGCGAATGGCCTTGGTAAATTATCCTCTCAAACTCGCTCTATCGAAACTGGTTAGTAACCTGAGAGGTTTGCCTAATCCCCTTATCCGGAAAAAACTACTCTGGAAATAAAAAACTGTGGCGTAATATTTTATGAAAGACCTCTGCACAACTGCGTAAATTTACTGTGACAATGGAAAAAATGCCAAATGACATTTTTTATGCGTGTTATCTTGGAAAAAAATGAGGTTTTTTCTCTTTTTAAAGGGAATTTCCCCTTTATGTAGCATTTGGACGGACTACTCCCTTGGTGGCTTGTCCACGAAAATTTTGTTGGCCGCTTTTTTTAGATTCATGCAGATACTTTTCAGCATAACTTGGGCGTTGACTTTTGCCGTGCCGAAGTAGCTGGCGCGTCCCATCCCGAATAGGCGTTTGGCCGTGCCGAAACACTGTTCAACAATATAGCGTTTTTTGCTGATCAATTTATTCGCCAGCTTCTGGCGTGCCTAGAGTGGCTTGTTCTTGTACGCACGATGCATGATTGCGCTCTTGATTTTGTGATTTCTTAGAAACTGCCGATTGGCGTTGCTGGCTGATCCTTTGTCGGCATATACCCGATTTGCCTCAAGGTGCGCACCCTCGATAGCTGCTTCGAAATGTATCATTTCGCTCTGGTTGGCAGGGGCAGTGTGAACTCCACGCACATAGCCGTCTTGCGAGTCCACTACCAGGTAACTGCGATAGCCAAATTGCGACTTCTTGCCTTTTTTTAGCCAGGCCGCATCTGGATCCGCGCTTTGTTCTTCAATACAGGTGATTCCTGGTCGGCTGCCATCCTCAAATTGAACAGCCTTACCTTCGGTATCCACTTCAAGCAGGATAGCCTTTTTGGGGCGTGCCGCTGACTCAATCAGCGTGGCATCAATTACCGCTCCCGTTGCGCCCTTGATCATCAATCCGTGTGATTGAAGCTGTTCATTGATCGAGGCTAGCAGATCATCTAACCGATCGCCGGACACCAATCGGTTGCGAAACCGACACAAGGTGGTTTCGTCCGGTATCGCATCCGACAAGGACAAACCACAAAATTGTAGAAAATCAATCCGAACATACAGTGCTTGCTCCAACGCAGCATCCGACAAACTATGCCACTGTCCCAGCAGGATCGCCTTGAACATCATCAACCTATCAAATGGTTCCTGTCCTCCACCATGCGATAACTCGCGCTTGTATAAACCTGTAAGCTTCGAACGTAACTCCTCCCAGTCAATCAGGACATCAATCTTCATTAGCACACTGTCTCGTCTCAATCGCTGTGCCAATTCCAGTGTTCCAAAACTTATCTGCATCTCTTGTTCCAAATGTCTTTTACTTGTCACTATTTTAGTCGGTTATCGCGCTGACGGGGGAGTTGTGCAGTAGTCTTTATGATTGCCAATCTACTCTGCTGGTAGCTGCGGCGATGTGCCGATAGAAATCGGCCTATACAAGTAGAAAATGCCTCATTATACAATCAAAGAATGGCCTTCCCGACCATGCCATTTATCCCCCATTCTAGGCAATGGGACTCTTCGCACATTTCGGTAAATTATTTTATCGGCATTTTGTCTCACTATTTCTGCTGATGCATGCTATTTTTGAGTGTAATACGAATCGCAACTGATCTATCCTGTCCAATCAGAATTTTTATCGGTTTTGGAGTCAGTCTAATGAATTTTCATGATCTGAAAAACTGGAAGAGCTACTGGGAACAATTACAACTGGCCCTGCTCGATCCCAAGGTTGATGAAGCGGCATTGACAACATCCTTACAGAATGCGCGTGAAAATATCTCGGTACCCGTTCTATGGTTACTGGGCAAATCGCAAGCAGGCAAGACATCGATCATCAAAGCACTCACCGGCAGCAAAACAGCTGAGATCGGTAATGGTTTTCAGCCATGCACGCAGCATTCCAGCTTTTATGACTTTCCGGCCGAGATGCCGGTAGTCAGATTTCTTGATACACGCGGTCTGGGAGAAGTTGCCTATAATCCTCAGGATGATATCCACTATTGCGAATCTCAGGCTCATTTACTACTGGCCGTTATGAAGGTCGCTGACCAATGCCAAGAAACGGTATTTGAAATTTTGCATACGATTCGCGGGCGTCATCCCGAATGGCCTTTACTGATCGTACAAACTGGTTTGCATGAACTCTATCCGCCTGAAAGCAATCATATCTGCCCTTGGCCCTACGATAACGAACCCCTACCTGACGCCGTTCCAGCTGATTTGAGACGGGCTATCCTCGCGCAGCGACTCGCCGCAAAAAAATTACCCGGCTCTGCACCCGTTCACTGGGTCGCCGTCGATCTGACTCTGCCCGAAGATGGTTTTAATCCACCGGATTATGGTCTGGAAGCACTGTGGCTCGCAATTGAATCCCTGTCCTCACTCGGCCTACAGCGCCAGCTAAGTGGAGATAAAGAAATTCGTGACCTCTACGCACGTACGGCGCATCAGCATATTGTCAGTTTCTCACTAACCGCAGCAGGATTAGGTGCACTGCCGGTAGTCGACCTCGTCGCGGTATCCACCGTTCAGGCAAAACTGTTGCACAGTTTAGCTCGTCTTTACGGTCAACATTGGGACAAACGAACCATTACAGAATTCTTCGGACTGGTTGGCGCAGGAGTCGCATCCGGTTTTTTAGCACGGGTAATCGGACGTACTATAGTCAAACTGATTCCCTTCTGGGGTCAGACCGCAGGCATGGTATGGAGTGCCAGTTCCAGCGGCGCGACAACCTACGCTTTAGGTAAAGCCGCAGTCTATTTCTTCGTCAGGCGAAAGGATGGACTTAACGTGGATCCAGATACGCTGCGCCGGGTCTATTCTGACGCATTAAAGAACGGCGTATCCATACTCAAAAACCGTTCACGTGATCCATCTTAATGAAAATACCACACTTTCGAATTAACCCGTTACAGCTCATTGCACTCGTCCTGTTTACGGTACCCGTTTTGATCG
Organism: Nitrosomonas cryotolerans ATCC 49181; assembly: GCF_900143275.1. Classification (NCBI taxonomy): domain Bacteria; kingdom Pseudomonadati; phylum Pseudomonadota; class Betaproteobacteria; order Nitrosomonadales; family Nitrosomonadaceae; genus Nitrosomonas; species Nitrosomonas cryotolerans. The sequence goes on from NZ_FSRO01000001.1 coordinate 5,495, forward strand.
TATTTGGACTCGGGATGCTATGGCTATGGCAAACGGGCAATCTACATTATTGGTTTTTTACCACGATCACATGCAGTGGCTGCGGTTACGGCTTACAGCAATGGCTGGCGCAACGTGAGCGTAAATTCTTAACTGAAGCAGGAGCCGAGCCCAACCCAGAGTGGCCACCCGATGCAGACGCTGCCTGGCAACAAATTAAAACACTCGCAGAAACTTGCAATCCAAATGACTGGCCTCTCGAGGATGGATCGTGGATACTGGAACTGGGTCGACGTACCCTGGAAACCGTTGCACGCTGTTACCACCCATCTGTAGAAAAACCATTACTTGAACTCACCATACCCCATACGTTACTCATCATTGAGCGGGCCAGCCGTGACCTACGTCAGGATGTAACTGAAAATATACCGTTTAGTAATCGCCTGACAATCGGCGACCTGTTCCGGATAAAACATTGGAAAAACAAAGCAGAGAAGATATTTAATGTCTATCGGGCAGGACGCATGATAGTCAATCCTGCGAACGCCTTACTCAGCGAGGCCTGGCGTCACCTTCAGGCACGCAGCTTTGGCTTAGCCCGAAGCGAGCTCCATTCCTGGTTTCTGCGCGCTTATATACGCAAAATTGGTTATTATGCAATTGATCTCTACAGTGGCCGGTTGCCGCTGGATGATGGCGAACCTATTACGGCTAAAACACCCATATCCCATATTGATATGGAAAAGAGCAACAATACGGAGACCGCAGAGGAACCGCTGCGTATTCTCATTTTAGGGCGTGCGAATGCGGGCAAATCAAGCCTAATCAACGCGCTATTCAAAAAACTGGCCACGGCTACCGATGTCTTGCCAGACACCACCCAGATGCTCACACCATTCGTCCTGTCACGCGAAGGATTCACACAGGCCCTGATATTCGATAGTCCCGGCTGTAATAGCCCTCATTTTGATTTTCAGCAGATGCAAACAGCGGTACTGAATGCTGACCTGATTTTGTGGGTCACGCCAGTGCATCGGCCCGATAGACAGATTGAGCGCGACTGTTTAGACGCATTGCGCACAGCGCAATCCCGACGGCCCCACTCTCATCCAGCCCCCGTACTCATCGCAGCGAGTCACATTGATTTGCTGCGACCGGCTAATGTGTGGCAACCCCCCTATAACCTGACCAATCCGCAGAATACCAAAGCCACCAATATACGTGCTGCCATACAAGCCATAGCGATCGATCTGGCTACGCCCGTTGAACAGGTCATTCCCGTCTGCCTGGTACCTAACCAGATCTACAATGTTGATGACACGCTTTGGGCTGCCCTGCTACATCATCAAGATGAAGCGCTCAGGGTACGCTTATTGCGCTGCCTGGAAACAAAAAAACGGGCGGAGGATTGGGTCATGCTACGCCGTCAGCTAATCAGTACAGGACGATTCCTTTGGCAGCTGCCAGACAGATTCGGCACACATGTCGATAAATGAAGAATTACTACTTGACATCCTCCCCTTCCTAAACGAAGGGGATTCCTAGCGACTTATTAAGCCGTTAAGAGTAGGTTTGTATTGCTACTGCCTACTGGTTCCTGCTTCTTAGACGAAACTAACGTTTCAACTCCACAGGCTAACAAGCGATGTCCTCGCTCAAGTACATTCAAGGCACCTACCAAGTCGGCATTGGCTTTAAATCCACATTCTGTACATTCAAAAGCACTTTGGCTTTTGCGATTGTCACGACTAACATGTTGACATCTAGGGCAGGTTTGAGAGGTGTATTGAGGGTTTACCTTCAATACATCCCCGCCTGAACAAGCCTGTTTATACTCCAAGAACGAAACGAACATTCCCCATCCTTGGTCAAGAATGGATTTGTTTAGACCCGATTTCGCTTTGACGTTTTTACCATGCTTTTCAACACTGCCCTTGGTACTCTTAGACATGTTTCCTATCTTTAAATTCTCAACTACGACCATTGCGTGATTTTTGCTGATTTCGGTTGAGGTTTTGTGTAAGAAGTCTAAACGAGCATTGGCAATACGCTCATGCAGTCGGGTAATGATTTGTTTCTGCTTTTTCCAGTTAGCAGAGAAACGGACTTTTTTAGACAGCTTACGCTGTTCAAAAGCCAGTTTCTTTGATAACTTTCTGAAACTGTTTAAAGGTTCTACGTATGAGCCGTCTGACAAGGTTGCAAAGCGGGTAACGCCCATATCAACACCAATCATACTGGTTGAGCTATGACGCTTTAGCTCGGTCTCGTACTCAGTCTGAATCGACACGTACCAATAACCGCCTTTACGGGAAATCGTCATATTTTTAACGTCACCAATGACTTGGCGTGAATTACGATATTTCACCCAACCGATTTTAGGCAAGAACACTTTGCTAGACTCTTGCTCCAGCTTAAATCCTTGTGGATAACGAAAGCTGTCACTCAAACCTTTTTTCTTGAATTTTGGAATCCGTTTTAAAGGCTGTTTTTTATCAAAACCGTCTTTGAACGCTTTTTCTAAGTTTTTTAAGGCTTGTTGTAACGGTTGAGAATGAACGGTTTTTAGAAATCCATAATCTTCTGAGGATTTCCATAGCTTTAGCCAAAATGACAACTCGTTGTACCAAAGCAATGGCTGTTTCTGCTCTAATCTGAACAGATTCATTGCTAAGGCTTTATTCCAAACAAACCGATTAGCACCCGCAAACTCAACCATCTTCTGTACTTGGTCAGAATTTGGATTGAGTCGAGATTTAAAGGCTTTGCGTATAATCTGCTTCATGGTTATAATTATACAAAAAGGAATTGGTCTATGCAAGTTAATAACGATGTAAGAACAGAAAGAAATTGCGTTTTTAATCTTTATGTTCATTTGGTCTTTGTAACAAAATACCGTAGAGATGTTTTCTCCGGAAGGGTATTAATTGATTTGGAAGAAATATTTAAAAACGTGTGTTTGGATTTTGAAGCAGAATTGGTGGAATTTAACGGTGAGCATGATCATATTCACCTTTTAGTTAACTATCCACCAAAAATTGCTATTTCTAACTTGGTAAATAGTTTGAAAGGCGTTTCAAGCCGACTTATTCGCAAAAAGAATTATCCCGAAATTAAAAATAAGCTTTGGGGTAATATGCTTTGGAGTCCAAGCTATTTTGCGGGTAGTTGTGGTGGAGCACCACTCTCGATTATTAAGCAATATATTGAACAACAGCAAAGACCGCATTAAACAGGCTTCGCCTGTGCGCTTATATCTCCGCCCTGAAGGAACGAAGTTTTACGCGCTATTTGATAAATCGCTCCCTGCAAAAGCCTTATCAAGAAGATGTGCGGTGCTGCTGTCTTTTTTTTGCCAACCACTGTGAGAGTTGAAGTTCAGGTATCGGCCGACCCAGATGATAACCTTGTGCTAAATTACATTTCTGCAAACGCAGAAATTCAAACTGCTCGACTGTTTCCACCCCTTCCCCGACTACTTCCAGTCCCAGTTTGTGAGCCAGTGAAATACTCGCCTCCACAATAACAGCATCACTTGCGCTATTGATAATATCTCTGACAAAAGCCTGATCAATCTTCAACGCATCGAGCGGAAAACGTTTTAGATAAGCCAATGATGAATAACCAGTACCAAAATCGTCAATGGCAACCCGTACGCCGAGCGCATGAATTGATTGTAATATCTCCGTAGCCTTTACCGGATCCTGCATCAGGATATTTTCTGTAATTTCCAATTCCAGTGCCTGCTGCGGCATTTCTTCTTCCTGCAATGCGCGGCGCACCTTGTCCAATAATTCTCCATCGTTAAACTGGACGGCAGAGACATTAACGGACAGGCGCACACCATCAAATCCAGATTCACGCCAGGTCCGGTGTAACCTGCAAGCCTCACGCAACACCCATTCACCAACGGGAATAATCAGACTGGAATTTTCTAATAGCGGAATAAAATCGGCGGGTGATACCAATCCGCGCACCGGATGCTGCCAACGAATCAGTCCTTCCACACCCACGATACGGCCATTGCTCAGATCTACCTGAGGCTGGTAATGTAAAATAAATTGCTCATGTTCTAAAGCATAGCGCAGATCCGCTTCCATTTTCAGCAGCTCATGCCCACGAATATTCATATCAGAAGCATAGAAGCGATACTGATTGGATCCTGCCGATTTAGCCCGGTACATGGCAATATCGGAATGACGCAGCAAGGTCTCTATTCCATCACCATCATGTGGATAGAGCGCAATACCCACACTGAAAGTAACATAAATCTCCTGCGAGTGAACAATTACTGGTCGCTCAAAAGCCTCATTTAATTTATGTAGTACAATCAATACTTTTTCCGGATCACTCAGATCCCCTGCCACGATTGTAAATTCATCACCGCCATGACGTGCGACCGTATCATTACTTCGCAAGCAGCCTTGCAGACGGTGGGCAACCTGTCCTAATAGGATATCGCCCGCGGCATGACCTAAATTATCATTCACCCGTTTGAAATTATCGATATCCAGAAATAAGACGGCAATGTGACTCTGGTTCCGGCGCGCATATTCCAATGCGGATTTAAAACGATCTACCAGAAAAAAGCGATTGGGTAAGCCAGTCAGACGATCATGTGTTGCTTCGTATTGCAGTTTGGCTTCGAAGCGCTTCCGTTCGGAGATATCTCGCGCAATAGTCGACAAATATTCGGTATCGCCCGCAGCATCCCGATGCGCTAACACCACCTGAGAAACCGGTAACTCCCCCCCGTCAACCAGCCGTAAAGCGGTTTCTCCATGCCAGACACCCTGCTCGCAAGCCATTGTAAAAGCCTCACCCAACAATCGCTCTGCTATATTTTCAGGAAATAAATCGCGGAGAAAATAGTGACTGGCATCTTCTACTGGATTAAGGCCAATCAATCGACGCCCTGCGCCATTCAGATAGCGTAATTGACCACTTGGCTCTAAAATAGCAACCAGATCAGGCGTTGCCTCCAGAATCACTGCAAGCTGAGTGCGCCCTTTCTCCGCATCGCGGTGTCTCCGGCGCTGCTGCGCATCGCTTAATTCACGATCTACCGCCGGGAGCAAGCGAACCAGATTTTCTTTCATGACATAATCTTGCGCACCGCGCTTCATGGCCTCCACAGCCATTTCCTCGCCAATCGTACCTGAAATAAAAATAAAGGGCACATCCGGATCATGCTGACGCGTAATTTCCAGCGCCCGCATGCCACTGAAGCTCGGCATGGAAAAATCCGAAAAGATAATATCCCACGACTCCTTTAACTTTACGATCATATCCCGCTCCGTATCAATCCGTTCCCAGTCAAACACCAGTCCGCCAGATTGAAGGTAATCCACCAGTAACAACGTGTCATCTTCAACATCTTCGATCATCAGGATACGTAATGGTTTCGGGGTAGCTAGTGAGTCTTGCGGTTTTGACATATCGATCTTTTCCTGATTGCTAGTTCAGCGGTGCCTGGTTTAATAACAGCCAATAGAGCCCCAGCTGTCCCGCTGCCTTCATAAATTCATCAAAATCTACCGGTTTACGTACATAACTATTCGCGCCCAAAGCATAGCCTTTTGCCCGATCCTCTTCTTCAATAGACGAAGTCAGAATCACCACTGGTAGCAATCGGGTCGCCTCATGATCTCGAATACGGCGCAGGACTTCCAGTCCGCTTATTTTGGGCAGATTCAAATCCAGCAATACAACGGCTGGTAAATCGGTCACATCGCGGCCTGCATAAGCACCTTCGCCAAACAGATAAGCAAGCGCCTCAACCCCATCATGTGCCACAATTACCTGATTGCCAACCCGATTTGCTTCCAGCGCATCCAGCGTTAATAATTCATCATCGGGATTATCCTCCACCAACAGCACTATTTTATTGCTCATCTATTTTCCTGTTCATCCAATATAAAATAAAAGGTAGTCCCCTGATCAACCACACTCTCCGCCCAGATGCGACCGCCATGCTTACTGATCACGCGTTGCACGGTGGCCAATCCAACACCCGTACCCGGAAATGTACTCGCATCATGCAGGCGCTGGAAGGCACTAAATAGTTTATCCGCATAGGCCATATCAAATCCGGCACCATTATCGCGGATAAAATAGGTATTGATGCCCTCATTCTCGTTGCAGCCTATTTCAATTAAAGCTTCAGATCGGTAACGGGTAAACTTCCAGGCATTACTCAGCAGATTCGTGATTGCCACGCGCAGCAAGCGCGCATCACCCTGCACTATCAATCCGGGTTCAATCAGAAACTGCACCACTCGCTCCGGCTCATCCTCGCGTAACGTTTCCATAACTTCCTGGGTCAATCGCGTCAGATCAACCGATTCCCACTTAACTTCTGTCCGCGTCACGCGCGATAACTTAAGCAAGTCATCAATGAGTGCTGCCATACGCTGGGCGGCCGCGCGAATCCGCTCCAGACGATCCCGACCCTTGTCATCCAGACGATCTCCATATTCATTCAGCAGTAAACGACTGAAGCCATCCATGGCACGCAACGGCGCTCGTAAATCGTGCGAGACAGAATAACTAAACGCCTCCAGCTCCCGGTTAATGGTTGCTAATTCCGCGGATCGGATACGCAGGTGCTCATTCAATTCCTTAAGCCGGCGTTTATGTTCGATACCGACACTAATATCCTTGATAAGACCATCAGCGTAGCGTTCACCTGCATCACCTTGCTTGACTACCGCCGTGATTGAGGCATGGAACTCACGACCATTCAACGTTTTAAGCCGTAGATGTTCGCTGTTAACCTGACCATTACGCAGCATTTTATCGACAAAAATCCGACGATCGGCCGGATCACAATATAATTCACCAATACCGTAAGTCAACAGCTGTTCCATGGATTCTGCCTCAAAGATTTTCACCATGGCCGGATTTACTTCAATAAATTCCCCTTTGTCATCGAGTATGAGGCGATAAACGCCGACTGGCAGATTATTTACCAGATCCTGGTAGCGCGCTTGTATCCGCTGTTGCGTTTTTTCAGCCTGTTTGTGTGCGCTAATATTACGAATAATATTAATTACGAATACATTCTGATCGATTGTCAGCGGACTTAAATCCACTTCCATCGGAAATTCACTCCCATCCTTGCGTAATCCATACAATGTCGGATCCACTTTGCTCGATCGTATTCTCTGCTCGGTAAAAAATTGCATTTGATCCTGGCCATACTGTGCACGAAACTGTTCGGATACCAATTGCTCAATCGGCTGCCCCAGTAATTCATCACGCGAATAACCAAACCATATCTCAGCCCGATGATTAACCAGCGTAATCCGGCTACATTGATCCGCAATAACAATCGCATCCGGGGCAGAATCAACTAACCCACGAAAGCGGGCTTCGCTGGCCCGTATCTGAACTTCAATCTGCTGGCGGCGCAGTACATAATAGGCAATTACCCCGCTCAAGAGCATAAATAACAAGGACAATACTAAAAATGGTGGTACAAAATTATCGACTGAACGCGCCTGCTTTGCGGTCAAAACCGATTCGGGTACATGAGCAACCAGTATCCATTCATTACCAGAATCAGCCTGTGATTCCACGCGATTAATCCTGGCATAAGTGAATAATCCCTGTGCATCCAGCCATTGGCCATCTGGATGCCCCTGTAGTATTGCAGACCAGGTAGGCTCTCCGTATTCACGATCAAAGCGGATGCCTTGACGTTCCGGATACATGAAGCCCCATTCCATCTCTGGACTGGGGCCCAATAACCAGTAGCCATCAGAATTCAACAACCAGAGGCTTCCCTCATTTTGTTTATCAATTGCACGTAGACGATCGAGCAACCGCGCCCCTAGATAATTCAGTATCACAAGGCCACGATTTTTTCCATCGTCATCGAACACGGGTGCGCTCAAACGAATCACTGGCTTGAGTGGTTGTTCAATCACGCCATGTTCAATGTTAAGATCGAACGGTGACACATAAAGGGCATCTTTATTTTTCTCAAGAGTCTCCGGCACATAGTAATGATCCGATTTATCCTGCAACTGCGCCGCTGATACAATACCTGGCTGGCCATTATTGTCATTGATGCGCACCACCTCCTGCCCCTGTTCATTCAGAAAACGAAGCTGATCATAACGCTGGCGGTGCTGCATAAATACCTGATAATCATGAGCAAGGTTCTCCTTTGCCACAGGATCCGCAGTATCCAGCCATTGCCGTAATGATGAATGCGCTGCCAGGTAAAACGCATCCCCATTTAGCGCACCCAGCACGGTTTCAATCGTTTTATGCGCCAGCTGTACTGACTGCTGCTCGTGATCCTGCAACATTGTCAGATTCGCGTTGATCTCAGTACGACAAAGCAACCATAATACGGCGGTCAACATCAAAATCAGTGGAATACATAAATACAACCAATACCGCACGAATCGCCAGTTCCAGATATTTTGCATATTCACTGTCTGTAATATTTCCTGTTCATTCGATATTCAAAAAAGTAGGCTTATCTTTTTGTAATTAGTTTTTAATAAGAGGACTGAAGAAAAGACCAGTATCAAGATTGATAATATCAGCATATAGAGCGCATAGGTACGACTCTTATTCATTCTAGGTAAGGGATCCGGTTATATCGAGAAAAACCCAACTTTAACAAAGAGTAATGCCGTTCTTTGTCTGCAAATATTGGCTACACGGCAAAATATCTTAAACAATCCTGTTTATATCTTACTTGATATGCCTGACAAAAAATATTCGGCACCCGAATCATTCATATCCGATTCAAAAAACGTCCTTTTCAATGTTAAAGACCGCTGCATAACTGTTATCTCGGGCTGGATAAGATTTTTAAGTGTTTGATTTATCAATGCTGCAAGTAATCAGAAAAGCTCAAAAACACAGTTATGCAGCGGTCTTTGTTATGTTTGATTTAAAACTAAACTTGAGCGCGTTAGCCCTGGCATGCGATTAAACCCGCTTACGAATAACCACTATACGAGATCTTTGCAAAATCCCAATAATTGAAAAATTAACCCTTTATAATTAATAGTCGAAAACTTCTGGCGAGGGCTTTTGCAAAAGCCTCTATACTTATACTAACCGCAATATTCAGAATCCGAAGTTCATTCTATTTATTCAATATACAGGTCCAGAAACGGGTTTGAATAAGCTTTCGAGTAAGGCTGCATCATCAAAATGGCGACGCCCAATGAAAGCAGTGGCATGATGCCCACGTTCTCGCATCGCGCCAGCCGATGGGACACCCATCGGCCACAACAGCCAGCGTTCCAGGCGTGCGCTCCCTTCGATTAGGCCATCGGGACGAAATAAGCTGCGATGCCCTTTATTCCTTGTCGGAGTAAAGTAGAGTTCCTGATACGAACGCCCATGTAAGGTCCGACCGGATGGCATATCTGCATACAATTTTTGAATATAGTGACTACCGGAAGCAATCCGGATGATCAGGCGTTGGCCAATTGTCAGCGATGGCGCCGACTGCGGCAGCAGTGGTGGTTCGGGTAGCTCAGCTGCTTCGGCGCGCAATACCAATGAGGCCGTTGGGAAAAAATAATGATAACAACCACAAGCATGAATACTATCGTAAATCATCACATTACCGGCAGTATCCAGGGTTACCCGCCACAGCAATCCGTCCAAAGCACCACTAAAGATATCGACTATATTCGTGCTGGGTCGCTCAGAAAACCAGATCAGATAATTAAGCTGTAATAAGGCTTGTCCCTGCCAACGGGTATAAGATGGATAGTAGTAAACCAGTCCTGTAGAATAATCGACGCTCGGTTGATTGTTTGTCTGCCAAACGGGTCTGCCAGGCAAGTCATAGTTATCCACGACATCGATTTCCCAAACCGGGGCATGCATCGCAAACAAGGCTTCAAGCTGTCTCGTCGTAGGCAACGGAATACCCAGCGCGTCATACGCCATACCATCCGATGCATCATACACATCCCTGGGCGGCATTTGAAATCGACGGATCTGCCCCTGCACGGGAAGCATTTCCAGGGACTGTGCAAAAACCGCATGGACTCTTTTTTGATATCGATTCACACCGAATCTGACGGGCAGGCTCAATAACGGATATAATCCGAATACCTGATTCAACAAGCGGTACTCGGAGGCAGCGACAGCCTGTTCACGCAGCAGTGCTAGACGTTCGGGCCGGGCCAAACCTATCGCCACCAGCCTATGCGCGCAATCTTCCAGCAGCCGGGTTAAATCGGTACCATAACGAGTGCTTAACCAGCCTTTTTCCGATTTCTCCAGCGAAGCCAGCTCAACTGATCGGGCGGCCTGATCCGCATCCATGAGGCGCTTCAACCAGCTTTGCAGCGCCTCATTGCTTAAGTCCTGTTGACTATAACTAGCCAGAAACCGCGTCATCCGTAGATAAGGAAATCCCGTTATACGTTCGGGTCGTGATGGTGTGACGCCATGATCAGCAACAGTCTGATCCAGGTCCTGATACAACTCCCAGCAGCGGTCAAGCGCCCCATTCTTCGTCACAACGGGTAGCGCTGGCGACGTTAACATACAACCACTGAGCACCAGTGCCGCACTCACCATCATAAATCGGCTGATCATGGCATGGATAGTTATTTAGTCTTCATTGATTCTGCTTAGTAACTTAATTCACTACTCGTTAAAAAAAGCAGATAAATAAATCCTTTTTTTTAAAAGGCTTCAGATGCTTGTAAATAACGCCATTTTCCTTCAGGTAAGTCAGCCAGTTTTATTTTTCCAATGCGCACTCGCTTTAATCCGAGAACTTTTAAATTTACTAACTCGCACATACGACGAATCTGACGTTTCTTGCCCTCATTCAAAACAAAGCGTAATTGATCTTGATTTTGCCAGCTCACTTGTGCATGTTTGAGCATTTTTCCGTCCAGGCTCAGGCCATAATTCAATAATGCCAGCCCCTCTCCTGTTAGTGATCCCTCCACACGAACTAGATATTCTTTTTTAATTTTAGAATCAGCACCAATTAACTGTCTGGCAATATGGCCAGCTTGTGTCAACACAATTAAGCCTTGTGAATCAATATCTAATCTTCCCGCAGGCGCCAACCCTTGCAAATGCACCGGATTAAATCGTTGCTGCAATGGATGGCTCAAAAACTGGGATTCTCGATTAATCAAACTGACCGCCGGCTGGTAGCCCTTTTCGGGTTGCCCAGAAACATAACCGATTGGCTTGTTTAATAGAATGGTTACATAGCTGCGCTGCTGTATCTGCGCTGCTTGATTTAGTTTGACTTTCTGTGTCGGGTAAATTTTCACTCCCAACTCAGAAACCCGTTCGCCATCGACAAATACCCACCCGCGCTCAATATAACGATCAGCTTCTCGGCGAGAACAAATACCTTGTTCAGACATAACTTTAGATAAGCGAATTTTTTCCATGAAAAACTGAGCCCGGACTGTATAATTTTAATTGAGTCATTATAATATTATTTATAATTAATGCCTCTTTTTTACCCGGACAAAGAATACGGCGGGATCCGTGCCTATATCAAAGTGTTCAGTTTTACAGGCATCATCCAATTTTTTATCAATCACTATCATTGGAATTATATCGATGGAAAAGACCACAGTTATATTAGAAAATGCACAACAGCGTGCTAAAGAAATGGGACTACCCTATTCTGGTGTGCTATTTCCCGCAGAGGCCTATACTTTACTACAAGTGATGCCAGGCATTCAGTTGATAGATGTACGCTCAAAAGCAGAGCTGGATTGGGTTGGAAGAATTCCCCATGCAATCGGAATCGAATTGCGATCTTATCCGGATATGCAATTAAACCCGGATTTCCTTGAGCAGCTTTCCGACCAGGTCGATCAAACATCACCCCTTATGTTTCTCTGTCGCAGTGGCGTCCGTTCAAGCCATGCCGCCACCCTGGCCAGCCAGGCAAATTTTACAAGCTGTTACAATATTCTTGAAGGATTCGAAGGAGAAAAGGATGAAAAAGGTCACCGAGGGACGGTCTCCGGTTGGAAAGCAGCTGCCTTACCATGGGAACAAAGCTAACTATCCGACCAGGCAATCAGCCCGAAATGTGCCGTCGCCAGAATCATTATTCCAAATACAATTCGATACCAGGCAAATACAGTAAAATCATGATTACTAATAAAACGTAACAAACCACGTACAGCTAACAGGGCGCTAATAAACGCGGCAATAAAACCCACTGTAAATATACCCAGATCATCGAAAACTAAAATTTCATGGTGTTTATAGACATCATAAAAAGTAGCCGCAAACATAATCGGAATGGCTAGAAAAAATGAGAATTCCGTTGCTGCCTTGCGTGATAAACCAAAGAATAAGCCACCAATAATGGTGGCACCAGAACGAGAAGTGCCTGGTATCAAGGCAAGACATTGTGCAAACCCTATTTTTAGGGCGTGTTTCCAGTCCATATCGTCCACCTGCTCAACATCGATCACATGTGTTCTACGTTCAGCCCATAGTATCAATATACCACCGATAATCAGCGCTAATGCGACAGGAACAGGGTGAAATAAATAATCTTTAATTACTTTAATGAATAAAAGACCCAAAATTGCAGCGGGTAAAAAAGCAATAAACAGATTGAATATAAAACGATGTGCTTTCTTGTCTGAGCCAATACCTTCGACCACCTGAGTAATCCGGGCGCGATATTCCCAACATACCGCCAATATCGCGCCCAATTGAATCACAATTGCAAAAACTTTTCCCCGTTCGTCATTAAAATTAAGCAGGTCACTCACCAAAATGAGATGACCCGTTGAAGAAATAGGCAAAAACTCGGTTAATCCCTCGACAACACCCAGGATCAATGCTTTTATTAATAAAATCCAATCCATATCGAATGATCCTAATGTTTTTCCAGACGAGAGAAAATAAGCAATTATAATTTACTGTAAATTTCTGCCCCTTTTTCTACAAACTCACTGGATTTCTGCTGCATTCCTTGCTTCAAGGCTTCATCTTCGCTCACGCCTTGTTTGGCCGCATAATCACGTACATCCTGTGTAATCTTCATAGAACAGAAATGGGGTCCGCACATCGAGCAAAAATGAGCTAATTTTGCACCTTCCTGCGGTAAAGTTTCATCATGAAATTGCTGTGCTTTATTGGGATCAAGGCTAAGATTAAACTGATCTTCCCAGCGGAATTCAAAACGAGCCTTGGAAAGCGCATTATCCCGAATCTGTGCGCCAGGATGACCCTTAGCCAGATCCGCTGCGTGCGCTGCAATCTTGTAGGTAATAATGCCATCCTTAACATCGTCCTTATCGGGTAAACCGAGATGCTCTTTAGGTGTTACATAGCATAACATTGCAGTACCGTACCAGCCGATCATCGCTGCACCAATGGCTGAAGTAATGTGATCGTAACCTGGCGCAATATCAGTCGTCAGCGGACCCAGGGTATAAAATGGCGCTTCATCACAGTATTTCAATTGCAGATCCATGTTCTCTTTAATAAGATGCATAGGAACATGGCCGGGACCCTCTATCATAACTTGCACATCGTGTTTCCAGGCCACCTGAGTTAATTCACCCAGTGTTTTTAACTCTGCAAACTGCGCTTCATCATTAGCGTCATAAATGGAGCCTGGGCGCAAACCATCGCCTAATGAGAAACTGACATCATAGGCCTTCATGATTTCACAAATTTCCTCAAAATGCGTATAAAGGAAACTTTCCTCATGATGCGCAAGACACCATTTTGCCATAATTGAGCCGCCACGCGAGACGATTCCTGTCATCCGTTTTGCTGTCATAGGGATATAAGCAAGGCGGACTCCCGCATGGATAGTAAAATAGTCCACTCCCTGCTCTGCCTGTTCAATCAGGGTATCCCGAAAGATTTCCCAGGTCAGCTCTTCTGCCTTACCGTTTACTTTTTCCAGTGCTTGGTAAATCGGTACGGTACCAATCGGTACAGGGCTGTTACGAATAATCCATTCGCGAGTTTCGTGAATATTTTTTCCGGTTGAAAGATCCATTACCGTATCACCACCCCAGCGAATAGCCCAGGTCATTTTCTCAACTTCTTCCTGAATACTGGAACCAAGCGCAGAATTACCGATATTGGCATTAATCTTCACCAGAAAATTTCGACCAATAATCATAGGTTCAGATTCGGGATGATTAATATTAGCCGGAATGATCGCCCGCCCTCTTGCCACTTCATCTCGGACAAATTCGGGTGTAATCTGCTTCGGTAAAGAGGCACCAAAATCCTGTCCGGGATGCTGATGGGCAAGTAACTTGTGATTTAATGCTTCATAATGCTGATTTTCACGGATAGCGATAAATTCCATCTCTGGAGTAATGATTCCGCGACGGGCATAATGCATCTGTGTCACATTCATTCCTGCTTTTCCTCGACGTGGCTGGCGCTTCAGATTAAAGCGCATTTTTGCCAATCCAGGATCCGCCTGACGTTTCTGACCATAGTCTGAAACGGGACCAGAAAGAACTTCAGTGTCGCCACGTTCATCTATCCAGTTATCACGCAAAACAGGCAAGCCACAACGAATATCTATTTTCATAGTGGTATCCGTATAGGGACCTGAAGTATCATATACATAAATAGGTGGATTTTTCTCTGCCCCCATATTGGCAGCTGTATCAGTTTGGCTGATCTCGCGCATCGGCACCTGAATATCAGATCGGGAACCGGAGACGTAGATCTTCCGTGAATTAGGCAAAGGTTTAACGGCCGCTTCGTCAACCTGAGCCGTTGTATTTAAAAAATCTTTCTGGTCTAAAACTGTCATACTCATAAATATATGCTCCTTGAGATGCCATAAAGAGCGGGAGGATTAGTCCCAGCTTCCCTACGGCGGCATTATCCGCGTCAGGTATTAAGGGACTGTCTCACCAGCATTTCGGATGATTCCGAAAAAGGACCCCTAGCTGATGCTGTGAAGCTAATGGAAATATGGAATAATTGCAAGTCTGTTACTCTAATGAATAAAGCTAATATGAACCTCGATACTAAAAATCTTGAACAAACACGGTTTAACATGGTTGAGCAGCAAATTCGCACATGGTATGTACTGGATGCGGATATTCTGAAATTATTATACAAGATCCGGCGCGAAGAATTTGTACCGGCAGCCTACCGCTCCCTGGCATTCATCGATATGGAAATTCCGCTGGAACATGGCCAAGTAATGCTTACACCTAAAATGGAAGCACGTATCTTACAAGAATTGTATATAAAGAAAACAGATAAAGTGCTGGAAATCGGAAGCGGCAGTGGCTACATGACCGCTTTATTAGCCGAAAAAAGTAGTCATGTCTACAGTGTAGAGATTGTGCCTGAACTGAAAACCATGGCAGAAATAAATCTTCATGCACACGATATTCATAATGTCACTATAGAACAGGGTGATGCCGCCCATGGCTGGCCTAAACATGGACCTTATGATGTGATCGTGCTGACCGCATCTACCCCGGTATTACCGCAAACATTTCAGGAAAATCTCAATCCGGGCGGGCGCCTGTTCGCAATCGTAGGAGAAGAGCCTGCGATGGAAGCAATACTCATCACCTGTACAGCTCCCGGAGCATACACAACAAAAAAACTGTTTGAAACCTGCACGATCCCACTCGAAAATGCACAGCCATCAGAAAAATTTGTCTTCTGATTTTTAATGCAAGCCAGCCTATTGCTGAGATCTCATCAGCTCCGAAACAATATCATCGGAAATCAAAATGAAATTCCTGCAGTATGTTTATATCTTAATCGGCGGTATTATTTTACACAGTCAAGTATATGCTGCTAATTTAATGGATATTTATAAAGAGGCGCTAGATCGGGATGCGCAATATCAATCGGCGCGGGCAGCTTATCTAGCTGCCCAGGAAAAGTTACCTCAGGGCAGAGCTGGATTATTACCTAATATTGTGCTCTCTGGAACACGCCAAACTCAGAAAGTTGATACAAATCTAGGTTCAGAAGTGACCATCCAAAATCGAGGGGTGGTTATTTCGGCCACGCAACCGCTTATTCGTGTAGAAAATTTTATTATTTTCGCGCAATCAAAAGTTGAGGTAGCTCAAGCAGACTCACAATTTGTGCTGGCTGCACAGGATTTGATTTTGCGCGTCGCACAAGCTTATTTTGATATCTTAAGCGCCCAGGTGGACGTCGAGGTAGCCGAAGCCCAGAAAAAAGCCATTCTCAAACAATTAGAGCAAGCCAAGCGTAATTTTGAAGTAGGTGTTTCAACTATTGTGGATACAAATGAAGCACAAGCCCGCTTTGATTTAACCATTGCACAGGAAATTGCCGCGCAAAACGCACTGGAAATAAGTAAACGTACATTACAAGGCATTATTGATCGTTTTCCTGAGAATCTCACAAGTGCACAAACAATTACCTCAGATCTCTCCAATTTATCCTATGCCAGCATGGAAGAATGGGTCAAAGTCGCTGAAGAAAAGAATTTCTCGCTGAAAATACAGCAGGCAGCATATGATCTCGCACAGCAGGAAGTAAAAAAAGCCTGGGCACAGCACTATCCGACATTAGACCTGGTTGCACAATACAGTGATCAAACTGGCGTGGGTGGTGCTATCACCGGCCGAGGAATAGATCTCACCTCAAAATCAATTGGATTACAGCTTAATATTCCGTTATTCGAAGGATTTGCCGTACAGTCCCGTGTACGAGAAGCATTAGCTAATCAGGATAAAGCTTCACACGATCTGGACAACGCACGGCGTAACAATGCCTTACAAGTACGCCAGCAATACCTGAATGTAACGAATGGAATCGCACAGGTAAAAGCATTAAAACAAGCACTGGTATCAAGTCAAAAACAATTGGATTCCACTTTGTTGGGACAGGAAGTTGGCGTAAGAATCGAAATAGATGTGCTCAATGCGCAACAACAATTATATTCAGCAAAACGCGATCTCGCCAAAGCCTATTACAATTATTTGATGGCAAGATTACGTCTGAAAGCAGAAACTGGAGAATTGGACGAAGATACACTGCAACAAATAAATAATATGCTTTAAGGAAGGCAATGGTACGGTTCCGTTGCAAAAAATAGGATGAGTAGCGCACTATTAAGTTTTTCAACGTAGTTCATCAATGTTAGATTTCAAACGACGTCATTATCAAAGTGGGGTAATCCTCGGTCGTGTTAAATAGTAAAGACCTCTGCAACACGCAATACCCAGGCCACGAAGCAGTTCCTGAAAAAAACCCTGAAATCCGTTAAATCCTGGGCGCACCCTAGTACTATCATACCGACAAGGCCCCCCACTTATAATCCTCCCATTACCCAATTAAAAGCTACAGGAAATTACTCACCGGACACCATGCATCGGCAGATAAAGTGAGACCTTTGCAAAACCCCAATAGTTGAAAAATTAGTCCTTTATAATCAATAGAAAAAACTTCTGGTGAGGGCTTTTGCAAAAGTCTCAAAGTATCTGAACAACATTATTGAAACTGATTACGGAAAACTCAAACGATTGATAAATCCCGGGCGCGGTTTTAAATCCATCAAGGCCGCCTATGCGACAATCAAAGGATTCCAACTCATGCATAGAAATAAGAACCGGATCTCATAGAAAGAATCCGTCTGATTGAGAGACAATTCGATATTTATCCGCATAATAAAACTTATCAGAGATTCACTCTGATCAATGCTATTTTTGCGCCAGAGTCGAGCCAGTTGGAGCTAGCCGATAAGCCGGATTCTGTCGGGGACAGTCATTCCTCTAGGCGCACAGTTACCTGTACGCTCAAGCAACCTACCCGCAGGCTCAGCGAGCAGCATCGTAGCCTGCCTATTTGGTTTTGCTCCGGATGGAGGTTACCGCGTTTCACCGTAACTGAATACGCTCGTCTCTGTGGCCCTATTCCTCACCTCACGGTGGTCGGTCGTTAGCCGACATCCTGCTCTGTGGAGTCCGGACTTTCCTCTCCCTGCGTTCGTATGAAAACAGGCAGCGACCGCCTAGCTAGCTCCAATGCTTATTCTATCATTAAGCGATACAAAGAAATGTTGAATCAGCTGATCTGGGATGGTTCTACTGTAAAAATAAAATAAATGGCACACTATTAAATTTTTTGTAACAGAGCTAAATTTACTATTAGAAACAATTAAAATGATTACTAATGCAACAATACAATCAGTTCAAATTGAATAAAGCTAAGGGTGGAGCACCACGCTATATTGATGTCGGGTGTATAATCGATCTATGCTTGAAACTTTCAGTATTTCGTAATGATTCGTAAACTTCTCCGCAAGATTTTTAACCGTAATACTGTCGCTTCCGACACTGTCGCCAAGCTGCGTATTATTCCGTTCACACACCATGGCATTAGTCGTAGCCAAATTAACCCTTGTGCATTAAAAGTTACTTCAGGCTTACAAAAGGCGGGTTACACTGCATATATTGTGGGTGGCGCAACGCGTGATTTACTATTGGGATTAAAACCGAAGGACTATGACGTTGCAACCAATGCTACGCCCGAAGAAATCCGTGCTCTATTTCGTCGTTCACGCATCATCGGGCGTCGTTTCCGCCTAGTTCATGTAATGTGTGGCATTGAGGTCGTCGAGGTATCCACATTTCGTGGTCATTCTCCAATTGATACCAGCAATCATACTTCAAGCAACCATATAGATCAGCACGGTCGCCTGTTACGCGATAATGTGTTTGGCAACCAGGAAGAAGATGCGGTACGCCGTGACTTCACTATTAATGCGCTATTCTACGATCCTGTCAGTGAGGAAATTCATGATTATTTAAATGGCTATCAAGACATCAAAGCAAGAAGACTACGCATTATCGGATCACCTATACAACGCTATCGTGAAGATCCTGTGCGTATGTTACGCGCAGTTCGGTTAGCAGCCAAACTTGAAATGCAAATTGATGCAGCTACTGCCGAACCTATTTGTAATTTAGCACCATTATTACAAAATGTTCCTCCTTCACGACTGTTCGATGAAATGTTAAAGCTATTGTTATCCGGACATGCTTTGGTTTGCGTGATGGACCTGCGTGCTCGCGGTTTACACCATGGTCTTCTTCCCATGTTAGATGTCATACTGGAGCAGCCATTAGGTGAACGTTTTATTACGCTTGCATTAAAAAATACCGATGAACGTATTAGACAGGAAAAAACAGTATCTCCTGGATTTTTATTCGCAATATTATTATGGCATGAAGTACTCGCGGCATGGAATACACACCAGGCTGCAGGTGAAAAACCGTTTCCAGCACTGTATAAGGCAATCGATACCATCTTGTCAATACAGCATAAGAAACTCGCCATTCCACGACGTTTTGACGCCGTAATACAAGAAATATGGGCTATGCAGCCCCATTTTCTAATTCGTTCAGGGCGCAAGCCCTTTCGCTTATTAACACATCCACGCTTCCGCGCATCTTATGATTTCATGTTACTACGCTGTGAAAGTAATGAGCTTGATATAAAAATAGGTCAGTGGTGGAAAACATTTCAACAGGCTGACATAAATGAACGGGAAATGATGTTAATTAGTAGCGAAGCACCAAGAAAACACAGAAGAAAGCGACGCCACCGAGGATCAACCAAAAAGTCAGCAAAACTGGCTGATAATAAAGCGGTTATTGATATTGAACAATAACCCGGTATCACAAACCACGGAGCCTGTCAGTCAAGCCTTTATTGCGCTCGGAAGTAATCTGGGAAATCCACTAATCCAGATACAACAAGCTTTAAACGAACTGGCTCAACTACCGGTGACACATTTAGTTATTTGCTCCTCATTCTATTGTAGCGCACCAATAGGACGGCTTGATCAACCGGATTTTATTAATGCCGTGGCGCAAATCGAAACAAATCTTAAACCTTATGATTTATTAAAGGCATTACTTGAGATCGAGCGCCGTCATGGACGCATACGTGAATCACTCAATGCACCGCGCACACTTGACCTCGATATTCTGATGTATGATGATCAGCAATGCTACGAACAAGAACTGATTTTGCCTCACCCTCGCATGCATCAGCGGGCATTTGTATTACAACCTCTGATGGAAATCGCTCCAGATTGCTATATCCCAGGGTATGGCACGGTTACCGAATTATTGGCTTTATGTACTGAACAACG
Organism: Nitrosomonas cryotolerans ATCC 49181; assembly: GCF_900143275.1. Taxonomy (NCBI): domain Bacteria; kingdom Pseudomonadati; phylum Pseudomonadota; class Betaproteobacteria; order Nitrosomonadales; family Nitrosomonadaceae; genus Nitrosomonas; species Nitrosomonas cryotolerans. The sequence continues at coordinate 25,608 of NZ_FSRO01000001.1, forward strand.
ATTAAAACGAATATCTAAACAGCACGATTAGAACCACTATTATATTACGATTGAAAAATCAGCGAGCGCAGGAAAAAACAAGCCTGATCCGATAAAATAATTAAAAATTTGTTTAAGTTACTGAATATTAATAAAGATCTAAAAATATCCATTCTTCAAACAATATTAATATGAGAATTACACAAAGTACATTACGAAAGATGTATGAAAATAGCGAAAAAATAACGGCACTTACCTGTTATGACGCTAGTTTCGCTACATTATTAGAAGATGCCGGTATTGATATCTTATTAGTTGGAGATTCACTGGGTAATGTTATACAAGGTGAAAGTACAACATTATCCGTGACCTTGAACGATATGATTTATCACACGCGTTGTGTTGCACGCGGATCAAATAAGGCGTTGATCATGGCTGATATGCCTTTCGGTACGTTTCAGATAACACCTGAGCACGCGTTTACAAATGCATCCAGGCTCATAGCTGCAGGAGCTCATATGGTTAAAATAGAAGGTGGCAGTCTCATGGCTGAGACAATTGAATTCCTAACCCGACGCGGTATTCCGGTCTGTGCTCATATCGGCCTAACACCCCAATCTGTTCATCAATTCGGAGGCTATAAAGTACAAGGCAAAACAGATGACAAGGCAAGAGAATTACAGGAAGATGCCCTTATTTTAGAAAAATCAGGCGCAAATATGCTATTGATGGAAGTTGTTCCGGCTACGCTTGCTAAAAAAATTACGGATACCCTTTCCATTCCCACTATCGGTATTGGAGCAGGCCCGGATTGTTCAGCACAGGTGTTGGTACTTCATGACCTACTAGGAGTCTATCCGGGTAAAAAAACCAAATTTATAAAAAACTTTATGCCAGGGGCCAAGGATATTCAAGAAGCAATCGAGAACTATATCAAAGCAGTCAAAATGGGTAAATTTCCGGATGCGGAACATGTATTTTAATTTATGGTCCGAACGTGAAAATCATTACCGATATTATTTCTCTACGTACATACCTCAAAGATAAACAATCTGTTTCTTTTGTCCCTACTATGGGAAATTTGCATGAGGGACATCTATCACTGGTACGAACAGCAAAGCAACACGCAGATTACAATGTTGTCAGTATTTTTGTAAACAGGCTCCAATTTTCTCCGAATGAAGATTTTAATCAATATCCGCGCACTTTTGAGAGGGATTGCAGCTTACTGAAAGAAGCTGGCGTTAATGTAATCTTTGCACCCAGTGAGAAAATACTTTATCCAGTACAACAGGAATTTTTGCTGTCACTACCTCCTTTAGCAAGGACATTAGAAGGTAGATTTCGCCCGGATTTTTTCCAAGGCGTTGCAACTATCGTATTGAAATTATTTAATATTGTACAGCCAAAAACTGCCGTATTTGGAAAAAAAGATTATCAACAACTATTGCTTGTGCGTGAAATGGTTCAGCAATTAAATTTACCGATTGAAATTATTTCTGGCGAAACGGCTCGTTCATCAAATGGACTTGCACTAAGCTCACGAAATAATTATCTCCGTGAAGAACAGCGTCTCGAAGCTTGCCGCTTATATCAATCTTTATTACTGATAAAACAAGAAGTCATAAGTGGCAATACTGATTTCAAGATGTTAGAAATCAACGCCATAAAGAATCTGATTCAACACGGATGGAAAGTTGATTATATTACGATACAGCGTAGTACGCTAACACCAGCAAAACCAAATGATAAAGATCTAGTTGTATTAGGAGCAGCTTGGCTAGGTAAAACAAGACTGATTGATAATTTGGAAATACTAGATTAACAACAACGTATTTATTTCCAGTTTCTGTTATTCCTTAATTTAATCAGACTGTTAAAAATCTAAAATTATGCAGGCAATAAATACCTTCTGGCTCTCCTGTCTTGAGCATTTTAAAAAAGAATTAAATGCCCAACAATTTAATACTTGGATTAAACCACTACAGCTCGAAACTTCACCCAATAATCATACTGAAGCGGTTTTAATCGCGCCGAATCGATTTGTCATGCAATGGGTAAAAGATAATTTTTTATCCCGAATTGAAACAATGGCTCAAGCACATTTTTCAAATGATATTCGATTTCAACTAAGACTTGCTGACCAGATAGAAATAAGAAAAAAAGCGATCATTCAGGACGATGCCACCCCTGTTATTAAAATTTCTCGACCATCTAAGAAAAAAAATCCCGATTACCCAAATCAATTAAATCCAAACTTTAATTTTGATAATTTTGTTGCAGGTAAAGCTAATCAGCTAGCACGAGCGGGTGCCATTCAAGTAGCTGAATCACCAGGCATAGCATACAACCCTCTGTTCATTTATGGTGGTGTAGGATTAGGTAAAACACATTTAATTCAATCTGTCGGAAATTTTGTCTTGGAAAATAACCAACAAGCCAAAGTACGTTATGTTCACGCAGAAAAATACGTGTCCGATGTCGTGAATGCCTATCAGCACAAATCTTTTGATAAATTTAAGCTCTATTACCATTCTCTTGACCTATTATTAGTCGATGATGTTCAATTTTTTGGCGGGAAGAATAGAACTCAAGAAGAATTCTTTTATGCCTTTAATGCACTAATAGAAGCACATAAGCAAGTTATTATTACTTGCGATTCTTATCCAAAAGAAATTTCTGGACTTGAAGAACGACTTGTTTCTCGCTTTGGATGGGGATTAACCGTCGCAGTTGAACCACCAGAATTAGAAATGCGTGTGGCAATACTGCTAAAGAGAGCCTCCATGGAAAAAATTCGACTAGATGAAAATGTCGCTTTTTTTATTGCTAAACATATACGCTCAAATGTACGAGAATTAGAAGGCGCATTAAAACGTGTACTGGCCTATTCACGTTTTGTAGGTCATGAAATTTCACTTGATTTATCAAAAGAAGCTTTAAAAGATCTATTGGCAGTACAAAATCGTCAAATATCAATTGAAAATATACAAAAAACGGTCGCTGACTATTACAAAATAAAAGTTTCTGAAATGTATTCCAAAAAACGTGCCCGTATCGTTGCAAGACCTCGGCAAATGGCCATGGCCATTGCTAAAGAGCTAACACCCTTAAGCTTGCCTGACATTGGAGAAGCATTTGGTGGAAGAGACCATACAACTATACTTCATGGTTATCGAAAAATTAATGAACTACGCGCTTCTGACCCAGCTATTAATCGTGATTTCAATGCATTACTGCATATTTTACGTGGCTAATAATCAACAAAAGGTTATAACATCTTTTTTATAAAGTCAGAATAAAATAAATATTTCTAATTTATTACAATTCGCAATCTAACAAGTTTCCATATCCATTTAAACAAATACTTATTCTTCCACTCTTTTAAATAATTAACGACCTCCTAAACCATTTTAATCCTGCAATTACACCGGTTCTGTCTGATAAGGAACACCATCTTTCATATCTGTTCCTTGCTCCTAAAAAGCACATGTCACACAATCTTTATAGCTTATACAATCAAAGATTTTTGCAAAACCCCAATAGTTGAAAAATAACCCTTTACAATCAATAGTTAAAAGCTTCTGGCGAGGGTTTTTACAAAAATCTCAATCAACTAAAAATTTAAATTTTTTACAATAACATTATGATAATAAAAATATTATTCTATCGTATGGCATTAATCAAATATTTTTTAAAGGAAGAATCCTCAATTAATAGACGGCCTGTGGATAACCTGTGGATAACCTGTGGATAACCTGTGGATAACCTGCAAATAAAGATAAAATAGGCTGTGGATAACCTGTGGATAACCTGTGGATAAATTGTGGATAACTATCCATTTTTAATTAAAAGGAGATTTTATCCACAAGTTATCCCAAAACAATACATGGGTTATCCACAGGAAAAAAGTGAGGTATCCTATTGATAAATAGATATATATTAGAAGTTATCCACAAATTGTGCATTGCCTATTAGTTATTACTATATATAAATATAAGTAGTAATAAGATAGGCAGGGATAAATAACTCCAATAAGTTATAAATTTTTATATTTAAAATTCAGTGATAAAATCATACAAACAAGTTATCATTACAGATAATTCTTATCCCTTATCCAAAAAATGGCGCCTTTAAAAATAAATTATTTAGAATAACTGATTACTCCAACTAGATTATTCAAAGTAAGAATCTCTAGTTAAATATAAAAAATACGTTATAAAACATATAAATTCATTTAATTTAATAGATTACGAAAGATCATTTGATTTTTTAAAAACAATTTATAAGAAGCTTTTGTAAAAACCCTTGCCAGAAGCTTTTAACTATTGATTGTAAAGGTCTTTGTAAAAGTAAGATTAAGCACTTTAAGGATACGAAACCGTTATTTACCAGTAAAAAATAAACAAAAAATAATCTCGAACTACTATAAAATCAAAATATTTTGGATATATTCTTCAAGAGGCACTTCCACTGTTGCTAAATTAGAATAAATAATCATCACACTAAAATCGATAATCTATAAATTGATTGAATTGATATTAAAAAAGCATTGCGTAAGAGAAACTGCATAAATAACAATTGGATTCTGTAATTATCAAAAAATAGATAATCAAGAGATTTTTTTAATTAAAATCTTGATGTATTGTTATAAATTTTAGGCAGATAATAATTAGAAATGTGAAGAACGAAAATTTTAATTCCGCTTCTATCTCCAAATTATCACTATAAAAATACTGAAATCTTCCAAATAGGAATAATACTTCTTGGAATGAGGAATAGAATTTGTGAGATCTTTGCAAAATCCCTCGCCAAAAACTTTTTACTATTGATTGTAAAGGATTAATTTTTCAACTATTGAAGTTTTGTAAAGGTCTCTTTGTGTTCAAGTCAAAAATCCCCTATTAGTATTATATTTAAAACAAATGATTTTAATAAAAACCAGCAGAGATACATTACTTAAACCATTACAAATGGTTACTGGGATCGTTGAACGCCGTCATACCTTGCCTATTTTGTCTAATGTACTAATCCAACAAGATAATGAGAAAATTTCTTTTTTAGCAACCGATCTTGAAGTACAAATAGAGACAGCTACTCAAAATAAAATAACAATAGAACAGACATTTTCAATTACAGTATCAGCAAAAAAATTTCAAGACATATTACGTGCGCTTTCATCCGATATTGAAATTATACTGGCAATACAAGAAAATCGATTGCAAGTAAGATCTGGAAAAAGCTCTTTTAATCTACAAACACTACCGGGTGATGGCTTTCCTAAAATCTCGGATGAAACAAGACCTGAAGCCGCCATTACGCTGCAACAGAAAGATCTTAAAAATTTATTACATCATGTGTCATTTGCCATAGCACAGCAAGATATTCGTTATTATCTCAATGGACTCTTATTACTTATAGAGAACAATGATTTAAAAGGTGTTGCGACGGATGGGCATCGCTTAGCTTACTATATAATTAATCTAGAGGAATCAAGGACTAAAAAAGAAGTTATTCTTCCACGTAAAGCTGTATTAGAACTTGGAAAGCAACTCAATGATAATGACGAACCTGTAATAATAGAAATTTTTCAAAATAAAATACGCTTTTCTTTTTCAAACATTACGCTGATTTCTAAAGTAATTGATGGCAAATTTCCTGATTATAATCGTGTTATTCCAACACAAAATACAAAGCAATTTGATTTAGATCGCTTAATATTCTTGCAGGCATTGCAACGTGTATCTATTCTCTCAAATTTAAATGAAAAATTTCGAGGAATGCGTTTAATCGTATCAGACAGTACCTTATGTATTATCTGCAAAAATAATGAACAAGAAGAAGCTCGAGAAGAAATAGAAATTCAGTATGACAATGAAATGATCGATATCAGTTTTAATATTACTTATTTATTAGATCTATTAAATAATATCAGTGCTGAAACAATTCGTTGCCATTTTGGAGATGCTAGCAGTAGTGTATTGATAACCATTCCCAACAATGAAAATTTTAAATACATTGTAATGCCAATGAGAATTTGATCTATTAACGAGGCAAGTTAAATTTGTCTACATCTAATAAATATCAATTTTATAGTAGTCCCCTAATGAACGATAAGAAATTCAATACACAGCAAGAAATTCAAGATATAAATGACTATGGCTCAGATAGTATAAAAATACTAAAAGGGCTTGATGCCGTACGAAAAAGACCTGGTATGTATATTGGAGATACCAGTGATGGTACAGGCTTACATCATATGGTATTTGAGGTTGTTGATAATGCAATTGATGAAGCTTTAGCTGGGTATTGCGATGAAATTATGGTGATTATTCATCCAGATAATTCAGTGAGTGTACGTGATAACGGTCGAGGTATTCCAACCGGTATCAAACAGGATGATGAAATGAAGCGTTCCGCTGCTGAAATCGTTATGACGGAACTCCATGCTGGAGGTAAATTTGACGATAATTCCTATAAGGTATCAGGTGGGCTGCATGGTGTAGGTGTATCCGTTGTTAACGCCCTGTCGGAATGGTTACATTTAACTATTCGTCGTGGCGGAAAAACACATCAGATAGAGTTTCGTATGGGTAATCCAATTACGCCATTAACGATTATTGGGGAAGCTGAACGACATGGTACAGAGGTTCATTTTTTAGCAAGTCGGGAAATTTTTGGGAGTGTTGAATATCATTATGATATTTTTGCAAAACGATTAAGAGAACTTTCTTTTCTCAATAACGGTGTAAAAATTCGTCTGGTTGATCAACGCAATAGTAAGGAAGATACCTTTGCTTTCGCAGGCGGAATTAAGAACTTTCTTGAATATATCAATCGTGCTAAGACAGTTTTACATCCGAATATATTTTACGCAGCAGGCGTAAAAGAGGATATCTCCGTTGAGGTGTCTATGCAGTGGAATGAAAGTTATACTGAACAGGTTTTATGTTTTACCAATAATATTCCTCAAAAAGATGGTGGTTCACATCTAACTGGTTTACGGGCTGCCTTGACGCGAACACTAAATAGTTATATTGAAAAAAATGAGTTAACAAAAAAAGCCAAGTTTGAAACGATTGGGGATGACATGCGTGAAGGCTTATCTTGTGTTTTATCAGTCAAGTTATTTGAGCCCAAATTTTCATCACAAACTAAAGAAAAGCTGGTTTCTTCAGAAGTGCGTCCTGCAGTTGAAGAAATTGTGTCACAAAAGTTAGCAGAATTCCTGCTGGAAAATCCGATTGATGCTAAGACTATTTGCAGCAAGATTATGGAAGCAGCCAAAGCACGCGAGGCTGCACGTAAGGCCCGTGAATTGACGAGGAGAAAAGGAGTACTGGATGGCATGGGATTGCCTGGGAAACTCGCCGATTGTCAGGAAAAGAATCCCGCACTATGTGAGCTTTATCTCGTTGAGGGTGATTCTGCAGGCGGTTCTGCTAAGCAAGGACGCGATCGGAAATTTCAGGCAATCATGCCATTGAAAGGAAAAATACTCAATGTTGAAAAAGCCCGGTTTGATAAATTAATCTCTTCTCAAGAGATCATTTCCTTGATCACTGCTCTTGGAACGGGTATTGGTAAAGATGAATATAATCCGGACAAACTGCGTTATCATCGCATTATTATCATGACAGATGCCGATGTAGATGGATCTCATATTCGTACATTATTGCTGACATTTTTTTACCGTCAGATGCCTGAATTAATTGAGCGGGGACATATTTATATTGCGCAACCACCGCTTTATAAAATTAAACAGGGTAAGCAAGAACGCTATGTTAAAGATGATTATGAGCTTAAACAATATTTGTTAAGATTGGCACTTGCAGATGCAGAATTTTACACAGATGAGGAAAAGCCACCGCTAACAGGTAAAACCCTTGCGGGAATTGCTAATGAATACTTGTTAGCAGAGGCTGTAATTGAGCGGATGAGTCGGCTAATTGATAGTCAAGTAATGTATGGTTTATTACGTCAGCCAGACATCGATTTAAGCAGCGAACAAAATGCAATAAATAGTGCTAACCGGCTCGCGTCAAGAGTTAAAGATATCAAGATTATTGCGGAATATGACGAGATAACAGAGCGTTTTCGCCTAAAAATAACTCGTATATATCATGGTAATATTCAGGCAAGCTATCTTGATCAGGATTTTTTGCATAGTGGTGATTATGCTCAAATTCAGAAAACTGCCCAGGTTTTTGATGGATTGATCGGCCATAGTGCACAAGTAAAAAAGGGTGAGAAAAGGCAACCTGTCAGTGATTTTAAACAGGTTCTAGAATGGTTGTTAACAGAAGCAAAAAAAGGGTTAAGCGTCCAACGTTATAAGGGATTGGGTGAGATGAATCCAACCCAATTATGGGAAACTACTATGGATCCAAATAATCGCCATTTGTTACGTGCTCAAATCGAAGATAGCATACTGACTGACGAAATTTTTACTACATTAATGGGTGACGTTGTTGAGCCGCGCCGGGCATTTATCGAGAATAATGCACTCAGAGCAAAAAATATCGATATTTAATTCACTGGATATTTACTGGTAAAAATACAGTTTGCTTGATCAATTCGATGGCTTCTATCAGAGATTTTATTCTCAATCCTTTTTGTAATTCTGATTCTGTTTTTTTAGATCTGTGCAGATTACTTTTATTAGCATGTTATCTCGACGATTGCTCTGGGCACTATTTTTCATTTATTGCAGCAATTCTGCCGTGCAAGATAGCCTTGCTCGGCGCAAGCACTATTACTGTGACAATGTTCCTCTGATTTCTTAGAGTTATGGCTGGCAGAAACATACGGATAAATAAATTATTACCATGATTTGTTCATGATGGTTTTAATTGATGTACCGAAATGGCTTGCTAGAATCTAAGAGATTCTTGCAAAATTCCTCGCCAGAAGTTTTTGACTATTGATTGTAAAGGATTAATTTTTCAACTATTGGGGTTTTGTAAAGGTCTCCCCCCCATTGACTATCTATGTAATAGTCTATGATAGAAAGCCAGGCGCTGTGAACTGATTTTTCCTTCTTGAGTGGCCAGTATTACTGCGCAGCCGGGCTCGTTAATATGGCGACAATTATTGAATCTACATTGTCCAATGTATGAATGGAATTCGACAAATCCCCAGGCCAGGTTTTCGTTTTTAATATGGTTTAAGCCAAACTCTTGGATACCGGGAGAATCAATGATATGGCTATCCGAATCGATGTGATAGAGATGTGTATGTGTTGTGGTATGACAGCCGGAATTAAGCGCGACAGAAATCTCTCCCGTCGCACGTTTAGCCTCCGGAATAAGGGCATTGATGATGGTGGATTTACCCATTCCTGATTGACCTGCTAGCACACTAAAATGGCCTTTCAAGTAAGGCAAAAGGATTTCAACACTTTTTTCTGCGCTTATCCGTAATAAAGGATAGCCAATTTTTTGATACGGAGAAAGTATTTCAGCTGCAATACGTGTAGGTTCCGTTATATCCGCTTTATTTAATATAATGAGTGATTTAATATTCTGTTGTTCAGCAGTAACAAGGCATCGATTGATTAGTTCTTCACTAAAGCTGGGAACACCCGCAACCACGATGATAATCTGAGTGATATTCGCGGCAATAATTTTTTCCCGAAAGGCATCGCTTCGATAGAGTAATGTAGAACGTGGTTGAATAGTTTCGATGACCCCCTGTCCGGGAGTGGTTGGTTTTATTTCTACTTGATCACCGCAAGCTACCCCCCCTTTTTTTCCACGCATCACACAAGATAGCGTTTCACCCTTTATTGTTTCAATCAAATAATGTCTACCAAATGCGGCAATAACTTTGCCGCTGGTATTATTTTCTTTTTTCGAGAATAGGTGATGAGTGGAGCTCAAATGCTGAATAGCTTATCAATCTTTGCTGCACAAATGAAGTCATTTTCAGACAGGCCATTGATTGCGTGAGTAGTATACGTTACGTTACATTTGTTGTAACCAACAGTAATATCTGGATGGTGATCTTCACGATGAGAAATCCACGCCAAGGCATTAACAAAAGCAATTGTCTGATAATAATTTTTAAACGGATAAGTTTTAAAGATTGATTTATCTGTTGCTTGCCAGCTTTCAAGTTGTAATAGCAGGGTTGAAATTGTATCAGGCGAAAGTGGTGGTATGCCGCCTTCGCATGGTTTACATTGTTTAGATGCTAAATCACAAACAGTATCATTCATCGAAGTGCCCACCTTTGTAGTTGTGCGACTCTTATTGTAGCAGGTGGATGAGAATCGTAGAATGCTGAATGTAATGGGTCGGGCGTAAGCGTTGCGGCGTTGTCCTGGTAGAGCTTGACTAATGCATGTATCAAATCGGTGGCCGATGCATTTTGCGCCGCATATTTATCTGCTTCAAATTCATGTTTACGGGAATATAAGCTTGATAATGGCTGCAGAAAAAAAGTAAATACCGGCATGATCAAAAAAAAGAGCAATAGTGCCATTGCCGTTGACGGTATGGGTGAAACAGAAACACCTAATCCTTGGTAGAACCAGCCCTGCTCCATTAAATAACCCAGTATCCAGAAGAAGAGTAAACTCATGGCGAATGACGAGATAATCCGTTTGATGACGTGGTGATGTTTAAAGTGGCCTAATTCATGCGCTAATACAGCTTCAATTTCCGCTGCATTCAGACGTGAAAGTAAAGTGTCGAAAAATACAATTCGTTTGGTTTTACCAAAACCAGTAAAATAAGCATTCCCGTGGCTACTACGGCGCGAACCATCCATAACGAATAAGCCGCTAGATTGAAAACCGCATTTATTCATCAGCTGTTCAATACGCGATTTGAGGGATGTATCTTCCAGGGGGGTGAATTTATTGAACAGTGGCGCAATCCAGGTTGGATAAACAGCTAAAATCAGGATGTTGAATGCTACCCATGCAAACCAGGCGTAAAGCCACCAGTTTTCCCCCATTCTTTCCATTAACCATAAAAAACTAAACAATAATGGTATGCCGAGCAGTAGGCTCAGGATTAATTGTTTAGCCAGGTCAGTAACAAACATACTGGGTGTCATTTTATTGAAGCCGTACTTTTGTTCAATGACAAAGGTACGGTAATAGCTCAAAGGAAGCTCTGCAATGCTCAATAACAGAACAGTACTGATGATGAGAGCCATTCCATGCGCTACAGGATCATCTAACCAACTGGACCAGAAATCAGCTAAGGCGTTTAATCCGCCTCCTAAGGTAAATGCCAATAGAAGAATGGCTTGCAGTAATATATTGGAGTAACTCAAACGTGTTTTTGCACACGTATAATCTGCTGCTTTCTGGTGCGCAGGAAGATCAATTCGAGCTGAAAAATCGACTGGAACCTGATTGCGATGAGTACGAACATAGTGAATATGCCGTATTGCAAGCCATAGCCGAGTAGTTGTTGTAAGCAGTAGCACGAAGAGAAAAATCAGAGTAAATGTTTGCATAATTGGTAGAGTGGCTAAACCTGTATTGTAGTGAAAAGTGACGGACTATTACCAATGTGACACAATCAAATATTGACAATCAAGAAAGTAGACTGGTTCATTATGGCACAAGATAACAATAACCTCATCTGGATAGACATGGAAATGACCGGGCTTAACTCGGATATCGATCGTATTATTGAAGTTGCTATCGTTGTAACCGATTCTCAATTAAATATGGTGGCAGAAGCACCTGTATTAGTCGTATCACAGCCTGATGCAGTGCTGGCTGGTATGGATAAGTGGAATCAATCTACGCATGCTAAATCAGGATTGATTGATAAGGTCAAGGCTTCGTTACTCACAGAAGCCGAAATTGAAGCTCAAATGATTGCATTCTTACAGTTACATATTCCGCCAGGAATTTCCCCCATGTGCGGAAATTCCATCTGTCAGGATCGCCGTTTTTTAGCACGTTCAATGCCCCAGCTGGAAGCTTATTTCCATTACCGTAACTTAGATGTCAGCACGTTCAAAGAGTTGGCAAAGCGCTGGAAACCAGAAATTATGTCAGGGCTGACTAAACAGGGAAAACACGAGGCATTAGCAGATATTTATGATTCTATTAATGAATTAAAGTATTATCGTGAGCACTTTATCGTAACCTAATTCAATGAAACCGGGTTGTTAGATTTTATATAATCGAATGATACAGGAATCAGAAAATAATTTTTCAGGGTTATTTGCAGAAATTGCCCAAAATAAGGTGATTATTCCTGCTGATTGTATTGGTTGGATCCGACTAGTTTTTGTTACTTGTCAAGGAGAATAATGATGTCTTCGAGAACACCCTTCACAATTACAATTAATCCTAAAATACCGCTACGCCTTAAGCGTTTGGAAGAGTTGGCCAACAATCTTTGGTATAGCTGGGATCGCGCCACGCGCACACTTTTTTCCCGGCTTGATCCGAACTTATGGGGAGCAGTAGGGCATAATCCCAAAGCGTTCCTTAAGCGTGTGGATGAATCTATCTTATTGAAAGCAGCAGAAGATCGTGTGTTTCTGGCGAGTTACAACAGTATTTTATCAACATATGATTCTTATCATTATGAAGCATCACCACAGGATTCTTATGAGAACTTGCAGCCAGAAGATCAAGTAGCTTATTTCTGTTTTGAATTCGGTTTTCATGAAAGCTTACCCATTTATTCTGGTGGTTTGGGTATTCTCGCTGGCGATCATTGTAAGGCCGCCAGTGATTTGAATTTGCCGTTCGTGGGTGTTGGTTTGCTTTATCGTCAAGGATATTTTTTTCAGACCATCGATAACCAGGGTAATCAAGAAGTTACTTACACTGATTCAGATTTTGAAGATTTTCCAGTGATGCCGGTACTAGATGAAAACGGGTCGAATATCTGTGTTGAAGTTGGCTTGCCCCATCGAAATATCAGAGTAAAAGTATGGCAGGCAAGAATTGGCCATGTGACACTTTATCTGCTGGATACTGATTTATCAGAAAATGCGCCTCAGGATCGTTATATCACGCACAAACTTTATGGTGGCGACAAAACCATGCGGATCGAGCAGGAAATAATCCTGGGTGTAGGCGGGGTACGTGCATTACAAAAAATAGGGTTAAAGCCGACTGTATGGCATATTAATGAAGGGCATGCTGCCTTCATGATATTGGAACGGGTACGTAGTCTGACACAGCAAGGACTAGACGCTTCCAGTGCACTGGAAGCGGTAGCAGCTAATACCGTTTTTACGACGCATACTGCAGTCCCTGCAGGACATGACTATTTCAGTGAAGATATGATAGAAACCTATTTCTCCTGTTTCTATCAGGATTTGAATGTTACTCACGAAGAATTTATGAGACTGGGACATGTACCGGGCAGCCCGGATTTTAATATGACTGCGCTGGCTATTCACGGTTCACGCACACATAATGGCGTGAGCAAGATACATGGTCATGTCTCAGCTAATATCTGCAAGGATATGTGGCCGCAGATTGATGCGGAAGAAAATCCCATTACATATATCACAAACGGTGTGCATGTTCCTACTTTTCTGGCTCAGGAATGGTCCGATTTGTTTGATCGTTATCTTGGTCATGAATGGCGCACTAAAATGTGTGATATAGATTACTGGTCGCGTATACATCCGATACCGGATCATTTGTTCTGGAGTGTACAGCAATCTTTAAAATCGCAAATGCTTTATGGGATTCGTGCCCGTTTGACTCAACAGAATTTCCGGAATCATGGTTCTGAAGCACATCTTGATCGATTACTCAGATTTGCTGATCCGATTAATCCCAATGTTCTGACATTAGGCTTTGCGCGGCGTTTTGCTACTTATAAACGTGCTACATTATTGTTTGAGGATCTTGATTGGCTAAAAAAGATCATTCTTGATGAAGAACGTCCTGTATTGCTGGTTTTTGCCGGTAAGGCGCACCCGGCAGATATTCCAGGACAGGATCTCATCCGGCGTATCAGTCAGATCGCACGCTTGCCGGAATTCGAAGGGCGCCTTTTGTTGGTTGAAGATTATGATTTACGCCTTGCCCGGCGGTTGGTCTCTGGTGTGGATGTGTGGATTAACAACCCGGTATATCCATTAGAGGCAAGTGGTACATCGGGAATTAAGGCGGGGATTAACGGGGCAATTAATCTGAGTGTATTGGATGGTTGGTGGGGCGAAGGCTATGATGGAAAAAATGGCTGGGCGATCAAACCGGGACATGAAAATATGGAACCAAAATTACGCGATAAAGAAGAAAGCCAGGCCTTTTATGAGATTTTACAGGACCAGGTCGTCCCACTTTATTATAATCGCGGGAAACTGGGTTATTCACCCGAATGGGTCAAGATGGCTAAACATTCCATGGTGTCATTGCTCCCTCGTTACAATTCGACACGTATGGTCGATGAATACGTGAGTAAATTTTATCTGTCCGCCAGTAAACAGGGCTCGTTGTATGCAGAACATGATTTTGATGGCGCGAGGAAGGTTGCGGGATGGAAAAATAAAGTAAATAACGCCTGGGGAGGCGTGGCGCTTCGTCGGCTTGATACTCCCTGCAACCGTACAAACTTTGGTGATGTATTGCATTTCAGGATTGCTGCCAAATTAAACGGATTAAAGCCTGATGATGTTATCGTAGAACTCTTGTTATGTCGTCAGTCCGGAAAAATGAGCCTGTGTGACTTTAAGCATTTTGAATTCAAATGCGTAGATACAGAAGCATTAGATGAGTATCTTTTTGAGCTAAAGCTGGCACCTGAATTGTGTGGTAAACAGGAATATTATATTCGAGTTTATCCTTACCATTCGTTACTAACGCATCCTATGGAATTAGGTTTGATGGTTTGGCTATAAAAGAGGATACGGACGGACAGAAAGAACCGGAGAGTGCTATTTTATATGCTGAACTAGTTACGCACTGAGACTGTTGAAAAAGCCCTCGCTAGAAGTTTTAATCTGTTGATTATAAAAGTTAATTTTAAAGCTATGGAGGTTTTGCAAAGGCTTGGCGCTATTTTTATTAGCGCTGAAAATATCTGTGCTTAGTTAGACACCATGAATACATTATCGGCATGATGATGTTATGTTCCTTCTAGAGAAAGCATAATCCCGGCCAGTGGCGGTAATGTAATAACAATGGAATCTGGTAATGCCATCCAGGGTTCATGAGTAGTCCTAATATCACCTATATTAGCCATGTTACTCCCACCGTAATGGCTAGCATCACTATTAAATATTTCATGATAAATCCCGCTGACGGGAACGCCGATACGATAATTAATACGGGGCACGGGCGTGAAATTAAGGACAATTAACATAAAGGTGTCATTGCGTGAGCGGCGTAAGTAACTGATGACGGATTGGTCTGCATCGTGACAATCAATCCAGGCAAAACCCTCTGAATAAAAATCAAGCTGATGTAGCGCAGGGGTATTCTTGTAAAGATGATTCAGATCACGTCCGATTGCCTGTATATTGGCATGCTGTTTGAGTTCAAGTAATTTCCAGTCGAGTTCATGATGGATTCTCCATTCCTGAATTTGCCCGAATTCATTCCCCATGAAATTCAATTTTTTTCCTGGCCAGGTTATTTGGTAAAGAAATAGTAAGCGTAAATTAGCAAATTTTTGCCAGATATCGCCCGGCATTTTGGTTAATAATGACCCTTTTTCATGGACTACTTCATCATGTGAAAATGGCAATATGAAATTTTCAGTATAGGCATAGAGCAAGCTAAAAGTCAGCTGATTATGGTGAAAACGTCGATATATCGGATCTTGCTGTATGTAGGAAAGAGTATCGTTCATCCAACCCATATTCCACTTCATTGAAAATCCCAGACCGCCAATATAAGTTGGGCGGGATACTGCTGGCCATGCTGTCGATTCTTCGGCCAGTGTCAGCGCACCAGGGAATTCTTCATGCACCATGATGTTCAATTCTCTCAGGAAATCAATTGCGTCTAAATTTTCTCTTCCACCATATTGGTTGGGGAGCCATTCCCCATCCTTACGGGAATAATCAAGATAAAGCATGGAGGCGACAGCATCTACTCTTAATCCATCGAGATGAAATTCGGATAACCAGTAATGGGCGCTCGATAATAAAAATGATTTGATTTCATTGCGTCCATAATTAAAGATGCAGGTTCCCCAGTCCTGATGAAAACCAAGACGTGGATCTTCATGTTCATATAGCGCAGTACCGTCAAAACGTGCCAGAGCAAAGGTATCCTGTGGAAAATGCGCGGGGACCCAATCGAGAATGATACCCACTCCTGCCTGATGGCAGGTGTCGACAAAAAATTTAAAATCATCAGGGGTGCCATAGCGATTCGTAACAGCAAAGTATCCGGTTGTTTGGTAACCCCAGGATTCATCGAGTGGATGCTCGGATATAGGCAATAATTCGATATGGGTATACCCCATCTCTTGTATGTAAGGAAGGAGAGATTGGGCGAGTTCACGATAAGTATAAAAGCGTCCATCAGGATGGCGTTTCCATGAGCCCGCATGTATTTCATAAATATTCAATGGGGCATGTAACCAATCCCAGTCTGCTCTGGCGGTCAGCCATGCGGTGTCCTGCCAATCATATCGTTCACTTGAAGGCGTCAGTGCGGCCGTGCCGGGACGCAGTTCATAACGTGCAGCATAAGGGTCTGTTTTGAGCAGAATCTCACCGGTATGACGATTACGGATTTCATATTTATACAGAAAATTCTCTGGCATGCCAGGTATGAATAATTCCCATACACCACTGGAATGGTGAACACTCATTGGATGCACTCGCCCATCCCAGCGGTTAAAATCACCCACCAGGCTGACACGTTCAGCATTTGGCGCCCATACTGAGAAACGGATTCCCGTGATACCGGAGACGGTTACTTTATGCGCACCTAGCGTACGATAGGTTTGTCTGAGCTTGCCCTCATTAAATAAATATAAATCATGATCAGAAATTTGTAATGGGAATGCATAAGGATCATAGGTTTCGTACGTTATGGTTTTGAGTGTCGCATCGATTTCATCAATATGTAATAAATAAGGTTTATTTGGCAGAGTTTTGCCTTGCCATTCAAAAATCCCGTCAGGGTGGATGCGTGTCATGGAATCGAAATGACCGTTTATATGAATCTGGATATTGATAGCGTGAGGATGGAATACTCGTATTAATCCATGGCTATGCGTCATATGCGGACCAAGATAAGCGGATGGATGATGTAGTCGTGCGCTCAGCAGCGCCGTCATAAGAGAATTGGGCTGGGTGGAAATGGCTGTGGATTTAATTGATTTATCTCGCATAGGTAGAATTATAATGGCTCTATTTGTTTACCATGGTTGGGTCAAATTAAATTCCCTATTAGAAAACAATAAAATGCGTTAACATATTCAGCGCAATGGCAGCGTGATATCACACTCTGGAAAATAAGGAATGTATTCATATGAATCAGTTTCCGATAAAGCCTAGAACCAGTGCACATTTCCGCAGCAATCATACCCGCAATACGCTGGCGTTGATACTTGCGGGTGGACGCGGTAGTCGTTTGCATCAAATGACAGACTGGCGTTCTAAGCCGGCAGTTCCCTTTGGTGGCAAGTTCCGTATTATAGATTTCCCCCTTTCCAATTGCGTTAATTCAGGAGTCAGGCGTATTGGCGTTGTCACGCAATACAAGGCACAGAGCTTAATCCATCATATTCAGCATGGCTGGAGCTTCCTCGATGGGCGTTTTAAGGAATTTGTCGAGTTACTACCGGCACAGCAGCGAACCGAAGAAACCTGGTATCAAGGGACCGTCGATGCAATCTTCCAGAATCTGGATATATTACGCCGTCATGAAGCAAAATACGTATTGATTTTGGGCGGCGATCATATTTATAAGATGGATTATAGTCAGTTGTTAGCGGAACATGTAGAAAAAGAAGCGGATATGACGGTTGCTTGTTTAGAGATTCCGCTGGCTGAGGCTGATGCCTTTGGCGTAATGGGCATTAATGATGAGTGGCGCATTACCAGTTTTACTGAAAAACCCGCTAATCCGGTGTCAATCCCAGATCAACCAGATAAGGCGCTGGTCAGTATGGGTATTTATGTATTTAATGCTGGATTTCTTTATGATGAGTTGATTCGTGATCATGATAACCGTGAGTCATCTCATGATTTTGGTAAGGATTTGATTCCTTATTTAGTATCTCGTTATCGCGTATTTGCACATCGATTTTCAGATAGTTGTGTCAATATGGTTTCGGGCACTCCCTACTGGCGGGATGTTGGAACAATCGATGCTTACTGGGAAGCAAACCTTGATCTTACTACGGTCACTCCGGAACTGAATCTATATGATGAGGACTGGCCGATCTGGACATACCAGGAGCAATTACCACCTGCAAAATTTGTTTTTGATGATGACGATCGGCGCGGTCAGGCATTGGATGCAATGGTTTCAGGTGGCTGCATTATTAGTGGTGCGACGGTGCGTCGTTCATTGCTGTTTTCTCATGTGCAGGTATGTAGCCATAGCATCATTGAAGATTCAGTCATTCTACCAAATGTCATAATTAATCGAAATGTACGTCTGCAGCGGGTTGTTGTAGAAAAGCACTGTATCCTTCCAGAGGGGTTGGTGGCCGGAGGCAATCCTGTAGAAGATCGCAAGCGATTTCATGTTACGGATAAAGGTGTTACGCTGATTTCTCCAGAAATGCTGGGACAGCGGATTCATCATGTGCGCTAATTTTAGTAACGTTTTAAAATTATTGTTTTTCATATGAGTAAGCTAAATCTTGTTTTGCTGTGGCATATGCATCAGCCAGACTATCGAAATTATGCGACTCAGGAATTTGTCTTGCCGTGGGTATATTTACACGCGATCAAGGATTATACGGATATGGCCTATCATCTGGAGAGACATTCGAAAATCCGTGCGATCGTAAATTTTGTTCCGGTATTGCTGGATCAGCTTGAAGACTACGCAGAACAGTTTTCTACACGACAGATACGTGATCCATTACTGCGGTTGTTGGCGACACCTGATCTCGATCATCTTTCTATGAAGGATCGCTTGCATGTGTTCAATAGCTGTTTTTTAAACGATCATCATACGATGCTGCAGCCATATCCGGCTTATAAGCGCCTACATAATTTGTACGGAATACTTAGCAAACGTGGCGAGGGTGAGCTAACCTATTTCTCAGGCCAATATTTGGCGGATTTACTGGTATGGTATCACCTGGCATGGACGGGCGAGAGCGTACGAAGAAATAACGAAATTGTTATGCGGCTGATGGCCAAAAGCGAAAGATTTAGTTATGCAGATAGGATCCAATTATTCGATTTGATTGGTGATCTGCTCCAGGGACTGATTCCACGTTATCGCAAACTGGCTGAATCGGGTCAGATTGAATTATCGACTACGCCCCATTATCATCCCTTAGCGCCGTTGCTGATTGATTTTTCTTCTGCTCGTGACAGTATGCCTAATGCAGTTTTACCTGTGAGCGCTGTTTATCCAGGGGGACGCAATCGGGTTGCATTCCATCTGGCCTCGGCGATCAGGACTCATATTCAGCGCTTTAATGAAAAACCGACAGGTATATGGCCGGCTGAAGGCGCTGTTTCAATTCCCTTGCTTAATATTATGGCAGAGCAGAATTGCCGATGGAGTGCAAGTGGTGAGGGTGTACTGATAAATAGTTTACGTCAATTATATTCCGATGAGGCGATGCCGGACCGGAGTGATTATCTTTATCGCCCCTATCGGATCAGTGGGGAAGCGAGCGAAGTGACTCTTTTCTTTCGTGACGATAGATTATCCGACATGATTGGCTTTGAATATTCGAAATGGCACGGACGCGATGCGGCTGAGAATTTTATACAGTCTCTGGAGCAAATCGGCCATAGCGCATCATCTGGAGCAAACCCAATTGTGAGTATTATTCTGGATGGTGAAAATGCCTGGGAGTCATATCCCTATAATGGTTTTTATTTTCTTGATGACCTTTATAGCTTACTGGATAACCATGCGGATATTCGTACTATTACCTATCGTGACTATATTGGCTCTCCTGAATGTGTAAAGTGTATCTTCACCTTGCCGACATTGATCGCAGGTAGTTGGGTATATGGTACGTTTTCTACTTGGATTGGAGAACAGGACAAGAATTGTGCGTGGGATATGCTGTGTGCAGCCAAGCGGAGTTATGAGTTGGCCATGGAAAGTGATCGATTGACAGCGAACGAAAAAACCGAAGCAGGCCGGCAGCTTGCTTCCTGTGAAAGTTCCGATTGGTTCTGGTGGTTTGGTGATTATAATCCGGCTTATGCGGTGGCTAGTTTTGATCAGCTGTTTCGGCATAACCTGATCAATCTCTATCAGTTACTAAAATTACCCATACCCGCGACAATATTTGAACCCATCAGCCAGGGGGGCGACCTTGAAACCAGTGGTACGATGCGGCGATCTTCTTTGGAATAAAATTTTTGTGACAATGTAAAAGGCATTACCCGGATGTAAAATTCTTTAATTATCGGGATTCTGATTATCATGAAAGTATTTCTGGAATAACCGAATGCCTCAGCGCGTATCCCTACTTTTTGGTGTACATGCACATCAACCTGTCGGAAATTTTCCTGCAGTGCTGGATGATGCTCACCTGCGCTGCTATAAGCCTTTTCTGCATGTACTTTATCGTTATCCAGATTTTCATTTTGCCGTCCATTTTTCTGGCTGGCTACTGGATTATTTGCTACTCCATTATCCTGAAGATATGGCATTGTTGCGAGAAATGGTGGCGCGAAACCAAGTCGAATTATTTGGTGCTGGAGACACGGAACCCGTGCTGGCAGTTATTCCAAGCCGCGACCGTATTGGGCAAATCGAAACTCTTTCTAACAAACTGGCTGTAAAATTAGGACAACGTCCCCAAGGTGCGTGGTTAACAGAACGCGTGTGGGAATCAGCGGTTGTTCCCACATTAGCTGATTGTGGTATTCGTTATGTCATTGTGGATGACTATCATTTTCTTTGTGCCGGGAAAGCAATTTCCGAATTAAATGGTTACTTCACCACGGAAGAAAATGCCCGCACGCTGGACTTGTTTCCCATTTCCGAATCTCTACGCTACAAACTTCCCTTTTCGACTGTTGACGATTCGATCGCGTATCTTGAGTCTCTGGCAGATAACAGGGCAGTCAATAACCGTATTGCGGCAATTTATTTTGATGATATTGAAAAATTTGGTATCTGGCCAGAAACGTATCAGTGGGTATACGAAAAAAATTGGCTAGAGCTATTTATTCAAGGGGTGTTGGCTTCATCAAAAATTTGCACCCGGCATTATCGAGATTTCCATGCTGCTGAGAAAACACGAGGTATTATTTATCTTCCTACAACATCTTATATCGAAATGAATGCATGGACACTGCCTGTCGAAGCCGCTAATGCATATACCGATCTGGTTCAGAAAGTTAAGACCTGGGGCTGGTATGAACACAAAAAAGCTTTTTTGCGTGGGGGTATTTGGAAAAACTTTTTCTCGCGCTATCCGGAATCCAATTGGATGCATAAGCGCATGCTGGGGCTTTCTTCGCGTCTAGCCATGTTACCAGAAGGATATCGTACACCTGCAATGTTGGAAAAACTATATAAATCCCAGGCTAATGACGCCTACTGGCATGGTTTGTTTGGTGGTTTGTATCTGCCTCACTTACGCCGTGCGGTATACAAAAGTTTGCTTGAACTGGAAGCAATGTTGGATACGCATATGCCCCGTCCATCTTGTTTTATGGAAGATACCGATCTTGACGGAGTGGAAGAAGTCTACTTACAGAACGGGGTCCTTCAGATAGTTTTAAAGCTTGATCATAATGCCAGTATTTGTGAACTGGATGCTTATTCATTAAATCATAATTTTGGCGACACATTACGACGTCAAGTTGAGCATTATTATGAAAAGCTATTACCAGGTGAAAATATGATTTCCGGTCAAGCAGTTGAGGGTATTGCTTCAGCGCATGACCGGGTAAATTTTAAACATAAGATTGATGCGATAGATATTGAGCCAGATAGTTACGCTCAAGGCTTGTTTATTGATCGTCTGGATGATGTATTGATAAGCTACCGGTACGAAGATCCAGTCATTGAGGATAACGGTTTCTTAATAAAAAATACTGCGCTGAATATCAATAAAGCAGTGGCATTATTTGATAATCAATTACAGATTTCATACCGCTTTTCGGGAAACAGAGGAAATATATTCAGTACCGAAATTAATCTGGCTATGCCTAGTTGTGATGGCATGGGAGGGCGTTATATTTACCAGGAAAAAATACCGTGTGGTTTTGGTCAATGGCTTGAGTTGCAGCATGTAGATGAGATCATGCTGGATGATGATACATTAGGTGGGTATCTATTATTAAAGACGTCATCTCCTGTGATGTTACAGGGTCAGCCCCAATTTTCGGTTTCACAATCTGAGAGTGGGTTTGAAAAAATTATGCAGGCTGTAAGGCTGCGTTTGGAATGGCCAGTG
This sequence comes from Nitrosomonas cryotolerans ATCC 49181, assembly GCF_900143275.1. Lineage (NCBI taxonomy): Bacteria > Pseudomonadati > Pseudomonadota > Betaproteobacteria > Nitrosomonadales > Nitrosomonadaceae > Nitrosomonas > Nitrosomonas cryotolerans. The sequence continues at coordinate 48,107 of NZ_FSRO01000001.1, forward strand.
AGCACTGAAGAACTGATTATTACGCTAATGATCAGTGCAAGAGAAGCCACTGAATGCGGTGACGAGTAGTGTATAAAATTAAACAAAAATACCAGAATCGATTTTTTTGTTTTCTGTTATGAGTATGAGAACGGCCATTTTTTATCTGTAGGCTTATTTTATTTTTAGAACTTTCCTGTTGTATTGACTTCTAATTAGATAGTAATGCAATAAGTAGGGGTTTTTCATATTTTTTCATTAGAGGAGAGAAGGAATGATATCCGATAAAAAAGAGATGATTTTAATGTCAGTCAGTATTTTTTTTATGCTGGTATTAATCTCTATACCTGTTTCCGCTGAGACGAATCTTTCATTCAATACCGCACAATCTCCGACCGAGAATTATTTATTAGCTTATGCTGATAAAACCGAAACAGGCGATGAAAGCTCGCATGGTAGTCGTGACAGCGTGGTGGAGCCAGGCGAGAAGCATAAGTATTCTGGTAAGTGTTCTGGCATGTCCAGAGTAGACCTCGATAAAGATGGGAAAATCAGTAAAAAAGAATTTATGCAGCATCATGAACGAATGTTTGAAAAAAAGGATATCAATAAAGATGGTTTTATCGATAAAGAGGAAAGCCGTAAAATGATGCACCATAAGCATAAGCATGGACATATGGGTGATAAAACGCAAGGAGATATGGAGCAATAATGCTAGAAAAATATTTGCTTTAAATTAATCCGGTATCAAACACAAGAATAAGGTTTTCAGTATGGTTAAAATTTTCTATACTGAAGGTCTTATTCAGTAATAATCTTCGTTGAGCCCTTGAAATTTATTCACGCTGCTGATATTCATCTGGATAGCCCGCTTTCAGGACTGGCTATGTATCAGAATATTCCGATTGAGCTTTTACGCACAGCGACTCGGGATGCTTTTACTAACCTGGTTAACGAAGCAATAGAGGAAGCCGTTGATTTTCTGATTATTGCCGGGGATCTCTACGATGGCGCCTGGAAAGATTACAACACCGGTTTTTATTTTTCGCGTGAAATGGGGCGGCTCGATCAGGCTGGGATTCCTGTTTATCTATTATTTGGTAACCATGATGCTGAAAGCGAAATAACCAAGCGTCTGTTATTACCACCTAACGTGCATCAATTCGAATCGCGTAAGCCAACTACCTTCCAAATAGAAAAAATACAGGTTGCATTGCATGGTCGGAGTTTTAGAGAGGTTGCAACGACAGAGAATCTGGCGGTTACTTATCCAGATCCTGTTCCCGGATGGCTTAATATCGGTGTGCTTCATACGGCGTTGGAAGGCAATGCAGCCCATGCGCATTATGCGCCTTGCTCGTTAGCTGAGTTATCGGCTAAAGGTTATCATTATTGGGCTCTGGGTCATGTACATGAGTATGCGATTTTGCAGCGCGATCCGTGCTGGATTGTTTTTCCCGGTAATCTTCAAGGAAGACATAGTCGTGAGACAGGCTCTAAAGGTGCCGTGCTTGTGACAGCTGATGAAACGGGCATTGTGTCAGTTGAGCGTTTGTTAGTTGATGTTTTGAGATGGCATCATATGGATATCGATATCAGCGAACTTCATTCGCTTGAAGATGTTGTCCGATTTACGGGTCGAGAGTTTCAGCAATTGATTGTTGAGAATCAGGAGGACAAACCCATCACAGTCCGGCTCACTTTCTTTGGTAAAACCGCTGCTCATGGTGAACTTTTTGGTATGGAAACTCATCTTAGAGCAGAAATTATCGGTCAGGCTGAGGCGATGGGTCTTGATAAGCTGTTTATTGAGAAGGTACGCATTGAGACGCAGCCTGTTGTAACCGCGAGCGAGATCAAAGCTCGCGCTGATGCAATTGCAGATTTGCAGGTCTTATTGGAAGCAGCAACCTCTGATCAGTCATTCCTAGAAGACCTGGGGAAAGAATTACAATTCCTGGCAGGAAAAGTCCCTTATGAACTGATTGAAACCGTTCCTATTCTAAAGGATGTCCGCGATGGTAATCTGGTGCAGATAATAGAAACGGTTTCACCTGGATTGGTTGCTTATGTGACCAGTACAAATCAGGATTAAGTCGGGTGCGTATTAGCCGGCTTGATTTGTTGCGTTATGGAAAATTTACGGATTATTCCATTTCACTGCCCAAATCAACACAAGATTTTCATTTAATAATTGGGCCAAACGAAGCAGGTAAATCAACGATCCGCAGTGCTATTCTTGATTTACTGTTTGAGATTGAAACGCGTTCCGCTTATAACTTCTTACATCCCTATAGTGAGATGAAACTAGGTGCACTGATTGAGAATGAGGATCAATGCCTTGATTTTTATCGAACAAAAGCCAGAAAACAATCCTTGTTTTGCTCGATCAGCGATACTGTATTGCCACAGGATAAACTGATTGATTTTATGGGTACGACGGATCGTTTGTTCTTTGATCAGATGTTTGGGTTAGACCATGAAAAATTGGTATCTGGCGGGAATGAAATTCTTCATGCGGCTAACGATGTCGGTCAGATTCTTTTTCAGGCAGCGGCCGGCATCGGTAGTTTGGGAAAGGCACGTGATGCTCTGGTATTAGAAGCGGATAAGCTTTGGGCGCGCCGTAAATCAGGGGAACGCGCATACTATGTTGCGAATGATGCGCTGATTCAGGCAGAAGCTGAATTGAAGCAAACTACTGTTCGAGCAAAAGATTGGATAGCAGCACAAGCTAGCGTGACACAGTGGGAACAGGCACTCGCTCAATCTCAACAACAATATCGAATACAGGATGCGGAACAGGTTCGCCTGGAGCGAATTCGTCGCGTTGAATCCACCTTGATGGCATTGCAGGAACAAGAGTTTGAACTTGAGAAATTGGGTGAAGTCATTGTGTTGCCATCTGATGTTGCTCAGCAACTGGTAGCGATGGAGCTGGAATTTGATAAAGCCAATCAGGAGTATACCTTTCATAAAAAACATAGGGATAGCATACATAGCCAGTTAAAAGATATTCGGCCGGATGAAAGTCTGCTCAAGTCAGAAATGGATATTCAGATGCTCATCGAGCGTTGGCAGCAGATTCAGCATTACGAAGCAGAGATTATAAAAAAGCAGGAGGAAATCAAAATATCTTGGCAGCAGATTGAAGGATTGGTGCATCAGCTAGGTTGGCCATTAGAAAATGGAAGACGGTTGGCAGAGCGATTACCCGCCTTACCGATCAGAACAACCATTACGAAATTACTAAAACATTATGATGTGCTGGAACAAGCGGAATATACTGCCGAAAAAGCCGTTAAAGATAAGCTGAGGGAAGTTCAATTATTTGATGAGCAGATTGCGTTGCTTCCTGATGCACCGATTTCGACTGATTTGCGTGTAGCGCTGGCAGCAGCAGATCAACTGGGTGATTCACGCACTTTTTCAAGGCGCCTGGAATCCCAGGCGAACAAGGCAAACCTTGAGTTTAGGTCGGCTCAGACTGGGTTGGGGCCTTGGCATTTAGAAATGGAAACATTACGTAATCTTACGTTGCCTTCGGCAGAACGGATTGTGCATCTTCAACGGCGACAAGCCAGTTATGAAGCATCAGTTGCTACTTTGCTGGAACGGCTGGCAGAAATGAATGCCGGTATTCAAAATCAGAATCTTGAAATTACACAATACTGTCGGTTACATCATCCCATTACCCCGGAAAAACTCATTGCCGCTCGTGATGCCCGTGATGCAATTTGGGCATCTATCAAATCGGGTGTTATTTCACCATTGGAAGCCGCTGTCGATTATGAAGCCAGGATCTGTGATGCCGATATGGTTGCCGATCAGCGTTATGAAAAAGCACAAGAAGCCAGTGCGTTACAATCTAAATTGGATAACCTGCAACGCATGCAGCAACAAAAGACAGATCTGCAAGCACGTATTGATGTTAACCAGGATGCATTATCGGCAGTACAGAATGAATGGGCCATGATTGCAAAAGAGCTGGGCTTAGCAACGATATCGTTGTTGGATATTGATGCCTGGTTGCAGGCCAGGACGCAGGTACTGCGCGCATTCGATGATGCCACGGAAGCAAAGTGTGAATTGGCAATGTTGAAGCAAGATGAAGCAGAAATTAAATCAACCTTACTGAAAGGCATGATCAAAAGTGAGATAAAAGCCGATGCTTCTATTCCCTTACCAGCACTTGTAGGTATGGCTAAAAGATTCATTGAAAATGCGGTGGAATCTCAAACAAGACGTGATGAATTGATTCGGCAGCGTGAAAAAACCAAGCTTGCTATCGCTGGTTTGGAAGAAAAAGCGCTGACTGCACAAGCTGAGCTGAGTACATGGAAAGCTAATTGGCATAAAAATCTGGCACTGGCCAATCTTCCGGCCGATACTGATATTGGTGCAGTTGAGGGTGCCTTACTGCTATTCAATAAGATTGAAGAAAAACTACATACGATTGACGTATCGCAAAAGGAACAGATCGACATCATGCGTGCTGAGCTCAGTGATTTTGAGCAAAGGGTAACAGCATTCATGTTGATTGTTGCGCCACATTCAAAGCAAACATTAGTGATGCCCATGCTAACGGAACTCGCATCACAATTAGATAAGGCAAAATCTGAGCAGAAAGAATTTAATCGGTTGCTACGCGAAGGTGCTTCTTTTGAAGAAAAATTAAATATAGCGCAGATTAGAATTAATAATACGCAGGCAGAGATTCAGTCATTATTAAAACAGGCTAAGGTAACTACGATCGATGAGCTTAAGGATGCTATTCAGCGCTCGAATAGTTGGCGTAGACTAAACGAATTGATAATAACCGCAAAAGAAACATTATCGAAGAATAGTGATGGCTTGACACGAGCGCAACTGGAAGCGGAATTACAATCAGCAGAGATTTCACAAATACCTGGCATGTTGTCTGAATTAGCCAATCAGAAAGAAGCGCTCATGCAAGAACACACGAGCTGTTCAGCCAATCTTGCGACCGCAAAAGAAAAGCTTTCGGCGATCGGCGGACAAGACGAGGCCGCGCGTGCGGAATCACAGCGTCAGGCTGCACTGGCCAGAATGGGACATGCTGCTGAGCGTTACATCAAAGTATATACCAGTGCGAGGTTATTGCGTTGGGCAATCGATCGATACCGGGAAACAAAGCAAGGGCCCATGCTTGTACGCGCCAGCCGGATTTTTTCCATGTTAACGCGCGGATCGTTCAAAAAGCTGGTTGTCGATTTCGATACACAGCCGCTGACATTGGATGGGCAACGTGCTGATGGAACCATTGTTGGTATTTCAGGTATGAGTGATGGTACGCGTGACCAGCTCTATCTGGCGTTACGATTGGCTGCACTGGAGCTTCATCTGGAACAAACAAAACCGCTTCCCTTCATTGCGGATGACTTATTCATTAATTATGACGATAAACGTGCAACAGCGGGTTTTGAAGTGCTAGCAAGCTTGTCAGAAAAAATGCAGGTTATTTTCTTGAGTCATCATCATCATTTGGTTCCCGTTGTGCAGGCTGTATTTGGAAAACGGGTAAATATTGCCAGCTTGTAAACATCTGGCTTAATCTATAATGAATTCTAATTTATTGATTTTAATAAATAAGTTGAAATTATGGAAAGCAGTATTTCTGATCGAATTTCCGTACAACCGCCACTCCAGCCAAATAATGTATCGCTCTCTGGGTAAACACCTCATGACTGCACTATCTAATCGGATAATAGTGCATGCAAGTCAAATATTACTGATAGACGATTTTTAATTTAATTGCACATTATTTAGAAAGGCTTCGCATTCATTCTCAAGTGTCTTAGCCATGGACTGATAGCCTTCAGGATATCTCTCCGTACAATCTGCCCCAATCACAACGCTTGAGAAAGACGGATGACGGCATTTAAAGCCATGCACAGTCATATTAAATATGATCTCCGGAAAATTAGGATTATTGAATTCTTTGGTAGTAATATCGTACTGAACACAGTTGGTATTCATGTTATTGCTTCTGACTTTATCTAGAACAGCATTAAAAGTCACCGTCTGGAAACGGGTTTCCATCAATTTCCATTTTGAGTTCACGTAGGATAAGAGATCTTGCGAATTTGTGAGTTCTCTATCAAGACTAGTGCGACTCGCCACTGCTAGATAACTGTGTAATTCCTGAAACTCAGAGACATCGGGAAGTTTCTTTTTAAAAATAATCATATCAGGAAATGGACTCCTTCCTGATACCCAGTTCTCCTCTTGAGGTGGTAAAACTGAAAATCCGTTGAACTGCAATCGATTTATAGGGTTGATAATGGGCTCACCTACATACGGTTGAGTTATGCAACCTGTAACAAGTATTCCAAAAATGCACGCCCCAACCCATCGTCTAAGCGTATTCATTTTTTATCTCCTTGGAATTAGGTCATAAAACTTCTAACGATTATCCACAGTTGCACACAGCCATTAATTAGTCAACAATGCAAGCATTCATGTTCCGTTATGCATCATAATTTCTTTTCACAACTTTTTTAGATGAGGCCTTTGTTTTGATCATATTACGATAACTGGCCGTCATACCGGTTATTGGGCGCCATAATTATTTTTGGTGTATGACAAGAAAAGAAGGCCATATTTGCAAACGACATTCTTTGTATACCGCTCCGACTATCTGCTGATCCCAACGAATTTGGCTCTAGCAATCCCTTGTCTGAAAGATCCTATTTGCGATGTGCAGTTCATGATGGGAGATTTTTTTACGAAATTTTGTATCTTTTATCTCGCGACTATACGATCTAAGAGATTGCCTCACGATAGCTAAAAATTAAATCTCTGATTATATGCTTCACATATTTTTCACTTATGCTGTGATATTCTGTTTTTGTACTAATGACTTCCTTAGAGTTGTTTCCTTGTTCTTTCTGAGTGAAAAAAGGAGGATCTCCCCCCCGCTCCTTCCTTTTTTCCTCTATTCTTACCAGTAGCACCCTGCTGCGAGGTGATCCCAGTTGTATTGGCGTAAGCAGAATAGCTTTATTTTGCTATTAACATCATGTTCGATAGTTATAAAGATAGCGGTAGTGAGGTGCTTTCTGGTTGATCTGTAATTATTAGAAATTGATTGGATTGTGGTGGCAAGATTTAAATTTGCTTATTTTCTGATTCAGATTGTAATCGCGTGTTTTTTCTTTAGAATAGAAAAGCAAGGTATATTTTATTGATTCAATGATTTGTCGTATTGCTATCGTGATATCGCCAAGAACTTATATGCGGGTTACGAGAGTAAACCTGCCCCGCATAAAATATTAAACAATAATTCAGGCTGAAAAATAAATTATTAGCCAGACTATCTTGATTGGGATAGAGAGCCGAAGTGGTCAGGGATTTAGGTAGCGGTATGAATTACGGGAAACCTGACCTTAACAAGATTATTGAGATGATATTGCGTAAGCAGATGCGCCTTAGCAAACCATTAAAAATGTTGATGTAGCATTTCAGAACTTTTTAGATGAGTGAAGGGTGGCGGAAATCTCGGGTACCCTCGATTTAAAGGTAAAGACATTCGCAACTCTTTTCGAGCTGACAACGGGCCCGTTAACTCTTTCAACAATGCTGTTGAATGCGTAAATAAAACCGTAAAATTGCCTATGTGCGATGCGGTCAGGATGCGGAGAGGCTGCGCTTAGATGGTCGCAATTTGTCAGCTATAGTAAACAAGCAGGCTGACGGATGGTATGTGTCAATTCTGGTAGAAACAAGGCGGCAAGCTCTGCCGTTTCAGCCTGTGGAGAGGAAAGCTCTGGCGCTACGCAAAACTGGCAGCGTGAAACTATCCTTCGTGAAGCAGGAAATAGTAGATTTAGTCAGAAATGAGTAGGTTATATAGAGCGGTAAAAATATACACCCACAGATTGATATATAAATTGATTAGAAAATCTAGGTAAACACTCATGAGGAAACGAGAAGTAGTTATTGTGAGCGGTGTGCGGACCGCAATTGGGGATTATGGCGGTGCACTTAAAAATACACCACCAACAGAATTGGCGGCAAAGGTCGTTCGCGAAGCGATAATTCGCAGCAGCATCGTTCCGGATGAGGTCGGACACCTAGTATTCGGCAATGTCATTCATGGCGAACCGCGAGACATGTATCTCGCTCGCGTAGCGTGTATTAACGGTGGGCTTTCACAACAGACATCTGCCCTGACATTAAATCGGTTATGCGGGAGTGGTTTACAGGCTATTATTTCTGCTGCACAGACGATACTGTTAAACGATACGGATATAGCGATCGCTGGTGGTGCAGAATCGATGAGCCGTGGTGGATATCTGTTGCCCGCTTTACGCTGGGGACAAAGGATGAATAATGGGAGCGCGATGGATATGATGGTAGGTGCATTGACGGATCCCTTTGACAACATACATATGGGAGTCACAGCGGAGAATATTGCAGAAAAATGGCATATTAGCCGTGAAGACCAGGATTTATTTGCAATAGAAAGTCATCGTCGTGCAATTCATGCAATCAAAAATGGCTATTTCAGAGAACAGATATTATCCCTCGAGTTAACAACGCGTACAGGAATTACTATTTTTGATAGGGATGAGCATCCACGGGAAGATGTTACTATAGCGGCATTGGCGCAGTTAGGCCCCGTTTTTCAAAAGAAAGGAACTGTTACGGCAGGCAATGCTTCTGGAATTAATGATAGCGCGGCAGCGATGGTACTGATGGAGCGACATCTCGCTGAGAAGCGTGGTCTGGAGCCCATGGCGCGACTGATTGCTTATGGGCATGCGGGCGTTGATCCCCGGTTTATGGGGATTGGCCCGGTACCTGCGGTACACAGCGCGCTTCAACGTGCCGGTCTTAAAGTGACAGATATGGATGTCATTGAATCTAACGAAGCTTTTGCTGTTCAGGCTTGTGCGGTAGCAAAAGAACTTCATTTTGATCCGGAAAGAACGAATCCAAATGGAGGCGCTGTTGCTTTGGGGCATCCTATCGGTGCAACCGGTTGCATTCTTGCAATCAAGGCGATCTATGAACTGCATCGAATTGAGGGCCGTTATGCGCTAGTGACGATGTGTATTGGCGGCGGTCAGGGAATTGCGGCTGTCTTTGAGCGCCTTTGACGGAAAATTTCATATAATTAAAGCAAAAAATATGTCTTCTCTAACCCAGTCATCTGCCTGGCTTGCATTACAGACGCATCAACGTGCGATAGCACAGATGCACCTGCTTGAGCTGTTTGAACAGGATACCCGGCGTTTCGAGAAATTTACTCTGTTTTTTAACGATATTTTACTGGATTACACAAAGCAGCCCATAACAGACAGGACGATTACTCTGCTGCTGGATTTGGCACACCAACAAGGTTTGGCCGATTGGATTGCCCGTCTGTTTGCTGGAGAAAAAATTAACAGTACTGAGAATCGCGCCGCACTGCATAGTGCTTTGCGCGGGAAGCAGGCTGTCATGGTTGATGGCGTAGACGTGATGCCGGAGATTAAACGTGTAATGCGGCAAATGGAATGTTTTTCGATAGCTGTGCGCTCTGGTGGAAAAAAAGGATACTCTGGAAAAAATTTTACTGATATTGTTAATATCGGTATTGGGGGGTCTGATCTGGGCCCCTTCATGGTGACGGAGGCATTGAAACCTTACGCATCGCCTCATCTCACAGTCCACTTTGTTTCAAATGTTGATGGAACACAATTGTTTGAAACATTACAGTCACTTGATCCGGCTCGGACACTTTTTATTATTGCTTCAAAAACATTCCTGACTCAGGAAACCATAACGAATGCCCGTTCTGCGCGGACATGGTTTCTGACTCATGGCGGCAACGAGGATAATATTGCCAGTCATTTTGTAGCCGTTTCAGCTAATCGTGCAGCCGTAAAGGAATTTGGCATTGATCCAGACAATATGTTTATGCTCTGGGATTGGGTAGGCGGACGCTATTCATTATGGTCAGCAATTGGCCTGCCAATTGCTTTGGCAATCGGTATGGATAATTTTTATTCACTGCTTGCTGGTGCAAATGAAATGGATGAGCATTTCATGACGGTACCGTTGGAAAAAAATCTGCCAGTCATACTCGGCTTGATTGGTATCTGGCAAATTAATTTCTGGGGTATCACTGCGCATGCCATATTGCCGTATGATCAGTCTTTACACCGTTTTCCCGCTTTTTTACAACAACTGGAAATGGAAAGCAATGGAAAGCGAGTCACCCGCGCTGGAGAAATTGTTGATTACAGCACCAGCCCCGTTGTCTGGGGTGAACCAGGAACCAACGGACAGCATGCTTTCTATCAGCTATTACACCAGGGCACGCAAACGATCGCAGCCGATTTTCTGGCACCTTGCCAAAGCCATCATATGATTGGTACGCATCATCATTTGTTGTTGGCTAATTTCTTTGCTCAGACAGAAGCGCTAATGCGTGGCAAGACAGCGGACGAAGTACGTGTTGAACTTGAATCTCAAGGTGTGGCGAATGACTTACTGGAAAAAGCCATTCCACATAGAGTTTTTCCTGGTAATCATCCGACCACTTCTATTCTATTTAAGAAACTAGATCCTAAGACCCTGGGTTCACTCATTGCACTCTATGAACATAAAGTTTTTGTGCAAAGCGTTATTTGGAATATCAACCCATTCGATCAGTGGGGTGTTGAATTGGGTAAACAGCTTGCCAGTAAAATTTTGACTGAGCTGAATCAGGATGCAGTCATTACTTCTCATGACGTTTCTACTAATGGATTAATAAATTATTTCAAAACGAATCAATAGAGATAGGATCTCTTCTGTTTTGAATGAACTCCTTATATTATTTATTACGCCTGAAATTTACCCATTGAGCAAGACCGGCGGGTTGGGAGATGTCAGTGCAGCCTTACCCGGAGAATTACGTCGCTTAGGTATAGATATCCGGGTTCTTACGCCAGGCTATCCGCAGGTACTGTCGGGACTAAAATACAAACGTAAGATAGCGGAATTTAAGAATCTGTCGCAGTTTCCTGCTGCCACTTTATTGTCAGCGAGATTATCCACTAGTACCGCTGAAAGTATCCCGATATTTGTGATCGATTGCCCTGAATTATATCAACGTCGGGGTGGTCCCTATCTGGATGAGGGTGGACGTGATTGGCCAGATAATGCATTTCGCTTTGGCTTACTTTCAAAAATTGGCGCCATTCTGGCAAGTGATGCCAGTCCGCTTGCCTGGCGGCCACATATCGCGCATTGCAATGATTGGCAAAGTGGCCTTACCCCGGCATACCTGCATTTTCATCAAGGACAGAAATCCGCATCTTTGATGACAATACACAATCTTGCTTTTCAGGGCATATTTCCGTCTGACAGTGTTGCTCAACTGGGATTACCTCCGAGTAGTTTTGATATGAATGGGGTCGAATATTACGGCGATTTGTCCTTTCTAAAAGCCGGACTTTATTATGCACACCATATCACTACAGTAAGCCCTGGTTATGCACAAGAAATTCAAACCTTGCCCTTAGGTTTTGGTATGCAAGGATTGCTGGCCACTCGTCATAAAAATTTGAGCGGTATTATTAATGGAATTGCAACCCATGAGTGGGATCCTGCCAATGATCCCGATATCGTACGTAATTACACTAGCAAGACGCTTTCAGCTAAAAGCTTGAATAAGCAAGCTTTACAACGACAAATGGGTTTGGTTGTCAATGCAGATATTCCCTTGTTCGGTGCCATCAGTCGTTTCAGCTATCAGAAAGGCTATGATTTGCTATTACAAGTGGCGCCCCAGTTGGTTAAAATACCCGCACAACTGGTTATATTAGGCACGGGTGATCCAGAGCTGGAGTTCAAGCTGACACTGCTGGCCAACGCCCATCCAGGAAAGATAGTGGTGCGCGTTGGCTTCGACGAAGCGCTTTCCCATTTAATTGAAGCAGGTGCGGATAGTTTCTTAATGCCTTCGCGCTTTGAGCCATGTGGTTTGAATCAAATGTATAGTCAGCGGTATGGTACGCCGCCTCTGGTGCATGCGACAGGCGGCCTGCTGGATACGGTAGTAGACTGCACGCCGGCAACGCTCAATGATAGAAGTGCAAGTGGATTCCTGTTTTATAATATGACGGCAAATGAACTCTTGGCTACGATAAAGCGGACTGTTACAGCTTATCATGATAAGAAAAACTGGCGACGTTTACAAAGGAACGGTATGGCGAAAGATTTCAGCTGGTACCCCAGCGCAGCTGCCTATCGAGAAATCTATCTATCATTGTTACGCTGATTAAATTCGAGAAACTGATGAAAGATTGCTGAAACGCGCTTGTTCCTATCAATATGTTGATGTATTCCTTATATATCAATGTGTTAATTAATGTGGGGGGCATGTTGTGAAAAAAATACTCTTCTTCTTATTACTACTACTTGTACCTGTTTCAGGGTGGGCTGATACGAATGATCCTATTCGTCGGTTGGAACAGGCATTGGCACGAATACAACAAGAGGAACAGTCTACTTATCAACAATTTTTGATGGTTCAAGAACTACGTCGTAATGCAATGCAGGCGGAGCAGGAGTTCCCAGTTTCAATACCACCCAGTGGATCTATGATTAGCAGTCCGATAATTAATTATGATGACCTGGTTAAACGTAAAAGGGAAAATAACGCGAGAATAGAGCAATATACGGTTGATTTAGAGCATCTTTATATCCGTCATAGAGAATTAGGAGATGAAAGGAAAGCGCTGGTCGAACAGCTTGGGCAATTATTGCAAAAGCCAGCAGAATAATTGGTCATATTCAGTAAAAATTCCCACTCTTTTACTAATCATGATGATGACTCTGTTGTCAGAAATAAGAGGCGTAGCGTTCTATTACGTTTTTCAGAATAACGTATCAATGGCAGATAAACGAACATTTTGAGTCTGTTTTCAAATTTCATGATTAATTAAGAAACTGAGCCGTAAATTTATTCGACACCTTAATATTTCGTTGTCATTTTTTACAGTTTGTGACAGCGCAGGCATGATATATCAGGCGAATTACGGACGCTGCTTGAGGCCCATTTTCCAGGATCACCAAGGTATTTGAGGAGAGATAGCTAGAGATAACCGCCAGTTCATTAATGTCGTTTCCTGGGTTATGCGTATGAACGCACCGTGGCGGATTTTGCTGCGAGATTGCGGAGATTGAAACTGATACATCTGTTCAAAGGTGACTACAGGCATGGAAATGTGGGCAGGGTCTCACAGCAGAAATCCGTTGGGTTGAAAAACAATTCGGTATTGATGCGACATTAATAAGATATATCACCACATTGATTCTCGCGTCCGGCTTTTTCCCCGGAGAGAGCCCAGGAGAAGTTAGCTTCACAGTGCCACTTCAGTTCTTTAGCTTCGAAATTATTCATAGTTATGATTGATAATCACTCTCATTCGTATTACTATCCATAAGGTTTTTGTCAAGGGAAATTCATTCCGATGCATATTCGACTTCTGATTAGAAGATCTATTATAGGTTGTATAACGGTATTATTTACTACGCACGTATTTGCAGGTGACTCAAAGCTAAGTACCGAACACGTTAGAAAACTTTCGATAGAGCAGTCTTTAGGACACAAAATATTCTTTGATACCAATTTGTCTAATCCAGTCGGCCAATCGTGTGCTAGTTGTCACGATCCTAAAACCGCTTTTTCAGAGCCCGACTTAGATTCGCCTGTATCGAGCGGTGCGGAAATAGGAAAAATAGGCACCATTAATACACCCACTGCGATGTACGCAGCGTTTATTCCAGCATTTCACTTTAATTCTGAAGAAGGATTGTTTATCGGTGGACAGTTTTTAGATGGGCGCGAGTCCACTTTAGAAGCGCAGGCGAAGCAACCTTTTCTTAACCCGGATGAGATGAATAATCCAGACAAAGCGAATGTCATTGAAAAAATTAGAAACGCTACATATGCCGACGACTTTAAATTGGTTTTTGGGCAGGACGCACTAGATGACATTGACGCGGCTTATAACCATGTTGCTGCTGCGGTAGCAAGCTTTGAACGTAGCGTCATTTTCAATCCATTCACATCTAAATATGACTATTACCTGGCTGGCATGGTGGAATTATCTGAACAAGAGGAACGTGGATTGCATCTTTTTGAGGCTGAAGACAAAGGAAACTGTGCTGCCTGCCATCCTAGCCAACCTCTTGATGAAAAGCCACCCCTATTTACAGATTTCACGTACGATAATTTGGGTGTTCCTGCTAATCAGAAAATTCTCGAAATCAAAGGCGCAGACTTTGTGGATATGGGTCTTGGTAAAACAGTAAAGGATCATCCGAATGCTGAAGCAGGTGCAAATAATGGAAAATTCAAGGTTTCTACATTGCGCAATAGTGCCAAGACAGCTCCTTACATGCATAACGGGGTTTTCACCAGTTTAAAAGAAGTGGTAGATTTTTATAACACACGTGATGTGGATCCAAGGTGGGCTGAACCTGAAATTGCAGCAGGAATGAATACTGAGGAGTTGGGAGATCTAAAGCTATCTGATCAGGAAGTAGATGACATTGTTGCTTTTTTGAGAACGCTAAGCGATGGTTATGAATTAGATGAATGGGCAACGATAGATCAGCGAAATATCATCAATTTACCTTATGTACGTATTGAAGGGCAGAATGTAGTTAGCAGGATATATTCAGTACAAATGGAAAAAACTGCCGCAGCTCAAGCTTCCTCTCAATATCAAGTGACTCGGCTTAAGGAGTTGTCTTTAACTGATAATTTTCAACAGAGTGATATGCCTTATTATTCTCTTGATACGGGTATATTAGAAATTCCTGCCATTAGAAAAACACATGAAAATGGCAAACAATCAACTTATGTTGCACAATTTAAAAAAGCATTCATTAATGAGCAGTTAATTTTTGAACTGAGTTATTACAAAGAATGGCAGTAAGAAAGACAATATTTGGTTTTCATTTCTTTGGTACGACCAGTTTATTTATCACCAGCAGTATTTACACAGCGGTACTATGCAAAACTGCTGGGCTTCATATTTGAAAGTGCCTATCTTTTTAAAATAAAATTCTTTCATAGATCACAAAATAATAAAGATAACCATCATTGAAACACCCCCAGTTCCATATATGAGCGGACTGTCCCAGGTATGCGGAGAAAAAGCTTCCGCCAAAGTGATGAGAATGGGTATTGTAAATAAGGCGGTGATTAGCTGAACAGAATTGAAATATTGTTGGAATACTAATATTGCGATAAAAGTTGTCACAAATACGCAAGCGCTGCCAATATAGCTACGCGTATATTTTTTCTTAGTAAAAAGTGCGTAGGTTGTATATTTTCGTTTTCCATATCGGACACCTATTGGTTCAGCGAGACCATCTCCAACACCATTGGCTATAATAATGATCATAATCAGCGGCAATATATTATGACTTTCGAAGTATGCTAACAATGGAATAAGCACTAGATAAGTTGCGATAAACTGAGTGTAAAGCCAGGTTAGTGTTAACGGCCGGTCTTCCGGTCTATCAAATGAACGAAACATTACCATCAGAAGCTTGACTCTGTTTCGTATCGGTTCTATAAAAAACGTCAAGAATACAAATACACACACCATATCCATGATAAATGTTGCTGCGCTGTATTTATCATCTCAACTTCCGGAAAACCCCGGTCTTAAGGCCGGGGATGGATAGGGAGTCAGCTTCGCTGATACTAAAGCCTGTTTTTTCACCTATTTCTGTTACAGTGTGTTAATGGAAATTAAGCGCGCATACAAATTCAGGTTTTACCCAACTTTTGAGCAAGAAACTATTCTGGCTCAAACATTCGGGTGTGCTCGGTTTGTCTATAATCGGATGTTGCGCGTTCGTTCTGATGCTTGGTATACCGAGAAAAAAAGAATCGGGTATCATGCTACCTCCTCTTTGTTGACCGAGTTAAAAAAAGAGCCCGAATTTGAATGGCTGAACAAAGTTTCCAGTGTTCCTGTGCAGCAATCTCTCCGCCACCTGCAAACGGCATTTGGTAATTTCTTTGCCAAACGAGCCAAATACCCGTCATTCAAAAGCAAGCATGAGAAGCAATCGGCTGAATACACGTCCAGCGCCTTCAAGTGGGACGGTAAGTCTCTGAAACTGGCGAAGATGAAAGATCCACTGAATATCAGATGGTCGCGCACCCTTCCTAAGGCAACAAAACTAACGATTGCAACAGTCTCTAAAGACTCAGCGGGTCGATACCATGTTTCTATGCTTTGCGACGACTCTGTTGCGCGAAAGCCAAGGGTTAGCGGCAAAGTCGGCATTGACTTAGGATTAACGCACTTCGCTATTCTTTCTACGGGCGAGAAGATTGCGTCTCCTAACACGCTACGAAAGAATAAAACCAGGCTTGCTAAGCTGCAACGTAAGCTATCTAAAAAGCGCAAAGGGTCGGCCAATAGACAAAAAGCCAGACTGAAAGTAGCGCGACTACATGCAGGAATTGCTGATGCTCGTAAAGACTTTCTACATAAACTCTCAACACGGCTAGTGAACGAAAACCAAGTGATAGCTGTAGAGTCTTTAGCTGTTAGCAATATGAAGAAAAATCGTTGCCTCGCAAAATCAATTTCCGATGCAGGATGGGGTGAATTTGTGCGGCAATTAGAATACAAGTCGCTGTGGTACGGGCGAGAGCTTGTAGGTATTGACCGATGGTATCCAAGCAGCAAACGCTGCTTGGGATGTGGGCATACCGTAAACAAGATGCCTTTGAATGTGCGTGAATGGACTTGTCCGGAATGCGGATCAATCCATGATCGAGACATCAACGCAGCGCGTAATGTTTTGGCCGCTGGACTGGCGGTGTCAGCCCTTGGAGAATCTATAAGTCCTGTTTGCATTTAGGTGCGTCCGGGTTGGATTCGTTGAATTGGGAATCCCCTTCGTTTACGGAGGGGAGCAGTCAAATTCAATTACTGACAACAATAAAACCGGAAGAAAAAAATGCAAAATGATTTATTTTTCGGGTGTAATTAACCTTGAAATCTCGATGTATTACTAGTAAGCCATTGATGTAATGAATAGAAAATAGCAATACGTAAAAAATAGCATGATGTAGCCAATATTCTAAGGGAATGCCCATTTTTATGTCGAGGTTATGTTTTTCAATTACAGTTATTCATTTTAATCCTAACGAGGACTAAAGGCCCCGAGTTGACAAGAAATTAATGTGTACGGATCAATAGGGAAGGCTACTGCACAACTTCCCTGTCAGCACGATAATCGACTAAAATGGTGACAAGTAAAAGAAAGACCGCTGCATAACTGTGTTTTTGAGCTTTTCTGATTACTTGCAGCATTGATAAATCAAGCACTTAAAAATCTTGCCCAGCTCGCCTGCCAAGTGGACGATGCAGCAACGTCGTTAGCAACAGGAACTCACCGCACCGAAGTCATCTACCCCATTCCGGGATAGAGGCAGAAAAAATCCTCTGAGACCTTTGCAAAACCCCAATAATTGTAAAATTAATCCTTTATAGTCAATGGTAAAAAACTTCTAGCGAGGGATTTTGCAAAAGTTTCCTCCTGTCTTTAGGCGAGGGAAGATGTGAAGTGGTACCGCAAAACTGGACAAATTGTTAAGCTCTGATATGAGATAAATAGAGAGACATAATCATGAGCAAGAAACGTATGCAATATTCAACAGAATTCAAAGCCAAAATAGCCTTGGCAGCAATACGTGGAGAAGAAACGGTACCACAACTAGCCGCTCGTTATCATATCCATCCTACGCAGATTAATAGCTGGAAACGTCATTTGATTGAAAAAGCCAGTGATTTGTTTGGCAAGAATAGTGACGCCAATAATAAGAATGGTCATAGTGCCGACGATTTACATCGCGTGATTGGGCAATTGACGGTGGAACGCGATTTTTTAGCCAGAAAGCTCGATCATTAAGTGTTGCTGAGCGCAAAACAATGATCGAGCACCACGAGAAACTAAGTCAATCGCGTCAATGCCATTTACTGGGTGTTGCACGCTCGTCGTATTATTATCAGCCACAACCCACAGATGGGAGTGAGTTAATCTTGTTGCGTCAAATGGATGAGCAGTATTTGAAAACACCACAGTATGGTTCACGTAGTTATGCCACGTGGTTCAGGCGCCAGAGGATGATGATAGGCCGCAAGAAAGCCACTTCAATGATGAAGATGCTGGGCATTATTAGCACAGCACCAAAGCCCAAAACTAGTATTCCGGCCAAGCAGCACAAGAAATATCCTTATCTGCTCAAAGATAAGGCCATTAGTCGTCCCAACCAAGTTTGGGCGACTGATATCACTTACGTACCGATGGAAAAAGGTTTTGGCTATCTTGTTGCTATTATGGACTGGCATTCGCGTAAAGTACTGAGCTGGCGCTTATCCAACACACTGGACGCCGATTTCTGTGTCCAGGCTTTGGAAGCTGCCATCCAGGATCATGGCTGTCCGAAAATCATGAATAGTGATCAGGGTGTGCAGTTTACCAGCGAGGCATTTACATCAATGCTAAAAACCAATGGTATACAGATCAGCATGGATGGCAAGGGCTGCTACTATGACAATATTTTTGTTGAACGACTATGGCGTACAGTCAAATACGAACATTTATATACCCAGGAATTCAACAATCTAAAGGAGGTAAGAAAAAGTTTAAATATTTGGTTCAACTGGTACAATCAGGAACGTTTTCATCAAAGTCTTGATGATCTAACACCAGATGAAGTTTACTATCAGAAGTATGCAATTCCTCAAGCTGCCTGAGCTTGATTAACCAGCCATGTTAGAGCTTAATTTATCTTCAGGTTGTCTAATTAAAGGGGGCCACTTCAATCTGACCTTTGCGAATCATGCGCATTAGTTCGATGCTAGCCAAGATGTTTTTTAGCTGATTGAAAAGATTTAAATCTAAGGGTCTGTTTCGTCATTCGTTTCATTGATCGATGGTCTTGTTCCACAATATTATTGAGATATTTGACCTGACGAACCCCATGGGAAATCTTTGCAAAAACCTCTGTAGAATGGTCAACTGTAACACCGCGTTCCTTCATCATTTCTTCCAGGTGCCGGTAACTTAACGGATACACCGCATACCAGTGGATGTAAACCAGTATCACCTCGATCGGAAATCGGATTCTTTTTATAATCAGCATGTAGCCTCACCGTCTTTTCAATATCAACGGTCTGCAGGAAGCCATCAATGATCTCGCTTAATGCGGCAGAACCTAATTAAGACCGCTGCATAACTGGTTATCTCGGGCTGGGCAAGGTTTTAAGTGTTTGATTTATCAATGCTGCAAGTAATCAGAACAGCTTAAAAACACAGTTATGCAGCGGTCTTTAATTTTCTACGGTCAAGGTAATGCTGCATTTTGTTGGAGGATATTCAAGTTCGATGCGATCTTGTTGTATTTTCCCGATGAATATAATTTCTGGATTCATTGCATTTTCAATAACTAGCGCGGACTCCACTACGATTCCCCGATGTTTTAATTTTTCCTGAAAAAAACCATGAGCTACTTGAAGTGCAAATTTATCCTGATCGAAAACTATTTTTCCTTCTAAAAAGCCAACCGTCTCACAACCATGACTGACCTCCGCCACATATTCTGTAGCGAGCTGCTGAAAACCACGGTGTTGAATGGCGCTGGCATAAATACTAGGTCTTTCCTCGAAGAGAGTGATATAAGTTTTTGCGTTAGATATATCAATAATTACCGGCTTATGTTGCTCAATGATATGGACAGTCGCTCCAAAGTGCGCTTGCTCCGCAAGTTTTAAGTTATAACTAACGGCTAAGTAAGATAGGGCTAACATCTCTGGAGGAGCCACCAGGGCCTTTACATATAGCAGCGACGCCTCTTCTTCTGGATTGTGTTCTGAGGGGATATAGCCTTGCTCCCACATAGTCAGTGCATGGGTTCGAAATTTTTTATTTGTGGTTGCCAGCTTAAACTACTTACCTGCTTCACTAAGATTTTTGCTTGCTCCTAAACCTGACAAATATAAATGACCCAAATAAAATTGTCCCTTTGGATTACCTTGTGAAGCGGCCTTACGATACCATTTCATCGCTTCAGCAAAATCCTGCGCGACTCCATCTCCCCGGCCGTACAATGTTCCAAGCGCTTCCTGGGAGAAAGGTTGTCCGAGTTCAGCGACCTTACGAAACCATTTCGCTACCGTTTTGGGGTTAATGGCGTAGCGTTTCGCCAATACGTTCAGACTCTCTTGACTATCTTGTATCGCTCGACGCACTGCCGCTGTCGTGCGGGCGCTTCCGTGTAATATTTGTCTCATAATTCCTCCTGCATCGGTAGTACATTATATATACCATTACAAGGTGGGACTAAACACAAAACCCCTTCTTTTTCGGTTGTTTTTTATCTTCCGCTTTTATGGATTGTTGCTGAGCTCGCTCGGTCCTTCTAGGGGAGTGTGGCGTGCCTGGAAATCTGTTACCGTTGCAGTATTAACGTATTGCTTGGTTTCTGTGCCTTTCAGTGGAGCATCAGGTCTTTTTTTATGGGCCTGTGGCGTTGAATCATGGAAAGGCGGGGTACCTACATTCGAGCTTATCAAAGACATCAGGTTGGGGGCTATTTCCACTTCTTCTCGTGCTCTAGTGAGGGCTACATAAAAGAGCCTTAATTCTGCTGGGTCATATCCGTTTGTATTACGATGTTCTTTGGCCATTCCCTGTCTTTTTGGTTGGCTCTTAAGGAAATCATCCATAAGCCGAACATTCCGCCATTCACGACCCTTCGACTTGTGCGCCGTCGAAATTATAATATCGCAACTATCCTCATCGACCGTACGGTTGAGTGCCCACAATAATTTGCGTTCACCGCGCAACTCAACCAAGTTAACGAATGCTTTAAGGTGTCCTCCCTCACCGCTATTAGCGAATTCCGTCACTTGCTGCCAGGTATTAAAGCCAAAAAAATCAGCGACAATGCTAGGCTCGCCATTCTTTAAACTTTGTACACCACGCAGCATTTCTATGAGCTCACTCTTGCCACCGACAAGATGAGGCTTCTTGCCAGAGTCGAGCGCTTCAATGACAGCGGCAATTGTCATTGTATTTGTACGCGCCAGAATTGCACAAGGTGATGTTGGACCGATCATACTTTTAATTTCTGGGTTACCGACAATAGCGTTTTTTTCACCTAAAAGTGAAAGAATGTTAGTAGCTGCCGCCGCAATAGCGCCGCCAAATCTAAAGGAATTTGTCAGATTTGTGGTATTGTCTGTGTCAATTTCATTCATAGCATTAATAGCGCCACGCCATTCGTAAATTTGTTGATATTTGTCACCCACATATATCATTTGTGCTGACTGTCTTTTCGCTACGTCGAGCATTACAGGACTAGTATCTTGCGCCTCATCCAATAATATGAATTCTGCCCCGATGATGGGTTTAGATAAAGCCCAAAGCTTTAAATAACCATCATGACCTAAGGGAATTGGATCATCTATAGCCAGCATCCGTTTCCAAACGTGCATAGCACCGTGGACCGCGAAGTCTTCAATGATTTGTGTAGACTCACGCGCGGCATGAAAAACTCCCTGTCGCGGCACATGCGAAGGTTTCGGCTCAAGGTCTGCACTCTGAGCAAAGCGGCGAATCGTTTCAAGAATTAAGTAACCTTGTGACTGGGGCAATAGAATATGATTTTTATCAACCCGCCACTTCTTCAGATTCAACAGTTCCGCAAGCTGATTTGCATTTATCTTGCCCGTCATTTTATTTGGATTATTCTTGTAACTTGAAGGTGTTGCTCTATAGGCGAGGCCGTGAATAGTGAAGCAATTTACGGTGTTTGGAAACTTGTTTCTTGCGTCATTTACAATGTTTTTGTTGAAGGCAATGTATTGCCCTTGTTTTGTAGTAGCATGTGCTAGCAGTTCCAATGTGGATGTCTTGCCAGTGCCTGCAAAGGCGTTAATTTTAAGAGAACCGCCAGTTAGAAAAGCGTCAATCGCCTTATTTTGTTCATTTGTGGGTTTGAGTTTTAAAATTCTCTGAGGCCGCCATACTGGGTCAGTTTGTCCAGGCAAGTTCTTTGTTAGTTTTTCTATCGCTTGTCTGAGATTCTTTGCTCTTGGCGTAGTCCGAAATGTTAGCTCATGGGCTAGTTGACCAAGAGTCCTGGAGTCGCTTCCATCTTGAGTTCGCCTGAATTTTTCTTCCAGCTCATTAATTGAACAACGCATGAATGGGCGTGGCACGGAAAACCCCCAATTATTAAAAACAGAAAATGCGCCCAATGAAGGTAGGCAATAATAGGATAATAACGGAAGATAATAAAAATTCTTGAATAAAGAAATCTATTAATCTTAAGCACCGGGAGTTCGACGACAGGTGGCATGAGTTCTGTTATGCCACACAAAATTCGAGCGAATACCATTCGGCAATTTTCATGGTGGCTTTTATCTCTGTATCGTAACGAATCGAGTATCCATCCTCTTTTCCAAGGCATCTTTAGTCCTCAATATAAGCACATTATTTAGATGCTTTTGCTGGCGTCATCAACGAAAAGACATCCACAAAGCGAGTTACTGCACGGTTTGATAAATGCCGACACGATACAGAATGAGCTTGTGACAGATCCAGTAAGTATTTTTCATCGGAATTCCTCAATTGCGATAGCGAAATTTAATGCCTGCGAATCTTTTAGCATCATGGTTGTTATCCCCACAAGATTACCGTACTGGTCAAATAATCCACCCCCGCTTGATCCAGAAGAAATCGAAGCATTTGTTTGCAAATAGGAAATGCCTTTAATCTTCCGCTTCCCAGAAAGCAATCCTTGACTTAGGGTGTTTTCCTGACCTCTAGGAGATCCAATTGCGTAAACTACTTCACCAACTGCCATAGCTTCGATACTTCTAAAGCTCTTCACAGGGTTTAGCTTAAGAGAATCCGATTTCAGAATACATGCATCCTTTCTTTGCGTCCCTTTGACGAACCGCGCCGCATGCGGAATCCCTTCAGCTAGAAAGACTATAAATTTATTGTCCGAGATCACATGGCAGTTCGTTACCAATAGCGTGTCTGAAATAGCGACCGCTGAGCCTTGTGAAATACTCTCAAATGACTGGAATTCGCTCAGATTTTTCGCCGCAAAAATCATATGAACAGATTCACTACGTTGCCGAAATAACTCAGATGGTGAAAGCGTCGAATCGACATTCTTCGAATTAAAATATATGTTTGAGTCAGTGTCTCGCTGTGCGTAGGAGCTGCTGGGGTTTACTGGGCTTATTTGGCGAGTAGTCGATTTACGATAGTGTTGCACCGAAATGGACTTGCTCATCGCTGACTCATTTGAACTCGCAGAATGCCAGCCGCCTTTATTTCCAAACTCCTCAGCTAACATATATGCATACCAGTTGTCTTGATCTGGGCGTGGCCCACTTACTCCAATTACCTTGATAGCGCTATCCAGCGCAGCACGTGTTTTTGGACCAAAATCGCCATCGATCTTTCCATCCAAAAAATCTAATCCAATCAAAGCTTCCTGTAAGATTCTAGTTTCATAGACATCCGCACTATTCCAGTGTGAAATACTTGCTTTGACCTCATTTAAAAAATCGAGTGCAGCAATCCAATCAGGCTGCGTGCCAATTCCTCTGTGAAGCATAGTTGCTACATTATACTGTGCGCCTCGATTCCCAAGGCTTGCTAAGATAAGCCATTCAGAGAAGGCTTCGCCTGGGCGATCTATTTTTAATAACTAGAATTCAGATAACATCTCATTTGAAATGACGTAGCCTTCGTATTTCCCGCTTGTAATATGACCGCCATATTCACCATAGTAAATACAACTGGTGCCAACATATGGTCTGTGCTTTAGAGGATTGTCGTGTAAATAACCCGGCACACACGCAATCGAAGGGCTTGCAATGAGCCAGATAAACAACAATAGTAATTTTTGCATAATTATGTCTCAAAATTTCAACGGGAACCCCCCTTTCTTTTAACGACGAGAGATAAGAAAAATAAACGTCCTTTTTCATCAAACTGGAATCAGGTGGGCCCGATGATTTTAAGATTTCTGCCAGCTAATCGCGACGGTGTCCGAGTGAGCAAACCGAGATGATTTAGAATCTTAGTAATGATGCTGGATTTAGGATGGCAGCGATGATTTTTAATTGCCCGCCGGATACCTGCTCCGGCAGGTGAAAAGTCTAAACAATATTGTCGATCAAAATGTTGATTCTTATCGCTATGTTTTATGCAACAGAACCGGGGATAATCTCCAAATCTCCAATTAAGATCATTACGGCGGAATACCTATTGACTGGCGTTCCGCTGTATTTTATGTTCCGGCAACATTGCCGTTGAATATCCGGGTTATTCTTTCTAATACAATGAATAATCACGTTATTCTATGTCACGATCAGAAACGAAAATTATATTGGACATAGAGAAGATCGGGCGAAATGCCGGGTCTCTGGTTTTCAATAAAATTGCCTGTAAATAGCTTTGAATAGCCAATCAGCGCATCGTGATGGCGAGCGATATGAAAATTAACAACGAAATCAATTGCATCACCAACATGACTGCCAGATTGTCCAGTAGGGTCTCTCAGGGTTGCGGCACCGCCGGCATTGTATAGAAAATCCCGTTTGTTGGCCAAATAATATCGATGGTACTGGGCCAGGAAAGTAAACCAGGGCTGTGGTTTCAGGGTAATCTGGGCATTAAAATCATGTATATTTTGCCGCCCTACCTGATCCAGGTAGCCAAAATAATAATGACCAAAGGGAAACAGATGATTGAAGGTGTTGCTTCTACCATCTTGCGGGTTGCTATCACCGGAAGCAAAATCGTAGCGAATCCAGATATTAGGATTCATCGGTAGGGGGAGTTGATAGCCGATACCCGTAGAGACTGAAAAGGCTGAAATATCCAGGTTAGACCTTTTGCCAAACTGATACATGCCTTCGAGTTCATATAAAAAACGATTGTAATCCCCTACAATACGGCCACCCAGGGTATGTACGGTGGAATCCCCTTGCAGAATATTCCCCTGCCGCAGGTTTGCCGGATTGAGTGTCCGGTTATCATCGAGACTCAGAAAATAAAGATCGAGTAACTGGTTTTTCATGGGTTTGTAGGTTCCCCATAAACCAAAAAAATTGCGCTGCTGATCCCAGTTATCAAAATCACCTTTTTCCGTATCCATTGGCCGTACCCAAAAAGCATCCACATCCCATGTCGGAGAGCGCCAAAAGGTTTTAATACCCTGAAAAGTACGTCGTGTATTTGCCCAGTCTAAAGGTGCAATTAATCGTTGTGAACCATAGAGTAATTCTTGTCGACCAAAGCGAATATAAAGTGGGGCTTCTTTGACATTACCGAGTTTGACATCTGCAAACAGATTTAACAGGTCTGTATGATTTCTATCAATCGCAAGGGGGGTTAATTCAGGACCAAAGGAACGCGCATCCAGGAATTCGGCAAATATGCGTACCTGATCCCGATACCAGAGATCGGCATGAACACGCGTACGAGTCAGATGATAATCATTGTTTTTCCCGCTTATATTGAGACGGCTGTCTGTTTCATGCATGTAGCGATACCAGAAGCTGCCGCCAAATGACAGGAGCCAGTCACTGCCGAGATGGATACGCTTGACGGGATCAAAGAAATCTTCTTCATAGCCGGGTGTTTCCAGATAACGAAAGTCGATATCGAAAGCGGAAGTTGGCAACAAGGCAGAAGGGGCATAAGGTGAAACAGGCGGGCCTGAGCGCTTATTGCCGGTAAGGAAATCCCCGATAGAATAATAACCTGATGCTGGTGCCGGTTTAGAAAATAATCCGGGGCGCGGCATGGGTGTTGCAGGCGGGACTGTGGACCAATCGATCTCGCTTGAACTGGCCATGGCCATCATCGTTTTGTTCGTGTCTGTATCTGGCTCGGCGGCGATACCCAGAGACATTAAACTGGCCACGCCGATACTTAAACACAGATTTAAACACCATTTGTTAACCCTCACATTTGAATATGTTATGGGTTGAGTCATACTGACATAAAAGGAAACGAACGAATTAAAGATTGTCATGACTGGATTTCCTTTTGCCTGGATTCTTACGTCGATGAATCCGCGCTATCGCGCTGTTGTATATCTCATATTGAAGGTACAAAAACTGCATACTTTCTCCCGTTAATTTTAAAAAAGACTGATTTTTGTGCACCATCCCGAACCTGTTTTTGGAAATTATTGATAAATTCAGCGGACTATCTGGTCCATTGATATTGATCGGTTATTTGAATCAAAGCATTGCCAGGAAGCGATTTAGAAGCAATTGACGTATTTCTAATACTGAATTTTTCATGATTGACTGATTTCAAAATTTTTCTTTTTAAGAAAACAAAGCAGGTGTCGTTCTGGGCTGTAATTGATAGATTGATTTTTTATTGAAAATGAATAGGCATCATTCATAAAAAATTACGATTTACTCACGAATGATTCCTGTTATTCCTCACATCGATAAATAATATGTGTGTCTGTCGCGCCACGAATAATAATCTGATGCGATTGTTTCGTTTCAACTGCCATAGAAATCGTTATGATTTTTTGTAATAAAGCCGTTTTTTTGAACAGAAAACCGGAATGAGTGGATGGAATTAAACAGATATCACATCAGGACAGCATCAAACCGTGCCATTTCGTGCAATTACGGAGAAAGTCGCATCCAATAGAATCGATTCGTTAGGGATTCATGTCGGGCTGAAGGATACAACAGATTGACCTCAATTGACCATTGAGGCGTATTCTTGTGTGAGTACATGCATAGAATATGCAATCGATGACGGCATTGCAGCGTCGTCTATGGACTCATAGTTGCTGTGAATCCGAACAGCACCATGATAACAAGCGATATACGTTGCTTTTTAAAATCAGCGCTAACTGTATTCCAGGTAATAGATCGCTATTCCTAATGCGATTAGCGCCGCTTCAAATCCGCTTATCCATAGCAGCATATAGGTAATACGTCGAGCGGAAGGACTCATAGGTTGCCAGATGTAGCGCATATACCAGCGCCATGGCCAAAAACAAGACCATTGTTTCCAGGCCAGCAAATATCGCTGTAAATATTCTGCCCAGACCACCATACTTTTGTCGACTTGATGTAAATATTGTTTACGTAAATGTTCGG
This sequence comes from Nitrosomonas cryotolerans ATCC 49181, assembly GCF_900143275.1. NCBI lineage: Bacteria > Pseudomonadati > Pseudomonadota > Betaproteobacteria > Nitrosomonadales > Nitrosomonadaceae > Nitrosomonas > Nitrosomonas cryotolerans. The sequence continues at coordinate 75,295 of NZ_FSRO01000001.1, forward strand.
GCACGCCTTCGTAATGATCAATAATGGTTAATTTGGATTGCCATTTATCTTTTGTAGTCAGCGGCTCAATAATAAGGGTAGTGCTGCTTTTCAAGCCCTGCTGATAATGAATCTGAAGACCATCCGGTAATATCTTTACGTTTAGAATGAGGTCAAAATCAAAGGGCTGTTCCTGACTCAGGTTTTTTCCGGAAAAGCGATAATGGTGCGCGCCGAGAATTTGCCATTGCTTGAAATGAAGCATGGGGTTAATCCGGAGCAAGCGTTCAATATCCTGGCAAAAGACTTTCAATGCCTCCATCTTAAGCGGCGTATGAATGGTTGCCCATGCGGCATCTTTCATAGGCGTGGCTAGGCTATTCGGATCATTCATGAGCGATTGGCGACGGGTATGGAACGATGAGCAAAGGAATTGCAAGGGAACGGATTAAATCCTGAGTCAGCATGCGAGAACGTAATCCCTTTTTCCCGGGAGGGCGCGGTGAGCCAATAATGACTAAGTCAAATAGCGTCTTTTTACTGTAATACAGCAGGCTTTCATCTGGCTCACCGAATGTAATGATTTTATTGTAGCCTAATGCGTGTGCTTGGGCCTGCTGATGGACTCGTTGAATATGTTCATCAACTTCCCGACCGAGTTCTGTTTCCAGATATCGACAGAATTTGTCGCGGGTGTTTCCATTGTTCAGCCAGTCATCGCCGGTCATTCCCTGCCATAAGGTCGGCACAACGATCAGATGATCTATTGTTCCACCCTGGGTGCATGTGGAAACGGCCTTGTTTTCTGCCGCCATAGCCCCTTCAGTACCGTGGCTGGCTAATAAAATACGACCGAACGCTTGTTTTTCCGGCAAGATAAAGTGGACTACTATTGGCGGCTATTAATAACCGATGTAAATAACAAGAGCAAGTATCAGTGCAAAAACTAATGCAACCAGATCTTCTTTTCGGTCACTGCCAAAAATTGACAATGCGGAACCGCGATCAAATGACTGTATCGTTTCTTTTTCCATAATTTCTCTATCGATTAAATTGTTTCACTAACCAGCGTCATCACGATAATCAGTGATAACGCCGCTTTAATAAAGCCAACGATCCCCCCGATAACAGCAGGTTGCCCCCCGGCCTGTTTCATGGAACTGATTGTAATCTGCATGCCTAATCCGACCAGACCAAAAGCGAATAGCCAGGTAATCCATTGACGAAAAGCTTCAATTTTTTTTGCAGTATGCCGAACGGCCTTATGTGCCGATTTAAGAATAGTATTGGCATCCTGCGACAGAATCTTTGCATTGATTAATCCGCGCAGCGTCGTATCATCATCACTGGACATGATCTTGCCATTTTCGATCAGGCGCTGTAGCGCTTCACTATAATCGGCACGATGTACTTTATTTGTTTCCGATCTGAGTTGCAGCACTTGCCCAGCCTGGAGTAGGTTTTCCGCTTTAAAACCTTGTTCTGTAGTGTTTCCAAAATATTTACCCTGGTAATGATGTGCGGGTGAAAAAATACCAGTAGTGGAGAGGGCAAACATAAGAATAAAACCTAATACAAAGATTGGGAATTTCTCAATAACGATACTTCCGACATTGACTTGCGTAATCGTCGTGCTTCCTTCACGTTTTACATACCATACAGCCAGCCATAATACGACGATAGGCAGAATGAGCACACGGGTAATGTTGAAAATTTCAGCAACTTTGAGTGTTTCGATCCCATCAGGCTGGTAGGCGAGTGCGGCACCGGCGACTTGTGCTGAATTGAGGATGCCTGTTCCCGCCCATGCCCCAAATTGCACATAGCTCATATTCAACAGATTACCAATGATAGGGAAGATGAACATGCAACCAACGCCCCAAAGCAGGATAGTCCCGATGGTATAGGCTATTTCGATGGGCCTGGCTTGTACTACAGGCGCAACAGCAACTGTGGCGGACACACCACAAACGCCCATGCCGGCTGACAATACGCCGCCCATGGAACTGGGAATGTTGCGTTTGTTAGCAATCCATAGCACGATCCCGACTGAACCGAGCACGAAAAAGCCAATCATAACAATGGACAACCCTCCCAGATTTTCCAATTCCGCCGCACTATACAAGGTTCCTAACAGAATCACCCCGGTTTTGAGGCCGAGACGGGACAAGCGAACGCCATTCTGAGCCCAATCAGGTACCTTGAATAGATTAACAATAATAATACCGCTGACAATACCTAGCACAACATAGTTCAAGCCAAATAGATCATGAATATATTTACCCGTTTCGCCAACTTCTCCGAAACTTGTGCTGATAACGGCGATTTCTGGTGCAATAAACCAGCGGACCAGCATGGTGATCAGCAGGATAAACATGCCGCCTGCAATGGTGGATGAGTAATAATCCCAATGTCCTTCTCTATGTGAACCCAACCACTGCCAGATACCTATTAGCGTAGCGATAAGGCCAAAATAGAATGGAATTGTTGTAAGTTCAGTAACGTATTCATATGGTTTATCGGTCGTCAAGTGGTCTATAACCGGTGCGAACAAACCGCTATGAGCGCAATACCAGATTGCCAACATAATAGATCCAATAATCAAAAGTGCCGGATTTTTTTGGGTATATATCATGGTGATTTCTAGATTGATTACTGAAATAAACCTGATTCAATTCAGATAGGCTGGGTTAATATCCTGATTATGAATAGGAGCGTGCCGTACTGAGGTTTTGAACCACATGCCATGTATTATGACTTGTTTTCAATATTCCGGTACCAGGCATCGTAAATCTCATCTGGCCATAATGATTTGATCCATACCAGGATGTCGTCAACTTGTTGTTCGGTTAGTTTGTTTTCCCATGCAGGCATGCCACTGGGCATTCCATTATTTCCGGGTGGTCCACCTTTGAGTATCGTTTTTTTCAATGCTTCGGTTGTATGATGCCATGTATGCGCAGTGCCATTTAACGGCGGTGGTGGATACCGCCCGTCTTTTCCTGGTTGACGCCAATTTGGTCCTGCTTCTCCTTTTTGTCCATGGCAGCCCGTACAATTTGCGCGATAGGCGGTCTCACCCTGTTTGATCTGTGCAGGATCAAAATCACGTGTTATCAGCGGCTCCTGACTGTCACGAGGTTGAGCTTGATACGTTTCATGCGTTTGTGGTGTTTGTGGTGGTGCATTGCCTGATGGTGCCGGATCGTTGCAGGCAATGAGCAATCCACTGATGCTGATGAGTAAAAAATAGCGTGTAATCATAATAATATAAAGTATCAATATAGAATGTTATTTCAATCTCATGATAGAGCCACCAGATTCTGCCTGATCCGGCTTTTGAGCGGATGGATCATGGCGGCTGTATACGGTTGCATCGATCCGTTGATCGCCCTTCTTTTCAACTAAAAGCACATTATAGGGCTCACTGCGGGGACCTTCCATACCGGGAGAACCTTTGGGCATATCCGGTACAGCCAGACCAACGGCTTTAGGCCGCTCTTTCAGGAGTCGTTTAATATCCTGTGCCGGTACGTGACCCTCAATGGCATAGCCATTCACAAATGCAGTATGGCATGATCCCACTGAGTTGGAAAAACCAGCCCGTGCTCTTGCTTCCTTGTTGCCAACGTCATTGGTCTTGACGGTAAAGCCATTATCACGTAAATGATCGACCCATTTAGAACAACATCCGCAAGTAGGGCTTTTATAGACTTCAACTGTTGTTGTGGCAGCAGCGTAAGTGGCCACGCTGAAAAAACTGATGGCGAGGATAGATCTAATTAATAGGGTACAAATTTGCGTTTTCATTTTTTCTCCACATTGATTTTTCCGCGCATTCCTTTGAAATGGCCCGGTAGCGGGCAGGCAAAATCTATCGTGCCAGCACGGGTAAATTGCCAAATTAATTCCTTTTGTTCACCAGGATCCAAGCGTATCTGATTTTGTTCCGCAGCTTTTGTTTCTGGATGGATACGCCGCATCTTGGCTTGTTCTTGCAGGTTATCCATGGTGTCAATAATCATTTCGTGCTGTTCATTGCCTCCACTTTTAACCACAAACCTGATTGTTTCTCCCTGCGTGACATTAATCTCTGAAGGTAGAAAGCGGTTTTCGATGACCGTTATCTTGATGATACGTGTTACATTGCTTGCATCACCCGGTTTGCCAATAACGGAATCGATTGCATTGTTGTCAGAATAAGCACTTGAGAATATATTGGTTGAGAATATGTTCAACAACGCAAAAGAAAGGCAAACGATCAAATGCTTTCTCATATGATTCTCTCCATAGTATCTCAAATGTTTTATTTAGCTTCGTTCACGTCTTAGCAGATTGGAAAGCATCAATGCTAAATTGTTCCGGTGCATTTGTCTATTTTTGGTAAGTTATTTGAAAAAAAGCATCATTCTGCTATTTTCGCAGGGAACCTGGCATTAGACTACAGGATAAAGGCGCCTGTATCGCTTTTGCTTTGTGAATAAAATTTTTAGTATATTATCCTGATCTCTAATTCAAATTGATTATAAGCGAGGCTAACTTTAAATGTTATCCAGAAAGGTGGAATATAACCATAATAAATTACGTAAACGACTGTATCGTCAGGTTGGAACGGCGATTGCTGATTTCAATATGATTGAGGCTGGTGATCGCATTATGGTTTGCCTGTCGGGTGGCAAGGACAGTTATGCCTTGCTTGACATTCTGATGCATCTGCAAGCACATGCACCTTTACAATTTGAATTAATTGCCGTCAACCTGGATCAAAAACAGCCTGGTTTCCCTGAACAGGTATTACCGACTTATCTGACAAAGATTGGCTTGCCCTTTCGTATTGTTGAGCAGGATACTTATAGTGTGGTAAAGCGTGTCATTGCTGAGGGAAAAACAACCTGTAGTCTTTGCTCGCGATTGCGCAGGGGAGTGCTTTACCGTGTGGCGGGCGAACTGGGTGCCACTAAAATTGCATTAGGTCATCACCGTGATGATATTCTGGAAACACTGTTTCTCAATATGTTTTATGGGGGTAAGCTTAAGGCCATGCCACCCAAACTGGTCAGTGATGATGGTCAACATATTGTCATTCGACCATTGGCTTACTGTAAGGAAAAGGATTTAGCCGCCTATGCCGAAATTGCAAATTTTCCGATTATTCCCTGTAATTTATGCGGATCGCAAAAGAACCTGCAACGCCAGGCTGTGAAAGAGATGATGCAACAATGGGATAAAAAATTTCCGGGCAGACTTGAGACCATGTTTCGCGCCATACAAAATATTCAGCCATCACATTTGGCGGATAAGACACGTTATGATTTTGTTGGATTGAAAGCACAAGGTGAGCCGATTGCCGATGGTGATAAAGCATTTGACGAGGAAGTATTTGGATCCAGCATTGAAGAAATGACTTTGATGGCTGTTGCAGAAACGAAGCCGGGTCGTGCGGTTTCCGGATAATTAATTAGAGACGGGTATTACGATAATCGGGCGGAATCCATTTGAAAGTGATGGCCACTAAGCCTGCAAAGAGTACATAGACTGTGGTGAGTATGCCTTCTGGAAAAGTGTAAAATAAAATACGATGCAGCCACAGCTGAATAAAGCCCTGATCCGTTTCTATCTGACGGGCGGCGTTTTCCCATGCGGTTAATGGGCAGGTAACACCGGCTAAAGATTCACCAACAACAACTAGAATAGCCGCGAGATGGGTCAGTCGAAACCAGCGATTCCTGACAAAGGTGAACTTCAGCCACGCACCAACCCAAATCAGGGGCAAGCTGCCCACAACAAACAACACAAAGAGAAAATGAATAACCAGTATGACGTCAGCAAGCAAAATAATTGTCGATAACTGGTGATTCGTTTACGGTGTTTCGCTTGTATTGATGATGGAAAGCCTGCATCAAAGAGGCGTCTGATGCCTGGACTGGGACCTGTCCTGTAACAAAGGGATCAGTGTCTTTTCTAATTTTTTCTGATCGACACGACCCAGATAGGTCGTCATCATTTCACCATTGTGGTTGATTATGACGGTGAAGGGTAAGGCCGATTGGTGGTTTCCAGCGGCCTCGGCCAGCGACATGGCATCCATTCCGCCAACCAGGACAGGATAATTAATCCCAAATTCCTTACTATAGGCAACAACCTTTTCTTCTCTATCAATGGCAATGCCAATGAAAAGTAATCCCTGGTCATGGAATTTTTCCTGCATCTCAATAAACTCAGGAATCTCTTCTCGGCAGGGCGCACACCAGGTTGCCCAAAAGTTTACTACCAGCACCTGGCCCTGCCATTGGGCAATGGCTTGATTTTCCCCATGGATATCTGGCAAATTGGCAGCTAAGATGGCTTCAGCACCTTGTTTGCTTGCTGCGCTGGAAAGGGAAGTTTGCTGGGTATCACCGATCAGCTGGGATCGCAGCAGAAAACCGGCCGTCAAAGCAAATGCAGCCACCCCTAAAAATAGTAATCCCTGTTTTAATGTTGCCATTTATTGTTTTCCTTCAATTCAAAAGCGCGACGAAGCGGTTAGCCCATTATACGTTTATATGCACCTGATTGGTTATTCGCAGAAGAAATACACATTTTCAGCCTGGTTTACACAGTACATCCCTGGAGAATTTCGGCTGCTGATGGCGTGACTACACGGTTCACTTCACAAGCTAACTGGGTGTGTCCTGTCCTTCATAATCAGGCGCTATTCATCCCCGTCTCGAACGACGGGGATATTGGTGTGTTCCGGCAAATGAAGAACAGGCAGGCATAAAAATAACGATTCATTCGATGAACGAATTCCCCCGGCTCAGATTTGCATCTATTTGGTTAGACTAAATTAACACGGCATCAAGAACAGCCAGAAAATCCTTTTTATTCAAATAGCCGATTACTTTAATATCGGGAATCTCATTACCTTGACGATCTAGAAACAGAATACCCGGTGGTCCAAATAATTTAAAGCGTTTCAGTAATGCGCTATCGTCTGGTGTTCCCGCTGTGACATCAATTTGCAGTAACACGACATCTTGTAATCGTGACTGTACCTTGGCATCAGACAGCGTGAAGCGTTCCATTTCCTTGCATGAAACACACCAGTCGGCATAAAAATCGACCATGATATATTTATCTTTTGCCAGACGAATAGATTCATCCAGCTCGGCTATTGTTTTAACCCGTTGGAATGGCAGATGTCCGCCAGCACTCGCAACGATTCCGCTGGTGCCTGCGGCATTCATGTCGGATAGATTAAATTTTGAGAGGGGTTGCAGGATATCGCGGTTACCGGATAGCACGCCGGCTAATAATGCTATGCCCGTCAGTAGCGCAATGACACCGACACCTTTGAGGAATTTTTTGATGCCGGGTGCTCTTTCTGGCAAAGGATCAATCGCATGCAGATAGATGGCCGAAATAATTAACAGGGCTGACCACATTAGCATATGCACTACTTCTGAAATGACAGGTGAAACCAGCCAGATTGCGACACCTAATAGCAATACGCCGAAAAATTGCTTAATGGACTCCATCCACGCACCTGCTTTGGGAAGCAGTGCGCCGGCAGAAGTTCCCAGTAACAGGAGAGGAACACCCATGCCCAGCGCCATAACAAATAGCGCAGCACCACCTAATACGACGTCACGTGTCTGGCTGATATAGAGTAGTGCACCGGCCAGAGGAGCTGCCACACAAGGCCCCACAATCAATGCAGACAAAGCGCCCATGCCAAATACGCCGGTTAAGTGCCCCCCTTTAAAATGACCGGCTTCTACAGAAAGCTTGCTTTGCAGAAATACAGGTAACTGAAGGTCATAGAAGCCAAACATTGAAAAAGCGAGCAGAATAAAAATCAGCGCGAAGGTAGTCAATACCCAGGCATTCTGCAGCGCGGCGGATAACATGGCACCAGAGAGCCCTGCGACAACACCTGCAGCAGCATAAGTAATGGCCATGCCCAGGACATAAACCAGCGCCAAAATAAAACCCTGATTCCTGGTAAGGTGTAATCCTTTGTTTGCGATGATTCCGGATAGGATAGGAAACATAGGAAACACGCAAGGTGTAAAGGCGAGTAAGAGGCCAATACCAAAAAAGCCGGTCAGAATAAGCCAGAAATTGCCTGTCTCAAACATCTGCCCGATTTTGAAGGTTTCTGTCTCAATTGCGGGAGATGGTGGCAGCGACTGAAACAATTCTGTTGTGGCTTCGGACTGGGCGGCGGCGGCCTCGCCACTGATAGTTTCGGCAACAAGATTTGTCGCTGCTGTTATTGCCGGCAACGTGAGCGTGATCACCTTGCTGATAGGCGCGTAACAGACGCCAATGGGTTCATTGCAGCCCTGATAGGTTGCAGTCAGTGTCAATGACTGTTCTTCGGCCGGTATTGCTCGATCTAGAGAGAGAATGGCTTGAAATGGCTGATAATAAACTTCGGTCTGACCAAAAGTGAGGTCATCTTTCATTTTTCCCTGAGGCAGGGCCATTTTTTTTATAGATGTGGTACTGTCTTTGGGTTCAAAGGCAACTTTATCCCGGTAAAGATAATAATCTTTTGCCGGCTCAAAACTGGCAATAAGTGTCTGTGCGTCACGAACTGTTATCGATAGCTTAAATGCTTCATCTGGCGGCAACAGGGCTTGCTGATCCTGCTGACCCAGATTGATGCCCAGTTTTTGCAGACCATCCAGCAGGCTGAAAGCCCTTCCTTCTTCGGCAGAGACAGGGGTGCTGGTTAAGCAGAATAACAATAGGAAATATGGAATAAGGCGCATGATTAGAATAGCTCAGTCTGATTTGTTTTTTATATCTGGTTTGGAATCACTGGTTTCATTGGCAAGCCATTGCAAATAAGCAGGCAAGCCTTTGTCTACAGAGACAGCAATTACTTCGGGGAGTTCATAAGGATGCAACGTTGTTATAATGCGTTCTACCTGACTATAGTGTTGTGCTTGGGTTTTAATTAAAACCGGTATTTCATTAGCAGTTTCAATATTATCTTCCCAGCGATACACCGAGGTACACTCGGCCAGTATGCTGACGCAGGCGGCCAATCGCATCTGAACCAGTTGTTGTGAAAGCAAATGGGCACTTTCTTTGTCAGGAAGATGAGTGATAATTAATATAGGTGTCATAACGTTCAAAGGTGTCAGATGAAAACCACCAATATGCTTGATATACAGATTTTAGCGTAGTATCGCATGGTAAAAGATATTTATTGCAATGGAGCAGGGGCTTACATAAGTGGAAGAAGCCTGCATGTCGATAAAGGTTAATACACTAAAAGAGATAATATTATGATTAAAAGATTGTTCTGGTTGCTGCAAATACTCACTTTCGCGTTTCCCGTCATTATTTTTATTACTTATATTCTTATGGATGAAGGCGATCAATTTACATCTGAGCACTATTTTCTAACCGGATTGAGCGCCATTCCTTTCTTTATTGTGCAGTTATTAAAGTTTATTTTTGCAGGTGCAGATGAAGAATCAAAGTAGTGTCAGTATCGGTTACCAGCAATACGGATTCTGATATCGAATAAAATACGGATTCTGATATCGAATAAAATACGGATTCTGATATCGAATAAATTAGCTTTAAACTGACTTGTTTACTGACAAGACGAGCTGAGCTACCGGATCAATATAAGCCGCTTGTCTTGTCTTTTGTGACTGAATGAAGAAATTGGCTATGTTTTTTATTGCCTGATATAATATTGCCCCCTTGTCGTGTTAACTGACCGACTTAATCCTAAGGACTTGCTCTCTATGTCTCGCCCTATCCGCAATATCGCTATCATTGCTCACGTTGACCACGGTAAAACCACTTTAGTGGATAAGCTATTACATCAGGCAGGTACCTTTGCCTCACACCAGCATATTTCTGAGCGGGTGATGGATTCCAATGATATTGAGCGTGAGCGAGGGATTACCATTCTGGCCAAAAATTGCGCGATCGATTATGAAGGCGTGCATATTAATATTGTGGACACCCCCGGGCATGCTGATTTTGGCGGAGAGGTGGAGCGTGTTTTATCAATGGTGGATGGCGTTCTTTTACTGGTGGATGCGGTTGAAGGCCCTATGCCGCAAACACGTTTTGTGACGAAGAAAGCGCTGGCATTGGGATTGCGCCCGATAGTGGTTATCAACAAAGTAGATCGTCCGGGCGCTCGTCCTGATTGGGTTGTGGATCATACTTTTGAGCTATTTGATAAACTGGGTGCGACAGAAGAACAGCTGGATTTTCCGGTAGTTTTTGCTTCCGGATTAAATGGTTATGCCACGTTGGATCTGAATCAGCCGCATAAAGATATGCGTCCGCTGTTTGACACGGTTCTCAAACATGTTCGATCGCCGGAGGGTAATCCTGATGAGCCCTTGCAGTTACAAATCAGTGCATTGGATTATTCCAGTTTTGTTGGGCGTATTGGCATTGGCCGAATCAGTCGCGGACGACTGAAACCCGCTCAGGATGTCTTGGTGTTAACGGGTGATAAGACGCCGAAGAAAGCCAGAGTGAATCAGGTTTTGGGTTTTCATGGCCTGGAACGCGTTCAGATGACCGAGGCCTTGGCGGGAGATATCGTATTGATTAATGGCGTAGAGGAAATCAGTATCGGCACTACACTGACTGATATTGATCATCCTGAGGCCCTGCCGATTCGTGTTGTGGATGAACCCACACTGACGATGACTTTTCAGGTCAATAGCTCTCCCTTTGCCGGACAAGAAGGAAAATTTGTGACCAGTCGGCAGTTACGTGAGCGTCTGGAAAAAGAATTGCTAACAAATGTAGCCATGCGGCTGGAAGATACCAAAGAAACCGATTCATTTCTGGTTTCTGGCCGTGGGGAACTGCATCTTACTATTTTGCTGGAAAATATGCGCCGTGAAGGTTACGAGCTTGCTGTTTCTCGTCCGCATGTAGTCATCCGCGAGATTGACGGGGTGAAGTGTGAGCCGTTTGAAATGCTGACGGTCGATGTGGAGGAGTCCCATCAAGGCGCAGTAATGGAAGCATTGGGTGCTCGTCGGGGCGATTTGCTGGATATGGTTTCAGACAGCCGTGGACGGACAAGACTGGATTATCGTATTCCCGCACGTGGTTTAATTGGCTTTCAGGCTGATTTTATGACGATGACACGCGGAACAGGTCTCATGAGTCATGTGTTTGATGAATTTGCGCCGATGCGGCCTGAAATTGCACCGCGCAGAAATGGCGTATTGATTTCGGCAGAAAAAGGTGAGGCGGTTGCTTATGCCTTGTGGAAACTACAGGAGCGCGGCCGTATGTTTGTGAATCCGGGCGATCGTTTGTATGAAGGCATGGTCATTGGTATTCATAGCCGTGACAATGATTTGGTTGTGAATCCGATCAAAGGTAAACAATTAACCAATATTCGTGCTTCAGGAACGGATGAAGCGGTGAGTTTAACGCCCCCGGTTCACCTTACGCTGGAATCCGCTATCGAATTCATTACAGACGATGAACTGGTTGAAATTACACCTAAAAACATTCGTATCCGTAAGCGTTATCTGTTAGAACATGAACGCAAACGTGCGTCACGCACGGCGGGCTGATTTTACAAGAGAATCACGCTAGCCTGTAGCTTTACGTCAACTCCCGTTTTCATAGCGTCAGAATAGAATGACGGGAGGTTTTGCCAAAAATTACCTCTGAAAATTGATTTCTACAGCGCAGCGATCTTCGACTGTGCGTAAAAATGCTTGACTGCAAAAAAGCCGTGTCGTTATAAAGCTTTTTTGCAGATTGTACTGAATCCCTTATCAGCTTCCAATGAAAGTGGCGAGAAGCGTTAATATAAAAGCAGTAATAAACACGCATGCCATCAAATACTTCACGTTTATTCTGCTCATAGACACGTTTATTTCCTGCAGCAATCATCATTTTTCTATCATCGAACGATACTTCGATTAAACAGCGAGACCTTTGCAAAACTCCAATAGTTGAAAAATTAACTCTTTATAATCAATAGACAAGAACTTCTGGCGAGGACTTTTGTAAAAGTCTCAGCAGATGTGTTATCGATTGATGCTCCATCACGCAACGATCCCAAATATGCGACCGACTACTGCGGTTAAACCCATAGCCAGGGCACCCAAAAAAGCGACTCTGAAGGCACCAATCATAATGGATGCACCGCCCGCTCGTGCTGCAAGGCCCCCCAGGAATGCCAGAAAGAAAAGCGATAAGACTGCAACTGCGACTATCAGATAGTAACCCGGAATAATCCAGGCCACCGATAAGGGAAGTGCAGCGCCTACTGTAAACGCCCCGGCCGAATAAACAGCCGCTTGAACAGGGCGTGCGCTCGCATTTTTCGATATACCGATTTCATCTCTGGCATGTGCTCCCAGCGCGTCGTGGGCCATTAGCTGTTCAGCAACCTGTCTTGCTAAGGCTGATTCCAGCCCTCTATCCTGATATATTTTTGCAAGCTCATCTTTTTCAGACTCAAGGTTATCCTCTAATGATTTTTTTTCTAATGCCAGATCGGCATTTTCTGTATCTGATTGTGAGCTTACCGATACGTATTCACCGGCTGCCATCGACAGGGCACCGGCTGCTAATCCAGCAACACCGGCAAGTAAAATATTTTCTTGTGTGGTGTTTGCAGCGGCAACACCAATAATGAGGCTGGCGGTAGAAACAATACCATCATTTGCACCTAATACAGCGGGACGCAGCCATCCTACACGATGTGATTTGTGTGCTTCACTGTGCGTCATCCATTATCCTTTTGAGGTCGTGCGTACTTGATATAACCGTTCATCATTATAGCGGCTCTGCTGCAAAAAACAGGGCAGCCGTAATCAACGCTTTGATCTATTTTATCATCTCAACTTCCGGAAAACCCCGGTCTTAAGGCCGGGGATGGATAGGGAGTCAGCTTCGCTGATACTAAAGCCTGTTTTTTCACCTATTTCTGTTACAGTGTGTTAATGGAAATTAAGCGCGCATACAAATTCAGGTTTTACCCAACTTTTGAGCAAGAAACTATTCTGGCTCAAACATTCGGGTGTGCTCGGTTTGTCTATAATCGCATGTTGCGCGTTCGTTCTGATGCTTGGTATACCGAGAAAAAAAGAATCGGGTATCATGCTACCTCCTCTTTGTTGACCGAGTTAAAAAAAGAGCCTGAATTTGAATGGCTGAACAAAGTTTCCAGTGTTCCTGTGCAGCAATCTCTCCGCCACCTGCAAGCGGCATTTGGTAATTTCTTTGCCAAACGAGCCAAATACCCGTCATTCAAAAGCAAGCATGAGAAGCAATAGGCTGAATACACGTCCAGCGCCTTCAAGTGGGACGGTAAGTCTCTGAAACTGGCGAAGATGAAAGATCCACTGAATATTAGATGGTCGCGCACCCTTCCTAAGGCAACAAAACTAACGATTGCAACAGTCTCTAAAGACTCAGCGGGTCGATACCATGTTTCTATGCTTTGCGACGACTCTGTTGCGCGAAAGCCAAGGGTTAGCGGCAAAGTCGGCATTGACTTAGGATTAACGCACTTCGCTATTCTTTCTACGGGCGAGAAGATTGCGTCTCCTAACACGCTACGAAAGAATGAAACCAGGCTTGCTAAGCTGCAACGCAAGCTATCTAAAAAGCGCAAAGGGTCGGCCAATAGACAAAAAGCCAGACTGAAAGTAGCGCGACTACATGCAGGAATTGCTGATGCTCGTAAAGACTTTCTACATAAACTCTCAACACGGCTAGTAAGCGAAAACCAAGTGATAGCTGTAGAGTCTTTAGCTGTTAGCAATATGAAGAAAAATCGTTGCCTCGCAAAATCAATTTCCGATGCAGGATGGGGTGAATTTGTGCGGCAATTAGAATACAAGTCGCTGTGGTACGGGCGAGAGCTTGTAGGTATTGACCGATGGTATCCAAGCAGCAAACGCTGCTCGGGATGTGGGCATACCGTAAACAAGATGCCTTTGAATGTGCGTGAATGGACTTGTCCGGAATGCGGATCAATCCATGATCGAGACATCAACGCAGCGCGTAATGTTTTGGCCGCTGGACTGGCGGTGTCAGCCCTTGGAGAATCTGTAAGTCCTGTTTGCATTTAGGTGCGCCCGGGTTGGATTCGTTGAATTGGGAATCCCCTTCGTTTAGGGAGGGGGAGGATGTCAAAAAGAAACGGCCCAGAAAGTAGATCTGGAATCCATTGAGAAGCTATGCTTGCTGTTTGAGTGTCAGGTAAGCGACTTACTTGAGCTGACACAATAATAAACAAGGTTGCCCGTTAAAAGATAAAGATCATTTGATAAGGCGTTTAACGACACCTAGTAAACGAATAAAAATAGGAACAACAGCATGACAAGCAACCAACAACGCGCCGCCCTTCAACGCCAAATCTGGTCAATCGCTAATGATGTACGCGGCTCAGTAGATGGCTGGGACTTTAAACAATATGTCCTCGGCACCCTGTTTTACCGCTTCATCAGCGAAAACTTTGCCCTCTATATTGAGGCCGATGACGATAGTATTCATTACGCCCAGCTTAGCGATGAGGTGATCACGCCAGCCATCAAAGACGACGCCATTAAAACTAAGGGTTACTTCATCTATCCCAGTCAGCTGTTTGCCAATGTCGCAAAAAAAGCCAACAGCAACGAAAGCCTGAACACCGATCTCGCCGCCATTTTTGCCGCTATCGAAGCCTCGGCCAGTGGCTACCCCTCCGAAGGCGACATCAAAGGCCTGTTTGCTGATTTCGATACCACCAGTAACCGCCTCGGTAATACCGTTAAAGACAAAAACCTTCGTTTAACGGCGGTACTGAAAGGCGTGGCAGGCTTGGATTTTGGTCATGATTTTTATGAAAAGAGTGATGCCGCCCAGATTGACCTGTTCGGCGATGCTTACGAATTTCTGATCTCCAATTATGCCGCCAATGCCGGTAAATCGGGTGGTGAATTTTTCACCCCGCAGCATGTCTCCAAGCTGATTGCCCAGCTTGCCATGCACAAGCAAACCAGCGTCAATAAAATTTATGACCCGGCTGCCGGCTCCGGCTCGCTGCTGCTGCAAGCCAAAAAACACTTCGACGCCCATATTATTGAAGAGGGCTTCTTCGGCCAGGAGATCAACCACACCACCTACAACCTTGCCCGTATGAACATGTTTTTGCACAACATCAACTACGACAAATTCAATATGCAGCTGGGCAATACCTTAACAGACCCGCACTTTTTGGATGACAAACCCTTTGATGCTATCGTCTCCAACCCGCCGTATTCCGTGAAGTGGATAGGTAGTGATGATCCCACCCTGATCAACGATGATCGATTTGCCCCTGCCGGTGTGCTTGCACCCAAATCCAAAGCTGACTTTGCCTTTGTACTACACGCGCTTAATTATCTATCCAGCAAGGGCCGTGCTGCTATTGTTTGCTTCCCCGGTATTTTTTACCGTGGCGGTGCTGAGCAGAAAATTCGCCAATATTTGGTGGATAACAACTATGTGGAAACCGTGATTTCGTTAGCGCCCAACCTGTTTTTTGGCACCACCATCGCCGTGAATATTTTGGTGCTCTCCAAACATAAAACTGACACAACCACCCAGTTTATTGATGCCAGTGGTTTGTTTAAAAAAGATACCAATACCAACACCCTGACCGATGCACACATTGAACAGATCATGCAGGTGTTCGATAGCAAAGCGAATGTGGAACACTTCGCCAAATCCATACCGTTTGAGAAGGTGTCCGCCAACGATTACAACCTATCGGTCAGCAGTTATGTGGAAGCCAAAGATAGTCGCGAAGTGACCGATATTACAAAGCTCAATGCCGAGCTAAAAACCACAGTCGCCAAGATCGATCAACTGCGTACCGATATTGATGAGATTGTGGCGGAGATAGACGCATGAGCAGTACGAGCTTTATGGAAAGACTGCTTGATGGGATTGAGATGGGCTGGCCAGCATTAGGGGATCTTTGTGAGAAGATTTCGTCGGGGAAAAATAAAGAAAAATGTGAAGATGGATTGTATCCAGTATTCGGTTCAACTGGGGTTATTGGAAGAACAAACAATAAAGGCTATGAAAAGGTACAGATTTTAGTTGCTAGAGTTGGCGCTAATGCTGGGCGAGTAAATATCGCCCAAGGAGAATATGACGTTTCAGATAATACATTAATTGTTCAAAACAAAGAAAATATTATTTTGAAATACTTATATTACTATTTGGTAAATATAAACCTAAACCGAATTGCTCAGGGGGCTGGTCAACTATTGATTACAGCAGGCCAACTGAAATCGATCCAAATCCCCATTCCCTGCCCAGAAAACCCAAAAAAATCGCTAGAAATCCAATCTGAAATCGTCCGCATTCTGGACGCCTTCACTGAGCTGACCGCTGAGCTGACCGCTGAGCTGACCGCCCGCAAAAAACAATACAACTACTACCGTGATCAGTTGTTAAGTTTTGAAGAAGGGGAAGTGGAGTGGAAGACGTTAGGGGAGGTTTCGTTACCTACAAGTAATATTCGCTGGCGAGATACAAACAAAACATATCGCTATATTGATTTAACGTCCGTTAGTCGTGAAAGTAATGCGATTATTGAAACATCAGAAATTTCAGCAAAGAATGCACCAAGCAGAGCACAGAAGTTGGTTGAAAAAGATGATGTTATTTTTGCAACTACTAGGCCAACTCAATTACGACTTAGCTTGATCGATGAAGAATACTCTGGTGAGGTTGCAAGTACAGGTTATTGCGTTTTGAGGGCTAAAAGCAATGAGGTTTTGCCTAAATGGATTTACTACTACCTTTCCTCAACTAACTTTAAAAACTATGTTGAAGAAAATCAAAGTGGTGCTGCATATCCTGCTATTTCTGATGGGAAGGTGAAAAGTTTCATAATCCCCACTCCTCACCCAGCAGACCAAGCCCGCATCGTCGCCATCTTGGATAAGTTCGACGCCCTAACTAATTCCATCAGTGAAGGCTTGCCCCGCGAAATCGAGTTGCGCCAAAAGCAATACGAGTATTACCGCGATTTGCTATTGAGCTTCCCCAAGCCAGATTCAGAGGTAGCGGCGTGATATGAGCAAGACGCTAACGGAAATACACTGCCAAGGATGTGCCCTATGCCTAACCTAAGCCTGCAAGACCAAACCACGGAGTTTTTGCTTTACACCGTGCCCAGTGGTGAGATCAAAGTGGAAGTGTTGCTCAGTGGTGAGACCCTCTGGCTGACCCAGAAGCGTATGGCAGAGTTGTTCGGCGTCGGTGTGCCGGCCATCTCCAAGCACCTGAAAAATATTTTTGCAAGCAATGAGTTACAAGAAGAAGTGGTTGTTTCCATTTTGGAAAATACCACTGAACACGGCGCGGTGGCAGGACTCACCCAAACCCAGCAAGTCAAATACTACAGCCTCGATGCTGTGATTTCGGTGGGCTACCGGATCAATTCCGCCCAGGCCACCCAGTTTCGTATCTGGGCCACCCAGCTGATTAAAGAGTACATCATCAAGGGTTTTGCCATGGATGATGAGCGCCTGAAAAATGGCCGCTATTTTGGCAAAGACTACTTCCGCGAGTTGCTAGAGCGGGTACGCTCCATCCGCGCCAGCGAGCGGCGCATTTACCAGCAGATTACCGATATTTTCGCCGAGTGCAGTATTGATTACGATCCAAAATCGAAAACCACCCAACAGTTCTACGCCCATGTGCAAGACAAGTTCCATTTTGCCATTACCGGCCATACCGCCGCCGAGATTATTTCGCTGAAGGCCGATGCTAACAAGCCCCTGATGGGCATGAGCTCCTATAAAAATGCGCCAGAGGGGCGCGTATTAAAATCAGATGCTACGGTGGCCAAAAATTATTTAAGTGAAGATGAAATAAAACAGCTGGAACGCGCCGTAGCGGCGTTTTTTGATTATATCGAAGGGATCATTGAGCGGCGCAACACCTTCACGATGGAAGGCTTTGCCGAGAGCGTGAACAAATTCCTCGCGTTTAATGAGTACCAAATTCTTGAAGGTTACGGAAAAGTGTCGCGCAAGTTGGCAGAGCAAAAGGCTCATGCGGAATACGACAAATTCAACAAGCAACAACGCATCGAATCAGACTTTGATCGGGAAGTAAAAAAACTGCTGAACAAAAAGGATAACGAGGCATGACGGATTATAAAGTCATCGCTGAATCGAACAACTTTATCGTTCTGGATAAATACAACAAAGATTGGAAAGTGGCCGACAGCTACCAGAGCGAAGATGCGTTAGAGTGCGAGTTGATTCAGGATTTGCAAAATCAGGGCTATGAGTACCTGCCTGGTCTGAGCAACCCGCAGGCCATGCTAGCCAATGTGCGCGTGCAGTTGCAAACCCTCAATAGCGTGACGTTTCTTGAGGGCGAATGGCGCCGCTTTGTGGAAACGTATCTCGATAAGCCCAGTGATACCATCCTGGATAAAACCCGCAAAATCCACGATGACTATATTCACGACTTTGTATTTGACGATGGCCGCATTAAAAACATTTACCTGCTGGATAAAAACAACATCGCCCGCAACAAAGTTCAGGTGATCAAGCAGTTTAAACAAACCGGCAGCTATGCTAACCGTTATGATGTGACTATTCTGGTGAACGGCCTACCGCTGGTACAAATCGAGCTGAAAAAGCGTGGCGTCGCCATTCGCGAAGCCTTTAACCAGGTGCATCGTTACAGCAAAGAGAGCTTTAACAGCGCGGATTCGCTGTATAAGTACTTGCAGTTGTTTGTCATCTCTAACGGCACCGACAGCCGCTATTTTGCCAATACCACCCAGCGCAACAAAAACAGCTTCGACTTCAGCATGCACTGGGCGAAGGCCGATAACAGCCTGATTAAGGATCTAAAAGACTTTACCGCTACCTTCTTCCAGAAAAACACCCTGCTCAATGTGTTGCTGCATTATTCGGTGTTTGATGTGAGTGACACATTACTGGTTATGCGCCCCTACCAGATTGCGGCCACCGAGCGTATTTTGTGGAAGGTGAAAAGCACTTATGAGGCAAAAAACTGGAGCAACCCGCAAAGTGGCGGTTTTATCTGGCATACCACCGGCTCTGGTAAAACCTTAACCAGCTTTAAAGCCGCGCGTTTGGCTACCGAATTGGCGTTTATCGACAAGGTGTTTTTTGTGGTGGACCGAAAAGACCTAGACTACCAGACGATGAAAGAATACCAGCGCTTTTCACCCGACAGTGTGAATGGCTCAGACAGCACCGCAGGTTTAAAGCGCAATCTGGATAAAGATGATAACAAGATCATCGTCACCACCATCCAGAAGCTCAACAACCTGATGAAAAACGAAGGCAATCTGCCCATCTACAACAAGCAGGTGGTATTTATTTTTGATGAATGCCACCGCAGCCAGTTTGGTGAAGCTCAGAAAAACCTGAACAAGAAATTCAAACGCTTCTATCAGTTTGGCTTTACCGGCACGCCCATCTTTCCGCAAAACGCTTTAGGTGCGGAAACCACCGCCAGCGTGTTTGGCCGCGAACTGCATTCCTATGTGATTACCGATGCGATACGCGATGAGAAAGTGCTCAAGTTCAAGGTCGACTACAACGATGTGCGCCACAAATTTAAGGCGATTGAAACTGAACAGGATGAGAAAAAACTATCTGCCGCTGAAAACAAAGAGGCGCTGTTACACCCAGAGCGTATTCGCGAAATTTCCCAGTACATTCTGAACAACTACCGCCAGAAAACTCATCGCCTGCAAGCCAATGCTAAGGGCTTTAATGCCATGCTTGCCGTGAGCAGTGTGGATGCAGCTAAGCTCTATTATGAATCGCTGAATAAGTTGCAGGCTGAGAGCGAAAAACCGCTGAAAATCGCCACCATATTTTCCTTTGCTGCCAATGAAGAGCAGGATGCGGTGGGTGATATTCTGGATGAAAGCTTTGATGTTTCGGCCATGAATAGCAGCGCCAAAGAGTTTTTAAACTCTGCGATAGGCGATTATAACGCCTTCTTTAAAACCAATTTCAGTGTCGATAGCAACGGCTTCCAGAATTACTACCGTGATTTGGCTAAGCGGATGAAAACCAAGGAAATCGATCTGCTGATTGTGGTGGGTATGTTCCTTACTGGTTTTGATGCTCCAACGCTCAATACGCTGTTTGTGGATAAAAATCTGCGTTACCACGGTTTGATGCAGGCCTTTTCGCGCACCAACCGCATTTATGACGCCACTAAAACCTTTGGCAATATCGTCACATTCCGTGATCTGGAAATGGCCACCGTGGATGCTATCACTCTGTTTGGTGATAAAAACACTAAAAACGTGGTGTTGGAAAAGAGCTATAAGGAATACATGGAAGGCTTTACCGATGTGGTGACCGGTGAAGCCAGACGCGGTTTTATGGATGTGGTGAGCGAGCTGGAGCAACGCTTTCCTGATCCGAGCGCCATTAAAAAAGAGTCCGATAAAAAAGACTTTGCCAAACTCTTTGGCGAATACCTGCGGGTAGAGAACGTGTTGCAAAACTATGATGAGTTTGCCAGTCTGAAAGCCACGCAAAGCCTTGACATGAACGACCCCGAAGCGGTTGAAGCGTTTAAAGCAGAACATTATTTGGATGATGAAAAACTGGCTGAGTTACAGACCATACGCCTGCCAGCCGAACGTAAGATTCAGGATTACCGTTCTACCTACAACGACATCCGCGATTGGCAGCGCCGTCAAAAATCAGCAGAAGAGAAAGCAAAATCCACCATCGACTGGGATGACGTGGTGTTCGAGATAGACTTGCTGAAATCCCAGGAGATCAACCTGGATTACATTCTTGAGCTGATTTTCGAGCACAACAAGAAAACCAAAAGCAAAGCCGATCTGGTTGATGAGGTGCGCCGTGTGATTCGTGCCAGTCTCGGCAACCGCGCCAAAGAAAGCCTGTTAGTGGATTTCATCAATCAAACCGACCTCGATCAGATTGGCGAGAAGTCCAGCGTGATTGAAGCATTCTTTTCCTTTGCCCAAGTTGAGCAGCAACGAGAAGCCGAGGAACTGATCAACACAGAAAGCCTGAATGTGGAAGAAGCCCGACGCTATATCACCAACTCACTCAAGCGGGAGTACGCCAGCGACGCAGGAACAGAGCTTAATGCCATTCTGCCAAAGATGAGCCCGTTAAACCCACAATACCTCACCAAGAAACAAAGCGTGTTTCAAAAGATCGCTAGTTTCGTTGAGAAATTCAAAGGTGTGGGTGGAGAGTTTAACTACCGACAATCTGACCGAGAAAGATTTGGTGAATTACGCCTATAGCATTCGAGACAAAATCAGCCAGAATGCCTTGGTCATGAAGCAAATTGCCAATAACTCACCAGAACAGGCGATGCTGGGAGCCTTCACCAAGGCCGTGGATGATGCTGTTATGGATAGCGGTGAGGCGTATCAGAATCAGATGATGCAGTTGTTATCTAACCCCGAAAAATTGGCTGGGTTTGCCAAGCTGGTGTTTGATTCTCTGGAGTTGACGGCGCCTCAGAAAATGGAAAATAAAGCACGCTAAGCGGTTTCAACAAATTCATGACTGGGTTAGTTTCGGAATTAAGCGAATATAGATCAGCTCGCTGATTAACTCGACAAGTGTTTGTGTAACGACGATGGCTGGCAATACGGGTATGGCTCCAGGCACAGCAAGCGCGAGCGGCAACACCACCAGCGAATTTCGCGTGCCGGCGCTGAATGCAATAGCACGGCCAGCCGGTACGTCAAGGCGGAACAACCGACCCACCAGCCACCCTAGAAAGGGAGCAATCGCCGCAAAGGCAATATAGATTGGGATCACTTGCAAGACCACATTGATCGCAGACTGGAGTTGTGGCACTACAGCCGCGATGACCACGAACAAGACAAGCGCCGTCGCAGGCACCGGGAGCAATCCTAGCCGGGTAAATACCCACTCGCCTGCTCGAGTCCGAATTGCCCAAAATTGGACAAGACCAGCAAGTACAAGCGGAACCGCAATGAGCCAAACAAACGCGTGAACGAACGGACCGAGCTGCACAAGGCTAGTTGCATCCTTTCCAAGAAACAGACCGAGATAGATCGGTAGCAACAGCATTTGTACGATCAAGAGCGCGGGCGTTGCCGCCAGCAACAGGCGCGCATTGGCGCGACCAAGGTGCGAAAAGGCCACAACGTAGTCAATGCAAGGTGTAAGCAGCACTAACAGCACACCGAGAAACACCATTGGATCGGGCGGCAGAAACTGCACTAGAAGTGCTACAAGCAGGGGCACCATAACGAAATTCGTAATGAGCAATGCTGCGAAGAATTTAGCGCAAATGAAGGCCCGCCCGAGATCGACAAGGGGCACTTGCAGGAATGTCACGAACAACATCAATGCAATTGCTGGATTAACGCCAGCCCCAAGAACAGTTGTTCCAGGCACGAACATGGCAATGGCCGCTGCCAGGACTACCGTGGCAAAGTAAACGCTGATTTGCCTATTTTCCAGGAACTCCCTGAGTTTTTGCATACTTCTCGGCTTCGCTTAAATGCCGGGTTGACTATAGCTCATTCGGATTTTGCAAAGGTTTCAAATGGTCAATTTGATTCAGAAAGTTTCCTTTGCGGGTGCGACACACGACATCAAAATCTGAGAAGCTCACAATACACATTTATCTTATTGATTAAAAGCAGTATTTTATCACAAAGAGCAGTCAAATATGCCGTCTACCGTGCAAAGGTCTCTAGATATTATCCTTGTTTGGGCAGCAAAGAATCATTGTAATGGATAAATACCGGCAATTTTTCCTGCAAGGCGTGCGGCAGAAACCTGAGATATGGTCGAATCTGAAAGGTCAGATTTATTTAGGGGATAAGGATTTTGTCGCGGAGATGCAGAAAAGGATCGGCAAGGAAAAGTACGATTTAAATATACCCAAGCAGCAAAAGCGGCCGATCGCAATACCTTTGCCTGAGATTGCAGCACAACACAAAGACCACGCAACGGCAATTATTGCAGCCTGTAAAACAGGTGCATACAGCCAACGAGAAATCGGAGAGTACTATCATTATACCCAACGATAATTGAGATTGTTCTTCGCAAGAGCAAGAATCCTTGATTCTAGACCTGACACCTTTTTTGCGTGGATGATAAAGACCGCTGCATAACTGGTTATCTCGGGCTGGCAAGGTTTTTAAGTGTTTGATTTATCAATACTGCAAGTAATCAGAAAAGCTCAAAAACATAGTTATGCAGCGGTCTTTGATATTTATCGCTAAAAAAAAGAATTAGTGTCATTTAATTCTAAAGATTACAAGTTGAGATCTTTGCAAAACTCCAATAATTTAAAAATTAACTATTTATAATCAATAGTCGGAAACTTCTGGCGAGGGCTTTTGCAAAAGCCTCTATACATACATTTTCTTGATTATCGACCTGACCCCGTTATTTGTGTGACCCCGTTATTTGTGCGAACAATATCAATGCAATTGCTGGATTAACGCCAGCCCCAAGAACAGTTGTTCCGGGCAGGAACATGGCAATGGCCGCTGCCAGGACTACCGTGGCAAAGTAAACGCTGACTCGCCTATTTTCCAAGAACTCCCTGAGTTTTGCATACTTCTCGGTTTCGCTTAAATGCCAGGTTGACTATAGCTCGGTATCGGCACAAGATACGCCAAAAATACCACTTCATTTCTCACCGCTGTGCAAGGCAGATGTATCGCTTTCTGGGTAGAAATCTCATGACTGTACTATCTAATTACTTGAGGACCAGTTTTGGGCATCCATTATAAGACCATTGTGTCACCGTTCCGGTTGAATCTGTAACGAAAGTTTTCCTACATTCATGTATACCATATTGATCCGAGCTAAGTGTGGACCACGTATATGTCGAACCGCCATCAGCTCGTGAAATTCTGGAAGATGGAGCCCCCCACGAAGCGGTAAGATCATCAACAGAGTAGCCAATCCATGAGTTCATTATGCTATTCGTAGATGTGCAAGCGGATATGGACATAACCATAATCAAGGCTATTGCTTTAAATATTCTCATAAAATATTCCTGAGATTGTTTTGTGTTTTAGCGAAGCGCCACCGCTTATCGAATGCTAGGCGCATTACTGTTATAAACACTACTAACGTCCATCCGTTGTTTTTCTTGAGCGCAGCATTTTAGTGTATGTCTTTTTGTGTCTACGTTGTGTCGATTGCAGCCATAAAAAACTGGTGGGCCTTTTCGTGAACAAGCCACCAAGAGGAGTAGTCCGTCCAAGTACTACATAAAGGGGAAAACTCTCTTTAAACAGAGGAAAAACCTCATTTTTTTCCAAAATGGCACGCATAACAAATGTCATTTGGACATTTCTTCCATTGCCACAGCAAGTTTACGCAGTTGTGCAGAGGTCTTTATCAGAGCTTAACAACTTGTCCAGTTTTGCGGTACCACTTCAGTCACGACGAACAGCTTAAATGAGACGACCCACCGACGCCAAACAATTCCAGTGGCTTCAGCCTATAGTATTTCTCTTCCACGTCCTTCGATTGCTCGGCGTATGGCTGCGTCATGACCTTCTGCAGTTCTTGAATTAAAGAGTAGTCCCCCGTATCCGCTTGCTGATACGCAGGCACCATGAACCATTCCCGCAAACTGTATTTTGGGTTGACGAGTTTCATCTGACGAGAAAGCGCCTCACGGGAGCAAGGTTGAGTGAGTGACTTCCATTTTGTGAGCCACGTTGACCATCGTTTGTCCATCTCTTCCGAGTCTGCATGATACGTCGAGCTCTTGTAGAAGCTTTTTTTGAGTAAGCCAATATCGTCGGGCACCATCGAGAGCTCGCGGAAGAACATGGTGTAATCAACAGACGTTTGCTCCATCAGTGTTATGAGTTCGTTGAACAACGTCGCGTGAAAAGCGCCAAGACCAAGTTTGGCAGCCCACATCTTCTCCATTTGTGCTTTCATCACCTTCGGGAAAGCACTTTGGATCTCGTCGAGTTGCGCCAGGCAGTCCTGATGCGCCATCAGCAACGGCCGCAATGCCGAACAAAACATGTGGAAGTTGCGTTCTGCTGCCACGGGTTGGTTCAGGAACGAGTAATGATGTCCACCCCCCGTCCATGACTGGTAATGCCGATTGAACATATCGCAGAATCCGAATGGGCCGTAGTCGAGTGTGAAGCCGCCAGCCGCACAGTTGTCACTGTTGAAGTTACCTTGGCAGTAGCCGACGCGGATCCAGTTCGCCACAAGTGAGGTGAGTCGGTTGAGGAATTCACGGGCAAGCAACACCACTTTTTCGGCGGTCGTTAGTTTCTGGTCGATGACGTCATCGTACTCACGATCGATCAAATGCAACACAATATGCTCGAGCTCCTCCATCGCTCGTGGGTGTTCCATCTTACGGGCACGGCGACCGAAGAGCTCGAGTTGACCAACCCGGATGAACGAAGGTGCCACGCGTGTCGAGATGGCAACCGCCTCCGATACAAGCATGTCCGGATCCTGCGAGCGTGAACCCTCCGAGTACCATGGCCGGCGGACCTTCTCCGTTTTTGAAACGTACAAACTCAAAGATCGAGACGTTGGCACCCCGAGCGCATGCATGTGCTCCTGTGCCAGAAACTCCCGGACACTTGACCGCAGAACGGCCCGCCCGTCGGCACCACGGCAGTAGGGTGTCCGGCCACCACCTTTTAGCTGCATTTCCCAGCGCTGACCGTTGATGACGGCCTCAAGCACTGAAATTGCACGCCCGTCGCCGTATCCGTTGCCGGTTTGGAACGGGCATTGCTGGTAATATTCGGTGCCAAAGATGGAAAGTGCATAGCCACACGCCCAACCGATCTTGCGCATCGGCTCCGGCACGTGCGCGATGTCGCCGGAAAACACGCGGACGAAGTCGGCCGATTTCGCCATGCTGTCTGCAAAGCCCAGTTCGCGAAAAAAGTTTTTACTGTGCGCCACGTACTTGGGGTCTTCAATTGGTGTGGGGTTGACGGGAACATAGTGGCCTGTAAAGACTTGCCGCGGCGTGTGGTCGCGTCCGTTTACTTTCGCGTCAGGGTCGCAGTTGAGAGAATCCATGAACGAATAATTCGCCAATTTTGCAAGATCATCAAGGGTCGCGATGATAGGGGATGTTTCCTGGATCAGTGGCTTTATCATAGGGACTCCTCATGCGTGGACCAGGGGGATATGTACCGGGGAACTATAGAAAGTGATGGCATCGCGCAAGTGAGTATTTTCTCAGAGGCGGAAGCGCCGGTAACTGCTTTCCCGGTTACTTTGCCGTGAAAATCAATTGATAGGGATACTGCTAACGTTATGAAGAAAAACAAATGTTCTGAAGTATATAAAATCGAGGCTAAGCCTAAAGCAGCTAAAGTGATCATTCCAGCAAAGGCAAGAAAACGGCCAGCCCCTGCATAGCAAGCCGTACGCACGCCATAATATTTGCCATTGGCCAAAGCCATCAAGTTATTTGGGCCGGGCGACAAATTTAACACAAAATAAGCTGGGATAAATAACAAAATCTGTAAAAAAGTCACAAACACAACACCTTAAAAACAAGCTCAAGGCTCAATAAAAAAGGCATGGAGCTCACCAGGTAAATCCTATGCCTTTAAAATTAATATGGCACAAGGCAACAAATCTCTTTGCGTTTGACCAATGTTACAGCGTTGCCAGAGGGAATGCGAAACCTTGCTTAGCAGTCATGCAACCTATTAACTAACACAAGCAGATATTGGGCTTGCCCTTGACGTGAAAATTTTGCAGCTTACGGGAGAACCTCTACCATGCATAAACACAACTGTAACATTCTGCCGCTGGGCGTAAATGACATGACAACAGCAGCTGCCATCTGTGCAGCAGCGATGAATGAAAACCCTTTGCATATCAAAGTATTCGGTGCTAATCCAGATTTACGTCAACGTCGACTCAGGCGTATGTTTCCCGCCCTGCTAACCTATGTAAAGCGTAAAGGTGAGCTGTATGGCGCTTTTATTGATGGCAACCTCATTGGTGTATTAGGCATGCTGCCACCCAACACTTGCCAACCAACACTTAGGGACTTGATACAGTTACTGCCAAGAATGATCAGTGCCAGCAGCCCCCTCGGCGGCTTACGCTTAGCCATCTGGTTAGGCACCTGGGCTCGTATTGATCCAAAACAACCCCATTGGCACTTAGGTCCTTTAGCGATCGCACCTCAATGGCAATACAAAGGCGTTGGCACACAAATGATTGAGTTCACCATCAACCAATGTGCGGCAGAACACCTATATTTAGAAACCGACAAACAAAGCAATGTGGACCTCTATCAGCGCTTTGGCTTTAAGACCCTGGCCACACCCACTATTTTAGGCATTCCCAGCTGGGTGATGATTCGCTCAACCTAAGCACGCACCCTAACTCACTGAAGTGGCACCGCAAAACTGGACAAGTTGTTAAGCTCTGAGTAGTAAAAATAAAGCTAATTTAAAGGATACTAACAATTCCCAGGATTGGCCCCATATTGGCGCGATCCGCGTAATGCACTATGCTAAGCCTTCGATTAATTCATCAACACTGACTACATTTGCATAGGCAAAATTAAGCGCTGCCATAATAACGGCGTGTACATGTTCAGCAGGCACTTTTACGCCATTAAATTCAAGGTCCAAGGTTGCGCATGCATCATGAGCAATAGCACAATTATAGCCAAAATCTTTTGCGGCACGCGTCACGGCATCAACACACATATGTGTCATTGCGCCTGCGATGACTACATTTTCAATACCTTGTTTATCTAATATGGCTTTTAAATTAGTGTCATGAAAGCTATTGATTTGATGTTTTAAAACGACTGGTTCATCAGAACTAGCCGCTACTGATGTATGAATTGCTGCGCCTTCTGAGCCTGGTAAAAAGAACGGCGCATCATTGGTCGGAAATTCATGCCGCACATGCACGATGGGTAAGCCTTTTGCACGGAACGCCGCCAATAATTTAGCGCCTTGATTGGCTGCTTCCTCAGTACCCGATAGAGCGTACTTTGCGCCATCGTAACTTGAGAAATAGTCGTTTTGAAAATCAATTAATAATAGTGCTGTTTTAGTCATGATCTGTTTCCTCTTCGTTGATATCAATTTAATTAATCGCCAGGAAAAGGACCATTGTTGCATTGAGCGGCTAAATACACTAAAGTCAAAATCAGCATAGAACAGGCCAAAAATAACAAAAAACTACCAAAAGATAATTAAGTACCTTAAATGGCCAAAATAAAATACATATAAGACCTCCGCATAACTGCGTAAATTTGCTGTGATAATGGAAGAAATATCCAAATGATATTTGTTATGCGTGTCATTTCGGAAAAAAGTGAAGCTTTTCCTCTGTTTAAAGGGAGTTGTGCAGTAGTCTTCCTGAATTACTCGTTAAGTTGGGCAACATGCCAATTCCGGTGACACTTAATGCGTTGAAACTCTACTGGAAGTGTGATTTGGATTTCTGGTCCTTAAAAGACAAGGAAAATTAGACCACTATACGCATGTGACCAGGGATTTCTTGGTGGATACAAATTGAATTTAGCTGAATGTTAATGAAAATCTTTTGCAGTGAATGGCAACGAATACTCCGGAATTTACTTTAACTCTTTTACCTAACTTATAATTATTAGCCGAAATTCATGCTTTGATAATGATCTAAGAGGCTGTTTGACTCAGCTTCATCATCAAACGATCCAATGCATTGGCAAACTCGCGCTGATCAGATTGACTAAACGCCGCGGGCCCGCCCGTTTCCACCCCTGCACTACGCAATTCTTCCATCATATCGCGCATCGATAATCGTTCATGTATGTTATCTACACTGAAAAGCTCTCCTCGAGGACTGAGCACGAAGGCTTCTTTATCAACTAACTGTGCTGCCAGTGGAATATCGCCCGTAACCACCAAATCACCAACACTCGCGTGCAGTACAATGTAATCATCCGCCACATCAAAGCCACGGGGTACTTGAATCGCCCTAATCAAAAGCGAAGGTGGTGTATACAACACCTGATTCGCCACCAACGTTAAAGGCCGTTTCCAGCGTTGTGCTGCCCGAAATAAAACATTTTTAATCACTACTGGACATGCATCCGCATCGACCCAAATATGCATCTTATCTCCTAAAACCCTTTGCTCTAGCATTGGCTAGAAAAAACTGCATTAAACTCGATATTATTAGGAGGATGTTTGTAGTGGTCAAGTCATTTCGGACACTGCCATAGGTTCTTTTTCTGCCATTTTTTGTTTAAATATAACGGGTGAGATTGCCCAATATTGAATGCAGGTGTTCGGTGTTGTAGAAGGGGTAACGATGTATTCAGTGATGTCAATTTCTGCTTCGGTATATATAGTTGGTGTATCCCCGCTGCCAGACACGTTCCATCTTGAGATTCAGAAAGAATCGTTCCGCTACGGCATTGTTAAGACCTCTGCACAACTGACAGCCAGTATTCCAGATATGCCTATTAGAATCTTTTGAAATACATTCATTTTTTCCCTCCCCACAAATAATATTATTTGGTGGTTTTGCTGCAAAAGAACAGGGCAACAGGAACTAATGCGTTGATATCTTTTAGTATGCGGTATAAGTATCGAATTGTCTTTCAATAAAACGGATTTTTACTGTCCACATTTTCGTACATTCAACGGTCCTTTTTTGAAGGGATGCATGAGTTTAAATCTACTGATCGTTGCGCATGCTGTCTGCATTGATTTGAAACCCCGTGTGAAGCTGCTCTCGTATTTGCAGTGCCATCGGATACAGCTCAGGATTATCTTGTCCTGATAATGACATCACCTGAGACCGATCATTGATGGGCAGTTCTGAATGAAGCATATAATCGTGCTGCACCATTCTTCTTACTCTCCGCAACAGAGCCATTTGCTATATAGCGGGCTGCCATACGCTAACGCTCCACCAAAGTAACCTGGATGCTGATAACCTGTCCATCGCGGCGATATTTGAGCTGGATGCGGTGCCCGACTTCGAAGGTTTTCAGAAGCCTGGAGAAGGTGGCCAGATCTTTAATGGGCTGATCTGAAATTTGAAGCAGAATATCACCGGCTTGCAGCTTTGCTTGCTGGGCGGGGGAGCCTGGCAGAACATCACTGATGCGGACGCCCTCACCCTGATAGGCGAAATCCGGAACGGTGCCCAAGCTGATTTTTCGGGTAGATTGTGGCTGGGAAGTGGCATCGCCTGCTGATGCAGCGGAAGGGGTTAAGGTCGTATTCAGAGGCTCTATGCGATTTGATAGATATTCTGCGGATTCTTTAAGAATCGAGGCGACTTTGACAAGTCCGGCTGAATCAATTTTATCGATGACGTCTCCGGGACGATGATAGTCCTCATGTGCACTTGCAAAAAACTGTACCGCCGGCACACCCGCGGCTATAAAGGCAGCCTGATCACTGGAACCAAAATCATCCTGTACTGGCTTGACATTAATCCCGGTTACAAAGCTGGCCCCGCGAAAGATATGGATAAATTCCTGCGCAGTCCCTGTGCCGAAAATAGTGACCGGATTTTCTCCTAAACGTCCCACGGTATCGAGGTTCAGCACCGCGTTGATGCTTTCCACCGGGTATTTTCTGGCGGTATTAATATAGTGTCGGGCGCCTAATAAACCGCTTTCTTCACCGGTAAAAGCGATAAAAATAATACTGCGCTCGGGCCGCCATTTCTGGGCCGTCTGCCGTGCCAGTTCCAGTAATACGGCGATGCCACTGGCATTATCGTCAGCGCCATAATGGATTTTGCCCGCATTCCCTGCACGTACTTCCGGCCAGCCCGTGCCCAGATGATCATAATGCGCACTGATAATAAGGCTTTGCGGTTCTAGTTTTGGATTGGTGCCCGGTAAAATGCCGATGACGTTGCGCAGTGTAACCTCGCCTTTCGGTTTCTCCACGTTCTGCTGCCAAACCTGGTAATAATCGTTATCATCTCCTCCTGGCAGTAAACCGGCCTCCCGAAAATGTGTCGCAATATATTCTGCTGCCAGATCCAGCTCTTTGCTGCCCAGTTCTCGTCCTTTTAGTGTTTCGCTGGCTAGATAGGCAATATCGGCCATCATGCGTTGTTCAGAAAACAAGGGGAGAAGTTCAGCCAATGCCTGGCGTGGCGCGAGGGCATGATAGGAGGGGGAATCAATGACGACATTGTCTTTCTGGGTGACTAGCCTGGACAGGGGCGACTGTGAGATGGCCCACTGGCCTTTATTGATGTTATCGAGTTTGTCATTGTTAAATGCCAGATAGCTGTATTTGCGGTAATGCGGTAATTTATGGGTTAACTGCGCTATCGCTGCGGGGAGGTCTGATGCGACCCATAATAAGGTCTTATCGGGATCAGATGGCTGCCTGGCAGTTAGAACCAGAGAATGTTGATTTTGTGTGTAGTGCTGTTTATCCAGATGTAATCGATCTTGATGTCGTTTCACGCCGTGCTCTGATAAGGCATCTAGGACATTCGGGCTAAACTGATTATCCCACCCCATAATCCAGATGGTGCGATTGGTGGGTAAAGTATCGAGCTGGTTATCCAGGATGATTTCCAGCTGGTTTGCCTGGGTTTTTTGCCAGTTTTCAGCCAGCGCGATATAGGCCTGCAGAACGGATGCGTCTGCGCGAGCAGGTAATATGAGTAACGGTTTTTCAGCGCCGAATCCTTGTGATAGTGCGGACGGAATTTCCCGGCTATCCAGTCGGCGGAAAACATCAAACTGCGGATCAATATCGATCCGGATGGGTCGTGCCGGTAATTGCATCTCAACAATCTGCGTTTGCTGGTTCAATTGTATTGTGGATTGGTAGGGTTGTTCCTGTCCTGCCAGATATACTGCAATCGGTACCATCAGATCATAAGGTTGACCCGAATGTCTTTGCTGTATAACAGCTTTCAGTCGATATCCCTGTGCGGTATTTTCAGCCTCTGCCTGTTGTAGGATGAGATCGGGCGCGCCGCTACGATTGATCCATTGTTGAAACATGCTGGAGAAATTCCGCCCACTGGTTGTATTGAATGTTTCTTTTAAATCGTCAAAGCTAGCCTGATTAAATTTGAATTGAGTATAAAAATGCCGCAAAGCCCGAATAAAATCCTGATCACCTAATGTTTGCCGCAGCATATGAAAAAACATCATGGTCTTGCCGTAACCGATGGCTTCTGTGCTGGGGCTGTGTCGGGAAGTAAATCGCGTAATGGGGAAATCTTTTTCCTTGGTGACAAAGTCGGTATATTTCTGCAGCACATCCCGGCGATATTCCGCGCCTTTACCCCGTTGCTCACTAATCAGATGATCGGCCAGATAAGCGGTTAATCCCTCTGCCCAATTACCTTTTTCGTAATCAACGAATACCCCGTTACCCCAGTAGTTATGCAAAATTTCATGGGGATAGGATGAATGCAGAATAAAGGGCAAACGAATGACCTTGGAACCGAGCAGGGTGAAAGAAGGCATGCCATAGCCGGTTTCCCAGAAATTTTCGACCAGTGCGAATTTTTCATATGGATAGGGTCCGAGGAGTTTGCTATACAAGGCAATATATTGTGCGGTGGCATCCAGATATTTTTGTGCTAAGGCCTGATCAGCGTTGCGTAAATAGACTAAGGCCGTGACTGCACCGGTGGACTGCGTATATCGTTCATATTGACCGGCGACCAGATAGATGTTGTCCTGGGGCTGTTTTTCCTCCCAGACGAGGGTTTTCATTGAATCCTGCTGCTGCTCATCTACGAGTTTGCCCTGACTGACGACATCCCAGCTATTCGGTAAGCGGATATTCAGCCGGAACGAGACCATCGGCTGTTCAAACTGGGGATACCAGGCACTGGAATTGGCTAGAAAAACTCCCTGGCTAGAAATCACGCCGGGTGTATAACTGAAGCTGCGGGCATATTCCTGGCCGGGCCCCTGAACGGGATGATTAATTTGGCCACTAAAGTGCAGTGTGATGGATTCCTGTTCGGGGGATAAGGTCAGCAGGTAGTGTTTTAAAGGAACCGGGCTACCTGTAACGATAGAATGGGCAGCTGCGGTTGCCGGTTGGTGTGTAATTTCTCCCCCCTCAGTTTGATGAATAGTCAATCCCGCATGCAAACTGAATGAGAGTGTCGCCGGTGTCTTTTGTGTACTGCGATAATGCGCGGGAATGTGAATGCGATCTTTAACCTGAATGTGAGAGGAGGCCGGTGATAACGAAATTTCCATATGATGCTGAAAAGGCTGGATATCCGCATGGGCGATCATGCTGTGTAATCCACAACTGACTATCAATATTAAGGCTAAGCGATATTTCATTAGCATGCACATCCTTTTTAAATGCATTGTGATTGAATCGGTCTCGATATGATTAGTGTAACAAACATTGGTGCTTGATAGCGGTATGCGGCATAAGCATGCTCCCGGTGCCATTTTAGCGCGAATGAATGCAAACGGGCTTTTTCAGGTATTTGAGATGCGGGTATGTTGCCTTTCATGGATTGATGAAGCAGGGATAACATAAAAAGTGTAAAGATCAGAACATGTCTGTTTGGATTATTTCTGAACTATTGTGCTGATACGTGCTTCAAATGATCCGAGAGTGGGTTTGTTTTTTAGGGTGGGTTAGGTGAATCCGCTGCGGATTCACTTTTGTATACATTTTTTTTGAAGCGATGTGTTAATGTTTTCTCTTTTTTGAGCAGGATGAGTAAAGAATGAATGCTTTGATAGGAATACCGGTTTTGACTAAATTTTCGATTCTTTTTTCGGGCTTGTTATGGTTATTTGCTTTTTCGTGGACGGCTGAATCGGGTACGCTGGATTTTATTACAGAGGAATATCAGCTTTCCAGTGATGAAAAACGGGTAGGTGAGGCTTATTATCGTGCAGATCAGCGCTGGATGGTGTATCAGGCAGAAGTCTCTGAAGAGAACCCTTTTTATCAGATTTATTTGAAAAACCTGGCGAATGACAAGACGCAGCGCGTTTCTCCTGGAATCGGTAAAACGACTTGTTCATGGATTCATCCTTCTCAGGAAAAAGTGTTGTTCTCTTCCACTCATCTGGATCCCGATGCTAAAAACAAAATGAAAGCTGAAATCGAGAGAAGGAAATCAGGAGAGCGGAAATCGTATGCCTGGGATTATGATGCGTACTATGACATTTTTGAAACGGATTATAGTGGCGATAAAATAAAGAATCTTACAGATACAATGGGATATGATGCGGAAGCTTCCTGGTCTCCCGATGGAAAATATATCGCTTTTGCATCGAATCGGAGAGCTTATACGGAAAAACTGTCAGCAGAGGAAAGTGCGCTCTTTGAGAAGGATCCATCTGCTTTAATTGACATCTATATCATGCATGCTGATGGTACCAATGTGAAAAGGCTGACACATACCAATGCTTATGATGGTGGTCCGTTTTTTAGTCCGGATGGAAAACGGATTGTGTGGCGACGCTTCTCTTCTGGTGGCAGAATAGCTGAAATTTATACCATGAACATTGATGGGTCGGATCAAAAACAAATCACGCACCTGGGAGCAATGTCATGGGCGCCTTTTTACCATCCTTCCGGAAAATACATCATTTTTTCGACTAATATTCACGGACATCGAAATTTTGAGTTGTATATCGTTGATGTTGACGGGAAGCAGCCTCCCGTACAAGTAACAGATAAAGCAGGATTCGATGGCCTACCCGTTTTTACGCCGGATGGGGCATTTCTGACCTGGACCAGCGACCGTACACCGGAAAAGAAGGGTCACCTCTTCCATGGACAATGGAATCATAAGAAAGCACTGGAAAGCCTTTCATTGAAGTAAACGCGTTTGACACTGGAAGTACGGCTGTTATCTTGTCTTACAGCCACTTCCAGGTATTCGATGAGCGCAATCTGTATCCGTTAACCAGTTTGTGAGATTGACATCCTCCCCTTCCTAAACGAAGGGGATTCCTAGCGACTTATTAAGCCGTTAAGAGTAGGTTTGTATTGCTACTGCCTACTGGTTCCTGCTTCTTAGACGAAACTAACGTTTCAACTCCACAGGCTAACAAGCGATGTCCTCGCTCAAGTACATTCAAGGCACCTACCAAGTCGGCATTGGCTTTAAATCCACATTCTGTACATTCAAAAGCACTTTGGCTTTTGCGATTGTCACGACTAACATGTTGACATCCAGGGCAGGTTTGAGAGGTGTATTGAGGGTTTACCTTCAATACATCCCCGCCTGAACAAGCCTGTTTATACTCCAAGAACGAAACGAACATTCCCCATCCTTGGTCAAGAATGGATTTGTTTAGACCCGATTTCGCTTTGACGTTTTTACCATGCTTTTCAACACTGCCCTTGGCACTCTTAGACATGTTTCCTATCTTTAAATTCTCAACTACGACCATTGCGTGATTTTTGCTGATTTCGGTTGAGGTTTTGTGTAAGAAGTCTAAACGAGCATTGGCAATACGCTCATGTAGTCGGGTAATGATTTGTTTCTGCTTTTTCCAGTTAGCAGAGAAACGGACTTTTTTAGACAGCTTACGCTGTTCAAAAGCCAGTTTCTTTGATAACTTTCTGAAACTGTTTAAAGGTTCTACGTATGAGCCGTCTGACAAGGTTGCAAAGCGGGTAACGCCCATATCAACACCAATCATACTGGTTGAGCTATGACGCTTTAGCTCGGTCTCGTACTCAGTCTGAATCGACACGTACCAATAACCGCCTTTACGGGAAATCGTCATATTTTTAACGTCACCAATGACTTGGCGTGAATTACGATATTTCACCCAACCGATTTTAGGCAAGAACACTTTGCTAGACTCTTGCTCCAGCTTAAATCCTTGTGGATAACGAAAGCTGTCACTCAAACCTTTTTTCTTGAATTTTGGAATCCGTTTTAAAGGCTGTTTTTTATCAAAACCGTCTTTGAACGCTTTTTCTAAGTTTTTTAAGGCTTGTTGCAACGGTTGAGAATGAACGGTTTTTAGAAATCCATAATCTTCTGAGGATTTCCATAGCTTTAGCCAAAATGACAACTCGTTGTACCAAAGCAATGGCTGTTTCTGCTCTAATCTGAACAGATTCATTGCTAAGGTTTTATTCCAAACAAACCGATTAGCACCCGCAAACTCAACCATCTTCTGTACTTGGTCAGAATCTGGATTGAGTCGAGATTTAAAGGCTTTGCGTATAATCTGCTTCATGGTTATAATTATACAAAAAATAATTGGTCTATGCAAGTTAATAACTATGTAAGAACAGGAAAACATTGTGTTTTTAATCTTCATGTTCATTTGGTCTTTGTAACAAAATACCGTAGAGATGTTTTCTCCGGAAGGGTATTAATTGATTTGGAAGAAATATTTAAAAACGTGTGTTTGGATTTTGAAGCAGAATTGGTGGAATTTAACGGTAAGCATGATCATATTCACCTTTTAGTTAACTATCCACCAAAAATTGCTATTTCTAACTTGGTAAATAGTTTGAAAGGCGTTTCAAGCCGACTTATTCGCAAAAAGAATTATCCCGAAATTAAAAATAAGCTTTGGAGTAATATGCTTTGGAGTCCAAGCTATTTTGCGGGTAGTTGTGGTGGAGCACCACTCTCGATTATTAAGCAATATAAAGACCGCTGCATAACTGTATTTTTAAGCTTTTCTGATTACTTGCAGCATTGATAAATCAAACACTTAAAAATCTTGCCCAGCCCGAGATAACCAGTTATGCAGCGGTCTTATATATGAACAACAGCAAAGACCGCATTAAACAGGCTTCGCCTGTGCGCTTATATCTCCGCCCTGAAGGACGAAGTTTTACGCGCTATTTGATAAATTCGCTGGACAAGTGAGATGGTATTCAATTGTGTACTCGACGTTGTTTCCTAGGGTATATCAACGGTTTGTTCGGGAATCTTCTTATAGAGTTTGACCGGGGTCCCGCGTTTTTTCCGCATACGAAGATTGAGCATTTCTACCGTCATGGAGAAAGCCATTGCAAAGTAAATATAACCCTTTGGTACATGTACACCGAAGCCTTCTACCATGAGGGTGACTCCGACCAGGATGAGAAAAGAAAGTGCAAGTATCTTGATCGTGGGATGTTGGTCTACGAAGTCTCCGATTGCTTTGGCCGCCAGAAGCATCACGATGACAGCTAGAATAATGGCTGTTGCCATTAGAGAAACCTCGTCGACCAGACCGACTGCTGTAATAACGGAGTCTAATGAAAATACAATATCCAGAAGCGTAATCTGGAATAGTATCATTCCCAGGTTCATCGCTATGACCATGTGACCCTGTTCTGCTACACCTTCCAGGCTATTATGGATTTCATGAGTTGCTTTGGCGACCAGAAACAGGCCCCCACCGATCAAAATAATATCGCGTCCTGAAATTTCATAACTTAATACCGTGAGCCATGGTTCGGTGAGTCCCATGACCCAGGAAATAGAAAATAATAAGGCTAAGCGCGAGATCATGGCGAGACTCAACCCGATTCTTCTGGCAAAGGCTCGCTGGCTCTCAGGAAGGCGTCCAACGAGAATAGAAATGAAAATGATGTTATCAATACCCAGAACAATTTCTAATGCGGTTAACGTGCCTAGCGCGATCCAAGCCTCAGGACTCATCAGCCATTCAAACATTGCGGTTTCCTCTTTCTTTGACGATTATGCAGGGTATTGAAAATGGGTTAGTCATGATTTACCGAGACCTGGATGGATGTGCGTAGTTCAGCTCGTCTATCATGAATTCCGATATTCTGTAAAATTGTGACATAAGAAGGAACAGAGGTGGAGGAATTATGTCAAAACAGCACGCTTTTCTCATAGCGAACAGAAGAAGTCATGTTTTTTTATGAAGAGAGGGAGAGCATAAGCAAACTCGCTGTTCGATGATGACCATAGTGGAGTATCAGCGGATGCAGCAGTCAATTTTCTTCGGGAGACAAGTATGCGCAAATGGCTATCGATGGCGGCGTTATTTTTTATGTTGACCTTAAGTGGTTGTGGCTATAACGCGCTACAGTCTGCGGATGAACAGATTAAGGCAAGCTGGGCGGAAGTATTAAACCAATACAAACGCCGTGCCGATCTAGTCCCTAATCTGGTCAATGTAGTGAAGGGATTTACGGCGCAGGAGAAAGAAGTATTTTTGGGTGTAACCAGTGCTCGTTCCAGGGTTGGTAGTATTCAGGCCACACCGGAACTGATCAATGACTCGGAAGCGTTTTCCAAATTTCAGCGCGCGCAGGGGGAATTATCGAGTGCGCTGGCACGTCTGCTGGTCGTCGTGGAGAATTATCCGCAACTTAAGTCAGATATCAACTTCCGTGATTTACAGGCGCAACTCGAAGGTACGGAAAACCGGATCACCGTGGCTCGCAACCGGTTTATCAAGGCAGTGCAAGCATACAATATTGTCGTACGCTCTTTTCCCAGCAACCTCACAGCGATGCTGTTTGGTTTTCAAATAAAGCCCAGTTTTACTGTGGAAGATGAGCAGGCCATTTCAATTGCTCCGATGGTGGATTTTGGTTTTTCAGAGCCCATAGGAAAATAAGGATCGTTTTGCCCGAACACATTATTCTCATTATGTTACGGTAATATAATGAAATCTTCTCCAATGATTCGAATCGGAATAAAAGCACTTTGGCTTGCCATGCTGCTTTTCTCGGTTGCCTTTTCTCGGGCAGAAATGGCTGTTCCGCCGCTTGAATCCCAGGTTATTGATCTAACAGCGACACTTTCCATTTCTGAAATGATGCGGTTGGAACAAAAATTAAGTATTTTTGAAAAAAAGAAAGGCAGCCAGATTGCGGTATTGATTGTCCCTACCACTCGACCTGAAACAATCGAGCAGTATTCAATACGTGTTGCCGAAGTATGGAAGCTGGGGCGTAGAGGCATCGATGATGGTGTGTTGTTGTTAATCGCGAAAAATGACAGAACATTACGTATAGAGGTCGGTTATGGTCTGGAAGGTGTTTTGCCGGATGCAATGGTAAAACGGATTATCGAAGAGATAATCGTGCCACCGCTTAAAAAAGGAAAGCTTGCGGAAGGAATTGACGCGGGTATCGATGCTGTTCTGAAACTGATCGAAGGAGAAGCACTGCCTCGCCCCCATTTGATGCCTGCCGATAACGGTGCTGACCGTATGGATCTTTTTCTGGATAATTTTATTCCTGTTGTAATGGGATTCACGGTGCTTGGAAAAATATTACAGGTCTTGTTGGGACGTCTTGTCGGCGCCACCGTGACGAGTATCGCGGTAGGATTGGCAGGCTGGTTATTTTTTTCCTCTGTGGTTATGGCCATACTCATGGCTGTTTTTATATTCTGTCTTGGCCTTTTTCAAGGCGCGGGTAGAGGGATTTATCGCAATGGACGGAGGAATGGCCGCTGGTCCGGTTCTCATGGTATTGGCGGGGGCGGATTTAGGGGAGGCGGCGGCGGTTTTGGCGGCGGCGGGGCATCGGGGAGATGGTAAATGAATTATGTTCGTATTATGCGGCATCTGACAACCGGCCAACTGGCTGTGCGGCGTATATTGCCCGCGGCTTCTTTGACCGCCATCGAGTCGGCTATCCAGCGGTCAGAAATGACTCATGACGGTGAGATCTGTTTTGCTGTAGAAGCCGCATTGAGTACGGTTTCATTGTTACGCGGTCAAACCGCGCGTGAGCGGGCAATAGAGGTATTTTCCCAAATACGGGTCTGGGATACCGAATACAATAATGGGGTCCTGATCTACCTGCTGCTTGCAGATCGTGATGTAGAAATCATTGTGGATCGCGGGATTGATGCCAAGGTGGCTAATGGGGAATGGGATAATATCTGCCATACCATGGAATCTGCTTTTAGACAGCAACAATTTGAGGCAGGAATCATTAACGGTATTGATGCTGTTAGTTATTATCTGCGAATATACTTCCCGCCTAATCTGAAGCAGGGTGGAAATGAGCTGCCTGACGAACCTGTTGTATTTTTTTAATCCAAAATAAGCGTATGGCTGCATAGACTCTTGCGCCTTTATTTCACGACGGCTTATTCATTCTCATGCCGATGGGATTTTCCTGATCCAAATTACCGGGGTATGACCGATTTTATATAGTGGAAGACGGTCTTGAATAGTGAAGTACGCTGTTATTCTTGATCGTTTCAAGTGTTGCGATAAACAAATGCATTGTTATCGAATTAAACAGATCTTATATAAGATCTCACATATAGAGCAGAAAAAGATTACGAATAAAATTTTGAGAGTATTATATTTGGACGAGCCTCAATAAACGTAAAAGGTCTATTTTTATACGTCTTTATAAAGGAGCTGCCATGAAACATCACAAATATCTTATTATTGGCGGTGGGATGACCGCTGATTCAGCTGTTCACGGTATCCGCAAAATTGATCAGGATGGTGCGATTGCAATGATCTGTGAGGAGCTGCACCCGCCGTATGATCGCCCACCTTTATCCAAATCCTTGTGGCAAGGAAAAGAGACGCCGCTTGAATCGATTTGGCGCAGTACGCATGGTCTTAATTTTGCCATGCATCTGGGTAAGAAAGTGATTGCACTTGATCCAGAAAAGAAGGCAGTCACTGATGACGCTGGAAATATTTATACCTATGAAAAGCTTTTGCTGGCCACAGGAGGGGCGGTAAGACGCCTGCCGTATCCTGATGATGGGATCCTCTACTTTAGAACCGTGGACGATTATCGAAAACTGCGTGAATTATGTGAGCACGGTTCTGATTTTATTGTCATCGGTGGTGGTTTTATAGGTTCGGAGATAGCTGCTGCGCTGGCCTCAAATGATAAACAAGTGACGATGCTTTTTCCGGAAAAAAATATTGGGGCGCGTATCTATCCGCCCGCACTTGCGGATTTTCTGGATAATTACTATCGAGAAAAAGGTGTGACCGTCTTGAGCTCGCAGGCCATTAAGTCTATTCAGACGACAGGTGCGAAAATAACAATTGTGACAGAAAATGGCTCGGAAATGAGTGCTGATGGTGTTGTAGCTGGGCTAGGTATTCAGCCGAATATAGACCTTGCTAAACAAGCGGGTTTGATGGTTGATAATGGCATTATTGTCGATGAGATGTTGCGTACAAGCCATCCTGATATTTATGCAGCGGGTGATGTTGCCAATTTTTACAGCATATTACTGGAAAAACGGATGCGGGTGGAACATGAAGACAATGCCAATGTTATGGGAGAAATGGCCGGTAGAAACATGGCGGGCCAGTCAGATGTTTATCATCACCAGCCGTTTTT
Organism: Nitrosomonas cryotolerans ATCC 49181; assembly: GCF_900143275.1. Lineage (NCBI taxonomy): Bacteria > Pseudomonadati > Pseudomonadota > Betaproteobacteria > Nitrosomonadales > Nitrosomonadaceae > Nitrosomonas > Nitrosomonas cryotolerans. Next base: position 116,546 of record NZ_FSRO01000001.1, read on the forward strand.
CTATTCCGATTTGTTTGATCTGGGATATGAGGCTGTAGGCGAACTGGACGCGAATCTTGATATGGTTGAGGATTGGAAGGAACCCTTCCGTAAAGGCGTAATTTATTACCTGCGCGATGGCCGTGTCTGCGGTGTATTACTATGGAATACCTGGGGTCAGGTAGATGTGGCGCTTGATTTGATTGCAGAAAAAGCTAAACATACGGATGAGATGTTGAAAGGCCGTATCAGCGACTGATTCGTATTCTTAAAGTAGAGCTAACGCAAAATCTATTAGATAGGATCTATTTTTTGGTTGCTGTTTGCGGTATGGCCGATTGCCTCGTCGTTTTTTAGTGAATCAGGAGCCGCACCCGGTATTTTTTCGAGCGGGAATAATTATACGAGGCTCTTGCAAAAGCTCTCGCAATAAGATTTAGGCTATTGATTATAAAGGATTAATTTTCAACTATTGGGATTTTGCAAAGGTCTCATACAGTGGTCTCACTATCGCTGGACGCATGGATAATCATTGCGGGGAGACAAAGAGTCACCAGAGCTGATCTTGGACCCATTAAGTAAACAGTTGCGTTTAAACTGACCGAGCCTAAAGAATCGTTTAATAGAGACTTTTGCAAAAGTCTCAGGAGATGAGCGTAGTCATGCTCACCATCAAATTCCATTAGCTCCGTCTCAAGGTTGCGAGTTGGACGATGCCAATAGTCGTATCAGACTTCCCAAGCTGGACTGGATTCGCTATTGCAAGCGTCGCGCTGTCGAAGGCACAATCAAAAAACATCACGTATCCTGTGTGCTGGCAAGTGGTACGCCAGCATTCAGACTGGGCGCAAGGTTGAACGGCCGGTGCCATCCATCTTCATCGATTGTGGGTCTTGACGCAGTCGTTACGCTATTTGCTGCGTTTCGGATGGTACGATGTTTGAACCGGTCAACGCCTTTCGCAAAAATGCGGAAAGCTGACGAAATACCAACGTGGGCTGAGTCGCAAAACCAAGTTCAGCAACAATTGGAAAAGACAGAAACAGAAACAGAAACAGAAACAGAAAATAATACAATTGCATTAGCGGGTAGCCCGTATCCGGAATGATTTTCTCCATAAGACTTCCAACCGCATAAGCAAAAACCACGCGATGATCGTTATTGAAGATCTGAAAGTCAAGAATATGAATAAGTCAGCAGCAGGTTCGATTGAGTCGCCAGGATGAAGTATCAAAGCCAAAGCGGGTTTCAGCAAATCGATGCTCGATCAGAGCTGAGGTGAATTCCGCCGCCAGTTGGAATACAAGCAAGCGAGGCGGGACGGTGATGTGCTTGCCATCAATCCGCGTAGCACAAGCCGGAACCGGCCTGCGACCATGTGTTCGCCGGGAATCGCACAATGCAATCCAAGTTCGCGTGAGATTTTTGAAAAAGCCCTCACCAGAAGTTTTATATTATTGATTATGAAGGGTTAATTTTTCAACTACTGGGGTTTTACAAAGGTCTCCGCGTGTGTCGAATGTGGATACGCAGAAAATGCAGACCTCAACGCGGCCATCAATATTCTAAGGGGAGGACATGCCCAGTTCGTCTGCTAAGTGAACGATGCAGCAATGCCGTCAGCAACAAAAACTCACCGAAGTCATCTACCCCATTCCGGGGTAGAGGCAGCAGGAGTTCCCTGTCTTTAGGCGGGGGGAGGATGTCAAACATTCGAAGCGTACTGTTATTGTCTCATTTAGGAGACAATAACTGCTATATTCTTTCTCGTATTGATGGCGATCTGGAGAATGGTAGTATAACTGACTAATGTATATAGTATATGTATGATTATTGATTGTGAATATCAGCGGTACAAATTAATTAGGATATGCCTGTTATGCAAAGAAGGTTGCCGGATTCAGCAATATCTAGTGATAATTAAAAATAAGCTGGTGTATAAAGGAATTCAAACTGAATAAATTTTTACTGAAAAGAGAATATTTCCTTTTTATGTCAAAAAATTGTATGAACTTTCATCATTTTCATGATTCAATCATCTCATGAAAGTTTATTGGCATCCTTATCTCACTTGCTAATTGAATCGATAAACTAAAGCTAACAATGCACATTATCGATATCTGGACACTGCCGATGTGTAGATGTGCAGGAAATGGGGCGTGATTGTTGCATCATTAATTTATTCACTTTACTGTTTGTATAAAAGTAGAATGTGTCAAATATAGAGGCGGAATTGAAGGCTGGCTACGCCCTTTAATTAACTTATTTTTGAATATTATCTGGATTTTTCATGAACTTTAAAATTCTTGGCGTGTTACTGTCATTTGGTCTTGCTGCCTGTGCGCAGAATCCTATTAAAATTGAGAGTGAAAAAACAGTAAAGTCCGCTGAGCAAGCTGAAGTTGATCAGTTCAATTTACCTAAACAGGAGTTGACCGCATCGATATTATTTGATCTTTTACTGGGAGAGACGGCACTACAGCGCAATGATCTAGAAACTGCGATTAGAAGCTACCTCAAATTAGTGAAAATGACTCGCGATCCGCGTATTGCCCAGCGAGCCAGTGAGATCGCGTTACATGCGCGTCATCCGTTTGCCGCCGAAGCTGCTGTATCAATGTGGGTGGAGCTGGATCCCGATTCGGTGGATGCACGCCAGACCGCCGCAGCATTACTGGTGAACCTTGGTGAACTAGATAAGGCGCGCCCTCATCTGGAAAAACTATTGGCAGCAGAAAAGGATTCGGTTGATAACGCTTTTATGCAATTGAACACATTGTTGTCACGTAACGTTAATAAGACAGCAACTCTTAGATTGCTGCAAGAATTATCTCAACTCTATCCTGACTTACCTGAGGCACATTTTTCTGTTTCTCAGGCGGCTTGGTTTGCTCACCAGTACGAGCTTGCTCTGGAGGAGATGAAACGGGCCCTGGCATTACGTCCAGATTGGGAAATGGCGGCCATTTATCAGGGGCGTATATTACAACGCATTCCCAATGGCGATACAACTGAGTTTTATGGTGATTATCTCAATGAATATCCCAAAGCGAATGATGTGCGTATTGCTTATATTCGCGTATTGGTTTCAATAGGCAATCTGGATAAGGCGCGTGAACAACTACAACAACTATTGCTGGAAAATCCGGATAGTGCGGATATAGCATTAGCAGTTGGTTTGCTATCGATGGAGTTGCGGGATTTCGATGTGACTGAAACAAGTTTTAAAAAAGCACTCGATCTGGGATATGAGGATGCTAATTCAGTTCGTTTTCATCTTGCGCAGATATATGAGGAAACGCGGCGCATTGATGCAGCCATGGAATTGTATCAGCGAGTGACCAGTGGTGAGCGCCATCTTCCTGCACAAGTTCGTTATGCCGCCTTGCTGGCACAACAGGGGCATCTGAATGAGGCACGAGAATATTTACAGCAAGTACCTGCTGCCGATGATCAGCAAAAAGCTCATTTGATTCTGGCGGAAGCGCAGTTACTGCGTGAATCGGGTGCATATCAAGAGGTATTTGATTTGCTCGATAATAGCCTGAAAAGGCTGGTTGACTATCCCGAGCTGCTTTATGATCGTGCTTTGGCTGCGGATAAGATCGGTCGGTTTGAGATTCTGGAGGAAGACTTGCGTAAGTTAATACAATTAAAGCCAGACAATGCGCATGCCTATAATGCATTGGGTTACAGCCTTGCCGAACGGGGAAATCGTTTGCCGGAGGCTTTAGTGTTGATAAAAAAAGCAGTTGAGCTTTCTCCAGAAGATCCATACATCATGGATAGTTTAGGTTGGATATATTACCGTATGGGTAATATCGTAGATGGACTTAATTACTTGAATCTTGCATTTGCTGCTCGTCCTGACCCTGAAATTGCCGCTCATTTGGGAGAGGTACTCTGGGTGCAGGGTGCGAGGGACGATGCCGAAAGAATATGGCGAACAGCATTAGAGGATAATCCGAATAATGAAGCATTGCTCGATACCATGAAACGATTGATGCATTAGCTCGGATCATTGACATCAAAACAAAACAACCTGCCGTTACCCTGTTATTCCCGACTTAAGCTAGTGATAAGGGCCAAGTGAACACTTTATCTTTGCTTATGCTAACGTAATATTGGTAATGCCGAAACTCGTTTTTCTATATCCTGCATCATTTTCTGGTAGGCCGGCGTATTCAGACCGCCATAGCGTTGTTTAAATTCCGCTTCAGACATAGATTCAGGCAGATCAGACCAAGGCGGCATTAAATCTGCGTCATCGAGGCCTGGTGCGATCACTTGCTGAAGGTGTCGGGCAGTGGCTTGGCTGGCTACTGCCTTTTCACCAAATCTTGTGCCGGCACGATCAGCAGCAATATCATTAAATGAGAAGCCACTGCCAGAACGTGAGTCTTCAAGTTCTTTATATAAACCGATGGCATCGGATAAAATCGTATCGGTATACGCGGTGATGGCAGCAGATAAGATGAAATGTTTGGCAAAATCATCGCGCTCATCAATGGTAACGATCTGATTGTTGGCGCGGGGCCAGTTAGCTGCTTCGGGAATGAGCAGTTTTAATGGCATTCCCAGTACATGGAAAGCCGTTACTAAAAGTACAGCCCGATTTTCTAGCACTGCATTACCCTTTATCGAATGGCTGGAGGCAAGTTGCATAAGAGGCGGGAGAATTTTTGTGAGAGAAATAGTTCGGGTATTACTTTGCTTACTGATTCGGGTCAATAATGTGTGATAACGAAATAACCGCGCTCTTTCTTGTTTATCAATCAGCGGAATTCCTTGTTTATTTTGAGAAAATTTATTTTCCCAGCGATAGACGATGTTGACTTTATCTGGCGTTATTCGAACCAACTTAATGGCGTCGGCAATTGCGTAAAGTTCGTAATTCCGTTGCGCCCATTTAATCAACTGAGATACGAATAGACGGGTAATAAAATCCGGAAGAATTAGATTCCCGACATGTACGGCCTGTAGTTGTGGAAGGCCGGCCATCTGCATTAGAGTTATTTCGAAATTTAAATAGCCATTTATTAAGTTTGTGGGTATGGGAAGGCAAAGACGGATGAGTGCGTGTTGATCAGAGAATACGACTTGTGCGCTGCCATTTCCAAAACGATTAACCAGATAATTTGTTGCAATGTCAGCATCTTTGGAGAGAATGCTGGCGGTAGTCAGCACGCCAGGATTGGCCTGATGGAGATGGGTATCGATCAGCTGTTTTGCATGTGCTATGTGCTGAGGAGAGAGTGTTACCTGACGAACAATCCGTGGCTGTGCTTCAATAGCTTGGAATAGAAGAGCGATTAACAGAACTGGCGTTGCAAATAGACAGATGGCTAGTAATTGTAGGAATCTACGCATAATTATACAATTGATTCAAATGAGTATTTATTGAGTGGCACAAGCACAACTATCTGTTTGCATCATGTGGTGCATGATACCGTGGGTTTCATGGATTTATGCGCTCAATACCAGAGTGGATGATAGAATCCTCCCCGATAAAAAGGATAGCCAAAGTAGCAGAGAGGATATCCATAGTTGCTGTAGCCACAATTTCCCCAACTACTGCGGGGAGGATGTGCAGGCCATAGATAAATAGCAGTGGATGATATTAAAGGAACCTGAATGGTTTTTTTTCCAATTGTACGAGTAATACGGCCTATGAGTTTTCCCACAACGGTAATTTTCTTATTCTTGGCATAAATTACTGGATCCAGAAATTCATGGCTTTTAATCACAAAGCGCCCTTCATGTGGCTGATCAACTTGTGGATAACTATTATAATTCAATGGATAGAATAAAACTTGAACCAGACTAAAATGTGAATCATTTTCTACATCAATAATAATTCCGCCCCAACGTACAGAAATATCTTTGTATTGATTAATATCTTGGTTTGCCAGGTTGTAAGAAACATCAACAACAGGAATGTCACGGATAATCGAAGGTGAACTCGAACAGGCCGTCAATAATAGATAGATAACTAAGAAATAAAGTCTCATACTTCCTCCAGGGATTGATTGAAACTTCTTCGGTTGGTGTTGTTAATATTATTAACTATCTGAGTTTATTGGTAATATATAGTTCATGCGAGTCATAATAAAAAATGGTAATGAGCAATCGCATCGTAGTTATTACAGCTGCTTGAATCTCAATAATGCCGCCTTTGAGTGAAGATGCTATTGATTTCTCTGTGAATTGAAATAACCGTTGTCATAATGCAGCCTAAACAAACGGATAGCATTCCGATTTAATGTTAATGAGATTAATTTCCTAAGCTATAACTATAACCTTCTAACAGCTGTTAGAATTGAGGGAGGTTATGACATTTAATTCTATTTTTAAAACGAATGTTGTCCCTATAATATGTCCAGTTATATATACAGTATCGTTAGAATATATGCCAGAATTTCTATCTGCTGTATTGGTAGGTATAATAGTAAAATATCGGTCTATACATTGTAAATCAAGCAGGCCTAACGGGATGTCGAAAGATCCGCAAACAGCATCTTATATACCACCCGCACTTGAATTCAAGAGCGGTACTTTTTTTGTGCCTATTCTGATTCTTTTCAGCAATGATTTAGCTGTTATTGAACAGCATCTTCAGGAAAAAATCCGCTTAGCCCCAGAATTTTTTAGAAATTCACCTCTGATAGTTGATGTTCGAGAATTAAATAAACAGGGGCATGATTTAAATATCATTCACCTTACAGATAAATTACGCATGATGGGTTTATTCCCTACAGGTATTCGCGGTGGAAGCGAGCAACAAAATGAGCAAGCAAATACGCTCTTTATTCCGATTGATACCATGCGTAGTAATGACAGCGCTGTAACATTTGGTGAAACACAAAAACAGGCCACGAATACATCCTTTTCTCAACCAAAGGCAGCTGCGGCTGAGGCTGCAGTAGCCGTTTCGGCAACTGTTCCACCGATAACAACATTGATTACCCAGCCTATTCGTTCTGGTCAGCGTGTTTATGCAGCAGGTGACTTGGTGATTTTATCCCAGGTTAGCGCCGGCGCAGAAATTATGGCTGAAGGGAATATCCATGTTTACAATACGTTAAGAGGACGCGCTTTAGCAGGTGTGCAAGGTAATAAAGCTGCCCGTATTTTCTGTTTTGACCTGCAGGCAGAACTGATTTCCATTGCCGGAGATTATAAAACGAGTGAAGATTTAAATAAAATCAGAAATAAAAAACCGGTACAGATCTATTTGCAGGATCACGCTTTAATTATTAAAGAAATTGCATAAGACCATTTAGCAAAGGAGACTCAATTGGCAAGAATCATTGTCGTGACATCAGGTAAAGGTGGCGTTGGTAAAACAACAACAAGTGCGGCTATTGCTATGGGGCTTGCAAAAAAAGGTCATAAAACGGCCGTTATTGATTTTGATGTTGGTTTGCGTAATTTAGACTTGATCATGGGGTGTGAACGGCGGGTTGTATATGATTTTATTAATGTTATTAATGGAGAAGCTAGTCTTAGCCAGGCATTAATTCGCGATAAAAACTGTAATTTGCTTTATATTCTCCCTGCTTCACAGACGCGTGATAAAGATGCTTTAAGCCTGGAAGGAGTAGGTAAAGTTTTGGATGAATTATCCAAAGATTTTAAATATATCGTTTGTGATTCTCCCGCAGGTATTGAGAAAGGTGCAAATTTAGCACTTTACTTTGCTGACGATGCTTTTGTTGTGACGAATCCAGAGATTTCTTCAGTTAGGGATTCTGACCGAATGTTAGGAATCTTATCGAGCAAATCTCGCAGAGCTGAAAGGAATGAGGAGCCTATCAAGGAATATTTGCTGCTTACCCGCTATGACGCAGCTAGAGTTAAATCTGGAGAGATGCTAGGACTTGATGATGTTCAGGATATATTATCGTTGCATTTGCTTGGAATTATTCCAGAATCAAGATCCGTGCTAACCGCGTCGAATGCCGGGATACCTGTAATTTTGGATGAGAAAAGCGAGGCGGGGCAAGCATATGTTGATATTGTTGCGCGTTACTTGGGTGAAAAACGACCGCATCGATTTATTGACAGCAAAAAGGGGTTTCTCAGCAAGCTTTTCGGAGGGAAATAATGAGCTTACTGGACTACTTTAGATCATCTAAACCTAAATCTGCAATAATTGCAAAAGATAGGTTGCAAATCCTTGTTGCTCATGAACGATCTGGCCGTGGCCAGCCCTCTTATCTTCCGCAATTACAAAAAGAATTATTAGAGGTGATTCGTAAATATGTAAATGTGGATCAAGATGCCATATCCGTTAATTTTGAGCAAGATGAGGATCAGGAGACGCTCGAGTTAAACATTATTTTGCCTGATTACCAGCAAACGAATAAAAATTCCGGCAATTGAAAAATTGTGAATTATATATTTCTCACGCGGAGAAAGAAGTATGTTCGATTAGCCGAAAGATAGGTAATTTCTTTGCATGGAAATTACTGCTTTGTTTCTTCTCATTGGTGGGAGGCTGTGCAATCTTAACGCCGCAAGCCACAATTGTGACTACTATTGTTACCCAACCTGAGCCAGACCGGGCAAATACAGTGCTTGCCAATTTTAATTTGCTGGGCAGAATATCAGTTCGAGATGAGAAGCAACATTTTTCTGGTCGAGTGCGCTGGGAACATACGGGATTCAATGATGAAATTCTGCTGCTCTCGCCTTTAGGCCAAACAGTAGCACAAATAGAGCGTGATCTTGAGGGCGTTCGCCTTACAACTTCGGAACAGGCGATATTTTATGCTGTGGATGTGGAAAGCCTGACTGAGGAAATTTTAGGGTGGCGCTTACCGTTAAAAGGCCTGCAGTATTGGGTGCAGGGGATGCATTCTCCAGCAACCGCATCCGAGCAGGATTTGGATGTTAATGGTCGGATCAAGACTATTCGGCAGGATAATTGGCAGATTAATTATATCCGGTATTTTTCAGTCAGTGCGGTTTCACTGGATCGTCCTAGAATAATAGAACTGAGCTATAACGACGACCTAAAAATTAAATTGGTAGTCGATGATTGGAAAGTAGAGTGATCCATTGCTACATAATCATTTAAATTTTATTTTTTATATCAATGCTGACACTGCCTGCCCCTGCCAAGCTTAATTTATTTTTACATGTGATAGGTCGCCGGCATGATGGGTATCATTTATTACAAACCGTTTTCCGTTTTTTAGACTTTTCTGATGAATTAAGTTTTGAGCTACGCAAGGACAGCGTTATCAAATTGCATATGTCGACTGCGATTATTCCCGAGGAAGAAAACTTATGTGTTCGTGCTGCAAAATTATTGCAACAGGAAAGTGGCGCAGCGCAAGGTGTTGATATCTTTTTGAAGAAGCAGATCCCGATGGGAGGTGGTCTGGGCGGTGGTAGCTCTGATGCAGCAACGACTTTGTTGGCGCTGAATCAATTGTGGGGGCTAGGTTGGGAAAAGAATGGGTTAATGAAATTGGGAGTAAAGCTGGGTGCAGATGTTCCTGTATTTATTTTTGGAAGAAGTGCTTTTGCAGAAGGAATAGGTGAGAAACTGGCGCCTATTGAACTACCATCTGCCTGGTATTTGGTGTTAGTTCCTTCAGTGCAGATATCGACAGCAAAGATTTTTGCAAGCAAGGAATTGACACGAAACACGATTCCTATCAAAATACCGCACTTTCCCATCTGGCAAGGACACAACGATCTAGAATCGGTGGTATGTCGAGCATACCCTGAAGTGGCGAACTATTTAGAGTGGCTAAAACAGTTGGATAATACTACAATAGTCAGAATGAGTGGTTCAGGTTCTTGTGTATTTGCTGAATTTGCAACCGAAATAGCGGCGAAAGCTGCGGTTGAACAGATTCCTGCCGGTATCAATGGCTTTATAGCACAAGGACTGAATCGGCATCCTATGTGTATTTCTATGGATTAAAGAATTTGGGGAGTCGCCAAGTGGTAAGGCACCGGATTTTGATTCCGGCATTCGTAGGTTCGATCCCTACCTCCCCAGCCAGATTGAGCAAATATTATCATTAAGAAATTTCAAGAATGATCCGGCTTTTTTCAGGTATAAACAACAAGACAAGATCCAGCCTATTGTTTTATTTGTAACCGCTTCATATAGTCAGGAGCAGTCGGTGTTCTCCCGTTTCCAGACTTTTATGTCAGAGGAATAACATGTCTTACGACAGTTTGATGGTTTTTACCGGCACAGCCAATCCAAAATTGGCACAGAATGTTGTCAAACATCTCAATATACATTTAGGACGCGCTACGGTTGAGCGTTTTAGCGATGGTGAGATTATGGTGGAAATCCTGGAAAATGTGCGCGGTAAGGATGTGTTTGTACTACAGTCTACTTGCGCACCCACTAACGATAGCTTGATGGAGATATTGGTAATGGTGGATGCACTCAAACGTGCATCTGCTCGGCGTATTACTGCCGCTATTCCTTATTTTGGTTACGCCCGGCAAGATAGAAGACCGCGTTCGGTACGCGTGCCGATCACAGCTAAAGTAGTGGCCAATATGTTAACCACAGTTGGCGTGGATCGGTTACTGACAATGGACTTACATTCTGACCAAATCCAGGGATTCTTTGATATTCCAGTAGATAATATCTATGGGACGCCTATTCTGCTTGGTGATGTCTGGAAGAGTAACTATCAGAATTTGGTCGTTGTTTCGCCCGACGTGGGTGGTGTAGTACGGGCTCGGCATATGGCCAAGCGTTTGGAATGTGACCTGGCGATTATTGATAAACGCCGCCCTAAGCCCAACGAAGCAAAGGTAATGAATATTATTGGTGAGGTTAAGGGTCGTACCTGCGTCATCATCGATGATATGGTGGATACTGCGAATACTTTATGTGAAGCAGCTCGGGCATTGAAAGCAGAAGGCGCCGAATATGTACTGGCTTATTCAACTCATGCTGTATTATCGGGTAGCGCAGTGGAACGGATTGAGAACTCCGAATTGGACAAGGTAGTCGTTACTGATACGATTCCTTTGCGTGAGGATGCCAAAGCCTGTAGTCGCATCTGTCAATTGAGTGTTGCTAGCTTACTGGCGGAAACAATGTTGCGGATTAGCAATGAAAGTTCATTAAGTTCGCTGTTTATGGAGTAAGAGCGAATTTTGTCTCTTTTTTATAATTGGTTTGCCTGGTCGCGGACAAACTACGTTTTGGAGAAGTAAAATGCAAATTGAAATTAGTGCTGATAAACGTACAATGCAGGGAAAGGGTGCGAGCCGCCGTCTGCGTGGTTCTGGCAAGGTTCCAGGTGTTATTTATGGCGGGGAATCTCCGGCACAATCTATCGAGCTGGATCATAATAATTTATTTCATAAACTGAAACAGGAAGCATTTCATGCTTCTATCCTGTCTTTGATTGTTGCGGGAGAGAGCCAGCAGGTATTGTTGCGTGACGTGCAAATGCATCCGTTTAAACAGCAAGTATTACATGTTGATTTTCAACGCGTTGCCAAGAATAAAAAAATACACATGAAAGTCCCGTTGCACTTTATTAATGCGGAGATCTCTCCAGGAGTCAAGACTTCTGGAGGTATTGTCAGCCATGTTCTTACCGAAGTGGATATATCCTGCTTGCCAGCAGACCTGCCAGAATTTATTTCTGTCGATTTAGCCGAGATGGCGGCGGGACACACACTTCATTTAAGAGATCTGGTATTACCTGCAAACGTGGAAATTCCTGCATTGGCCAAGGGGGATGATTCGCCTGTTGCAACGATTGTTATCCCACGCTCGGCTCTTTCTTCTGAGGATAACGACACTGCTGCGACGGATAAAGACGGTGTTTAAATAGGCGGTAAAACTGAATTGATTCAGATGCTGACTGGAAGGAATAAATCTGCTGGTATATTGAGTCACAGCAGATTTTATTTTTTTAGTTGCCACCCAGAATATTCTGGAATCGATGTGCTCAGTACTTATATTGATTGATAGAATAACTGGACAATGGCTATCATTGTAAAAACCTAAAAAATTTCATGAAGCTCATTGTTGGTCTGGGAAATCCAGGGAAGGAGTATGTTGATACTCGGCATAATGCCGGCTTTCAGTGGATAAATAACCTGGTTGATAAACTGGGAGTTTCGCTGAGAGCAGAAGCACGTTTTCATGGTTTATGTGCCCGAGTTGGGCAGGGCAACGCTGAACTGTATTTACTAGAACCACAGACCTACATGAATGCGAGTGGACGAGCTGTTGCGGCTCTATGTCGATTTTATAAAATCCAGCCTGAGCAGATAATAGTGATACATGATGAGCTGGATCTATTGCCGGGGGTAAGCAAGCTGAAATGGGGGGGTGGTTTGGGTGGACATAATGGTCTTAAAGACATTGCGGCACAGCTCGGTACCAAAGATTTTTGGCGTTTGAGAATTGGTATAGGGCATCCGGGTAATAGAAATGCCGTGGTGGATTATGTGCTGCGTTCGCCAGGAAAAGCAGAGGCTACACTGATTGATGAAGCGATTGAGCGTAGTTTGGAAGTTTGGCCACTACTTGTCCAGGGTGATTGTCAAGCAGCAATGTTAAAACTACATACCAAAGCGTGAAAATGGTGGGGTGGGCGATAAAAACAAATCCTATTTCTAGCCTTACTGTGCAGAATATTACGTGAATAAAATTTCAATGAGAATCAGGTCATGAGTCTGAAATGCGGTATTGTGGGCCTTCCCAATGTTGGAAAATCCACGCTGTTTAATGCATTAACTAAGGCGGGTATTGCCGCAGAAAACTATCCTTTTTGTACGATTGATCCTAATATAGGTATTGTAGAGGTGCCTGATCTACGCTTGGAAAAACTCAGTGAGATCGTAAACCCGCAGAAAATACAGGCCGCTATCGTCGAATTTGTTGATATCGCGGGTCTGGTTGCCGGGGCATCCAAAGGAGAAGGATTAGGAAATAAATTTCTTGCCAATATTCGTGAAACGGATGGAATCGTGAATATGGTGCGCTGTTTTGCGGACGATAATATTGTTCACGTGACTGGCAAAGTGGATCCGATTTCGGATATTGAAATTATACAGACTGAATTATCTTTAGCTGATCTGGCGACAGTAGAAAAAGCATTACAACGTGAAGCCAAGCTGGCGAAATCGGGCAATAAAGACGCGATCAAGATGTGCACCTTATTGGAAATGATGCACGCACATCTTGATCAAGGCAGGCCCGCTCGAACCTTGGATCTGGATAAAGATCAACGGCAGTTATTACTACCCTTATGCTTATTAACGGCCAAACCTGCTATTTATGTAGCTAATGTTGACGATACTGGTTTCGAGAATAATCCGTTATTGGCGCGTGTGGAGGAATATGCGGCCAAAGAAGGTGCGCCGGTGGTGGCAATCTGTGCCTCACTTGAGGCTGAAATTGCAGAGCTATCGGATGAGGATAAGCAGATTTTTCTTGCGGATATTCATCTTGAGGAACCAGGATTGAATCGCTTGGTACGTGCTGCTTATCAGTTACTGGGACTGCAGACTTATTTTACTGCCGGAGTAAAAGAAGTTAGAGCTTGGACGATTCATAAGGGGGACACTGCACCGCAAGCTGCGAGTGTTATTCATACCGATTTCGAAAAAGGTTTTATTCGTGCTGAAGTCATTGCTTATGACGATTTTATTACCTGCAAAGGTGAACAAGGTGCAAAAGAGGCCGGTAAAATGCGTCTTGAGGGCAAAGAATATATCGTTAAAGATGGAGACATCATGCATTTTCGTTTTAATGTATAACTAGAATTCCGTTTATTTTATAGGCCTGCCTATAAATAGCCAAAAACTGAGCTGCTTACTCAACCTATTTGTTAATAACTAATAGGTTGTATAGCTAAAAATGAATAAATCGTATATTACGAGACAATCCCTTTGAGATCTTTGTAAAATCCCAATGGTTTAAAAGCTATTCCTTTATAATCAATAGGTTAAATCTTTTTACAAGGGCTTCTGAAAAAGTCTCCCTTTATGTAGCAAGTAGAATTATTTTATGTAATTTTGACCATTTTTCTCATTGAAGGGATCGTGATCGTATGAGATCGATTAGGTGGCAACAATAATTCTGAGTGCATCCAATCTTAAATTGACCGCGTTAAATGCCTGAGTTAGATCTTTCCGCTGTTGTTCGAGAAAATCGATTTCTTCTGTGCGTACGTTCGGATTGACGTTGCGTAAAGTCTTGAGCCGATCAATCTCAAGTGTAAAAATCTTTTCTACTTTATCATGTGCCTGCGCAGTGATCTCGGGGATTTGTATCTGAGCCTGTTGTCTGCTGATTGAAATTAGTGTTCGAATTGATTCCTTTTTTAACTGAATAACCTGTTTTGCTATTTCGATTGGAATTGGCGAATAGTGATTATTAATTGCGGTATGATTCAGAGAGGGATAATTCTCATTACCCTGTTCATCGAGTAAAATACGAATCATGGTTGATGGTAGATAGCGGTTGCTTTGGTATAGATTAATGTGTCCTGTTTCAATGACGTACAGGCTTTCTAGAAACAGAGTTCCAGGTATGACCGTTTTGTGCTGCATGGCGATGATTACAGCATTGCCTAATTCATTACTCAAAACCCTATCCATGGTATGGATAACCATAGGATGCTCCCAGGTGAGATAATGAATATCTTCATTGGCTAACGCTGTTTTTCTGTCATAAGTGATGACCGTCCCTTCATCATTTAAACCCCAAAATGGGGCGGTCATATGTTCACTGGGGCGGATAAGAAAACTGTTGGAACGATGTTCTTCGCTATGGATGCCAAAACAATCAAAGGCAGTATCCATATAATGTGATAAGCGTTTATCTGTATCCTGTAATGCCATTAGCTTGTCAGTGATATCTGGCCGGAAAGAATGGTATTCAAGTAACTTATCCCGTCCACGCTCTAGCGTATCGTTGAGTGCTTGATGGGTAGCGTGAGTAACACGAATTAAATCTGAAACTTCATCTAAGTTTGGTTCACGTTGGTAAAGGATCTTCTTGAGTGAGGTCTCGATCGATAAGAAAACAGTTTGACCCGCAGGGCAGGTTTTCTGAAAAGCATTTAATCCTTGGTGATACCAGTAAAACATGATCGCCTGGGCACTGTTTTCCAGATAAGGAATCGATATATTAATTGTTTCGGTCTGACCAATTCGGTCCAGCCTGCCAATTCGTTGTTCAAGCAAATCTGGATTTAAGGGTAAATCAAATAGAATCAGATGATGGGCGAATTGGAAGTTACGCCCTTCACTACCAATTTCAGAGCAGACAAGCAGCTGGCTATCCCCTTCCTTATTCGCAAAAAAGGCCGCAGCTCGGTCGCGTTCAACTAGGCTCATATGCTCATGAAATACTGGAATATGCTGACCGGTTAGGGTTTTGAGTGCTTTAGCCAGATCGAGTGCTGTTTGTGTATTGGCGGTAATCACTAATACTTTTTCAGGTTTTAGTTGTTTCAGGGTAGTACTCAGCCAGCTTACCCGTGGATCAATTTCGGTCCAGTATGGATCGACGGGTTGTGCGGTCATTTGATAGAGTCGTTCTGGACAAAGCAATAATTGTGGTTGCGATTTGGCGATTGCTACAGATGACAAAGAACAGTCACGATATTGCGGCGGTAATGCAAGCGGTATAGCCTTGACATGTCTTTTTGGAAACCCTTGGATCGCTGCGCGCGTATTACGAAATAATATGCGGCCCGTTCCATGTCGATCGAGTAATAATTCGGCCAGTTCTTTTCGTATACTATTATTTTTCTGTAAATCTAAAGCCGGACTGTTCAATTGTCTCAATAATTTCTGGGCGTATTCCGATTGAATTGTCGATGCGATAACTTGGTTTATTTCATCATCTAAATGCTGTTCGCTGAGTAGAGCCTCTATTGCTTGTGCAATAGGTGCATAGGATTGTTCTTCTGCAACAAAAGTTTCAAAATCAGGAAATCGATTGGGATCCAGTAATCGAAGACGCGCAAAGTGGCTGCTTTTTCCTAATTGCTCGGGTGTTGCTGTTAATAAAAGAATGCCTTTAGTGTGCGTTGCTAATTGTTCAATGATGGCATATTCCGGGCTTATTTCTTGTGCTGACCATTGTAAATGATGCGCTTCATCCACAATTAACAAATCCCATTCACCTTCTATGGCGAATTGGCAATAATCTGGATTGAGACAAAGAAAATTGAGGCTGCACAGGATCAGTTGTTCGCTATGGAATGGATTCTCCTGAGCATCGCTTTCTGCTAAGGCCTCACAGCGAGCCTTATCAAATACACTAAAATAAAGATTAAAACGTCGCAGCATTTCTACCAGCCACTGATGCAGCAATGTTTCCGGGACGACAATGAGTACTCGTTTGATACGCTCGGTCAATAACTGTTGATGTAGAATCAGGCCGGCTTCAATAGTCTTCCCCAGGCCCACTTCATCAGCGAGTAATACGCGCGGCGCGTATCGCTGTGCAACTTCATGGGCAATATACAATTGATGAGGAATCAGATCGGCGCGGGAACCGATCAAGCCATATAATGGGGTGTTGGCCAGCCGGTTTCGCTCCAGTAGCGTTTGGTATCGTATCCGAAACCATTGGTCTCTATCAATCTGTCCATTAAATAACCGTTCAGCAGGTTGGTTAAATTGCATGAACTGAGCCAGTTGTGTTTCAGCAAGTCTCAGTCTGTTTCCATCCGGGGTTATTCCGGAATAGATAAATAACCCATCTTGTTGTATCACTGACTCAACTTTTAATGTCCAGTCCTCATGACTGGTTAGCGTATCGCCCACTGAAAAAATAACACGTGTTAATGGTGCTGATTGTCTCGCGTAAGAACGTGTTTCTCCTGTTGCCATGAAGAGAAGTGTGACGGTTCGGTTCTCGACAGCCTGGATAGTTCCTAAACCTAGCTGCAAATCCGCATCACATATCCAGCGTTGACCGAGTCTAAAATCATTCATAAACTTATTGGCATTAGAAAAAGAATGGGATGGGAGCAGAAATAGGCAAGAAAAACTGAGCCAGATACGCAGAATAGATTATTGATAAAATATTTTGATTCAGTCACTTTGATAGTAGGCTAATTTTAAATCCGGAATTTATTTGGAAAATATCGACTAGATAGAGTTATATGGATTATTGTTGATTGGCTGACTGAATTCGAGGCGTTTTCTGCGGCATCCGAAATTCCCCCGAATATCAGTCAGCGATCTTTTTAAAATCTGTTCAGAAGACAAGATATCTAGAAATTGAAGAATAAGTTAACGGACAATATATGCTGCATTTGATCCGGACGGGGATTCTGCGGCCTGTTGAAATATTGGTTCATGTAACCTATTTCACCGGTAGTATATTGGTTAAACTTATAACCTATACCCGCAAATGCTCTGTTTTGATTGAAACCAGTTTTGATCCCTGTATCGATATTATTGAGATTAACAAATATCTCATCGAACACCACAAAACTTACGTTTGGTGAGATAAAAGGCATGGGAACGGATAGTTTCAACATCTGTCGATAACGATAGGCTACATCAGTACTACCAGGAATATCAAAGAATCGTTGTTCAAAACGAGTACGGCTAGTCACTTTACCAAATGAATATGAATCACTCCATAATAATTGTTGCCAGATTCTATGTTCGTTGAAAGGACTTTTAGCTGCAAATGGGCGGCTGGTTGGAACCCAGGCGTAGCCTACCCATACACTGGTCTTGTCATTAACTGCGTATCCGATGCCAGGACGAATAAGTGACTGAGAAAACCGTGAAGAATCATCACCAAAGCGTCCTTGTCCCTCAACCCAGTATTTAAGGTTTTTTAAATTTGGATTGATAGCAGAAAAATTTCCCGTAGCGGTTATATTACCCCAGGTTTGAAAATCTTCTGCTACCTTCTCAGCAACGACGGGACTAGATAGGATTAAACTTATTATTGCCGATGCGGAGACCATAAAAATATTTATTTTCTTTAGCATTGTTTATCCCTTTCTCTAGAGCTAATAAGATCTACAAATTGTAATTATAAATTTTTCTATATTAAGTGACATTCTTAATCTTATTTAATAAAACAATTGCTTAACGAATCTATTAATCTATTTTCCCTTTACATGAAAAGGGAGAATTCTACCTTAATATAAGCAGGGTTATATACTTGATTTATTGTTTTCTTGAATAAGGATGTGAACGATCAAGACCAGATTGGTCTATGAGGTGGTAGGTGGATGGTAAGAAACGAAATATTCTGCGATGTACAGACGTATAGGCAGTTTAAACCGCCTATACGTTTGTACGTTTTTCATTCTCTCCATCAATAGAATATTGATTGGTCCAGGAATTTAAATTTCGGGTTTACTGTAGTGAAAGGCTATATGGAGTAAGATGGGTGGAGATACTGTTTTGGTGAAAGAAAGCCGCCATTGACTTGATTGATTTAGTTATGTGGTTGTTTATAAATGTTTATAAGGTGGATCAGGACACCTTGCCTGGTTGATAAAAGTGTCCTGATATAAGCTATTCTTATAACGAATAATTTGTTAGATTATTATACTTAGAAATTAAAATTAACGTTAATCGCCAGAATATGATCCATTTGGTCTGGGCGGGGACTGTCTGGTCTGTTAATAATCTGATTTTGATAACCCAATTCGCCATAAATGACATCGGTAAATTTATAACCAAACCCTCCAAATGCCCAGTTTTGATTGAAACCTTGCCGAATACCTGAATCAGTATCTACCATATTGACAAATACCTCATCCCATACAACTAAATTCAGTTTAGGGGATACAAAAGACAGAGGTATGGATAATTTTAATTTTTCCCGGAACCGCTGACCAACATCCTTGACGCCGGGGATATCAAAAAACTGCTGCTCAAATCGAGTACGGGCACTTAATGTGCCGAAAGAAAAGGTATCCTTTATCTCTAATTGCTGCCAGAGTCTGTGTTCATTGAATGGGCGGTTACCCGCAAATGGACGTTGAGTGGGTAGCCAGTCGTAACCAATCATGGCTGTTACATATTTATTAAAAGCATAGCCGATGCCAGGGCGTATGAGTGCCTGGGTAAATCGCGATGTATCATCACCCCAACGCCCTTGTGCTAAAAGCATGACTTTGATTTTCTTTAAATGGGGGTTGTTGGGATCGATAAAAGACAAATCACCTGTAATCGTTGTTCCACTCCAGGTCATGAAATCATTCACGGTTTTTTCATCAGCGAATGCCAAACTGGAAGGGATCAGACTAATTATTGCTGAAACTATAAAAATGTTGAGTTTCTTTAACATTACACTTTCCTTTATTTTTTGGGGATCATTAAATCTAAAATTATTATTAAAAATAATTTTTCACCACAAGCAATTGAAAATATGTCAATTTTTGTTTTATCAAAGTGCGAGGTCAGATTAATAGAGGATAAGATTTAGAATTGACTGGCAGCTTAACACGACGAATGTCAAGAAAATGTGAAGAAAATGTTAAGAAAATGTTAAGAGATTAAGAGATAAATTCAGTTGAATATATAAAAAAGGAGGGGCGGATATTATTTTATTTACAAATATACAAATTAAACTCGCAAAATCTGGTTTTTATAAAGGGTTGAATAGATTTATTACAATTTGTAGCAAAGCCGTCATTATGACGCTTGTTCTTTGGGCTGCAATTTCTCCCGATCAGGCATTAATTGTTTTAAATACCGCTAATGATGCATTACTTAATAGGTTTAATGCTTATTATGTCTGGGTCGTTTCTTTTTTTCTTGTCTTTTGTATTGGGATGGCAGTCATTCCTTCAATTGGCAAGTTGAAACTTGGCAAGGAGCATGAGAAGCCAGAATTCTCTAATTTGTCATGGTTTTCCATGATGTTTAGTGCTGGAATGGGCATTGGGCTAATGGTTTTTTCTACTGCGGAGCCGCTTTGGCACTTCGGTGACAATCCTGAGGTAATCAAGGGCAATGTTGAGCCCTATACTCGTGATGCAATTCAATCGGCTTTTCGTTATGCATTTTTGCACTACGGATTACACCCATGGGGAATCTATGTTGTAACCGGGTTAAGTATGGCCTATTTCTCATACACGCATAACCTACCTTTGACAGTACGTTCGACATTGGCACCGCTATTGGGTAAACATCTGAATGGCTACATCGGGCACATTCTTGATATCACGGCGATTATATCGACGCTTTTGGGGGTTGCTGTGACAATTGGTTATGGCGTGAATCAATTGGTGATTGGTTTTAGCGATATTACCGAGTTTGGCTGGATGATGTCATCGGATGAAAATTCAGCTCCAACGAATACAGCACTTATTTTTATATTATGCATCGTTATGTCGTTATCAACTATTTCAGCTGCTACCGGCGTTGGGCGTGGAATCAGGTACTTAAGTAATTTAAATCTGGGGTTGTCATGTATATTATTATTAATCTTCCTGATTTTTGGCCCATTATTTTTTTTATTACAGCTATATATTAGCGGATTAATTGATTATGTGATTACGTTACCGGCTATTTCAGTTGCGGTATTTGAAATTAAAACACCACTAGGGGATTGGCAAGAAAATGGGACCATTCTGTATTGGGCTTGGTGGATAGCGTTCGCACCATTTGTTGGATTATTTCTAGCCCGTATCTCTAAGGGGCGTACGATTCGTGAATTCATATTAGGAGCGATGTTTGCGCCCACGGCCGTATGCTTTATCTGGATTGTTTTATTAGGTGGTACTGCAGTAAATTTAGAGCTCTATGGTACGGCTGATGGTAATATCATTGGTGCGGCACCTTCGGCACAGCTATTTGAAACATTAAATATGTTGCTTTCTGGCGGGATGTCAAAGGCTGTTTCAATTTTGGCGGTAATTCTGATACTGACTTTTCTGATTACATCAGCGGACTCTGGTGTATTGGTACTCAATACGATTATGGCTGGTGGTGAAAAGCATACCAGTATAAAGCATAGAATAATTTGGGGTCTAATTCTTACAACGGTTATCGGTACCTTACTGATTGTTGGTGATGGTGGTCTTGAAGCCTTGCAGAATGCCATGATTATTGGTGCGTTGCCATTTTCTATGGTAATGGTGCTTATGTGTATTTCTGTTGTCAAGGAAGTAATGAATCATAGAAAGTAGAGAGATCGAGTGGTGGTTGATATATGGCTGAAATGGACTAAAAATGAATCCTGATGCTATTGTAAGGTGTGGTAACTTGGGTCAGGTGGTCTATCTGGATGTTCGTACGAGCTATGATGTCTTGTTAATGAATTGTCTGATAAGCCTACTGGCTTTTTTAATAAAATAAACTGGAGTAGAAGATGAAAAAAACGAATTTCTTGTTAGCAGCGGCTGTATTGTTCATTTTAGCTGGTTGTGGAGCAAGTAATGACTACACCCCTGTAGCCGACGCCACTGGTGAAGAGATATTCAGTACAGCGTGTACAGGATGTCATAAGCCTTTAAGTGGCAGTGTTGCAATGATACTGAGTGAGGATATGGCAAATAAGGATGCTATTCTTAATAAGGTAAAGTCAGGTAGCATGAGGATGCCTTCTTTTACGAATATTCAAGGCGAAGCAGCAGATCGTCTAGCCGACTATATATTAGCCAATAGTCAAGCCAAATAACTAAACCAATGTGTCTGGGAATCGACAGGGTTCTCAGGCAATAAATATTCTTAAGAGCCTATTCAGACAGAACTGTCGCTTACTGAAAGTGATCAGAATGCTATCCAGCGGACTATATTACGCTGAGCCAACTTGCCGGGTTAGCTTATTTTATGCGACGAATAGTCCGTCCTTTTTGTATAGATTTTATTATTTGAATCAATCGGGCTATAGTTATAGTGGAGAATCATTACGGAATGGTGCATAAGATAAAAGAATAGGTGTTGAGAAAAAATAATCGTCTATATAACATATGGATAGAGGTATTCTCCTATGTGAGTAATGGATGGCTGATTATTTAACATCACATTAAATAGATTTGTGTGAGTTAAAAAACTGTTATAAATAAAAGTAAGCGAGGAATCTGCTGTGTTACTAAATACCGTATCAACAGATCACCTTGATGCCTCTGATATCAAGGCTAACTGTGCATCATGTAATCTGCGTGAATTGTGTCTTCCGGTAGGCCTCAACGAAGATGAAATAGAAATGCTTGGTGAGGTAGTCAGTCGTAAACGGAGAATACAGCGTGGCGAGTATCTGTATCATGCGGGTTCAGATTTTCAATCTCTTTTTGCTGTTCGTAATGGCTTCTTTAAAACATGCTTGCTTCATGAGGATGGACGCCAGCAAGTCGTTGGATTACACATGAGAGGGGAATTGTTGGGACTCAGTGCCATTAGCGCAGAGGCATATACATGTGATGCCGTGGCATTGGAGGATAGTGAGGTATGCGAAATTCCTTTTGTAAAGCTGGAAGAAATAACACGCATCATTCCGACATTGATGCACCATTTTTATAAAATTATGAGCTGTGAAATTGTAAAAGATCATGATGTGATGTTATCACTGGGTAGCATGAAAGCGGATGAACGGCTGGCAGCTTTCTTGCTTAATTTGTCTCAACGTTTCTCCAGATTGGGTTATTCTTCTCTGAATTTTAACCTGCGTATGACACGGGAAGAGATTGGCAGCTATTTAGGCCTTAAGTTGGAAACAGTCAGCCGTGCCTTTTCTAAATTGCAGGAAGAAAAAATCCTTACCGTTGATAATAAATATATTCAAATAAGCGATATTAAACGGTTGAAATCGAAAATTGGAATTTCTTTGTGTGTTTAAATCCCAGCCCGTTTTAAATAGATAACGGTGTTTGAAATATTGGCTGCTGTGTGGAACTTAAAAGAAATAGCAGACGGAAATGTTCTGTTTTCTCTCGTAAAAACAGGGTTGTACAGACAAAATTATGTGATTTCAGATTGCAAAAATATATTTCTACTAACATGAATGATTTTTATATGATTCTCTGAAAAAATTTTCTATTAGTGCCTTTTTAGAATGGGTTAAGTCGTGGAGAACCCTTTTGGAGGGTTGTAGAGATAAGCCGGGCTGATCTATTCATCTATGCTTTTCTTTAAAATAGTCGAGATTATATGATGCCTTCTTATCTTGAGTAAGTCTCGGAAAATGCTATAATATCCGTATAATTTGGTTATATTTGCGTTTTATTTTATGCTAGACCAGATTAAATTCACACATTCGTCAAAAGAGGGGTGCCCTACGGCGTAGGGCGATTATGGCGAATGGAGGCTTAACCCTAACAGGAGACATTATGTCAGTAACTATGCGGCAAATGCTGGAAGCGGGCGTGCACTTTGGTCATCAAACTCGTTTCTGGAATCCAAAAATGGCTCCGTACATTTTTGGACATCGCAACAAAATACATATCATCAACCTGGAAAAGACGTTGGTACGGTATGAAGAAGCGATGAAATATGTACGTCAATTATCGGCGAATAAAGGTGTAATTTTATTCGTTGGTACTAAGCGTCAGGCGCGTGATATTGTGCGCGAAGAGGCAACACGTTGTGGTTCTCCGTATGTAGATCAGCGTTGGTTAGGCGGAATGCTGACCAATTTTAAAACGATCAAGCAGTCGATCAAGCGTTTGCATGATATGGAAACGATGGTTCAAGACGGTACACTGGAGAAGCTGGTTAAAAAAGAAGCGCTTGATACGCAGCGTGAGTTAGATAAACTGAATAGCAGCCTGGGAGGTATTAAGGATATGAAGGGCCTGCCTGATGCTTTATTTATTATTGATGTTGGTTATCAAAAAGGTGCTGTTACTGAGGCTAAGAAACTGGGTATCCCAGTTGTAGGCGTAGTGGACACGAACCATAACCCTAGCGGACTACATTACATCATTCCAGGGAATGATGATTCTAGTCAGGCGATACGCCTGTATGCGCGCGGAGCTGCCGATGCGATTCTGGAGGGGCGCAATCAATCTGTTCAAGAAATTGTTGAAATGGATGGAGCTATAAGCTAGCTGCATTGTAAATAATTAATAGAGCAGTTGGATTTTTATAGTAACTGCTCTATTCAGACAGTGTCTTTAGCTCGGATTTTCAATGCCTACGATAGACAATCGAATGTATTGAGATTGCTCCGGGCTAAGCGAGCTCAAGTTATAAACCAATTTGGCATCTGGAGTAAATATGGCGGATATTACCGCGAGCATGGTAAAAGAATTGCGTGAGTCGACCGGACTTGGCATGATGGAATGCAAAAAAGCATTGATAGAAACGAATGGCGACATGAAGGCAGCCGAGGATCTGCTGAGAATTAAAAGTGGTGCTAAGGCGAGCAAAGCTGCTGGGCGTATTGCAGCAGAAGGAATAGTAGGTGCATTTGTCGCGACGGATGGTCGGTGTGGTGCACTGGTGGAAGTGAATTGTGAGACCGATTTTGTTGCAAAGAATGAAGATATTATCAGTTTCTCTAAGAATCTGGCGGAACTGGTCGCAACAAAAAATCTAATGGATATTGAAGCATTAAGTAACGCATCATTGCCAAATGGCGAAACCGTAGAGACATTTCGTAAAGCGCTGGTGATGAGGCTAGGCGAAAATATTAGCATACGACGTTGTAGTCGTCATGTAACGACAGGGCAACTTGCGGTATATCTGCATGGAGCCAAAATAGGTGTTTTGGTTGACTATACCGGCGGCGATGCAGCACTAGGCAAGGATTTGGCAATGCATATTGCAGCGAGCAAACCAATATGCGTGTCTAAAGAACAGGTATCGGCTGATGTACTGGAGCATGAGCGGAAAATATTCGCTGCTCAAGCCGCTGAAAGCGGAAAGCCTGCTAATATTGTGGAAAAAATGGTAGAAGGGCGTATTGTCAAGTACCTTGCCGAGGTTACGTTGCTAGGTCAGCCTTTTGTTAAAGATACGGAGCAAACAATTGAACAGCTTTTGATAAAAAAATCTTCCAAAGTAAATGATTTTACTCTGTTTATTGTTGGAGAGGGAATAGAAAAGAAGGCTGAGAATTTTGCGGATGAAGTCAGAGCGCAGTTGAGCCAGACAAAATAAAGTAGACATTATATTCATTGCTTATAATTTATGACTGCTACTTATAAACGGATCTTGCTAAAGCTTTCAGGTGAAGCTTTAATGGGAGAGGATAGCCACGGTATTAATCACGCAATCATGAAGCGTATTGTTGCCGAAGTCTCTGAAGTAAATAAACTAGGCGTTGAGATTGCCATTGTGGTAGGTGGTGGTAATATTTTCCGTGGAATGACATCAACGAAAGATGGAATAGAACGGGTTACTGCTGATTATATGGGTATGTTAGCGACCGTCATGAATGCCTTGGCATTGCAGGATGCGATGAAGCAAGGTGGTTTAATACCGCGCATACAGTCTGCATTGCGTATGGAACAAGTGGTGGAACCTTATATTCGCGGTAGAGCAATGCGTTATCTAAAAGAAGGACGAGTCGTAATTTTTGCTGCGGGAACAGGGAACCCTTTTTTTACTACGGATACGGCCGCTGCGTTACGTGGCATGGAAATGAATGTTGATATCGTACTGAAGGCAACAAAGGTAGATGGGATTTATACAAGCGACCCAAAAATTAATTCAGAGGCTACCCGTTTTCAAAAAATTACCTTTAATGAAGCGATCGCTAAAAATCTTCAGGTTATGGATGCGACTGCATTGACATTATGCCGCGACCAGAAACTACCGCTTAATGTATTTAGTATCTTTAAGGCTGGGGCACTCAAACGGGTGGTCATGGGAGAAGATGAAGGAACCTTGGTAACAGTCTGATCCGGATAGATCTTAAATCTCTAACTAAAAAGATATCAATGGGATAACTATTATGATCATCAATGTAAAGAAGTCTGCTGAGCAAAAAATGCAAAAGAGCCTGGAGGCGTTGAAAACTGATTTGAGTAAGGTGCGTAGTGGGCGGCCACATGCCGGTTTATTGGATCATGTTCTGGTTGATTATTATGGCACGCCAACCCCCGTTAGTCAGGTTGCGAATGTTAATTTGGTTGATGCACGTACTATTGGTGTAGTTCCTTGGGATAAGAAAATGGCGAATGCTATTGAAAAGGCAATTCGTAATTCCGATCTGGGGCTCAACCCTGTGTCAGTAAACGAGATGATTCGCGTGCCTATGCCTCCCTTAACAGAGGAGCGTCGTCGCGACTTAACTAAGGTGGTAAAACACGAGGCGGAAGCTGTGCGTGTTGCGATGCGAAATATTCGTCGTGATGCAAACGCTCAATTAAAAGATTTATTGAAATCCAAGGAAATATCTGAGGATGATGAACGTCGCGGTGAGGATGAAATTCAAAAGCTGACAGATCACTACATTGCTGAAATTGATAAAATTCTACAAATTAAGGAAGCCGAGTTAATGGCTGTTTGATATGCCGCGAGGTTCCAGTTCTACCCAAGACATCCCTGAAATAGGATCAACACCGCGACACATTGCTATTATCATGGATGGTAATGGCCGCTGGGCAAAAAATCGCTTCATGCCCCGAATAGCGGGACATAGGCAGGGTGTTGAAACTGTTCGTGGCACCATTAAAGCATGTATTGAGCGTGGCATTGAATACCTAACGTTATTTGCTTTCAGTAGTGAGAACTGGCGTCGACCGGCGGATGAAGTCTCTTTTTTAATGCAACTTTTTATTGGCGCCCTTGAACAAGAAATTGCCAAGCTGCATGAGAATGGTATTTGTTTTAAGGTGATCGGTGATTTATCAAAGTTTGAACCTAAAATAGTAGAGTTTATTCGCAATGGTGAGATACTGACGGCTAAAAATACACGTCTCATATTTACGATTGCTGCTAATTATGGTGGACGGTGGGATATTATGCAGGCTGTTCGTAAGATGATGATAAATTCTCATGAGCTGCCTGTAAATTTTGAAGCAAATCTGACGGAATATCTTTCCATGAGTTATGCTCCAGAGCCTGATTTATTTATTCGCACTGGCGGTGAGTGCCGTATCAGTAACTTCTTGTTGTGGCAGCTGGCTTATACAGAATTGTACTTTACCAACACTCTTTGGCCGGATTTTGATACAAATGAACTTGATCTGGCTATTCAATCTTATCAGCAACGTGAGCGTCGATTTGGCCGGACTAGCGAGCAACTTGAAATTTCTTTATCTGCGAAAAGATAATAGAAACGACCATCTAATAATGAAACAAATTCCTTACCATTTTAAAATCAATATGCGCTTTTATTCGATAGTTCTATTTCATGCTTAAAGTTCGTATTCTCACCGTCATCATTATCCTTCCTTTATTTCTAGCGGCTATATTTTATTTGCCAGCTATTTTCTGGGCGGCATTGCTACTCGTCCTGGTTGTAGTAGGGTCACAGGAATGGAGTCGGTTAGCTAAATTATCTGTAAGAAATACGATTCTCTTTATGGTGCTGACAACATTGCTGGGCGGGGAATTATTGTTTCTGCTAAGTGAAGCTGTTCGGGTCAATCCTTACACATCAGAATTTATATGGCTTTATGCATTGTCATCTGTTTTTTGGGTAACGGTGGCGCCCATATTTCTGAAATTATCCAATCCAGTCAAAAACCCCATTATACTGATGTCGATGGGATGGTTATTATTATTACCAACATGCCTGGCCATGTACCAGTTACGTGAAATTAATCCTATGCTTTTGCTGGGGTTTATGGGGACTATTTGGATTTCTGATAGTGCGGCTTATTTCGCAGGACGCGCATTTGGTAAACATAAATTAGCACGTATGATTAGCCCAGGAAAAACTTGGGAAGGTGTGGCTGGCGCATTGATGGCTGTTTTGGTATATGCTCTGGTTTGGGATTATCTGATGGAAGAATCTTTAATCATAATGCTTTTACCTCTACTGCTTTTACTGGTTGCGCTCGGTATTATTGGTGATTTATTTGAGTCACGGATGAAACGTTTTGCCGATGTTAAAGATAGCGGTCATTTCTTCCCAGGACACGGTGGTGTGCTGGACCGCATTGATGCACTTACTTCTACCCTGCCAGTAGCCATACTGGCATTTTTGGTTTTTTACTCACGCCAGTTATGAAAGCTGTTCATCATTTAACCATACTTGGTTCCACTGGTAGCATCGGTGAGAGCACACTGGATGTAGTCGCACGTCATCCGGATCGATTTCATGTCATAGCCCTGACGGCTAATAATAATACTGAGAGAATGCTAGCACAATGTCAGCGCTATCAGCCGCGCTATGCGGTCATGCTGAATGCGAGAAGTGCTGAACGATTAGCTAAAGAAGTGCGTGCAAACGGGTTGGATACGGAGGTGCTATCCGGTGTTGAGTCTTTGGAAAAGGTAGCTTCACTTCCTGAGGTAGATAGCGTGATGGCGGCTATTGTTGGTGCCGCAGGTATTCGGCCGACTTTTGCTGCTGCCCGCACGGGCAAGCTGGTATTGCTTGCCAATAAAGAAACTTTGGTCATGGCGGGCCGAATTTTTATGGACGTGGTGAAAAAACATCAGGCAACCTTGTTGCCAATCGATAGCGAACATAATGCGATATATCAGTCGCTTCCCCATCATTTTAACGGAAACCTGGCCGCTGCTGGAGTGCGCCGAATTCTACTGACCGCTTCTGGCGGGCCATTTCGATGTGCGCCTCTTGCTTCGCTGGAGCAGGTTACACCTGAACAGGCATGTGCTCATCCTAACTGGAACATGGGTCAAAAAATCTCAGTAGACTCAGCAACTATGATGAATAAAGGGTTGGAGGTTATTGAAGCGCATTGGTTATTTGATGCCGCGCCTAAGGATATTCAGGTAGTGATTCATCCTCAAAGTGTTATTCACTCTATGGTCGAGTATGTCGATGGTTCCGTGCTGGCTCAGTTGGGTAATCCTGATATGCGTACTCCTATTGCACATGCATTAGGTTATCCTGAAAGAATAAGTAGTGGCGTCACGCCTTTGGATATGTTTAAGGTTGCCCAGTTAAATTTTGAAGAACCTGATTTGAAACGCTTCCCATGTTTGCAGTTAGCCTATCAAGCATTGGCTATAGGAGGTAATATGCCTGCTGTGCTCAATGCGGCTAACGAAATTGCAGTGGAATCTTTTCTTAAAGGCCTGATGTCATTTACCGCAATCCCATCGATGATTGAACAGGTCATGCAGTCAGTTAAATGCGAAGAAATGACGACTCTGGATGACGTATTGAGAACGGACAATGTGGCACGAGAAGCTGCTCGCGAATGGTTGGCCTGTCTGGCATAGCCTTCTTAAATTATTTCAATGATTCATTGTCGAATAGGCATAATTGCCTGCCTAATTTTCAGTAGGCATCTATTTCGTGTGCTTCGTTGCTGACTATTAATAATACTGTGTTGATATTGATTGAAATTGCTTGGGATAACGTATTTTATTTGGATTCGACTGAAACCTTTGTATTACCATCTCTGACTCAATAAACCGACATGACACTACTTTTTACGATAATTTCTTTTATCATCGCTTTGGGCGTACTTATTACATTCCATGAATTTGGTCATTACCTGGTAGCGCGTTGGAATGGCGTGAAGGTATTGCGGTTTTCGATTGGTTTTGGTCCGCCCATATTCCGCAAATGTTGGGGGAAAGATCAGACTGAATGGGTAGTGGCTGCCATCCCGCTGGGGGGGTATGTCAAAATGGTCGATGAACAGGAGGGTCAGGTTGCGCCTGAAGATCTGCCGCGGTCATTTAATCGTCAACCAGTCGGACGTCGTTTTGCTATTGTCGCTGCAGGGCCTATCGCTAATTTCTTACTGGCTGCCCTATTGTATTGGTTATTATTCATTATAGGCATCAATGGAATGAAGCCAATATTAGGACCGGTGATACCGGCAACACCGGCGGCTGTGGCAGGATTTGAAGCACAAGAGACGATTGTTAAAATTGGGGATGAACTGGTTGCTAGTTGGCAGGATGTGCGTTGGATATTACTGAAACATGCGGTGGATCAATCTTCTAATGTGCGTATTGAGACGCTTAATTCGAATGAAGAAGTTAATTGGCGGGAATTAAATTTAAGCAGTATTCATCCGAATGAGTTGAATGAAGATTTTCTGAGAAAAATTGGATTAAGCAGTCATCAACCCATAATTAAGCCGGTGATTGCTCAAGTAATACCGGATAGTGCGGGTCATAGCGCTGGTTTGTTAGCAGGAGATGAAATTTTAGCAGTAAATGAAAAGGAAATTAATAACTGGCTAGAGTTCGTTCAAGAGGTACAGGCTAATCCGGGGAAGCCTTTGATGCTGGATATTTTTCGTGATGACCGGGTGATCAGTATTAATGTGGTTCCGGACATAATAACTGAAAATGGCAAAGAAATAGGAAAAATTGGGATTGCACCTGAAATTAACCAGTCTGAATTGGAGAAATTACTGGTAAAGGTGAGCTATCCGGTAGGAACAGCTCTGCTCAAGGCTATCGATAAAACTTGGGAAACGACGGTATTAACATTACAAATGCTCGTTAAGATGGTAATGGGTGATGTGTCATGGAAAAATATCAGTGGTCCTATTTCAATTGCTGATTATGCGGGTCAATCTGCGCAAATGGGGATTGCCTCCTATCTCGGATTCTTGGCGCTTATCAGTGTCAGCCTGGGTGTCTTGAATCTGTTACCTATCCCGATATTAGATGGCGGGCATTTAATGTATTATATTATTGAAATCGTGAAGGGTGCGCCTCTTTCCGAAAAGGCTATGATGATCGGCCAAAGAATCGGAATGGCACTGTTATTTACCTTAATGATTTTTGCTATATACAATGATATTACTCGGCTTGTTTCTGGCTAGATAATGAAATCTAAGCATCTTGCCGCGTTAGTTTGTTTTTTTTACGCTTTTACTGTCTGGGCAGGTGAGTCATTTATAGTCAAAGATATTCGAGTTGAAGGAATACAACGCACAGAAGCAGGAACCGTATTTAGTTATTTGCCGGTTAAGGTCGGTGATATTCTGGATGATGTAAAAGCTACTGCCGCGATCAAGGCACTGTATGCAACTGGTTTTTTTAAAGATGTGAGATTAAAAGCTGAGAATGGCGTGTTAATCGTTCAGATTGATGAACGTCCAGCTATCGCACAAATTGACATTAATGGCGCCAAAGAATTTGAAAAAGATCAGCTTAAGGATGGTTTAAAACAAGCAGGTTTAACGGAATCACGAATTTTTGATCGCTCTGTTCTGGAAAGGGCGGAGTTGGAATTAAAACGACAATACATCAGTCGCGGAAAATATGCGGTAAAAATTACGACCACGACAACGCCACTAGAACGTAATCGTGTGGGCATTAATTTTGATATTGATGAAGGAAAGACGGCCAAAATTCGGCAAATTAACTTCGTAGGTAACAAAGCGTTTGATGATAACGAATTGCGTAAGTTGCTGGTGCTCAAAACACCAGGCATCTTATCCTGGTTCACTAAGGATGATCAGTATTCAAAGCAGAAATTATCTGCGGATTTAGAAACGCTGCGCTCTCATTATCTTGACCGAGGTTATCTGGAGTTTAATATTGAGTCTACGCAGGTATCTATAACACCTGATATGCAGGATATTTATATTACGATCAATGTTACCGAAGGAAATCAGTATACCGTTTCTGATATTAAACTGGCTGGGGAAACCTTATTACCGGAAGAGGAGTTACGTAAGCTCATACAGCTTGAGCCCGGAGAAGTATTTGTACGTGAGAAGTTGACCGAATCGGTGAAGCTCATTACCGATCGATTAGGTGATGAGGGTTATGCCTTTGCAAATGTTAATGCATCGCCGGAACTGGATAAAGAAGCACATCAAACTGCTTTCACATTCTTTATTGATCCAGGTCGTCGGGTTTATGTACGGCGTATCAATATATCCGGGAATGATCGTACACGTGACGAAGTGATTCGTCGGGAGTTTCGTCAAATGGAGGGCGCCTGGCATTCTACTTCTAAAATTAATCTTTCCCGGCAAAGGGTGGATAGATTATTCTTTTTTAACAGTGTGAATGTGGAAACACCACCCGTTCCCGATGCACCTGATCAGGTTGATGTGAATATGAGCGTCGTTGAAAAACCAACTGGAGCCATTATGTTTGGCGCGGGTTTTTCCGATCGTGAAGGTTTGATACTAAATGGTTCTATCTCGCAGAATAATATTTTTGGTACCGGTAATTTTTTGAGCCTGCAAGTGAATACGGGCAGCATTAACAAAACCTATGCGGCATCATTCACTAATCCTTACTATACAGTTGATGGCGTTAGTCTTGGGTTCGATGTGTTTAGACGTAACCTGAATACGCGCTCACTATCAAGAGTCGGCACTTTCAGAACGGCTACAACGGGTGCGACTATACGGGTAGGAATACCTATCGCCGAGAATGATACCGTGTCGTTTGGTTTTGGTGCCGAGCTAACGTCGATTGGTATATTTGATGATAGTCCACAGCGTAATAAAGATTTTGTTGCGGAGTTTGGGCGTAGCACAAGTAATTTGCCACTAACGGTTAGCTGGGCACGTGACCGGCGTGATAGCGCAATTTGGACAACATCGGGAACAACTCATCGATTATTTGGCGAAGTCAGTGCTCCAATTGGTGATTTGAATTACTATAAATTGAGCTATGCGCAGAAATGGTTTTATCCAGTTTCAAAGAATTTTACGCTTATGCTAAACGGAGAGGCAGGGATTGGTGATGGATATTCTGGAAAGCCCTTGCCATTCTTTAAGAATTTTTTCGCAGGTGGTAATAATTCAATCCGTGGTTATGATTTGAATTCATTGGGACCGCGTGATGAGAGGGGTATTGCTTTGGGCGGCAATAAAAGATTTGTGGGCAATATAGAGGTGTTATTTCCGGTTCCTTTTATGCAGGATGATAAATCTGTTCGTTTGAGTACCTTTGTGGATGGTGGCACGGTATTCGCTGGAAAAGCAGATTTATCAGCGATGCGCTATTCGGCCGGTGTTGCTGTTACCTGGATTTCTCCAATGGGGCCATTAAAAGTCAGTCTTGCAAAACCGTTAAATGACAAGCCAGAGGATAACTTACAAGTATTTCAATTCCAATTTGGGCAGACGTTCTAAGGTTAGTTCTGATCAATCAGGAGAAAAAATTGAAACGGAAATTGCTTATAGCTTGTATGGTCATTGTATCGATTAGCGGATCGCTGGATAGCGATGCCAATGAAATTAAGATTGGCGTTGTGAATACTGAAAAGATCCTGCGTGAATCTGCGGCAGCAGTGAGAGCACAAAAAAGCATTGAACAGGAATTTTTACTGCGTGATGAGCAGATCAAAAAAATGGCTAACCAGGCTAAAATATTACAAGATCGACTAGAAGAAGATAGCACTGCGATGGCTGAAGCTGAGCGCCGCAATTTAGAGCGGGATCTGGCTAATCTTAGTCGTGAATATCAGCGCGCTCAAAGACAGATGCGGGAAGATTTGAGTGTACGTCAAAACGATGAATATGGTCTAATTCTAGAACGCACTAATCATGCTATTAACAGTATTGCGGAAACCGAGAGATATGACCTTATACTGCAATTACAGGATTCGGTTTACCGAAGTCAGCGAATTGATATTACCGACAAGGTGATTCAAGCATTGGATAAAAAGTAATCACTGAATATAGGATATAGTGAGAAACGGGATCAAACTTTTTCGATTGATATAAATAAAAACAATCGAATATTCAAATTTAAGGGAGAAGCAGTGAGTGCCATGGATATCCATGAGATCTTAAAATATTTACCCCATCGTTATCCATTTTTGTTGGTGGACAAGGTAATTGCTTACGAAACCGGAAAAAGTATTGTAGCGCTCAAAAATGTAACCATTAACGAGCCATTTTTTTCAGGACATTTTCCACATCATCCTGTGATGCCGGGTGTTCTGATTGTTGAAGCATTGGCCCAGGCTGCTGCCATTCTGACACTGAGGACTAAGGGTTCAGTAAGTAGTGATGATTCTGTTTATTATTTTGTTGGAATAGATGGAGTTCGTTTTAAAAAACCTGTGATGGCAGGTGATCAATTGATTCTGAAGGTTGAAATAGAGCGACAAATAAAGGGTGTATGGAAATATACTGCACGCGCAGAAGTAGATGATAAACTGATTACTGAGGCTAAATTAATGTGTACTGCAAGAAATGTTTAATTTGGCGTGGGCAAACATCAAAAAATAAGCATATCCTGATCAATTGAAGCGTTGTTTTAGCTAGTTGGAATATTATATTTGAACGTTTATTGTTAGGCTGTTTTATCAATCAATCAATCAATCAATCAATCAAGCCAGGTTTGATTGAATGTTTCCCTACTGTGTCGTTGGCAGCAGAATTGATCAGGTTGTCTTTCATCATATAACAACATTTATGTTTATAAAAAAACATACATAGCTCGCGCATTATGTGCTAATCGAATTAACCTGTTGAGACCCTTGAAAAACCCCAGTAGTTGAAAAATTAACTATTTATAATCAATAGTATAAAACTTATGGCGAGGGCTTTTGCGAAAGTCTCCTGTTAATTATAAAAATAGTCAACAGGAATGGAGTATGAACATACATAGTGAAACAATTAACAGCGGTTGCGGGCTTAGCTTAGATAACTATCGATTGGTTTGTGGTGTAGATGAGGCTGGAAGAGGCCCGTTAGCTGGACCCGTTTTTGCTGCCTGTGTCATTCTTGATCCGGATCATAAGATAGATGGGTTAGTTGATTCAAAAAAAATAAATGAAAAGAAACGGGATAGCCTCACAGTGACGATCAAAAAATATTCCAGGGCGTGGGCGATTGCTTCTGCATCAGTTGCAGAAATAGACCAGCTAAATATCTTACAGGCCAGTTTACTAGCCATGAAGCGTGCGGTAGAAAGTTTATCATTAGCACCCGATATTGTGCTGATAGATGGAAATCAAAGCCCGCAGCTGAATTATCCGGTGCATACAGTGATTAAAGGTGATAGTTTGATACCCGAAATTTCAGCAGCTTCTATCTTAGCAAAAACAGCCCGGGATGCTGAGATGTGTGCGTTACATCAGCGCTTTCCATTTTATGGATTTGATCAACATAAGGGATATCCAACGAGGCAACATATAGCTGCACTACGAAAATATGGTATTACTGTTGTACATCGCCGTACCTTTTCGCCCGTCAGAATCTTGGAAATGCAGTGAGACTGCTCTATATAGCCTGAGGTCTTTGAAAAATCCCAATAGTTTAAAAATTAATCCTTTATAATCAATAGCCAAAAGACTTCTGGCGAGAGCTTTTGAAAAAATCTCTCTTAGTCTCTTCACTTACCCATCTGTTGATGGATCGTGCTTATGAGAGTGGCCAAACCAGACAACTTGCATTGAGATTCGGTTATATTCCGGTTGCCCACCCAAAACTAATCGGTTGGGACCTTGGGAATATGATCGTGCATATACAAAAACGCAATGAGATCGAAAGACTATTCCACAGATTCAAGGAGTTTTGTCGAATATTCTCCAGATTCGACAAACTGAATACCATCTTTCTCTCATTTATCCATTTCG
The DNA here is from genome assembly GCF_900143275.1 of Nitrosomonas cryotolerans ATCC 49181. Classification (NCBI taxonomy): domain Bacteria; kingdom Pseudomonadati; phylum Pseudomonadota; class Betaproteobacteria; order Nitrosomonadales; family Nitrosomonadaceae; genus Nitrosomonas; species Nitrosomonas cryotolerans. The sequence goes on from NZ_FSRO01000001.1 coordinate 152,085, forward strand.
CCCATATTGTCGAAGCGCTTGGTAATATTAACGAGATCTAGTAATGATAGATAAGCTCTGTTTCTGTATTTTTTGTAACTTATGCAGCGCTCAAGTGTCATATTTTTCCAGAAGGCTGGCAATGATCGGTGGATACTGTACTGTCAGGGAATCGTTTTCTGATCGAAATAAATCTTATATGCGATATTATGATAATGATGGCTGTAATCTCAGGCAGATCAATTCCATTCGGCAATTTCATATACTGATTGGTAAAGTGGCTATCTTGTTTTTTTCTTCTGAATAGTTCAATAAACTGGATGATTTAGGATAAAAAAGATGGATGGGCTATCTGCGGGGTACAGAGTATGTTCTGAATAATTTATAATTGACCTAATTAAACAAGGATGGGGTTTTATGAGCATTGAAAAAAATGACGTAGTATCAATAAGCTATGAATTATCAGATGCGTCCGGTAATATTGTGGAGAAACCGGATACGCCGATTAGCTACTTGCATGGAGGTTATGGTGGTATTTTTCCAATGGTGGAAGAAGCACTGCATAATATGGAGGTGGGCTATGCCTGCTCTATTTCCATGGAACCTGAGAATACTTTTGGCGAGTATGATAGCGAGCTGGTTCGTGTTGAACCACGTAGTGCTTTTCCTGAGAATGTGGCGGTGGGAATGCAATTTGAAGGCGGTGCAGAAGGCTCTGATGATATTCTAATTTATACGGTTACCAACATTGCTGAAGATAAGGTGATTGTAGATGGGAATCATCCCTTAGCAGGAATGACGCTGAATTTCGCATGTACGGTTACGGCAGTGCGTCCTGCTACCGAGGAAGAACTTTCCCATCAGCACGCTCATGGCCCGCATGGGCATGAACATTAGTTTCTGAGTATCGTGACTGATGATCATCAGTCACGTATATGATAAAAGATCCATGACTGGATATTTTAGAATAATCTAGCTCTGTATCCAGATACAAAAGTGAATTCTGGTGGTGGAGGCTAATGCCTGTCAATCTTTTTATCCTTCTCTTCGACAATAATTTTTTTAAACAGATACAGCTTTTCCAGTGCTTGTTTGGGGCTTAACTCATCAGGGATAATGTCATGCAACATTGTGATGATCGGATGGTCTTGTGGAGTCTCTTCTATTTTATTGGGAATGGAGGGAAATAAATCCAGTTGTACCGTGTTTTTCTGTTCCAGTTTTATCAAATGTTTCTTTGCTGTTTGAATAACGGATGCAGGAACCCCGGCCAGTGCAGCAACTTGTAAGCCATAGCTCTGACTAGTCGCTCCCTCGGTGACCTTATGCAAAAATACAATATGGTTTTTATGTTCGACAACATTTAAGTGTACATTTTTTACCTGTTCAAATTCGTCAGCAAGTCGTGTCAATTCAAAATAATGTGTGGCAAAAAGTGTATAACTCTGATTCTTCATTAAGAGATGCCGAGCAATAGCAAAGGCTAATGCGAGGCCATCGAAGGTAGCAGTCCCTCGCCCTACCTCATCCATTAAGACCAGGCTATGTGCTGTAGCATTGTGCAGTATGTTGGCTGTTTCTGTCATTTCGACCATAAATGTCGAACGTCCACCCGCAAGATCGTCTGCGGCACCAATGCGGGTGAATATCTGGTCCAGTATCCCTATGCGTGCATACTTCGCAGGAACAAAACTCCCGCAATGTGCGAGCAATGCAATCAGTGCAACCTGCCGCATATAGGTCGATTTTCCACCCATATTTGGACCTGTGATGATAAGCATTTGCTGTTTGTTATTGCGCCGAGTACCCAGCTGAATATTATTGGCTATAAAATTTTCTACCTGGCTCTCGACGACGGGATGACGCCCCGTATCAATTTCAATGACAGGCGTATTCGTAAAAATGGGTGCATTGTAGCCAAGAGATTGCGCGCGCTCAGCAAATGTGGACAATACATCCATTTCAGCTACACTTGAAGCAATGCGCTGCAGTTGATTAATATATTCTGAAAGGGTATTTAATAACGCATGATATAAGGATTTTTCTCTGGCTAAGGCACGATCCTGAGCAGCCAACGCTCGATCTTCAAAGGCCTTTAGTTCCGGTGTGATATAACGTTCTGCATTTTTCAGGGTTTGTCTGCGGCGATAATCCTCTGGGATCTTATTGCTATGTGCATGAGTGACCTCAATGTAGAAGCCGTGAACTCGATTATATTCGACTTTGAGATTAGTAATGCCGGTGCGCTCCTTTTCCCGTGTTTCCAGTTGCAATAGAAATTCGCCACAGTTATTTTGCAAAGCGCGTAATTCATCTAGTTCAGTGTCATAGCCATCTGCAATGACCCCACCTTCACGCAGCACGACGCTGGGTTCTGCAAGCAGGGATGTTTTGAGTAAATTAATGAGCGTTTTATCTGATATTATGAGTTGTGCTAGCCGATTGACTAATCCGTGGCAAGATGCAGTAACCAGATGAGCTACTTCAGGGAGTCGTTGTAAACTGTCGCGTAATCCGGATAAATCTCTGGGGCGCGCGGATTTTAGAGCGATACGGGCAGTAATTCGTTCGATATCAACAATATGCCGGAAACAATTTCGTATAGGGAGATAGATAGGCTGCTCATCTTTTCCGATCAAAGCGGTGACACTTTCGAGCCGATCTTGAATGGCCGTATGATCCCGTAATGGATGATGTAACCAATACTGCAGTAGACGGCTGCCCATATTGGTAGAACACGTGTCCAGCAATGATGTCAGTGTGGGCGATTTTTCACCACGTATGGTTTCAGAAATTTCCAGATTGCGCCGTGTCGATGCATCTATACGAATATAAGCACCGTCGCGCTCGACTTGTAGTGTTGTAATGTGAGTGATATGTGTTCCCTGTGTGAGACGAACATACTCTAATAGTGCACCTGCGGCATTCAATGAAGCCGATAAATCGTCGCACCCAAAGCCGGAAAGGTCGTGTGTTTCAAATTGCCTGGTAAGATTGGAGATTGCACTGCCTGCATCGAATTGCCATAGTGGTAAACGTTTTAGTGTCCGGGGATTGTTGAATATTTCAGCTATTGATAGGGATTCCGGCAAGAGAATTTCAGATGGTTTAATGCGTTCTAGCTCACTTACCAGATTATTTTGCGATGTTTCCATTACGCGTAGTTGTCCAGCAGCTAAATTCAGCCAGGCTAATCCCAGTACAGATTCATGTATAAATAAAGCAAGTAATATGCAATCGCGCTTATCTTCTAGCAATGCTGCATCGGTTAAGGTTCCGGGCGTAACAATACGTGTTACCTCACGGGCTACGGGTCCTTTGCTGGTAGCTGGATCACCTATCTGTTCACAGATAGCGATGGATTCTCCTAATTTGACCAGTTTGGCCAAGTATTGTTCGGCAGCATGATAAGGGACGCCGGCCATCTTGATTGGCTCTCCTCCCGAAGTACCCCGTTGTGTTAGTGTAATGTCCAAAAGCTTAGAAGCCTTTTCCGCATCATCAAAGAACAATTCATAGAAGTCACCCATACGATAAAACATCAGCATATCCGCGTGTTGCGCCTTGATACGCAGGTATTGCTGCATCATCGGTGTATGTTTGCTATCTTTTTGTTTTACAGTCATTTACGTTTAAATCATTTTTGAAAATAAGTTATTCGGCGTGTTTTGGGCAATGAAACTGGTCAAATAGACTGGGACGAGAGATCTTTGCGTAACTGTGTTTTGAGCAATGAAACTGGTCAAGTAGGCTGGAGCGAGAGATCTTTGCGAACTGTGTTATAAGCATTTTTATACTTATGTTTGGTTCATAAGATCAATCAGTTAAAAATTCAAAGCTATCCATAAAATTAGCTATACAGAAGTTGTTGTGTAGTTGACCGGCAGATAAACTGTAATTGGGTGGGTTTTACAAGTGGTATCCGTAATACGGCATGGAAGTCGCATGAATGTAATATCCCGAGTCATCTTGGTAACCCCTGCTGGCAGCTGAATATTTTTGTCAGAGAAAAATATGAACAGATGCGCGTGCCATACATCTGCGCTCTAGAAAATCAGTGCTCATATAATTGACCACTTGAATCTATTGAATATCCCGAGTTTTTCTTGAGGTCATTCTATTTTTGACCCAGTCAGCTACGCTTTCCAACGCTGCTGGCAATTTATCGGGTTGTGTTCCGCCTGCCTGTGCCATATCGGGTCGTCCGCCTCCTTTACCACCTACTTGCTGTGCTACGAAATTGACTAATTCGCCAGCTTTGATCTGGTCGGTCAGATTCCCTGTAACGCCGGCAATTAGGGTTATTTTTCTATCTTCTATCGAACTTAACACGATTACACAGGATTTAAATTTATTTTTAAACTGATCCAGAGTCTCACGCAGAGTAGTGACATTAGCGTCATCCAGGTTAGCAGCCAGTACTTTAATTCCCCCTATTTCCTGTGCTTGTCCGATTAATGCTTCACTTTGGGAATGCGCCAATTTTGATTTTAGGCAGGCCAGCTCCTTTTCCATCTGCTTGACATGGGTCAGTGTCTGAGAAAGTTTTTGCGTTATTTCCTGTGGGTGTGTTTTTAATATATTCGCTATTTCTAATAACTGTGCTTCGCGTTGCTGTACATATTCTATGGCTGCCTTTCCTGTTATGGCTTCTATGCGTCGGATGCCGGCTGCTACACCCGATTCGGATACCATCTTAAAAAATCCGACCTCGCCAATATGCGCGACGTGAGTGCCACCACATAATTCAGTAGAAAACTCACCCATACCAATTACTCGAACTACGTCAGTATATTTCTCACCGAATAAAGCCATTGCGCCATGTTTGATGGCATCATCATATTTCATATGCTGTATATTAACTAACCAGTTGTGTCTGATTTGTTCGTTCACCAGATATTCAATGCTGCGTATTTCATTAATAGCCAGAGGGGCATGGTGTGAAAAATCAAAGCGCAACCGCTGGGCATCCACCAGAGATCCTTTCTGCGTGACATGATTGCCTAATGTTTTGCGTAAAGCGGCATGTAAGAGATGTGTGGCAGAATGGTTATTGGCTATACTGGCTCGTGTTAATGGATTAACCTTGGCGATAACCTTGTCGCTTATGGCCAGCCGGCCACTTTGCAATATACCTTTATGTCCGAATACCGCTGCTTGAATTTTTTGTGTATCTGAAACCACGAAGGTACCATTCCCAGCCAGCAATTCACCGCAATCGCCAACCTGCCCACCCGATTCAGCATAAAAAGGTGTTTGATCCAGTACGATGACGGCTTCATCGCCTGCTTCGATAAAACTAGCCGGGCTGCCTTGTTTATAAATAGCTTGGATCTGCCCTTCGTGCTGTAGTGATGCATAACCGTGAAAGACGGTTTGCTGTCCGCTGTAAGCCATGCTTTCCTGCATGGTAAATTTGTTGGCTGCACGTGCCTGTTCACGTTGGCGGGACATCGCCTGATCAAAGCCGGCATGATCGACCGTAATGCCTCGTTCACGGGCTATATCGGCTGTGAGATCGAGTGGAAAACCGAAAGTATCATAAAGCCGAAATGCAGTTTCACCATCTAATGTGCTAATTTCTTTATGTAATGACGATTCAAGAATTTGCATACCGTGCTCTAGTGTTTCCGCAAATCGTTCTTCTTCTTGTCGTAATATCGCTGCAACCTGTTCTTTGGCTGCAACTAATTCCGGATAGGCCGCGCCCATTACTTTGCTCAAATCTTCTACTAACAGGTAAAAGAAGGGCTGTTTCTGCTCAAGCCTGTAACCGTGGCGAATAGCCCTGCGGATAATGCGCCGTAGGACATAACCTCGTCCTTCGCTGCCCGGAATGATCCCATCGGTAATCAGAAATGCGCAAGCCCGAATATGATCGGCGATAACTTTAAGAGAGTTATTTGATAGATCTTGTGTATTTGTAATTTTTGCGGCTGCCTTGATTAAAGCCTGGAATAGATCAATTTCATAGTTACTATGAACTTGTTGCATCACCGCAGAGATACGTTCCAACCCCATGCCGGTATCGACAGAAGGTTTAGGCAAGGGGTGCAGAACGCCGGCATCATCACGGTTGTACTGCATAAAGACCAGATTCCAGATTTCTATATAGCGATCACCTTCCGCTTCAGCAGAACCGGGTGGCCCACCGGCCACTTCAGGACCATGATCATAGAAAATCTCTGAGCAAGGTCCACAGGGACCCGTTTCTCCCATCTGCCAAAAATTATCCGTAGTTGCGATACGCGTTAGTCTGGAAGGGGGAACACCAATCTCGTTAAGCCAGATATCAGCGGCTTCGTTATCCTCCGCATATACGGTTACCCACAATTTTTCTCGTGGAATGTTCAACGTGACCGTGAGAAATTCCCATGCGAACTGAATAGCGTTACGCTTAAAATAGTCACCAAAGCTGAAATTTCCCAGCATTTCAAAGAATGTATGGTGTCGAGCGGTATAGCCAACATTTTCCAGGTCATTATGTTTACCGCCGGCCCGTACACACCGTTGCGAACTTGCGGCGCGTGTATAAGTGCGTTTGTCCTGACCGAGGAAGACATCCTTGAACTGTACCATGCCTGCATTGGTAAATAACAGCGTGGGATCATTATTGGGAACGAGCGAGCTGGAAGTTATGGTTGTGTGACCATGAGATTCGAAGAACGCTAGGAATTGCTGTCTTATTTCGCTACTTTTCATATCAAACTCAAATAATTAGGAAATACTCAATAAATAATTGGTGGTTATGATTTGAAGTCATTGCCGGGCATGATACGACGACGGGTTCGCAGGGAATTCGTTTTAGTAACATCCGGGCTAGTATCTCTCCAGTTCGATGACCGTCATGCCGATCGATTCACCCTTGATAATTGCAATGCTTTCGACTCGGGCACGAAGGCTGATTGCTTCATTCATCCTGGGTAACTCTGCTTCAGTTAGAATGGTAATTTCTCCACTTGCATCTTCTAATACAAAGGACTTCAGATTCAGCAGTGGAAGACGAGTGACTTCTTTTGCAATCCCTTCAAGTTTTACTTCTTTGCCATCAAAATTTGCGGGCGATGTGTTGATATCGTGAATAGGCGTGGTATCGCTGGCATTTACCTGGCTACCCGGCAGAGCGATCATTATTGTCAAGACGAGTGATGCAATAAATTGCCTCATATCGGTATGTGATAACACCAGAGATTTTGCTTCTTTATCAAAAAACTGCGACTTTGCACGCATTTGTTTGCCTCGTTCCTGGATGTTGGTGGGGAAGCTGCCCAAATTTCCGTTCTTGTCAGAGATACGCTCATCGTGCCAGATAATTTCAAGTTTTTCAGAGATAACTTAATTTTTACGATAATTATTTTACCTTGGTTGTTTTGACCTGGTCGAGAATACCGGCAGCTAATCGAATTTTCTGTTCAAGCCCTTTTGTGATATCAACATGTTTTCTAAGATATGCGCGCACATTATCTTTACCCTGGCCAATTTTTTCACCGTTGTAAGCATACCAGGACCCTGATTTATCAATAAGTTTATATAATACGCCCAATTCAATAATTTCACTTTCACGCGAAATACCTTCGCCATAGAGAATATCAAACTCAGCTTGTTTGAATGGTGGGGCCACCTTATTCTTAACTACCTTAACACGTGTTTCGCTGCCGATCACCTCCTCTCCCTGTTTGACGGATCCGGTGCGGCGAATATCAAGGCGTACTGATGCATAGAATTTAAGTGCATTACCACCGGTAGTTGTTTCTGGGCTACCAAAGATAACACCGATTTTCATGCGGATTTGATTGATAAAGATAACGATTGTATTGGTACGTTTGATATTGGCCGTTAATTTACGCAAAGCCTGCGACATTAATCTGGCTTGCAGTCCCATTTGTGGCTCACCCATATCACCTTCAATTTCCGCGCGCGGCGTCAAGGCGGCAACCGAGTCTACCACTATGATATCAACTGAACCGGAGCGTACCAGCATATCCGCGATTTCTAGTGCTTGTTCACCATTATCGGGTTGAGATATCAATAGTTCTTGTACGTTGACTCCAATTTTCTGTGCATATTGTGGATCCAACGCATGCTCTGCATCTATAAAAGCGGCGACTCCCCCTTTCTTCTGCATTGCCGCAATAACCTGTAACGTTAAGGTGGTTTTACCTGAAGATTCCGGCCCATAAATTTCAATTATACGACCGCGTGGTAATCCACCGATACCCAGCGCAATATCTAATCCTAATGAGCCGGTAGAAACGACTTGAATATCATTGGCGACTTCATGCGCCCCCAAACGCATGATTGATCCTTTGCCGAATTGCTTTTCAATTTGAGAGAGTGCGAGTTCCAGTGCTGTACTTCTGTTCTCATCCATAATTTGTCCTGTAAAGAGTTGACTAAATTATCGCATATTCGGTTTTATGCAAAGTGAACTTACAATGAGGTTAATTAGTGCAGGAATGTGGGTTGCAGTAAAAAATTCGAGTATCTGGCTTGCCTGCGATATAATTAACAGATGTTGCTGAAGTGACAGGTATAAATTCATCACTGTGCCAGCAAAAAATTTATTTAGCGACAGAGGGAGAATAGCGATTCGAATTATTTTATTAGGTGGTCCCGGTGCGGGAAAAGGCACACAGGCCAATTATATTAAGGCGCATTTCGGTATTCCACAAATTTCTACTGGCGACATGCTGCGTAGTGCTGTTAAAACGGGTACTACGCTGGGTATCATGGCAAAAAAAATCATGGATACAGGCGGGCTGGTTTCAGATGATATTATTATTAACTTAGTTAAAGAACGCATTGCGCAGCCTGACTGTGACAATGGTTTTTTATTTGATGGTTTCCCACGCACGATTCCTCAAGCCGATGCAATGAAAGCGGCCGGTGTGAACATTGATTGCGTCGTTGAAATTGATGTGAGTGATAAGGAAATCATCAAACGCATGTCTGGCCGCAGAGTTCATCCAAGTTCAGGCCGCACCTACCATGTGGATTTCAATCCGCCTAAGGTAGCAGGAAAAGATAACGAAACCGGTGAGTTGCTAATACAACGTGATGACGATAAAGAAGATACCGTCAGGAAACGATTAGAGGTTTATCATAATCAAACCGAGCCTCTGATTGAATATTATTCAAAATGCTCAGCTAATGGGGAGAAAAATGGGCCCCGTTATATAAAAGTAGCCGGAGTTGGAACGGTTGAAGAAATTCGTGACCGTATTCTTGCTGCATTGAAATAATCTCAGCTTGCTCTAGTTTTAGTCTTATCACTTGGTCGTATTATTTACAGACTCAGGGTGTATCACATTGCGTCTGAGTTTTTATGTGGATATGAATCGTGTCAATATACACGGATAGTTTTGCTTACGGTTTGATCAATCAGGAGAAAGAAATATTATGGCAATAAAAAATGCATTTTATGCCCAATCTGGGGGTGTTACTGCTGTCATTAACGCATCCGCCGCGGGTGTTATAGAGACCGCGCGTCAGCAACCAGATAAAATTGGCAAGATTTATGCGGGCCGGAATGGCATCATCGGTGCGTTGACTGAAGATCTCATTGATACCGGTGAAGATTCGGCTGCTGCGATTAGTGCGTTGCGCCATACACCTTCAGGTGCATTTGGTTCTTGTCGTTACAAGCTGAAAAGCCTCGAGCAAAACCGTCGTGAATATGAGCGCCTGATTGAAGTATTCAAAGCACATGATATTGGTTATTTCTTTTATAATGGAGGCGGTGATTCTGCGGATACTTGTCTGAAAGTATCGCAATTGTCGGATACGCTGGGTTATCCAATCCAAGCGATTCATGTTCCCAAAACGGTTGATAATGATTTGCCCATTACGGATTGTTGTCCCGGTTTTGGTTCAGTAGCAAAATATATAGCGGTATCCACACGTGAGGCTAGTTTTGATGTGGCCAGCATGGCAAAAACATCTACAAAAGTTTTTGTGCTGGAGGTGATGGGCCGTCATGCCGGGTGGATTGCAGCAGCAGGTGGTTTGGCATCGAGTAAAGATTGCGAGATACCCATTGTTATTTTATTCCCAGAGATTGCTTTTAATAGAGAAAAGTTTCTTTCTAAAGTAGATAGTTATGTCAAGGAATTTGGATATTGCTCAGTGGTGGTATCTGAAGGTGTTAAAGGTGCAGATGGGAATTTCCTTTCTGATCAGGGCTTGCGAGATGCTTTTGGTCACGCTCAGCTCGGTGGTGTTGCGCCGGTTGTTGCAAATATCATTAAAGATGGTTTGGGCTTGAAATATCACTGGGGTGTGGCAGATTATTTACAGCGTGCTGCACGTCATATTGCCTCCAAAACCGATGTGGAGCAGGCTTATGCAATGGGTAAGGCTGCGGTGGAATTTGCCATTGCGGGGCATAACTCGGTGATGCCGACGATAGAGCGCGAATCTAATTCGCCTTATCGTTGGAAGGTTGGAATGGCGCAGCTTGCAAATGTAGCTAATGTTGAAAAAATGATGCCCGAGAATTTCATCACCGAAGATGGCTTTGGTATCAGCGAAGCATGCCGTGAATATCTTGCACCGCTCATTGAAGGAGAAGACTATCCGCCCTATAAGGATGGTTTACCCGATTACGTGCGGTTAAAGAATGTAGCGGTCAAGAAAAAATTGGATGAATTCAAGATCTAAGTTTCATTAAACTTGATACATCCAGATAGCAAGAACATATAAAATATATGTTGTTGTATTTTGGTTTTGGACTAGGGTTTAATGTGGAATTATCAGGCCGAAATTCTACATGTGTTTTAGATGGTCTGACTTTAATTGGAGTTCTTTATGGCTAACGGTTTAATTGTCGCAATAGGTAGTGCGATTCTGGCCCTGATATTCAGTGGTATCTGGATCAGGGGTATTTATACCCAATCTGCCGGTAACAAGCGTATGCAAGAAATCGCTTCTGCCGTGCAGGAAGGGGCATCAGCTTATCTCAAACGCCAGTACATGACCATTAGTGTCGTGGGTGCTGTGCTATTTTTTGCCATTGGTTTTGCGCTCACATGGGATACCGCCATTGGTTTTGCCTTAGGCGCGATTTTATCCGGTGCCGCTGGTTTCCTGGGTATGAATGTGTCGGTTCAGTCGAATGTGCGAACTGCCGAGGCAGCTCGTACCGGACTGAATGAGGCGCTTGCTATCGCTTTTCGTGGTGGGGCGGTAACCGGCATGCTGGTGGTTGGCCTGGGATTGCTGGGCGTTGCCGGATATAGTGCCATGCTATTCAATGGCGCAAGCAGTGATGAATCTATCAGCGATATTATTAAGCCATTGATTGGTTTTGCTTTTGGTGGCTCGCTTATTTCTATTTTCGCACGTCTTGGTGGGGGTATTTTTACTAAAGGTGCAGACGTTGGTGCCGACTTGGTTGGTAAAGTAGAGGCGGGCATACCTGAGGATGATCCACGTAATCCAGCCGTTATTGCGGATAACGTCGGGGATAATGTGGGTGACTGTGCCGGAATGGCCGCAGATTTGTTTGAAACTTATGCGGTTACAATTATTGCAACCATGCTGCTGGGTGCCTTGCTATTTACGACGAATGATATGAATGCGGTCATTTATCCGTTAATGTTGGGTGCCGTTTCTATTGTTGCCTCCATTGTTGGTTGCTATTACGTCAAGATGCGTGAGGGTGGCACCATCATGAATGCACTGTATCGTGGATTGGCTGTTGCCGGGGGGCTCGCATTGTTTGCTTATCTTCCTGTTACGGTCTGGTTTATGGGCGACATGACCCTTGTACTTGATGGTGTAGATGTGACGGGTGGTGCGTTGATTATGCGGTTATTCTTTGCAGCTGCTATTGGTCTGTTGCTAACCGGATTAATGGTTGTCATCACTGAATATTATACTTCTACCGAATATCCGCCTGTACAACATATTGCCGAAGCATCTACGACGGGACATGGCACTAATATTATTGCCGGTTTAGGTGTTTCAATGCGCGCTACTGCGGCTCCTGTTTTAGCTGTTTGTGCCAGTATCTGGATTGCTTATGCATTAGCCGGGCTCTATGGTATTTCGATTGCGGCGACCGCCATGCTTTCGATGACCGGAATTATCGTAGCATTGGATGCTTATGGTCCGATAACTGATAATGCGGGCGGTATTGCTGAAATGGCTGAGATGCCTGAGTCGGTAAGAGCGATTACTGATCCACTGGATGCAGTGGGTAATACAACCAAAGCGGTAACGAAAGGTTATGCTATTGGTTCCGCAGGTCTTGCAGCATTAGTCCTGTTTGCCGATTATACGCATGGGCTGGAAGATGCGGGACATGTGTTAACGTTCGATTTATCCAATCACATGGTTATTATTGGCCTGTTTATTGGTGGTCTGGTGCCTTATTTATTTGCCGCCATGTCCATGGAAGCGGTTGGACGTGCTGCTGGCTCTGTTGTAATCGAGGTGCGTCGCCAATTTCGTGAGATTCCTGGCATTATGGATGGAACAGCCAAGCCCGATTATTCGCGCGCAGTGGATATGTTGACCAGAGCTGCCATTAAGGAAATGATGATTCCTTCGCTATTGCCGGTGCTTGTGCCAGTGTTAGTAGGCGTATTCCTCGGTCCTCAAGCGTTGGGTGGCTTGCTGATGGGTTCCATTGTAACCGGTTTGTTTGTGGCTATCTCAATGACGACTGGTGGTGGTGCATGGGATAATGCCAAAAAATACATCGAGGATGGTAACTTTGGTGGAAAAGGAAGCGAAGCTCATAAGGCAGCGGTTACTGGTGATACAGTGGGTGATCCCTATAAGGATACGGCGGGTCCTGCAATTAATCCGTTGATCAAGATTATCAACATTGTTGCATTGTTAATTATCCCATTGCTGTAATTGTCGTTTAAAATGAAAAGCACACTGGTTTTTCAGTGTGCTTTTTTTATTGCCTATTCAATAATGAACATTAGGCTTCTATTTATCATCTCAACTTCCGGAAAACCCCGGTCTTAAGGCCGGGGATGGATAGGGAGTCAGCTTCGCTGATACTAAAGCCTGTTTTTTCACCTATTTCTGTTACAGTGTGTTAATGGAAATTAAGCGCGCATACAAATTCAGGTTTTACCCAACTTTTGAGCAAGAAACTATTCTGGCTCAAACATTCGGGTGTGCTCGGTTTGTCTATAATCGCATGTTGCGCGTTCGTTCTGATGCTTGGTATACCGAGAAAAAAAGAATCGGGTATCATGCTACCTCCTCTTTGTTGACCGAGTTAAAAAAAGAGCCTGAATTTGAATGGCTGAACAAAGTTTCCAGTGTTCCTGTGCAGCAATCTCTCCGCCACCTGCAAACGGCATTTGGTAATTTCTTTGCCAAACGAGCCAAATACCCGTCATTCAAAAGCAAGCATGAGAAGCAATCGGCTGAATACACGTCCAGCGCCTTCAAGTGGGACGGTAAGTCTCTGAAACTGGCGAAGATGAAAGATCCACTGAATATCAGATGGTCGCGCACCCTTCCTAAGGCAACAAAACTAACGATTGCAACAGTCTCTAAAGACTCAGCGGGTCGATACCATGTTTCTATGCTTTGCGACGACTCTGTTGCGCGAAAGCCAAGGGTTAGCGGCAAAGTCGGCATTGACTTAGGATTAACGCACTTCGCTATTCTTTCTACGGGCGAGAAGATTGCGTCTCCTAACACGCTACGAAAGAATGAAACCAGGCTTGCTAAGCTGCAACGCAAGCTATCTAAAAAGCGCAAAGGGTCGGCCAATAGACAAAAAGCCAGACTAAAAGTAGCGCGACTACATGCAGGAATTGCTGATGCTCGTAAAGACTTTCTACATAAACTCTCAACACGGCTAGTGAACGAAAACCAAGTGATAGCTGTAGAGTCTTTAGCTGTTAGCAATATGAAGAAAAATCGTTGCCTCGCAAAATCAATTTCCGATGCAGGATGGGGTGAATTTGTGCGGCAATTAGAATACAAGTCGCTGTGGTACGGGCGAGAGCTTGTAGGTATTGACCGATGGTATCCAAGCAGCAAACGCTGCTCGGGATGTGGGCATACCGTAAACAAGATGCCTTTGAATGTGCGTGAATGGACTTGTCCGGAATGCGGATCAATCCATGATCGAGACATCAACGCAGCGCGTAATGTTTTGGCCGCTGGACTGGCGGTGTCAGCCCTTGGAGAATCTATAAGTCCTGTTTGCATTTAGGTGCGTCCGGGTTGGATTCGTTGAATTGGGAATCCCCTTCGTTTACGGAGGGGAGCAGTCAATTTAAGATCGGAGCATAGATCTATCAGTACTGAAATAGGGATATGTCAGACGTCATCATATCAACATTACCTAACCCAAGGTTTAAGTCAGATGGTGTATTGATGGTTTGATGAAGTCTCCGCTCAACTGAACGTAATGTATCCAATAAGCTGGTCAACTGAAAATGGAATCTTTCGTCGGCGATTAATCGATACCATTCATCACCGTCTGGATCCTCTTCATCAAGATGACGCCAAAATAAGTTATCAAAATTCTTGAATGAAACTGGCTTCCCTGCCAGTAGATCACCTTTGATTTTTTTGGCCCAAGCGTGACGCCTTTTGATCAGACCATGAGCATCCTGATGCACGATAACAGATAGATAATCATAAAGATCCGCTGGGCGGCGAATCTTTATGAGCGCCGTTGTGCGCTGTTCGTACGCAGCGCTTTTAATCAGGTGATGTAAGGTTGCTGCCGAAATTTCCAGAACAACACCCGTCTGTAACGAATAATTTTGATTGAGGCTCATATGTCAGTAAAAACAAACGATTTTAAATCAACAACTATGATTTAAAATTTTTGACTAAGTTCCATTTATTCACCTTTTTATATATGAATCAGAATAAAACAGATGTATTGTTATTCGTAACGTAAAAATTCTTCTGCCAATGAATCGACACCATGACGACTAATTAATCCTTCAATTTCAGCGAGTAAGGCATCATCTTCATCCTCCTCCAGTACACCCGCACCTACCAGGCTGGCTAATAAACCAGAAGTGATCGCTTCCTGTATTTTTCCCAGTGTAGGTGGAGATTCCCAATTCTCACTATTTATGACCGTTTCCACTACTCTGGAAAGTGGCTCGCTGGCTACACTTTGCACGAAATCGATAGCTAACGTTGTTTCATCAAACTCTTCAATCAGAGCATCTAGCTCATCGAGCAATGATTCAGTGATATCAAAATGATGTGATTGCTCTGTTTCGGTGAAGGTTGCTGGTAACAAACCGGCTATAAATGTGCGCATGGTGGCAAGTGTTATAGGCTGATCGGAATCTGAGTTGTTGATCCGGGTTTCTATTAACGCGGATAGATCGGGGCTTACGCGGGTGGCAACATCAATGGGGTTACGGATAGTCATGATATTCCTCTCAGTAGTGAAGCGATAATTAGCCATACAGAGACCTCTGCACAACTGCGTTTTTGAGCTTTTCTGATTACTTTCAGCATCGATAAATTAATACTTAAAATCTTTCCCAGCCCGAGATAACCAGTTATGCAGCGGTTTTATACATTTATCATTATCAATAGGTTGACTTCAAACTATGTGTTACAAATTCCTGTTCTATCTAATGAAGCGATATGATCGAAATTTATAATGAGTACTCGAGAAAAAGTTTTCTGCCTATTTGATGGAAATGTACTGAAGGCTTTATGGGTTGTCAATGCAGATTCCTTGATTGTCGTGCGTTTTAAGATATTGTTTTGGGGAAGCCTGGTTTTTATAGCAGAATAAACCAATCTTTTGGCTCGAGTAGGGATCCGTTTATTTGTCCGATTAACTGGTGGCCGTTAATGCAAGATAGGATGATGGCATGCTAGAGCAGTTTAGTCGTGCTTACACCCACTCTAATTATCGCATCATAAGGGGGGGTAAAAGGCCTGTTTTATTGATCCCGTGCTGCCTGATTTAAACCAGGTATCTGTGTCGTTTATGGGACTGCCTCGTAATATAGAGTTATCCGTTTTTTACCGTACAACTTATTGATTATTAACGAGTGAAGTTTCAAGTAATTCTATTACGAGACCGCCCCTTTATATATGTATTGCCCGATCAGCGTTTCTATAAGATTATGCAATAAGCTGATTTATAATAAATAATATGTAGCCAAGCCGAGGAAACTCATAAATCCGACCACATCAGTGACTGTTGTCAGAATAACTGCGCCGGATAGTGCTGGGTCTATGTTGAGGCGTTGTAGAATCAGGGGGATGGCAATGCCAGCTGCGGCTGCTGCGACCAGATTGATTACAATGGCAGCTGCAATGACTAGACTGATGCCGGTATCTTGAAACCAGAGCCAGACCATTCCGGCGACAACGAGCGCCCATAATAAACCGCTGATAATACCGATTAAAACCTCCTTACGAGCTAACCAACCACTGTTGCCGTTGGTAATCTGATCCAATGCCAGTCCTCTGATGGTTAAGGTTAATGTCTGGCTGCCCGCAATGCCGCCCATGCTGGCAACAATGGGCATCAATACGGCTAGCGCCACGATTTTATCGAGAGTGTCCGCAAATATGCCGATTACCCAGGCTGCGAGAAAGGCGGTAACTAGATTAATGCCCAGCCATACGGTGCGGCGTTTAGCACTGCTGATGACCGGTGCGAACAGATCTTCTTCTTCATGCAGGCCATCGCGGCCCATTAATGCGTGATCTGATTTTGCGCGTAAAATGCAGATAACATCATCCATTTTTATGCGCCCCAATAGATAATTATTTTCATCTACCACTGCGGCCGAAACAAAATGAAACTGCTCAAAGAAATGTGCGACTTCATGTTCATCCGTGGTTGCCAATATGGCTGGATGCTGGCTGTTCATGACTTCTTTAACCAGACTGGTTTTATCATGAGTTAACACCTTGTTTAGCAGCAACTTGCCTTGATAAAGACCAGACCGGTCAATCACCATCAGCCCATCGGTATAATCGGGCAGATCCTCGTGCAATTGTAGATAGCGCAACACTACTTCCAGTGTGACGTCGTTTCTGACGGTAATTACATCTGGGCTCATCAGGCGTCCGGCCGTTCCCTCTTCAAAAGACAGGTTGGTTTCCAGATGCTCACGAATTTCATCAGATAAATTCTCTTCGATAGATTGCCTGATGCGTTCGGGTAACTCTTCAATCATGTCGGCTAAATCGCTGACATTCATTTGTTCAGTAGCCGCGACCAGTTCTTCGGTCGGCATTTCAACGATCAGACTGTTGCGAACTTCATCATGCAGAAGTGTTAATGTGTCGGCACCCTGGGATTCTGGTATAAGATCCCATAGCTGTTTACGTTCCTTGGGCGGCATTGCCTCCAGAATATCTGCCAGCTGTCCGGGATGGAAGTGGTTTAATAAAAACTTTAATTGATCAAAATCTGCTTGTTGTAGCAGGATAATAACTTCATCTATAGAGGGTTTTGTAGATTCGGTTGGGATGCGCTCCGATTCCGTCATGATTGCTGTATTCCTGTGGATTGAGTAAAAACAAGCGATAAAATAAAATTCAAATAAGAGAGTCACATGGTATGTGAGGTTTTCGGCCGCCAGTGGTCTGAATCAACTTGATTCACTATTGCTAACACGACCCGACTTATTATGTCATCGCCGCTGGTATCAAGGTAATGTCTTTCGCATCAAAGGGTCTAAATATATCAACTGATGATAATGGGTGTCAGTGATCGGCATTGGGTGGACTTGTTTTTTTTGGGGGGTGCAAGAAATGGGGAACGGATAGGATGCCTAACCGGCAATGAATATGACGTTTGCGTAAGGTGCTTGCGCCGATTTTGGATTGCACCAATGGTCGGAATTTTCATTGGTATTTAGGAATATGCGCTATTTGGAAGGGTAATGGCTGAATTGATTGCACAAAAGCACACCAGAAAAAAACCAACCAAATAGAGTCAGCCTGTCGTTATGCCGCGATGAAAGCTAGATATGAGGAGGCCTTTGCAAAACCCCTATAGTTGAAAAATTAATCCTTTATAATCAATAGTCAAAAACTTATGGTGAGGGCTTTTGCAAAGGCCTCCAGTTATTTTTGCACCCAACCGGGTTAGCTATTCACGAATTTAGTTTTGAAACCTTTGGGGGTTAGCCCGATAATTTTTACAAATGTTTTTCTAAAAGCACTGTTATCTTCATAACCTACCTCTGATGATATGGTTTCGAATGTGCTATTTGTTGTTTCAATTAGGTCACAGGCTTTTTGAATACGCAGTCTTTGTAAATATTGTGCGGGCCGCAATCCAGTGGCTTTAACAAATCGTCTTAAGAAAGTTCGTTCGCTGAGATGGCCTTGCTTTGATAGGGCGGTTATTGTGATGGGCTCATTAAAATGAATCTGCATATAATGCTGAATTTTAAGAATCACGGGGTCACCATGATCTAGTTTAGGCACAAAGCTTCGATAATAGCGCTGCTCCCGCAAGCCCGTGTCGACAATCAGATATTTTCCGAGCTGACGCATGATATGCGGGTGCGTAAACTGCGCGACCAACTCCAAGCCTAAATCTATCCAAGACATAATGCCATCGGCGGTAATGATGTCACCATCATTAATCAATGTTTTATCAACGTCTAATGCGACGTTGGGATAGGCGTAAGAAAACTGTGCGGCGAGGTCCCAATGGGTTGTGGCCGGCCTCTGTTCCAGCAAGCCTGTAGAGGCAAGAATAAAGGCTCCTGCACAGGCTGAGCAGGTGATAGCACCTCGGGCATGATGTTTTTTTATCCAGTCTTTCAACTGTTTGTCCGGAGATAAATAATAATCATTTGCAATACTTGGTGGAATAAGGACCGCCTGCAATAAGAAGGTGTGATCATCATTTATCGTTTCTGTAACGCGTTCAATGTCACACGATTCCGTAGAAAAGCATCGCTGAATGTCATGCTGCTTACATATATTGTTAGCCAATATAAACATTTCTTCGAGCCCATGTACTGCTGATTGCATGGCTCCAGGATAATTGATAATACCGATTTTTATAGTTATAGCATCCATTTGTTATTTTTAACCTGTTTTATGCCATTTATGGCTTTAGTGTATCTTGCTATTGTCGGTAATAATCTTTTTTTCTTTACCGAGCAAGGGTGATTATGTTGAAGACAGCATTGCTTTTAATTGGTTTCCAGAATGATTATTTCCAGGATGGTAAATGGCTGCTGGGAGGCATGGAGAAGGCCGTTAAACAAGGTGAAAAATTGTTGGCTGTCTTTAGAGAGAATGGACTTCCCGTTGTGCATATACGACATGAATATGCAATTGATTCCCCGCCTTTTTTCCTGCCCAGTTCGAGATGTGCTGAGATTCATGCATCGATGATGCCTCAGGATGGTGAATGTGTGATACAGAGTCATCAGGTAAATAGTTTGCGGGATACAGGGTTAAAAGATTTCTTAGACCGGGCGGGCATAGAGAATACGATCATTGCCGGTGCCGTGAGTCATGTGTGTGTTGATGCACTGACCCGTGCGGCGCATGATTTTGGTTATAACTGCTCAGTTGCGCATGATGCTTGTGCGACATTAGATGTGGAGTTTAATGGTAATGTTATTCCGGCAGATCAGGTGCATGCTGCTTTCATGGCGGCATTGGGTTTTGCCTGTGCTCAGGTTACAAGCACTGAGGAATTATTGGATAAACTGGTTTATCTGGAAGATGAGCGTAAGTTACTTGATGAACTGTTTTAAGTGAGACGGTGTTAAGGCTGCCTTAACTCCTCCGCACATTCTGGGTAAACTTAATTTATACCGGATTTAAATGTAAACGACGGCAACCGGTTATCATATCTGAATAATCCGTATTTCACCCCCACACCCTTGGGAAAATCGTTTGAATCAGAGGAGAGAGTGTGGTTTATTTAAAAATGATGACGTATGCCCATTGTCCAGGTGTTGCGGTCACGATCCATGGTAGCGTTGTTATCGTCTACATTGACATGTTGATAGCCGCCAAAAAGACTGGAGCGTTTACTTAAATCGTGAAATGCGCCCACTGTAATACTTTCTGATTTCCGGCTCGCAAAAGCATTTGCGCTAAACGCATTCGTCATGCCGCCTTGTAGAATGAACGTATTATTCCCCCGTTTATACTGCCCCCCTGCATACCAGACAATGCCATCACCCCCAGGATTGATCGCGGAATTACATTGTCTGGTTGCTTCGCCTATCTTGCCCAGAGCTGCCGCATCGGAACAGGTCGCCGCGCCGAGTGCGTTGTTTATATAGTCGAGTTGACCTTGAAGGCGGAAATTCTTGTAATGCCAGACACCGCCGATGCGTCCGACTTCTTCTGTTTTGAGATGGACTGCCGCGATATTTTTTTGTAAGGTACTAATGTTATCTCGCGAGTAACCACCGAACACATCAAAGGTGTGATCCTCATAGTCAACCGAATATTTGGCCGCGATTTGCAAATCCCATTCGCCATTTGCACCGCCTGTATTGCCGATATTGCCTCCTGCACCGCCGAGAACGCCACCAAGATTGGCTTCAAGCTGACTGGCATCGCCCGGCATGAGCATCGCTGCAAAGGAAAGTCCGTTTATGTCGACAGAGTCAAACCGTACGACGCTATTAACAGCAGAGTACGAGCCTGAGCCCAGCCCATTGGCGCTGGCAATCATGGTGCCGCCGCTGCCGGTCGCTTGCAGTACCGTATAGACAAAGGGATCAATCGTCCATCCCCCGGCAAAATCAGCAAATGGCGAATGGATGCGTCCAAATTTTATCAGGCCCCAGGTATCGTTAGAAAATCCAACCCATCGTTCTCGGGCGCCGGTAGGGCCGCCATTGGTATCAAAACCATAATCAATCATTGCCAGTGCTTTGATTCCGTTCCCCAGATCTTCAGAAATACGCAGGCCCCATGATGAATAAAAGGTTGGATCATTAACGGATGACTGGCTTGAAATGCCTTCAATGTCGATGTTGCTGTACTCAGATTGAATGCGTCCGACGACGGCGAGATCGGCCCATGATGATGGCGACATGAGTGTAAATATCAGGATATTGGCTATCGTCAATACAATAAATGTTTTTTTCATATGATATCTATATATAGTATAAATACGAAAAGTAAAAATAATGATAATCTAAATGATAATAATTATTGGTTACTATGATTAAAAATAAATAGCCTTAAATTGAGATGTATTAATGGATACGGGTGAGGCGGTTTATTAATGAATGTTATCTGTTCCCTATCTGCAATCCAGATTAAATTGGATCACTCCGTACCAGGTTAATCTGGTAGAAGGTCAACGAAAATATAGACAACCACAGGGGGGATGATCGTTTAAATAACGCTATTTTTTATATTGAATCGGTACATTTCAAAATGATGCAGGATTATCAAAATAACAATGATGATCTTTGTTTTTATAAAATAAGTCCTTTTATTAAATAGCTTTTCTGGTTTGGACTTAGCCATGAATAAGATCCTAATATGAAACAAGTTACCTGATTCATCAAAAATATGGTGGTCCGCTGTTACGCTGGCTTCTGTGAAAATATGATGCCGGGTATAATGTACGTACATTGATTATCACTCGTGGGATAACGCTCCTTTTCACGTTAACAGTGATATATCTGAAGACCTTTGCAAAACCCCAATAGTCGAAAAATTAACTCCTTATAATCAATAACCCAAGACTTTTGGCGAGGGCTTTTGCAAAAATCTCCTGGAATACGAATTATTTTTCTTGGTTGTTATAACGAAACTTTCATTCCATTCGATCTTTTATTTTAACCACGTCTCACAATAACTTGCGCTTCATGTTGTCAGAAAACTGTAACAGGATTATGTGATCAGTCATTGTCCTGATTTAGCCGCTGCGATGTTGTTATTCTGATCCATCAGCGATCAGATGAATGTGATTTTTGTCACAACAAGCGAGTAATTTATGGTTTTTATGTCCGTCATCTCATCATATGACGAGCAGCTAGTGAGACAACCTAGCGCAATCTCTCTATTCCAAATAATGGCCAGGCTTATTTTCAAACACAGTGGCGGGAATTTTTTAAGGATTTTCCTTAGCCATGAATGGGTGGTTTACCTATTCGGTAGTTAAGATTGGTATTCTATGATTAAGCTGTCAAAAAAAGTGGATGCGAATGAATCAATAATTTGGCCGGATTTTTCGTTTGAAGCTTATGATGCGGTGTATTTGTTGAAATGAGTGATTGAATAAATCAGCCTCATCTTGTTTGTGAAAATGGCATTGGTGCTGGCATAAATTAGAGTACCGGCCCTATTTAGTTTAACGCGGCTATCAATATTTTAAGGGCAGTATAGGTTATGCTAATCAATAGCTTTCTGCTGAACGAGGTAGGTCAGCAGAGATAGAATGAGGAGATGAATTATGACATCTGGAAAGCGTAAATCAGATAATCGGACTGCCGCTGTAGCCTACAACAGTATTGTAGCCTGTAGCTGTAGCTGTAACGCGTAAAGGCAGTGGTGGTGATGGGTTTTCCTGCAGGGGCGAGTTCGGAGTCCGTTGTTTAGTACGGTGTCATTTTCTCAAAAAAATGCGGGTACTTGAAGAGTGGAATACGCAACCATTGATCGAATGTCAGGAGTGTAGGTCGACTCTATTGCAACCGAGCAATATGACTGGTTCATCTGATAGTGTTGCATTCAATGCTTTTCTGAGTGAGCCGTTTCATCTGTCTCCTACAACAGAAGCGAATGAAACCTGAATCAATCCCCAGCGATATGATTGAAACTTATACTGGTCCGTTGAATTTTTCGGTATGCGAGGGGCGCTCACCGCAGAACTGGTTTCCACATCAGTGCTGGGCAGAATTCCATCTAACCGTTTGTTTTGCTCAATGATGTCAATATAGAAGTCATTATTGAATTCATGGATAAGTGGAATCGCCTGGTTTCCAGTAGTCGAGTACCGTCATCCTTGTCGACCTCATCCGCAGCAGTGGTAGAAGCATCAGTGACCCACTGAGATCTGGTTGGGTATATCAACATGGCTGCATTTGAGTGTAATGAGGTGCCATGTTGATAATCGGCTATTTATTCTGTAGCGCTAATCTGCCGTCGGTTAATCTTTTTGATCGATGACTTTGGGATCTTAAACACAGTTGGCTATGAACATAGGACACCTGTGTTTAATGCGCTGAAAAGTAGATGTGTCATGGATATCTTGTCTTGATCGCTATTAAATATTGACGCAGTTTAATAAGCAAGATGAAGAAATCGGTTCGTTATTCATATGCTGGAGAGTGCAATTGGATCTATAACCGCATGGGATAACGGGGAAGAGGAGACGAATGGATGCCGATCAGGGGATTGTCCTGGATTATTTTTGTTTTCACACTGATTGAGTATTATCGAGGTGAGTTGTGACAGGATTCCTGGCGTGATACGAAAATACGAATAGGTACATTATGCGCATGCTGTTTAATTGGGTTATCGTGGTTATCCTGATTTATCTGCTGCTTGTTTTACTGTTATTTCTGGGTCAGTCACGCTTGATATTTTTCCCAGAAACTGGCCGTAAGATTATAGCCACGCCCGGCCAGGTCGGATTAGTCTATGAATCGGTGAGGATTAACACAGTGGATAATGAAATGCTGCACGGCTGGTTTGTTCCCGCATCTGGAGCAAAGGCGACAGTACTATTTTTTCACGGCAATGCCGGTAATATTTCCCATCGTATCGGTTACTTGTCGATGTTTAATCAGCTGGACTATAACTTACTTATTTTTGATTACCGTGGTTATGGCCAGAGTAGCGGTACGCCAACGGAATCCGGTACCTATCTGGATGCTTTGGCAGCATGGCGTTATCTGATTGAGGTAAAAGGGATTTCTCCGTCGCGTATTATTCTATTCGGCGAATCCCTCGGTGGTGCTGTAGCGGCCTGGCTTGCGGCACACAAAGCCCCAGGAATGCTGGTGCTGGCCTCGGTATTTACTTCTGTTCCGGACATGGCAGAAGAAATTTATCCTTTTTTTCCCGTACGACGGATAGCACGATTTAATTACGATACCGTTGAATCATTGCGATCGGTAACTTGCCCTGTATTAATTGTCCACAGTTTGCAAGATGAGATCGTGCCATTTAAACACGGTCAGAGTTTATATCAGATGGCCTTTGAGCCAAAACAATTCCTGACATTACAAGGCGGACATAATGATGGGTTTATCTTTATGCAGGAGTCTTGGATAAGGTCATTTGAAAACTTCGTTACTGAAAATTTAATAATCCAGTCTCCGTAGGACCGCCGATCAGCTATCGATTAACTGGCTCATGGCCCTCTTGAGTTTATTCTTGCATTGGTTTTCTCTGCCACTGAAATCAATTAATCCGGTAGTTCTTAGGCATTCACTATATTCGAATAAGATATCATTTTTTTTCTGAATATAATCGATCGAGGTTGAAAGCTGTTGTACCTGACTAACCACATCTTTCAGGTTACTTTTTTCAATGGTAGCGCCTACGTTGTCAATGCTTTCTTTTGTATCCTCAAGTTTCTGCAACGATTCTTTATTTGCTTGATCCACTTGCTGAGCAAAAGCCTGTTTTGCCGTCTGAGTATAATTTGCGAGTTCGTGAATATTTTTCTGTGTAATGGAATCCAGTGTATTTTTATATTCGTTTAATTCTTTTTGTACAAAGGAATTAAATGTTGTTTGAAAGTTTTCTATTGTAGCGTCAATTTTTTGATTAAATACCTGCATTCTTTTCTCTATCAAATCGCTGACGTCATCATCAATTCGGTTCAGGATATCACCAGAAATTTTATCAGTCGGTTCTCTTGACTCAATAATTTCATTTTTCATTTTACTTAGATCGCGTTTAATTTCATCAACGAATACCTTTTGTTTATCTTCATGAAGATGTTGCGCCTGTTTTTCATTTTCAGTGATGAGCCATGAGATAAATATCAGATCTTTCTTTTGTTCTTCATTAAGATCATCAATCAAGCCTTCGAGCATATTGGAAGCCACTTCTTTGTTGGTTAAGTGCTCCAGATGGTCGAGGTTTGCTGCGTTCAATAACGCTTTCAGGTTGACCTGCATTTCATCAATATTTGCTTCAGCCTTAGATATTTCGGTTGACTGGCGGAGTAATTCATAAGGTAGGAAAACGACAGCGAGAAGCGTGCAGATAATATAGGCAGTAATTTTCCATTTTTTGCTGCTCAGTGAAAAGCTCAATCCAAATAACAGAATAATCAAAAATAGAGAGGGTGCTACGATCGAAGCAATCTCTAGCCAACTTCTATCGGCAACGGTATTAAAGGAAAAGTTATTTATTAATTCAGTTATCAATTCACTCATCGATCACTCCTTATATGGACAGAACAGATTCAATAACGAGGAATATTTCTCCATGCTTGTTTATTAAATTAAATACGGATAATTCGCTGTCGAATTTAACGGCCATTATATAAACGATAAAGTTAGTTAAGCAAGCGATCGTTCTTGTATGAATATGGTGAATCAAGCAGCCTGTCAGCATTCAGCCTGGCAAGATGCCTCTGCATAAGTACCTTTATTCAGCCCATTTTTTTGATGGTCGTTTATTCTCCCATAGCCTTATGGCCTTACTTTATATGGCGGTGATCTTTTCTGGCGTACAGAACAGATAGCAATAATGACTGATAATATATGCTTTGGGTTGCACCGCGCCCTGGTTAGAAGGCGGGTTATGAGCTGAGTGTGCGGGAATGCGATGTTATTGCAACACCGATTCGGACGCCGCGTGAAAATTAAACACTAAGCGCTATAATTAGCTACATCAATCTGTTTTGAATGGGCGTTTTTCAATCGCTGTTTCAGTCATGATTGCTTGTAGCTCACGAAACAATAAACGGAAGCTTTTAGGTGGTTTGTTTGTAAGCTTTTCTTTATGCGTATTACGCACCAGTAACCGTAAGTGCTGTATATCGGCAGTCGGATAGTTTTGTGCCAGTTCAGTGAAGCTTTGATCATCCGCCAAGAGGCGATCCCGCCAGCGTTCTAGCTGATGCAGTCGGGTTGTTTGTTGCAGAGACGTGTTTTGCCAGGCGAATAATTTTTCCTGAATGAGCGTAACGTCAATTTTACGCATTAATTTACCAATGAACTGCATTTGTCGGCGCCGTGCACCGTGTTGATGTATCTGTTTCGCTGCAAGAATTGCGTCCATGAGTATTTCGGGCAGATCAAGCTCATGCAGCCGTTTGAGTTCAAGTGCTGTCAATTGTTCACCCATTTCCTGCAATGCATGCATTGCTTGTTTGCGTTGCGTTTTGCTGGGGGGTGCAGCCTCATTATGATCATTTTCTGGATTATTTTGCATGGGAACCTGTGTAATACGATATCAAGAAGCTGCTATCATAACGCCCTAATTCATTTTTTTGGCTCCAAAAGTAATGATAACGCGCTAAATTTCTCAGTTTAATATTATCTCCACAAAGAATTTACTCTATGAATAATCTATCCGTGTCAAATTCCCGATTTTCGTATCCACTCACTACGCTTCAGCAAATTGCACGCGACATTCTGACTTATGCCAAACAGGGTGGGGCGACTGCTTGTGAAACAAATGTATCGGATGGTTTCGGTCAAACCGTAACGGTGCGCCAGAAAGCAGTTGAAACCATTGAATACAATCGTGATAAGGGGTTGTCCGTCACGGTTTATATTGGGCAGAAACGGGGCAATGCCAGCACGACTGATTTCTCTCCACAAGCAATTAATGATACGGTTTCGGCGGCACTTTCCATTGCACGTTATACGGCTGAAGATGATTGTGCGGGATTAGCTGATGCGACATTATTGGCACAAGTATTTCCGGATCTGGATTTATACTACCCCTGGATTCTACCCGTAGAGGAGGCCATACAACTTGCTGGTGCTTGTGAGGCTGCTGCCTATGCGACGGATAAGCGTATTATCAATTCAGAGGGCGCCAGTGTTGCCCTGGGAGAGTCCCAGTTTGTATATGCCAATAGCCTGGGATTTATGGGAGGATATCCGCTGTCACGCCACAGTATTAGCTGTGCTGTCATTGCGGGCGAAAATAATACCATGCAGCGCGATTATTGGTATAGCGTGGCACGTGATACAGTCGATCTGGAATCGGCTGAGAGTATTGGCCGGAAAGCAGGGGCGCGTAGTGTTGCGCGTCTGGGCGCGAAGAAAATTGCAACCTGTGAGGTGCCTGTATTATTTGAAGCGCCGATTGCTTCCAGCTTAATCAGTCATTTTGTTGCCGCGGTGAGTGGCGGTAATCTTTATCGAAAATCCTCCTTTTTGCTAGATAGTCTGGATCGACAGGTATTCGCTTCAGATATTCAAATTCGTGAATTGCCGCATATCAAGAAGGGCTTGGCGAGCAGTGCTTTTGATGATGAAGGGGTAGCAACGCATCCACGCCATGTGGTTGAGAACGGGGTGGTAAAGGGCTATTTCCTGGGGAGTTATTCCGCACGTAAACTAGGGCTGTGCTCTACTGGAAATGCGGGCGGGTGCCATAATCTGGTGCTTGAGAATGCGGCTCCAGAGTGTTTCGAAGCGCTGCTTAAGAAAATGGGCACCGGCCTGTTGGTAACAGAGTTACTGGGCCATGGAATGAATGCGGTAACAGGAGATTATTCCCGCGGTGCTTCTGGTTATTGGGTTGAAGGAGGGGAGATTCGTTATCCGGTGGAAGAAATTACTATTGCCGGTAATATGAAAGAAATGCTGCTCGGCATTATTGCAGTCGGTGATGACGTGGTGGTGCATGGATCGAAACAAAGCGGCTCAATTTTAATAGAACGGATGACTGTTGCAGGCGGTTAAAGTGATGTCATTCCTGACGCTCCGTTTCAGTTATTGAGTAAATAATTCAAATGAAATTCCTTCGCAAGTTTGAGCAGGCTGTTGACGCGCTTTCCGGCAGTTTTGGCTGGCTCGCAGGATGGCTTTGTATCCTGATGATCTGTATTGTATTTATTGATGTGATTGCACGCTATCTGTTTGATGGTGGTTTAATTGCCCTACAGGAAATGGAATGGCACCTGTTTGCTGCTGTCTTTTTACTGGGTGCAGCTTATACCATGCGCGAAGATGCCAATGTTCGGGTAGATGTATTCTATGCGCGTATGACTGTCCGGAAAAAGGCAATTGTAGATATTTTGGGTACGGTATTTTTTGTTATTCCGATGTGTTCATTGATTTTATATAGCGCTTATGATTTTGTGACTTATTCCTACAAGATACAGGAAATATCCAATGATCCAGGAGGCTTGCATTATCGGTTTATCTTTAAGGCGTTATTGCCACTAGGCTATTTTCTTGTGCTGATGCAGTCATTGACGATTATCTCGCGTAACGTGCGTTTGCTGATTGAAAATACAAATCGAGAATTGGCTCATGATCGCACTTCAGTGCATCGGGAAAAATAATGATTGCGCTGATTATGTTTCTGGTTTGCCTCGTATTTCTGGCGATGGGCTATCCTGTGGCGTTTACATTTGGTGGCGTGGCGCTCATGTTCGGGCTCTATTCGGAGGGCCTGCAGTTATTTTTGCTGGTCGCCGAACGTATGCATTCAATCATGACCAATATTACGCTGATGGCGGTTCCTTTATTCATTTTCATGGGATTGATACTGGAGAAAGCGGGTATTGCAGAAAGAATGCTGGTATCAATGGGATCGCTGTTTGGCCATGTCCGCGGTGGATTAGCTGTTTCCACGATATTGGTCGGCATGCTGCTGGCTGCATCGACCGGCGTGGTGGGTGCATCCGTTGTAACCATGGGATTGATTGCGCTACCGGTCATGCTGAAATATAGCTATGATAAACAGCTCGCCAGTGGTGTCATCTGTGCGTCAGGGACACTGGGGCAAATCATTCCTCCTTCCATTATTCTCATTATTATGGGCGATGTCCTGCAACGACCGGTAGGCGATTTTTATCGAGCAGCGATTGTTCCTGGTCTGTTACTGGTGGTTCTCTATATTGTTTATTGTCTTTTGTTGGCGCTATATAAGAAAGAGGTTGCACCGCCGATGCCTCGTAGCGGCGCGTCACTAATGACACAATATGTGCAGGCGTTTAAAACAATCGTACCCGCGCTGGCATTAATCATGATTGTTTTGGGAACGGTGATTGTTGGTGTGGCTACCCCGACTGAATCGGCTGCCATGGGCGTGGTCGGCGCTATCATATTGGCGTTGATCGGCGGACATTTCAGATTTTCCATGTTGCATCAGGTTGCGATGGAAACAACCAAAATCAGCGCAATGGTTTTTACCATACTGGCGGGTGCCACTTTCTTTTCAATGGTATTCACCTATACCGGTGGCGATGAAGCTGTCGAACAGATCATGCAACATATTCCTGGAGGTAAATGGGGGTTTGTAGTGCTGATGATGTGGTTGATATTTCTGCTCGGATTTTTTATCGATTTTGTTGAGATTGCCTATATTTTTATTCCCATGATTGCACCAATCCTGAGCCAGATCGGCATTGATCCGATCTGGTTCGGTATACTCGTTGCGCTAAATTTACAGGCTTCTTTTCTGACACCTCCTTTTGGATTTTCGCTGTTTTATTTACGTGGAGTGGCTCCGTCAACAATCAGTACACTGGATATTTATCGGGGAGTGATTCCATTCATCTTTTTACAGTTGGTGGCTCTGGTTGCAGTGATGCTTTTTCCTGGCATGATCACTTTATTCTGAATACCCGTTACATCAGCCAGATTTATCGCTTTTTCATGAAAAATGTAAAGGTTTCCGTTGTTTCTGATTGAGATAATAATTCATTGCCTGTTTGCTCGGCAAAAACTTGAAAATCAATGACTGCACCGGGGTCGGTGGCAACAATTTTTAATATCTGTCCACTGCGCATATCTGCCAGAGATCTTTTGGTACGCAATACGGGTAGCGGGCAAACCAGACCGCGTGCATCGAGTTCTTTATCAAAATTCATTTTTTCCTCCTTAACCAATTTTGATTCACGATCTTGATGATAAATCATGGATCTTGAAGATAAAGATGCGGTAGGATAGCGCATTTTCTACTGATCTGATTACTATGCCCGTTAATATTATCCCTTTATTACCTGACCAATTATTGCCAATAGCCGGTTTATCATTGGGTATCGCCGAGGCGGGTATTAAAAAATCCGGCCGTAAGGATTTATTGATTATCGCACTAGACGAAGATGTGAAAGTGGCGGGTGTTTTCACCCAGAATCGATTTTGCGCAGCCCCCGTTGTGGTTGCGAAAGCGCATCTTGCCAGTGTAGCAGATGGTCAATCCTCAATACGTGCGCTGGTGATTAATACGGGCAATGCGAATGCGGGTACAGGTGAGACCGGCCTTGCGGATACACAGGTTACTTGTGCTGCGCTAGCTGAGTTATTAAATTGCGATTCGCAGGCAGTATTGCCTTTTTCTACCGGGGTTATCATGGAACCGCTGCCGTTGGTGAAGATTGTTAGTGGTTTACCCCTTGCTGTGGCGAATCTCGCAGCAGATAACTGGTTTGCTGCTGCGCAAGCAATCATGACTACGGATACTGTACCCAAAGCCGTATCAAAACAGATTCTGCTGAATGGCAAAACGATCACTATTACAGGTATTGCTAAGGGATCGGGCATGATTCACCCTAACATGGCAACCATGTTGGGTTATGTAGCAACAGATGCGGGGGTAAGTCAATCACTGCTACACGAGATTGCACGGTACGCGGCTGATCACTCCTTTAACTGTATTACGGTGGATGGTGATACCTCCACCAATGATGCTTTTGTGCTAATGGCGACGGGTCGTGCGGCACCTGCTGAGATCAACGACAGGGAAAGCCTAGAATTCAATCTCTTGCGAGAGGCGATTACCAGAGTTTCTGCGGAACTGGCTCAGATGATTGTGCGCGATGGTGAGGGCGCGACCAAATTTATTACGGTACAGGTTGAGGCAGGAAAGAATCGCGATGAATGTGCTCGCATTGCCTATGCGATTGCGCATTCGCCCTTGGTCAAAACGGCTTTTTTCGCATCTGATCCTAATTTGGGAAGAATTCTTGCTGCGATTGGATACGCCGGCATAGTGGATCTTGACGTCAATGATATACAGCTCTATCTCGACGAGGTATTGGTTGCCGAGCGCGGCGGAAGGGCACAAAGCTACCGAGAACAGGATGGTCAGCGAGTCATGAGTCAATCAGAGATCACCGTGCGGGTGGTTTTAAATCGCGGGGCCGCTGCAGCGAAAGTATGGACTTGTGATTTTTCTTATGATTATGTCCGGATTAATGCGGATTACCGGAGTTAATGATCTGTGTCTAAGAATAAGTTAAATAAATTGTGTAATCGTGCGGACAAATTGCTTGCCCGCTTGGAAAGATGGGTGCCTGCTGAGCAATCTGTCGCAGACTGGAACGAAGCGATCGTGTTTCGCTGGCGCAAGCAAGGTTATGTCGGATTTATTCAGCCGATTGTTCATCCCCATCACATTACTCTGGATGCGTTATGCGGCATTGATGAGCAGAAACAGCGGGTCGATCAAAATACATATCAGTTTGTACAAGGTTATCCCGCGAATAATGTATTGCTTACCGGCGCCAGAGGCACTGGTAAATCATCGTTGATAAAAGCGCTGTTGAACAAATATGCCAGTCAAGGTCTGCGTTTGATTGAAGTAGAAAAACACAATTTAATTGATTTGCATGACATCGTCGAACAGATTTATCTGCGACCGGAACGTTTTATCTTGTATTGTGATGATTTGTCATTCGAGATGGATGAGCCGGGCTATAAGGCGTTAAAGGTCGTCCTGGATGGCTCAATGGCAGCAGTTTCTGAAAATGTTTTAATTTATGCGACATCGAATCGACGTCATATGATTCCGGAGTTCATGCAGGATAATCTGGATACGCGGCATATTGATGGAGAAATCCATCCGGGAGAAGCGATTGAAGAGAAAATTGCATTATCGGAGCGTTTTGGATTATGGCTCTCTTTCTATCCTTTCGACCAGGATCGCTATTTAGAGATTATTCAGTACTGGCTGGCTCATTTTGGCATTAAGAAAGTAACGGCTTCGATACGTACAGCCGCGTTGCAATGGGCTTTGGAACGCGGCTCCAGGAGTGGACGGGTTGCCTGGCAATTTGCCCGTGATTGGGCTGGCAGACATCACGCTGTCAGCCAAAATAAATGATGATGTCTGGATCTAATGGTGATATCTGATTCAGCCGTGATTGTTGAGGTCGTTGCCGCGATTATCATCCGTTCGGATGGCCGTTTCTTGCTGGCTCGCAGGCCTGAGGGCAAACCCTATTCCGGTTATTGGGAATTCCCGGGAGGCAAGGTGGAGGCAGGTGAATCCTTGCTGCACGCGCTCAAGCGGGAGCTGCAAGAGGAATTGGGAATGCAGATGCTACATGCAGATCCCTGGATGACACGTATTTTTACTTATACTCACGCGACTGTCCGCCTGCACTTTTTTCGCGTTACAGACTGGCACGGTGGCTTGTGGGCACGGGAAAATCAGCGGTTATCCTGGCAATCTCCCCATGATATTGAGGTTGAACCGGTATTACCCGCAAACGCCCCTATTATACAGGCGCTGCAGTTGCCATCGATTTATGCCATTACACAGGCGACAGCACTGGGTATCGATGCGGCCTTGACACGGATTGAGGATGCTTTGCAACGTGGCTTACGAATGATACAGATACGTGAAAAGGAAATGTCGAGAGAGGCCTTGCGTACTTTTTCAGGTGAAGTGATCAAACGTGCGCATGCGTATGGCGCAAAAGTCTTGATTAATGGAGATGGGGTGTTTTCTCGTGAAACGGACGCAGATGGCGTACATTTTTCATCATCACAGCTAATGGCACTTTCATGCCGACCTGAGCAGGGTCTGTGTGGTGCGTCCTGTCATAATACCGAAGAACTTCATCATGCTGCGCAGTTGAATCTGGATTTTATCGTGTTGAGTCCTGTTTTTCCGACCTTGAGTCATCCTGGGTCTCCAGCACTTGGCTGGCAGAAATTTGCTGCACTGATTCGTGATTACTCTCTGCCCGTTTATGCTCTGGGTGGATTACGCCAGGAAGACCTGGCGACAGCTCAGGAGTTGGGTGCTCATGGTATTGCCATGATGCGCGGTACTTGATGGTTTGCTTTTTTTATCAAATAGCGCGTAAAACTTCGTCCTTCAGGGCGGAGATATAAGCGCACAGGCGAAGCCTGTTTAATGCGGTCTTTGCTGTTGTTCAATATATTGCTTAATAATCGAGAGTGGTGCTCCACCACAACTACCCGCAAAATAGCTTGGACTCCAAAGCATATTACTCCAAAGCTTATTTTTAATTTCGGGATAATTCTTTTTGCGAATAAGTCGGCTTGAAACGCCTTTCAAACTATTTACCAAGTTAGAAATAGCAATTTTTGGTGGATAGTTAACTAAAAGGTGAATATGATCATGCTCACCGTTAAATTCCACCAATTCTGCTTCAAAATCCAAACACACGTTTTTAAATATTTCTTCCAGATCAATTAATACCCTTCCGGAGAAAACATCTCTACGGTATTTTGTTACAAAGACCAAATGAACATGAAGATTAAAAACGCAATGTTTTCCTGTTCTTACATCGTTATCAACTTGCATAAACCAATTCCTTTTTGTATAATTATAACCATGAAGCAGATTATACGCAAAGCCTTTAAATCTCGACTCAATCCAAATTCTGACCAAGTACAGAAGATGGTTGAGTTTGCGGGTGCTAATCGGTTTGTTTGGAATAAAGCCTTAGCAATGAATCTGTTCAGATTAGAGCAGAAACAGCCATTGCTTTGGTACAACGAGTTGTCATTTTGGCTAAAGCTATGGAAATCCTCAGAAGATTATGGATTTCTAAAAACCGTTCATTCTCAACCGTTGCAACAAGCCTTAAAAAACTTAGAAAAAGCGTTCAAAGACGGTTTTGATAAAAAACAGCCTTTAAAACGGATTCCAAAATTCAAGAAAAAAGATTTGAGTGACAGCTTTCGTTATCCACAAGGATTTAAGCTGGAGCAAGAGTCTAGCAAAGTGTTCTTGCCTAAAATCGGTTGGGTGAAATATCGTAATTCACGCCAAGTCATTGGTGACGTTAAAAATATGACGATTTCCCGTAAAGGCGGTTATTGGTACGTGTCGATTCAGACTGAGTACGAGACCGAGCTAAAGCGTCATAGCTCAACCAGTATGATTGGTGTTGATATGGGCGTTACCCGCTTTGCAACCTTGTCAGACGGCTCATACGTAGAACCTTTAAACAGTTTCAGAAAGTTATCAAAGAAACTGGCTTTTGAACAGCGTAAGCTGTCTAAAAAAGTCCGTTTCTCTGCTAACTTGAAAAAGCAGAAACAAATCATTACCCGACTGCATGAGCGTATTGCCAATGCTCGTTTAGACTTCTTACACAAAACCTCAACCGAAATCAGCAAAAATCACGCAATGGTCGTAGTTGAGAATTTAAAGATAGGAAACATGTCTAAGAGTGCCAAGGGCAGTGTTGAAAAGCATGGTAAAAACGTCAAAGCGAAATCGGGTCTAAACAAATCCATTCTTGACCAAGGATGGGGAATGTTCGTTTCGTTCTTGGAGTATAAACAGGCTTGTTCAGGCGGGGATGTATTGAAGGTAAACCCTCAATACACCTCTCAAACCTGCCCTAGATGTCAACATGTTAGTCGTGACAATCGCAAAAGCCAAAGTGCTTTTGAATGTACAGAATGTGGATTTAAAGCCAATGCCGACTTGGTAGGTGCCTTGAATGTACTTGAGCGAGGACATCGCTTGTTAGCCTGTGGAGTTGAAACGTTAGTTTCGTCTAAGAAGCAGGAACCAGTAGGCAGTAGCAATACAAACCTACTCTTAACGGCTTAATAAGTCGCTAGGAATCCCCTTCGTTTAGGAAGGGGAGGATGTCAATCTTCTTCTTTTTTATTTTGTTCCGTTTCCGGAATTCGATAGCCCTCATTGGCCCATTGCCCCAAGTCGTTCATTTTACATCGTTCAGAACAAAATGGACGAAAACGACTAGCGGGTTCCCAAACTACATTTTTTCCACATTGTGGGCAGGTAACGATATGCTGTTTCATAAGAAATTAAGTATTGTATAACGTAGAAAATGCATATAGGACTCAATCAGGATGACTGCTCCTGTCTGGCTATGCGACGATCAAATGAATTGGCCATATAGATGCACGCTGGAATAGATCAGCAATGATAATCATGCTATCACCCTGAATGTAAAAAATAAAGTATAGAAGCTATTATCGGCCTCCTGGCCTGATGGATGGGTTGTACTCGCTCATACAGCTTTCAATTTATTGTGAACGGGTGGTTATTGCCGGGTGTGTAGTCTTAGTGTTGAGTCTACCAGAATGAATACAGTGGATTGTTTCTGCGCTGCCAGTGTATTTCATATTTTTTGTCAGCACAGTTCCGATAGCGCTAAAACTTCACCGATAGCAGGCGTGTTATGTTCAATTGCTGACGGTTTCCATATGCGCTTTTCTATCAGATTAGGGGCATAATCGATACCGCCGATAGGCTCAATATGCATTGACCTTAGACGTGCCAGCAATTCCTGAAGCACATCGTCTCTATGCCGTGCCCATGTCGATGCGAAACAGCGCCAAAATACCCATCCTGCCCGTTCTAGGACGCGTTGGCGATACATGTCGTGCTGCCATTGGTCTGGACCATGATAGGCATCGCCGTCCAGTTCAATGGCCAGGCGATTATCTTTCCTACCTTCAACCACCATATCGATTCGATAAGCGCCTGCTTTTACCTGCGGAATAACCCGATAGCCATGCGCTGTCAGAATAGAAAAGACTTCCCGTTCGAATCCGGATTTACAGCGATCAATGAGTACTTCAGTTTCTTCTTGTGTAGCCATTAAAGGCTGAGTGAAATGATTCAGCAGGGTAAGGCGTAAATCTGTATTCGATAAATCCGTTATCTTGACGGAACGGATCAGATACATTCGATCTCTTGCGCGACTGGCGGCTACGTTAAAACGCTGGTCGTATTGATTTCCAGATAATGCTTTGGGTTTTCTGCTATCCACCACCATGGATAGAAATATAATGTCTCGTTCGCTACCTTGAAAAGTCCGTGCGTCTCCACATTCGAAATTGCGCTGAAGCAGCTCAGCACTATCACACCGCTGCCGCACAATGGAATCAATATGTTTGGCTTGTTTTATACCCAGTAGTGAAACAACACCGATCGTGCGGCCAGCGAAAGCATTATTTTTTAATAGCGCTATCATCTCCTCAGCGATAGCCTGGGCTTCATAGTCATTACGGTCGTGTATGTCTCGAAGCCCATCCGGAATATAGATATCAACCAGTGGTGGATCAATTTTTTCCGTTGCTTTTGGAATGCGTAATGGCTGGATGCCGCCTTTATAGAATATCTGATTGGAATAGGCGATGATGGGTGAAACGCAGCGAAAATGCTCGCGCAACATAACTTGCTCAGAAGCAAAGACGCGGGCGGCTAAGTCATAGAGAGATTTCTCCAGTGTCATTTCTGTGCCATAAGGTTGATTGGCAAGGAAACGCGCTTTTAGTTTTTGAATTTTCTGGCTGGAAATAAAGCCAGCATCCGGAGATACCTGCTTGTGATCTCCCACGATGAGTATTTTCTTTCCGCGCAAAATTGCAGGTAGCGACCAGAGATTGGATTGACTGGCTTCATCAACGATAACAAGGTCGAATGCTCCGATATCCGGGGGCATGGCTTCTGATATTCGGGCATGACTCATAATCCAGCACGGGATGGCATCGGCGGCATCCTGCATGGCTTCTTGCGCATCCTGACGATAACGCATTGCATTCGGGCCTGTACCCTGACCGATACGATGGATGGCTGTTGCATAGCCTGCAAGCGCCTGGAGAATCCGGGGTGTGGCATTCTGTTTGGTCGCAAGCCAGGCTGTTTTAGCAACGATCTCTTTGTAGAAACGGGAAAGGCTTTCCTCAAAATTATGACGTGTCGTGGAAAGCGTAAGCAATTCCTCGCGCGCTTCAATCTTATCAAGATGGGTGCGTATTCGGGCCCAGTTCCATGCTTTCTGCCAGGTCACAGGAAAAATAATATCTTCACCGGATTGTTCGATTGGTTGAGAGCAGATGCGAGCGGCTAATTTTGGGGCACCTTTCTGCTTAATACGGCTGGCGTAATCTTTAATCAGGTTAAATTCAGCTGCCAGTGAGGTAATATGATGCAGCTCTGCCATGAGTGCTGTATAGTCCGCCACGATTTGATCAACAGGGATATGCGGGTTTCCCAACGGTTTTTCCAAAAATTGCCTTAACTTGATGGATACGGGCCCTGTTTTATCCACTAATTTTTCTTGAAGCATATTAAGTTGTGTGGCTGCGCAGGAGAGTTTTTCTTTGCTTAAATGGCGTAACAGCTGAGTCTTAATGTGATTGAGTTCAGCAGAGCTGCCCATAAGCGCCTTATTGGGAGGCGTGGCGAATACCACATTGGCTTTCTTGAGCAATACCGCCTCTAATTTCGTGACCAGGCGGTGGGTTTTCTTGGCAATAGTGCTTATTATTTCAATTTGTCGCAGGGAGGCCATGTTTGCTTCCATTGGTGGCAGAAGCAATTCATCTGCTAGTTGGTTCCAGCGACTTACAAAGGATGCGAGCTGTTCATGGAGGTCAATATAGCACTGTACGTGAGACCAATCTGCTGCGGAGGATGGTGCTAGTCCGGCTACCTTAATGGTCGCAATCTGTTTTCTGGTTTCGTTGGTGCAAAAAGCAAGCAGGCCAAAAGGCTTGCCAGTTTTGGCTGCGCGATTGATCGCCTCTCGTGTCTTGGTTGTTAGGAAATGAATATCGGGAAAATGAACCGGCCGTTTAAGGAATTTACCCCGCGCTACTATTAACCCGTCGATATCCTCAAATAAATGCTCAAAAGCGCGGCGTTCAGCGGCGTAGGAGGCCTGACGAAATTTTTCACGTAGCGCCAGTGGCCAGCCAGTCTGAATCGTTTCCAGTTCTTCAACCAGATTCCTGGCTGTTTCCACCCGATTCACCAGTTCCTGGACGGTGTTCATCACTTTAGTTGTTGTTGCTTTTAATTCAGGAAGTTCACCGCGTTCGATTTCGGCTTCAATTGTTCTCATGCTGGATAATGCGTCGTGTAGCTCAGCAATTGCGGTTGTGTCTGGAAGAGATTCAATGGCGGGATAAGTGGCGTGTACATAAATCAAATCCCGCCCTACTTTTTTTCGTGCATGACGAAGTTCGTCGGCTTCCAGTTCAGACAATGGCGGCGTATTCTCCGATGAGAGAGTAACGGTGTCATCGAACCAACCATGTCGTTTTGAACCGGAAACGACTAATTCAGCGAGTTCCTGTGGCCGCATGGAGACGCCTTCGATTTCAACTTCAGAAAGTTGTGTAAACGCAATTGTATCGATGCGTTTATCGATAGCAGTGAGTTTCTGGTGTGTGCGATCAATAGTCTTCTTCAGTCTTGCAATTGCTTGACTTGTTTGTTCCGGGTTGAGCTGGGATATCTGATGCTGAATGATTTCGATCGAAGCCTGAAATTGACGAATACCCGTCCGGTCGCTGGCCATGAGGGCTACTGTCAAGGGGCGCACTGTCTCGGGAATTTTGGACTGCAATACCTTAAGGGCCGGTTCACCCCGTGAAGTAACCAGGACGCGTCTGCCGGTAGCCAGATAATGACAAATGACATTGGCAATGGTGTGTGTCTTGCCGGTGCCAGGGGGACCTTGTACCGTTACGCCTGCTGCATTTTCTAGGCGCTGAATGATGGTAATTTGTTCTTCGTTATAAGGCAACGGAAAATACAGTTCTTTAGCCTTTCTATGTATTGACCCACGGCTGGATAAACCCCTGAAGTGAACGGTCTCATATTTAATTCGTTGATCTGAAGGTGGTGTAACCAGCGCACGTGGCCCGGCTGGAATATGACAGTTTGAAACGAGCTTATCTTTCAGGCGCTTCAAGTCATCTGTCAGATAATGCGTTTTGCGCTGTCGTGAGAGTAAAACCCAAGCGTCTGTCACGACTAGATTGTTACCGGGAGTCGGTATAGGCTCATCCTTTACCAGTAATGTCTGATAGTTGCCATGACTATCCAGATTGGATGCTGCGAGTTTAAGAAGATCAGTATAGCTTGCAGGGTCAAATGGAGTAACCGGACAATCTTTCCGTTCCTGAAGCTGGGCCTTGAGTATTTTTTCAATATCAGTGGCTCCGGGGACTGAACAGGCGACGAAGGGTTGCATCTCTG
The DNA here is from genome assembly GCF_900143275.1 of Nitrosomonas cryotolerans ATCC 49181. Lineage (NCBI taxonomy): Bacteria > Pseudomonadati > Pseudomonadota > Betaproteobacteria > Nitrosomonadales > Nitrosomonadaceae > Nitrosomonas > Nitrosomonas cryotolerans. Next base: position 191,379 of record NZ_FSRO01000001.1, read on the forward strand.
TCTGTATATCCGTATCGCGGGGGCGAATTTCCAGCGCCATACTCTTCTCATCGATAGAAATTTCGACAGCTTGCGTGAGTATCGGATATTCAAAATCAATATAACCTTCTTTAAAGGGAATTTGCCAGGATGCGACGCCTACGCCCCATACAATCTCTTGAGGATTAACGGCTTCTTCAGATTCAATCTGGTGTTTCAGAGTAAAGAGCTCATCATAGAATGCGATGCTCCGGCGACGTGGGCGCTCACTTTCTGCCCAGGCGATCCATTGTGATAAGTATTCCTGTACGGTGATTTCAGCTTTCTGTCGCAGTTGCTTTTGTTTCGTTTCTGGATCAGGAATCAATGCTGTTTGAGAATCAAAATTAGATTCATGCTGGGCAATCCAAGTAGTTAGATGATACTCATCGGGTACAGGCGGTGCGCTAAATGGATCATTGTTGATCTTGAACAGGCCCTTGAACGAATCAGGAATAGTGGGTGCATTATGCGCTTTAAGGCGTGCCAAATGCAGCCAGATAGGGTCACCTTCTACATGCAGATCAAGCGCAAGACCGGGCAATCCCAGCAGGTCAGTGTTGCGCCATGTGTCTTCTTTAGTGGCAGAGATACGATAAGCTCTTGGATCGATTTCTTTCGCTTGTTCTTCGATATATTCCAGCAAATCCTTAAGCAAATCATGCGGTGTAGTCATGTTTCTTTCTTTTAATGGTAAAAACAGGATTGATTGATCAGGTTGTAATTGAATTCAGCGGCTTATAGCATTATGCCGCGATACTACTTATTCTCATGGCTACAGGAATTGAATCGCTATTGATTATTACACGAGTATTTGAGACCTGATGGTATCAGGTTATCTGATACATCTAATCATGACCGAATGTGATGTCCGTGCAGTATTATCGGCGGGTAAACATCCCATTCTGCCAGGCTTTGAATGCTGTTTGCAGGCCAGTTAGTCTGTAGATAATAAAACATGACAAACAAGCATTAACCATTTTCTGATTGGTAAGAGAAAAACGAAATGGTTTTACTCAGGATGATGCCATTCGGTACGTGTTCACATTATGCGGAATGACATAGGCTTGAATCGTTAGCAGTCTGCATACGATACGCTTTATTTTCCTTTGGTAATCAGCCCATAAAGAATGGTTTTTTTATTCTGCTTATCCCCAAATTGGGTGGGTGAGCCGGGATGGTATGCGGACGGTTTTCAAGAAAGCGGAGAGCTTGCCAAATAGGCTATTCATGAGATTGTGCAGAAGGCGAATCTGCATCGCTTTGTTGGAATAATTCATCGTTTCTTCCATTTTTGATAAGAATGCTGTCGTGTCATCGTAATCCGAGCGAATCCTTTTTTTTAAATCATGTGACTGATTGATTCCGGAACTTCTGGCGATATCGCGTTCAGGAAAACTGCCTGTTTCCACTTTCTATTTTACTTTTGCCAGGTTATTAGGATTCATAAAACCCGTTTGGGTTTATTCATTTTTAGATTGCTGTAATAGTACTTTAGTACATGACGTTCATTTTTACAGGAATGCTGTGGTTCAGTTAAAATCATCTATAACACATTGTTTTATATTTTATTATAAATATGGCATGGAATTCGCTTGTAAAAAGATGTATTGATTCATTCAGAAACAATACAGGTCAATTTTTTTATTAGTGAGGAATAAGATGCTTAAAAAAATATTAATCAATGGGTGGATTGTTTCTACAATGCTTGTCGGGATTGCTCAGGCGGGTCCCTTTATTTTGGCGGGAACAGATGCCGATGATCATGGTTCTGTAAATGGAGGAGGCAATCAGGATGGCTGGCTCTTCATGCAGCGCGCACTGGAGAATTTAGCGGCTTCCCCCTTGCTGACAAATGGAAACCTGAAAGTCGTCAATCTGGGCAGCGATAATGGTAGCCAGGCACAGAGGGCAGCGGCTTCGGCTTTTAGTTTGTCGTCTTTGACGGGCGGTGGTTGGAGCTTTGTCAACATTAATGGTGACACCGATATCACAAATTTTTTTAATGGTACCAGTAGTGATAAGCTAAGTAACACCGGTATTATTATGATGGATTCAGGCAACAATGTTCCTGGTGGCTCTTCTACTGGTGAGAGAAACATTTTTACAGCAAATGCCACATTAATTGATAACTTTCTTGGTAATGGTGGTGGTTTATTTAGTCAGTCGAATGGTTATGGCTGGGTGACATCATTATTGCCAGCCTTGGGTGTTATTTCTGGTGGCGGTTCAGGAATTAGTCTGACCGGTGCCGGAACAGCTGCATTCCCTGGGCTGACTAACAGTGATTTGTTAGCGGGTCCGCGCCATAATCGTTTTGGGAACACCGGAAGTCTGCCCATTCTTGCAGTTGATAATCAGGGTAGTGCGGTTATCATTGGCGCAGCGGGCGGTTCCATAACCAATCCAGGTGGACCTGCTTTGGTGCCGGAACCAGCGACCTTGGCGTTGATGGGACTTGGTCTGCTTGGTTTTGTCGGTATTTCACGGCGCAGTAGTCAGAAAAGCGCTTAAGGTTCTAGAAATTTCTTATTAAGTTAGCATGGGTATATGCGTCATTTATGACTCATCTTGACCCGAGGCTTTTGCAGAACCACAATAGTTTGAAAAATTAATTCTTGATAATCAATAGTAGAAAGCTTATAGCGAGGGCTTTTGCAAAAGTCTCGATCCATCTAAGAATAGGGAACGGAGAGCTGTCCGGTAGGGTGTTTGTAGTCACGATAATGGCTTTCGGATTATGAATCTTATAAAAAAATTAATTTTTTGAAAACAGTTATTTATGGCGATTATCTGACAGTTCTCTGAGAGATTATCTTGAAATAGAACCGATTTCTGGGTATTCCGTGATAGTTTTGATGAATGAGAGAAACATAAAAAGGTGCTGATTAGAACAAGGATTATATGAAAGTGTGAGCATTGGCATGAAGCGGTTTGGGATTTAATCATAAGTTACAGAAAGTGAGTTCGAATGGCACATCATCCTCGTATACTTTGATTTTTTGTCCTGATTGTGAGGGGATGAAACGTATGCTCAGCGCATATTTATTGGCGCTGATTTCTGGAACACAAGGATAATCTTCACTTACCTTTAATCTCAGCATATGTGCGATACATCCTGATCCTGTTTGCTGGAAAACACCCTGGCGTGCGATAAACTGAAAAGTTTTGCCGCTGCTTCTCAACAGGTGGAGCACAATATTACAGGCATTACGAGCAGGCAATAACAGTGTGAACCAAGCGTTAAAATTATCGCGTCGCAGTGCTGGATCCAAATGCAACCAGTAATGATAAGAAGGCAAATCAAATTCACATGCTCCACCGGGCATGCTGATGCGCTGTTTGATGCTCATCAGCCATTCATTTTCACGCAAGTGCTCACCCACTTTTCCTGCTATATTTAACATATCTCGGAATGTGATTTGTATATCGTTGAGCACCTTATTAAGCGCTGCTTCAGAAATATCAGGGTTTTTACGTAATATTTCCAGAATTTGTTTTTGCCGTTCCAGTTCTTGTAATAAATCCGACTTGATATCTGCACGACTGGTTATCTCAAGAACTTCAAATAAGGCAACCAGTGCAGCATGGTGTTCGATCGGGGTATCTTTGGCAGAAAAGAAATCGATTCTATTAAACAAGTCCTCAAGTCGTAACAAGGTACGAATACGTTCATTGAGAGGGTGTTCATAACAAATCACAATAAGTATAACCTGTAAGAGAGTGTGGGATATAGGGTATCGCCTTATGTAACATAAGTCACATTATTTCACAAACAAAAATGAGACCATTCAGGAAAACGGCTAAGATATTGTTTGAATAATGGGGTGTTGCTTGGATAGCATAATGTACTTTTTATGTAAATCAATGACCTGTTTATTTAGATAGGCCATGCCTTGGTTGTTGGTGATAATGTCATCAGCTTTTTGTAAACGTTCCTGCCGTGAAATTTGGGTTGCCATGATGGCGCAAATTGTCTGCTGAGTTAACTGGCTGCGCGCCATGGTACGCGTAATTTGATGTTGTTCATCACAATCGATCACCAAAATGCGCTGAATCATATGATGATAATCTGTTGTTTCAAATAATAAGGGGATCATAATGATGATATAGCAGGATCGGGTCAATGCAATACGCCGACTGACTTCTTCGCGGATGAGCGGATGGAGAATGGCTTCAAGTTTTTGCCGAGAAGCAGAATCTGAAAATATCTGGCTTCGCATCTTTTTTCTATCCAGAGCGCCATCCGCAGTAATAAAATCACCACCGAATCTATTTTTGATGGGAATAATAGCAGGGCCTTGTGGCTGGGTTAATTCCTGAGCGATTTGATCAGTATCAATCACATCAATGCCCAAAGCTGAAAAATACTGGCCGGCACTGGATTTTCCGCTGCCAATTCCTCCTGTTAATCCCACTATGAAAACCATCGACTAGAATAATCCTAAATAGGTATTGTTTAATTCTTCCCCCCAAAACAAAGCAATGAGAGAGCCGCCCGCTAGATAAGGTCCGAATGGAATCAGTGAATCTTTATCGTGCTTCGCAGTGAGGATTAAGCTAACGCCGACTATTGCACCTACAAACGAGGAGAATAAAATAACCAGTGGGAGCATATTCCATCCTAGCCATCCACCGGTAACAGCGAGTAGCTTGAAATCGCCGTGCCCCATTCCTTCCTTACCTGTAGCAAGCTTAAAGCACCAATATATGGACCACAAAGAAAGATAACCCACCATAGCGCCGATAACTGCAGAATGAATATCGGTAAAGCCATTATTCAAATTGATGAGTAAACCGATCCATAAAAGAGGTAATGTGATGTCATCAGGGAGCAGTTGTGTATCTAAATCAATGAAGGTTAATGCAATCATTGCCCAGACAAAAATTAATGCCGCAATGGTGATTAAGCTATAACCGAAATACCAAGCAGTGAAGCCGCTCATGATGCTGGTGAGCATTTCTACAATGGGGTAACGCAGAGAAATGGGATGGTGACATCGAGAGCAGCGTCCTCTTAAAGCCAAGTAGCTAAGAATGGGAATGTTTTCTAGTATTGTAATTTTATGACCGCAATGAAAACAGATAGACCGGGGCGTTGCAATATTGAATGTAGGTAATATTTCAGCAGATTCTCCGCGCAATTCCGCACATTGCTGCCGCCAGCCTTGTTCCATCATTTTTGGAAGCCGGTAAATGAGTACATTGAGAAAACTGCCGACCATTAAACCAATAATAATGATGAAAGTGATAAAAAAGCTGGGTGTATTGTGCAGTAAGGATATGAATGACATGGGTATGTTAATGTAATAAAAAATATTTTTAAATCCTGATCAGTCTAGCCCACAACCATACCCATTTTAAAGATAGGTAAATACATCGCAATGACCATGCCGCCGATCAGTGTACCCAGCACAACCATAATAATCGGCTCCATTAGGCTGGAGAGCGCATCTACAGCATCGTCAACCTCGGCCTCAAAAAAATCAGCAACTTTACTAAGCATCGAGTCCAGCGAGCCGGATTCCTCGCCGATAGAAACCATTTGTATGACCATATTTGGGAAAATATTGGTATTGGCCATGGAGGCCATCAAACTGTTACCTGTACTGACTTCTATTTGAATCTTTTTAGTTGCTTCATAATAAACATAATTGCCTGCAGCACCGGCGACAGAGTCTAACGATTCAACCAGAGGAACACCCGCAGCAAACATAGTGGAAAGGGTGCGTGACCAGCGTGCAATAGTGGCTTTACGAATGACTTCACCGAATATGGGTAATTTCAAAGCCAGTCTATCTATCACTTGCTGCATGGGAACCGATCGTTTCCATGCATAAAAAAACCCATAGATACCACCAGTTACACCGCCGAAAATCGCCCACCAGTAGGCAACAAAAAAATCTGAAAGCGTCATCACGACCAATGTTGGTGTGGGTAGTTCAGCGCCGAATCCTTCAAATAACTCCTTAAATGCAGGAATTACGAAGATCATGATTACCGCGGTAATAATAAATGCCACGACAATAATTGAAATAGGATAGAACAAAGCGGATTTAATTTTTCCTTTAATTGCCTGGATTTTTTCTTTGTATGTAGCCAAGCGATCTAATAAACTGTCGAGAATACCCGCAGCTTCGCCGGCGCCAACCAGATTACAGAATAAGGCGTCAAAATAAAGGGGGTGTTTGCGAAAGGCGTCGGCTAAATTACTTCCTGTTTCTACCTCATTTTTAATATCCATCAGCAATCGGCTTACGGCACGATTGCTATTTCCTTTACCAACGATATCAAAGGCCTGTAATAAGGGTACACCTGATTTCATCATGGTCGCGAGTTGGCGTGTAAATAAGGTAATATCTTTATCCGTAATCGTGCCATTAGAATAAATTTTTTTAATCTTTGTGACTTTAACTCCCTGGCGGCGTAGTGTGGAAGTAATCACAACAGGCCCTGCTGCACGCATTTCACCTTTTAGTAATTTCCCTGTTTTATCTTTTCCTTCCCACGAGTAATTAATTTCTTTTAATTTTTTTTCTTCGCGCGTTGTCGCAGCTGCCATATTGACCCCTTAATCACCTAAAATGCCTATTTTCTGCCTAGGTATATAAAAATGATTGATCTAGAACAATGATTTTTGAGACTGTGGGGCTTGTAACGGCACAATTTTATAGGTTGCTTAATGTTAATTTTGAAACATCAATATCGAAATTATCCAGCTGGATTTTATAATTAAATTTGATATGGATCTTAACTGGTTATCGAATCTGCTCTGATGCCTTCCTGCACGGTTGGAAAGCGTAGTGTAATACGCAATTCTTGTTTCATGCGAATATTCTTGAGTCGCCTTGATTCTTTCATGTATGACAGCATCCCAGGGGATATCTGTTGATTAGCTTGATCACGAGTAATTCTGGGCGGGCGCGGAAGATCAAATTGATCTGCCACCAGATCGAAGTATTCTCCCATTTTTAAATGCGAATTATCGCACGCGTGATAAATCCTGCCACCAGGCTTGGCGTAACGTAGTGCAGCGAAAATGATTTGTGCGAGATCATCAGCGTGAATATGATTAGTGTAATTATCATCTGCGTCAACGAGCACTGGATGACCTTCATGCAGCCGGGCTAACGGTAAGCGGTTGCTGGCATAAATCCCTGGTACACGTAATATTGAGATATTAATGTGATTGCGTATTCCCCAGCGACGAATTTGTTTTTCTGCATTCATGCGCCTTAGCGCACGGTTATTACCTGGTTTTGCCGGATGAGTTTCATCGATTAGTGCACCATGGCAATTACCATATACTCCGCTAGTACTGATATAGATAAGCCGTTGTGGTAAAATCTCTCTATGTGTTTTAGATCGCCTTGCCAGGGCGGATAAAAGATGGGTCGTGCGTGTATCGCCTATTCCGTGATTAGGTGGCGGAGCTAAATGCAAGACTGATTGGGCAATTCCTGCGAGTCTGTCAAGACTACTGGGGTGGTCAAGATCTCCATATATTGGAGTAATTCCCTGTGCACGTAGTTGATGTGAGTTTTTTAAATTGCGGCACAGACCCAGTATTCGATAATGTGTTTGTAATAGCGGCGCTGCTCGCAAGGCGATATCACCACAACCAATAATTAAGAGTGTGTTTTTCATAATGAGTTTTTTTCCTGGTTATTTTCTTTTTTTAGTTCGTCTGTAATTCAATGTCGCATGAAATTATCATTAATCCGAGTGGGCATGTTTTAACCGTAAAATCCGGCGAAACAATTTTACAAGCTGCTTTACGTGAGGGCTTCTCATTGCCATATGGTTGCCGTAATGGGTCTTGTGGTATTTGTAAAGGCAAAATCATACAAGGCACGGTAGATTATGGTGAGTATAGTCATGATACGCTGACAGAAGTGGAAAGAGAGGCGGGCATGGCGCTCTTTTGCTGTGCTGTGCCCTTATCTAAACTGGTCATAGAATGTCATGAGATCAGTGAAATTAAAGATATTGAAATTAAAAGATTACCGTGCAGAGTACATAAGCTGGTTCGTGTCGCGCCTGATGTAATGATTATTTTTCTGAAACTGCCTGCGAATCAACGCTTGCAGTTTCTAGCGGGACAGTATATCGATATTTTGCTGAAGGATGGCGGGCGCCGCAGCTTTTCATTGGCGAATGCGCCACATGATGATGAGTTTCTGCAATTACATGCACGTAATTATCCGGGTGGTGTGTTTGCGGAGCACGTGTTTACGCAAATGAAAGAGAAAGATATTTTACGTTTTGAAGGACCATTAGGATCGTTTTTTTTACGTGATGCGCCAGAGTATGATGATATCCCTATTATATTTATTGCCAGTGGCACGGGGTTTGCGCCGATTAAAAGCATTCTTGAGCATGCTTTCTCTATGGAAAATGGTCGTGGCTATAAAAAACATATGACGCTTTATTGGGGAGTACGTACCAAAGCTGATTTATATCTAACAGACTTGATATACGATTGGCAACGGCAACACGAGCACTTTACCTTTATTCCTGTTTTGTCGGACGCGCTGCCTACCGATAATTGGCAAGGAAGAAAAGGACTGGTCCACCAAGCGGTATTAGAGGATTTTCAGAGCTTGGCTAAGCAGCAGGTATATGCCTGCGGTTCACCTGTAATGGTAAAAGCTGCTTATAATGATTTTACTAATTTACGTAGCTTGCCAAAAGACAGGTTTTTTTCCGATGTGTTTACACCTTCAGCAGGGCTTTCCAAACCATAGAACATAGGTAGGATCCCCGTTTTACTTATAATCTCCCTGCATTGTTAGAATATTAACTCAATTGCTCTAAGGTAAATCCGAGTCCTTTGTTATAGTGGCTCATGGCAAGTTCATGCTTACCAAGTTTCTCACTTAATTGAGCCAAGGCAAGATGAGCTGCGTGACCAGGCTCTACAGATAGACTGGCTTCCAGATAGTTTTGTGCTTTACCCCATAGTTCGCAATGAGCACACAGTTTGCCCAACGTTAATAATAAATGGGCATTATTGGGTTGAGACTTGAGCCAAACTTCAGCGCATTCTATCTGCCTGTTCACATGATAGTCGAGGCACTCTGCGTAAAGTGTAATTAATTCAGAATTCCATTCTACATCAACGTATTGTTCGATGATGTGATGGGCTGTTGCGCAATCTCCCTGTGATATATACGCGCGTGTTGCGGCAACAGCGAGCTTACTGTTTCTCTTTTCTATGGTAGTTAAGTTTTGCCAATATTTATTTAATAGTTGCGGATCGGATGCTTTAAGCTGAATGTTTTCCAGATGTGCAATGAGTTTCAGTTGTTCTATTGATGCTTTATTAAAAGGGTGCCGTTTTTCCAAAAGGTAAATTAAATCGAGTACTGCATCCCAATTCTTTGCTTGCTGTTGTGCTTCCAATTCAAGTTGCAGTACAGCAGTCTGTTGTAATCCACCTGTAGAATATAAGGTTTGCAGTACATTGAGCGCTTCTTCGTAACGTGTTTCATTGAGCAGCAATTCTGTTTGTGTTACGAGTCTTACCGTTCTTTCCTCAGGGGCACCTTTTTCCGCGAGGGATAAAAATTCATCGCGTAATTTAAAAGCGCCCAATTTATGTGCTGAGCGTGCTGCAATAACAGCATTAATTACCTTCATCGTCGGTGCATCTGCTAGTTTCAATGCAGTAGAAGCACTTCGCTTTGCTTTGATATAATCACCTTCGAAGAAAGCCTTAAGCCCGGTTAGCATCATTTCGTCTGCTTTTTTATGGCGATGTCGCTGGTTGAATCCGAAGAGGCCTAATATGAGACGCAGTAGGAAATAGAAAATAAAAAACGCGACTAATAATGCCATGATAAATATATTGAGTGATAGCTCAACTTGGTAGGGAGAAAGCACTAACAAAACATGGCCGGTATTATATTTAGCTGCAAATGTCACTGTCACTGCGGCAGCAAATAAGGCTAATAGCCAGAGTATCAGTCTCATATAGTCTCCTCAGTATGCATGAGTCGATAAGTGCGTATTGCATCAAGACTGGCTGAGATATTCGGTAGCTTTATTCCGACGGTATCATTCTGCAACTGATTCAATACCTGAAGTATTTTAACTACGTCCGTTGATTGCTTATCGTAGTATTGAGTGATCCAGTTTTTTGCTGTTTTGAGGTCAGCTTTGAATCCGGTCTCATTACGGGAAAGCAAGGAAAATCTTGCTAAGATTAATTTTAGCTTAATATTTTCATGTAAAAAATAAACCTGCGATGGTGAAAGCAGTGGTGTCTCTGAATCATGAGCTTTTTGGATATGGATCAATTTTTTTGCATCCTGTAGCATTTCGTGCATGAGCTTAAGCCATCTATTTTCTTGTGCGTCGGTCTGCTCGGGAGCCAAGTCTATTGTTATTAGCTTATGATCCATAGCTAAAGGGAGTGTGCTGATTGTGTCGGTGAGGGTGTTGAGACGAGAATTGATTTCTAAAATATCGATGGGCGTGACTGCTTTGAGGTTTTCTATATCTTTTTCAAGAATATTATGAAATGAAATTAAAGCCTCATCATGGATATCTTGTATGCAAACCTGTGCCTTTCTCATTGTATCTAAAGCAGCGTTAACGTTACCAGTAAGATTCAAATGTTGTGCTGCGAGGGTGATCAGTTGCTCTACCGTTTCTAATATTTTCTGGTGAGAATCAGGTGGTGGTGTATTGCCGAAGGCATCGTTCGTTGCCTGGTATTGCTGTGATTCGATTAGATCGGTTTCAATTTGATTTAAGCGTTTTTCTGCTTCAAGCCTGGTGGCTTGTATCTCAGCCATAAGGTGCCGGGATTTTTTTCCATAAATATCTATTTCATCTATCTGCGCGGCCAGTTCCTGTTTAATGCTTGTGATGTGGCCGCTAACATAAGGCCATTGTGTGCTGATAGCGAAGATAAGAAGTGCCGTTATAAACAGCAGCGGTATCATTGAACGCTGTGGTTTGGCCATGTTTTGAATCTCTCTGTCCATATTTCCGAGAAATCATATCTGGTTTTTGGATGCTTGAAAATACTCCAGCAGACCTTGTAATAACCCCTTATCCCCAGCACTTGTCGTGATTACAATATCCAGTCCCAGATCCCTTGCTACTTGAGCGATTCGTGCGTGAGCTGTAAATAGCGGTGTTCTTTTCAGTAATTGTTGGCCAAACTCACCTATCATGTCAAATAAATTATGCAATCCTTCGCTGCTTGTAATGGTAACAGCATTTAATTTACCTTGTGACCAGGTGGTTAATAAGGGACCTGTGTCAATAAAGGGTTTTCTCCGATGATAGCAGGTTACATATTCCAGTATGGCGCCACGTTTTATCAGCGTCTCTCCGAGTAATTTCCGTCCGTCATCACCCCGGAAGATGACGACTCGCTTATTATTTATTTGTTGTAATTCTGCTTCATCAAGTAATGCTTCGCTATCAAAACGTTGGGTTGGCATAATCACTTTATGAATGCCATATTCTTTTAAGGTATCGGCACTACTTTTTCCAACTACGGCAATTTTTAAATTGGGCGGCAGTGCCCGATTCATTAGAATTAAAGGCATCGCCTTGTTGATAGCATTAGGGCTGACAAAAATAGCGAGATCAAAGGCATCAAGATGATTGATTAATTCTTGTAGCGGACGAATATCTGTGATATCGGTAATTTCTAGAACTGGGAACAGTATCGGATTGCCACCCATGGCACGAATGCCATCAGCAAGACAGTCTGCCTGATGTACGGGTCGTGTGACGAGGATATTAGTCCCTGTAAGCAGTTTGATTGCAGACAATTTATTCCCAATGATCTGTAAGTGTTAAAGCAGCTAGGATTTTATCAGCGCCTTGTGCTGTCAACTGTTGTGCTAATTGTTCTCCCATCTGTTCGCCTGTTTCCGGCTTGCCACTCAGCTCGTCTTTTATCGTGCGTTTGCCGTCTGGAGTAGCCACAAATCCACGCAATCTCAGCACATCATCAGTAATCTCAGCAAATGCACCTAATGGTACTTGGCAACTGCCGCCCAAGATACGGCTTATGGTACGCTCAGCCTTGACACATTGGGCTGTTTCGTGATGATGTAATGGTTGCATAAGTGTGACCAGATCGGGGCGATTCGCAGCGCATTCAATGCCCAAAGCGCCTTGCCCTACGGCGGGCAAACTTTGTTCGGCGCTCAATAAGGAAGTGATGCGATCAGCCAGTCCAAGCCGCTTTAGTCCAGCGGCAGCCAGAATGATAGCTGCATATTGTCCTTCATCAAGTTTACTGAGTCGAGTTTGTACATTACCGCGCAATGGTTGTACTTGTAAATGCGGAAACTGCGCGCGTAGTTGGCTTTCCCGCCGTAGACTGGATGTACCAACGATGCTGTCAGCAGGAAGCATTTCAAGACTGTTGTATTGATTAGAAACAAAAGCATCGCGCGGGTCTTCGCGTTCGGTTATAGCGGCCAACACAAATCCTTCTGGTATATTCATTGGCATATCTTTCATGGAGTGTACCGCAATATCGGCCCGACCATCTGCAAGCGCTTGCTCTAACTCCTTTATAAACAGTCCTTTGCCGCCGATTTTAGATAAAGAGGTGTCTAGTATTTGATCACCGCGAGTGGTCATGCCAAGTATGCTGATTTCGGTTTGTGGGTATAATTCGGTTAATCGCTGTTGAATAAATTCAGCTTGCCACATAGCAAGCAAGCTTTTTCGTGAAGCAATTATAATTTTCTTGGGGAGAATAAATGAGCTGGACATGAATATTAAAATGAAAGAATTACAAAATTTTTCAACAGCAACCATTCTAGCATGGCCGGCGCCGACTTGGGTCATGGCATATGCGATCTGAATTCACTTTTATACAGTAGGTGGTGTTACACAATGAGTATGACTACTTCTAAGAACAATCATTCTAACAATCATACAATTGCCGATAAGGATTTACCGTTACGTGAAGACATCCGTTTATTGGGGCGTATGCTGGGAGATACTTTACGTGAGCAGGAGGGTGAGCCTACATTTGATTTAGTCGAAAATATCCGCCAGACTGCGATTCGTTTTCATCGAGAGCAAGATCCGAAAGCGCGCCATGAACTGGATACGATACTCAATCAATTAAGTAATAAAGCGACGGTTTCAGTAGTACGTGCATTTAGTTATTTTTCGCAACTTTCGAATATTGCCGAGGATTTACACCATAATCGACGGCGTCGGGTTCATCTGTGTGCGGGTTCTCCGCCTCAGGCAGGGAGTGTTACATTGGCGCTGGAACGTGTACTGGCGAATGGAAAAGACAGTGCCGTCTTAGCTGAATTTTTTGCTAAAGCAGTTGTGTCTCCAGTATTGACCGCACATCCGACAGAAGTACAGCGTAGAAGCATACTGGATTGTCAATTAACTATTGAGCGATTGTTGAAGGAACGTGCCCGCACGCAATTAACCCCTAACGAGCTCCGTCATAACGAGGAGGGGTTGCGCGCTACGATACAGATTTTGTGGCAGACGCGTATGCTGCGTTCAGTACGTTTGTCTGTACGCGACGAAATTGAAAATGGCTTGGCTTATTATAGTTATACCTTTCTAACTGAAATACCTTATATCTATGCCAAAATAGAAGATTTGCTTGAACGTCACCTAGGTAAGGATGCGCCACGAGTGCCCTCTTTTTTGCGTATTGGTAGCTGGATAGGCGGTGATCGGGACGGCAATCCCTTTGTGACTCATCAGGTCATGCTGCATGCCGCAGAGCGCCATTCGGCATTAATCCTGGATTTTTACATAGATGAAGTGAATAAGATTGGCCGCACTATGAGTTTGACCGAGCAGCTAGTGCGTGTCAGTGATGAGTTGATGGAGTTGGCGACTGCTTCGAAAGATGTTCCTGTCAGTCGAATTGATGAGCCTTATCGACGTGCATTTCGTAGTATTGGCGCTCGTCTTGTCGCAACCAGTCAGCACCTAGGACACGCTGTTGCGCCACACGATCAAGAAGATACTGTAGAACCTTATGCTGACAGCGTTGAATTTGTTCATGATCTAGATATTATTATCCACTCACTGAAACAGCACAAATCGGATTGGGTAGCGCGAGGACCGCTGCGTAATTTGCGGCGCGCGGCTGATGTATTTGGTTTTCATCTGGCTCCGTTGGATATGCGCCAACATAGCAAAGTGCATGAACAGGTAGTGGCTGAGTTATTTGAGTTCGGTACAGATGGTAAAAACTATCTTGAGTTAGCTGAAGCGGATCGTGCGCAGTGGTTATTAGACGAAATCAGCAGTCCACGTCCTTTGCTTTCACCTTATTTGGAATATTCTGAGGCAACGCAAGGTGAATTACGTATTTTGCAAATGGCGGCAGAAATTCAACGTCGTTTTGGACATGCAGCCATGCCAAATTATATTATTTCCATGGCATCCAATGTTGTTAATATATTGGAAGTGGCGTTGCTACTAAAAGAAGTTGGATTGCTCCAAGTCGGGGATACGCCTCATTTAGGTCTTAACATTATTCCTTTATTCGAAACCATTATGGATTTACGTGGTTGTGGCACCATAATGGATGAATTGTTTTCGCTACCCTATTATCGCAAATTATTGCATTCACGCGGCGATGTGCAGGAAGTGATGTTAGGTTATTCCGACAGCAATAAAGATGGTGGTTTTATTACATCTAATTGGGAAATTTATAAGGCAGAGATCGAGCTTACAAGAGTCTTTGCTAAACACAAGGTAGAGCTACGTTTGTTTCATGGACGCGGTGGAACAGTGGGGCGTGGTGGCGGTCCAAGTTATCAGGGTATTCTGGCGCAGCCTTCGGGTAGTGTGAATGGTCAAATACGGGTAACTGAACAAGGCGAGGTAATCGGGAGTAAATATGCTGATCCGGAAATAGGCCGTCGTAACCTGGAGACGCTAGTTGCGGCAACTATTGAAGCAACTTTACTGGGTCATGATCCTATTAGTCAGCGTGCCGCCGATTATTACCAGGCAATGGAGATACTTGCTGCTGATTCTTTTGCTTCTTATCGTAATTTGGTATATGAGACCCCTAATTTTGAACAATTTTTTCAGGAATCTACGCCGATTAGAGAATTTGCCGGGTTGCATATTGGCAGCCGCCCTACATCACGTCAGAAATCGAGTTCGATTGAAAGCTTGCGCGCGATCCCCTGGGTTTTTAGCTGGAGCTTAAACCGTGCCATGATTCCAGGTTGGTATGGTTTTGGTCATGCGGTGGAAACGTTTGTTCAGCGTGATGATCAAGCTGGAAAAGGGCTAGAATTATTGCAGGAAATGTATCGTACCTGGCCATTCATGCAAACATTATTATCGAATATGGATATGGTTCTTGCGAAATCTGATTTAGGTATTGCTTCGCGTTATGCTGAATTGGTTACAGATGTTGAGTTGCGCGAGCAAATTTTTGGACGCATCCGGGAAGAATGGGATCGCAGTGTGAAATGGTTATTTGCGATAACGGGCCACAGCGAGTTGTTACAAGATAATCCTACCTTGGCACGGAGTATTCGTAATCGAACCCCTTATATTGACCCACTGAATCATCTGCAAGTGGAGTTGCTGCGGCGTTATCGTTCTGGTGACGATGATGATGAAGTCAAAGGCGCGATACATCTTACTATTAATGGTGTGACAGCAGGATTACGGAATAGCGGGTAATTATCTTGCTAGGTTTGAACAATAATAGCGTTTAAATGGACTGCTGCTATCTGAATCGGCGAAAGGAATGCTCAGCAAAGGTAATTGGCTACTAAATTCATATTGTGATTGATCTGAGAGATGGAATAATGCAGCTACAAGCAGTAATGACTATTTTAGTTGCGATGTTCCGCGTGAAACCAGGAAAAAGTTTTGTACTTTGATTATGGATATATCCGAGCGGTTATTCATTATCTATAATGAGGCCTTTGCAAAACTCCAATAGTTTAAAAATTAATTATTTATAATCAATAGGCGAAGACTTCTGGCGAAGACTTCTGCAAAAGTCTCGCGCTGTTTTAATGTAATGATCCGAGTAACCTCGGTTGATTGCTGATACTGGCGATTCATTTTTCACTGCACTTAGGATATGTATTTGATAGAAAATTTAATTTCTGTAAACAGGAATAAAATTGATCCAATATTTAACAGATCTAAAATTTTAAATAAGCTGTTTCAGCTTGTTTGCTCGTAGGGGAAATTACCATGCAGATAATACATATTGTATCAATTTTATTTTTTAGTATTTATTCTCAAGTAATATTTGCTTCATTGCCGATTCAGTCTTGGCAGACATCTTCCGGTGCGCGCGTTTATTTTGTCGAGAATCGTGATTTACCGATGCTTGATGTCAGTATTGAATTTAGCGCTGGTAGTAGTATGGATACACCGGAGAAATCAGGCCGGGCTAATTTAACCCGGCATTTGCTGAGTCTTGGCGCTGGTGGCTTGTCTGAAGATCAAATTGCAAAAACACTGGCCGATGTCGGGGCGCAATTGGGTAGTCACTTTGATCGTGATCGTGCGGGTATATCGCTACGCACTTTAAGTAGTGAACATGAAAGTAGGCGGGCCCTGGATATGCTATCTCGAATTATCCAGTTTCCTGAATTTCCTGAGGCAGTCGTTGAGCGTGAGCGGATCAGATTGATTGCGAGTTTAAAAGAAGCTACTACTAAACCAGACTACATTGCCGATCGTGAGCTGATGAAAATGCTTTATGGTAATCACCCCTACGGACTCAGTAGTTTAGGTGAAATTAACACATTAGATAAAATACAACGGAATGATTTGGTTGAATTTTACCGTTCACACTATACCGCCAAAAATGCGGTAATCGCTATGATTGGTGATGTCAGCCGTATTCAGGCAACGACTATTGCGGAAGCGCTGACAGCGAATTTGCCTATAGAGGGGATGCGTGCCGCTTTACCCGCAGTAAAGACTCCTCCTGCGATGGTTAGAAAAATTGCGCATCCAGCCACGCAGAGCCATATTCAGCTTGCTTATCCAGGTTTGCGTCGGAGTGATCCTGACTATTTTCCGCTTCTCGTGGGGAATTATATACTGGGTGGTGGCGGATTTGTCTCACGTTTAATGGAGGAAATTCGCCAAATGCGTGGGCTGGCTTATAGTGTCTATAGCTTCTTCTCCCCATTTAAGGAGCAAGGGCCCTTCGAAATAGGACTACAAACCAAAAAGGAGCAAGCAGAGGAGGCATTGAAACTGACGCAACATGTTTTGGCAAATTTTGTTGCCAAAGGTCCGACAGAAAAAGAGTTAGTCGCAGCTAAACAAAATCTTATTGGTGGTTTTCCATTACGGATCGATAGTAATAAGAAAATCCTGAGCTATTTGTCGATGATTGGATTTTACAATCTGCCATTGACTTATCTTGATGATTATGTAGTGGCTGTTGAGAATGTGACAGCTGAACAAATCAGGAAAGCGTTTCAACAGCGGATTAAACCAGAAGGAATGGTAACGGTTATTGTAGGTGCGATGGAATAAAATCAGAATCTCAAGAGATTTCGTTTTATGGTGCTAGTTCAGGGTAAGGTGCGTATTATTGGCGGCGAATGGCGTAGTCGCGTCATTTCCTTTCCTTCTTGCGCAGATTTGCGTCCAACGCCTGATCGGGTACGAGAAACGTTATTTAACTGGTTAGGGCAAGATTTGAATGAAGCCATTTGCCTTGATCTTTTTGCTGGAAGCGGTGTGCTGGGTTTTGAGGCCGCCTCTCGCAGAGCAGAACAAGTGGTAATGGTCGAATCCGACTTTAATATAATACAGACATTACGGAATTCTAAAGAAAAGTTGCGGGCGACACAGGTACAGTTGATTCAAGGGAATGCACTTGAATTTATCAAGACTGCCGACCTGAAGCGATTTAATATTATTTTTCTTGATCCGCCCTATCGTCTTGGACTATTGCCGAAGTTATTATCACTGCTCTCGTCGCGACTTATTGAAGGTGCATGGGTTTATATTGAGACAAGTGATGTTTTTATGCCGGATAAAGATTGGATCGTATGGCGGAGTGGGCAAGCGGGAAAGGTGTGCTATCAGCTTTTAAAACGGAAAACAAATGGATAAAGCGATTTACCCCGGTACTTTCGACCCGATCACACGTGGACATGAAGACGTCATCCGACGTGCATCGCGTTTATTTGATCAAGTTGTGGTAGCGGTAGCAGCGAGCAGTGGAAAAAAACCATTCTTTACATTGAATGAACGTGTGAAAATGGCACAACAGGTATTGTCGGATTGTCCAAATGTAACGGTATTGGCTTTCTCTGGTTTACTGATGGAATTCTTGCAACAGCAGAATGCCCGTATAATTTTACGTGGTTTGCGCGCTGCATCTGATTTTGAGTATGAATTCCAGATGGCTGGGATGAATCGTGGATTGTATCCTGATGTTGAAACTTTGTTTATGACACCATCCGAACAGTATATGTTTATTTCTGCTACGATTGTACGTGAAATTGCATTATTGGGTGGAAACGCTGATAAGTTTGTGCATCCTTTAGTTGCAGAACGACTACATAGTAGACTGGAAAAATAATTTTGAGGTTGAAATGGCTTTAATCATTACTGATGAATGTATTAATTGTGATGTATGTGAACCGGAATGCCCTAATGAGGCAATTTCACAGGGCGAAGAAATTTATATCATCAATCCTGCTCTTTGTACGGAATGCGTCGGACATTACGATGTACCGCAATGTGTCGAAGTCTGCCCTGTTGATTGTATTAGTAGTGACCCGAATATGGTTGAAAGTAAAGAGCAATTACAAGAGAAGTATCATGCATTGATGGGTAAACAGTAAGCGTTTTTAAGCTGTTTGTGATGATGCGTGTATTAAACTCAAGAGGCGACTATAGTGTGTGTAATCAGAGCTATTTTTTGTAGGCACTCTAATGGTAATTGTATATTAAGCTTAGCTTTCTAATCTCCATGCAATGATGCTGTTTTGCTGGCATTTTGCTTTCGGTCCAGAACGATGCCATTAATTAATAAAATTGCCTGCTGATATTGTTTGTATCGTAAACGCTCATTAGCGTACGAATCATCTTGAGTTGTATCTAAAGCAGCGCCATTGATCCTTTTCTGTTCTCCACTCCCTCTTTTTGTTTAATTTGTATTGATGATAGCCGTTAATGAATAAATCATCCCGAATTCCTGTGATTTATAGGGTGATGGATGATTTGTGATAGCTTCCTAGACTAATAGAGACTTTTGCAAAAGCCCTCGCCAGAAGTTTTATGCTATTGATTATAAAAGATTAATTTTTTAATCATTGGGGTTTTGCAAAGGTCTCTAATAATCAAACGTAACAATTCAATTGATGCGGTAGCTACCACATTACGGAACAGCCCTATTATTGAGGATATGGTGATGATCCAGAGCATGCGAATGCGGCGGTTGATAGGAACAGATATCTAACGGTTAAAAAATGTAATCATGACATCTTGGCGGGTGTGTAGGATGATGATTGAGCTCTATGATGGCCTGAATCGGTTATAAATTTGTGAATGCATAATCAGGAAGATAGTGTCTGCCTCGTAGCCTACGGTTAATTACGGAGAGAGCGGTGTAGTCTATCCGGCTGTGTCGTATCAAATAATTGGTAAAGTTACCTTCTTGTGCGCTGCGTTTTGATTATCCACCGAGCATTTGATTGAAGCGCTTGGTTTCAGCCAGGCGCTAGCTGTAATCAATACATGACTTAAGGTACAAAAATATAAGGTGCTTTTACAAGGAATATCGTATGAATATAGTTGAACTCCTCGCTTTTGTAGTGAAGAACAAGGCTTCAGATTTGCATTTGTCGGCAGGGATGCCTCCTATGATTCGGGTAAATGGCGAGATCCGGCGGATCAATTTACCGGCAATGGAGCATAAGGCAGTACACAACATGGTGTATGACATTATGAACGATGGCCAGCGCAAATTCTACGAAGAGCATTTGGAATGTGATTTTTCTTTTTCTATTCCTAATCTGGCACGTTTCCGGGTTAATGTATTTAATACGCAGCGGGGTGCTGCCTCGGTAATGCGGACTATTCCATCCAAGGTGCTGAGTTTGGAAGATATTAAGGCACCTAAGATTTTTTCCGAAATAGCTAAGCAATCACGTGGTGTCGTACTGGTAACGGGGCCGACTGGATCGGGAAAATCGACTACGCTGGCCGCCATGATTAATGATATTAATGAAAATGAATATGCTCATATTTTAACGCTAGAGGACCCAATTGAATTTGTGCATGAGAGTAAAAAATGTCTCATTAATCAACGTGAGGTCGGACGGGACACATTGAGTTTTTCGAATGCATTACGCTCAGCGTTGCGCGAAGACCCGGATATTATTCTAGTGGGTGAAATGCGAGATCTGGAAACGATACGTTTAGCGATGACAGCGGCGGAGACAGGCCATTTAGTTTTTGGTACGTTACATACGAGCTCTGCAGCCAAGACAATTGATCGAATTATTGATGTTTTTCCAGCGGAGGAGAAGGAAATGATCCGGGCGATGTTGTCGGAGTCATTGCGTGCGGTTATTTCACAAGCATTATTAAAAACAAAGGATGGTAAAGGTCGGGTAGCTGCACATGAAATCATGATTGGTACGCCAGCTATTCGTAATTTGATTCGTGAGGCAAAAGTGGCGCAGATGTATTCCACTATCCAGACGGGTCAGAATGTGGGAATGCAAACGCTGGACCAGAATCTGAGCAGTTTAATCACTCGAAATATGATTACGGTTGCAGAGGCGCGTAGTAAAGCTATGAATAAAGATAATTTTAGAGCCTAATGTATCGACTAGTTTGGAGGTTTGATCGGCTGTGACTGGTTTTACAAGAAAATATTATAGGAGCAATATCTTTCATCAGTTGTCCGACTGTATACAATCTGACATCATAAAATACTACATGGAAACAGGCAAAATGAGCTTCTTTCTATAAATGGTGGATGATGACGATGTGAGACAACCTGGAATATAATTTCGGAGTAGGCTTGTTGGAGATTTGTCTGGATGATGGTTGTTTTGATCTTTGAAGGACAACAGTGAGCAAGTAGTGCAGCAAGCGAGTGAGGCTGAAACCGGTTTGTATCATTTTCTCTTTAATCAGGGATGGGGTGAATTCATCTTCGGATATAAGACAATATGGAACGCAGAATTCTGCTGTGTCGCCTAGAGATCTAAATTCATCCGTGCTGTTACCCCGTGTTGAAAGACCATCAGAAGAACATTAGAAAGGCAGTTTTACAACAATTTTGAATACAAAAAATCAAATCGCTATAGTAGTGGGATGATCGGCGCATAAGATCAATGTAATTTCATTAAAATATAAAAAACAACAAGTTGCTTTGAAAAGAGGAATCTATTGAAGATATTCATGTAAGAAGTCTTTGCAAAAGCTCTCGCCATAAGTTTTCTACTATTGATTATAAAGAGTTAATTTTTCAACTATTGGAGTTTTGCAAAGGTTTTGTAGGGTTTTTGCATGCCTATCGTAGAGATCACTATTCTTTAGGGTGGCGAGAGATGTCAATACTATTAGGTGGGTCTAGTAGTACATTGGTATTGTCGGGAGAGGGGAGTTTCCATCATTGGGTTAGGTTTTAATTATGAATTTCAGGAATTGGCTATGAAACAAGAGCAGGCAACAAAGTTTATGTTTGACTTGTTACGTTTGATGCTCAGTAAAAAAGCATCAGATCTATTTATTACGGCTGGATTTCCGCCTGCGCTTAAGATTGATGGAAAAATGACACCAGTATCACAGCAGGTGTTAACAGCAGAACATACTTCAGAACTGGCACGTGCCATTATGAATGATAAGCAGGTTGTCGAGTTTGAGAAAACCAAGGAGTGCAATTTTGCAATTAATCCTTCGGATATCGGGCGTTTTCGTGTTAATGCCTTTGTGCAACAACAACGGGTCGGTATTGTGTTACGTACCATTACGACCCAGATTCCAGAATTTGATAGTTTGAGTTTACCACCGGTATTAAAAGATGTCGTGATGAGTAAGCGTGGTCTGATTATTTTTGTTGGAGGCACGGGTTCAGGTAAATCGACATCGATGGCTGCATTGATAGGTTATCGAAACAAACATAGCCACGGCCATATCATTACAATTGAAGATCCGGTGGAATTTGTACATGAGCACATTAATTGCGTAATTACTCAACGAGAGGTGGGTGTTGATACGGAATCTTGGGAGGTAGCTTTGAAAAATACACTTCGCCAGGCCCCGGATGTAATTCTGATTGGAGAAATACGTGATCGTGAAACAATGGAACATGCCATTGCTTTTGCTGAAACAGGGCATTTATGTATGGGAACGTTACATGCAAATAGTGCTAACCAGGCATTGGATCGCATTGTTAACTTTTTTCCAGAAGAACGTCGATCACAGTTGTTGATGGATCTATCGTTGAACATGAAGGCACTGGTTGCTCAGCGTTTAATTCCTGTCAAAGATGGAGAAGGCCGGATAGCGGCGATAGAAGTGATGCTTAACTCGCCATTAATCTCGGATTTGATATTTAAAGGTCATGTGCATGAGATCAAACAAATTATGAAAAAATCACGTGAAGGGGGTATGCAGACTTTTGATATGGCATTATTTGAGCTTTATGAGGCGGGTAAAATCAGTTATGAGGATGCTTTAAGAAATGCAGATTCAATGAATGAACTGCGTTTACAAATTAAACTTGAAGGAGCTGAAGCAAAAAATAACGATATGAATTCCGGTATAGAGCATTTAGAGATTACTTGAGGATGATGCTAAACAAGCGGCTGGTGTCGTTTGTTTACTTCGGATCAAGAACAAAAAAGATTTCTTACGTTGACTGATTTGTTTTGGCAGGTTAAAATCCGCGTCTTTTGTAAATTAGATAAAACGACTGCTTACTCTTTAGGTAATAAGGTGTAGTCAATGCCTTGGATAAAAAATAGGCCGCTGCGAATCATTCTCATTTGGCAAATGTTGTTTGTCATTGTTGTAGCGATTGTATTGGGAGTGTGGGCAGACTTACGTAGTGCGGTGTCCGCTGTATTGGGAGGAATGGTTAGCATTATATCTTCCGCAGCTTTTGCGTTAATTGTCTCGAATCATCGCGGCTATACTGCAAGCGGAACATTGAGAACGGCTTTGAGGGCTGAAGCGGTCAAAATAATTTTTACGGTTATTTTGCTTTGGCTGGTATTTAAGTGGTATGAGGATGTTAATGCTCTTGCATTTGTAGGTACATTTGCCATAACTGTAATTGTATACAGTATGGCTTTGTTTATATCGGATGATACGAAAGTTACACAGGTTAACAAATAGAAAGTAGACAGTATATGGCATCAGAAAACGAACTTACACCAACATCATATATTAACCATCATCTTACAAACTTGACTACTCAAGTAGGTGAGGGTGGATTCTGGACTTTGCATGTTGATACATTGGTAACATCACTAATACTTGGAGTCATGAGCTTTGGGTTTTTATGGCTAGTAGTGCGTAAAGCCACACCCGGTGTGCCAAGTAAGCGTCAGGCATTCGTAGAGTTGGCCATTGAATTCATCGATAATGAGGTTAAGAGCAGCTTTCATGGTAATCGCCATGTGTTTGTGGCACCGACGGCGCTGACAATATTCGTGTGGGTACTGATGATGAACGCAATGGATATATTACCCATTGATATTATGGCGTGGGTATATGAACATGCATTCGGATTGCATAATTGGCGAACAGTACCGACTACCGATGTAAATACAACATTTGCATTAGCTTTGTCGATATGGCTGTTAATGATATTTTTCAGTATTAAAGTTAAAGGCTTGGGAGGGTGGATACATGAGCTTTGCTGTACTCCATTCGGGAGTAACCCGCTACTTTGGATACTTAATTTATTATTTAATTTTATCGAATATGTATCGAAGCCACTTTCGCATTCCTTGCGGCTTTTCGGAAATATCTACGCGGGTGAAATTATCTTCTTGTTACTGGGTATGTGGGCAGCAACAGGTGTAGCTGGCACACTATTTGGTGCAATTTTGGGTGCAGGTTGGGCAATATTTCATATTCTGATTGTTGCTTTACAGGCATTTATTTTCATGATGTTGGCGGTAGTATATATTTCAATGGCGCATGAGTCGCATTAGATCTTTACAACATATTAGTCATAGAATCATTAATCATAACGAAACGAAAGGGAAATAAAATGGATAATTTGCAGTATTTGGCAATGATTCAAGCTTACACTGGAATTGGTATCGGTTTGATGATCGGTCTTGGTGCGGCAGGTGCGTGTATTGGCGTGGGTGTAATGTGTAGCCGCTTTCTTGAAGGTGCTGCGCGCCAGCCAGAAATGATTCCAACGTTGCAAGGTAAAGTATTTCTGTTGCTTGGTCTGACTGATGCATCTTTTATTATTGCTGTTGGTCTGGCAATGCTGTTTGCGTTTGGGAATCCATTGCTGGCAGTTATTCAGTAAATAATAATGGTATTTGGTTTTATATTACAGGCTAGTCATGAATATTAACTTTACTCTTATTTCGCAGGCGATAGCCTTTTCAATCTTTATTTGGTTTACAGTCAAATTTGTCTGGCCACCATTGCTGCGTGCGATTGAGGAGCGGCAGAAAAATATTGCTGATGGGCTGGCCGCAGGCGAGCGTGGCAGACATGAATTGGAGCTAGCCAGCCGGCGTTCCTCTGATGTATTAAAAGATGCCAAACAGCATGCGGCAGAAATAATTACTCAAGCAGAAAAACGTGCATCTGAAATAGTTGAGGAAGCAAAAAATTCAGCCAAAGAAGAAGGAGAGCGTATCCTTGTTGGTGCAAGGGCTGAAATCGAGCATGAGATATTTAGTGCTAAAGAAGAGCTGCGTCAGGATGTTGCGAATTTAGCTGTTGCGGGCGCGGCTAAAATACTGCGCCGTGAAATAGACGCAAAAGCGCACGCAGATCTGCTCTCCTCAATTGAAAAAGAATTGAAATAATGGCCGAAGTAATTACTATTGCAAGACCATATGCTGATGCAGTATTCAAATCGGCGATGGCAAGCGGAACATTGTCCATATGGTCGGATATGCTGCGATTGTTGGCAGCTATAACTGAAGATAATCGCATTAAACAACTGATTGACAATCCGATAGTTTCTGCCAAACAGCTAAAAGAGTTATTTTTGGATATATGTGGCGATAGGCTTAATGACAAAGGTCGTAATCTAATATTGCTTTTAATTGAAAATAATCGAGTAGAGATTCTTTCTCACATCAGTATATTATTTGAGCAGTTGAAAGCGGCGCATGAGGGTGTTCTCGAAGCAAAAATTGTTTCCGCATTTGCTATTAGCGATAACCAGTTGAATCAATTAGTGGCGGGTCTTGAAAGAAAGTTTAAGCGTAAAATAGAAGTTAAAGTGAGTGTTGATCCAGAATTAATAGGTGGGGTAAAAGTAGAAATCGGCGACG
This sequence comes from Nitrosomonas cryotolerans ATCC 49181, assembly GCF_900143275.1. NCBI lineage: Bacteria > Pseudomonadati > Pseudomonadota > Betaproteobacteria > Nitrosomonadales > Nitrosomonadaceae > Nitrosomonas > Nitrosomonas cryotolerans. The sequence goes on from NZ_FSRO01000001.1 coordinate 216,878, forward strand.
AAATTCTCGATGCCTCAGTTCGCGGTAAACTAGAAACCATGGCTATTGCCCTTAAAAGCTAGGAGTTATTTGAAATGCAGTTAAATCCATCCGAAATCAGCGAACTGATTAAAAACAGGATTGAAGGATTAGCCGTTACATCGGAAGTTCGTACGCAAGGAACCATTGTTTCTGTGACTGACGGAATTGTGCGTATACACGGCTTGTCTGATGTGATGCAAGGCGAGATGCTGGAGTTTCCTGGGAATACATATGGTCTGGCACTTAACCTTGAGCGTGATTCTGTTGGTGCGGTTATTATGGGATCATATGAGCATATCTCCGAAGGAGACACCGTAAAGTGCACGGGTCGTATTCTGGAAGTACCTGTAGGCGAGGGACTTCTCGGTCGTGTTGTGAATGCGTTGGGACAGCCAATAGATGGCAAAGGTCCGGTGACTTCACAGGGTTCTGAGCCAATTGAGAAAATTGCCCCCGGTGTTATTTGGCGTCAATCCGTCGATCAGCCAGTACAAACGGGCTTGAAATCTGTTGATGCGATGGTGCCTGTCGGTCGAGGGCAGCGCGAATTGATCATTGGTGATCGCCAGACGGGAAAAACAGCGGTAGCCATTGACGCGATTATTAATCAGAAAGGCCAGAATATGGTATGTATCTACGTTGCGATAGGGCAGAAAGCCTCGTCTATCGCAAACGTGGTACGTAAACTAGAAGAGCACGGGGCAATGGAATATACCATTGTTGTTGCTGCTACAGCATCGGAATCTGCGGCAATGCAATTTATTGCGCCCTATTCTGGATGTACTATGGGTGAATATTTCCGGGATAAAGGAGAAGATGCCCTCATTATTTATGATGATCTGACTAAGCAAGCTTGGGCATATCGACAAATTTCTCTTTTACTGCGTCGCCCGCCCGGTCGTGAAGCCTACCCGGGTGATGTATTTTATCTGCATTCACGATTGTTAGAACGGGCTGCGCGTGTCAGTGTTGCTTATGTAGAAAAGGCGACTAATGGGGCTGTAAAAGGTAAAACAGGCTCATTAACGGCTTTGCCCATTATTGAAACACAAGCGGGTGACGTTACTGCTTTTGTGCCAACTAATGTGATTTCCATTACTGATGGACAGATATTCCTGGAAACGGATTTGTTTAATGCGGGTATTCGTCCTGCTATTAATGCGGGTGTTTCGGTCTCTCGGGTTGGTGGAGCTGCACAAACAAAGGTCATTAAGAAATTGGGTGGTGGTATACGATTAGCTTTGGCGCAATATCGTGAACTGGCTGCATTTGCGCAGTTTGCATCTGACCTGGATGAGACAACACGTAAACAGCTTGAGCGCGGAAAAATGGCAACGGAGTTAATGAAGCAACCACAATACGCAACTCTTAGTGTATCGGAAATGGCAGTAACACTATTTTCAGTCAATAAGGGCTATTTTGACGATGTTGAGGTGAGTCGCGCATTAGCGTTTGAATCTGCTTTGAAGAGTTTTATACGTGGGCAATATAGTGCGATTCTGGATAAAATCGAGAAGAGCAAAGAACTGGATGCTGATACCGAGAAAGAACTCGATGCAGCAATTCAACAATTCAAGAAAAATGGAACGTACTAACCAATGGCTGGCAGCAGGGAAATACGTAACAAAATAAAAAGTGTTAAGAATACGCAGAAGATTACGCGGGCTATGGAAATGGTTGCCGCATCTAAAATGCGTAAAGCACAGGATCGAATGAAAAAAGCACGTCCTTATGGCGAGAAGATACGTAATGTTGCTGCGCATATGAGCCGTGCCAATACTGAATATCGACATCCTTTCTTAATTGAGCGTAATACGGTGAAGCGCATTGGCATCATTGTCGTGACTTCCGATAAAGGTTTATGTGGCGGACTGAATACTAATATTTTGCGCAGGGCTTTGAAGGAAATAAAAGCGTGGGAAGCACAGGGTGAGCAGATTGAGGTTTGTTGCGTTGGTAATAAAGGTTTAGGCTTCATGAGCCGGATCAGAGCCAATGTTATCTCTCAGGTTGTGAGTTTGGGAGATGCGCCTGATATGGAAAGATTGATTGGAGCAGTAAAGGTTGTTCTGGATAGCTATACTCAGGATCATTTTGATCGTGTTTATATATTCTATAATCGATTCATAAATACAATGAAGCAAGAGCCGGTTATGGAGCAACTGCTTCCACTTTCAGATGAACGTATCCAAGGTAACAAGGAAGATAGCAGTAATAGAAGCACAACCTGGGACTATATATATGAGCCTGAGGCCAAACCGGTTATTGACGATATTATGGTGCGATACGTTGAGGCATTAATCTACCAGGCGGTGACTGAGAATATGTCATCTGAGCAATCTGCAAGAATGGTAGCTATGAAAGCTGCATCGGATAATGCTGGCAGTGTTATTGACGAATTAACGCTGATTTATAATAAGTCTCGACAGGCTGCAATTACTAAAGAATTGTCAGAGATTGTCGGTGGCGCAGCAGCTGTTTAAATATTTATTAGTATTTAGGGAACAACAATGAGTCAAGGAAAAATTGTTCAGTGTATTGGTGCGGTGATTGACGTCGAATTTTCTCGAGACGCCATACCAAAGATATATGATGCTTTAATGATGAAGGGTTCGGATTTGGTGTTGGAAGTCCAGCAACAGTTGGGTGATGGTGTTGTGCGTACCATCGCGTTGGGTTCTTCAGATGGTTTACGCCGAGGAATGATGGTGGAAAATACCGGCGCGCAGATTACAGTACCGGTCGGCCCAAAAACATTGGGTAGAATCATGGATGTACTGGGTAGGCCCATTGATGAAATGGGTGAAATCGGTTCTGAGAACAGCATGTCCATTCATCGTGAAGCGCCTTCATTTGATGAATTATCCGCTTCTACAGAGCTATTGGAAACAGGTATTAAGGTGATCGATCTAATCTGCCCCTTTGCTAAAGGCGGTAAGGTTGGTTTGTTTGGTGGTGCCGGCGTAGGTAAGACGGTTAATATGATGGAATTAATTCGTAATATTGCCATCGAACATAGTGGTTTTTCCGTATTTGCGGGTGTCGGCGAGCGAACTCGTGAGGGTAATGATTTCTATCACGAAATGAAAGATTCTGGCGTATTGGATAAGGTTGCGCTGGTATATGGTCAAATGAATGAGCCACCCGGAAATCGGTTACGTGTTGCATTAACGGGTTTAACAATGGCAGAATATTTCCGTGATGAAGGTCGTGACGTATTACTTTTTGTTGATAATATTTATCGATTTACATTAGCTGGAACCGAAGTTTCTGCATTATTAGGTCGTATGCCTTCCGCTGTGGGTTATCAACCTACACTGGCTGAAGAGATGGGACGATTACAGGAGCGGATTACTTCAACTAAGTCGGGTTCCATTACATCCATACAGGCTGTATATGTTCCTGCTGACGATTTAACCGACCCTTCTCCCGCAACAACTTTTGGTCATTTGGACGCAACTGTAGTGTTGTCGCGTGATATTGCTTCGCTAGGCATTTATCCGGCGGTTGATCCATTGGATTCAAGTTCACGTCAACTGGATCCACAGGTGGTCGGTGAAGAGCACTATAATACAGCCCGGGATGTTCAGCAAACACTGCAACGCTATAAGGAATTGAGAGATATTATTGCTATTCTTGGTATGGATGAGCTGTCACCTGAAGATAAGTTAGCTGTGAGTCGAGCACGTAAGATTCAACGATTCCTATCACAGCCGTTTAATGTGGCGGAAGTCTTTACCGGTGCACCTGGAAAATATGTATCGCTCAAGGATACAATTAAAGGATTTAAAGGTATTGTCAATGGCGAATATGACGATCTTCCTGAACAGGCTTTTTATATGGTTGGTAGTATAGAAGAAGCGGTTGAGAAAGCCAAAACGTTACAATAATAACACGAGAGAAATAGAATATTAATGGGTACTATATTCCATCTTGATATCGTTAGTGCTGAAGAATCCATCTATTCTGGACCAGCGGAGTTTATAGTGGCACCTGCACAAATGGGCGAGGTAGGTATCTATCCGCGTCATACTCCCATGCTGACAAGGATAAGATCCGGTATGGTACGTATCAAGGCGCCATTGAAGAGTGAGGAGTTGGTCTATGTTTCGGGTGGCATGCTGGAAGTTCAGCCTGATGTCGTAACGATACTGGCCGATACTGCTGTGCGCAGTGAGGATCTTGATGAAGCAAAAGCGATCGAAGCAAAACGTGCGGCTGAGGCGGCAATAAGAGATCGCTTATCTGAATTAGATTATGCGCGAGCCCAGGCAGAGCTGATTGAGTCGACAGCACAATTGGCAGCAATCAATAAACTAAGAAAGCGTGGTCATTGAATATATTAATAGCTAAAAAAGGCGACATCAGTCGCCTTTTTTGTATCTGCCTTTCATGAAAGAAAGATTGAATATGTGCTATCTGCTTATTAATCTGATGAAGGTAGAGTATCGTGCTAAGAAATGGCTTTATTTGTCAGGCGGCTAATTTTTTTACAATTTATTATAATAAGTTGCAGAATTTAAGCAAGTAACCATCATTGAAGTGCTCAGTGAGGCTATTTGAGACTTTGAGGGTTTGTCTTTTGGTCTGAGACACAATCCGTTAATTGTTCCCTTAATTAATTGGTGTTTGATATCGTGCCAAAACTTAATATTGTAATATTGGCGGCAGGTGGGGGGAAGCGTATGCAATCCTCTTTACCCAAGGTGCTCCATCATCTAGCGGGTAAACCCTTATTGGCGCATGTGCTGGATGCCGCTCATGCATTATCACCTAGCCAGATATGTATTGTGTATGGTCATGGTGGTGAAGCTGTCCCGCTAGCGATTGCTGATGAAAAGTTGCTTTGGGTAAAACAGGAATCTCAATTAGGTACCGGCCATGCTTTGTTACAGGCTTTACCGTACCTTGATGAAGAAGGGTCAACCCTGGTGCTTTTTGGTGACGTCCCTTTGGTTAGTGTTGATACACTGAATAAATTGGTACGGGTGTCAGAGGAAAGGTATTGTGCGTTATTAACAGCCGAGCTGGAAACACCGACGGGTTATGGCAGAATTGTACGTGTTCATGAGACCAATGAAATTTCTGCCATTGTTGAAGAAAAAGATGCCAGTGAAGCGCAACGAGAAATATGTGAGATCAATACGGGTGTCATGGTTGTACCGAACCGCTTTTTACGGGAATGGTTACCTAAGCTCGAAAATAACAATGTGCAAAGAGAATTCTATCTTACCGATATCGTGGCAATGGCGGTTAAGAAAAATATTCGGGTTGCTGCTTCGCGATCGACGCACTTATGGGAAGTAATGGGTGTGAATAATCAGCAACAATTAGCTGCGCTTGAGCGTATTTATCAAAATGAATACGCTAATAAATTACTTGCTGATGGGGTTACTTTGGCTGATCCTTCACGTATTGATGTTCGCGGTTTGCTTACCTGCGGCCGTGGTGTCGAGATTGACATCAACTGTATTTTTGAAGGGCATGTACAGTTAGGTGATTATGTAAAAATAAAAGCACATAGTATTTTAAAGAATGTAACTATTGAGACCGGAACGATCATTTATCCATTTAGTTTGCTGGAAGAGACAGAAATCGGAGAAAATTGCCGGGTTGGCCCGTATGCACGGATTCGTCCGGGGACCAGGCTTTCCAGCCAGGTTCATATCGGTAATTTTGTTGAAATTAAAAATAGTCGCATTGCTGATGGCAGCAAGGCAAATCATTTAAGCTATATTGGTGATGCGGTCATTGGTGAAAAGGTCAATATAGGCGCTGGCACTATAACTTGCAATTATGACGGTGCTTATAAGCATCAGACGATTATAGAAGATGATGTATTTATTGGTTCTGATACGCAACTGATTGCGCCGGTTAGAATAACGAAAGGTTCCACAGTGGGTGCAGGTTCTACTATTACTCGAGATACCCCGCAGAATAAGCTTTCTTTATCCAGAACCAAGCAGATTAGTATTCCGGGCTGGAAGCGCCCGATAAAGACCCAAACGTAAAGCAATTCAACCTTCCAGTTTAATTCGATCTGACAAGTGTAGTAAGAAGGAAAACTTGATATGTGTGGAATAGTTGGTGCGGTGGCAAATGGCAATGTTGTGCCAATCTTATTGGAAGGCTTGTTTCGTCTTGAATATAGGGGCTATGATTCCGCTGGTCTTGTGGTAGCCAGGAATGGATTGCACCGATTGCGGACTACCGGGCGCGTATCTGAGCTGGATAAACTTGCAAATAAATTGAATACTCAGGGACTTGCGGGTATTGCACATACGCGTTGGGCAACGCATGGCGCACCTTCTGAACGTAATGCACATCCTCATTTCTCGAAGGCCGTTTCGGAGATAGCTATTGTGCATAATGGCATCATAGAAAATCACGAATTAATGCGTCAGCGTTTACAGGCGGCAGGATTTGAGTTCGTTTCCGATACGGATAGCGAGGTTATCGCCCACCTTGTTGCTTCTAATTTTCAGCAAACAAGTGATTTATTTGAAGCTGTTTGTCTGTCTATCGCTGAGTTGCAAGGTGCCTATGCAATAGCCGTTATGGAGGAAGCACGCCCTGATCGTATTATTGTTGCACGTAATGGCGCCCCTTTGTTGCTAGGGTTAGGTAAAACTGGTAACTATGCTGCTTCTGATGTGTCTGCTTTGCTGCAGGTGACGCGAAATATAGTTTATTTAGAAGAGGGCGATGTTGCTGAGTTAAATAATGAGGGATATCGCATTGTTAACTGTCTGCATAGCAAGTTGGGTGAAGAAGTAGAGCGTCTTGTTCATGAAAGTGATCTGGCTAGTGAAGCGATAGAATTAGGGCCTTACGCCCATTTTATGCAGAAAGAAATTTTCGAGCAGCCCGGTGCGGTGGCTAATACACTCGAAATGATATTTAATATACATTCCATTTCCCCGGAATTGTTTGGTAGTGAAGCCGAAAATATTTTTCGTGATACAAACAGTATTCTGATACTTGCCTGTGGTACCAGTTATCATGCTGGATTAGTTGCCCGGTATTGGTTAGAAACAGTTGCTGGGTTACCTTGTAATGTGGAAATTGCCAGTGAGTATCGTTATCGGAATCCCATTGCAGATCCTGCTACCTTGGTGGTGGGAATCTCTCAGTCGGGTGAGACTGCGGATACACTGGCTTCACTTAACTATGCTAAATCGCTCGGACATCGCCATAGTTTGGCTATTTGTAATGTAGCCGAAAGCGCCTTAATACGCCAAGCTGATTTGCGCTTTCTCACACGTGCCGGACCCGAAATTGGTGTGGCTTCAACCAAAGCATTCACTACCCAACTGGCATCGTTATTGCTGCTGACGATGACGCTGGCAAAGATGCGGCATAAATTATCCAATGAATATGAAGGTAAGATGATTGCGGCCTTGCGCCATCTACCTGCTGCATTGCAGCTGGCTTTGCAAGTAGAGCCCCAGGTTAAAGCCTGGGCGGAGAGATTTGCTCAGAAACGCCATGCCTTATTTCTTGGAAGAGGGGTGCATTATCCTATAGCGATGGAAGGAGCACTCAAGCTTAAGGAAATTTCATATATTCATGCGGAGGCTTATGCTGCAGGTGAGTTAAAACATGGCCCATTAGCCTTAGTGGATAATGAAATGCCGATAGTTGCCATTGCGCCAAATGATGTATTGCTGGGTAAACTAAAGTCAAATTTGCAAGAAGTCCAGGCACGTGGCGGCGAACTTTATGTTTTCGCTGATGCGGATTCTCAAATACAGGAAAGCGAACATGTTCATGTTATCCGGCTTGCAGAGCATGCCGGATTGCTGAGTCCCATTCTCCATACTATCCCATTGCAGTTGTTGGCTTACCATGTTGCTTTACAGAAAGGCACCGATGTTGATAAACCACGCAATTTGGCGAAAGCCGTAACGGTAGAATAAAAATAAAATAGACTTCGGATTTAAAATAAATCGTATGTTTAGATTAGCCCGTCCGAGAGCAAAGTAGGCGTTTGATGCTTTTCGATACTATGATCAATATTTGATCAACTTCGTTCAATCACCTTGTTCTAAAACGTATAAGACCAAAATCTATCTTGGTAAATAAACCTGGGCGCTCAACAGGTTTAATGATGAAATGCATTAATATTTGTGATTAGGCTATAGCAAATAGATCGACGATTAAATCTGATCTCAGGTGGAAGTGACAATTCTTAGAGTCATTGTTGGGAAACCGTGTGCGATGCTTTATCCGTAGGATACGGAGTGATAATATAAAGCTCTTTTATAAAGGAACTCAGGTAAATGGCTGGTCATAGTAAATGGGCTAATATTAAGCATAAGAAAGCGGCGCAGGATGCCAAACGCGGTAAGATTTTTACTCGCTTAATTAAGGAAATAACAGTTGCAGCTAGATTGGGTGGTGCAGATCCAGACAGTAATCCCCGTTTACGTTTAGCTATGGATAAGGCATATGATCAGAATATGCCAAAAGATAACGTTGAGCGTGCGATCAAACGTGGTAGCGGCGATCTTGAGGGTGTCAATTACGAAGAAATCCGCTATGAAGGCTACGGGATATCTGGTGCGGCAGTAATGGTTGATTGTATGACCGATAACCGGACGCGTACTGTGGCGGATGTACGCCATGCTTTTACCAAATATGGGGGTAATCTAGGTACTGATGGTTCGGTTGGGTTCTTATTTAAACATTGTGGACAATTGCTTTTTGCGCCTGGGACTCATGAAGATGAACTAATGGAGGCGGCGCTGGAAGCCAGTGCTGAAGATGTTATCGTTAATGAAGATGGCAGTATTGAAGTCATTACTGAACCTTATGAATTTATTTCTGTTAAGGAGGCGCTGGAGCAGGCAGGTTTTAAGGCGGAACATGCGGAAGTAACGATGAAACCTGTTGATGAAGTTGTGTATAGCGGCGAGGATGCGATAAAAATGCAAAAATTACTTGATGCACTGGAAAATCTTGATGATGTGCAAGAGGTTTACACGACGGCTGTTATTCATGAGTAGGTAACTATTTAGCAAGTTTTCTCCGTTAATACTGGTCCTGTCTAGGCTTGATAGCTGGAAATTATTGGTGGAAATGATAGTAAGCGTTTTGTTAGTGGTGTGTTTATAGCCTGAATAAATAGTGGTACAGTGATTTGTACAGCAGTCATGAACAGTTTTATCGTGATTGGCAACACGGTATTCCAGATTAAATAAGTGATGGCTGATAATGGCAGTGCAAGTGACATTCAATATAAATAATATTGGTGTTATTTCAAGATATCCAAGTATGACTTTTTATAGGGACCTGATTATTATTCGAAGTGCCCAGAGATGTTATTTTGAGGTGATTTTATATTGAATTGCTGTAATCGGAAAAATCGGGATACCATAGAGGGAGATTTTTGCAAAAATCCCCGCCAGAAGTTTTTGACTATTGATTATAAATAGTTAATTTTTCAACTATTGGGGTTTTGCAAAGGTCTCAGAGGATGTAGCAAAACCTTCTTGTCTAATTCAATAAGTCTTCCTGAAATGCGCGTTATCCGGATAGATGGCATCTATCGGCTGTTCGGTATATTTCTGCCGGAAAGAGAGCGAAGCGTCATGAAAGAGGGAAATATTGAAAAAATAGATCAGACTATTTTTGAGATACTACTTCAAAGTTTAAATGGCAGTGTATGGCAGATAAATTAGATTAAACTGAACACATTAAACTTATGCAAACTCAAATGTTACGTATCATCATTGTGATTTTACTCACATTGGTTGTTGCGCTGTATTTTTATACAGATCGACAGAAATATTATTATAGCTTAACTGCAGAACCGGCTATTGGCCAAATTCTTACCGAAGTTTCCGGTTGGAAAAAACAGGTACTACTACGGCATCTTGCTCCTGAAACATTACAAACAGTCAGCGATGAACAATTGGAAGCATTACTGGCTCTCTATCGTGGTTTTGGAAATTTTCGTTCAGTGAATGAATTAGAATTTTCGCGGACGGTGAGTGCATTCTCATTGATTGGAGAGAAGCGAATAAATTATTCTGGAACAGCAAATTTTGATATTGGACTTGTGAATGTCAATATTACTTTGGTTGAGCGATCTGGCTTTTTCCTGATTTATAATTTCACTTTAACAAGAGCAGCTGACAAGTAATATTAATCGCAGCGTATCAGAAATGCTGCCTCAGGCTATGGGTGAGACTGAAATTCCGGTCAATATATATGCTATGAAGCTATATTCGAGCCGCTTTTCAGATCAATGCTTGCTTTCAACAGAATGATGAGCGTAAACGGCACACGTTGCAGATCCGATAGGGTAAATAGTCGTGAAACTAAAACGAATTTAAGTTTTTCCCAATCGAGGTAATGCATTAGGTTCAAATTGATTTATAATCCATGATTATTCATAGTAAATTGAGCGCGGCTTTAGTTATTTTCATAAGCTTGTTGGTAAGATAAGGGAGATTATCAATGCATATAGGCATACCCGCAGAGATTCGCGCGGGAGAAACTCGCGTAGCTACTACGCCAGAGATTGTAAAAAAATTTACGGCTAAAGGCACTCATGTTGTTTTAGTACAGGCAGGTGCAGGTGCAAGTGCCAGCATACCGGATTCAGCATATCATGATGCCGGTGCAACTATTGTGACTGATGTGGCGGCCTTGTATAGCCAGTCTGAAATTATACTTAAGGTGCGCGGACCAGAGTCTGACGAATTAGCAATGATGCGGAGAGATGCCGTGTTGCTGGGACTGTTGTCTCCACATCAGGTAGAAGGTATTGAAGCACTGGCAAAACATGGTTTGACTGCTTTTTCCATGGAAAAACTGCCGCGTATTTCTCGAGCTCAGAGTATGGACGTTCTTTCATCTCAGGCCAATATTGCGGGTTATAAAGCAGTGCTAATGGCCGCAAATATTTATCAACGATTCTTTCCCATGTTAATGACAGCTGCTGGCACCGTAAAAGCGGCTCGAGTTCTGGTGCTGGGCGCGGGGGTAGCCGGTCTGCAAGCAATCGCAACAGCGAAAAGATTAGGTGCGGTAGTTGAGGCATTTGATGTACGCCCTGCTGCGAAAGAACAAGTGGAAAGCCTTGGTGCCAAATTTGTTGAAGTACCCTTGAGCGACGAGGAGAAAACGACAGCAGAAACAGCCGGTGGTTATGCCCGTGAAATGTCGGATGATTATAAGCGTCGTCAGGGTGAGTTGGTGCACCAGCGTGCTATAGCGGCAGATATTATTATTACGACTGCATTGATTCCAGGCCGTCCAGCACCCGTTTTAATTAAACAAGAGACGGTTCAGTCTATGAAACCCGGCTCGGTTATCGTGGATATGGCGGTTGAAGCAGGGGGTAATTGTCCCTTATCGGAATTAGACAAGATTATAGTGAAACATGGCGTACATTTAATTGGTATTGCCAATCTTCCTGGACTTGTGGCGGCTGATTCCAGCACATTATATGCACGGAATCTGATGAATTTTCTGAACCTGATGCTTGATCCGGAGACCGGCGAATTCAAGGTTAATCGTGAAGATGAAATTATCGCCGGAACACTGGTTTGTATAGATGGAGAAATTGTCAATAAAGTGTAATTAATGTGCGGAAGCTGGAATGTGGAATTTAGATAATTAATTTTTACGTTTTGAACGTACAGTTAACGAATATAAGAGGGAGTAGTCATGATTGGTGAAATTGATTCGGTCATTATCAATCTTACGGTATTTGTGTTGGCAATTTTTGTTGGCTACCACATAGTCTGGAATGTTACCCCAGCCTTGCATACGCCTTTGATGTCAGTGACTAACGCGATTTCCGGCATTATATTAGTTGGTGCTATGTTAGCGGCCGGACCGATGGAGACTGATTGGGGCGTCTGGCTAGGTGCTATTGCTGTAACGCTGGCTTCAATTAATGTATTCGGCGGTTTTCTAGTGAGTCAACGGATGCTGGAAATGTTTAAGAAAAAAGATAAAAAAGGAAGCGTGTAAATGTCAGCAAATATGGTTGCACTCGCGTATTTAGTTGCCTCAGTGTTTTTTATACTGGCGCTAAAGGGCTTAAGTTCGCCGGAATCTGCTCGCCGTGGTAACTTGTTTGGTATAGTCGGGATGACGATTGCTGTCGCCACTACGCTGACTCTTACCGAGAATTGGGCGTTGATATTGGGATGTATTGCAGTGGGTGGCATCATTGGTGCAATTGTTGCGCAGCGTGTGCAGATGACGGCAATGCCGGAGCTGGTTGCCTTCATGCATTCTCTAGTTGGTCTGGCCGCGGTATTTATTGCCATCGCAGCTGTTAATAATCCTGTTTCGTTTGGTTTGCCCGAAATATTACCCATGGGTAGTAAGCTAGAGTTGTTTCTGGGTACATTTATCGGTGCGATGACTTGGTCTGGATCAGTCATTGCATTTTTGAAATTATCAGGTCGTATGAGTGGTACACCCATTACGTTTAGCGGACAGCATATAGTTAATTTAATGCTGGCACTCGTAATGATCGGTTTTGGTCTATGGTTTTTCTTTAGCGATACAACTAACTGGACAGCATTCATTGCCATGACTGCTATCGCTTTCATATTGGGATTTTTAATTATTGTCCCGATTGGTGGCGCAGATATGCCGGTAGTGATCTCAATGCTTAATTCATATTCTGGCTGGGCTGCAGCGGGAATTGGCTTTTCATTGGGCAATCCTATGCTGATTATTGCGGGCTCCTTGGTTGGTAGTTCTGGCGCAATCTTATCCTATATTATGTGCAAGGCTATGAACCGCCCGTTTCTCTCAGTTATATTGGGTGGTTTTGGTAGCGATGGCGGCGTCGCTGCAGTAGCCGGTGACGGAGAGCAAAAGAATTATCGTAGTGGCAGTGCAGATGATGCTGCTTTCTTGATGGGCAATGCAGATAGCGTCATTATTGTTCCGGGATATGGTCTTGCAGTAGCGAGAGCACAACATGCGGTCAAGGAATTGGCAGAGTCCTTACAAGCAAAAGGTGTCAGTGTGCGTTTTGCTATTCACCCTGTAGCTGGACGTATGCCTGGACATATGAATGTGTTGCTTGCAGAAGCAGAAATTCCTTATGAGCAGGTATTAGAAATGGATGAGATCAATAGTGATTTTTCCAATACCGATGTTGTGTTGGTGCTGGGTGCAAATGACGTGGTAAATCCTGCGGCAAATATTCCTGGCAGTCCCATCTATGGCATGCCCATTCTGGATGCTCATAAAGCTCGTACTGTAATGGTTGTTAAACGTAGCATGGCTGTTGGTTATGCTGGTCTTGATAACGATCTGTTTTATATGGATAAAACCATGATGATATTTGGTGATGCGAAGAAAGTAGTTGAGAGTATGGTCAAATCATTATAATGGCTAGCTACAGTGCTTTTTAAGCGGCTATAAGATCCGCTTGCTCTATAATTTTTCGGAATATGCGAGAGGCTCCGGCCGGAAAGCAGGAAATGAGTAGCGCGGACATCGCAAGTATTTTCTGATTTATAAGATTTTCATTGCGATGTCTGCTGTTGCTCGATATATTGAGCATATATGCTAATTGCTGGACTCCCCATACTTTTCTTGATAATCGGCCATTTTTTCAGGTCATTCGACTTGAAATATGCTTGAGCGCTTTGCAAAACCCCAATAGTTAAAAAAATTAACCTTTTATAATCAATAATTGGAAACTTCTGGCGAGGGCTTGTGCAAAAGCCTTTTTCTGTAAGGAGCGCAAAGAAAGCTTATCCTAATTGGTTTCTTGACTAACTTATTGGAGCTCTTTGAGAGGATGCGGTCTTGAAATGCCGAATCCTTGAGCAAAATCAACATCGATTTCACGTAGTTTGACGATAATTTCATTTGTCTCAACCAGTTCAGCAATGGTTTGGATCTTTATGATATGCGCTATACGGTTAATTGCAATAACTTTGGCTAGATCCTCTGGATCCTGGAGTATATTGCAAATTAAACTACCATCAATTTTAAGGAAGTCGATTTTTATTTTACGCAATAAGTCCAGGGAAGCCTGATTATGATTAAAACTACATAATGAAACAAGGCACCCTAAATTTCTAATATTTTCTGCGAAACTTAATGCATTAGCTGGGTTGGCTATGGCATCTAGTTCTTCAATTTCAAAACAAAGTGTTTGCGCGGATATCTTGGTTTTTTGTAACTGATTCCTCATAAACTCGGAAAAACTGGTATCACTCAAAGTATCTTGGGCAACATTGATACAGAATATTGACTTAGATGTAGTTTGGTATGTAGATAGCCACTGTATCATATAGCTCACAACCCAGCGATCGAGCAGCGGCATCATTTTATATTTTTCAACAAAAGGTAAAAATGCGCCTGGTGGTATTAAGTTATTTTCTTCTTCAGCCATTCGAATTAAAATTTCTTGATGAATAGGTGAAGGTGAATTTGGATCGTTCTGTAAGGGAGTAATCTTTTGACAATAAAGATGAAATTCACCGCCTTCGATGGCCTGAATAATACGATCAGCAGAAACGCCTGACTGAGAATCCTCATTCTCTGGGATGCTGGAACGTATTTTATTTTCATCGGGATTTTTCTGCGTTGTCGGTTTTATAGGATCTGACGTACCTGTAATTAAGTGATTATTTGATGGAGGCAGTTTTTTTTCTTGAGCACGAGGAATATGCAGTGTATAGAAACCAATTATTTCTCTTTTACTATCGAAATGGGGAATAAATTGTTCAGTGAAACTATAAGCCAATCCTTTAGAGGATTTGAGTATGCGCTCATTATGTACTATTTTCCCGGACAGGGTCTTCTTGATACATTCTTGAATACCCAAATAAAACGCTGCATCGGAAAATTCCTGTAATAACCGGCCCTCGATTTGGTTTTCTTTTAACATGAACCATTTCTTAAATAGCTGATTATGGTAGCGACAACGCTGGTCGATATTAAAATAAGCTAGCATTACAGGAAAGCTTTCATCCACAAATTGTAAGCGAGTTTTATTTTCAGAGGCGGTTTTTTCTGCCCAGAGGCGATGCTTTATTTCATTTGTCAGCCTGTCTTTATTGGCTGCAAGTTGGCCTTCATAATTTCTAAGCTTCCTATTTGTGCGCATAATCTGATTAGTCATAACCAATATTGATATAATGAGCGCTGTCCACAAGAGAGTAATCATCCATGCCAGCGCTATATCGATTATGGAATAGCTGGCCATCATCAATAATGCAATTGCCGCGAAGGCGATGCCTGCCATGATATATGATTTGACTATATAAACTAGAGGGTTTCTACGCACGCTTATTCCTTGCTATCAGGAGTTCTGATCATAATAAATTGCTGAATCAGGGAGTTATGCTATCTATATTAACGACTGCGCTATATAGATTAAGACTAAGTAATGTTATAAGTCATCAGTGATTTTATAGGTCGCCAGAATTTCCATAAACTGGCGCGTGTTACAGTAAAATTCAAAGTTGAGTTTTCATTCATAGAGGTAATTGTTAATTGATCAATTGTTCCTTTTTGCAGTGCCTGGTGTAAAGGTGTGAACCAGTTTCGTTCCAGTTCTTTTAGATTTTCACGCCAGCTATAGGCATTTCTATAATTAGCTTTTTCTAACAAGCTATTTAATACGACCAGATGGTTCCCTGGCGTTGCGAGCTGTTGCCAGGTTGAAGCGTTGGGTGGCAGTTCTGCATGTTGTGTGTGGCTTGCTTGCGCTAAAGCGCGGGGGAAAGCATCATGACTCCATATTTGATTATAATTAGATGTCACCTTTTTTGGCATGGTTCCACCACCCCAAAACCAGATACTATTAATGGCTAGTTCACCGCGTACTGTACGTGCCTGATTAAGTGGATGTTCATGTAGCAGCATCTGTATCTCGTTAAAGGTTCTATGCCATCTCATGCTGTCTTGTCCAAATGGCAGAGAGTTATTAATATTTCGGCACGTCATTTGACTGAGAGAATGTGTGTGTATTGCCGGTATATCGGTTGTGTGCACATACCAACGATCAGGACATAGTGGAAGAAAGGTTAAGTTATCTTTATTAAAATTATCATTAAGCACTTCAGCAAACTGGTTAGCTTCTTCTTGCGTGATTTGAAAAATTTGACTATCAGCCAGCATAATATGATTCTGCTCGATACGTAGGTGTACTGGATCGGCACGTATCCAATAATCTTTACTATTTTTGATTTTATCCGGACTGTCAATTTGTAGCATAATGGGTGCCACGGGCCAGTCTTGTTGCTTTGTAATACCGAAAGTGTGACAAAGCCATGCATCGATTTCTCTTGGCTGATCCTTAATGCGCTCACTTTTTGCTAATATTATTTCTAATGTGGGTAATGATAAATCGTGATAAATATCACGTTGTGATAGATCAGGCCAAAGAAGGGCAGGAATAAGAAGATGTAAATTCATTGTAAGAAAAGGTGATATTAAATATTTTTTGCGGATTAAATAAAAGATAATGCTTAGATGAGGTTCTATTTAAGATGTTCCGCTTATTTGTAAATTGAAGGTTATCTATGAATAATGCGGTTATTTCGATGATAGCTTTGTTAGCTGTTATGGTGCTCCATTTTTCAAATAAATGTCGCTCTGTTTCGAGTAGAAGTATGATTCCTGGATGATCGGTTGATTTAGTGATCCAACTGAATATGGATGAAAATGAGAAAATGAGGCTTCTTATTGAAATAACTGCTTATTTAAACTGCATGGTATAGCATATATTCTTGGCTGCTATATTTATTTTGATATTACAGAGCTTTTTCATTTGACTGGTTGCACTAATAAATTCTTGGAAGAATGAATAATTATATCCCATGGGGCCATATTAGTGCTTTAGTGACTTGGATTGCGATCTTTAGTGTGGCTTATGTGTATTTTGAAATTCGGCAAGAACCGATGGTTGCAGTGGCTGAGGAGGGACTAATCCCCGGTGAGATTGTGATACCAAGATCGTTGGATGGTCATTACTATATACGAGGCTCCATTAATGGGTATCCTGTGGATTTTATGGTTGATACAGGAGCCAGTGTCGTTTCTGTTAATGATCATTTTTCGAAAAAGGCTAGTTTACCCAGCGGAACACCCGTAAGCCTTTCGACGGCTGGGGGTATCGTCACGGGTGAAATAATATCAGGACAAACTGTTGAGGCGGGCGGGATCTCGATAAAGGGCTTGAGCGTTAGCGTCGGTATACAAAGTGAAATGGCGCTGCTTGGCCAGAATTTCTTACGTAGAGTGGATGTGATTCAGTCTAATGATAAAATGATATTACGGATTAGAACATGATAGCGTGCTGGTCAATATATTCTTTGTGATTAAAGGAGCAGTGTAGTTAAAAGAAAATAATAGAAGCAAAAAGTGGATTCAGGACATCTTTTTTTTCCCAAAAAACTGAAAACTGCCATTGTTGATTTTAAGAAATGAATATAATGACGACTGACCCATAATGTTAATTTCAGAATGGACGCTAAACGGGAGATCAATGTATTAACCGAGCAATCTTCTTGATTTACGGTTTTGAATAAACCTCAGTGGGAATGTGGCAAACAATACCAGTATTTTAATACGGAGTCGGTATTAAGAAAATGCTAGACATAATCCGATTGTATGAGCATATAAAATTCAAACTTGTTATTAGATTCAACGGTTACTATGATTGATAACAGACTGTCCTGTGAAGAAAATGAAGTATTGTTAAATTATGAATCGGTATGAGTGAGGTGTTTTGACTTGCTAGTGTTGTGACACGATCCACCCAATTTTTGGAGATGTAATGTATCAGAATATAGTAATACCAGCTGAGGGCGATAAGATTCATGTTAATGATAATTTTTCATTAAACGTACCGGATAATCCAATTATTCCATTTATTGAGGGAGACGGTATTGGTATCGATATTACGCCGGTAATGCGGAAGGTCGTTGATTCGGCGATCGCTAAAGCGTACGGTGGTACACGTAAGATTTCATGGATGGAAATTTATGCGGGTGAGAAATCTACACGCCTATATGGTGAGCATGTATGGTTACCGGAAGAAACATTGCAGGCAGCAAGAGAATATGTGGTTTCTATCAAAGGACCATTGACTACACCGGTAGGCGGTGGAATTCGTTCTATTAATGTGGCGTTACGCCAGCAGCTTGATCTGTATATTTGCTTGCGGCCTGTACATTATTTTAAAGGAGTACCCAGTCCGGTGAAGAATCCGGAAAAGACCGAGATGGTGATCTTCCGTGAAAACTCTGAAGATATCTATGCTGGAATAGAATGGGAGGCTGAATCGGAATCTGCAAAGAAAATAATAAATTTCTTAATAAAGGATATGAACGTGGCTAATATCCGCTTTCCACAAACATCCGGGATAGGTATTAAACCCGTGTCTAGAGAAGGTACGGAGCGATTTATAAGAAAAGCCATTCAGTATGCAATTGATAATAAGCGTCGATCAGTGACTTTGGTTCATAAGGGGAATATTATGAAATTCACTGAAGGCGCATTCAAAAACTGGGGCTATGGGTTAGCAAAAAAAGAATTTGGTGCTGAATTACTGGATGGGGGGCCCTGGATGAAGTTACCTGCTGATAAAGGTGGGGTCATTATCAAAGATGTCATTGCAGATGCTTTTTTACAGCAGATTCTCTTGCGTCCAGAAGAATATGATGTGGTTGCTACATTGAATTTAAATGGAGACTATATATCTGATGCACTGGCAGCCCAAGTGGGTGGGATCGGTATTGCTCCGGGGGCCAATTTAAGTGATTCAGTTGCCGTATTTGAGGCGACACATGGCACAGCACCCAAATATGCGGGTAAAGATCAGGTAAATCCAGGATCAATCATTCTGTCAGCAGAAATGATGTTGCGGCATATGGGCTGGACCGAGGCGGCTAATTTAATCATAAAGGCAATGGAGGATACTATTCAGGATAAAATCGTGACTTATGATTTTGCGCGACAGATGATTGGTACTCAGAAAGTATCTTGCTCAGCGTTCGGAGACGCGTTGATAGAGCATATGGTGTAAAGCTGCGTAGAGAGAATTTTTTGATTCGGTGTTAAGATCCCTTTCCAAGAAAAACCGGCAAGGGATCTGTAAATCTGGCGACCACAAGCTGGGCGCAGCTTAGCTACGCCAGCTAGAACTCGTTAAGCAGACTGGATGTTTGAGGCTTGTTTTCCTTTCGGGCCTTGAGTAACATCAAAACTTACTTTTTGGCCTTCTTTCAATGTCTTGAATCCAGACATGTTGATTGCGGAGAAGTGTGCAAATAAATCTTCGCTACCATCATCAGGGGTAATAAATCCGAATCCCTTGGAATCATTGAACCATTTTACTATACCTGTTGCCATTTCTACTTCCTATAAAAAACTGGGCCGGAAACCCTAACACTATTTGAATTTCAAGACCGCAAACGGCTCTAACCAGTACTGCAGAGAACTTGAAGCCAAACGCCACATATCGTTTTACGCAAATCTGATGTTAAAGTCAAGCGGTTACGTTATATTTGTGGCGTAAAAATAAGCTGATATTCCTCAATATACTTGAAAATTTTGTCGTAATCGTCAAATATGTTAATAATGAGAATAAACTCTATATTTAGATATAAAACTGACTAATTAATAAGTGGGATAAGTCGTTATGGCAGTCGGTGATTTTGAAAATGTTATACAAGAAAAGGCGAAGAGCAAGTTGAAAGCGCCCCCATTGTATAAAATTTTATTATTGAATGATGATTTCACTCCTATGGAGTTCGTCGTGCTTGTATTGCAAACATTCTTTTCAATGAATCAGGAGCAAGCGACACAAATTATGTTAAAAGTCCATACGGAAGGAGTTGGAGTCTGCGGTGTTTATCCGGGTGATATTGCACTCACGAAGGTTAAGCAAGTTGTTGAGTTCTCAAAAAAGAATCAGCATCCACTGAGATGTGTCATGGAGGAAAATTAAAATGATTGCCCCGGATTTAGAGGTCAGCTTGCATATGGCATTTGTAGAGTCAAGACAAAAGCGCCATGAATTTATTACGGTAGAGCACTTGCTGTTAGCGATGCTCGATAATAGCAGTGCAGCGGAGGTGTTAGGTGCTTGTTCAGTCAACATAGATGATTTACGAACAGCATTACTGGATCATGTTGCGCGTCATACACCGATTGTGAGCGGTGAAGGTGAAGTGGATACGCAACCGACATTGGGTTTTCAGCGTGTTATCCAGCGCGCCATTTTGCATGTTCAGTCATCAGGTAAAAAGGAAGTGACCGGCGCTAATATATTGGTGGCAATTTTTGGCGAAAAAGATTCACATGCCGTTTATTTTTTACAGGAAAAAGGGGTAACTCGGCTGGATGTTGTTAATTATATTTCGCATAACATCAAGAAATTGACGCAACATAATGATCCTAAAGTAGGAAATGAAAGCGAAACCGAGCTGGAGCAGGGTATAGGTAGCGTACTCGAGAATTATACCGTGAATCTTAATACTCAGGCGTTAACAAACAAAATAGATCCGCTCATAGGTCGTGATAAAGAAATTGAACGAGTCGTACAAACGCTATGCCGCCGCCGAAAAAATAATCCATTATTAGTAGGTGAAGCAGGTGTGGGTAAGACTGCGATTGCAGAAGGACTGGCAAAGCAAATTGTGGCGGGAAATGTACCCGAACTGTTGTTGAATCATCAGGTTTATGCTTTGGATATGGGTGCATTATTGGCGGGTACAAAATACCGTGGTGATTTCGAACAACGATTAAAAGCAGTATTAAAGCAACTCATCGATAATAAAGACACCATTCTGTTTATTGATGAAATTCATACTTTAATTGGTGCCGGTGCAGCTTCTGGTGGCGCTTTAGATGCTTCGAATCTCTTGAAGCCCGTATTGAGTACTGGAGAACTAAAGTGTATTGGTGCGACTACGTATAACGAATATCGTGGAATTTTTGAGAAGGATCATGCCTTGTCAAGACGTTTTCAGAAAATTGATATTTCTGAGCCGAGTGTGGATGAAACGGTCGCGATACTACGTGGTCTAAAATCTCGTTACGAATTACATCATAAAGTCAAATATACCGCGGGTGCACTTACAACAGCAGCAGAACTGTCAGCGCGTTATATTAATGACAGACATTTGCCTGATAAAGCGATAGATGTGATTGATGAAGCGGGTGCGGCACAACGTATCTTGCCGAAATCAAGACAACGTAAAGTGATCGGGAAGCATGAGATTGAAAATATAGTGGCTAAAATAGTGCGTATTCCGCCACAGAGTGTTTCTTCTGGTGACCGCAATAAGCTGCGGGTGCTAGATCGTGATTTGAAAGCGGTTGTATTTGGACAGGATCAAGCCATTAATGCACTGTCTGCGGCGATCAAGATGGCCAGGAGTGGATTGGGCAATGCACAGAAACCAGTTGGTTCGTTTCTTTTTTCTGGCCCTACAGGCGTAGGTAAAACCGAAGTAGCGCGGCAATTGGCCTATGCGCTTGGGATTCATCTACACCGTTTTGATATGTCCGAGTATATGGAGCGTCATGCTGTATCACGTTTGATTGGTGCTCCACCCGGGTATGTCGGTTTTGATCAGAGCGGTTTGCTGACTGAATCAATCATAAAACATCCTTACTCAGTGCTGCTGCTGGATGAAATTGAGAAAGCGCATCCAGATATTTTTAATATTCTGCTGCAGGTTATGGATTATGGCACATTAACGGATAATAATGGACGTAAGGTGGATTTCCGTAACGTTATCATTATTATGACGACTAATGCGGGCGCTGAATCGCTGGCTAAGACTTCGATTGGTTTTACCAAGTCAACTCAGGCAGGGGGGGAAATGGCCGATATAAAGCGCTTGTTTACACCCGAATTTCGTAATCGATTAGATGCCATTATTTCATTTTCTACTTTAGATACGGCGGTTATTTTGCGGGTTACAGATAAATTCCTGATCCAGCTTGAAGCACAACTGCAAGAAAAGAAAGTAGAGGTAACGTTTACTAATGAATTGCGGCAATATCTGGCTAAAAACGGTTTTGATCCACTGATGGGCGCGAGGCCGATGGAACGCCTGATACAAGATACTATTCGTAGTGCCTTAGCTGATGAATTATTGTTTGGGCGACTTGTCAATGGCGGTAAAGTGGTCGTAGATATAAGTGCTCAGGGTGAGGTGAAGCTTCAGTTCGAAGAGGAAGCCGAGGCTATTTTATAATTTTGATTTGCTGTGTTTGTGTTTATTTATATCGAGCAGCAGTTGGATGCCTATGGTATGTGATAGAGGGTCGTTATTCGGAATAGATTAGCTTGGCTGTCATGCCCATTTTTTTATGATTACCGGTTTAGGGGGGAAATGAGATATTTGTCTGTTTCTGCTACGATTATACTGTTCGCCTTTTTGTTGTCTGGGAAAGTTGTATTTGCTCAGGCAGAGTATGAGTGGCGGCTTGCTATGTCCTGGCCTAAGGGAACACCAATGCTGCATAACGCAGCAGCACGTTTTGCCAATAACGTAGAGAAAATGTCGGGCGGGCGCATGCATATTACAGTCGATGCACCCGGTAGACACAAAGCACCTTTGGGTGTTTTCGACATGGTCCGATCTGGTGCATACGAGATGGGACATACTGCTTCTTACTATTATAAAGGCAAAGATCCGGCGACGACCTTTTTTACAACGACACCATTTGGCATGACACCAACGGAGATGAATGCATGGTACTACTACGGAGGTGGTCTCGCATTATTGAATAAAGTTTATGCCCGCCATAACATTGTCGCTTTTCCTGCGGGCAACACTCATATACAGATGGGCGGATGGTTTAGAAAAGAAATTAACTCGCTGAAGGATTTAAAGGGGCTGAAGATGCGCATTCCCGGGCACGCTGGCGAGGTGGCGGGAAAAGCGGGCATGACGCCGGTTAACGTTCCGCCCGGAGAATTATATGCGGCATTGGAGCGGGGTACGATTGATGCCGTAGAATGGATTGGCCCTGCTAATGACGAGAAAATGGGGTTTCAAAAGATCGCGCCTTACTATTATGCCGGGTGGCATGAGCCGGGTGCTGAGCTTCATCTATTTATCAATAAACAGAAATTTAATGCGTTACCAGAAGATTTGAAAGCGATTATTGCTGTATCAGCAAAGGAAGCTTCATTTGACATGCTGTCAGAATCTTTTTTTCGTAATGCAGTGGCATGGGAAGAAATGAAGAAGGAGCATAATATTAGTATTCGTACCTTCCCTCAAGATGTCCTCGATGCATTTAAAAAAGCAAATAATGAGTTGCTCGCACACATCGCAGGTAAGTCGCCCTACGTAAAAGAGGTTATTGAGAGTCAGCAAATATTCCTTGCCAGGATGAAGGATTGGTCCAGAATCACGGATGAGAGTTATTTAAAATTGCGTTAGTCGCTGTTTTGCGTAAAAAAATCAGATTACTGCAGTTATCGATTGCTTTGTTGAGTCATGTTTCTGTCGGTAATGGTAAAATACATATTTTCTCAGTTTCTAATAATTTCAAAGGGTTGATATCACCATGTTTTCCCAGAAACAAACTATCGCGAATACCGATTCAGATTTATGGCAGGCAATGGAAGGGGAAGTTCGGCGTCAAGAAGAATACATTGAGTTGATTGCTTCGGAGAACTATGCCAGTCCCGCAGTAATGCAGGCGCAGGGATCTGTTCTAACCAATAAGTATGCTGAAGGCTATCCGGCCAAACGTTATTATGGCGGGTGTAAATATGTGGATATAGTTGAGCAGCTTGCAATTGATCGCTTAAGAGCGCTGTTTAATGCTGAGTATGTCAATGTTCAACCGCATTCCGGCTCACAAGCTAATGCTGCGGTCTATCTTTCTGCTTTGAAGCCAGGCGATACGCTGCTGGGTATGTCGCTTGCGCACGGTGGTCATTTAACGCATGGTTCTAGCGTGAATCTCAGTGGAAAGATTTTTAATTCAATTTCTTACGGACTTGATCTGGAGACTGAGGAGCTGGATTATAATGAAGTGGCACGCTTAGCACATGAGCATAAGCCAAAAATGATTGTTGCGGGTGCTTCATCTTATGCACGTATTATAGACTGGAAACGTTTCCGTAAGATTGCTGATGAGGTGGGTGCTTATTTGTTTGTCGATATGGCCCATTACGCCGGGCTAATAGCAGCCGGCTTTTATCCAAACCCGGTTGGTATTGCTGATTTTGTTACTAGCACTACGCATAAGACGCTGCGTGGACCACGGGGCGGCGTTATTATGGCCAAGCCAGAGCATGAGAAAGCATTGAATTCGGCCATTTTCCCGCAAACCCAGGGTGGACCGTTGATGCATGTCATTGCTGCTAAAGCGGTAGCCTTCAAGGAAGCGGCCAGTAAGGAATTTAAGAGTTATCAGGAACAAGTGATTGAAAATGCACGTGTGATGGCTAAGGTACTCAAAAACCGTGGTTTGCGGATTGTATCCGGGCAAACAGACTGTCATATGTTTTTAGTCGATCTTCGCGCCATGAATCTTACGGGTAAACAGGCTGAGGAGTCTTTGGAACTGGCCCATATTACGGTGAATAAAAATGCAATTCCCAATGATCCGCAGAAACCGTTTGTTACCAGTGGTATTCGTATCGGATCTCCGGCAATGACGACCCGTGGTTTTAGAGAAATAGAAGCGGAGCAGCTGGCGAATCTGATTGCAGATGTGCTTGAGGCCCCTGCAGATTCTGCTGTATTGTCGCGTGTAGCAGAGGAGGCAAAAGCATTGTGTGCAAAATTTCCGGTCTATGGATAGTCAAAATTGCCGTAGATGATGTCTATGAAAGTTAATATACTGGATCTCATGATAGAAAAGATCGCGTGCAAAGGTTTCAGGATGATCTGGCCTATAGGTTTGGCGAATTATGAAATGTCCTTTTTGCAATGCAGATGATACCGGTGTAGTCGATTCCCGTGTTAGTGAAGACGGCGACAGAATACGTCGCCGTCGAAGGTGTTTAACGTGTGACAAGCGTTTTACTACTTATGAAACAGTTGAGTTACGCTTGCCTCAGGTGGTGAAACATGATGGGAATCGTGCTGAATTTGATCGTGATAAATTACTGACAGGTTTTATGCGCGCGTTACATAAACGCCCGGTTCCTACTGATTATGTAGATGCGGCAATAGACCGTATTGTACAGAAATTGCTCAGTATGGGAGAGCGTGAGGTATCTTCGCGTAGTATTGGCGAAAGCGTGATGGAAGAACTCTATAAACTGGATAAAGTGGCTTATATTCGTTTTGCTTCGGTTTATAAGAGCTTTCAGGATGTCGATGACTTTCGTGATGCGATTAAAGAAGTTCAGAAACCAAAATCAAAAGATAGATGAAGTTGATCGTTACCTGCTTGCAAGGAGCGCTATTGTCTCGATCACCTTTGCTGGATGCGGCTTAGCTTAAGTAATCAATATCAGGTATAGTTTCCAGTATGTTTTCTTCTATTGATTACATCCACATGTCGCATGCTTTACGACTTGCTGAGCAAGGTTTGTATAGTGCGAGTCCTAATCCCCGCGTAGGTTGTATCATTGCATATCAGGATCAGGTTGTTGGTAGCGGTTGGCATGAGCGTGCCGGACTAAACCATGCAGAAATCAACGCGCTCGATATGGCTGGTGCAGCAGCGAGGGGCGCAACGGTTTATCTCACACTAGAGCCTTGTAGTCATTATGGACGTACTCCGCCTTGTACGCATGCCTTGATCCAGGCAGGCGTTGCTAAAATTATCATTGCGATGGAAGATCCAAATCCACTGGTATCTGGAACGGGATTTGCGTTATTAAAACAAGCAGGAATTGAGGTGCAGGTTGGCTTGCTGGAAAAAGAAGCATATGCGCTGAATATTGGTTTTATCACTCGCATGACAGATCGAAAGCCATGGGTTAGATTAAAGATTGCAGCCAGCCTGGATGGCAAAACCGCATTGAATAATGGGATGAGCCAATGGATAACCGGGCAGGCAGCACGGGAGGATGGGCATCGGTGGCGTGCTCGTTCTTGCGCTGTGATGACCGGTATCGGAACATTACAGGCGGATGACCCCGCGCTGACGGTGCGGCATATAGAGACAGTCAGGCAGCCGAAGAAGGTAGTGGTTGATAGTCACTTGAGCTTATCGTTAGACGCTAATGTGTTGCGTGGCGCGGAGACTTTTATTTTTACAGCATCAAATAATCGGGAGAAAATCGCCGCGCTGCGTGATCTGGGCGCGCAGGTGGTGGTATTACCAGATACGATTGGCCAGGTTGATCTTGTTGCTATGATGCGTGTTTTAGCGGATTCCGGCATGAATGAATTATTGGTTGAGGCGGGTTGCCAGCTGAATGGTTCATTGATTAAAGCAAGACTGGTTGATGAGCTGGTTATTTTTCTTGCACCTCATTTACTCGGTGATCAAGCGCGGGGGATGATCAATCTACCCGAATTAATCAATCTCGAGCAGAAGCATATGCTCGAGATTCAGGATTTACGCATGCTAGGGAAAGATATACGAATTATCAGCCGGTTTTCGTAGGTGTGATCAAAATTTCTAACCGGGTGGCTGGGCGTTACTGATATTTTTGGAGAAACACGTACTCAGGATAGAGTATGCCGGATTTATTCCCTGTGAGGTTTCTTGGAAAGTTTGCGTTGTAATGTGCGACGGTGCATGTTCAGTATTCTTGCGGTTACCGAAATATTATTATCGTTCTCATTTAAAATACGGTGGATATACTCCCATTCGAGTCGGCCTACTGATAAGGGATGCGCATTAATGGGTGTATCGGTATCGCCGGTCGTTCGCTCAAATGCGGCCATAATGTCATCAGCATCGACCGGTTTTGCAAGATAATGGGTTGCTCCGAGTTTGATTGCTTCAACGGCAGTTGCAATGCTGGCGTAACCGGTCAACATAACAATACGGGTGCCTGGATCTAGCAGGTTTAGTTTCTCGACCAGGACCAATCCAGACTCGTTGGATAATTTAAGATCAATGACGGCGTATTCCGGCGTGGAAGATTCGGCGTATTCCAGTGCCTCCTCAATGGTATGTATACAATGTACATTGAACCCTCGTTTTGTCATGGCTTTTGCAAGCACATCACAGAAAACAGTATCGTCATCGACAATGAGCAGGCTTGGTTGTTCATGGCTTTCTACGGGTAATGATACTGTCATGCAGGTTGTCCTATGAGCGGTAAA
The DNA here is from genome assembly GCF_900143275.1 of Nitrosomonas cryotolerans ATCC 49181. NCBI lineage: Bacteria > Pseudomonadati > Pseudomonadota > Betaproteobacteria > Nitrosomonadales > Nitrosomonadaceae > Nitrosomonas > Nitrosomonas cryotolerans. Next base: position 244,114 of record NZ_FSRO01000001.1, read on the forward strand.
GTGACTTGTATACAAGCGCCTCCATTTTCATGGTCGAATAAGTGGACGCTACCGCCAAAACGTTCTATGTTTGCATTGGCTAGGAATAAGCCGATTCCAAAACCTTGTCCTGGCGCCTTACTGGTAAAAAAGGCTTCACCTGCGTGTTGCTTGGCTTCAACAGATAAGCCTTCTCCGTCATCAATGATTTCCAGATGGAGTGTTTGATGATCCCAATTACTTTTGATATCGACACATTTTGATGATGCATCGGCCGCATTATTTAATAAATTTAAAATAGACTGGCTGAGTAAATGGTTATTCATGATTTTTGGTGTGGGTTGTATCCCATCAGAATGATAGGTAAATTTGACTGAGGGTTGTATTAATTTCCATTTATCCAATATCTGGGATAGAAAATGGTCAACTGATTGTCCGCTGCCTTCTTCCGCTCTTGTTTGTCCTGCATCGGCTAATAGTTGCGTTAATGTTTGCTTGCAGTGCCTGATTTGATCTCGCAGGATGCGAATATTGTTTTGAAATTCGCTATCTAGCAGGTATTCATGTTGTAGTTCGCCGGTTACAACCGCCATGGTCGAAAGCGGTGTTCCCAGCTCATGTGCAGCGCCTGCAGCTAAGGTGCCCAATGCAATAATTTGCTCGTTACGTAATGCTTGTTCTCGTACTTTTGCCAGATCTCTATCCCGATCGCGTATAGAAATACTCATCTTGACAACAAATCCGGCAATGATTACGGTACTGAGCATAAAAGCCAGCCACATTCCAATTACATGGAGGTTAAATTCTGTCATGTGTTTGCTATGGTCACTGCTGTGATCATGCGGTAATGGCATATAATTAAATAGTAAGAGTGAATAGCAGCTAATAGTGATGGTTGCCATTACCCAGGTATAGCGCCATGGAAGGGTGGCGGCAGTGATTGTCAGAGGTAACAGATAGAGTGAGATAAATGGATTGGTTGAGCCGCCGCTGAAATACAATAATGCACTGAGTGCAAGCACATCGACTAGCAATTGCGCAAAGAACTCAATATGAGATACCGGCCAATTATGACTTAAGCGTAGCCTTGTGAATAGATTCAGCGTTGCGAGCACGGCCACCACGATAATCATTTCTGTCCAAGGTAGTACGATTTCAATGATCCAATATGCCATAGCAATTACAGCGCATTGAGAGATGATTGCAATATTTCTCAGTAAAAATAAGCGCTGCAAATTTTTACTCAGGGGGAATTGATTGAGATCGCTAAACATGTTGATTGTTCATCTGGATTTTTACGCGTACTTTAACGTAAATTATGGTTGATAGCCTGTGACAAATTGTCGCATATCTATTTTCGAGTCATATGAGCGGGTGCTATTAGTAAATCACTGTATCTGGAAAAATGAATAGATGATTATTGCATCAATCCGTGCTGGGCTGGATTCGGTTTCACTGCTATTTTCCGCAATTGTGGTGGGCGTACTTGTTGGATACGCCTCATTGGGTTTCTTGCTGGCGATAGATTGGTTGCATGAATGGTTTGTTGGTGAGAAAGGTGCTGCACTTTATTTTTAATTTCGGGATAATTCTTTTTGCGAATAAGTCGGCTTGAAACGCCTTTCAAACTATTTACCAAGTTAGAAATAGCAATTTTTGGTGGATAGTTAACTAAAAGGTGAATATGATCATGCTCACCGTTAAATTCCACCAATTCTGCTTCAAAATCCAAACACACGTTTTTAAATATTTCTTCCAAATCAATTAATACCCTTCCGGAGAAAACATCTCTACGGTATTTTGTTACAAAGACCAAATGAACATGAAGATTAAAAACGCAATTTCTTCCTGTTCTTACATCGTTATTAACTTTCATAGACCAATTCCTTTTTGTATAATTATAACCATGAAGCAGATTATACGCAAAGCCTTTAAATCTCGACTCAATCCAAATTCTGACCAAGTACAGAAGATGGTTGAGTTTGCGGGTGCTAATCGGTTTGTTTGGAATAAAGCCTTAGCAATGAATCTGTTCAGATTAGAGCAGAAACAGCCATTGCTTTGGTACAACGAGTTGTCATTTTGGCTAAAGCTATGGAAATCCTCAGAAGATTATGGATTTCTAAAAACCGTTCATTCTCAACCGTTGCAACAAGCCTTAAAAAACTTAGAAAAAGCGTTCAAAGACGGTTTTGATAAAAAACAGCCTTTAAAACGGATTCCAAAATTCAAGAAAAAAGGTTTGAGTGACAGCTTTCGTTATCCACAAGGATTTAAGCTGGAGCAAGAGTCTAGCAAAGTGTTCTTGCCTAAAATCGGTTGGGTGAAATATCGTAATTCACGCCAAGTCATTGGTGACGTTAAAAATATGACGATTTCCCGTAAAGGCGGTTATTGGTACGTGTCGATTCAGACTGAGTACGAGACCGAGCTAAAGCGTCATAGCTCAACCAGTATGATTGGTGTTGATATGGGCGTTACCCGCTTTGCAACCTTGTCAGACGGCTCATACGTAGAACCTTTAAACAGTTTCAGAAAGTTATCAAAGAAACTGGCTTTTGAACAGCGTGAGCTGTCTAAAAAAGTCCGTTTCTCTGCTAACTGGAAAAAGCAGAAACAAATCATTACTCGACTGCATGAGCGTATTGCCAATGCTCGTTTAGACTTCTTACACAAAACCTCAACCGAAATCAGCAAAAATCACGCAATGGTCGTAGTTGAGAATTTAAAGATAGGAAACATGTCTAAGAGTGCCAAGGGCAGTGTTGAAAAGCATGGTAAAAACGTCAAAGCGAAATCGGGTCTAAACAAATCCATTCTTGACCAAGGATGGGGAATGTTCGTTTCGTTCTTGGAGTATAAACAGGCTTGTTCAGGCGGGGATGTATTGAAGGTAAACCCTCAATACACCTCTCAAACCTGCCCTGGATGTCAACATGTTAGTCGTGACAATCGCAAAAGCCAAAGTGCTTTTGAATGTACAGAATGTGGATTTAAAGCCAATGCCGACTTGGTAGGTGCCTTGAATGTACTTGAGCGAGGACATCGCTTGTTAGCCTGTGGAGTTGAAACGTTAGTTTCGTCTAAGAAGCAGGAACCAGTAGGCAGTAGCAATACAAACCTACTCTTAACGGCTTAATAAGTCGCTAGGAATCCCCTTCGTTTAGGAAGGGGAGGATGTCAAGTGGTGGATGATCAAGGCCGGTTGCTGGGGGAGATAAATGCCGTAATATTACTCAAAATTACCGATGAGAGATTATTGACACAGCCGGTGACCAGCCTGCTTTCTAAATCATCTGTGATCCTGTCTACAAACATGAGTGTATTGGACGCATATTCATGTTTGCAGAATTTTGTTGGTATCAGTATTCCGGTTATTGCTAACGAGACATCGCGTCAATTTGTGGGTGTTCTCTATGAGAACAAACTGACGTCTGCTTATTTGCAGGCAGTTGAGCAATCACGTCAGGAAAGAAGCTAGGTCATGTGGTGAATTCAAGTAACAAGCAGTCCGCCGTCCGACTCTAAACGGGTCTGAGTGATTACCGAACAAAATGACAATTCGAAAGGATTCTGAATCATGGTAACGAATAGTTTTTTCAGTTAGAATCGAGATCCAATTTTTACCTTTTATCGTCGTAATGGACGTTATCTTCTTGGTACCATTTTATGATTCTTGTCCTTATTCCAGATACTCGGCCTGATAGTCCGGAGTATAAACAATTATTGGCACATCTCGCCAATCTGCCGGGTATTACGACACGCGTGCATATTGAGGTGGGCGCGGAACAATCGCTGACAGAAGTTTATCTGATTGGCAATACGAAAGCGTTATCTATTGAAGATATCCGGAGTCTTCCATGTGTTGACCGAGTGGTACGGATTTCTGAAGAATATCGTGTGCTGGGGCGGCACAGGAACGATGATCGTCCGACGCATTTTGATTATAACGGCGTTCGTTTTGGTCAAGACACACTCAATGTATTTGCCGGATTATGTGCAGTCGATACCATAGAGCATGTCGAGATGATGATGAAAGCATTACGCGACCAAGGCCAGGTTTGTGCGCGTATGGGGGCTTATAAACCGCGCACCAGTCCTTATGCATTTCAGGGGCATGGAAAAAACTGTCTTCCTTATGTATTTGAGTTAGCAGGAAAATATGATTTAAAAGTCATTGCGATGGAGATTACGCATGAATCTCATTTGGAAGAAATTAGTAAAGCACTTTATCAAACAGGTAATCCAACGGGCGTGATGCTGCAGATTGGGACGCGTAATACGCAGAATTTTGAGTTGTTGAAAATTGTTGGGCGTCAGCAGAATTATCCGGTACTCATCAAACGGGGCTTTGGCATCACTCTGGATGAATCACTGAATGCGGCTGAATATCTGGCTTCCGAAGGGAATCGGAAGGTCATATTTGGTCTGCGTGGAATGAAGACGAATATGGCTGACCCACATCGTAATTTCGTAGATTTTGCGCATGTGCCAGTTGTCAAACGTCTGACACGGATGCCGGTATGCATTGATCCGTCACATTCTGTTGGTGCGCGGACTCATTCACCCGATGGCATATTGGACATCATGCATGTGACGGCTCAAGGCGTGATTGCCGGTGCCAATATGATACTGGTGGATTTTCATCCCGTACCCAATAAGGCGCTGGTAGACGGTCCGCAGGCATTATTAATTCGAGAATTGCCCCAATTTCTGGAAGATATCCGCATTGCGCGCGAAGCTTATAACCAACGGGTTGCGTTGGCTGCACGCTATCAGAAAAAAGAGAATGATGACCTGGAGTAAAATATCTGCAATGCCAACTTGACTGGATGCGAGCGATTCATTCAAGCTGATATGGCTGTCGTTATATATTCAGAAGAGACGCCTGTGGTTGGCGTATAGTCAATGTGATTGCCCTTAGCGTCTAGATATTCACTGATGACTGATGGATGCCCATTTTATGGAGAATAATAAATGATTAAAGTATTGCTCGCGAATCCCAGAGGTTTTTGTGCAGGAGTCGATCGTGCAATTGAGATTGTCGAGCGCGCGTTGGCAACGCATGGTGCCCCGATTTATGTACGCCATGAAGTGGTACACAATCGTTTTGTCGTAGAAAATCTGGAAAAAAAAGGTGCCGTGTTTGTCGAGAATCTGGATGAAGTTCCTCAGGACAGTATCCTGATTTTTAGTGCACATGGTGTTTCTCATGCAGTGAGACAAGAGGCTGCATCGCGCAAGTTGAAAGTGTTTGATGCGACCTGTCCGTTGGTGACCAAGGTGCATGTAGAAGTCGCAAAAATGCGCAGGGATGGAAAAGAAATCGTTATGATCGGTCATCAGGGCCATCCAGAAGTTGAAGGGACGATGGGGCAGATTGAGAGCAAGGATAAAGGGATGTATCTGGTGGAAACTGAGCGGGATGTCGATGCGCTGCAAGTAAAGGACGCCGCTAATTTAACTTATGTTACTCAGACCACTTTATCGGTGGATGATGCCACGCGTGTGATAGAAGCATTGAAAAAGCGTTTTCCGATGATTACAGGTCCTAAAAAAGATGATATTTGTTATGCAACACAAAATCGTCAGGATGCGGTTAAGAAGATGATCGGACAATGTGATCTGGTGATTGTAGTGGGCTCTCCTAATAGTTCAAATTCCAATCGCTTATGTGAAGTAGCACGTAACGCTTACGTGGAGGCCTATATGGTCGACAGCGCCTCTCAATTACAAGAAGAATGGTTTATAGGAAAGAGTCGTGTGGGTATTACCGCTGGAGCCTCTGCTCCGGAAATATTAGTGCAGCAAGTGATATCCCGTCTCAAGGAAATAGGAACCGCGCAAACGGGCGAGGAAGTGATGATCAGTGAATTGAGTGGTGTTGTGGAGTCGGTCGTGTTTCCATTACCCAAGACTACTTGATTCAATGGCGTCAATAGATATCAATATTAAATCAACGTGTTTGCCATCCCATTTGATAGGGAGCTGTATCAAATGGCTGCGGTGTGCCTGTCATTTCATTTAATAGAATTTCTGCGCTCGCGGGTGCCATCGTGACGCCATATCGGAAGTGCCCGCAGTTGATATAGAGATTATTGAGTAGCGGGTGTTTCCCGATGGTAGGGATATTATGGGGTGAAGCCGGACGCAGCCCGGCCCAGTGTCGTATTATTGGCATGTCCTGCAGTAATGGTAATAATATGGTTGCGCGTTTCAATAAATCCTCGCGTGCAATGCGGGTTGTTTGCTTATTAAAGCCGACATCTTCTAATGTGCTGCCCACTAATACATGGCCATCGCGACGCGGAATAAGATATAGATTTTGCTGTAATAGCAGGGTGCGTACAGGGGGAGTAGCAAATTTGAATAGGAGCATCTGTCCCCGGATCGGTTTGATATCCAGCCCGAACGCCTGTGCTCCCAGAATTTCTTTGCTCCAGGCTCCGGCTGTCACAATATAATAATCCGCATGCCACCTGCCGGATGAAGTTGCCAGGGCGTTGACCCGTCTCCTTGTAACCATGACATTGTGGACTGTGCAATATTCAACGATTCGCCCGCCCAGTGTAATGACCCGATGCTGTAATGCGCGTAGTAAACGCGGGCTGCGTACCTGTGCAATATCTGGTAAAAATAGTGCTTGTCCTGGTTCTGCGTGATGATGCAGCTGCATTCCATGTGCCGCACACCAGTGTTGTGCAGCCTGTGAATTATAGGGCGGCAGTACTTGCATGCCGCTTACTTCATATTCAGCATCAATATTTGTGGCATGCTGCAACGCGTTAATCCATGCCGGGAATAGGCGGGCACTATAACTGGTGAGGCGGGTTACATCATCGCTATAGTGCCATGGACAAAGGGGTGACAAGATTCCACCACCCGCCCACGATGATTCTTGTCCTGCCTCATTACGTTCGAGTATCGTAACCGTTGCGCCCTGTGTCAATAGCCGTTCTGCTGTGGCCAATCCAATGATCCCAGCGCCAATTATAATGACATCCTGTTTCATTACACTTTGGCTGCTCATTTTGCGTATAAATCCATGCATGATACGCCAGTTGTCAGTGATATTTCGATGTGCTGCCAGGCAGCTGATATGAGTAGCAGTTATTCTGGGCTGAAATATTTTATGAAGGTGAGGCGGAGATGAAGCCCGGCGTGTTAAATTCAAGCTTATTAGGATGATAGCCGTTAGTATTGGGCAACCCATTGCGCCGGGTACAGGACTGGTGACGGGTAGAAAATTTTGTCGGAGTATTTATAATAATGGGAAAGAAACAGAGCATCAAACAGATTAAACAAAGCGGTTTTACATTGATTGAAGTAATGATTGTCGTCGCGATCATCGGAATTCTGACAACACTGGCTTACCCGTCCTATCAGCAATACATGATCAGAACACACCGTGCAGCGGCTCAAACACAAATGATGGATATTGCCAATCGTCAACAGCAGTTTTTATTAATGAATCGAAGTTATGCGGACAAGGCAACGCTGGAAGCCAGTGGGTTTAGTCTGCCAGCGGATATCAGCAGTAAGTATAGTTATACTATTGTGCTTGGCGGTGGTGCTTCTCCTTCCTATACATTGACCTTTATACCGAGTGGTTCACAAGTAAGCGATGGCAATCTGGTCATGACGCATGAGGGAGAAAAAACGCCTGCGGATAAATGGTAATCAGGTCAATGAATGTTGTATTTTTTCCGCCGGTCATGCACCGGATGCGTGGCGTGTCTCTGATCGAAGTTCTGGTAACGATTGTGATTCTGGCTATCGGCCTTTTGGGCCTTGCGGGTTTGCAATTACGTCTGCAATCTTCCGAAATTGAGGCCTATCAGCGGACACACGCGCTGATATTGCTTGAAGATATGGCTAATAGAATAGCCGCTAATCGTAAGAATGCGGCAAGCTATGTCACCGATCTGGTAGGCACAGGCGATAGCCAGCCTGATATCTGCTTGGGAAGCGGCCAAAGTTTTGATATCTGTCAATGGAGTCATGCCCTGCAAGGCGCTGCTGAACAATCAGCATCCTCCAGCAATGTGGGTGCGATGATCGGGGCCCGTGGTTGTATTGAGAGTTTAGGTACTGCTGATCAATTCATGATTACCGTTGCATGGCAAGGATTGACCCCCATTCAAGCCTCTACATCTCGCTGTGGGGCAGGTTTATACAATGGCGCAGCCGGGTCAAGCTGTGTGAATGATCTGTGTCGGCGCACGATGAGTACAATTGTGCGCATTGCAGATCTGGGATCATTATGAAGCCCGGGAGCAGTATCCTGTCGACGATACCATCTGGTCGTCGTCCGCATTTTCAACAGACGGGTTTTTCGCTGATTGAATTAATGATTTCCATTACGCTGGGTTTATTGGTCATGACAGCCGTACTGGCGCTTTATCTGAATTTATCGCGCAGTAATGCGGAATTAGCCAAAATGAACCGGCAAATTGAAAATGGCCGGTTTACCATTCAACTATTACAGCAGGAATTATGGCATGCGGGTTTTTGGGATACTTATGTGCCACCTTCGCCCGCATTAATGCCGCCAACGGCCATACCGAATCCGTGCGTGGGGTTTTCCAGTTGGAGTGCTGCCGATATTGCGAATATCTATGCTATTCCGGTGCAGGGCTATGTGGCGGGGGGCACGTTGCCGGCGGCGTGTGCCGGTATTATCAACAACCTGCAATCCGATTCAGATGTACTGGTCATCCGATATGCGGCAACTTGCGTAGCGGGTACCGCCAACTGCGAAAACTACAATGCCGGTAAGCTTTATTTACAAACACAATCTTGTGTCAATATCAGTCATGCAAACTATGTCGCTAGCGCAGAAAATGTACCCGTACTGGGCACGCCCGGAACGGGGGTATATCGGAAAGACTGCACGACACCTGCCGATCGGCGTAAATTAATCACGTCCATTTTTTATGTACGCAATTATTCAGTGACCGCAGGTGATGATATTCCAACGCTCATGCGCGCTGATCTGGATTCGTATGGCGGTAGTGTCGTGATGCAGGCGGGACAGCCGATGATAGAAGGTATTCAGAGTCTCAAACTGGAATATGGCCGGGATATCGATGATGACGGCAGTGCCGATAGCTTCAGTGATTGTAGTGCCTGTACGGCCACCGACTGGGCCAATATTGTGGCTGTTCGTATTTATGTTCTGGCGCGTAATCTGGAGGCCTCGTCAGGTTATGCCGAGAATAAATCTTATACGCTTGGATCGACCATTCTGGGGCCTTTTAATGATGGATTCATGCGTCACGTCTATACCAGCTATGTTCGCCTGATTAATCCTTCTGGTCGAAAAGAAAAACCATGATAACGCATGAGGTTACTGCCAAGGAACGGGGGGCGACTCTGGTCGTTGGATTAATCATGCTGGTCGTGATTACGCTGCTGACTGTTTCCGCCTTTAGACTGACCGGGGGAAACCTCAAGGCAGTAGGAAACATGCAATTCAGGAATGAAGCGATTGCTGCGGCGAACATGGCGATTGAGCAGATGATAAACATTCATTTCGCCACGCTGAATCCTGCTGATTACCCTACACTCATCAACGTCGATATTGATCAGAACGATATTGTTGACTACGTTGTCAGCGTTAGAGTCCCAACCTGTATCAAAGCCATACCTGCATCGGTCAATTTTTCGGAACTGAGCGGGGTGAATGCCAATATCACAAATTCCGGTGATTACCTGACCTTATGGGAAATTGAAGTAAACGTGGAGAATCAGGCAACCGGTGCTTCAATCATAGCTAAGCAGGGCATCAATAAGCGTTTGACGCTGAGCGAATATATTATTTCCACGTGTTAAGTCAATCAGGCTAGGGGGAAGCATGTGCACTGTATGGAGAAAGCTCTTATTAGGGATTAGCCTGGCGAGTTTGAGTCTGGTTTCGGTAGCAGAAGATATTGATTTATTTGCAGGAGTTGCTCCGTCCGCTGTCGAGGATAAAGCGAATATATTGATTGTGCTGGATAATACAGCTAACTGGAATCAGGCGTTCACGAATGAGGTAGCGGCATTGGTTGCCGTATTCAATGGTCTGGAAGCAGACCGATTCAAAGTTGGCCTGATGATGTTCAGTGAAACGGGGGGAGATAACCGCAATCCGGATGGCGGGTATATACGTGCCGCCACACGTTTGATGGATACAGCAAATAAAGTGCTCTATCGGGATCTATTCGTTGGCCTGGATCGGACTGATGATAAATCTAATGGCGGTAAGTTGGCTTTAGCGATGGCTGAGGCGTATTATTATTTTTCAGGCGAGCAGGCTTATGCCGGTCACAATAAGGCCAAGCGGGATTATGCGGGTAATTTATCCGGGACAAAAGCAGATAACGCGGTGTATGCGCTCGCGGGTAATGCGTTTGATTCTGCAACGGCAACCAAATATAAAAGTCCGGTTGAATCGGGCTGCCAGAAAAACTTTATTATTTATATCAGTAATGGCGCGGTGCAGGATAACAGTTCTGATACAACTCGAGCAAATACTCAACTGACTGCACTGGGTGGTAATACAAGAGAAATTCCCCTTTCTCCTGGCGGGTCTCAATCGAATGCCGCTGATGAGTGGGCACGATTTATGGCAGCAGATGCGAGCACTCGGATTGTTACCTATACAGTGGATGTGGACCCGGTTCTGAATGGTCAGGGCCCTGGGTTTACCGCCCTGCTGAAAAGTATGGCTGGTAACGGCCGGGGAAAATATTTTTCGGTTGATTCTTCGGTGGATAATGGCATACAAATCATGACTGCGCTTAATAGGATCTTCTCTGAAATTCAATCCGTTAATAGTGTGTTCGCTTCAGCTGGCCTGCCGATCAGCGTGAATACCCAGAGCACATTCTTGAACCAGGTATTTATTGGCATGTTTCGGCCGGATGCGAGTGCGGCTCCCCGCTGGCATGGAAACCTGAAACAATATCAATTCAAAGTAGGGATATCTGGTGAGGGCTTATCCCTTAATCTGGCGGATGCAGACGATGTGTTGGCGATTAATAGCAATACCGGTTTTATCACGCAATGCGCGCGTAGTTTCTGGACACCCAGTACGGATAATATGGATAGTTACTGGGCTTTTAATCCACAAGGCCTGTGTACGACGATTGCTAATTCGGCACAATCGAATACGCCGGATGGGGAAATTGTGGAAAAAGGCGCGGTAGGGTATCAATTACGAGCTATGGCGCCCTCCTCGCGTACCATCAAAACCTGCAATCCGGATAGCTGCACGGGACTAGTTAATTTTGATACCACCAATACCGCCATTACGTCTACTCTATTGAAAGCAGCCAATGATACGGAACGAACCCGGATTATCAACTGGTCGCGCGGGATGGATGTGAACGATGAGAATAATAATGGCAATTTCGAAGAAATGAGACCTTCTGTGCACGGCGACATTGTGCACTCCCGTCCACTGGCGATTGATTATGGAAATAGTATTGGTGTCGTCGTATTTTATGGCGCTAACGATGGCATGTTGCATGCGGTTAATGGTAATCAATCCACTAATATCGGCAGCTATTTGCCTGGGAGTGAATTGTGGTCGTTTATCGCGCCAGAGCATTATGGGAAACTGAAGCGTATTTATGATAACAGTCCGGCCATTACATTACCCAGTGTGAATGACGGGACAGCCAAGCCTTATTTCTTTGATGGGCCGGTTACCGGACACAAAGAGAATGAGACTGTTTGGATATATGCAACGCAGCGAAGAGGGGGGCGAATGATTTATGCGCTGGATGCCAGCACGCCCATCGATGTGCGTCTGAAATGGCGTCAGGGGTGCCCCAATTTAAGCGATGATACCGGCTGTACTGCGAGCGAGTTTATTCAAATGGGTCAAACCTGGTCGGCCGCCAAGATTATAAAATCATCGGGCTATGTTTCCGGCGAGACACCCAAACCAATGCTGATCATGGGTGGTGGATATGATCTCTGCGAAGACGGCGGCGCTGATAGTGATCTGAATAGTTGCACCTCTCCTAAAGGCAATCGGGTTTTTGTATTGGACGCGGATAGTGGTGTCTTACTGAAAGCATTTCCAACTAATCGCAGTGTGGTGGGAGATATTACCATCGTAACCAATGTGATTACGGGATTGGCTGATTATGCCTATGCGGCGGATACAGGAGGTAATCTCTACCGGATTACGATGGGTTCAGCCGCACCGGAAAGCTGGACAATGACACGGATTGCCGCGCTGGGATGCAGTACAACTCACTGTCCTGGTGGTGTCGCTAACCGCAAGTTTCTATTTGCCCCTGAAGTCGTTGTCACGCCCGATTTTAATGCTGTTTTAATTGGTTCGGGTGATCGTGAACATCCCTTGCTGAAGCATACGACAACAGCCGGTGTAGATAATGCTTTTTTTATGCTGAAAGATAAGCCCACCGATACGAATTGGTGGTCCAGCGAAGCCGGTCATTGTGAATCCTTGGCATTAGCCTGTATGGCTTCACTCCTGGAAATCGATCCGGACAGTACCACGATGCCGACTGAAGCGGCATTGAATGCGAAAAAGGGTTGGTATCTGGCCTTGGGTGCGGAGAATAGCCTGCATGATAAAGAACAGGTCGTGACGACGGCAGTCGTTGTACTGGGGGTGCTCTCTTTCAGTACGCATACGCCAACCAGACAGGATCCGGAGAGCTGTGGGTCCGATTTGGGCCTGGCGCGTGTTTATAACCTCAATTTTCTGGATTCTAGTCCCGTAGGTGCTACCCGGAGTACGGTCATTACCGGTGGTGGCCTGCCGCCATCGCCCGTATCCGGTATGGTGAACGTCAGGAATCCGAATACCGGGACAGTGATCGCCGTGCCTTTTATTATTGGCACCCATCCGGATTCTGTGCTGGAAGGATTATCACCTGCGCCTGCGGTGACGCCCGCCCGCTCTAAATCGAGAGCTTATTGGTTTTTGCAGCAACAATAAATGTGATCAGTAAAAATAGTGATGATCGACATCGATAAACAGGTTTCTTCTGAGCGTGGAGTGACTTTGATTGAATTACTGGTGGCTTTGTCTATCCTGGCTATTTTATTAGCCGTGGGCGTACCTGCGCTGAGCCAGTTCTCAGTCAATAGCCGATTGAGTCATTATGCGAATTCAATTTTTTCCGATCTGGCGCTGGCAAGATCAGAAGCAATTAAACGGAATCGTCGCGTGGTGCTGTGTAAAAGCTCAGACGGGTTGGCTTGTACCAATATAGGGGATTGGAGTCAGGGCTGGATCGTATTTGCTGATTTGGATAATGATGCGAATAGAGATAGCGGAGATTTGATTATACATAAGATGCCCGCATTCGCCCTCGGCCATCGTCTGACGGGAAACAGCCAGATCGATAGTTATGTCTCTTATGATTCACAGGGGATGACCCGGCTCGTCGGTGGTTCTTTTCAAGCGGGTACCTTCACACTGTGTCCGCCGGCACCGGCTGCTGCCGGTATCGGACGTGAGGTTATATTGAGCGGCAGCGGCCGAGCGCGCGTTGTTAAAATCGCCAGTTGCTCATAAAGCGTAACGCATATGAACATTATCTCTATTTCTACCTTGTGAAACTACTGTAGATACCGTCTGTTTCTGCCGCGCCATTAGATTCGATAGAACACCCCCTGTTTGATCGACCATCCGGTATCTCAATACCAGGTATGCGCTGCTGGTCGCCTATCAAGTTCCCTCTGAATATGACCCGCCTGGCGGGCAATCTGGTAAAGAAGGATTAAAGCTAATCCTGATTCTAACCGTTACCTTGTACACGTTTAATTGTTTGAGCATCGAGGGTAAAGAGTCATGCGCCGTGTTGCGAATCAGGGATTCACAATGGTTGAGTTAATGGTTGCGTTGAGTGTGGCTGGTATTCTGTTGACCGTTGCGTTGCCAAGCTATCAGGTATTTGTTCAAGACACTCGCTTACTAACCCAGAGCAATCATTTTACCTCTGCCGTTATGCTGACGAAAGGCGAAGCGGTTAAAAGAGGCCGCTCTGCCACGATCTGTCCCAGTACAGATGGGGTAGCTTGTACGGGTGGAACAAACTGGTCTAATGGCTGGATTGTATTTGCTGATGAGGATGGTGATGGTGTGGTGGATACCGGTGAGGAAGTGATTCAAGTGGGTGCCCCGCTGACTGGGGATAACCAATTGATATCGGGGGTGCGTACCCGGGTTACCTTTGCCGCGAGTGGTTTTTCGCTGGGTTTTAATGACACCTTTTCTTTGTGTGATAGTCGTGGCGCGACTTATTCCAAAGTTTTGATCATCAATAATCAAGGTCGATTACGCGCGGAGACTGGAACGGGAGTGTGTTCATGAAGCGCCCGTCTTATGACAGACAGCAGACCCGGAACGCGGGCTTCAGCCTGTTGGAGGTATTGGTTACGATTCTGGTACTGTCTTTTGGTTTGCTGGGGATGGCCAATTTGATTCTGACGGGTATGCGCAGCAATAATATTGCGCATTATCGAGGGATCGCCACGCAACAGACACATGATATGGCTGATCGGATGCGCGCGAATCTGGTGGGAGTCAGCGCGGGCCATTATGATGCACTCGCGACAGGCATTCCGGCCAGTAATGATTGCATTGCAACTAACTGTAGTGCTGCGCAAATGGCTGTTTATGATCATGCACAATGGAATGCGGCCAATGGCATCCTGCTGCCTGATGGTGTGGGAACGGTTGTGGGAAATCTGGCGGGGGGATTTTTGGTGACTGTAATGTGGGTCGAAAAAGAAATGAATGGCGTTACAGACCCTGCCTGTCCGAGCGGTACTCCCGCCGACAGGCGTTGTTTTTCAAGTAGATTCTCGCCATGATTAGACCCGATTCGAGAATCAGCCGAACAACCCCTCTTTTAGATGCTAGGGAAAGAAGAGGTCGGATGCAAAATGGTTTCACCTTGGTGGAGCTTATGCTCGCGATGACCATTAGTCTGGTATTACTGCTCTTGATTGGCACGGTCTTTGTCAGTAGTCGTCAGGCATTTCGTGTACAGGAAGATGGTGCGCGCATACAGGAAAGTGGTCGTTTTGCACTGGAAATCCTTGGGCGGAGCATCAAGCAGGCCGGTTTTGCTGATATCCCCTTTATCGGAGACAAGATGGCTTTTTCCGGTACGGCGATTAATGGCACGAATGGTGCTGGCGGTGCGGCTGATACGCTGACAGTGCAATATGACGGCATCATCGGTAGTCGGGATTGTGAAGGGACTGTGGTGATTGCGGCCGGTACCATTATTCAGAATCACTTTAACCTGGATGCAGCCAATGCTGAATTGCAGTGTGCCGGTACCATTGCCGTAACGCCACCCGCGCCTGGCCCATCGAGCAGTGGTCAGGTGCTACTGAACAATGTAGAGGATTTACAAGTGCTTTATGGCATTGATACGACGGGTGACCAATCGGCGAATCAATATGTTGCTGTGCCTGCCAATTGGGATCAGGTTGTTACCGCACGGATTTGCATACTGATTCGTTCGGAGAAAATGGGGGTTGTTGCTGCTGGTTATTATCTGGGCTGTAACAGCACGGCTGTAGCGGTGCCGGCAGATAGGCGACTGCGACAGGCTTTTAGCGCGACCTATAACCTGCGTAATCGTGTGAATACTATCCCATGAACAGGAATCCGTCTTTACGACAAAAACAATCGGGTATTGTTTTTGTTACCGGCCTGATTTTTTTGCTTATCCTGACATTGTTAGGGGTCAGCGCAGTCAAGACGGCCAGCATAGAAGAACGTATGTCCGGTAATTTACGGGATCGCCATCTGGCATTGCAGGCGGCAGAAATGGGATTGCGTTATGCCGAGCAGTATATCCGAAATAATAATCCGGCCGTCCCGCCCCTTATAGTTGGCGTGACAGGTTTTGATGCAACCTGCACGAATGGGCTTTGTTATTACGGTGAAGGGGTCGACGCGCCCACGGTCCCCGTCTGGACGACTTATTGCACACCGGATTGCCCGATCAGCTATCACGTGGGAAATACATTTAGTGTGAATAATGTTGTGACCTATACAGCGCCTGCCTTGCCGGCAGGCGTGCCTGCACCGACTTATTTAATTGAGGGTATTCGGAAAATACGACCGGGTAGTGTCATACAGTACTACTACCGGATTACTGTGCGCGGGCAAGGTGCCAAACCCGGCACGACCGTTTGGTTACAAGAAGTATTCAAACCCTGATGGTGAGATTATTAAACGGGATACGAGCATGATGAAAGAGAAACGGCCTTTTTCTGTCGGGATAGAATGGGTTTTTTATTTGTCCTGTATTTTATCCTGGTCTGTCGATGCGGCGTTACCGCTTTCGAACGGCCCTCTTTTTCTAGGCGGCAGCATCACGCCAAACGTCGTGTTCACGCTGGATGACTCCGGCTCAATGCAACAAGAAATCATGCCGGAGGGGCTGGCTCCTAATGGGGTGCGTTTTGTATTCCCTCGTGCGGAAAGTGTGTATAACAATTCATCGGATTTCGACAATAAAGTCGTTGCATTTATGGTTAATGACCCGGGTAGCGGGTACGCTGCTTCTCTGCGCTCCAGCCAGGTCAACAAGGTTTATTATAATCCGACCGTCAGGTATCAGCCGTGGAGCAATGCGGACGGGTCGTTGATGCCGGCAGTGAATCCTACCTGCGCACCGCACAATCCAATGAATACCGGTGCCGGCTGTCGTAATCTCATAGTAGAGAATAAACAGGCGGCTGAATGGCTAAAGAGCAACGGGAGTTTGTCGTCTTCCGAATCAAAGACTTTTTATCCAGCCGTATATTTTAAATATAAGGATAATGGGGGCAATGTGTATGCGGCCGCTAACTATACGCAGGTAGAGATTCGGCTGCCCAAGCTTTTTTACACGGGCGGACCGGGCCGGACAGATTGCATTGCTGCGCCGACTTGTACCTATATAGAAGAAATTCAGAATTTCGCAAACTGGTATACCTATTATCGTTCACGTGTCTTACTGTCCCGGGCAGGCATTGGCCGCGCCTTTGCCACCCAGGGCAATACTATGCGGGTAGGTTTTGCGGCTATCAATCAAGGGAACAGTATAGTCGATGGTGTGCGAACGAAGACGCTGATCAGTGGCGTGCGACCGTTCATCGGCGCCGGCAGAACCGAATTCTTTACCAATCTCTATAGCCATCCTATTCCCAAAGCGAATACCCCGTTACGCGCGGCGATGGATGATGTCGGGCAATATTTTCAGCGGACCGATGACAAAGGTCCGTGGAGCGATACGCCGGGTGATAAGGGCGGGGAGCAGCATGAATGTCGCCAGAACTATCATATTCTGATGACCGATGGTTACTGGACCGGCGGGGTTGGTGGCAGGATTGGTGGTGGGGCGGAGAATGCGGATAATGAGGATAGTGAGGTAGGTATGACCATTACCAATCATGCTTCTCCGGCGATCCCGCCGAATTATACCTATACGCCAGTACTGCCTTACTCCGATCCCAATCCCGGTACGCTGGCAGATGTGGCCATGCTCTATTGGAAGAATGATCTACGGCCGGATCTGCTTAATAAGGTTCCGACGAGTTCAGGCAATCCTGCTTTTTGGCAACATATGGTTAATTTTACGGTCGGGCTGGGTGTTCAGGGTACGCTGGTTACACCGCCATCAGGAACGGAGACGTGGCCTGATACGATGAGTAGTGAGGCCGCAAAAATTGATGATTTGTGGCATGCAGCCATCAATAGCCGCGGTAAATTTTTTAGTGCAGCTGATCCGGTGACATTTGCCGATGCCTTGTCTAACAGCTTGTCCACTATTGTTGCGCGTACCGGATCGGCTGCTGCCGTGGCAGTGAATGCCGGTTCACTGATGGCCCATAGTCGCATCTATCAGACTAAGTTTAATAGCGGTGACTGGAGCGGACAGTTATTATCGATTCCGATTAATACTGCTGGCGTATCTGGCACGGCGGAATGGAATGCAGGCACCGTTTCGCTTGCGCCGACAACTGTTTCGCCTGATTCCCGGGTTATCATAACCAAGGGCAACAGTGATGGGGTGCCCTTCCAGTATCTGAAGCTGAGTGCGACGCAAAAAGCATCTCTGGATAAAAACAATGCCGGCCTGCTTGACACTTGTGGTCTGGAACGAGTGGCTTATTTGCGGGGAAGTGCCAGCGGAGAGGGAGGCACAGGAACATTGCTCTGTGTGAGCACGACGATAATCAATAAATTCCGCAAACGTACTACCAGCCTGTTGGGTGATATTGTCAATGGCGCCCCCTTTTATGTCGATAAACCCGGCGCTGGATACTCTGATGTTGATCACGCCGGTTATGCTGCATTTGTAAACAATTATAAGAATAGAACCCCGGTGGTTTATGTGGGGGCAAATGATGGCATGCTGCATGGCTTTAATGCCTGCATAGTGGGGGTTACACCCGGTTGTATTGCAGCCGATGCGGGCAAGGAACTCATCGCTTACGTGCCCGGTGGCGTGTATGCCAATCTGAATCGCCTAAGTAATCAGGATTATCATGACAATCATCGTTATTTTGTAGATGGTTCTCTGATGGTTGCGGATGCGCATATCGGCACCACGCCGAGCTGGAAAACTGTGCTGGTGGGGGGGCTCAATGGAGGTGGTCAGGGTTATTATGCGCTGGATGTGACGAACCCGGCTAATTTTACCAATGCCAACGCGGCGAGTATTGTGTTGTGGGAATTTACGGATGCGGATGACGGTGACATGGGGTATAGCCACAATTTACCGACCATTGCCCTGAATGGCCAGGCCCAGCAGATTGTGAGAATGGAGAATGGCCAGTGGGCAGTGATTGTCGGTAATGGCTATAACAGTGTCGCTGGTAAGGCCGTGCTGTATATATTATTTATCAGCGGGGGTGAAGACGGCACCTGGACAGTGGGTACGGATTATATTCGTTTGGTTGCTGATACGGGTACAGGGAATGGACTTTCCACACCGACTCCATTTGATAGCAATGCGAATGGTTTAGTTGATGTGATTTATGCCGGGGATATTCGGGGAAATTTATGGAAATTTGATGTCAGCTCGACAACGCCCGCCAGCTGGAATGTGGCGGTAGCAGGCGCACCTTTATTCGTATCCGGTTCCCAAAAACCCATTATTTCTCCCCCGGTTGTGAGTCTGCATCCAAAGGGGGGGCAGTTGATTCTGTTTGGTACCGGCAAATACCTTGAAACAGCGGATACAACGAATAAGGATGGGCAGTCTGTTTATGGTATATGGGATAACAATACAACGGCAACCATTGCAACTGGGGCGCTGGTTCAACAAGTCATGACGGATGCATCGATCCGAACCGCTACGCAAAATTCGGTTGCTTATTCTGCAACCATAAAGGGCTGGTATCTGGATTTGCCTATCAGTGGCGAAAGACTGACGGGTGTCCCTGCGATCGAAAATAACCTTTACACCTTTACGACGATTATTCCGTCCATCTCACCCTGTGATTTTGGTGGCAGAGGGTTTGTGAATACAGTGGATTTCCTGACGGGCAGTATGCTCTCTATCCCTGCCTTTGATACCAACGGGAACCGAATCATCGCCTTTGATGATGCTTTGTCAGCGGGCGTGGAAATTGGTTTTTCGGTGGGTGGGGTGACGCGCGTCAGGGGGCAGACACAGGACTGGTTGTTATCCTCCAGAGCGGATGGCGAACTGGTAAAAACGCCCGCAACCAAAGGTCCCGCTGAACCACAAAGTCGTATTGTGTGGCAGGAACTGATTCAGTAAGCATTCGATTGTTCAGGGGCCGAATCACTGTGCTGTTGTCCTGAACAGGCGTGATATGAATGGAACGAATGGAATGATGATATCTTTGAGAGAGGCATGAAAATGAAAGCGAATAGCAGTTTAAATGAATGCGGCGGGTTTTCCCTGATTGAATTGATGGTGGCCATTGCTGTTATTGGCATTCTGGCAACGGTTGCGCTGCCTTCTTATCAAGATTATATCCGGCAATCAAATAGAGCCCTGGTTAAAACCATGCTCTATGAAAACGCGCAATTTATGGAGCAATTCTACACAGAAAATAATCAATATGATGCGACGGTGGGTGTCGACGGGATTGCGAATACAGGGGATGATGTGGCCGTAGTCATACCCCTGCTCCGCTCGCCGAGAACGGGCACGGTTCAGTACAACCTTTCTTTGCAGGCAGTAAATAATAATACTTTTACGCTGCAAGCCATTCCTGTGGGTTCAATGGCTGGAGATAGCTGCGGCACATTGACTTTGACGAGCACGGGACTACAAGGGGCTGGTGGTGATGTGGCGAGTTGCTGGAACCGATAATGCAGCAATTCATTGATTCATGTTTAAATCAATCGGTTGTATTCTGTTTTATTCAGTTCTAGCCATTTGTTGAATGGGCATTTCCCACAAGTCCTCAGTGTTGTTTCAGGTGTCTTTTTTACTTTTAATCTGTAATTTGAAATTGAATCGGCGCCATTCTTCTGTTTCAGTGTGCAACAGGGTTCTGGTTAATGGATTTTGTTTTAACCATGCCCGCGCGATGTAAAGCGTACAGGTTGCCTTTTCTGCAGTGACATCCAATGGTGGCAATAAGATGTTGCTGCGACTGCGGTGAAAGAGTACGGCTAAACGCAATGCCATGAGTAATAACGCATTGAGCGGATTAGCCACAAATTCGCTGACTTTGCCAAGAGAGCCGCGATGAGCCAGGACGAGTTGACTGAGGTTGGTTTGTTCCATTTTGGAAAAACCGGGCATATCGGCATTAGCGAGAATGTAGGCAGTATGTTTATGGTAGCCGGAATGTGCGATAGAAATACCGATTTCATGAAGTCTGGCTGCCCATGACAGGATTCTTAGTAAGTCTTCTGACTGGTCGGTATGGGCAGCTAATAGCTGTTTTCCGAGTAGGCCGGATAATGATTCAATACGTATAGACTGAGCGGTGTCGATCCGATAGCGTTGCATGAACTGTTGCACCGTGATTTCACGCATATCTTCATTATGAAAACGGCCCAGCATATCATAAAGTACACCCTGACGTAGTGCGCCGGTTGTCTGTGACATACGCTGAATGCCCAGCTCCGAGAAGACCGCAGACATGATGGCAAATCCGCCTGCGATGACCGCTTTACGGTTAGCCTGAAGACCGGCAATGGAAAGCTTCTTACTGTCACCGGTTTTGAGCAAATAGTCACGAAATTTTTCAAGTCCTGCAGGCGTAATATCGTCACTATCATCCTGCTTGCAAAAATGGTTCAGTTTTAGAACCTGTCCCAGTGTTCGTGCGGTTCCTGATGAACCAATAACTTCTTGCCATTGATCCGCCGAGAATTCGGCAGCAATAGCCTGTATCTCTGTTCGTGCTGCCAATTCCGCCTGTTTCATGGCAGCTTTGCTGATCTTGCCATCCGGAAAGAAACGTTGGCTGTGACTGACACAACCGATATAAAGACTCTCTAGCTTGTTGGGCTGCAGGCGATTGCCAATAATAAATTCGGACGATCCCCCACCGATATCGATAACCAATCGGTTATGGTCGGAAACGGGGAGACTGTGTGCAACACCCAGATAGATTAGGCGGGCTTCCTCGCGTCCCGAAATAATTTCTATAGGAAAACCTAATGCGGCTTCTGCCCTTTTCAAGAAAGCGGGTGCGTTCTCAGCGATACGTAAGGAATTTGTGCCTACGACGCGTACGGTATGGGCGGGAAAGTCACGCAGGCGTTCTCCAAAACGCTGCAAGCAATTCAGTGCCCGCATTTGAGAATCCTCGTCCAGTTTCTTGTCTGTATCGTTAAACCCGCCGGCAAGCCGCACCATTTCACGTAAGCTATCCAGTGGATAAATCTGTTTATCAACGACTCGTGCGACTTGCAGGTGGAAGCTATTAGAGCCAAGATCAACAGCTGCAAGCATGGAGTATTTGCGCATGGTTATTTAGAGTAAGAAACTGATCGAGCTCAAGTCATTATAACGGTCTGTCTGGCTGGAAGAAAAGAGCTTCCAGTCTTTAAAGTAAGCGCAATACTCGGTTTACTGATGCTGTGCACGCTATTAATTAACGCTGGAAGCGGCAGATTATGCCGTTTCAAGTCGAATGGGCAGGTGTCAATGGAGAAATAGTTTTTATTCGCGTATCTCGCGTTCAATTTCATCAGCGGTAACATGGCGTACATCTTTGCCCTTGACCATGTAGACGACATATTCAGACATATTTTTGGCATGATCACCGATCCGCTCAATTGCTTTGGCAATGAACAGGATTTCTATTGAAGTAGAGATTTTGCGCGGATCTTCCATCATAAAAGTGATCAACTGACGCATAATGGAACGAAATTCTTCGTCAACCAGTTCGTCCTGACGAACAATTTGAGCCGCCGTATTTAAATCCAGACGGGCAAACGAATCCAATGCCTTGTGTACCATATCCATGGCAATACAGGCGACGTGTTTGATCTCGATAAAACGGGGCATGTGCATACGATCCGCAGCGTATATCAATCGAGCCATGCGGGCAATTTTCTCAGCTTCGTCACCAATACGCTCCAGATCTGTAATCGTTTTAATTACCATCATAATCATGCGTAAATCACCGGCGGTCGGTTGCCTGCGGGCAATAATCTGATTACAGATTTCATCAATGGCGACTTCCATCGCATTCACCCGGTGATCATAAGCGATCACTTGTTCAATCAATTTTTCATTGCCATTGGTGAGTGCCTCAATGGCGTGCTCGATTTGCTCTTCTACAAAGCCACCCATCTGCAATACCCGTGTACGAACCTCTTCGAGATCAGCATCGAATTGTTTGGAAATATGTTCTTTGTGTACCATAACCTGCCTTTCGATTGGTTAAAAGTGTTAACAGTCTATTCAGAAATGTTCAACGTACTGACATTCTGTAGATCAAATGGTTATTGTCCGGACGCCGCTGTCGGTGCCCAGCAACAAAGTATTGGCACCGCGTTTTGCGAAAAGTCCGTTTGTGACAACACCTGTTATCTGGTTCAGCGTCGCTTCCAGTTCAACGGGGTTCATGATTTGTAAGCCATGAATATCTAGAATAACGTTGCCATTGTCGGTGGTAAATCCTTGACGTAACGCGGGTTGTCCGCCGATGAGTGCAATTTCGCGCGCAACATAACTGCGTGCCATCGGAATCACCTCTATCGGCAGGGGAAAATTGCCGAGTATGTTGACGAGCTTGCTTTGATCGGCAATACAAATAAATTTTCTTGCAATGGCCGCCACGATTTTTTCCCTGGTGAGCGCACCTCCACCTCCCTTGATCATGTGCAGGTGTTCCGTGATTTCATCCGCACCATCCACGTATACAGGCAGGTCGTTAATATTATTTAGATCAAGCACTTCGATACCATGATGCTTGAGGCGTTGTGCGGTAGCATCGGAACTGGCGATGGCACCTTCGATTTTATGCTTGATTTTAGCTAATTCGTCGATAAAATAGTTGGCGGTAGAACCGGTTCCGACGCCAACGATACAACCGACGGGAATATGTTGAATTGCGGCTTGCGCAGCCGCCTGTTTCTGTTCGTTTTGGGCCATAGTGTCCTTGTGCTGATATAAAATTAAAATGATTCGTCAGCATAGCGTTATCTATTCATTTAGACAATCTTTCATGCCAACAGGATGAAAACCTGCGGTGATATAAAATAAGATAGCAAGAGATTGTTTTAAAATACTTGAAAATTAAAATTTTTACTTTTCAGGCTTCTGATAATGATAGCTCAGATTATTTGAAAATATTTTTCTGAAACAGCCCTTTTACCGGTGCAATTAGATTAAACCGATAGTCTGTTATGAAATAATCCGAGCTATTCGCTTACCCTGATTTAATATGCTAAGGGCAGGATGTGCCCAGCTCGCCTGCCAAGCGAACAATGCAGCCATGTCGTCAGCAACCGGAACTCACCGAAGTCATCTGCCCCATTCCGGGGTAGAGATAGCAGGAATCCCCTGTCTTTAGGCGAGGAAGGATGTCAAGAAAATCCGGAACACGATACCATGCGGTATCCAAAGATATAATAATCGTATTATTTTAGCTTGATCTTGTGATGGCCTCTATTAAATCGCTCCCAGAACTATTAGTTAATCAGATTGCGGCAGGTGAAGTGGTGGAACGTCCTGCAGCTGCATTCAAAGAAATATTGGAGAACAGTATCGATGCGAATGCCAGTGAAGTGACAGCACAACTGGTTCAAGGTGGCATCAAGCGAATTCGAGTAGTGGATAATGGCACGGGTATTTTAAAAGAAGAGTTATCGCTCGCACTTGATCGGCATGCCACCAGTAAAATCCGTACATTGGAAGATTTACAGCATATAACTAGCCTGGGCTTTCGTGGAGAGGCACTGGCAAGTATTGCAGCCATCTCACGTCTGACCTTGACAAGCCGGAAGGCGGAAGCAGATCATGCCTGGCAGATAGGGGTTGCAGGCAAACAACTATCGCAGCCGAAACCGGCTTCACTGGCCATCGGAACTACGGTAGAAGTTGATGACCTTTATTTTAATATTCCCGCGAGACGCAAATTCTTAAAGACTGAAGCCACTGAATTCGCACATTGCGAGGAAGTATTCAAACGCATGGCCTTGTCGCGGCCTGATATTGGTTTTGTCTTGCAACATAATGAGAAACTGCGTATTCAGCTGGGCATCACAGATTTGCGACGACGTATTATGGCCGTGCTGGGCGAAGCATTCGGTCAGGCTTCTCTATCTGTGGATGAACAATCGACAGGCATTCGTTTGTATGGTTTGGTGGCCTTGCCTGCATATGCGCGTGCTTCACGTGACGCTCAATATTTTTTTGTGAATAATCGCTTTGTGCGTGATAAGTTAATTACGCATGCCTTGCGTGAGGCTTACCGGGATATTTTACATCTGGATCGGCATCCGGCTTTTGTGCTGTTTCTTGACTTGAATTCAGGTGAGGTGGATGTAAATGTGCACCCAACTAAGGCCGAGGTACGCTTTCGTGATTCGCGCGCGCTCCATCAATTTATTTTTCATTCCATTCATAAAGCATTAGCGTCAACACATTCGCAATTGGAGTATGCGCATCAGCCGACAGTCGCCAAACCACCCTTTCCTTATTATCCACAGAAAAGCATAACTTTAGCTTCTGTGACTGAGCAGCCTTCGGCGTTTTATGCAAACTCATCACAGATAACGACAGATACATCTGCACCGCAGTCTACAGGCATAAAAATGGCGGCCGGTATCGTAAGTGCGTTAGAACGCATTGAAAAAGAACCCGCGTGTCCTCCTCTGGGATTTGCATTGGGGCAACTCCTGGGGATTTATATATTGGCACAGAATAGCCGAGGCTTAATTATTGTGGATATGCATGCGGCACATGAGCGCATCGTGTATGAGAAATTGAAGTCAGCATGGGATCATCAGATGTTACCCATGCAATCATTGCTGATGCCTATTACCCTTCAGGCAGATAGTCTGGATATCGCAACCGTCGAGGAAAATCAGGCTGCGCTCGGTAAGCTGGGATTTGAAATTGCTGTACTGTCGCCCGCGACGCTGGTGGTTCGTGCGATACCGAGCTTGCTTCAGGACGGAGAGGCGGCAGAATTAGCACAGGGGGTATTAAAAGAGATGCGCGAATATGGTGCGAGTCAGCTATTAACCGGTCGTCGCAATGAAATGCTGGCAACCATGGCCTGTCATGGTTCTGTCCGTGCTAATCGTACGTTGACAATTCCGGAAATGAATGCGTTGCTCCGTGAAATGGAAACAACCGAGCGTGCGGATCAATGCAACCATGGCAGACCTACCTGGTTTGAAATAAGCCTTGCGGATTTGGATAAAATGTTCATGCGTGGGAAATAGATGCACTAAAAGCAATCGATGAGGCTGATTCTCTCGAAAATACAGGGGTATATGGATGCTCCGCGCTTAATGATGCTGCATTCCAGGCATTATGGTTGAATATATCGGGTGATATGCGCGAGTAATGCTTCTTCTTTATAGGGCTTGCCGAGGAATAGATTCACACCCAACGCACTGGCCATCTCGCGATGTTTATCTGCGGTGCGCGATGAAATGATGATAATTGGAATATTCACCGTATCCGGATTATTGCGTATATGTCGGATCAATTCAAAACCATTCATGTTAGGCATCTCCAGATCAACCAGCATGACATCCGGAATGACATCCCGTAGCAACTGGATGGCACCCAGGCCATCCTTAGCGATTAATACCTCGCAGCCTTCTCGCTCAAGTAAACGACCGGTTACTTTGCGCACCGTTAAAGAATCATCCACAACCATAATCGTTGCGGCGCCCATCGATTTTTCAGACATTGCGGATGGCTCTGGTTGTGGTGCAGGTGTCGTGCGTGTTTTTTGTACCTCATCTCGCTGCATGAGCTTTATCGGGTTGATAATCAGAATAATCTCACCATCACCCATGATAGTGGCACCTTCAACCCCCGGTGCACGGGCTAGTTGTGGCCCGATATTTTTAACGACAATCTCACTATTGCCAATCAATTCATCCACGTGTAGGGCCAGTCGTAAGGTGCCGCTATGCAATAATATGATTCGATTGTATCGCTTTATTTCAGGCACATGTTCTTGCTTTCCGAACAGATGGGAAAGGTGGAAAAATGGATAGTTTTTTTCATTAAAATCAACGATTTGGGTTTGATAGGCGGCCTGTAGTGCATCGCTATCGAATTCTTTTACTTGTTCCACAATGACAGTGGGGATAGCATAAATTTGTGTCTCGGCGCGTACTAGCAGGGTTTGTGCGACGGCGAGGGTCAATGGCAGGTGAATGCTGAAAGTGGTTCCCTGGTCGATTTCCGAATTAACCGTGATATGCCCGCCCAGTGTAGCAATTTCGTTCTTGACGATATCCATGCCAATGCCTCGTCCTGCGATTCCAGTTACGGCTTCTGAAGTTGAAAGCCCGTGCATAAAAATGAGCGCCCTGATTTGTTCATCATCTAAAGCTGCATTTTGTGGTATCAAATCCAATTGTAGCGCCTTCTTGTGAATACGTGCGATATCCAGGCCACTCCCATCGTCGCTTAAAATAATGATGACCTCATTGCCTTCCTGCTGCAGATTAATCGTAATCTGACCTGTTTCAGGCTTCCCGAGCTGTCTTCTCCTGTCGGGTGCTTCGATACCATGTACGATTGCATTACGCAGCAAATGCTCAAGTGAGGAATTCATCCTTTCCAGCACACTGCGGTCTATTTCAATTTCATCGCCCTGGATTTCTAAACTTGCTTTCTTGCCGATGTCTTTAGCTGACTGTCTGACAAGGCGATAATAATGTTCCGAAAAACGACCAAAAGGTATCGTACGAATACGCATTAACTCCTGCTGCAACTTACGGTTCATCCGTGCTTGTTGTGCGACAGCCTCTTCTGTCGTGCTGTGGGTTATGTGCAAGCTTTGTTTTACAGTGACAATATCATCGACGCTTTCGGCCATGAGCCGGGTCAGTTCCTGGAAGCGAGTGAAACGGTCAAATTCCAATGGATCGAATGATGGCTCACCCTCCTGCGTGCTTGCAAGGTGCGATTGCATCTGTGTTTCTGCCTGAATTTCGATTTCGCGCAATTGGCCACGCAAGCGGTCTGCACTCTCGGTCAAGTCTGACAAGGATTGTTTGAAGTTATATAACTGTGCTTCAATTCCTGAACGGACGATGCTGGTTTCGCCGGATTCATTGACCAACTGGTCTATTAATGCAGCATCGACACGCAACATGGTTTTCTGTGCAGCGGGAAAGCATTCGTCTGATGCGGCCAGCGGCACGGGAATGGTGCCAGCACGCACGTACGACGGGATGATGGTTTCATTCTGCGACTCAGGGACTGGGAGTTCGACCATTTTAGATTGCTTCTCAGCCGAGAAAGCATGTTGTAGCTGTTCAATATGTTCACTGATACGATCCAGTCCGCTTTCCAATTGATCGATCGTGGAGGTTGATATACCCATAGTCTGTTTATGACAGGCAGTCTCAATATCGCTTTCCATCGTATGTAATAATTCGCCAAGTGGGATGGCGCCAGCCATGCGCGCACTTCCTTTCAATGCATGTAATGCCCTCAGTAAGGCTTTATGAATATCCTTATTTTGCGGGTGAGTACGCCAGGCGCGCAGGTTGCGACCAATCACAGGTATGAGTTCTTGTGCTTCTTCAATAAAAAGCAGTAATAACTCGGAATCGATTGGGTCATGGGTTGCAGGCTGTAATGCCGATGATGCAGGGGAGGGAAGGGCTCGGGTGCTGGACGCTGCATCAGGTTGTGTTTCCATTCCAGCTAAAGTCTTTTCTTGCGACAGGCATTGTGTCAATGTCTGAGACAGTGTCTTGGCTGTCTGTAAAGTGAGCGCTTCGGGTAATTGCTGATGATGTACTTTTTTCAGCAGTTGGCTCAGGAGCTCAATGGCATCGTGCAGTCGGTGTAAATCGCTTTCGGTGGGCCGCACTGTATCCTTTAATCGTTGCGACAACCACTGTTCTAGAGCAAATCCGAGATCAGCAATAAATATGAGCCCTAATGTACGTGAGATACTTGCCAAGGTATGACTGGCGAGCATAAATTGATGGTTGACCATTGCGTCATGATGCGTAATCAGGTTATTCAGTTCAAGCTCAAGGACTGCAAGGTGCTGATTGGACTCGATAGTGAATATTTCAAACAGGTCGACTGGGATGATAGTGTCGCCAATCGTGATATGACTGGCTAGACGAATTTCAGCAACCGCGTCGGTATCTGCCTTTTTTTCTATTTCAGTAGAAGGTGCTTCGACTGGAATAATGGTTTCGGGTTCTTTGCCGTTGATTAAATTTTTAGCTAACGAGAGTATTTCATCCGCATTGATTTCGGCAGTGCCCAGCACTTTAAGATCGCTACACCATTGGATATATTCACGATGTACACGATCGATTAAATCCAGCAATCCAGGCGTAGCCGGTTTTCTTTCACTCAAACGGCGATTTAAAATTTGTTCCATGCTCCAGGCTACTTCACTTAGGCTGGGTAATTTCACCATGCGCCCACTACCTTTGAGCGTATGAAATCCACGTCGTAGCGTAGCGAGTGATGCAGCATCAGCTGGATCATTGCGGCAGTTTTGCAGGTTATTGGCTATATCCGCAAGTATTTCGCTGGCTTCCTCTAGGAAGATGTCGAGTAACTCCGAATCAATCGCGGGTGTTGTGCCTTCTTTCTTTAGGTCATTGCTGGGTGTCGTATTCCCGGAGGTTACGAGTGTTGCTTGATTGGTTGTGGTGTCCTCGAACAGGGCAAGGGCTGTTTCGATAATATGATGATGATCAGGCTGTGCATTTTTATAGGCCTCAATAAAAAAGCCCAGGCTACTTAAACCATCAGCTAATAATGTTTGTTCCGATGATGGGATTGTGTACTGCGGATCCAGAAACTGATTAACAAGATGATGACAGAGATTCAGTAGCTTATTGGCTGGTTCAAGATCGAGCATGATTAAAACACCCGATACTTGTTTGAACAATGGTGATAATGCCGGTAAATCAGTCCGTATCGTTGTGTCGATGAAGAATCGATCCAGAATACCTTCTATTTGTTCTAAATTGGCCAGAATTTCTTGCGAGGCCTGCGCCTGCAGTCTTTTTTCTTGTGTTTTATATTCGATCTCATCTGGTCTTGCGGCATCGGGCGACGAACTGTCATTTTGTTTGCCTGTGGTAATGCCTCGTAAACGGGCAGAAAGCACTTCTATTTGATCGAGTAGTCCGGGTGATGGTTTGTTGAAATCATCCAGGATATTTTCTACCAGTAACAATGAAGTGGCCATCTCCATTGCCAGATCTTCACCCATATTTTGGGGGCGGATACGTAGATAGGTAATCGCACCACCCATGACCGTAATTAATTTTTCAAGCGGTAAATACTGGGTCAATATGGCCAATTGCTTGAGTTCTTCAATCTGGGTCACTAATGGAGCCAGTTTTTCCGGATTACCTGTACTGAATTCTCGCCAGTCATGATTGACTTTCGTCAAGGTTTCACGCATCGCATCCAGGGTTGATTGCAATGTTGTTTTATTGGCTAATTGTTCATTTGTTTGTGCTTCTAAGGATGCAGAGGGGCTGGGCCACTCATAGGCGTGATTAATTTCCTGAATACGTTTACTGGCCGAGCGGCTGTGAGCAATCTGATAGAGTATTTCGCGCATGAGTTGCACGGTGCTACCGGGGGTTCCTTCAACCATGCGTCGTATTTCCTGTTCAATTTTTCCACACAGACGGCGTATGGATAAATCGATGTCGGATTTCTGACTAGGTAGACTATCCAGAAAACCGACAGTTGCCCACCAGAATGATCGTTGTTCTATCGAGCCCGGCATCTTCTCGATCCGTGCGACTGCAGAGCTCATTTGACGTAAACCTTCTGCATTAGTTGTATCGCGCAGCCATTTGAGTAATCCGGTTTGATACTCGGTGCGGGCTTGTTTAGCTGAAGCTTTCATCGCTGCGGGTTCCAGTGATGGTGATGCTGCCTGTAAGGGCGGATCCGTTACTAACTTAGGAAAGAATAAATCGCTTTCAGAAACCTTCTCTAATCCCTGTGCTCGCATTAGATCGCAGTAAACCGGATAGAGGCGTAGCGGATTGTCTTCAGCGCCATGAATCAATTCATGCAGATAATGTAATAGTGCGCTTACGGTTTGTTTGAGTGTATTGAGTGTGGCGGATTCCGGTTTGATTTTTTCTTGAATTAAGGTATCAGTCAGTTTTCCTATTCTCTGACTGATAATAGTGAGGCCATCTAATTCGAGCATTTCAAGTAAACCATTCAGTTGATGAATAGACTGGCGGAATGAATCGATCTGAGTGTCATCATCAAGGTTTTGAATATAGGCATCCAGATATTGTTCAATTAATGAAAATATTTGATTGATTCCATCCTGAATCCCGATGATCGATGCAATATTGAGCTTGGCTTTAGCATTCATTAATGGCGTATTAACAACAATAATAATTAAAAATAGGGGTTAGAATCAGACCTTGAAGTTGGATACCGATGCCTTTAATTCAGAGGCAAAACCAGTTATTTGTTTAATAGATGCCGTTGTCTGCATAGTCCCGTCCGTTGTCTGGCGGGTAATATGTAGAATGTCTTCCATATTCTCAACGACTTTGTTCGCCGCCTGTGCCTGAGCATGCGTCGTATCAAAAATAGTGCTAACCAGCTGCGCTAAACGCTTTGAAACCTCCTCTATCTCTTCCAGTGCCTGGCCTGCTGAATCGGAGCGTTTAGCCCCTTTTGCCACGCCTAGCGTACTTCTTTCCATTGCTGCAACGGTATCCCGTGTATCTTCTTGAATTGTCTTGACTAGCGAACTGATTTGTTTGGTTGCTGCAGCAGAGCGCTCAGCCAGGCGTTGTACTTCGCGTGCAATCACAGTAAATCCACGCCCCGCTTCTCCAGCAGAAGCAGCCTGGATGGCCGCGTTCAAAGCGAGAACGTTTGTCTGCTCGGTAATATTAGAAATTAATGCAACCATTTCGCCTATTTCTTGAGAGCTTTCTCCCAGGCGTTTGATTCGTTTTGATGTGTCCTGGATATGCGTACGAATTTCTTTCATTCCGGCAATGGACTCACGTACGGCAAGGGTCCCTTTTTCAGCCGTTGCTAATGATTGTTTGGCTACTTTGGCCGACTCTGTCGCTGTTTCAGAAACTTCACTGATTGATTCAGCCATACCTAATACAGCGATCGTTGTTTCCTCAATCTTTAATGATTGCTGCTGTGCTGCGGTTAATAATTTAGATGAAACATGCTGCGCCTGGCTTGAAGCAGTGGCAACCTGAGAACTGGCCTTATTTACTTCCTCTACCAGGGTGTGCAACTCTTCAATAGTGTAATTAATCGAGTCGGCTATTGCGCCGGTTATATCTTCAGTGACTACGGTGCGTATTGTCAGATCACCGTCGGCTAATTTTTCCATGTCATCTAGTAATCGCAGGATTGCCTTTTGAGTGCGCTCAACCTCATTCTCACTGGCTAACAACTGCTTGCGCATGTTTTGCGTCAATGCTCTGGCAAATAAGATGCATATCAAAAGCGCAAGTGTGCCAGAAGCATAGATGATGGCATTGAGCGAGAAGACCATGACAGCTGCCTGTTTCTGTAATTCATTGTCAAATTCTGTACCGATGCTCAATATCGTTTCGCTGCTTTTGAAAATTTCGTTGATGGCGAACTTGGTTGCGATTACCTTGGCTATTTCTCTTTGTATAATATCCAGGCGGTCATTAATCTTGCGATAGAGAATCTGGATTTCCGTGAGTATCTTCAGGCTATCTTGTTCTTTGATAGCGGATAGATGCAATTCATTGCTTCCCTGACTCAAGGCATGAATAATGGTTAGCAGTCGTTTTCGATCATTGATTAGCTGTCCTTTAATGGCAGAGATGGGAAATTCACTGGGTAATATGATGCTGATATTTTTTGTAATGCTTTGGGTGAGCACTTTCATTGTCTCAACGGCGATAATTTCATTGGACAGGCCACCCATCTGTTCCATCTGTTTTGTGAGTTGTTCAAATAATCTGAGCAATTGACTATTGGTTGTATTAACCTCATGAATTATCCGACCCAAGGTAATTAGGGCATCCTGATTATTCAGAATTAAGTTGATTTTTTTCTCTGCAAGGTGCCATTTCTGAGTATAGGTTTTAAGCAATAACGCGGGCGAGGCTTCGTTAATAGGGGATATGGTGTTGCCA
The DNA here is from genome assembly GCF_900143275.1 of Nitrosomonas cryotolerans ATCC 49181. Lineage (NCBI taxonomy): Bacteria > Pseudomonadati > Pseudomonadota > Betaproteobacteria > Nitrosomonadales > Nitrosomonadaceae > Nitrosomonas > Nitrosomonas cryotolerans. The sequence goes on from NZ_FSRO01000001.1 coordinate 276,884, forward strand.
CGGTATACGCCTCCTCGAGTAAGTAGTGTGATGTAGTCATTAGATTGGTTTTGACTGTCTTGCAGTTGTTTGAATGCAGCTTGATTGCCTAGAATTGTTTGCTGTGCGGCCTTAGTGAGGCGTTGATTGTGCATTTGTATGCGCGCCGCAATTTCCATTTGAGCGGTGCTGTGTCGGGTGTGTCGTATACTGACAGCCATGGCGGCCAGTAGCAGTAGCAGGAGTAATAAGAATAAACTACCATAAATCCAGGTTATTCTTGAAATTAGCGGATGCCCTGAAATAGACCGCAACGGCGTGACATTAACCGGTATATTAGCTTGCTGAGTTACAGCGCTGAATGACGGTCTTAATCTTGATAAAATTCCTGCCATTACTCTCTCCGCCAGTTTTCCTGGTCATTTGAGTCATCTGAACATTTCATGACATGCTGCTTGCCAAACTACAGAATACGCGTAATTTCCACAGTCAAAAACAAGATAAGACCTAAGAAAAGATTCCATTTAGGAATAAAACCGGTGTTTCAGCTTCATACAAGCATGACCGTTATCTGATATTGGCATGAAATAGCGGATACTGATTTTGTTATTGATGACGGTGAGCGTTGCTTGTACTGGTGCCATTTGCTTTCAGCAGCTGAAAAAGCCAGTTTGTGGTGCTTTGAGTGATGTGTGGTAGCTTGGAAACGGGGTAGCGCATTGCCTGGGAAATAAGCTATTCTCTAGCCAAGAAATAATTTGTATGCCGGATTTTTACTCTCATCCCAGTAACGATAACCCAATTGATTGAGAAAGGCTTTAAAAGCAACTTTCTCGTCCGAGGGAACTTGCATGCCTATCAAAACCCGACCATAGTCAGCACCATGATTGCGATAATGGAATAAACTGATATTCCAGTTATGGCTCATGCTATTCAGAAAACTCATTAATGCGCCCGGGCGATCCGGAAACTCAAAACGATAAAGCATTTCATTTTTTACATCACGGGCACGTCCACCCACTAAATGACGCACATGTAATTTAGCCATTTCATTATCATTCAGATCTTCTGTATTCAGTCCGCTTTCTCTCAAATTCCGAATTAATTTTAGTGCTTCGTCACGGTTACGTACTGATACACCCACAAAAACGTGTGCTTCATTGGGGTCGGAATAGCGATAATTAAATTCAGTAATTCCTTTTGCTCCCAGTAGATTACAGAATTTCCTAAAACTACCGGGTTGCTCCGGAATTGTGACAGACATAATGGCCTCGCGCTGTTCACCCAGTTCCGCCCGCTCAGAAACATGGCGTAATCGATCAAAATTCATATTAGCGCCAGATGCAATCGCGATTAATGTTTGATGACGAATTTTTTCCCGTTGGGCATAAGCCTTGAGTCCCGCGATAGACAAGGCGCCAGAAGGCTCCAGGATAGCGCGCGTATCTTCAAAAACATCCTTGATTGCGGCACAGATCGTATCGGTATCGACCAGGATGACTTCATCGACCAGTTCGCGGCATAAACGAAAAGTCTCTTTTCCTACCTCCCTGACGGCCACGCCATCGGCAAAGAGTCCTGCCTGCGCTAATTTAACACGTCGGCCTTTCTGCAAAGAACGGTACATGGCATCGGCGTCAACCGGCTCGACACCGATTATTTTAATGTTTGGATAGAGTCTTTTGACATACGCCGCAATTCCGGAGATGAGCCCGCCTCCACCAACCGGTACAAAGATGGCATGAATGATACCAGTGTGCTGGCGTAATATTTCCATCCCGATTGTGCCTTGGCCCGCAATCACATCCGGATCATCATAAGGATGCACGAAAGTTGCTTTTTTTTGCTTAGTGAGCTCGATGGCGTGATCATATGCGTCATTATAAGAGTCACCGTGCAGTAAGACGGTTGCTCCCCATGACATGACTGCCTGTATCTTAATTTGAGGCGTAGTAACGGGCATGACAATCGTGGCGCAGCAGCCCAGCTTCTTAGCCGCTAATGCGACTCCCTGCGCATGATTACCCGCTGAAGCCGCAATGACGCCACGACTGCGGACTGCGGGTGATAATTTGATCATCTTGTTATAGGCGCCCCGCAGTTTGAACGAGAAGACTTGCTGCAGGTCTTCACGTTTGAGTAATACTTGATTGTGTATGCGCTCCGATAAGTTGGCTAGATGTTCCAATGAGCTTTCTACTGCAACATCATAAACCTGCGCAGTGAGGATTCTTTCGAGATAATTGTTTTTCATAACATGGTGTGTTGGTGGATGAAATGGGTCATCAAGCGTTTTAGGCTGGGGGGCAATTATTCAATAAGATATTGCAGACTTATTCATAGATCATAGACTGAATAATCAGTGATAAGGACGATATGAAATTCACTTGTTTAGCCAGTCGGTAGTCAAGGTTTTCCGATTCTGCGATCCAAATATTTTATCATGCTGAGTGTCTATGCAAATGTTATTAAATAACATAATTGATTGTATGCTTGTTTTTTATGATCCCAGCAAGCTTTTCTTCCAGGCGTCCATGGCATCCAGTATTTGTTGTGCAGTGGGATCATCCTTATGTTCATTGCGTAGTACAGTAACCTGGTCGGTGAAGTCTGCCAGGGTGATGCTGCCTCCGCTTCCTGCTTCTGTTAGACGTCGATGCCGCATCTGTTCCCACTGTTGTGTCTCTTGCTGTGTCAATGTTTCAGGCCAGTTACGCGCACGATAGCGAAATAATAATTCAGGTAGTCGTGGATCGTGAAAATCAAAACGAGTGTGTGCCAATGTTTCTGGAGAGGCGCTTCGTATTTTGGACAATAATGGGGAATCAAGATTACTCAGAAGATTTTCATATAATGCGGTATCGACATCGTTTGCAGATTCGAAGTTCTTGTGACTATAAGCGGATGCTATGCGTTGCATGAATCCGGTTTGGGTGCGTAATTGCTGCCAGTGTCGATGACAAGCATCCAAATCAATTGCAATACGTGCAACAGATGGTTCATCCAGTGTATTTTTGGGGGCCAGGGCGGGACACTTGTTGATTTTTATAGATTTGACGGGCAACCGTTGCATGCCTTGAGGTAAGTCATCTGCCCGGGTAAATAGACATGTATTGAGATCCGCTACTTCCATGTCCATGAAAATCGCGGGGTCATGGCGTAGATCATAAACCAGAACACTGTTGCTGTTGCCGGGTTCTGCGCTTAACGGCATGACCAAGGTAGTGCAGCCCGTTTCAGCCGAATACATACGGGAGGTATGCACTACGGGTGTATGTTTGATTAGATCAAGCTGAGCGAGTGCTTTGCGTTTATTGCGAAGCTGAAACAGCCAATGATAAAGGCGCGGCTGTCGATTATACAGTAGGCGCGCTAAGCCGATAGTCGCGCGTACATCCGATAGCGCATCATGAGCAGATTCATGGCTGATATTGTTAGCGCTGACCAAATCTTCCAAACGAAAACTGGGTTGGCCATTATCGTGCCGGGGCCATTCTATTCCCTGAGGTCGCAATGCATACGTCATGCGTACCAAATCAATGATGTCCCAACGTGAATTACCCTGTTGCCATTCTCGGGCATAGGGATCATAAAAATTACGGTACAGAGTGTGACGGGTGACCTCGTCATCGAATCGTACGGAATTATATCCAGTTCCACACGTATTTGGCTGTACCAGCTCGGCATGAATACGGGCAATGAATTCTGGTTCCGTTAATCCGCGTACATCGGCTATCTGTGGCGTTATTCCTGTGAGTAAACAGGCTGCGGGATGTGGCAAGAGATCTCGTGCGGGCTTACAGTAAATCACCAATGGCTCGCCGATTTCATTCAGTGCTTCATCGGTACGTAACCCGGCAAATTGTGCCGCTCGATCTCGTCTGGGATCCGTGCCAAAAGTTTCATAATCATGCCAGTAAAGTGTGGTGGGCATTCTGGTTATTCTGTTTTTGAAATTCGTTAGACTGGAAGGCGTTGTCAGATGGATAACTGATTTACCAGTGAAGCCGGTTATTTTAAATCATCTAAATGCTTGTTGCGTACAATTGGGTGCTTAATGCATAGAATCATAGAATCCATCGATAAGGCTCTCATAATAAAATATATTCAAATCAGGGCAAACTGATGGATGCTTTTGTTTTTATTATAGTCGCGTAATAATCATATATTGATGAAATTTATTTTCTTAATTAAGGAGGGAGTAGGCTATGTCACGTCGGCTAATTAGTTCAGGTTCCGTATTTGAACAAGAAATTGGATATTCACGTGCGGTCGTAGAGGGAGACTGGATTCTTGTTTCTGGTACGACCGGGTTTGATTACAGTAAAATGGCGATTTCTGATGATCTCTTGGAACAAACTGAGCAATGTTTTCAGAACATTCAGGCGGCATTAAATGAAGCCGGATCAAGTTTGGCAGACGTTGTCCGGGTAACTTACATATTACCGGTTGCGACCGATTTCCCTCGATGCTGGCCAATTATGCGTAAATATCTGGGGGACATCAAACCCGCAGCGATGATGCTTGCAGCGGGCTTGTCTGATCCGCGCATGAAAATAGAAATTCAAGTAACAGCTTATCGCAAGGCGGAAGGTTAAGCAGTGCGCGCGGTTTGGTTGAATTAATGAATATAAGGAATAATCGGTTTATTAGAAATATTGAATCATTAAGCCGAGGTATCCCAGTAAAAAAATAATAAGCACCACAATGACTAGATTTTTCATTTAGATTTCCCAAGAATTAATAATGGTAGTCGGTATTCTTTCAGAGTTTTCGCTTTTCATAAAGAGCCATTCGATAATGCAATCGATAAAAGGTAATGAATTTTCTGTTCCTGAAAGATTGATTAAGTGAGAAATTCAAATTTAAGGGTTAATTTTGATAGCTGCTTTATTATCCCGATCAAGCCTGGACCCAAGCATGAGCCGCCAAATGGCGAGCTTGCGCTCAAAAGATATGGCCGCATTTGCCGGGCTTGTAGAAGGGAGTCGCATATAGCAGATAGTTTCAGAGTTAATTTTCCGCAATACTTGTTGCTTGAAACAGATTTCTGCTTTTGCACCATTAAAATATACAAATTTTATTGCTTTGTGCGTCTGGAAGAAAGTTTGGAAGTCATTGACCGTTTGTGTTTCGGTTTTAATCATTGAATCCAGGCTTCCCTTTCGTTCACATGATTGAAGAACATCCCAAAGGGCGATTCGGGCAGCTTTTAGGGCTTGAGTTTTTTCTTCATAAGAGCTATCAGGATTGAGCTGCAACAGATCTGAAATGATCCGCCAGAAAGCATTTTGAGGGTGTGCATAATATTGATTATTAGCTAATGATTTCTGACTGGGCATGCTACCGAGTATCAGAATCTCTGCCTGGCTATTTTCGATTGGTGCAAAGCTATGGATATAGGTCATGCTGGTGGCGCTGTGTGGATAAGGTCACAGATTGAATCGTTGGTGCTTGTTGTCATCGAATTTTTAGGGTAGCGGGGCGCGTAAATGATTAAAGCAGCGGGCGTAGTGCTATTTCAAATAATAGTGTCTAAGTGGATTGAGTGCATGATCTAGTTCATAAATTAATGGCTGGCCAGTCGCAATTGATAGTTTCATAACTTGAATCTGAGATAAACGATCGAGTTGCATGATTAAGGTGCGAAGGATATTTTTGTGAGCAACAATGAGTATTCGTTTTCCGAAAAGTAATTCTGGCTTGATTGTTTCCTGCCAATAGGGTTGCATGCGTATAGCTGCCTGCTGCATGCTCTCGGTAAGGGGTAATTTCTCTTTGTTGATTGCAGTATAGCGCGGCTGATTACCTGGAAAATTGGGGTCTGCTGGATCGAGAGAGGGTGGTGCTGCATTAAACCGTAATTGACACCTCAATACTGGCCAAATACCAAATTTCCGAATGGCTTGCCAGCGCCCCATACCTTCTAGTGCACCATAATGGCGCTCATTCAGACACCAACTATGTTGTATGGATAATTTCGCTTGATCGAGTTCCATTATGGCTAGTGCGATTTGCAGTGTGCTAATTGAGCGTTTTAATTCTGAGGTGAAGCACACATCAAATGTATAACCGGCTTCTTTAAGCAATCGACCAGCCTGTTCTGCCTCCTGTTTGCCCTGGGGGCTTAACTCAACGTCGCTCCAGCCGGTAAAAACCTTATCTCGATTCCAGATGCTTTGTCCGTGGCGCAACAGCACAAGCTGCGTCGTTTCTGGTGGCTTGCTTAGATTGGAAAACATAAGGATCTGACAGAAGCGATGTGTTTTTTAGCGCATGGCGCGGGGGCTAATGCTGCAGTATTTTTGTCTTCGGAAGTGATGCAGCACTGCCACATAGTCCAGCCCATTTGAGATTCATTAAATAGTGAGTTTAGCATCTGGATAAAATTGCCGTTCGTGGACATATGGATCGAAAGTTGCCTGCTCAGTATTCAATAAAAATTTTGCGTTAGCGTGTAGATATGGAAGATTCACGCCAGATTCGTATGAGTGCATCCCATAAGCCATTGCGGACAGTTTTAAGATACAGTGTGTTATCACTCAGGCCATGGATCAAGCGGCGTTGCGCTTTGCCCAGATTATGGTAGGGCATGCTCATGAAAAGATGATGTGTGGCATGGTAACGTAAACCTACCGGGGCCCATAAGGCCGTAATAAATAGGTTGCCTGGTATGTTAATTGAATCAAGATATTGTTCTGTAAATGTCATTGTGCGTCCGTCTGAGTTACGGTAGGCATGGGCCGCAAGTGTCCGCAATGAGTTGAGTAAAAAAATAGCCACTGCGACAGCATACCAGAGCAGCAATATTGTATGGGGTAGTATTTCCCAGGCAATACAGGTCAGTATTGATAGTGCAAAGAGGCAGGTGGCCCACTCTTGCTGTCGCCAGTTATGATCATTACGGATAGTGTTTTTTGCGCGCCTGTAACTGGGGTCAATGGTAAGTGATGATGCGCGTTCCCAGACAATTTTACGTAGCGATGGGATCAAGTAGGATAAAGGCGTCAGTAATAGAAAGCGGGTAACGAGTAATAAAGGCAAAATAAATGATAGCAGAGCATAGCCTACTATTTCTATAGGTTTTTTTGTGGCAAATGGAATGTATTCACCATCTCTGCTGGTACCATAAACACCGGGCTTATGATGATCATGATGCACGCCGTCATAGGTAAAAGACGGTATCATCAGCGGAATGCCACAGACAAGATTCCACGTGAGACGAAAAATCCTGAAAGTTCCTTTTTTTAAGTGTGCGAGTTCGTGTACGAAAATAGCTGAACGATAAAGTGCAAATACGGAGATCAGGTAGGCAGACAGCTGCCAGAAAGAAAATAAGGGCGTAGATAATGCGATTATAAAGGTACTCCAGCCCAGCGAAATATGGAAAAGAAAATCGATCCAGTAAATCCAGGGATTGGGTGTCATGAGATCACGTACCAGTTCGTGTGCCTCGTGAAGAGGGAACGTTGCTGTATCGGGTGAGGTATCAGTCATTTTCTATTTCTTTTGAGTCTGTCCAGCAGGATGAAATATGATCAATGATAAGGCGATTGGTCGCCAAGCTGGTCTCATTGATTTGCGTAAGGTTAGGGGTGCCTGGCCAGCCGTGGTCTATAAATGTGATGTTGTCAAATTGCCTGGGCTGTGCGTAGCGAGGAATGACATGAAAGTGAACATCTGGATCGACCATCATTAGCATCAGATAATTGAGCTTGTCGTATTGAAAAGCTTTTGTTAAAACCGTTTCTATTTGTTTGATCGTTTGATGCAGGTCGGTAAAGCTGGCTTGACTTAATTCCGAGAATGCGTACGCTGGTTCTTGAGCGACCAGAACCATGGCGCCTAGCGTAACCTGTGCAGGACGGAGCAGAGTATGCCAGTATGGAGACTGGTGAATGGTGGTTTGGGGAGCCCCGAACTTACGCATGGTTGCATTTAAAGGATAGATTTCTGTTGTCTCGTTCATCGGGTATTTATGTGCTGAAGTGAGTTGCAATAAAGATAAAGGCAGATAATTTGTTTGATGTTGTGTTTTTATAGAGAAGGCTTGTTAAATGTGGTATTTCTTGTATGGTGTTGATGTGTGAAAAGCATACTGGCTCTGGCAAGGTCTTCGATGAAATCAATTTCGCACCAGCGATGGCCAGCGACTGAACATGAATTTACCCAGTGTTTTTTAGCCAGTGTATCGATAATGCTGAGGTACCAGGATTTGAGTTCGGCGGGATGTCGGAGCGCAGATTCCACGGCTTCACGGAAATATTGCGGGCCGGGTGCACGAAAATAAACCAAGCCGATAGATTCAGCATCAATTTGATTGACTGGCAGTATTTTGCTCACTTGTTGAACCCAACCATGCGCATCTAACTGGACCTTCATATCATCTGCATCATAAGTATTCTTATAATCTATACTGAGTGTAATGGGTGCTGATTCCGAATCCAATACCTGTGTCACTAGCGCAGATTCAATAACGGTGTCGCCATTCAATAGCAAGAAGTCCCGGTCCATAATAGAGCGAGCGAGCCAGCAACTGGCTAAATTATCAGCTACTTCAAAAAATGGATTAAACAGCACATTGATCAGTAGGGTGTCATCAGTATAATGTTGTTGCAACAGCGTTTCAATCAAACCTGCCTGGAAGCCTGCAACGATTGTAATTTCTTTAATACCACAGGCAAGTAAAGCATCAATTTGCCATTCAATAACGGGTATGCCTGATACAGGTAATAAACATTTTGGTGTATTTTCAGTAAGTGGCAGTAATCGCCGGCCTTGACCTGCGCTCAGAATAATTGCTTTAGGTGGTTTTTTATTTTCTCTATGGGTCATGGAGGGTAGTCTGCTGAATGCCTTGTGTGGATTTGTTGATGTGTGATTGATCGAATCAGGCGTATATGGATAGGCGAGGAATAACGACCGTTGTTGCGGTGTGGCTATCCGTTTTAATCAAGTAACGGGAAAAAAAATTTTTAACTGACAATGCCATTCATGCGTCTAAGTTCTGTACAAATATGATTAATTGCTTTAAGAAAATTTTCTACTTGCAACAAGGTATTGCTGGCACCCAGGCTCACTCGGACAGCACAACGTGCGAGTATTGGTGAGATGCCCATGGCTTCTAGCACATGACTTTGTCCAGGATTCACACTGGAGCAGGCTGCCCCGCTTGCGACGGCAAATCCTGCTTTATCAAGTTGAACAACCAGGGTGTCACCTTCAATATCAGGCAGGGCAAAATAACAGGTATTGGGTAAACGCGTTGCTCCTGAACTGAAAATAACGGCACCCATTTCATGTAATCCTTGCTCCAGGCGTGTACGCAAAGCGCTGACGTGTTGCGCAGTTTTTTCTATGCGCGAATGAGCTAATTCGCAGGCAACTCCGAAACCGACAATAGCGGGCACATTTTCGGTGCCTGAGCGCATCCCATTTTCGTGACCGCCGCCATAAATGAGAGGTTTTAATAATAGGCGTTTGTCAACAATTAAGGCAGCTGCTCCTTTAGGCCCATAAATTTTATGTGCCGATAAGGTCATGGCATGGACTTTGAGTAATGTGAAATCTAGCTGAATTTTGCCGAGTGCCTGTACGGCATCCGTATGCATCCAGGCGCCGTGTGATCTCGCTATTTCTGCAATACTGGCGATATCCTGTATCACACCTGATTCATTATTTGCCAGCATGACAGAGACCAATCCGGATTTCTGTTTTGTCAGGATGCCGCCCGCTGCCTCCAGATCTAATTGTCCCTGGTCATCTACAGCCAACCGCTGCACTACCCATTTGTCGCTCGCCCTGCGGGCCAGTTCCTGGGCTGGGCGCATGATACAAGGATGCTCTATGGCGCTGATAAAAATGCCTGAGGGTTTTAGACTGTCAGCCGCGCCTCTAATAAATAGGTTGTTAGCCTCTGAGCCGCCGCTGGTAAAAATGACCTGCACGGGTTGCACTCCAACAACTGCCGCGATTTGCGCGCGCGCGCGATTAATAGCGTGACGGGCTGCCGTACCGTAGCTGTGCCGACTGGAAGGATTGCCAAATTCCTGCTGGAAATAGGGCAGCATTGCTTCAAATACGGCATCATCTACCGGGGTGGTCGCATTATGATCGAAATATACTTGTGCCATGGGTTCAGTGTAGTATTGGTCTCAGTAGTATTGGCCTCAGTTTTTCAATAGTATTTATGGGTATTCCATATTCACAATATTGTTTAACCGGCTGTTATCCGACGAGCTTGTAAAACATAGTGATATCAAGCAGATTTGAAACTTTCAATTTATTCCGATTTGATATAAACACGGTTATGTGACTCTCATCGTGACTTGAGCATAGCATTAAATGTGGTCGTATTGAAGTAGCCACATCAGTTCAAACATTTACCAAAATTTATCAAACAGGAAGATCGTCGTATCCAAGGTTTTATCATCTCAACTTCCGGAAAACCCCGGTCTTAAGGCCGGGGATGGATAGGGAGTCAGCTTCGCTGATACTAAAGCCTGTTTTTTCACCTATTTCTGTTACAGTGTGTTAATGGAAATTAAGCGCGCATACAAATTCAGGTTTTACCCAACTTTTGAGCAAGAAACTATTCTGGCTCAAACATTCGGGTGTGCTCGGTTTGTCTATAATCGCATGTTGCGCGTTCGTTCTGATGCTTGGTATACCGAGAAAAAAGAATCGGGTATCATGCTACCTCCTCTTTGTTGACCGAGTTAAAAAAAGAGCCTGAATTTGAATGGCTGAACAAAGTTTCCAGTGTTCCTGTGCAGCAATCTCTCCGCCACCTGCAAACGGCATTTGGTAATTTCTTTGCCAAACGAGCCAAATACCCGTCATTCAAAAGCAAGCATGAGAAGCAATCGGCTGAATACATGTCCAGCGCCTTCAAGTGGGACGGTAAGTCTCTGAAACTGGCGAAGATGAAAGATCCACTGAATATCAGATGGTCGCGCACCCTTCCTAAGGCAACAAAACTAACGATTGCAACAGTCTCTAAAGACTCAGCGGGTCGATACCATGTTTCTATGCTTTGCGACGACTCTGTTGCGCGAAAGCCAAGGGTTAGCGGCAAAGTCGGCATTGACTTAGGATTAACGCACTTCGCTATTCTTTCTACGGGCGAGAAGATTGCGTCTCCTAACACGCTACGAAAGAATGAAACCAGGCTTGCTAAGCTGCAACGCAAGCTATCTAAAAAGCGCAAAGGGTCGGCCAATAGACAAAAAGCCAGACTGAAAGTAGCGCGACTACATGCAGGAATTGCTGATGCTCGTAAAGACTTTCTACATAAACTCTCAACACGGCTAGTGAACGAAAACCAAGTGATAGCTGTAGAGTCTTTAGCTGTTAGCAATATGAAGAAAAATCGTTGCCTCGCAAAATCAATTTCCGATGCAGGATGGGGTGAATTTGTGCGGCAATTAGAATACAAGTCGCTGTGGTACGGGCGAGAGCTTGTAGGTATTGACCGATGGTATCCAAGCAGCAAACGCTGCTCGGGATGTGGGCATACCGTAAACAAGATGCCTTTGAATGTGCGTGAATGGACTTGTCCGGAATGCGGATCAATCCATGATCGAGACATCAACGCAGCGCGTAATGTTTTGGCCGCTGGACTGGCGGTGTCAGCCCTTGGAGAATCTATAAGTCCTGTTTGCATTTAGGTGCGTTCGGGTTGGATTCGTTGAATTGGGAATCCCCTTCGTTTACGGAGGGGAGCAGTCAAGAGAACGGAACCAGGCTTGTCAAATTGCAGCAGCGAATGGCAAGGAAACGGTGTGGTGCTACAAACAGACGTAAAGGCAGATTAAAAACAGCATGGTATGTTTTAACCACCGGGCTGCGAGACCGAACCCTGGAAGATAGTGTGAATCCTGTTGGCATTTAGGTGCGCTCAGGTTGTGATGATTGAATTGGAAATTCCTCTCCTGCAGGGAGGAGAGGGAGCAGTTGAGCAGTATTGAAAGAATATACCAAGGATACGGCGTAAATGGTTTTCGAAGAAGGATCGTTAACGTGTCTCTTTTTTTATTTACTTACAAAGACCGCTGCATAACTGTATTTTTAAGCTTTTCTGATTACTTGCAGCATTGATAAATCAAACACTTAAAAATCTTGCCCAGCCCGAGATAACCAGTTATGCAGCGGTCTTTTACAGGGTGTTCTTAATTTAGAGTGGGCGTATTTTGTGTCCTGGTCGCACCCAATAGATTTCGTTCCGTATGTACATTGGTGTAAGTCTGGTTTGCAACGAAAGCGGCTAATTGTTCAGATTCCAGCACAGTATTGTCAGGAACGATCCATTTACCGTTTTCAGTTGGCTGTAAAGAGATGATGATCGGGCCGATACGTTGCTCGGCCGTTTGTTGATGAATATGAATTCCATTTGCAATTATTGTCGTTTCCGTGTCAGGAAGCACGTAGCCTGTGATTACTCGGGTTTCTAGATCGACAGTATAGCTTGCAGTACAGGTGGCGTAATCAGTGCCCACACTATTTAATTCATCTTCCACCGGTATGGTGGCTGCTTCCTCGACTTGGCTGCAAGCCGTCAAAGATGTGATGGTACGTTGTTCAGGGATGATTTGTGCTCTCAATTCGCCGCCTTTGTTAGTTGCGGTATGCACGTTAAAGTATAGCTCTCCTCTCAAAAATGCGTCATATTCATCTAGTGTCAATTGAGTTCTGGCATCTATGGAACCGTCTGCGGTCCCATCACCATCTTGGTCTAAGGGGTTCAAGCAGCTTCCTTCAATTCTGGGAATCCCTTCAACTGCCCCAAGAGAGAAAAAAGTGCGGGCAGTACAATCATTGCGAGAGAGTTGTATCAGGGTTTTATTATCCGATTGATCATTGTCTATTTGCATACGCAAGATAATCGGACCATCAGTATTGATAGAACCATTATGAATATGGGCCTGAATGATATCCGTTACATTTTCGCAGATGATGGCGGCCTCTATGGCACGGGTGCTGTTTACGACGCGCACTATTCCTCTGCAGCCGCCGGCTGAGGTGATGTTTTCCGTGATTTCTTCCGCAGGATTCAAGGCGACTCTGATTGTTTGGTAGTCCGGTGTCCCTCTGACTAAAGGCGCGTTAGCATTGCTGACTGTAAAACGTTCTAACGTTACGCCAACGTTAGTAAATTCCTGATTAGGGTCGGAATCAACGGTTATATTTGGCAAAATAAGTGTGTTATTAGCGCTGTTAAAGTTAGGAATCTGTAAATGATCGGCTTCTGATACTAAAGAGAAGCATAAGACACCTGCTCCTATTATGGATGTGGCCATAAATTTCTTCATGTTTTCTCCCGAGAGTGGATTTGTTTTTTTATTGCCACCAGATTGATAAGACGGTTATTGAGTGTTAAACAATGTGCATTTAACCTTTGTGTTCCTGTCACCCTAAAACAGCACGATATAGCGATTGTCATTACAGATAAATAGATAGATAACCTATTTTCATTTAGGAAAAATTCTTAAAAATGATTTGGCGCTTCAATTCTCTGTCATTATGAATAATCTTTGTTGTATTAATAGCTATGATGCTCAGGTGGGATGCTGCCAGGGATGATTTGAACGTGCATTGGGATATTAGAAGATAAGACCTGATAATCGAATCGCGAAAGGATCTGTCAGTTTAACAATCGAGTACGTAATAATCCAAAAAACGTGTTATAAAAATCAATGTAAAGGTAATGCTTTATCTATCTTGTTTATGAGCTGTATTTTTTGGATAAAGAATTGCTGGCGATGCATTTAAGTCTTTGTCATATAAATGAAAATAGCTTTATTTTTACTTGACTGGGTAATTTTTTTTGATTAAAGTGAGAAGCGGTGGAGGGTAGTGGAGTGTGAATTTAAAAATTAATAATTTTTCCTGTATGAGCAAGGGGACAGCATGTTTCGTGGTGTTGTGCAGTTTAGTCCGGGTAGTAAGAGTAGACTTGCAATCTCCGTGAGATGCCGTAACAGGCAGATATTCTCTTGCGTTAGATGTTTAATCACCACCGCAGGTTCTTCGAAGTATCTGCTGATTTATCCCCAGCCAGCCTGGGAATCTATAGAATAAAATTCAATAATCGTTTAAGTTTTAATCCAAAAATACGCAGTTTGGAGCGGCTACCTGCCGGTAATACAATGGGTGTGGAGATGGATAATACAAGCCGCATTTTGATGTCGTTGCTACTGCGTCAATTTGCGGATTTGAGCAAGAATACCCTGTGAGTAGGACAAGGGTGGGCAACTTGAGCTGTGGAATGAGGAGAGGCGGAATTTACAAACTGAACATGTGCTGGCTTTTAAAGACGGAGGAATATCGTCCGAATGGAGGGATTTCTCGTTATGACGAACTGGTGATGATGCGCTGATGCACGTAACGGTATTGTTGCAAGAGGCGGTGGCCGCGCTGGTAGTTAAACCAGGCGGCATTTATGTAGATGGCACTTTTGGTCGTGGTGGTCATAGTCGTCTAATTTTATCGCGACTGAATGAAGCAGGGAGGTTAATTGCATTTGATAAGGATCCGGATGCTATTAGTGCTGGGGAGGCGATTAAGGATCCGCGTTTTTGTATCAAGCATGGTAGTTTTCTTCAAATGCCGTCGATGTTACGAGCGATGGCAGTGAGCCGGATTGATGGCGTGTTGTTGGATTTGGGCGTGTCATCGCCACAATTAGAAGAAGCCTCACGAGGATTCAGTTTTCGTTTTACAGGCCCGCTTGATATGCGTATGGATACGAGCCAGGGTTTGACCGCCGCGGAGTGGTTGGCTTCCGTAACGGAGACCGATTTAGCAAGGGTAATCAGAGATTATGGTGAAGAGCGCTTTGCTAGACAGATTGCAAGGAAGATTGTTGAGGAGAGAATGCGTCAGCCGATTGTTACCACGTCGGCGCTTGCTGAGATTGTTGCATCAGTTGTGCGTTCACGTGAGCATCAGAGAGAAAATAAACAGCATCCCGCGACGCGTACTTTTCAGGCAATACGAGTCCATCTCAATCGTGAACTTGAGGAACTGTCGCTGACCTTGCCGCAATGTCCAGATTTATTGAATTTGGGTGGCAGATTAGTAGCGATCAGCTTTCATTCATTGGAAGATCGTATGGTGAAGCGTTTTATGCGTACGGCCGCAGATGCTGACGTATTGCCCCGGGGCTTGCCATTAAGGGAAAAGGAGGTGCGGCGCCTCAGTAGACAGAAGTTAAAGTTAATTGGCAGAGCAGTGCGTCCTGAAAAGCAGGAAATTATAATCAATGCGCGAGCTAGAAGCGCGGTCATGCGCGTGGCGGAGCGAATTTCTACTGGTGAGGATTGAATGCTTAGATTAAATATTTCTTTGATTCTGATTCTTGTCATCTGTGCATTGAGTGTGGTGACTGCACAGCACAAGGCGCGCAAGCTTTTTGTGATGCTGGAGAGTGAAAAAGAAATAGCGCGGAAACTGGAGGTGGAGTGGGGAAAGTTGCAATTGGAACAGGGTACGCTGGCAATGCATGGTCGTATCGAAACCATTGTGAGTGGGCAATTAAATATGAAAGTACCCTCGGCTTCGCGTATACAGATTATTTCGCCGGATGCTACGGTTGATTGGGTCAATTTTGATGAGAATTTTAAGCCATGATACGTAATCCTATGCCACATATTACCTTACCCGTGTGGCGTTCGCGTTTGTTATTCGGATTGTTATTTTTTGGTTTGATTGGTTTAGCTGGACGGGCTGCTTATTTGCAAGGAATGCATAATGATTTTTTGCAGCAGAAGGGTGAATCTCGTTATGTTCGTGTAGTTGAAATGAGCGCACATCGTGGCATGATTACTGATCGACACGGAGAAATACTCGCGGTCAGTACACCTGTGGCATCGGTATGTGCGGATCCGCAGAAAACAGATATAACACCCGAACAAGTTAATAAACTGGCCGCTTTACTTAAAATGGATGCTACAGAAGTTAGCCAACTTGTTAACAAAAAACAAAGTCGGTTTGTTTATTTAAAACGCCGGTTATTACCAGAAATAGCCGAAAATATTAAGAATCTGAAAATGCCGGGCATTTTTTTACGATATGAATTTCAGCGTTTTTATCCGGCAGGAGAAATGACCGCGCATGTGCTTGGCTTTACTGATATTAATGATCAGGGGCAGGAAGGCGTTGAGCGAGGGTGGCAAAAAATGCTTGCTGGCGAATTAGGTAGCCGTCGGGTGATTAAAGATAATAAGGGCCGGATTATAGAGGATGTGGAAAACATTCGTTTGCCTAAGCAAGGACAGGATCTTATTTTATCTATCGATAGTAGAATTCAGTATCTCGCGCATCGTGAGCTGAAGCAGGCTGTACAAGTTAATAAAGCGAAAGCAGGCAGCATTATTGTATTGGACGCGCAGACAGGTGAGGTGTTGGCTTTAAGTAATTTGCCTGTTTACAATCCAAACTTACGCACGAGTATTAGTGATGAGAAAACCCGGAATCGAGCCTTAATCAATGTTTTTGAACCAGGTTCTACCTTAAAACCCTTCACTGTGGCGGCGGCATTAGAAGTTGGTGAAATTAATCCAGATACCGTTTTTCAGACGGCGCCCGGTATGCTGAGAATCGGTCGGGCGACCATACGTGATGTACGTAACAAGGGCGAATTGACAGTCGCACAGATTATTCAGGAATCAAGTAATGTGGGCACCGCGAAAATTGCTTTGTCGCTACCATCGCAAACAATGTGGAAAATGTTCAATCAATCTGGTTTTGGCATATCGACCGGATCTGGGTTTCCGGGAGAAGCGAATGGTAGGTTACGACCATATAATACTTGGCGACCAATTGAGCAAGCTACGATGTCATATGGTCATGGGATTTCAGCCAGCCTGATGCAGCTTACGCGCGCTTATACAATCTTCTCAACTGGAGGGGAGTTAAAGCCCATTTCTCTGGAGAGACAGAACCTGCCGGTCATGGGGCAGCGGGTGATCTCACGTGATACGGCGCTTGCAGTCAGCCGTATGCTTGAAATGGTGACTCAGCCTGGGGGAACTGCGCCATTAGCACAAGTTAATGGTTATCGGGTCGCAGGCAAAACAGGCACGGCACATAAATTAATAGATGGTCGTTATGCAAAAAATCGCTATATATCAACATTTGTTGGCTATGCGCCCGCATCGAATCCTCGTTTAATAATTGCGGTAATGCTAGATGAGCCATCTGCCGGGAAATATTTTGCTGGTACGGTCGCGGCCCCAGTGTTTAGTCAGGTCATGACAGGTGCTTTACGGATATTAAATGTGCCGCATGATGCGCCTGCAAAAAATAATATTGTATCGTTCCCTGTGGCGTCGGAATTAGGTAATGAGGGGTGAGTCTGATTATGGCGGCTAAATCATATAAACCATTTGATTGTAATCTTTTGGATAATCTGGGTGTCCCGATCAAAAATCTTGTTGCCGATAGCCGCATGATAAGGCCAGGGGATACATTTCTTGCTTATGCGGGGGAGAAGTCTGATGCACGTCAGTTTATTCCTCAGGCAATTGCAGCGGGTGCAAATGCAGTGATATGGGAACGACACAATTTCGTTTGGAATCCGGATTGGAAGTTGCCTGCATTGCCGGTAACGGACTTACAAGCCAAGGCTGGATTAATTGCTAACCATGTTTATGGTTATCCATCGCAGAAACTATGGCTGGTCGGCATTACGGGAACGAATGGTAAGACATCCTGTAGCCATTGGTATGCGCAGGCCATGGCGATATTGCAGAATAAAACCGGTGTGATGGGCACATTGGGTAATGGTTATCCTGACAGGCTTGAGGCAACGATCAATACGACATCCGATGCAATTTTGTTGCAGCAGAGAATGGCAGAATTTTTACAACAAGATGCGGGGAATGTTGTAATGGAAGTTTCATCGCACGGAATAGTACAGGGTCGTATCAATGGTGTAACTTTTGCTGTGGCTGTGCTAACCAATTTATCGCGAGATCATTTAGACTATCATGGAAATATGGATGCTTACGCAGCTGCTAAAGCCCGGTTATTTTTCTGGCCCGGGCTGAGATATGCGGTGCTTAACCTCGATGATATTTTAGGTGTTGAATTATCTCGACAACTGGCCAGTAAGCCTACAAAGGTTATTGGCTATGGATTTAGACAATCAGAAATTGCCGAACGGTATTCTAATAAATTTCAGATGGTACGGGGCTCGAATCTGAGAATGGATATTCATGGTTTGGCGTTCGATGTTGAGTTCGAAGGCAATAATGGGAGATTAGAAATCGACCTGGTAGGTAAATTTAATGCGTCAAATTTACTGGCTGTGTTGGCTGTCATGCTGGCAAGCGGAATCAGATTTTCAGATAGCATTCAAGCCTTGCAGCAGGTGCGTCCAATACCTGGACGGATGGAGAAGCTGGGTGGGGTTGGTCAGCCAGTAGTGATTGTTGATTATGCGCATACACCGGATGCCTTGGAAAAAGTACTGACCGCATTGCGTGAGATTATGCACCTTTCCGAACGAAGGCCGACATCTGTAACCCTGAATGCTAAATTATTTTGTGTATTTGGTTGTGGCGGAGAGCGGGATCAGGGTAAGCGTAAACTGGCAGGTGAAGTTACCACCCGTCTTGCAGATGAGGTCATTATCACGAGCGATAATCCCCGTTGTGAAGATGCGCGCGTTATTATCGATGACATTGTTGCAGGCGTTATTCCAGGTGTGAACTATTATGTCGAGGAAAACAGGGCATTAGCTATTTACCAGGCTATTTATAGTGCCCGTAAGGGAGATGTCGTACTGATTGCAGGTAAAGGACACGAGATGTATCAGGAAGTTAATGGACGCAAGTTGCCATTCAGTGACAGTCAGATTGCGTTGCAGGTACTTCAGGATTTGGCTAATGGGGCACAGGTGCCAGCATGATGATGCTAGAGGAAGCGGCACGCGCGCTGGATGCTGCTTGGTACGGTGAAGATGTGTTATTTACAGATGTCAGTACTGATAGTCGTGCGCTAAAACAAGGTGACTTATTTATTGCGCTTTCGGGAGAGAATTTTGATGGGCATCAGTTTGTTATTCCTGCTAAAGAAAAGGGCGCAGTAGCAGCCATGGTAAGTCAGAGCGTGGATGCTGCTCATTTGGCATCCACAATACCGCTGATAGTGGTTAAAGATACGCGATTGGGTTTGGGGCAATTAGCAGCATATTGGCGTAGAAATTTGATGATGCCTCTGATTGGCGTAACTGGTAGTAATGGGAAAACGACGGTGAAAGAAATGATTGCATCGATTTTGAAACGGGCTACAAGATGTAATCAGACCAGTGAGGAGGATCGTGAATCTTTTGTATTGGCGACGGAAGGAAACCTTAATAATGATATTGGTGTGCCAAAGATGTTGTTGCAATTACGTACGCAGCATCGCTATGCAGTCATTGAAATGGGTATGAATCATGCTGGAGAGTTATCTTATTTGACACAAATGGCTAAGCCAGATGTAGCCGTTATCACTAATGCCGGTGCAGCACATATTGAGGGATTAGGATCGATTGAAGCAGTAGCCCGTGCTAAGGGTGAGATCTTTTCAGGGTTGGGACAGCAAGGAACGGCTGTTATTAATACTGATGATACATATGCGCCACTATGGCGCCAGTTTGCAGGTAATAGACGCGTAGTGGATTTTGGTTTGCGTGAACATGCACAAGTGAGCGCATATTATCAGGACGCTTTGTTAGATAACAAGATTACCTTGAGATTACCTGATGGAATAGTCGATGTCGTATTGCAGGTGTCAGGTGAGCATAACGTCTATAACGCGTTGGCAGCGGCAGCGGCAGCAGTAGGATTAGGCATAGACAAACAGATAATTGCTGAGGGATTAGCGAGTTTCAGTGGTGTACGGGGGCGTATGCAGAAAAAAAGTTGTCTGCATCATGCCGTGATGATTGATGACAGTTATAACGCCAATCCGGAGTCGGTACGTGCTGCCTTGGCTGTATTGGCTGCTGCGCCCGGTAAGAAAATATTGGTACTGGGCGATATGGGTGAGCTGGGCGAGAGTGCTGTGGATTTACATCGATGTATTGGTAGAGAGGCCTATCTTGCCGGAGTGGATAGGCTGTTAACACTGGGCGAATTGAGTGCGTATACAGCTGCTGGATTTGGAGCAGGCGCACAGCACTTCAGCAACATAGATGAGCTGTTGGCTGTAGTTGAATCGCTGCTCACAGCTGATGTCACATTATTGATCAAAGGATCACGCTTTATGCAAATGGAGCGCGTAGTCAAAAAATTTGAGAGTGAATATTTAATTGCGGATACAAAATGCATGCATTAACACAATTGGAGCCTTGGAAGTCGGGGAATAAATTGCTATTACCGGAGTTCTTATGCTGTTAGAACTTTCTCAATGGTTGTCTCAAGATATTCGTGCTTTTAATGTATTCAATTATATTACATTACGTACTATGCTGGCATCATTGACAGCGCTGGCTATTTCATTTGTTATTGGCCCAATTATGATACGCAAGCTTACAGCTTATAAAATTGGCCAATCAGTGCGTGATGATGGACCTCGTAGCCATCTTGTTAAAGCGGGTACACCTACGATGGGTGGGGCATTGATACTCGTATCCATCGTGATTACGACATTACTTTGGGCGGATTGGAGCAATCGCTATATTTGGGTAGTATTGCTGACTACAGTAGGCTTTGGTGTGATTGGCTGGATCGATGATTATCGAAAAGTGGTTTATCGTAATCCGAAAGGACTGTCAGCGGGTGCGAAGTTATTTTGGCAGTCAGTAATTGCCCTGATCGTTGCACTGTATCTGGCTTCAACAGCTGAATTACCCGCGCAGACAGAGATGATTGTACCTTTTTTCAAGGAGGTGGCGATTTCGTTGGGTATTCCTGGTTTTATGATACTGACTTATTTTGTCATTGTCGGAACCAGTAACGCGGTTAATTTGACTGACGGGCTGGATGGGCTTGCCATTATGCCAACGGTCATGATTAGTGGTGCATTAGCTATTTTCGCTTATGTAACAGGTCATGTTGTTTTTGCGAAATATCTTGGTATTCCTTATATTCCGCATACTGGTGAATTGTCCGTGTTTTGTGGTGCTTTGGCGGGTGCGGGACTTGCTTTCTTGTGGTTTAACACTTATCCGGCAGAAGTTTTCATGGGCGATGTGGGCGCACTTGCTTTGGGCGCAGCGTTGGGAGTAGTGACGGTCATTGTGCGTCAAGAGATCGTTTTGCTCATCATGGGGGGGGTATTTGTTATAGAAACATTATCCGTAATGCTGCAAGTGGCATCCTTTAAACTGGTGGGCAGGCGTATTTTCCGAATGGCGCCATTACACCATCATTACGAATTAAAAGGCTGGAAGGAAAATCAGGTAGTGGTGAGATTCTGGATTATTACGCTCATACTGGTGCTGTTTGGACTGTCTACATTAAAATTAAGATGAACTTACAAGATAGAATGGTACTGGTTTTAGGAATGGGTGAAACGGGGTTGTCTATAGCCAAATGGCTGTCACGTATGGGTGCAAAAATACGTGTGGCGGATAGTCGAATGGATCCTCCAGGCTGGGATGCGCTGATGCAGGCTATTCCCGCTGTACAGCTATATAAGGGTAAATTTGAAAAAGAAATTTTTGATGGTGTAGAGACAGTTGCAATTAGCCCTGGCGTGTCATTGGCAGAACCTTTTGTACAGCAGGCAAAAGCACAAGGTATCCCCGTGCTCGGGGACGTGGAGCTTTTTGCTTTGGCATTTGAACACATGGATGTTCCCAGACCTAAAATTTTGGCTATTACTGGTTCTAATGGTAAAACGACGGTGACAGCCATGGTCGGCGCAATGCTGAAGAAATCGGGATGGGATGTGGAGGTAGCGGGGAATATTGGCCCAGCCGTATTGAATGCGTTAATGAGACGTATGGACTCAGGAAAATTACCGCAGTCATGGGTCCTGGAGGTATCCAGTTTTCAGTTGGAAACGACTCAGCACCTGAATGCGGATGTGGCAACCGTACTTAATCTTAGTGAAGACCACTTGGATCGCTATGTGAATATGCACGATTATGTTGCTGCCAAGGAAAGAATATTTATGCATCAGGTCAACGGAGCGGGTATACAGGTTTTGAATCGGGATGATCCAGCTGTATCTGCCATGGCGTTAGCAGGGAAGCAACATATTACTTTTGGTTTAGATGTGCCAGAGACAGATACTGATTTCGGTATATTGCGTGATGGAGGTGATATATGGTTGATGCAAGGTAAGATGCAGCTAATGAAAGCATCGGAGCTACTTGTCAATGGATTGCATAATGTGGCTAACGCATTGGCTGCATTAGCGCTATGTCGTGCCATCGAATTACCCATTAAGCCATTGTTATTGGCATTGCGTGAATTTAGAGGGTTGCCGCACCGGGTTGAGAAGGTGGCGGCATTCAATGGTGTGACATTCTACGATGATTCAAAAAGTACAAATGTAGGCGCCACGGTTGCAGCCCTGGGTGGAATGCAGAAAAACGTGATCTTAATTGCGGGTGGTGATGGCAAGGGTCAGGATTTCTCTGTTCTGAGGCAACCGATTATGGAGTGCGCACGCGCAGTGGTGCTGATTGGACGAGATGCAAAAAAGATTGCTGTAGCCATAGATGGCTGTGGTGTCCCCTTGCATTTTGCAATGACAATGGAGGAAGCCATGCAGAAAAGTTTCTTGCTGGCGCAAACGGGTGATATCGTATTGCTGTCACCTGCCTGCGCCAGTTTGGACATGTTCAGGAATTATATTCATCGGGCGGAAGCATTTGTTGGCGCAGTGAAGGAAATCGAAGCGAAATTCTTTAGTTTCGGTCAGAAAAGGCATTAGCCGATGGCTCATCAGACGCATACTCAATATCCAAAGATTCTATCAGAGCTTGATCAGGCTTTGGTTTGGTCAGTCCTACTCTTGCTGAGTTTGGGATTGGTAATGGTTTATTCCGCATCTATTGCAATTGCTGAAGCAAAGTATGGCGTCGATAGCGCTGGGCATTATTTATTACGACATGGCGCCTATCTTACTATCGGCTTACTGTCAGGCTTTATTGTGTTCCAAATACCCATGTACCTATGGCAGAAGTATGCCATTCATCTATTTTTTCTGAGCATTCTGCTGTTAATATTAGTCTTGATTCCAGGAATAGGTCGTGAAGTCAATGGTAGTCAGCGTTGGATATCCTTATTTGTTGTGAATTTGCAACCATCTGAATTTACTAAATTATTCATAATAATGTACGCTGCGGATTATGTCGTGCGCAAGACTGAGTATTTGAATAGTTTTAGTAAAGGCTTCCTACCCATACTTTTTGCTTTGTCCATAGTGGGGTTTCTGCTTTTGCTTGAACCAGATTTTGGTGCATTTGTTGTTGTGATAGCCCTCGCGATGGCTATTCTATTTTTGGGTGGCATGAGTTTAAAGATTTTTGTGGGGTTAATTAGCTTTTTAGCGATTGGCTTATTCGTTTTGATCCAGAGTGCATCTTATCGTATGGATCGAATTATCGCATTTATGGATCCATGGGCTGACCCTTTTGGAAAAGGGTATCAACTCAGTCATGCATTAATTGCTTTTGGGCGTGGTGAGTGGTTGGGCGTGGGTTTGGGCGGCAGTGTTGAAAAATTATTTTATTTACCTGAGGCGCATACTGATTTTTTATTGGCAGTTCTTGCAGAAGAATTAGGTTTTGTGGGTGTGGCAACCGTTATTGGCTTATTCATATGGCTGGTGCTGCGTACATTTGTGATTGGTCGGCAAGCCACTAAACTGGAATGTCATTTTTCAGCATTGGTAGCGCAGGGCATTGGGATTTGGATAGGCATACAAGCGTTAATCAATATGGGAGTAAACATGGGTGTATTACCGACTAAGGGGTTGACATTACCTTTGATGAGCTTTGGCGGTAGTAGCATCACGGCTAATTGTATTGCACTCGCCGTGCTGCTGCGCATCGATTGGGAAAATCGTCAGCGTTTAAAGGGGCTGCCCATTTGAAACAGATGAAAAGTGATGGTCGAAACATAAGTACTGTATGGTAGTGCGCACTATCTTAATCATGGCGGGGGGAACGGGGGGGCATGTTTTTCCAGGACTGGCAGTTGCCGATTATTTGAGAGCATTAGGGTGGCGCGTAGTCTGGCTGGGAACAAAAAATGGAATGGAGGCCAGGCTGGTTCCACAATATGGGTATGACATTCGACTCATTAATTTCTCGGGTTTGCGAGGAAAATGTATGGTTACCTGGTTGATGTTACCGCTGCGATTGCTGCGTGCTTTTTGGCAAAGTGGCCAGGTAATATTTCGGGTACGACCAGACGTTGTATTGGGCATGGGGGGTTATCCTGCCTTTCCTGGTGGGATGATGGCGACGCTGTTGAATAAGCCACTGCTAATACATGAACAGAATTCAATTCCTGGTTTGAGTAATAGAATTCTGGCAAAACTGGCAGATAAGATTTTAGTGGGCTTTCCTGACGTAATGGATGGGGGTGAAAGTAGGGTCATTTTCTCCGGTAATCCGGTGCGAGATAAAATTGGGCAATTAGAAATACCAGAAAAACGATTTCGTGGACGGGATGGGAAACTAAGATTACTGGTTATCGGTGGTAGTCTTGGCGCGCAGGTTCTAAATATGATTGTGCCACAGGCACTGGGGTTAATCCCTGAGAATTTACGGCCATTTGTGATTCATCAAGCTGGCGCAAGAAACTTGGATGCCTTAAGAAGAAATTATGCCGAGGTGGCCGTAGAAGGGGAGCTGGTCGGTTTTATCGAGGATATGGCACCGCACTATGCAACTTGCGATTTAGTATTATGTCGTGCCGGGGCGCTGACGATTTCGGAGTTGGCTGCGGCCGGGATCGCGAGTATTCTGATACCTTTTCCTTTTGCTGTGGATGATCATCAAACACATAATGCAAAATTCTTGAGTAATCATAACGCAGCAGTGCTGGTGCCTCAGAATCAATTGAATCCACAGGATTTGATGGAATTATTGTTGGGAATGACCCGAGAAAAGTTATTGGAAATGGCTATTGCAGCACGTAGTTTAGCGAAGCCGGATGCAACTCAACGGGTGGCTGTAGCCTGTATTGAAATGGCTCGTACATAAAATGAAACACAAAGTCAAACATGTCCATTTTGTGGGTATTGGTGGCGCTGGTATGAGTGGTATTGCTGAGGTTTTGTTGAATTTAGGTTACCAGATAAGTGGCTCCGATTTATCTGACAATCATGCGACACGTCGTTTGAGAAACCTGGGTGCGGTAGTGCATATTGGTCATGAAAGCAGCCAGATAGCGTCCGCAGACGCAGTGGTCACATCGACTGCTGTGAAGCCAGAGAATCCGGAGATTATAGCAGCACGTAAAAACAATATTCCGGTTGTACCACGCGCCCTTATGTTGGCGGAGTTACTTAGGTTGCGTCGTGGAATCGCAATAGCCGGCACGCATGGCAAAACGACGACGACCAGTCTAATCGCAAGTATTCTGGCCGAGGCCAATATGGATCCCACATTTGTTATTGGTGGCAGGCTGGAGGCGGCGGGTTGTCATGCCAAACTGGGCAGCGGAGAATTCATTGTGGTTGAAGCTGATGAATCCGATGCATCATTTCTTTATTTGCAACCGGTACTTACGGTAGTGACTAATATAGATATCGATCATATGGATACTTATGGTCATGATTTCGATCGGTTAAGGCAGACATTTGTAGAGTTTATTCAGCATTTACCTTTTTATGGTATGGCTGTACTGTGCATAGATGATGCCAATATATGTGAGATTATGCCCGCTATTACTAAGCCAATTACGACGTATGGATTATCAAATAACGCGCAGATTCGTGCTATTGATATTAATCACTGTGGCAGCAGGATGAGCTTTTCTGCGCTGATTGGGATAAATGGTAAGACTCGTAAACTCGCTATCTCACTTAATTTGCCCGGATTACATAATATACAGAATGCGCTTGCTGCAATTGCGGTGGCGAACGAAATTGGCGTGCCAGATACAGCCATAATCAAGGCATTATCTGAATTTAAGGGTGTAGAAAGACGTTTTCAGCATTATGGCGAAATTAAGTTATCCGACAAAAACAAAATTACGCTAATTGATGACTATGGTCATCATCCGACGGAAGTAGCTGCAACCATCGCCGCTGCACGAGGCGCTTTTCCAAACCGTCGTTTGATGCTGGTGTTTCAGCCACATCGTTACACGCGGACCCGTGATATATTTGAGGATTTTGTCAAGGTTCTAACTAAGGCTGATATCTTGCTTTTAACAGAGGTTTATTCTGCAGGGGAAGAACCTATACTGGCTGCTGACAGTAAATCTCTGGCACGCGCAATCAGGGTGCAGGGAAAAATGGAGCCAATTTATGTGAATAATGTGGATGATCTATCTGCGACCATAACCCGTATAGCGCGGGACGGTGATGTAATTTTAATTATGGGAGCGGGTTCGATATCGAAAGTAGCGCCTGATATCGCACAAAAAGAGCAAAAGTTCACGATAATGCACGGATAAATAGACGAGCAGTTTTTTAACGATATTACTGACTATATAGCTTAGTATATATGTATGAGACTGCCGGAAGCAGATAAATTGATGAGTGGATTAAGAATGCCTGCGTTGCGTGGGGAGCTGCGCCGGAATGAGCCAATGAGTAAACATACATCCTGGCGTGTTGGCGGCGAAGCCGAGCGATTTTATGTGCCCGCAGATCTGGCTGATTTTGCTGACTTATTACGTGATTTACCACAGAGTGAGCCCGTATATCTGGTGGGATTGGGAAGCAATCTATTGGTGCGTGATGGTGGTTTGCGAGGTACTGTCGTGACAGTGCATGCGCGATTAGGTAACTTGCAGCTGCTGCAACAGGATACATCAAGTAGTTTAATCTATGCAGGTGCGGGAGTAGCTTGCGCTAAGGTGGCACGGTTTGCGGCATCATACAATTTATCGGGCGCTGAATTCCTGGCGGGTATTCCAGGTACGGTGGGTGGAGCGATGGCGATGAATGCGGGTTGTTATGATAGTGAGATATGGGATATTACTTGTATGTCCCAGGTTATTGATAGGACAGGTAAAATATTTATTCGGCAGTCTGATGAGTATGAAATAGGCTATCGCCATGTGGCATTAAGAACTGTTCTTCCAATTGTTTCTAATTCGGAGTGGTTTGTAGGCGGATATTTCAGATTAAAACAGGGAAATCAAGCGATATCACGTGAGAAGATTAAAAAATTGTTGGCGATGCGTATGAGTAGTCAGCCGCTTAATTTGCCAAGTGCGGGCTCCGTCTTTCGTAATCCGCCAGGAGATTATGCGGCGCGCCTAATTGAGTGCTGTGGCCTGAAAGGTTCTCGCGTGGGTGGTGCAATGATTGCTTTCAAACATGCGAATTTTATCGTTAATACTGGCCATGCAACAGCAACTGATATCGAATTGTTGATAGCAATGATACGAGACACTGTTGAAAAGGAAACGGGTATTAAGTTAATTCAAGAAGTGCGTGTCATCGGTGATGCCAGGAGCAGTATACAGTGACCAATTACGATTTTGGGAAAGTTGCGGTGCTGTTGGGAGGGCGTTCTGCCGAACGTGAAATTTCGCTCAAAAGTGGACATGCCGTACTCAAGGCACTTCGTAGTCGTGGCGTAGATGCCCATCCATTTGACCCTGCTGAGCATGCGATGGAGGTATTGTTGCATGAAGCGTTTGATGTAGCGTATATATCGCTGCATGGACGTTACGGGGAGGATGGGACCGTGCAGGGGGCGTTAGAACTGATGGGACTTCCCTATACAGGAAGTGGTGTTCTGGCCAGCGCATTGGCGATGGATAAATGGCGCACCAAACTGTTATGGCAGGCAGCAGGGGTTAATTCCCCCCGCTATGTTGTATTGAATGCACAAAGTGACTTCGATGAGGTTATCAGAATACTGGGTCTGCCGCTCATTGTTAAACCATCGCGTGAAGGATCAACAATTGGTTTAAGTAAGGTCAACAATGAAAAAGATTTGTTTGCTGCATATCAATTGGCTGCAAAACATGATGCGCTTGTACTGGCAGAAGAATTTGTTGAAGGTGTGGAACTAACCGTCGCTATTCTGGGAGAAACGCCGTTGCCGTTAGTACGAATAGAAATTGCGGGTGAGTTGTACGACTACGAGGCTAAGTATTTTTCTGATGAGACGCGTTATTTTTGCCCAAGTGGTTTGCCTGATGAGGAGGCGCGCACCATACAGTCTCAAGCATTATGGGCACATAAAGTTTTGGGATGTGAAGGATGGGGAAGAGTAGATTTAATACTGGACGAATCCGGTAAGTCTTATTTTCTAGAAGCAAATACTTCTCCTGGCATGACTAATCATAGTTTGGTGCCAATGGCGGCTGAAACGGCAGGTATATCATTTGAAGATCTGGTAATAAAAATCTTGACATTATCTTATGTGGGATAATTATAACCTGCTGAATTTAATATCAAATACACTATTAACACTAGTGATATTTGCGGTTCTGTATATCGTTAGTATGCGGGTGATAGAGCCGCCGTTATTTTTGCTTAGGGAAATTAGTATCATAGGCGTTAGTGAGGCGGATTCAGGTGAAAGCAAATTGCAGCATGTGACACGGGAACAGATTGAACAAATCGTACGAAATGAAATTACAGGCAGTTATTTTACAATTGATCTGGCGATAATTCATCAGGCATTTATAAAATTGCCGTGGGTGCGCACTGTACAAGTACACAGGGATTGGCCATCTGGATTGAAAGTGATGCTTGAAGAACATGTGGTGCTGGCACAATGGGGCAGTAATGCATTAGTAAATACATATGGTGAAGTATTTCGTGCAACAATTGATAAAGAATTACCTGTTTTTATCGGGCCAATGGAAGAAAGTTCGCAAGAAATTGCACGACAGTATGCTACTTTTAGTCACTTATTGGAGCCATTGCGGCAACGTATCGCGGAGATTCACTTGTCACCCCGATATGCTTGGCGTATTCGCTTAGAAACAGGGACTGTATTAGAGTTAGGGCGCGAACAGATGAGAGCGCGATTGGCACGTTATACTGCAGTTTATGACCAGAGTATTGCAAAGTTAAGTCAGCAAGGGCCTCTGGCTTATCTAGATCTGCGCTATCCAAATGGTTTTGCTGTGCGCATGCCAGAGACAATGCAATCAGCACCGCGTAAACCTGGCGCAAGGAAAGAAACGTGAAATCAGGGGGAGGTAACTAGATGAATAAAGCCAGGGAAAATAGAAGCTTAATTGTGGGTCTTGATATTGGTACTTCTAAAATTATTGCTATTGTTGCGGAGATTAAATCTGATGGTGGCTTTGAGATTATTGGATTAGGCAGTCATCCCTCACGTGGTTTGAGAAAAGGTGTGGTGGCAAACATAGAGACAACAGTCAATGCAATTCAGCGTGCATTGGAGGAGGTCGAGCTCATGGCGGATTGTAAGATTAATGAAATCTATACGGGAATTGCAGGTAGCCATATTAAAGGTTTCAATTCACATGGAATGGTGCCAATCAAAGATAAAGAAGTTTCAGAGAAAGATGTAGAGCGGGTTATGGAAACAGCTAAGGCAGTGAATATTCCGGCAGATCAACAAATTCTGCATATCCTCAACCAGGAGTTCATTATAGATGGGCAGGAAGATGTACGTGAGCCGGTTGGAATGAGTGGGATACGGTTGGAGGTTAAAGTACATATTGTAACGGGTGCTGTATCTGCAGCCCAGAATATCGTGAAATGTGTGCATCGCTGTGGCTTGGAAGTCCGTGATTTAATATTGCAGCCACTTGCTTCAGCTATGGCTGTATTATCAGAGGATGAAAAAGATCTGGGTGTCTGTCTGGTGGATATTGGTGGTGGCACTACTGATATTGCGGTTTTTACGCATGGCGCAATTCGTCACACTGCGGTCATTCCAATTGCAGGTGATCAGGTTACAAATGATATCGCAATGGCATTACGTACACCTACTAAAAATGCGGAAGATATTAAATGTCGTTATGGATACGCATTGCGAAGTATGGCTGATGCTAATGAAATGGTAGAGGTGCCTGATGTGGGTAATCGAGGGTCTCGTCAGCTTTCCAAACAGACGTTAGCAGAGGTTATTGAACCCAGAATAGAGGAACTTTATTCTCTGATACAAGCCGAATTACGTCGGAGTGGTTTTGAAGAATTACTTTCATCAGGAATTGTTATTACGGGAGGTTGTGCTTCTTTACGCGGAATGGTGGAATTAGGTGAGGAAATATTTCATATGCCTGTACGGCTAGGTTTACCGAGGTATAGTGGTAACCTTAAGGAGGTTGTGCATACGCCGCGGTATGCTACTAGCATTGGATTAATTATTGCTGGTATTGAACAGATACAGCACCAACAGAGTACAAGATTGCAGGGCGGATCAGCTCAACAGGTTTTTGCAAGAATGAGAGGTTGGTTTCAGAGAAATTTCTAATTAGAGTTTTATAAGTGTTGTTAGTAATCTAGCGGCTTTAATTTTAATTTATGAGAGGAGACAGGTTATGTTTGAAACCATGAATACAGATAGCCAGGAAGCGATCATCAAGGTGATTGGTGTGGGCGGTTGTGGCAGCAATGCTGTGGATCATATGATTCAGAATGCCATGCAGGGTGTTGAGTTTATCTGTATGAATACCGATGCGCAGGCTTTGAAAAGTAATAAAGCAGACATTCTACTGCAACTGGGGCCTGGTATTACAAAAGGACTAGGAGCAGGAGCCAATCCCGATATTGGACGTGAAGCTGCGTTGGAGGATCGTGATCGGATTGCTGAATTGATTCAGGGTTCGGACATGCTATTTATTACTGCTGGAATGGGAGGGGGTACGGGAACGGGTGCTGCACCAGTAGTCGCCCAGGTAGCAAAAGAAATGGGTATTTTGACGGTGGCAGTCGTAAGCAAACCATTTTCCTTTGAAGGAAAGCGCCTCAAAGCAGCCCAGGTAGGAATGGAAGCATTGGCACAGCATGTTGATTCATTAATTGTTATTCCTAATGATAAATTGATGATGGTACTGGGTAATGATATTAGTATGCTGGATGCTTTTAAGGCGGCAAATGATGTTCTGTATGGTGCAGTGGCAGGAATTGCGGAAGTGATTAATTGTCCGGGACTGGTTAATGTTGATTTTGCTGATGTGAAAACAGTTATGTCAGAAATGGGTATGGCGATGATGGGCTCTGCAGTGGCAACTGGTATGGATCGTGCTCGTATGGCGGCAGAACAGGCTGTGGCGAGTCCTTTATTGGAAGACGTTTCCCTGTCTGGGGCACGGGGCGTGTTAGTAAATATTACGGCTAATTCAGGATTAAAGATGCGCGAAGTGCATGAAGTAATGGGTACTATTAAAGACTTAACTGCTGAAGATGCTACTGTAATTATCGGAACTGTAATAGATGAAAATATGAATGATGATTTACGCGTCACTATGGTGGCAACCGGCCTGGGTAATATAAACTCCCAAAGCCAAAATAAAAAACCGTTGACTGTTATTCATACACGTACAGGAACGGATGACAGGACATCAGCAATGCCGATGGAAGAACCTGCTGTAATGCGCACAGGTAGAAGAAGCAATGCAACAGTGGCAGCCATGCGACAATCAGGTGTTGATCCCATGGATATTCCAGCATTCTTGAGGAGACAGGCTGACTAGCCTGATGGCTGTACAGATTTAGATTGGATCTGATGGAAATTGGTTTTAAGCAGTGTGCGATTACTGATGTTGGCTTTTTTGGATTGGACTCGGCAGTTGATACGTGTGAATGATGTCATGATGTTATTGAATTGAGTAAACGGCCTCGTTTAACAGGTGTATAACGTAACAGAAATAAACACGTTGGCAAGACGAGTCCGATCTTATCTGTGATAGCAACTCATATTGTCTGTTGGGTTCTCTTGGATTAGCGTGCTTAAAGAGTCTGGCCGACAAGGGGTTTACTGATCTAACGATACTATCGTATGGTTGTGGAAGGGCGCATAAAGATGATAGCAATAGCAATTCGGATCCGGTTAAAGCAGCTTTTCTGAATGTGGTGGATTACTGGTGTACTAAGCATGAGGTTATTGGCTTCGATGAGACTAAATAATGTTTATTTTTGTTAAAAATATCGGAAATGACCCATTCACAATATCTTTGAATTTGATCAGGGTCTTATTTTCAGTTTTTTCCAGCTAATGATCAATGTCATGCCTAGAGATCTTTGCAGAATCTCAATAGTTGAAAAATTAATTCTTTATAATCAGTCATCGAAAACTTCTGGCGAGGGCTTTTGCAAAAGCCTCGCCTAGTGTTTTTTGTTGTTATTTAATCCGCCGTGTGATTAATCGACATCGATAATAATCAGATGAAATCCAGAATTTCAATTGGATCAGATAAAAACACATTGCGCCATGTTAATCATGAGGTTTCTTATGTTGAAAGCTATCAAAAATTAATAATATTGCACCGATAAATATGGCAGAATCAGCGATATTAAATGCAGGCCAATGATAATCTTTAACGTAAAAATCTAGGAAATCAACGACTTGTCCGATTGTGATACGGTCCCATAAATTCCCCAATGCCCCGCCCAGGATCAAGCTGAGTGCAAGACAAAAGAGTTTCTCAGCCGTATGTTTATATAGCAGATAAATAATCAGTATTGATGCACTTGCTGCAATACTGCTTAAAAACCATCGCTGCCATCCTGATGCGTCACTTAGAAAACTAAATGCGGCACCTGCATTATAGGTTAGTACTAAGTTGAAGAAGCCAGTCAAAGGGATCTGCTGGCCAGAGAATAATACGGATTCTACCCAGCGCTTTGTAATAAAATCGAGAAGCAACACAACGAATGCAATACTTAAGGCAAAACGAAGTTTCATAACATCAGTACTCCCGCGCATTAGATATATTTTTAAGCATACTGTCGTACTTCACCTGTACCAAAAAGATTGGATATGCATCGATTACATAGAGTCGGATGTTCAACGTTATTACCGATATCTTGGCGATAATGCCAGCACCGTTCACATTTCAGATGCTGACAGGATTTTATAAAAATACTTTCCGTCTGTGGGTTATCAATTTTTACCAAGCTAGTTTCAGAAGTGATGAATACGAATCGTAAATCATCTTCTAATGAGCTAAGTAGCGTGTAATTTTCATTATGGGCGTGAATTTCTACAGTCGCAGCGAGTGATGAGCCGATTTCTCCTTTGGTACGAGAGTCCTCAAGTTTTTTCTGTACCTGAGAACGCAATACTCGGAGTTGAGTCCAGCGCTGTATCAGTATGGAAGCATCAGGCTGTGAAGGGAATTCATGCCAAGTATGTAATAACACACTGCCATCAGTATCGCCAGTTAGATGTTCCCATGCTTCCTCGGCAGTAAAGCTTAGGATCGGTGCAAACAAACGTATGAGACTGTGGGCAATGTGATGGAGCGCATTTTGCGCTGAACGGCGGGGAATTCCCTGAGCGGCCGTGGTATATAAGCGATCTTTGAGAATATCCAGATAAAATCCACCTAAATCTTCTGAGCAGAAATTATGCAGTTTATGTACTGCCTGATGAAATTCATAGCGATCATAAGTTTGAGTGAGATCTTCCTGAAGTACTTTAGTCGCTGCGAGCATGTAGCGGTCAATTTCAAGCCAGTTTTCTATTGCTAGCGCATCAGTTTGAGGCTCAAAGTCAGCTAGATTAGCTAATAGGAAACGCAGCGTATTACGAATGCGTCGGTAACTTTCTACAACGCGCTTCAGAATTTCTTCAGAAATAAAAAGTTCACCGGAATAATCAGTTGAAGCAACCCATAACCGTAAAATATCTGCTCCAGAGGTATCCATGATTTTCTGAGGCGCGATCACATTTCCCTTGGATTTGCTCATCTTGCGGCCGTTACCATCTACGACGAAACCGTGTGTAAGTAGTGCATCATAAGGCGCACGACCATCAATAGCACAACCCGTGAGGAGTGAGGACTGGAACCAGCCTCGATGCTGATCTGAGCCTTCTAAGTAAAGATCGGCTGGATGCTTGAGCAGTGAATTCTGTTTGAGTACGGTTGCATGAGTAGTGCCAGAATCAAACCATACATCTAACGTATCGGTTAGTTTTCTATAATTCTCCGCCTCTTCGCCTAATAGCTCTGTCGCATCAAGAGAAAACCATGCTTCGATTCCGTGCTGTTCGACTTTTTGTGCGACTTGTTCAAGTAACTGGAGCGTCTGTGGATGGAGCGCCTGTGTTTCTTTGTGTATAAAAAACACCATAGGGACGCCCCAGTTACGTTGACGCGAAACGCACCAATCAGGCCGATTTCTAATCATTGATTCTAATCGTGCTTTCCCCCATGCAGGATAGAATGCGGTCGCATCCACTGCATCCATAGCAAGTTGACGTAATGTCTTTGCTTGCTGTAGCGCATCTGTTCCATGCTGCTGATTCATGCCAATAAACCATTGTGGTGTCGAACGAAAAATAATGGGTGTTTTATGTCGCCAGCAGTGTGGGTAGCTATGCTCTATTTTTTCCAGATGCAGCAGGTGCTCGCCTGTTCGTAATGCATCAATGATGACATCGTTAGCTTTCCATACAAACAAATCGCCCACTAAAGGTGTGCTGGCGCTGAATTTACCATTACCCTCTACCGGACTGTCACTGGGTAAATGGTATTGTTGGCCAATAAAATAGTCATCTAAGCCATGAGCTGGTGCAGTGTGTACTAATCCGGTTCCTGCCTCCAAAGTGACATGCTCGCCACATATTATTTTTACGCCACGTTCTTCAAGAGGATGCTTTAGTGGAATATTTTCTAATGCGTTACCTTTGCAAGTGGCAAGCGTCTGGCCAGTTAAGCCATAGCGCGTTAAGCATACCTGTTCGAGTTCAGCAGCCAGTATCAGCAAACCGCGAGGCGTTTGTATCAGTGAATAATCGAAATCAGGATGAATACTGACTGCTTGGTTAGCGGGCAGTGTCCATGGAGTGGTTGTCCAGATAACAGCGTAAATCTTCGTGTTGATTGGTAAAGATAAACCAAATATGTTGGCCAGTTGTTGGGTAATGGGTTGGGTATCGACAGATACGTTTGAATAGCCGACCTCGAAGCCAACATCAATTGCCGGCGAGGTTTTATCTTCATATTCGACCTCCGCTTCGGCGAGAGCGGAGCTGCAATCTATACACCAGTTAACTGGCTTTTGCCCTAGATAGAGATAACCATTCTCATAAATTTTCCCAAGTGTGCGGATAATGCTTGCTTCAGTCTGGAAATGCATAGTGAGATAGGCATTTTCCCAATCACCCAATACGCCTAAGCGCATGAAATCCAGCTTCTGTCGTTCAACCTGTTCTTGTGCATAAGAACGGCAAAGTTCACGCACTTTATTTGGAGGCAAATGCTTGCCCTGTTTTTTTTCAATTTGATGTTCGATAGGCAAGCCATGACAATCCCAGCCGGGTACATAAGGTGCATCAAAGCCGGCTAATGTTTTACTCTTGACAATGATATCTTTAAGAATTTTGTTGACTGCATGACCAATATGAATATCGCCGTTGGCATAAGGAGGGCCATCATGCAATATGAATTTAGGGCGGCCCTTACAGACTGTGCGAATTTTTTGGTATATATTTCTCTCTTGCCAGGCCTTGAGCATAGTAGGCTCCCGCTGCGCAAGATTGCCGCGCATGGGAAAAGAGGTGTCAAGCAGATTAAGGGTTTTCTTATAGTCAGTCATGAAATATAAAATTGAATTATGATATTAAAGCACAGCGTGCTTATTTAAGCCATTTTAAGCCATTTTTAAGGAATAAGCGGTCAGAAAATAATTTCTTGCACTTTCTATATCCTTTGCAATTTGTTTAGAGAGCTCTGCCAAATTAGGGTACTTTTCTTCGTCGCGGAGTTTATGTAGAAAATCGACGCGCAGATGATGACCATAGATATTCTGGCTAAAATCCAGTAAGTGAATTTCCAGTATTGGTTTACCGTTATCATGCGTAGTGGGTCTGACCCCCAAACTTGCTACACCAGGAATAATTGTTGGCAGTGATGATTTAATTGCGCCATGTACTTCCACTACAAAAATTCCGGATAGCGGTGGTCGATTATGTTTTAATTGAATATTGGCAGTAGGAAACCCAAGTTTCTTGCCTAACTTATCGCCATCTACCACGCGTCCACTAATGCTGTAAGGTCTTCCCAATAAGTGTTTGGCCAGTCTTAAATTGTCAGCTGCTAGCGCCTGTCTTATTCGAGTGCTTGAGACGCGTTGATTATCTATGATAAACCCGGGCATTTCTTCTACTTCAAACTCATATTGAGAAGAATAAGCTTGTAACATGGAGAAATTACCAGCTCGTCGTGCACCAAAACGAAAATCGTCTCCGACTAATAACCAGCGTACAGATAGCTCCCTTTTTAGAATGCGAATAATGAATTCTTCAGCACAGATCTTTGCGAAATCATAGTTAAAACGATATACTTGAACCCGATCCACTTTCGATTGAGCTAGTAACTCCAGTTTTTCCCTCAAGCTAGTTAATCGTGTGGGTGCTTGATCTGGCGCGAAAAATTCGCGTGGATGTGGTTCAAAAGTCATGACACAAGCAGTAAGTTCCAGTCTTTTTGCTGCATCTTTCAGACGGGCAAGCATAGCTTGGTGCCCTAGATGCACACCATCAAAATTTCCAATTGTAAGTGCGACAGGTGTTTTAGCATGCGCGGAAGTGCTTCTCCAAACTTGCATGTGCAGGATACCTAAAATTGCAATTTTAGCTTGTTTAAGGCAAGCAGGTCTAGGTTGATACCAAGTTATTACGCATGCTGATGCTATTTTGGCGTCTTATGCCGTCGCTTTGGCGGTAGTAAAACTACACTAACAGCCACGGAGAATTTATGGTTACATCATCAAATAAAACAAAACAAAATTACGGGCCTGATCCAGTCTCTGTCCGCGCAACGGATCAATATCGAGCGGAATATGTTCATGCGTTTGTGCAGAAATGGGATTCATTGATTGATTGGGATGCACGTATTGAATCAGAGGGCTCATTTTTTATCGATAAGCTTAGGGAAAGAGGCACACGACAAGTGCTTGATGTTGCTACAGGAACTGGATTTCATTCGGTGCGATTACTTGAGGCAGGATTTGAAGTAGTGAGTGCGGATGGCAGTGCAGAAATGCTGGCTAGAGCTTTTTCCAATGCGCGTTCTCGCGGCCATTTGCTTCGTACGGTACAAGCTGATTGGCGTTGGCTTAATCGTGATGTACACCAGAAATTTGATGCGATCATTTGTCTTGGTAATTCATTTACGCATTTGTTTAGCGAGAATGATCGCCGTAAGGCGCTTGCCGAATTTTATGCGGCGTTACGTCATAATGGCATTTTAGTGCTTGATCAGAGAAATTATGATGCTCTATTAGATCATGGCTTCTCAAGTAAACATATTTACTATTATTGTGGCAATGATGTTTCGGTGAAACCGGTGCATGTGGATGATGGGCTGGCGCGATTTGAATATCGTTTTTCTGATAATGACGTATATCATTTAAATATGTTTCCGCTTAGAAATTCTTACACTACCCGCCTAATGCGTGAAGTAGGATTTCAGCGTATTGAGACTTTTGGTGATTTCCAGGAAACACGCCGTGAGAATGACCCTGATTTTTTTGTCCATATTGCTGAAAAAGCCTATGTACGATCAGAGGGTGATTTATGACAGCTGCTTCTGAAGAAACACGGTCTACTGCTGTTGAAACTGCCCGTGATTATTACAATAGTAAGGATGCCGATTACTTCTATAGCCAAATATGGGGTGGAGAGGATATTCATATTGGGCTGTATGAGGCCGTTGATGAGGCAATTAATGAAGCGAGTCAGCGCACTGTAGTCACTATGGCCGGGCGCCTGTCCGGGCTTGATGCAGATTGTCATGTTCTTGATATCGGTTCTGGCTATTGTGGCGCGGCACGATATCTTGCGAAAACTTATGGTATTCGTGTAACGGGACTGAATCTGAGTGAGGTGGAAAATAAGAAAGCGCGTGAACACAATATATCAGCTGGCTTGTCATCTTATATTGAAGTGTGCGATGGCAGTTTTGAAACGATGCCATTTGAAAGTGCTTCCTCATCTCATAATGGTTTCGATATAGTATGGTCACAAGATGCAATACTGCACAGCGGTAATCGTCAGCAGGTATTTGCAGAGACATATCGGGTATTAAAATCGGGTGGTTACTTTATATTTACCGATCCAATGCAAGCGGATGATTGTCCGGAAGGCGTATTGCAACCCATTCTTGATCGCATTCATTTGAGTTCTCTTGGCTCACCGAATTATTATTGTACTATCGCAAAGGCATTGGGATTTGAGGTGCTTGATTTTGATGATCAGACGAATCAATTGGTTAATCATTACCAGCGAGTACTGGAAGAAACCGAAGCACGTGCGGCTGAGCTAGAGGGAAAAGTCAGCGCAAATTATGTCGAACGAATGAAAGCGGGATTAAGGTACTGGATAACCGGTGGTAAGGCAGGATATTTAGCATGGGGGATCTTCCTATTACGGAAACCTTAATGCTAAACACGGTATGATTTCTCGAATATACTATGCTTGTGGTTTGCTATTATTGGCCAGATTCTTAATAGTCGATCTTTTGGATTAACTAATACCAGACTGTTTTAGTTATGTTGAGACCTTTGCAAAATCCCAATAGTTGAAAATTAACCATTTGTAATCAATAGCTTAAAACTTATGGCGAGGGCTTTTGCAAAAGTCTGGATAATTCATCATACAGTCGAATGATGACGAGAAAAGCATTGAAAGGTGCCTTATTTGACTAATGCAATATATATTAATCGCCAATCCAAAAAGTTACTTGATGTGAATTGCTGCTGACTCAGAAATGCGACATACGATACAGGCAGGGTCTTTGTGTAATTTAATGGATCGCCATTGCATTGTTAGACCGTTGAGTAACTGTAAGCGACCGTTTAAAGTTTCACCTATATCTAGCAATATTTTAAGTGTTTCTGCTGCTTGCGTACATCCTATGATGCCCGCTAGTGGAGAAAACACACCCATGACTGCACAATGCATGTCTTCATTGTCTCCATCTAGTGGGAATAGGCAGTGGTAACAGGGACTCTCGTTGCGGCGCAGATCAAATACAGTAACTTGCCCATCAAAACGAATAACCGCGCCTGATACCAGCGGTTTTTTATGCAAGACGCAAGCTTTGTTTATGTTATGGCGCGTAGCAAAGTTATCGCTTGCATCAATTACCACATCTGTTTCAGCTACCAGTTGGAGTAATTGATCTTCATTGACGTGCTCCTGTAGTGTCACGATATCAATCTCTGGATTAATCCCTGTCAGTGTACGCTTTACAGAATAGGCTTTAGACAATCCGATAGAATGCGTATTATGGACGATTTGCCGCTGTAAATTGGTAAGATCAACCTTATCGCCATCACAAATAACGAGCTTGCCAATACCGCTAGCTGCAAGATACAGTGCCGCAGGCGAGCCTAGTCCTCCAGCACCAATAATGAGTACACGTGAGCGGATGAGCGTCTCCTGCCCCGCTATATCAATTTGTGGCAGCAGGATATGACGACTATATCGCAGTAGCTGATTGTCATTCACAACCCCTCTGCTCCGATCATGAATTCTTGTTTCTAGCTATGATTTAACCGTCTGTTTCAATAGTATTATGATCAAGTTTTTCGATGATATTTTTGAGGTAATTCATTGCTTGAATTAAGAGTAAATCATCGCTGGAGCCAAATTCAACTGGAGAATTATTTTTTTTGTCTTTGTCTTTGTCTTGATCTTGATTATTCTCGGGTTGTTTTACGGATTCTTGTTCTATTTCATGAGCTCTTGTTATCAGTTCTGCTTCCTTGGCTTTCCCATTAGATAAATGACGATTCAGGTCAACTTCTCGTAATCGTTTATCATCTCTTTCTGATTCATCCGCAATATCAGGTGTAATACCCATGGCCTGGATAGATTGCCCATTGGGGGTGTAATAACGTGCCGTAGTTAATTTGATAGCGGTATCGTTACCTAAAGGTAAAATAGTTTGCACTGATCCCTTACCAAAAGTCTGCGATCCCATTACGATGGAACGTTTATGGTCTTGTAAGGCCCCTGCAACAATTTCTGAAGCCGATGCAGAGCCACCGTTAACGAGTGTAATCATTGGTACGGTTTTAGTTCCAGCAGGTAATCCTTCAAGATAGTCTTGTCTTGTCCCGCGTAAATATGATTCCGGATTAGCATGAAGTTTCATTTGTGCATCCGCAGTCCGGCCTTCAGTATAGACAACCAGCGCATTGTTTGGCAGAAATGCTGCCGATACAGCTACTGCACCATTTAGCAATCCACCGGGATCATTGCGTAAATCTAATATCAAACCTTTCATGGGAATTGAGCTTTCTTTGAATAATTTTTTCAAAGCCTGGGCTAGATTTTCACCGGTTTGCTCCTGAAATTGAGTGATGCGAACATAGGCATAGCCTGGTTCGATTAGCTTGGATTTAACACTCTGTATTTTTATAATGTCTCGTATTAATGTAAAAATTAATGGCTCAGTTTCACCCTCTCGTACTACAGTAATCGTAATGGGTGTTTTGGGTTTTCCGCGCATACGTTTGATTGCTTCATTCAATGTCATGCCTTTAACAGCGGTATCATCCAGTTTGATAATAAG
The DNA here is from genome assembly GCF_900143275.1 of Nitrosomonas cryotolerans ATCC 49181. Classification (NCBI taxonomy): domain Bacteria; kingdom Pseudomonadati; phylum Pseudomonadota; class Betaproteobacteria; order Nitrosomonadales; family Nitrosomonadaceae; genus Nitrosomonas; species Nitrosomonas cryotolerans. Next base: position 317,677 of record NZ_FSRO01000001.1, read on the forward strand.
ATCGCCTGTTTTAATACCCGCGTGAAATGCCGGGGTATCTTCGATAGGTGAAATCACTTTAACTAACCCATCTTCCATACTGACTTGGATGCCCAGTCCACCGAATTCACCTTGTGTTCCTATTTGTAACTCTTTGTAGTCATCCTTATCGAGATAGGCAGAATGTGGATCCAGTCCAACTAACATTCCATTAATAGCTTCAGTAATGAGTTTTTTATCCTCTACCTGTTCAACATAATCACTTTTGATGCGCCCAAATACTTGCGAGAATGTGCGTAATTCTTCGATCGGCAGTGGATGCAATACTTCCTTCGTTTCTTTATTAGCTACGGCAGAGAAATTCAAGCTGAGCATTATGCCAGTGATGGCACCAATAAGAATTAAACCGGTTTTTTTAACTATGTCACGCATTACGCTATCTCCGCACTGATCGAATTTTATCGTTAATACTTTCATTCTATTTTTATCCATGTCAAAGGATCAAATGGTTTGCCCTTGTGACGTAATTCAAAGTATAAACCGGAATCTAGATTGCCGCCGCTGTTTCCTGCTGCTGCAATGATGTCACCACCGCGGATTATGTCACCCACTTGTTTGTATAGTGTTTCATTATTGCCATATAAACTCATATAACCGTTACCATGATCTACAATCATCAGATTTCCAAAACCTCGGAGCCAATCCGCAAATACAATTCGCCCATCTGCAATAGCCTTTATATCATTACCGCTGGGTGAACGGATAAATAATCCATTCCACGTAATATGCTTACCAGATCGTGGACTACCAAAACGACTGACAAGTTCCCCTCGTACGGGTAAATATAAGCGCCCCTTAAGGGATGCAAATGACTGTTTTTCCTTGGAAGTATTCGGAAGCTTATTATTGTACAAAGGGGGGGTGATATTTCGTTTGGCGAGCAGCTTGTTGATCTGTTCGACTAGATTGGCGATACGTTTTTCGTCATGTTTGAGCTTGTTGATTTCTTGCCGTTGTTGAATAATTTTCTCGGAAATCTGGGAAAGAACCATCTGACGTTTGGTTTTTTCTTGTGCCAGCTTTTCTGTTTGCTTGGAATACTCAGTTTGGATTGCAGTAAGTTGATCCATTTGTTTGCGACTAGTCCTGGTGAGTATTTCGAGTTTTTTTTGGTTTATACGTAGGGTACGAATATTTTCTGAGCGTGCCAACGAGAGATGTTTGTAATAATGAATATTACGCGCAATCTGATTAGGATCCTGTTGATTGAGTAATAACCTCAGATATTTTTGCTGGCCACCCAGATATTGTTGATATAGTAATTTGTCAAGTTGTTTTTGTGCCACATTAATACTGGTTTTAACACGTTTATGCTTTGCCTGTAAACGTTTTAAGTTCACCTCGATTCGTCGTTTCTCGCGTGTTAGTTCAGTAAGTTTACGATTTGCGTTACTGATAGCACGCTCGGACTCTCGGAGAGCATCGGCTGCCTCCAGCTTTGATTCTTCTTTACGAGATAAGTCCTTTTGTAATACTTGAATACGGTTACGGAGTTCCCTTAGATTTTCTTTATGATCGGGTGTGGCATAAAGCAGGTGTGACTGCATCAAAATGCAGATCAAGATGAAGATCAAGATCAATTTCAGTGGCATACAGCATAAAAGATAGAGGCGATCGGGCTCGCCTGATCCCGGATACAGCTTTATCAAGTGAGAACATTTGACCATTGATGGACTATACGATCTCGTATGATATGAAATTAATATTATATTTTTGATTTACCTTGATTCGTCATTGCCTGCATTGCTTCCTGGATTTCTAGCGGGTTTCCGAGATAATAGTTTCGTATCGGTTTTAAGTGATCATCTAGCTCGTACACTAATGGTACACCTGTTGGAATATTGCAGTTTAGAATTTCTTGGTCAGGAATGCCGTCCAGATACTTAACAAGCGCTCTTAATGAATTCCCGTGAGCGGTGATAATAACGCGACTTCCTGATTGGACCTGAGGTGCGATAACGTCATTCCAGTATGGAAGAAATCTGATGACGGTATCTTTAAGACATTCGGTTAGAGGTATGTCTTGATTAGCAAGTTCCTTATAACGAAGATCATTTCCAGGATAGCGATCATCGTTGATAGTTAGTGCGGGAGGTTGAATATCATAACTACGTCGCCATACTAAAACCTGTTCGTCACCATATTTGGTTGCCGTTTCAGCTTTATTCAATCCCTGTAGCGCGCCATAATGCCGTTCATTTAGCCGCCAGCTTAGATGAACAGGAATCCACATTTGATCCATTTCATCGAGCGTAACCCATAAGGTACGAATAGCCCGCTTCAATACTGAAGTATAAGCTTGATCAAAGATAAAGCCATGTTCCCGCAATAATCGGCCAGCGTTCTGGGCTTCTTTTAAGCCCTTTGGTGTTAAATCAACATCTGTCCAGCCGGTGAATCGATTTTCTTTGTTCCAGATACTTTCTCCGTGTCGCAGGAGAACGAGTTTTTTCATGTTAGCCTTTTATGAAAAGGGAGTTTTTTTGTCAAGCAGCTTGAAATATTCTACTATTCTATTATATTTTGACGATGTTCGCAGCATCCAACTTTACTTTAGACTTGAATATAATGATAAGAAGAATGGGTATATTTCACATCATTTGCTTTATTTTTGGCATGATTGCGCTGTGAGCGTATTTTTTATATTTTTTGCTAAGAAGGCAGTTCACCATAGGGTTTTCGACAGATCCGGGATATTTATAATCACAATATGATGATGTGCGCTTGACTGGTGAAAGGGAAAAGATCATGAACGGTCAGTTTCTGATAAAATCAATTGTTTGAAGATACAAGATAAGTACATATGGAATCGACATTGTTGCAAGATTATTTTCTCCTGAGACCGGAGAATTTACTATTCGTTGTTGCTGCGTTAATGAGTGGAGGCATGTTGTTATGGTCGACGATATCGGGTCGATCAGCCAAGGAAATTGATACACGTACAGCGATACAGTTAATTAATTACAAAGATGCTTTAGTGCTGGATGTCCGAGACGATAGTGAGTATGCTGACGGTCATTTGCCTAATTCAAAACATATTCCAACGGAAAAAATTGCAGAGCGCTGGCATGAGTTGGAAAAATTTAAAGACAAGCCTATTGTCGTCATATTTCGTAGCGGTGTTCGGTCAGGCCATGCGAGCTCAGTACTGTTTAAAAACGGATTTGTCCAAGTGCATAATCTCATGGGCGGTATCGATGCTTGGCGCCGCGCAAATTTACCCATCGTAAAGAGATAAAGAGAATAAATGCCTAAAGTAATTATGTATTCTTCTGGGTTTTGCCCCTATTGCAAGATGGCAGAAAATTTATTGCGTTCCAGAGGTGTTTCGGAAATTCAAAAAATTCGTATTGATTTGGATCCTAATCAGCGTATTGCAATGATGGAAAAGACAGGTCGTCGTACTGTTCCTCAGATTTATATCGGAGAAATGCATGTGGGTGGCTATGATGATTTAAATCGCCTGGATCATAAAGGCGAATTGCTGACATTACTGACACCTTAATGCTCTGATGGAAGGGTTGTATATTCTATTCGCTTATGGCAATCCTGAATTTTTAATCTTTAAATTAAACTGAATTAACTATGAGTGAACAACAATTACCTGTCTTTGCGATAGAGAAAATCTATGTTAAGGATTTATCCTTAGAGATCCCTAATGCACCCAGTATTTTTCTGGAACGTGAGACGCCTGAGGTAAACCTTCAGCTGAATACTAAAAATGAAAGCGTTGATCAGGAATTGTATGAAGTATTGCTAACAGTAACCGTTACTGCCAGGATTAAAGGTAAGGTTATGTTTTTAGTAGAAGTTCAGCAAGCAGGTATTTTTCGGATACATCATATCGAGGAAAAGGAAATGAACCCAGTTTTGGGTATTGCCTGTCCTAATATTCTATTTCCCTATTTACGCGAAACGGTATCGGATATCGTTACGCGAGCTGGATTCCCTACGGTTATTCTAAATCCGGTAAATTTTGAAGCCATTTATCGGCAGGATAAACAAAAAACTGAAACAGATGCTGTCGTTGAAAAAATTGAGAAAGCATAAAAAAATAATCGATGAGAAATATCTTCCTTGTTAAGCGATCACAATTTAAAACTCTAATTAGAGTTTTGTTGTTAGCTATATTATGGATCTTGTCAGGACATACTGCTGCCAGCATTGAGTTTCTCTCAACGGCAGAGAACGCTGTAATTATGTATGATGCACCTTCACTTAAAGCTGAGAAATTATATGTGGCAAATATCCATTTGCCAGTCGAGGTAGTGGTGAATGTTGAAGGTTGGGCTAAGATACGAGACCATAGTGGGAGTCTTGCTTGGGTTGAGAAAAAAGTTTTGAGTGATAAGCGCTATGTCATTGTTATTGTGCCATTGGCGGATGTCTATCAGGCGGCAGATGTTAATTCAAAATTAGTTTTTCAGGCTCAGGAAAATATTGTTATGGAATGGCTGGATTCCTCTACTATAGGATGGGTAAAAGTACGTCATCGTGATGGACAGAGTGGTCATGTCAGGGCTAATCAGGTCTGGGGTTCATGAAAATTGCCATACTGGGCGCTGGCGCCTGGGGTACGGCACTGGCTATTAATCTATCTTCGCGCCACCAAATAACATTATGGACAAAAGATCCAGCTCACCTTTCTGAGCTTATCAGCCATCGAGTTAATCAAAGTTATCTTCCCGGTTTTCCATTACCTGCGTCATTGCAATTTACATCTACACTTCAATACGCAATTGATTCCGTAGATCTTATTCTCGTTGTTGTGCCGATTGCTGGATTCCGAGAGACATTGCGCGGGGTGGTTAAAACAGGAATAAAAGTACCGATGATATGGGGGTGCAAGGGATTTGAACCGCGGATTGCTAAGCTGCCACATCAGATAGTGCAAGAGGAATATATTGATATTTTGCCTTGTGGTGTATTATCTGGCCCTAGTTTTGCCTTAGAGGTCGCGCAGAGTTTACCAACCGCTTTGACATTGGCATCCCGTGATGATGAATTTTCCAGGAAAATAGCAACCCAATTGCACAATAATAGATTACGAATTTATACCAGTCAGGATATTATCGGTGTAGAAACAGGGGGTGCGATCAAGAACGTCATTACCATAGCTGCGGGCATTTCTGATGGCTTGGGCTTTGGCCATAATGCGCGGGCTGCTTTAATTACAAGAGGGCTGGTAGAAATAGCTCGATTGGGGCTTAAGCTGGGTGGTTGTATGGAAACCTTTATGGGGCTGACTGGAATGGGCGATCTGATTCTTACCTGCACTAGTGACTTGTCACGTAACAGGCAGGTTGGATTGATGCTTGCTGAGGGACGTTGCTTGCCAGATATTTTGCGGAATCTGGGGCATGTTGCAGAAGGTGTGCATACCGCAAAGGAAGCGCAGCGATTAGCTACAGAACTAAACATTGAAATGCCGATTACACAAGCAGTCTGTAGTATTCTGTACGAAAATGTACCGGCTAAAATAGCGGTAGAAGCGTTGTTAAATCGTGAGCCAAAAACAGAGTTTATTAATTAAAGATGACAATGTAAATGCTGATAAAGGAAATTGGGAAGTAGATGATTGTGTATTTCTCTGAAACCTTGAAGCTGGTTTCGTTTATCATTGGCGCTGTATTTAACTTTGATGTGATAGTTTGCAAAATCAATTGTTGTAAAGGAGTGTATGCAATCGCTTGACCAAGCTTAGACAGCTTGATATAAGAGCGAATGCAGAAACTGCTTGTGACTTAATTACCAATAAATTAAAAGGGGAATTATATGAACAAATCCGAACTCATTGAGGCCATCTCTAAATCTGCTGATATATCTAAGGTTTCAGCAGGTCATGCGCTGGACGGAGCGTTATCTGCAATAAAGGCTGCGTTAAAAAAGAATGAAAGTGTTACTCTGGTTGGATTCGGAACCTTTAAAGTAGGTAAGCGTGCTGCACGTACTGGTCGGAATCCGCGTACTGGGGCTGCTATTAAAATAAAAGCGGCGAAGGTTCCTAAATTCAGTGCTGGTAAAGCACTTAAAGATGCAGTAAACTAGCGTCTTCGGATGGGTGCTTAGCTCAGCTGGTAGAGCGTCGCCCTTACAAGGCGAATGTCGGCGGTTCGATCCCGTCAGCACCCACCAAATTAGAATAGATGGTTTTAGGAGTGGTAGTTCAGTTGGTTAGAATACCGGCCTGTCACGCCGGGGGTCGCGGGTTCGAGTCCCGTCCACTCCGCCAAAAAATATATTAATATTAAGTAAACAATCAAAGGTGAGCGAGCGTTTACCTTTTTCTTCCTGCTGATTCTATCGGGTTTTAATAGTGTTTGATTTTGTTAACCGAAAAAAACGTGTCGTCCAGGTTATTATGTTTCTGGCGGTATTGCCTTTTTTATTTTGGGGTGTCGAGTCGTATCGCAGTGATGGAGGTGAAGGTTACGTTGCGATAGTTGATGGCAAAGAAATATCACGTCGTGAATTTGAACAGGCGTTACGCGATCAGCAAGAAAGGATGCGCAGTATGTTCGGCTCAAATTTTGATAGCGCGCTGCTTGATAATCCTCAAGTTAGAAACTCAGTGCTAGATAGACTCATCCAGCAGAGATTGTTACATCAAGAAGCAGTCAATAATAAATTTATCGTATTGAATTCACAGCTGGTAAAAGTAATAAGAGACATTCCAGAATTTCAACAGAATGGTGTTTTCTCAAATCAGCGTTATCAGGAATTATTGCAGAATCAGGGAGTAAGCCCATTAATATTTGAATCGCGTGTTCGACAAGAGCTGCTGCTGCAGCAGTTATTGGACGGCTATAGTGAAAATGGGTTTATCTCAAAGACCGCGGCAAAAAAGGCGCTTTATTTGAGTGAAGTCAAGCGTGAAATTAGTCAGGTCAGAATTAATCCGAGTCAGTTTATATCGCAGATAAATCCGGATGAAGCGGCGATAGAATCCTATTATGAGGAGCATCGTGCAGAATTTTATTTACCTGAACGAGTGCGTATAGAGTACTTGGTTTTATCTTTAGATAATCTGGCGGAAAATGAGCCGATAGATGAAGATGAGATTAGAAGTTATTTTGATGAACATCAGAGTGAATTTGGTCAGCCAGAAGAGCGACGAGCCAGTCATATTCTGATTAGTGTGCCTGCTGATGCATCGGGCGATGAAAGAAAGGCAGCGGAAGATAAAGCAAGCGAGATATTAGAGCAGATCAAACAGAATCCAAATGATTTTGCTGATCTGGCAAAACAGTATTCTGATGATCCAGGTTCAGCCAATCAGGATGGAGATTTAGGCTTCTTTGGCCGTGGTGCTATGGTTAAAGCGTTTGAAGATGAAATTTTTCAGATGGAGCTAGATGAAATACGTGGGTTGGTTGAAACGGATTTTGGATTTCATATTATTAAGCTTTCTGCGGTAAAACCTACCGAAGTGGCTGATTTTGAAGCAGTGGAAGCACAAATTGCTAAAAATTTGAAGCAACAAAAAATAGCAGTTCTATTTGGAGAAATAGCAGAAGATTTTAGTAATATTGTGTACGAACAAAGTGATAGTTTGCAGCCTGTAGCAGAAAGGTTTGAATTGTCAATACACGAGAGTGATTGGATTGATAGAAAAATAAAGGAACCTTCTGTTCTCGCTAATGAGAAATTATTAGCAGCCATTTTTTCTGACGATGCTATTAAGGATAAGCGGAATACCGATGCGATCGAGGTGGAACCCGATGTGTTTGTTTCTGCACGTATATTAGAGCATAAAGTTGCGGCGGCGCAATCATTAGCGATTGTAAAGGATGAGATTATTGAACGTCTGAAGCAACAAATTGCTGTTGAAATGGCTATGAAAGAGGGTGAGGAAAAGCTTGCGCACCTACAGGCAGGCGAGAACGATGTTGTTACATGGACTGATACTAAAGAAATTTCATATTCACAGTCTCAAGGTGTTGATTATGATATCCTGCAATCGGTTTTTAGGATAGACGGAGCCAGATTGCCCGCCTATGTGGGAATCAGTGATTCTCTCGGAGGCTATGATTTGATACGCGTCAACCGTATAATTGAACCAGATATGGAAGACGAGGCTAAAAATGAAAAGTTTAGCGAACAATTGCAAGAAATTATGACCCAGGAGGAGTTGTCATCTTATCTGAGTGGGCTCAGGCAGCGCTATGATGTCACAATCAAGCAGGATATAATAGCTAATTAATTTCCGTTGATGTCCGGAGTATAACTACGTTTGAGACATCAACGGAATAAACATCAGCGGAATAGAATTATTCGCTTATATCAAAGGCGACGGTATTAAATCCTGAATCAACGTAGGTGATTTCTCCTGTAATACCACTGGCTAAGTCGCTACATAGAAAAGCAGCTGCATTGCCAACCTCCTCAATGGTGACATTACGTCGTAATGGTGACACTTTTTCAGTATAGCCTAATAATTTTCCAAAATTACTAATGCCGGCAGCAGCTAATGTTTTAATGGGTCCCGCAGAAATTGCATTAACGCGTATATTTTGACGCCCTAGACTGGATGCCATGAAACGAACATTTGCCTCAAGACTTGCTTTGGCTAGGCCCATTACATTGTAATTAGGCATGACACGAACTGCGCCTAAATAAGTCAGAGTTAAGAGAGAGCCATTTCTATTTTGCATTAATGGCAGCCCCGCTTTTGCCAATGCAGCAAAACTATAAGAGCTAACATCATGTGCAATACGAAAGGCTTCTCGATTAATACTGTCAAGATAGTCTCCGCTGAGCGCCTGACGTGGCGCAAATGCGATAGAGTGAATAATGCTATCAAGGCCATCCCAGTGTTTTTGAATATCATTAAAACATTGGCTGATTTCCTGATCTTTTGTTACATCGCAGGCAAACAGCAAATTGCTATCAAATTCCTTGGCGAGCTTTTCGACTCGTCCCCGTATGTCTTCTCCTTGGTAAGTAAAAGCAAGCTCTGCTCCTTCACGCCGCATTGCCTTGGCAATGCCATATGCAATTGAACGGTTACTGAGTAATCCCGTAATGAGTACCCGTTTATTAGCAAGAAATCCCATGATGTTTCCTTTTAAAAATTAAGGTATTGGCAGATTATAGCTTAAGGCTAGTTGAGCGTGGCGTATTAGGATAGGTGAAATTATGCAATTGGATTTATTCTCTTAGATTGAGTGTTTCCGATAAACTGTGAGTTCAATGAAAAAAAATATTAAAGTTCAATGGTGGATGTTACTGATCGTGGTGTTAATACCTGCTTGTGATCACCACAATTGGAATAGCCCTTATCCATTAAAGGATGCTGGAAAGAATATTCTCTACAATACATTCACTGAGCGACCTAAACATCTGGATCCAGTTCAATCCTATAGTAGTAATGAAATTCAATTTACTGCCCAGATATACGAACCGCCACTACAATACCATTACTTAAAGCGCCCTTATACGCTGATTCCTTTGTCAGCAGATAAAATGCCAACGATACAGTACATTGATAATCAGGGAAACAAATTACCTGATACTGTTCATACTGCTGAGATAGCCTACACTGTCTATGATATTTCAATTAAGCCGGGTATTTTATTTCAACCTCATCCTGCTTTCGTACGTAACGCACGGAACGAACTACTTTATCACAATCTAACAAATCAAGACTTAACAGATATTTATAAGCTGTCTGATTTCTCTAAAACAGCAACACGTGAATTGGTTGCAGATGATTTCGTATTTCAAATAAAGCGCCTGGCGCATCCTAGGTTGCATTCGCCAATATATGAACTGATGGCAGATTATGTTGTAGGTCTTAGGGAGTATGCGGCTATTCTTAAAACCGCAACTGAGGGGCAATCAGAACACGGTGCCTATTTAGATTTAAGTAATTTTGCACTAGAAGGCGTTCAAACTGTAGATAATTATACTTACCGTATTAAGATTAAAGGAAAATATCCACAGTTTTTATATTGGCTGGCCATGCCTTTTTTTGCTCCAGTTCCTTGGGAAGCGGAACAGTTTTATTCACAGAAAGGATTAATAGAAAGGAATATTACTCTTGATTGGTATCCTGTCGGTACGGGGCCTTACATGCTTACTGAAAACAATCCAAATCTAATCATGATGTTGGAAAAAAATCCAAATTTTCATGGTGAGTTTTATCCATCGGAGGGAATGGCAGATGATGAGCAAAATGGCTTATTAGTTGATGCAGGTAAATTGCTGCCATTTACGGACAAAATTATTTTTACACGTGAGAAAGAGAGTATTCCCAGATGGAATAAATTCTTGCAGGGGTATTATGATGTATCTGGCATTGGTTCCGATAGCTTTGATCAGGCAATACAACTGGTAGGCCAGGGTGAAGCAGCCGTAACTGAGGCGATGGTTGCGCAGGGAATAAGGCTCGAAACAGCGATAGCTGCTTCCACTTATTATATGGGTTTTAATATGCTGGACCCCGTGGTCGGTGGAATCAGTGATCAGGAGCGTGAGTCGGCAAGAAAGCTGAGACAGGCCATTTCAATTGCCGTAGATTATGAAGAATATGTTTCAATATTTGCCAATGGTCGTGGTATTCCAGCGCAGGGCCCGATATCCCCTGGCATAGCGGGTCATCGTGATGGAAAAGAGGGCATCAACGCGATTGTATATGATTGGATAAATGATCGTCCGGAACGCAAGTCAATTGAAACAGCCAAAGCTTTGCTTGCGGAAGCAGGTTATCCTAATGGCGTGAATAAGAAGACGGGCATGCCTTTAATATTATACTTTGATGTTACTGCGCGTAGCTCAGAGGATAAATCCGGACTTGACTGGATGCGCAAGCAATTTCATAAACTGAATATTCAATTGGTCATTAGAAGTACAGATTATAATCGTTTTCAAGATAAGATACGCAAAGGGAATGCACAAATCTTTGAATGGGGTTGGAATGCAGATTATCCTGATCCGGAGAATTTCTTGTTTCTGTTATATGGGCCTCAGCGAAAGGTAGGCCTAAATGGTGAAAATGCTGCAAATTATGATAATGGGGAATATAACCGGTTATTTGAACAGATGAAAAATATGGACAATGGTCCTGAGCGTCAGCAAATCATTGATCGGATGGTCGCGATTCTGCGTTACGATGCACCTTGGCTTTGGGGTTATCACCCGAAGGATTACGGGCTCTATCATACCTGGCACAGAAATATCAAGCCAAATAAAATATCTTATAATAATTTCAAATACTTTAGAGTGAATCCGGAATTAAGAGAGCAAAAGCGACAGGAGTGGAACCAACCCGTGTTATGGCCCATTGGATGGTTTTTAATCATATGCATATTAGGTTTCATTCCTGCAATAAAAGCCTTTCGTCGCAGAGAACGTGACCTGGGAATTAAAGTTCGGTCGTCGTCAACTTGAGTGTGAGCGATCGCGATGCTTAACTACATTATTCGACGTATTTTTTATGCGATTCCAATTCTGATTGGGGTAAATCTGGTGACGTTCACATTATTTTTTATTGTTAACACACCTGATGATATGGCGCGAATGCAATTGGGGGTCAAGTATGTCACCCCTGAGGCTATTACCAAATGGAAGCAAGAACGTGGTTATGATAAACCGCTGTTTTTTAATAATCAAGAAATCAGATTGGCCCAGTTCACTCAGACTATCTTCTTTGAAAAATCGGTCGCCATGTTTGTTTTTGAGTTTGGACGTGCCGATGATGGTCGCGATATTGGGCAAGAAATTAAATCGCGCATGGTGCCGAGTATTGCCATTGCACTACCAGTATTCCTGCTAGGCTTGATTGCTTATATAATTTTTGCGTTATTCATGGTTTTTTTTCGTGCAACTTATATTGACTTCTGCGGTGTTGTATTGTGCGTTGCACTGATGTCAATTTCTGGTTTGTTTTATATTATAGGTGCCCAATTTCTTATTAGTAAATTGTGGCATTTGGTCCCGATATCCGGTTATGGAAGCGGAGCAGATATTGGTAAATTTTTGATACTACCAGTTATTATTGGTGTCATTAGTAATGCAGGTGCTAATACGCGCTGGTATCGTACTATTTTTCTGGAAGAAATGGGTAAGGAATATGTTCCTACTGCCCGTGCAAAAGGTTTGCCAGAATCTGTAGTTCTATTCAGGCACGTTCTCAAAAACGCTATGATCCCAATTCTGACGGGTGCGGTAGTGATTGTGCCATTATTATTTCTGGGTAGCCTGATTACGGAGTCATTTTTTGGCATTCCGGGACTAGGTAGTTATACCATTGATGCAATTAATTCGCAGGACTTTGCGGTTGTGCGTGCCATGGTTTTTCTAGGCTCGATACTTTATATTATTGGTTTGATATTGACGGATATTTCTTATACGTTAGTTGATCCAAGAATTAGGTTTGCATAACTGAGCATGGGATTATGAGCAACTGATTAAGAAATAATTAATCTATTTAAAGAGTTGAAGATTAGATTTCCTATTCTATCTATTTTTAGGAATCTTGTGTTCGGATAGCGTGGTGACGAGATATCCTATCAGAGAACGACATCTAGCGAGACCTTGGCAAAATCCAGTTTTTAAAATAAAGTACCACAAGTACAATCGTTATTTTGAATAATTGATGTGAGATTTTTGCAAAAACCCTTGCTATAAGTTTTAAATAATTGATTGTAAATAGTTAATTTTTAAACTATTGGGGTTTTGCAAAGATCTCGACATATCAGTCAGGAGTTGTCAGCAATATATCTTTATTTGTTTTTTCCTTCTCGATATTGTTGTTTAATAACTATTTGATAGCTCTGGTTAATGAAAATGGTTAAATAGAAAACCTTGGGTTGCTACGAAAGATAGTTTATATAACTGTCTAAAAATAGCCCCGTTGGAAAGTAGATCACAGTATTTTTCCGAGAGATATGGATAAGATAATCGTTACTGCCATTCTATATTGGATATTCATATATGATAATGATTCTGCTAGAGCTAATTTGATAGCTCGAAAAAAGTGTGATAGTAAATGTTGTAATTGGGTTGTCAGGGGATGGGGTCATGAAAGATCGATTTAGGTTTTTTCTGAATCGTATTGGCGAGAAGCTATGGGTTAAGCCATTCGTGATGTGTGTATTATCAATAGCAGGTGTGTTTCTTGCAAAGCTGGCGGATGATACCGAAGCTAATCAATTTATTCCAAACATTACACTAGATTCAATAGAAGCGCTACTCTCTATTATTTCTTCCAGCATGTTAGTAATTGCCACCTTTGCTGTTGCATCGATGGTCTCTGCCTATGCTTCCGCCAGCAGCGTTGCAACGCCCCGCTCTTTTTCCTTGATTATTTCAGATGATGTTTCTCAAAATGCATTATCAACCTTCATCGGCGCTTTTATCTTCAGCATTGTTGCGCTGATTGCATTGAAGAATGGATATTATGAACAAGCTGGCCGTTTTGCATTATTCGTTTTAACGCTGCTTATTTTTTCCGTGGTGATTATTACACTTGTACGATGGGTAGACTGCATTGCACGTCTAGGCCGGATTGGGGAAACGAGCGATAAGGTTGAGGCGGCGACTGCAGCAGCTTTGCGTCGACTTCGATATGCACCGACGCTTTGTGGTGCGTCTGTGGAAGCAGATCTGGTTGTCGATCAAGTTATTTACGGAAATGTGGTTGGTTATGTGCAGCGTATTGATGTTGCTGCGCTGCAGGTATATGCGGAAGAAGTGAAAATACGCATTACAGTCGTGGCTTTGCCGGGTGCTTTTTCTGCTCCGGGTCAAGCGCTTGCATATATAACCGTAGGCTCGAGCGATTTATCTAGTATTAATGTTGACCGAATAACTCGAGAATTTCTGATTGATAATGATAGAAAATTTGATGAGGATCCTCGATTTGGTTTAATTGTTTTGTCCGAAATCGCGAGCAGGGCGATGTCGCCTGCCATCAATGATCCTGGCACAGCAATTGGTATTATTGGAACATTTGTGCGGCTTTTTGTGCTTTGGGGTGAGCCAATTAGTGAAGGTGATATACGAATTTCCAAATATAATCGTGTCGCAGTGCCTGAAATATCTTTAGAAGACATGTTCGATGATGCCTTTACCGCGATCGCGCGTGATGGAGCAGGTACTGTTGAAGTTGCGATACGGCTGCAAAAAGCTTTTGGGTCACTCGCATCGATGGAAAATAGTCCGATGAGAGCCATTGCGATTCGCTATGCTCGTCTAGCGCTCGTTAGAGCAGAAAAAACATTGGAATTTCCAGAAGATTTAGAACGTGTGCGCAAGTTGGTCAAGTTTACGGATTTGCCTTAGAGACGGATTGTTGAATAGCAAATGAGTGTGTCTGTGTTAGAGATGTCTGCTTGTGATCAGTGAGGGAATTGAGGTGAGATCTTTGCAAAATCCCAATAGTTGAAAAATTAACCCTTTATAATGAATAGTAAAAAACTACTGGCGAGGGCTTTTGCAAAGGTTTCTCCTGGTAGTTATTTTTGGGTACCATAAAGAGCTGCATTGGATGTAAGTAATTAAATGTTTTCTGAGCTTACTAGGCTGGTAATATTGGCTTATGAATAGATAAAACATAGATTTTATAAAGAATATAGAAGTCAATGGCAAATATTGGTTTTATTGGTCTTGGTGTCATGGGGAAACCCATGGCAAAGCATTTGATTAAGGGGGGGCATACCGTATACCTACATTCACGTAGCGGTGTTCCTGAGGAATTAGTGATACAAGGTGGCAAGCTCTGTTCTTCGCCAAAGGAGGTGGCTCAACATACGGACATTATTATAACTATGTTGCCGGATACGCCAGATGTCGAGAAAGTTTTGTTTGGCGAACATGGCGTAGTACGAAGCTTGGAAGAGAGTGATAGTTCAGCGAAAGTGGTGGTGGATATGAGTTCAATTTCCCCTATTGAAACTCAGAAGTTTGCTCTTAAGATTAATCAGCTGGGTTGTGATTATGTGGATGCACCGGTTTCTGGCGGAGATGTCGGCGCAGAGAACGCAACATTGACTATTATGGTCGGTGCTAAACAGGTGGTTTTTGATAAGGTGCGGCCCATTTTGGCGTTGATGGGTCAGAATATTACGTTGATAGGCGAGAATGGTGCCGGACAAACCTGTAAGATTGCTAATCAGATCGTTGTTGCGCTTACGATTGAGGCGGTAGGTGAGGCGTTGTTATTCGCATCTAAGGCAGGAGCTGATCCAGAGAAGGTGCGACAGGCATTGATGGGCGGTTTTGCATCATCTCGTGTGCTGGAAATCCATGGAGATCGTATGATTAAACGTATATTTGAGCCGGGATTTCGTATTGAATTACAACAAAAAGATCTGGATATTGCATTATCTAATGCTGCGGCATTAGGATTGAGCCTACCTAATACTGCATCGGTACATGGGTTGTTTAATGCTTGCATAGCGCACGGCGGTGCTAAGTGGGATAATTCCGCAATCGTAAAGATGCTGGAGAAATTGGCTGGTCACGAAATTCAGAAACTATCGGAATAAACGCATGTCCCCTCTAGAATTAGTTGATAATCTATGTGCTTTTTTGCCACCTGAAGCTGTCTTACATGAAATAGAAGATTTGAGGCCTTATGAATGTGACGGCCTATCCGCTTATCGACAGCTACCCATGATTGTTGTTTTGCCACAGACGGAAGCAGAAATTATCCAAATTTTACAACTTTGTCAGGCATCGAAGATACCTGTGGTGGCACGTGGTGCAGGAACCGGTTTGTCAGGTGGTGCACTGCCTCATGCACAAGGTGTTTTATTATCGTTGGCAAGATTAAAGCAAATTATTGAGGTGGACCCGGTAGCCCGTACCGCTCGCGTACAGCCTGGTGTGAGAAATCTAGCAATCAGCGAAGCTGCTGCGATATATGGTTTATATTATGCACCTGATCCTTCTTCACAAATCGCTTGTACTATTGGCGGTAATGTTGCGGAAAATTCGGGAGGAGTACATTGTTTAAAATATGGCCTTACTGTTCATAATATTCTTAAACTGCGTGTATTGACTATTACGGGAGAATATTTAGAAATTGGTGGTGCGAGCTTAGATAGCCCGGGCTATGATTTACTGGCGCTGATGACGGGTAGTGAAGGTATGTTGGGTATCGTTACTGAGATTACCGTAAAATTAATCCCTAAGCCAGAAAAAGCACAGTTAGTTATGGCGGCGTTTGACGATGTGCATAAAACAGGTAACGCTGTTGCTCGCGTAATAGGTGCGGGTATTATTCCTGCGGGCATGGAAATGATGGATAAAATAGCAATTCATGCAGTAGAAGCATTTACTCATATTGGCTATGACCTTGATGCGGCAGCTATTCTATTGTGTGAGTCCGATGGAACAGCTGAGGAAGTTGCGGATGAAATTGTACGAATTCATGAGATTATGCAGCAGAGTGGTGCAATTAAAATTAGCACATCACATAATGAAGTGGAACGACAGCGTTTCTGGGCTGGTCGTAAAGCTGCTTTTCCTGCGGCAGGTCGGGTTTCTCCTGATTATTATTGTATGGATGGAACAATCCCGCGCAAACATCTGGCAGATGTATTGCGTGGTATTGAGGATCTTTCAAGGGAATATCAATTGCGCTGCATGAATGTATTCCACGCAGGAGATGGGAATTTGCACTCATTAATTCTTTATGATGCTAATCAGCTCGGAGAGTTGGAGAAAACGGAAGAGTTTGGTGCAAAGATTCTTGAAATGTGTATCCGTGTCGGGGGAACAATAACAGGCGAACACGGTGTGGGTATGGAAAAAATTAATCAAATGTGTTCACAGTTCGGAAACGAAGAGTTAGAGATATTTCACGCTATAAAAGCAGCCTTTGATCCGGACGGATTATTAAACCCTGGAAAAGCCGTTCCGACTTTACACCGTTGCGCGGAGCTGGGTGCTATGCATGTACATCAGGGTAAAATAAAATTTCCCGAATTACCACGATTTTAAGAAATATAGGGATTTATGCAAGCGATTGTTGATCAGTTTGTGACTACCATTCTCGGCGCTGCGAAATGTAGATTGCCATTACGTATACGTGGTGGAGGGAGCAAGCATTTTTATGGTAATACAATAATTGGACAAAATAATGACACTTTGGACATCTCGCCTTATAGCGGCATTATTGATTATGAACCAACTGAATTAGTGGTGACTGCGCGTGCCGGTACGCGTCTGGCTGATCTTTCGGCTACGCTTCGCAACCATGGCCAGATGCTCGCATTTGAACCACCGCATTTTGGTGCGACGGCCACATTGGGTGGCTGCGTTGCTGCTGGATTATCCGGGCCGCGTCGGGCATCTGCTGGTGCAGTACGTGATTTTGTGTTGGGCATACGCATGCTGGATGGCAGGGGAAATGATTTACGTTTTGGTGGACAAGTCATGAAGAATGTTGCTGGCTATGATGTTTCACGATTGATGGCTGGTTCCATGGGTACGTTGGGTGTGCTGCTTGAGGTATCGCTTAAGGTGTTGCCGCTACCCCCTGCTGAATTAACTTTACGTATGCAGATGAATGCAGCAGAAGCAATGAGTAAAATGAATGAATGGGCAGGAAAACCCCTGCCGATTTCTGCAACCTGTTTCTGCGGTGATGAGCTGATGCTAAGACTTTCGGGTGCTGAATCAGCTGTACGCGCAGCTCATGCTAAACTAGGTGGTGAGGAATTAGTAACAGGTTCTGCATTCTGGGAATCCGTACGTGAGCAAACTCATTCTTATTTTCATTCTGCTAAATCACTTTGGCGCTTATCGATAAAATCAACGGCTGCGCCATTATCGTTGCCAGGACAGCAATTGATTGAATGGAGTGGCGCATTACGCTGGCTGGTCGGCAGCGAAAGAATAAATGCAGAAATGATGCATACGGTAGCGAAAGAAGCGGAAGGTCATGCCACGCTTTTTCGTAGCGGCGAATCATGTGTCAGTGTATTCCATCCTCTTGATCCAGCTATGATGCGAATTCACCGATTATTAAAAGAAAAATTTGATCCTGTAGGAATATTTAATCCTGGCAGGCTGTACCCGGGCTTATAACGTGCAAACTAACCTAGCCGATTTCATTAAGGACTCCCCTGAGGGTCAAGAGGCCGATGCGATATTACGTAGTTGTGTGCATTGTGGCTTTTGTCTTGCTACCTGCCCAACTTACCAGTTATTGGGCGACGAGTTGGATAGCCCGCGTGGGCGTATTTATTTAATGAAGCAGATGCTGGAGGGTCAACCAGTTACACAAAAAACTCAGTTGCATCTTGATCGCTGCTTAACTTGTCGTGCATGTGAAACGGCCTGTCCATCTGGTGTGCAGTATGGAAAATTGGTGGATATTAGTCGTGGTATTATCGAAGAACAAGTGAAGCGCAATATCGAATCTGGTATTTTACGTTATATGCTACGTAAAATATTACCTAATACTAGCGTATTTTCAGCATGTCTTAAATTAGGACAGATGATTCGTCCGTTATTGCCAAGTAGTTTAAAGAAAACAGTCCCATCCAAAGTAAGATCTGCAGAGAAATGGCCGCTAATTCGACATACACGAAGAATGCTAGTGCTTGAAGGTTGTGTGCAGCCGGTATTGGCTCCCAATATTAATGCGGCGACTGCGCGTGTATTAGACAATCTGGATATCTCACTGATTAAGGCGGAGCAAGCGGGGTGTTGCGGTGCGGTTGCATATCACCTTAATGCTCAGGAAGAAGGGTTGGACCACATGCGTCATAATATTGATGCTTGGTGGCCATATGTTGAGCAGGAAGTAGAGGCCATTGTTCTGACTGCGAGTGGTTGTGGTGTAACCGTGAAAGAATATGGATATTTGCTGCGGCATGATGTAGCTTATGCAAAAAAAGCAGCACGGATTTCAGCGTTGGCTAAAGATATTAGTGAGATTCTCGATACCGAGTTTGAAAGTTTGCAGCGGCTATTAAATAACCGTTCTATGAATTCCAAAGGATCTAAGTTGTCTTTCCATTCTCCTTGCACGCTTCAGCATGGTTTGCAAATACGTGGTACGGCCGAGAGAATTTTGCTTGCAGCGGGATTTGAATTAGCTATGGTTGAGAATGCTCATCTTTGTTGTGGATCAGCAGGAACTTATTCGATACTGCAACCCGAGTTGTCTAGACAGCTTCTGGAGAATAAGATAGCGGCACTAGAATCTGATAATCCTGAGCAAATTGTAACAGCAAATATTGGCTGCTTAACACATTTACAGACTGGTACACAGTTATCTGTGAAACATTGGATTGAATTGTTGGATGAGGAGTTGTCGTGTTGTTAATCAAGGGATATATTATTATTTTAAATTTCAGTTAGCTGGTCGTATTCGCATGTCTGTTATAACAGAGATCATCTCCTTACTGCATCTGTCAATTTTCAGTTTGAGTGGATGGAGTACTCCAAAATTATGTTTTTTTGCTTACTTACAATTATCTAGGAATAAAAAAATCTAATTTTCAGATACTCTTATGTACGTTACCACTGACAAAGTATAGATATCCAGAGAATCTTTATTGACAAATACTTGCATAGCAAGTCTAGATAGCGTAGGGACTCACAATCCTCAATGACTTGATATTTTGATATTTGTTTGTAAGGTGTCAGAATTGAATGTTTTTAATTCGATTAATATTTGGATTTATTTGGTATACAATCTTGGGCTGAATTGTTCGGACAGGATTGCTGAGCAGGTATGAATTAGCTCACAGGTTATAAATTGGAGAAATTATGAAGGAAGTGTCAAAGGGTGGATGGGTTGCAAAGATAAGCGGGGCTGTTTTGGTATCGTTATTGGCGCTACCATCATATGCGCAATTAATGCTCGCGCATGAGGGACACCATGGAGGCGGTGGTTGTGTGATAGATACGGGAGATTTCTCAGTAACATTCAGTGCTTATGAGGTACCTGAAGGGGATATTCCGCCTATGCATTCATATTGCGATCATTTACCCGGTGTGGGAAAGGTGAACTTAACTGTAGAATTATCTGATTATGCGGCTCGTGAAATACCACTTGCAGTACGTTTGATAAAAGAAGGGCATGAGAGCGGGAACCATGATGACGTTGCTACTTCTGGCAAAGGAGAGAATGAAAGTGAAGAGGCCGATCATAGTGCGCATGAAGGCGTGGATCATGATGGCCATGCTGCAAAAGAGCAGGGGATTGTGTATATGCCAGCGGAAGTTCATAGATCCGGAATTATTGTCGTCGCAGCAGAACTAAAGGAGCTTGGCCAGTATGCGGTCTTACTGGAAAAAAAAGATGACGCTGGCAATGTAAGTACAGCAGTTCGCATCCCTTTACACGTTGGAGGTGGTGGGCATGGTGGGCACGGTGGTGGCTTTGGTATGATGGAAATTGCTATTTTGTTAATTGTGACAGGCGGTGCTGCATTTTATTTCCTGCGTCGTAAGAATAATCCTGAGTAGGTTTTCTTATAAGCATTAAATAATAAATCCTGATTTTTTTGACATTTTAGTGATGTATTAATTTGCCTAGCCAAAAATTCTTGACAGTGAAGTATGGACTCAGTAGGCTAGGCGGTCCTCTTGTCTAGAGAATAAAACGTGCTGGATAGAGGAATGTGCGAGCAAAATTCTTGCACACAGGGAATAATAAAAGCAAAAAACTATTTTGTAATAATGTAAGCAGTAATTTTGGAACAATAAAGGAGAGAGAGATATGGTTGCCAAGTCTTGGCTAAAAATAGTATCGCTTGTCTGTAGCGGACTGCTGGTAGCAGCAGCGCACGCGAGCATACCAAGCGTTCCGGATGAAACCTATGAAGCACTGAAGCTGGATCGTAATACGGTTACACCCAAACAAATGCACGAGGCGTTGGTAAAGCGCTATAAAGATCCTGCTCAGGGTGCTGGAAGAGGGACCATGGCTGAATATTGGGAACCCATTCCTTATGGTATATATCTGGATCCGGCAACTTTTTATACTCCTCCCAGCTCAATGAAAGAAGTAGCCGGACGGAGTGAATGCGTAGAATGCCATACAGACGAATCACCGGTTTGGGTACAGGCTTGGAAACGAAGCACCCATGCTAACCTGGACAAGATACGGGATCTTAAGCCAAGTGATCCGACCTATTACAAGAAAGCCAAACTGGAAGGTGTAGAAAAGAATCTGCGCTCCATGGGCAAGTTGGGCGAGAAAGAGAATCTGAAAGAAGTCGGATGTATTGATTGCCACGTGGATATTAACGCTAAGAAGAAGGCCGATCACAGCAAAGACCTGATTATGCCGACAGCAGATGTCTGTGGTGTCTGTCACCTGCAGGAATTTGCTGAACGGGAATCTGAGCGGGATACACTTATCTGGCCGCATGACCAATGGCCTGCAGGACGTCCATCTCATGCGCTGGACTATAAAGCCAACGTAGAAACGACTGTCTGGGCAGCAATGCCACAACGGGAAGTAGCCGAAGGTTGCTCCATGTGTCATACCAATCAAAACAAATGTGACTCATGTCATACCCGCCATGAATTCTCAGCGGCAGAATCACGTAAACCGGAAGCTTGCGCTACCTGTCACAGCGGTGTTGATCACAACAACTGGGAAGCCTATTCCATGTCCAAACATGGAAAAATGGTATCGATGCTGGGTAATAAATGGAACTGGGATGTGCAGTTGAAAGATGCCTATGCAAAAGGTGGACAGAATGCGCCCACTTGTGCTGGCTGCCATATGGAATATGAAGGTGAATACACGCATAATATGGTCAGGAAGATTCGTTGGGCAAATTACCCATTTGTACCGGGTATTGCAGAAAACATTACCAGCGAATGGTCTGAAGGAAGATTGGACTCATGGGTCGTAACTTGTACGCAATGTCACTCTGAGCGTCTGGCACGTTCTTATCTGGAGCTCATGGACAAGGGTACCCTACAAGGACTGGCTAAATACCAGGAAGCCCATGAAATTGTAGAAACGCTTTACAACGATGGTCTGCTAACGGGTCAGAAGACTAATCGTCCTGCACCACCTGCACCGGAAAAACCCGGGTTTGCGCAATTCTCACAGTTGTTCTGGTCGAAAGGGAATAACCCAGCTTCACTCGAACTGAAGATACTTGAAATGGGTGAGAATCAGCTGGCGAAAATGCATGTGGGCTTGGCACACGTCAACCCAGGTGGCTGGACCTATACTGAAGGTTGGGGTCCGATGAACCGTTCATACGTTGAAATTCAGGACGAAAATACAAAGTTCCGTGAAATGATGGCATTACAGGAACGTGTACAGAAGCTTGAAAGCAAACGTACCAGTCTCCTCGATCTGGACAGCACGGCTGAGAAAATCTCATTGGGAGGACTCGGTGGTGGTATGTTGCTGGCTGGGACGCTTGCATTAGCAGGCTGGCGTAAACGTAAGAAGATCGAAGGTTGACCTCCTTCAACACATCCGGTCGCTCCACTGGCGTGACGCGACCGGGAAGTAAGCTGCTCCCGTCACTGGGTATACTCCTGGTGATGGGAGGTTTGATTCTACTTGGCTGGTTTGCTTATCTCTGGTTTAGTCCGGTACCAGCGCCTTATGAGTATCATTTGGTAGCAGAAGGAGATGTACGTCAGTTTAGTGAGCTGGAGCTTGATTCCTGGCCAGATCTGGCACTCAGTAAATATGAGGTACAGGTAGCGGGCATAGATAAACCCGTTGCTCTGGCATACCTTGCTCGACGTGAAAATGACTCGCCGGTACTCATCAACTGGGAAAACCGTCTCAGCGAGCAATTGATCTCAATTGATCAGAAGCCATCTGAACTCAGTGTCTTAGCTGATGCGATTGCCAAGCATGCATCGCCCGAGGCAATCATACTGGCTTGGTGGGATACTTCGCGCCAGATAAAGCTCTTGTCTGAACGGGATACTTTTTTTACCAGTCATCTGGGTGAACCACTGATCATCCCGGAAAGCTGGCGAGATCAGCAGGAAGCCATCCGCGCATACGAAAATAAATTCTGGCAGGATACCGCTACTCAACAAGAACAGGATGATTTTCAGCGCTTTAGTGAAGCACTGGTAGCAACCCCGGAAAAAGGTGTTGCCATGCTGCGGGAATTGATCGGTTCCCCACGTGAAGCCTATCTCATTGTACACGTCACGGATCTTTATAAACTGGGATTGATGCAACCGGATAATTTCGGTATTGCTTATAAAAGTTTTCCGTTGACAGGCAACATGCATGGGTTGATCAATCATATGAAGGTGTATCTGAAAGAAAATAATTACGAAACATACACGCTGCAATCGCTATCAGACAATGAGATCAGAGCCTATTTTCTCAGCGATAAAGCGAGTAGCCAGACCTTGCTCGCGCAGATGTTGCCATTTACCAGTAACAAGCCACCGCTGGAACTCGAAGCGGCGCAACTGATTTATCAGCATGGTGGTTATTGGGTGTATCAAATCCCATCGGGGCAAAAGCAGTAAACAATGGGCAGACACGTACGAAAAATAAAGCAGTTCGTTACAAAAAAAGGACACAATCGTGATCTTGTCCATTTACACCACTTAATGATAGCGTAGAATACCTGGCAAATAATTTGAACGATAAAAAAGTTATAAAGGAGGAAGGATGAAACACCCAATCACCTATGTATTTGCTCTGTTAGCCATGTTGACCTTTTTTTCCGGAAACGTAGCTGCTGATACATTTGAAGGACGCAAGAAATGTAGTTCCTGCCATAAAGCTCAAGCTAAATCATGGAAAGATACTGCCCATGCCAAAGCAATGGAATCACTCAAACCGAATACCCGAGAAGAAGCCAAGATCAAGGCAAAGCTTGATCCAGCCAAAGACTATACCAAAGATAAGGATTGCGTCGGTTGTCACGTAGATGGCTTTGGCGAGAAAGGGGGGTATACGATTGCATCACCCAAGAAAATGTTGACGGGTGTGGGCTGCGAATCCTGTCATGGGCCTGGTAGAAAGTATCGCGGTGATCACCGTAAGAGTGGTCAGCAATTTGAAAAATCGGGTAAGACAACACCTCGCAAGAAGCTGGCGGACAAAGGACAGGATTTTCACTTTGAAGAAAGCTGCAATGCTTGTCATTTGAACTATGAAGGTTCGCCATGGAAAGGCGCTAAAGCACCTTATACACCGTTCACCCCTGAAGTTGATGAAAAATACACATTTAACTTTGACAAAATGGTTAAAGATGTGGGTGCCATGCATGAACATTACAAACTGGATGGCACATTTGTGGGTGAGCCAAAATTCAAATATCATGATGAATTCCAGGCTGAGACCAAAGTAGCCAAAGACGACAAGAAAGGAAAAGACTGATGACAGGACTACAAAAAGGCGCGATAGGTACGCTGCTTACAGGTGGTCTGCTTGGAATAGTCATGGTCGCGGTCGTATTTGGAGGCGAGGCTGCTCTCTCTACGGAAGAGTTCTGTACCAGCTGTCACTCCATGACGTATCCGCAAGAGGAACTGAAGGAATCGACACATTATGGCGCGTTAGGTGTCAATCCAAGCTGTAAGGATTGTCATATTCCACAGGGATTTTCGAATTTCCATCTTGCGCTATATACTCATGCGGTTGATGGCGCGCGCGAGCTGTATTTGGAATTCATGAACGATTATTCCACGCTGGAAAAATTTAATGAACGTCGTTTGATCATGGCGCATGATGCTCGCATGAACCTGAAGAAATGGGATAGTGTGACTTGCCGTGATTGCCATCGAAATCCGGACCCACCGGGAGAAGATGCACAAGCCGCTCATAAAAAGATGGAAACTGAAGGTGCGACATGTATAGATTGTCATCAAAACCTGGTTCATGAAGAAGCACCTATGACTGACTTGAATGCGAGTCTGGCAGCGGGTAAGTTAGTCTTGAAGCAGGAAGAAGTCGAGGAAGAGGATGACGACGACGAGGATGATGATGAGGAAGAAGATGAAGATGATGATGAGTAAATGCTTCACTCCTCTTGTCGTTTGAATGATGAGTGATAACAACTTACTCAGCTATTCAGTTCATGTTTTCTGTCTATAAATGAGCTGTAACAAAAGAGAAAAGATGTGGCGATACATTCTGGAGTGGTAATACACTCCAGAATGTTAATATTTTGTATAAGATGAATTTAATCGAAGAACTAGTAGTTTTCTCAAATGATTTTTTTATGAGAAAACTAACATAGATAAACTTATCCCCTCTATTAACACAATGATGGATATATTTTCTATCTTTTATATTTCATTATTTGTTATCAACCGGTATTGAATAAAGTTATTCATAGCGGCCTTAATTTTTAGTATAAATAAACGTAATTTATATGCAGTTTTTGAAACTATCAATCTCTATCTAAACTACTGCTAGTAAATTTTGTTAAGTGGTTTAGGAGCAGCATAAATGCTATTTGAGCAACTCGGTTTATCGACCGAAATTTTAAGAGCTATCTCGGAACAGGGTTATACAGAACCTACTCCAATTCAAACACAAGCCATCCCAGCGATACTTGCAGGTAAGGATATTATGGGTGGTGCGCAAACAGGCACAGGTAAAACAGCGGGCTTTACATTACCTATGTTGCGGCGACTTCAGTCTCATGCTAATACGAGCATGTCACCAGCTCGGCATTCTACTCGTGCATTGATTCTTGTTCCTACAAGAGAGTTAGCGGCACAGGTATATGAGAGCGTTAGAATTTACGGTAAATATCTAACCCTCAGATCTGCGGTAATCTATGGTGGCGTTAATATGGATCAGCAAATTGAAGAAATTCGTGCCGGTGTGGAAATTTTAGTGGCCACGCCGGGACGTCTGTTGGATCATATTGAGCAAAAGACATTAAATCTTGCAAAAGTTGATATGTTAATCATTGATGAAGCTGATCGTATGCTGGATATGGGTTTTCTTCCTGATGTCAAACGGATATTCCAGCAATTGCCTGAGCAGCGTCAGAATCTAATGTTTTCGGCTACTTTCTCAGACGAAATTAAGAAGCTTGCAGATAAACTGTTGCGGCAGCCAGTTTTGATAGAGGTCGCAAAGCGGAATACGGTGAGTGAATTGATAACACATACAGTATATCCGGTTAATCAGGAATGTAAGCGTGAACTATTAGTACAATTAATTAAGCAACGTGATCTGCAACAGGTGCTCGTGTTTGTGCGCACTAAACATGGAGCAAATCGATTGGTTCAGCAATTAGACCGGAATGGAGTCAATGCAACGGCAATTCATGGGGATAAAAACCAACTTCAACGTACTCAGGCGTTGGCCGATTTCAAGCAGGGTATAGTACGAATCTTGGTTGCTACTGATATTGCTGCTCGCGGCTTAGATATAGAAGATTTATCACATGTCATTAATTTTGAATTGCCGAATAATCCAGAGGATTATGTTCACAGGATTGGGCGCACGGGGCGTGCTGGTACTAAAGGAAATGCTATTTCTTTGGTAAGCGAGGAAGAAAATCAATTATTGATCGGTATTGAGAAGTTGCTAAAAATAAAACTTTCAGTAGAAACAATTGATGGGTTTGAACAGAAAAATTCACGCAATCTAGTCCCGTCTGCAGGGAATTCTCATGCAGATAAACCACCGCATGAACGGAATAAAATAATACAAAAAAAGATTCGCACGAGTAGACATGGTGATGAAACACGTTCAGCTGTGCGTTCTAATGTGAATAAAACACAGCAGCCTCGCGCGAGGTATCTGAGCGCACAGGAAGATCCATTATTTACGCAACCTTATGTTCCATTAGTAAAAAATACAATATCAACGGAATCGAATCAGTCAGATATGGAGAAGAAAATTATGAATACGACTCGATATGGCCGTCACAAAAGACCGTTACCCGCTTTGTTTATTCCACCAGCAGTAGATAAACGTAAATAATAATCTATCGATTCTGCACTTGTTTTTCAGTATCTGGTTTTACAAGTGGCGTTGTTAATGTGCTAGGGACAGCTTATTCTTTCTCAGCCATGAATGCATTGAGACCTTTGCAAAACCCCAATAGTTGAAAAATTAACCCTTTATAATCAATAGTATAAATCTTCTATCGAGGACTTTTGCAAAAGTCTCGCATTATGATTAAGACTATTTTCACCACAGCTAATGATTAGATAAAGCCGTGTCAGTTAAGCGCATAGTTAATGTAATCCGCTTACGTTTTAAGTCTATAGCTAATATCTTGACTTTAACTACCTGTCCAACTTCGACTATGGTGGAAGGGTCCTTCACAAAAGTATCTGCGAGTGCGGAAATATGAACGAGCCCGTCCTGGTGCACTCCTATATCGACAAACACACCAAATGCTGCGACATTGGTGACGACGCCATCGAGTATCATATTGGGGTGTAAATCTGTGAGTTCTTCCACACCTGCTTTAAAGATTGTATTAATAAAAGCAGGGCGGGGATCTCGACCTGGTTTTTCAAGTTCTTTGAGAATATCACTAATGGTGGGTACGCCATATTTCTTGTCGATATAATGAGAGGGGCTGAGTGATTTTAATAAATGAATGTTACCCATGAGTGTTTGGATGTCTGATTTAAGACTGACCAGAATTTTATTGACCAGTGGATATGATTCTGGGTGTACTGCAGTGCTATCCAGCGGATTATTTCCATTCATGATGCGTAAAAATCCGGCTGCCTGCTCAAAAGTTTTTTCACCTAAGTGTGGCACCTTGAGCAAAGCGGTACGCGAGACAAACATTCCTTCTGCATCACGATGGGTAACAATATTTTGAGCTACTTTGCTACCGAGGCCTGATACGCGCTTAAGTAATGCTGATGAAGCGGTATTCACATCTACGCCCACAGCATTGACACAATCTTCAACAACAGCATCTAATGAACGTGCTAGTTTGTTTTGGTCAATATCGTGCTGGTATTGACCAATACCGATTGATTTAGGATCTATTTTAACTAATTCAGCTAATGGGTCTTGTAAGCGGCGAGCAATAGATGCTGCGCCGCGCAATGACACATCGATATCTGGCATTTCAAGAGAAGCCAGCTGGGACGCGGAATAAACTGAGGCCCCTGCCTCTGATACGATGACTGAGGTCAGCTTCAACTCAGGGTATTGTTTAATTAAATCCTTTATTAACCTGTCTGTTTCACGTGATGCAGTCCCATTACCAATAGCGGCCAATGTTACCCGATGCTTTTCGACGAGTTTCTTCAAAATAGATAAAGAATCATCCCAATCATTTCTGGGTGGGTGAGGATAGATGACGGCAGTTTCTATAATTTTACCGGTTGCGTCGACGATTACAATTTTCACTCCCGTGCGTAGCCCCGGATCAAGTCCAATAGTGACGTGTGGCCCGGCAGGAGAAGCGAGTAACAATGCTTTCAAATTACGCGCAAAAATATTGACGGCTTCATCTTCAGCCCGCTCACGCAGCGCATTCATAAGATCGGTTTCTAAATGTGGAAGGATTTTTGTACGCCAGGTAAAGCGAATCGTCTCGCTCAGCCATTGATCTGCTGGTCGATTGTGATTTTTGATACCCAATTGTTTAGCGATAAGCAACTCACAGGGATTATGTGGTGTATCCCATTCTGGTTTTCTTGTTTCAGAATCAAGGTGAATGGAAAGAGTGAGTATTTTTTCTCGACGACCACGGAAAAGGGCTAAGATACGGTGTGAAGGAATGCTACGAACAGATTCAGAATAATTAAAATAATCAGAAAATTTGATACCAATAGCTTTCTTCTTTTCAATAACTTTGGATGTGATGATGCCGTGCAGAAAGATATATTCTCGTAGTAATTGAAGTAGTACGGCGTCTTCAGAAAAGTTTTCCATCAAGATCTGGCGTGCGCCATCGAGCGCTTCCTTACTATCTTTTATTCCGGGATTGTTACCTTGATCAGTTGTAAAAGGTTCTTTTAAGAAGCTAATGGCTACTTTTTCGGGTTGAAGCATGGGGTTGCATAATAGTTTCTCAGCGAGGGGTTGAAGACCCGCTTCTTGTGCAATTTGCGCTTTAGTACGACGTTTGGTGCGATAAGGAAGATATAAATCTTCCAGGTGTATTTTATTTTCAGCATGCATGAGCGCATTCAATAAGCTCGGAGTCATTTTATTTTGCTTCTCAATAGCGATAATAATAGAAGCGCGTCGCTTATCGAGATCACGTAAGTAGTGTAGCCGCTCTGCTAGTAAGCGCAGTTGACAGTCATTGAGTCCACCCGTTACTTCTTTACGATAGCGGGCGATGAAGGGAACGGTAGCGCCATCATCTAACAAATTAATGGTTGCTATGACTTGCCTTGATTCCACAGCAAGTTCCGAGGCAAGACGTTGCTCAATAGTTGGCAGCATATGTTTATAAAGTGAGAAAAGATAAATTTGTGATCATCGAAATAGAGAAAACCGATGGTGATGGATAAAATATTCGGGTTAACGTTATTTCGACGTTTTGGTCCGGCAGGAAATAATTTCAAGTCCGGCACCACATTTCCAGCATAATTGAAAGTTATGCGGATTTTCTTCGCCACAAGCGAGGCAGTGTACGATATCAGTTACAATAGGTGTGTTTTCATAAGTATGGATGATTGCTTGTCCTCGTGCGAAGTCTTCATCGCGGACAATCCATACTTCTGGATAGGCTTGGGTAAATGGAATGTCACCCAGCCCGCCCTGTGCATGTTCATTAAGTAATTTTGCTGAAATATATGCGTGTTCTAGAAGGTCAATGATAATTTGCGCTTCCATCAGATTGTTAGCAGAATAAGCTTTTTTCATATGATTTTAGTTTTCTTTGACAGCAGTGTTATCTAATGAGAAGCGTATCTGAGGCCGGTTAGATCGGTTATCTTGCTAGCCTGATTAATATGTTGGGTTGATAGAATAGAAATTTTATAGCACCAGTTATAGCCGGAGAAATCAATCGCTTTTTCTTAAGCAAGAAGCGAGATATTTATTACTGATATAACATATAACGTCTAAATATTGTTTCAGAATGATGAATAAATTTTCTAATTTCAGGATAATACTTATATCACCTAGGTTGTTTAGTATATCTATCAATTTATTAATAGAATAGTCAAATAAAATATATGTGGTTTAGAAATTTACAAGTTTATCGCATGACGAACTGGAATATGACGGTAGCAATGCTTGAAGAGACATTGTCCAGGCATGCCCTGCAAGGCTGCTTACGTACGGAGATGCAAAGCCGTGGATGGGTTTCACCTAGAGAGGATGGAGAAAGTTTTGTGCATGTATTTGGGCAGCATATGCTGATTGCTTTTGGTGTTGAAAAAAAACTACTTCCGGCAGCAGTGATTAACCAGTTTGCAAAAGAGCGTATCGTCGAAATAGAACAGCAACAAGGATATAAACCAGGACGAAAGCAAATAAAAGATATCAAGGAAGCTATTTTGCTTGATTTATTACCCCGTGCATTTACTTTACGTCATAAATCTTATGCCTGGATTAATCCGACAGATGGATGTTTCATTATTGATACGCCAAGTACAGCTAAAGCAGATGAGTTAATCGAAATGCTACTTAAATCTATTGATAGCATCGGACTTACTCCACTTAAGACAAAGATCTCTCCATCATCAGCTATGACTGAATGGTTGTCCGGAGATAATGAATTGGCAGCTTTTTCTATCGATCGTGATTGTGAGTTACGCGGGATGGACGATGAAAAAGCAACAGTGAATTATATCCGCCATGTTCTGGATTCAGAAGATATCGCCAAGCATGTCAAGACAGGCAAACAAGTGACTAAACTTGCCATGACCTGGCGAAATAAGATCTCATTTATTTTGCATGATAACCTTCAATTCAAACGGATCGCACCGCTTGATATTCTTAAGGAACCAACAGATACGACAGCAGAACTATTTGATAGCGATTTTGCAATCATGACGGGAGAAATAACACAGTTATTGCCCGATATGATTGATGTACTGGGTGGCGAGGAGCATTCCCAGTAATCTGATCGCATCAATCAGGCATCTTTTTTAGTTTCACCCGACTTATGCTGATCTTTGATACCTGTCAGTATGCCGCTGGCAATTTCACGAATCAGGTTTGCTGTTGTATGAGCTAAATGTGTACCAACGTCAAGCTGATCATGGCCGATTGATGCCGTCTGCTGAGCAAAGATTGCCAGGGTTTCTTTGAGCTGCTCGCCGACTGCTGTTCCATTGCGTTTAGCATGATTAATAAAATCATGTAGTGTGTCTGAAACTAAGCCTTTGGTAGCTGTAGCCGCGTCTTGTAAGGTCTCAAGTAATAAACCCTCCAGGCTTTCCAGGTCAGTGCGCGTACGAGTCAGCTCTTGGTCAGAGTATTTTTGTGCGCGGCTCGCTGCTTCTTCTACGGCGAGTTTAGAGGCCTCTGCAAACTTTGCTAGTGCTGAATCCAACCCGGTAATGGTTTCAGTGATTTGTGTTTTTGCTGTTTGTGTTTGATTGGTTGTCTGTTGTAATTGTTGGTTTACACCTTGATGTGCTCCTTGCATAACAGCTGTTACGATGCGGCGTAAGGATTCGAAATCAAGGCTATCTGCATTCATTGCTTTGAGTGTCAGGTGTTGTACAGTCTCCTGAATATGAGTGCCTTCTGCAACAGCATGACGTATTTCAGTTTCGAGTGTAGCCATATCGATATTGTGGCCAGCTGCGTTACTGTTTTTATTTTGCATGATGAGAAGCTCCATTAAATAAAGATATATTTATATCACTATGCTCATTCTCTACCTGATACAGTAAGTTGGTCAAGGCCATTCATATAGGGTTGTAAGATTTCCGGGATGGAAACACTGCCATCGGCGTTTTGATAGTTTTCAAGAATGGCAACCAGAGTTCGTCCTACAGCTAACCCTGAGCCATTGAGCGTATGCAGTAACGCTGGTTTTCCCGCTTCATTACGAAAGCGGGCTTGCATACGTCGTGCCTGGAATGCTTCACAATTACTGCATGAAGATATTTCTCGGTAAGTATTTTGCGCAGGCAGCCATACTTCTATGTCGTAAGTTTTGGCAGCCGAAAAACCCATATCACCGGTGCATAACGTCATTACACGATAAGGTAATACAAGCTTTTGTAAAATTTTTTCTGCATGACTCACTAACTGTTCCAATGCTTCATAGGATTGCTGAGGATGCACGATGTGTACTAATTCCACTTTGTCAAACTGGTGCTGCCGAATCAAACCGCGCGTGTCTCGACCATAGCTGCCCGCTTCAGAACGGAAACAGGGCGTGTTCGCAACAAATTTCATGGGAAGCTGCTCGATTGCCACAATTTCATCACGTACCATATTTGTGATGGGTACTTCCGCAGTCGGAATAAGATAGAAGTTAGGTGACTTACCAAGCTGATTGTTTTGTTCAGATGTGCTTGTGTCAAGCCCTTGTGTTACAGAATCACCTTTCCCACCGGTATAAACCGAGAATAAGTCCTCCTCAAATTTTGGTAACTGCCCGGTGCCACGTAGGCTCTCGCTATTAATGAGATACGGTACATATACTTCGGTATAGCCGTGCTCTTGTGTATGTATGTCCAGCATGAATTGTGCTAATGCACGATGCAAGCGTGCGAGTTTGCCTCTCATCAAATTAAAGCGCGCCCCACTTAGTTTGGCGGCGGTTTCAAAATCTAGTAAGCCTAGACCTTCACCAATGCTGACGTGATCTTTCACTTCAAAGGAAAACTCGCGTGGACTTTCCCAGCGACGTATCTCCTGGTTACTGGTTTCGTTTTTTCCTTCTGGAACGCTATCATGTGGCAGATTGGGCGTTTCCAATAATATTTTCTGTAATTGAATTTGAATCTGCTCAAGCTGTATTTCGGATTGTTTCAGTTCATTACCCAGATGCGCAACTTCTAACAGAATGGATGTTGTATCTTCACCTTTGCTTTTGGCATGGCCAATCTGCTTTGATGCGGCATTACGTTTTGCCTGCAATTCCTGGGTATATGTCTGGATAGTCTTTCGTTCCGCTTCTAATGAACTAAATGCTGCGGCAGGGAAGGTGTAACCGCGTTTAGCCAGCTTTCTGGTGACATTGTCCAGATCAGTACGTAATTGTTGAATTTCTAACATGCAAGCTCCAAAATAACCGTGCTCATTATAAAAATCTCCGCGAGACCTTTGCAAAACCCCAACAGTTTAAAAATTAATTATTTATAATCAATAGCCTAAAACTTATGGCGAGGGCTTTTGCAAAAGTCTATCCGCATAACTGTGCCTTAAATATTTTTATGCTTATTGCTTATGTATGGCTCATAAAATTGATAACTTAAAAATATCAAGCCACCCATAAAACCAGTTATGTATAAATTTTATCTATGCTGAGACGATAGTCTAATTTTATTTCAATATCCTGAATACAGAGAATATTTCGATTATCTTATGCTTTATATCCTGAAAAGACAGGTATGGGATCTTATTTGATGCAAGTGCCTTGGTTCAGGATAAACTGACTATAAAGAAAGAATCCATTGTAAATTATAAAAGATATGCTACGTTCCTTTTTTCATTTGTTTATCTAATTTACGTAGGTTTGCTAATTTTTCTAAAATCTTTGATTCTAATCCATATTTTGTTGGATGATAAAAGCTGATTTCCGGCATTTCGTCTGGAAAATAATTTTCTCCAGCAACATAGGCTTCTGGATAATCATGAGCATAGCGATATGCTTGTCCAAACCCCACTTCTTTCGTTAATTTGGTTGGTGCATTACGCAGATGTAGTGGTACCGAACGCGATTGATCCTGGGAAACAAAATTCCGCATCTTGTTATATGCCAGATAAGCCGCATTACTTTTAGGCGCACAGGCAAGATACAGTACTGCTTGCGCTAATGCCAATTCACCTTCCGGACTGCCTAGTCGTTCATAAATTTCGCAGGCATCGAGTGCTATGCGTGTTGCACGAGGGTCGGCTATGCCAATATCTTCTACTGATACACGAATCAAGCGTCGCCCAATATAAAGTGGGTCCGCTCCACCATCCAGCATTCGGCACAACCAATAGAGTGCAGCATCTGGAGAAGATCCACGTATGGATTTGTGTAATGCGGATATCTGATCATAAAACTCGTCACCTCTTTTATCGAAACGGCGCGCACTACGAGAAAGTGAATGTTGGGCATAATCCATATCAATTTTTGTGATGCCTTCAGTCTTGGCCGCACTGTTTATTTGCTCTAATAAATTGAGTAATCGTCTCGCGTCCCCATCAGCGAATTCAATTAACAAGCGTCTTGCCTCATCAGAGAAATATAGATTCTGCAGCACAAGATTTTCTGTTCGCTTAAATAAGAGGGCTAATTCTGTTTCTGATAAGCTCGTTAGAATATAAACCTGAACACGCGAGAGCAGGGCACAATTCACCGAAAAAGAAGGATTTTCTGTTGTTGCACCAACAAAAGTTAATAAGCCTTGTTCGACATGTGGCAGAAAGGCATCTTGTTGTGATTTATTAAAACGATGTGCTTCATCTACAAAAAGAATCGTATGACGTCCGGTCTGCTGCAAGGTGATTTGTGCTTGTTCAATGGCATGCCGGATATCCTTTATTCCTGATAACACTGCAGATAATGCGATAAATTCAGCATTAAATATGACAGACATCATGCGTGCTAAGGTGGTTTTTCCCGTGCCGGGTGGGCCCCATAACAGCATTGAATGCGGCTTTCCGGCTTCGAATGCGAGGCGCAGCGGCTTACCCGTGCCCAGTAAATGTCTCTGACCGATAAAATCCTGTAGGCTTTTGGGACGTAACTGTTCTGCTAGCGGACGTGCCGGTTCGTGATTGGTAAACAGGTCAGTCACTGATTACATCCGAGCCATCGGGAGGAATAAAGTGAAAGAGACTGGCAGGTAAATTCGGGTTTTTATCCAGGTTTGAAAAGGTAAGTAGCGTGGTTTGGCCAAAACTATCGCGTAACACCATGATCTTTAAAGATCCCTTCATGGAAAAACCAAGCTGTATGAATTCAAATGTACTCTCCTTGTTTTTCGGACTGGCTTCCAGCCATTCTAGCTGATCCTGTTGACCCATCTCGGTGAGCGAGAAATTAGCCTCGATAGTGCTATTGCCAGCTAATAATGCGGCTGGACTACTACCGATAGCCAGATCGAGTGTGCGTATCGTAACCTGATTGAGATCTCGATCATAAAACCATACCTGGATGCCGTCCCCAACAATTAATTGTTCGTAAGGTTTCTCATATGTCCAGCGAAATTTATTGGGGCGTTCAAACTGCATGATGCCACTCGATTTTTGTATGATTTTTGAGTTTCTGTCGAGTAAAATTTGAGAAAATGTGGCGCGTGCGGTACGGGTTTCTTGGATAAAAGTTTTTAAACTATCTAAAGCAGCCGCGTGCACAAGGACTGGAAGTAAATAAATAAGGAAAAAGAAGAAAAAGTTACAGCTTAATCGGTTCATAATATCCTGAAAAATAAGGGTCGATTATCAGTAAATAATTGGAGACAATGATTATTCATTGCGCGATGGAACGAGCACTTCCCGGTTCCCATTACTTTGCATGGCTGATACAAGACCGGTACGCTCCATTTCCTCGATTAAGCGTGCTGCACGATTATAGCCAATACGTAAATTCCTTTGTACCAGAGAGATCGAAGCCCGGCGAGTTTTAATGACCATTGCGACAGCTTCATCATAGAGTGGATCACTTTCATTTCTTGCTTGTCTGTTCTGCTCATTATGGTTAGCAACCTCACTTTCTTCTTCACTTGTATTGAGTATTTCTTCTACATAGCATGCTTCACCGTGTTCTTTGAGATATTCAACTACTTTATGTACTTCATGATCGGCGACATAAGCGCCGTGAACGCGTTGTGGATAACCGCTGCCGGGTGGTAAATAAAGCATGTCGCCCTGGCCAAGTAATGCTTCCGCACCCATCTGATCCAAAATAGTGCGTGAATCAATTTTACTGGATACTTGAAATGCAATTCTGGTGGGAATATTGGCTTTGATTAGACCTGTAATGACATCCACGGAAGGTCGTTGAGTGGCTAGTAGTAAATGAATACCGGCGGCACGGGCTTTTTGTGCTAGCCTGGCAATCAAGTGTTCCACTTTTTTGCCGACGACCATCATCATGTCGGCCAGCTCATCAATTACAACGACAATCAGCGGTAATTCTTCCAGGTATTCTGGCGTATCTGCAGTGAGTGGATTGAGTAGCGGTTCATTTTGTTTTATCGCATCGCGTATCTTCTGATTGTAACCGTCGAGATTGCGTACACCCAGAGAAGACATGAGTTTATAGCGTCGCTCCATTTCTGCTACACACCAGCGCAACGCATTAGATGCCTCGCTCATATCGGTTACAACAGGCGCTAATAAATGCGGAATACCTTCATAAACAGATAATTCGAGCATCTTGGGGTCCACCAGAATCAGACGTACCTGATCAGGGGTCGTTTTATAGATTAAACTTAAAATGATGGCATTGATTGCGACTGATTTTCCTGATCCCGTTGTTCCTGCTACTAATGCATGAGGCATTTTTGCCAGATCGGAAACCACTGGACGTCCACTGATATCTTTACCTAGTGCGATAGTTAATACTGAGCTCTTATCAGTATAAGCCTGGGAGCTGAGAACTTCCGATAAACGAACCATTTGTCGTTTTGGGTTAGGAATCTCAAGCCCCATATAGGTTTTTCCTGGGATTGTCTCAACAACGCGTATACTTGCTACCGAGAGTGCGCGTGCCAAATCTTTGATTAAGTTTATGATTTGGCTTCCTTTTACCCCGACAGCTGGTTCTATCTCATAACGTGTGATCACGGGTCCAGGATAGGCAGTCACTACGCTAACTTCCACACCGAACTCTTTTAATTTACGTTCAATTAAACGTGACGTAAATTCAAGCATATCTTGAGATACAACTTCGACGTCTTGTTGTGGTTCATCCAGTAGATGTAAGGGAGGCAAGGACGAACCCAGTATCTCTGAAGATGCGGTAGTTTGTTTCTCTTTGATGATGCGAGAGGGTTTTGGCGCAATTGCTGCAGCCGGCTTATCTGGAGTGATTGCAGCAGCTGGCTTATCTGGAGTGATTGCAGCAGGTGGCTCATCTGGAGCAATTGCAGCAGGTGGCTTATCTGGAGTGATTGCAGCAGGTGGCTCATCTGGAGCGATTGCAGCAGGTGGTTTATCTGGAGTGATTGCAGCGGCTAGCCTGTCTGGATCGACTATAGTCGGTGGTTTGCTTGATACGATAGTAGCAGGCGGTTCATTTGAAACAGTTGTAGTAGCCAGTTTGACATGAAGTGGAAGATATTCTTCAACATCTTCAGCATATTTTGTTTTATCTCCGACTAGTTTTTTGCTTTTTTGTGATAAAACGACTCCGAGTCGTTTATCTTGCTGAGCTTGCCAGAATTTAATAATAGATGAGAAACAATTCTCAATGGTTTCGCCAATTTTTTCTACAAAACGTACCCATGATAAGCCAGTGAACAGACTAAAACCAATTGCAATTAATATTAATAATGTCAATGTTGCACCAGTAAAACCGATTGCCTGCGATAGATTGTTACTGATAATCTCGCCTAGCATACCGCCGGGCACCCGTGGTAATGATACATTTATCGTATAGAACCGTAAGGACTCGAGGCCACTACTTGCTGTCAGTAGGATAATAAAACCGGCTGCTGAAAGGAGCAGTGAGCGCTTGTCAAATATTCCGGAAATGTCAAGATGGCGGTAGCTCCAGGATACGACACAGGTAAAAAATATCACCGACCACCAAGCTGAAATACCGAATAAATACAACAGTAGATCTGCAAGCCATGCACCTGCATATCCACCTGCGTTTCTTATTTGATTAAGATCGCCACTGTGTGACCAGCTTGGATCAGTCTGATCATAACTATAAAATATCATGGTGAGATAGAGAGCGACACCTATTAGTACAAACCATCTAGCCTCACGCAATAGTTTTGAAACTCTAGATGGGAGGGGGTTGCCGTTTGTCTTTTTAGCCATTGACTTGTTAATAAAACTCATGGGCATGTCAGAAGAGTGGAATTTGATTATGTATTATTTTTAGTGAATTATATAAGAGAGCTGACGAGCAGATCTGATCGGGTATTTGGTTTATTGTGTAGTTTAGTTGTCCTGCTTAAATGACCGCAAATAGTTCCGATATGTACTGTTGTTTAATAAAATTCTTTTTTATAAAAAATAAAAAGCTATGCGGGCAGTAAATATCCCATAATGTAATTTTGATGCGATAGCCTGTTTTCCCCACGGTTAATGCAGAATAAATATTCTGTTCATATTTTATGTGACAGGATCTAAGAAAATTAATCTGAGAATATAATGATCTGTAGTATTAATTAAATTTAGATTCGTCAATATAATTTATTAATTTTATTTGAGGTAAATGCTGGTCGCGAAGTTTATTGTTAGCATTGCCCTATATTATAGGCTTGGTTTTGTTATTTTTGTGTGGATGGGGTTATTTAACCTGATCTTGGTCGAGATAAAATTGCAGGCACGCGTAATCAATCTTTGTCGATTGCATACGGTAAGGTCGAACCTTGGATTCCTGCCTTGTTTTTTGATGCGAATAAGGCCTCTTCTACCTCTTTTAAGTTTTCACGATTCGAGTGCCTGCTAACCTGTCATGTAAAAACTGATGCTCGCGATCGAACAGTGCCCAGAAGATACCAAAGCCAAAAAAAGTAATGCCAGTTACTGCAAATAGATAACGCGTTATTGCTTGTCGCTTTCCAAGATGATCTCCGTCAACTGTGACCACGCGCATTTTCCAGGTTTGCATCGCCAGTGTCTGTCCGCCATGCGTCCAGAACCAGATAAAATAGATTCCCATGATAACTAATAAGTAAAATTGAAATAATGGCCTGAAATATACGGCATGCGTATCACGAAAAATAAGATGAAAAATGAAGCTGGCAATAAACAAGACTGCGAGCAGAAGTAGAGATTCATAGATCATGCTGACGAGTCGTCGCCAAAATCCGGGTGTTGTCTTTTCCATAATTGTTTTCAAGAGATAACGTTTGCGTCATCTTGATATGATATTAAGTTGATTAAAAGAGTTGCCCGCAAAGATTGAAAGGCATCGTGTGCATTGAGTATTCGCTAGTAGAGATAGTATTGCAACAATGAGGGTAATTCAA
Source organism: Nitrosomonas cryotolerans ATCC 49181 (assembly GCF_900143275.1). Lineage (NCBI taxonomy): Bacteria > Pseudomonadati > Pseudomonadota > Betaproteobacteria > Nitrosomonadales > Nitrosomonadaceae > Nitrosomonas > Nitrosomonas cryotolerans. The sequence continues at coordinate 356,863 of NZ_FSRO01000001.1, forward strand.
CAGAGTAATTAATTTTAGTGTTAGTTAGTGATTGATAATTATTATCGTTTGCGTTATTCTTGCTTTTTCATAAAGAGCGAAAAGGCTGCTTTTATTAAAATGAGCCTCTTTAATAAGGTTTGGGCTCATAGCAACCCTTATTCATGCCTGATTGTAAAATAGATACTGAGCATGGATCTAACCTTTATTTTAATATAGTGCCTAAAATCGCACTATATCGCTTGCCAGCATATTAATAATCAAGAACAAAATTACTGGAGAGTTTCTGTTTACTTTGTCTGATCAATCCAAAGTTTATCGAGAATTGGTTATTTTGTAATGCGATTATTATCCCGGAAAAATGTTGAGTACTTGGGTGCGCGGCGAAATTTAATTTCTCTGCCTGGATTATTATTTGTTCTCGCTGTTCATGGGTTGTTGTTTTACATTCTTTGGAATCAGCGACCTACTCCACCGTCACCACCAACAGTGACCTTGTTTGCCGAAATGATTGCTGCACCGGTTCCGAAAGTTATACCAAAAGCGGAAACAGTGTTACCTAAACCGACTATACCTCAGCCTATCAATAAGCCAAAATCCAAACCGAGCCAGCATCGTTTAGTGGCGGAAGCGCCGTTGTTGCCTAAGAAAGAACCGGTTGTGGCGCCATTAGAGCCAGAATTAAAACCGGAGTTGGAATCCGAACCGGAATTGGAGCCTGCGGCGCCGGTTGAGTCAGCAGCGGTCACTTCGCCGCCGGTACAAATGGACACCGGGCCGGTTAAATTGTCGTCGGAACTATCGGTTTCTTGTCCCAAGCTGGCTGCACCAGCTTACCCGCCAATTTCGCGGCGCATGGGCGAGGAGGGTAAGTTGGTATTGCGCGTGGAGCTAGATGAAAATGGCCGTATATATGATGCACAGGTTGCTGAAAGCAGTGGTCATACACGCCTGGATAATGCTGCATTGGATGCGGTAAAAAGCTGGCAGTGTAGGCCATCGCTTCGTAATGGCCAGCCGGTAAGAGCTGTCGCATTACAACCCTTTAACTTTGTATTGCAAGGAAATTAATCTCATGGAAAAAGGACTCGGTTTCGCTCAATTTTTTGCTCAGATAGACGGTGTTGGTATCAGCGTACTGGTACTGTTACTGTCTCTTTCGGTTGCGAGCTGGTATCTGATTATTACGAAAAGCATAGCTAACTTTATTGCCAAACGAAGAGCAGAAACTTTTCTTAAACATTTCTGGAATGTTGATTCTTTGCAAGATGTCAATATAACACCCAATAATTCAGTACCCAATAATGCCTTTGCAGAACTGGCAAAGCTGGGTATAGATGCCGCAGCAGATTCCAGGATGCACGGTTCACAAAAATTAGCCGCGGCGGGTGGAACAAGTGAGTTTCTTACGCGTGCACTGCGCAATGGTATCGATCAAGAAGCTACTCGTGTCGAGAATGGTCTTACATTGATCGCATCTGCGGGTTCAGCTGCGCCTTATATCGGCTTGTTCGGTACCGTATGGAGTATTTATCACGCCCTGATGCAAATTGGTCTTTCCGGCCAGGGCTCACTTGATAAGGTAGCGGGCCCTGTGGGAGAGGCATTAATCATGACTGCATTAGGATTGGCCGTGGCTATTCCAGCTGTTTTAGCTTATAACGCTTTTGTACGACGTAATCGTATTTGGCTGGCACGTTTGGATGCTTTTGCTCATGACTTGTTTATATTGATTACAGTCGGTAATAAGGATGATACGGTTACGGCACAGCCACTTAAACTTCATACGTTTTCATCAGAAGTGACACCGACAATGACGGATGAGGCACAATAATGGCATTTGGTAGCGTGAATGAGCGTGGACGCCAGGCACCCATGGCTGAGATTAATGTCGTGCCATTAGTGGATGTCATGCTGGTATTATTAATTATTTTTATTATTACGGCACCATTACTGACACACTCGGTGAAAATTGATCTACCAAAAGCGGCAAGTAATCCCAATATGACGCAACCAGATCATATTGAACTTGCTATTCGTGCTGATAGTAGTCTTTTCTGGAATGGCGAGCCAGTTGAACGGGAACAGTTGGCAGCACGTTTTAATCGAGTTGTCGGAGAAGCACCTGAGACGGAGCTGCATATTCGTGCAGATAAATTAGTGCATTATGAACATGTCGCGCGTGTCATGAGCATGGCAGCAAAAATGGGAATAGCAAAAATCGGGTTTATTACAGACCCATCACAAGAATAGGTTTCATAGCGATATGAACGAACTGAAGGAACCAGGCTCTTCTTTATTGCGTCGCAGAAAATTTATTTTCCCTTTTCTCAGTGTGTTAATCGTCATGTTAGTGGGTTCTTTAATTTTCATCGTGCCACCGCCGATAGACACCCAATTGCATGAAACAGCTTCTGGGAAATATTTGACTGTTGCGGTTACACCGGATATTACCATTAGTCTGGATAGCAATAGCGTGATTGCAGTTACCAAGAGTGAACCATTAAGAGTTGAACTATTACAGGGAAATGCTTATTTTGATGTAAAAAATAAGCCCGCGGATGGCCATAAGCTAGAAATAATATTAGGTAAAGTGCGTTTTCGGGATATTGGTACGCGTTTTAGCCTTGAAACCATAAAGAATGGTGGAAGCCTGGCCATAATGAGTGGGCAAGTAGAAATGCATCTGGATACTCAGATACATTTGATTGAAGCGGGCCAGCGCGTTTATTTTGATAATTTACAGCTGGTTGAAAAATCAACCATTATTGATGTGGATATTGCGCCGTGGCGTTATCGTTAACAGTAATGATTGGTATATGACGATGAGTCTGCGACTATTTTTGTATGTGGTGTTGTGGTAAATGTATCGTTTCTGGTGCGCCCGCATTTGGATCGTTAAATATCTGCATTGATATATTATTTTCGCTACGTGCGACTATCGTTGTGATCACAGCATCACCTGTTACATTGACAGCGGTTCGTATCATATCCAATAAACGATCCACTCCCATGATCAGTGCAATACCCTCAACGGGTAAGCCAATCTGATTAAATACCATGGCAAGCATAATTAGTCCAACACCGGGTACTCCTGCTGTGCCTATTGAGGCCAGTACAGCCATGCCGATTACGGTCAGATAGCCGATGAGACCCAATTCTACGCCGTAGACGTTTGCAATGAATACGGTGGCGACGCCTTGGATAATTGCTGTCCCATCCATATTGATAGTCGCGCCAAAAGGCACAATAAATGATGCCGTGGCATTATCGATCCCCAGACGTTTTTCGGTAGCTCTGAGTGTAACCGGAATGGTTGCATTAGAGCTTGATGTACTGAAAGCAAAGACCTGCACCGTCCACATTTTTCTGAGAAATGACTTCAGGCTAACCTGGCCAAATAGCTTCAGAAGTATCATGAGGGTACCCATTGTATGGAGCAGCAGTACCAGTATCGCTGTTCCAAAATAGCTGATTATCGGTAAAATTAATCCTAATCCTTGTATTGAAAAAGTTTTGGCCATTAATGCGAATACACCATAAGGCGCAATAGACATAATGACACTGACAAGTTTCATGAGTACTTCATTGAGGCAATCAATTCCTTCAGCGAGCGCGCGTCCGCGTTGACCTATCATCAATAAGCAGATGGCAAATAAAATGGTAAAGAAAATTATTTGTAACATATTGCCTTCCGCGTAAGCAGCAACAGGATTACTGGGCACAATATCGATAAGTATTTGTGTTAATGGCGGTGCTTCAGGTGTAACGAATGCATCTTGTTCTATTTGTGTCAGATCAAAGTTTTTTCCAGGATCTATCATGATAGAAACAAGAATGGCTAATGTGATTGCTAGCGCTGTGGTGAATAAAAACAAGATGAATGCCTTTATTCCGATACGCCCCAGTTTTTTGATATCACCGATACCGTAAACCCCGGTAATTAACGAAAAGGTAACCAATGGAACAACTAACATTTTTAACAGGTTAATAAATATTTCACCGGTTATATGAAACAGACCATGTACAAAATAATCCTGTACCCATGCCACATCATAAACAAATGTGTTAATGGCGCTACCAAGCAGCAGGCCTGCAACCATCCATGTTAATATTTTTGTTGTCATTTTTCTGGAACTTTTGGGAAAATAAAGAGAAATTGAATGCCACTTTGTAAACTTGCCAGGATAGCGATCCTGTAACGACGCTTTAGCTTTAGTATTGACCAGTCAATTATCAATAGTTTGATAGTTGATTAGCTTTAGTAGTTGAAGGTGGATCAATATACTCTCTCTCTCTCTCTCTCTCTCTCTCTCTCTCTATTGCTTAATGGGGGGTCGGTTAAGAATGCATAGGGATATTAGCGGTTTGTAGATTGACGCGGTGTATTTTTAAATAGTTTCTTGCTGGCTGCAATTCCTGGATTAAGACGCTGCGATGTATTTAAATGAATAAGAAACAGGCGCATTTTGATGAAAATAAAGTCCACAGCGAGTAGCTGATCGAAAACATAAGGCAATCTCTTTTTGATGTGGCGAAACCATCTGCACTTGATAAAATTATATCCCTGGCTGCAAAATAACGGAGACATCCATCTCATGACCGTTGCGTAAAAGAGTAATCCGTATTGTTTCTCCAACTTTATAATGATCGATGCGTAATAGTAGTTTATCAACCGAATCTACCGGTTTGTTTTCTAACGAAATAATAATATCATTTGGCATGATACTTCCATCGGAAGAAATGGTTGCGCCTTTAAGGCCCGCTAGATCTGCAGCTGAACCGGGACTAACACTCAGAATGACTACACCGGTTACGCCGATTATTTTTGTAAGGCGTGTATTGAGTTTTTCATCAACTGTAATACCTAAGGCTGGGCGAATATATTTGCCGCGACTAATGAGTTGGGGAACCACGCGATTAAGCGTATCCACTGGTACAGAAAAGCCGATTCCGGCGCTTGCGCCGCTCGGGCTATAGATTGCGGTATTAATCCCGATTAATCTGCCGGCTGAATCTAATAGCGGACCACCTGAATTTCCCGGATTGATTGCTGCATCTGTCTGGATTAAGTTTTCAATCGTACGTCCTTCTTCGCTTGGTAAAGACCGATCCAATGCCGAAATTACTCCAGTGGTCAGAGTCCAGTCCAAACCAAAAGGATTGCCGATAGCAAATACTTTTTGTCCTACCTTAAGATCATGACTGCTTCCGAGGGGCACCGGTAACGGTAGTTGAATGCCTGCTCCGATTTTTAATACTGCGATATCATGTGCAGGGCTGGCACCAATCAGGATAGCCTTGTAATCACGTCCGTCAGCTAATCGTACTATGGCTTCGCTGGCGCCCTTGATAACATGGAGGTTGGTAATGATATGCCCGGCATCGTCCCAGATGAAACCTGAACCAGTACCACTTGGAACAGAAAAAATATCGCGCGTCCAGACATCCATTACTTGTTGACGAGTCGTAATGAATACGACTGAATCACGAGAGTTTTCAAATAATTCGATTGTGCTCTTCTCATCGTCCGCTAAGTTACCGCGCGGTTCAATGACTCGTGGTGTGACTTTTTCCCGTGAATCAGAGTAAGGTGAGTTGTACGAGTTGAATAAATCGGGAAAATTGTGCCAAAGCAGCATCAGTGCAACCACTAGCAATGTAAACCAGATCAGACGGGATAGAAACCGGCCGTTATCAGGCATGAATATTAACTCCTTTCGATATGATAGCTGCTTTGGCATAACTGGGAATCAGGCTCTCTCATAGCCTCCCGATCATTATAACTCAGAATATTTAACATACTGAGCGGAAATCCGTTCCGTTCAAGGGGAGGATGAATAGTGTGGGCACCGCAGGCGTCCTTATTGTCGATCAATCCGGCGCTTGTTGTTGTTCGACGACTGGCGAATGATGGCAATTGGCGCACTACCACAAGAGGCCGCGAAATCAAATGGCGACCATAATGCGCTGCCCCATAGCTTTTTGCGGATACAGGAATAGTTCTTTTTGCGAATCATCCGGCTGGATTCGCTATCGCAAGAGTCGCGCTGTCGAAGGCGCAATCAAAAACATCACCGTGTCCTGTGTTGCTGAGTGGTACGCTAGCATTCAGACCGAGCGCAAGGTTGAACAGCCAGTTCGATTGAGTCGCCAGGACGAAGTGTCAAAAGCAAAGCGGCCTCAATAAGCTGATTCTCGATCAGGGCTGAGGTGAATTCCGCCACCAGTTGGAATACAAGCAAGCCGTGGCGTGGTGGTGATGTGCTTGTCATCAATCCACGTAACATAAGCCGGACGTGTTCGGCCTGCGACCATGTGTCCGTCTAGAATTGCACAACGCAATCCAAATTCGCGTGTGTCGAATGTGGGTACGCAGAAAATGCAGATCTCAACGCGGCCATCAATATTCTAAGGACAGGGCATGCCCAGCTCGCCTGCCAAGTGAACGATGCAGCAATGCCGTCAGCAACAGAAACTCACCGAAGTCATCTACCCCATTCCGGGGTAGAGGCAGCAGGAATTTCCTGTCTTTAGGCGGAGGCGGATGTCAAGACGATTATTTTGAGGTGATTTCATAATAGAACCTTAGAGACCTTTACAAAACCCCAGTAGTTGAAAAATTAACCATTTATAATCAATCATATAAAACCTATTGTGAGGATTTTTGAAAAAATCTCTATGGATGATATTTCAATCACCGGTCCGACGGGGCGGGTTCTTGGAGATAGTCGTCGATCCTGTTTGTTGTTAGGTGTGCTTGGATTGTGGTCATTGAACTGGAAATCCGGTTTTTTTAGGGAAGGAAGCTGTCAACCAGCATTATTTAGGATTAGATAATCTCGATAGCGATACCATTTATCAAACCTTTATAGAGAAATAATAGCGAGCAGAATTTTTATTTTTCTGTGATGGGGCGTATGTAATAGAACTAATGATATCAAAGACATTATTTTAATTTGTTCTCTTTTTCTATCATGAGGCTGAACTCCTTTAGCTGAAAACTTCACAAATTAATGACATTAACATCACATTTTCTTAACAAAAGATATGATAGATTTTAGAAAAAATAGAAACATTGAGAGTGATTAAATTAAATCCAGATAGAGAAGTTGGTAAAAATATAAGCCGTATTTTTACTGGCACCCTGTCTAAAAATTGATTCACTTTAAATAAAAGAAATGCAAATGTTTTATTTTTAGTCTTTATTTGTTGATCCCGGTTTTTTCAAAAGAGGAAAGCTATGCTTGTCAAGAAAATACTTTTTATTATTGTTTTGAGTTTTAGTTCTTCACATCTGGTTGCATCTGAATCAATTGATTTTGCACCTAACACGGATCAGCAGAAAGCACCGGATACCAATCAATTGAAACAAATAGAAGAACCTGCCCCTTCTGCAGCAGAGAAAGATAATCATTCTTCATCCAATCAACAGTCTAGTGTGACTAAAACAATAAATATGGTTGATTATTGCAGAAAACATACCTGCTGAACGAGATAAGCTGATTTTGTCGAAATAGGAAGATAGGCATGAAAATTACTAAAATTATCGTTATATATGTTGGACTTATTTTTTCTTTCCAAATAGGAATAGCCTTTTCTGGCCCACATTGGAGTCATGAGGAGCAGTCAAAATGGGGGGCAATCGAAGACTCATCCCAGACAGAAGTCCCTTTAATGTATCCCTATGCCGAGTGCAGTATTGGCAAGCACCAATCTCCCATTGATTTTGCTGCAGCTGAAGTGAATCGGGAGAAGAAATTAAATAAATTGAGAATCTGGTACGATGTTGATAATGCGCCGGTTTTTTATAACAGTGGTCATGGAATCCAAGTCAATACTTCGCTGGATTATAAAGGAGAAGTTGAAGTGGGAGAGGAGTCTTACCCATTAATTCAATTTCATTTTCATGAGCCAAGTGAACATGTTGTGGGTAATAAAAGATTTGCTGCTGAACTGCATTACGTTCATGTCAGAGCGGATGGAAAAATTTTAGTGTTGGCTGTAGCGATTGATGAAGGTGAAGAGAGTGCAGCATTTCAAACGATCTTGAATAACATGCCGGGCCTTGGTGGAGACAAAAATGAAGGCACCGGCATCAAAATTGATCCGGCATCATTGCTGCCTATAAATCATCATCATAGCGGTGATTTTTATTCAATAACGGGCTCATTAACGACGCCACCTTGCAGTGAGGGAGTCGCCTGGTACGTTTTGCCAGAGCCAATCACAATATCAACGGCACAACTGGAACAACTAAGAGGATTTTATACTAATAATGCAAGGCAACCACAAGACTTAAATGGTCGGGCCATCTTGACGGAATAGTGATTTGGGAAAGTAAGGTCGTATCTGAAGTTGAATGTGAGAATCTCGATATCATCAAGGCAATGTACCGACCCAGTTTTAGGATAAGTGTGTATTGGGGGGGGGCATCGCGATCGGAGATAATTTTTAATATAGCCGGTTTGTCAGGTCATATTTTGATTTAACTGGCTATATTGGGTAGCTTTCCTGAGAGATGTAACCTGAAAGTAGAATTAAGACTTTGATATGGATAACTAACCAGATGAGACAGTCTGAGTCATTGCTTAATGCGGCGTGTAAAAATTTTTGAGTTGAGGAAGATAACTGAGATTGGCTGTAGAGAATTGGCCGCTGCCCGCTTTATTTTTGTAAAAAAATTAAACTAAATACGATGTGAAACTTTTGCAAAAGCTCTCACCGGGAGTTTTATGCTATTGATTGTAAATAGCTAACTTTTCAACTGTTGGGGTTTTGCAAAGGTCTCAGAAGTTGTATCGAGCGATCTTCTGGATTCTTCAAGCACAATCGTTGGATTGCAGCCTACCACGATAAAATCGTCATCTTATTCCGTGTTTGTCTATAATTTGGCCGCCATAACAATATGGGTTTATTCACACAATTTAACTTTGTTCCTGTGCCCATCGCACAATATCCTCCTTACTCATAGCACCTGCTTGTCTTGCTATTTCTTGGCCAGCATTAAACAAAATTAAAGTTGGAATGCTGCGAATATTAAAACGGGTGGCTAATGTTTGCTCATTTTCAGTATTAATCTTTATCAAGCGCACTTGTGGTTCGAGTACAGCGGCTGCTTTGGCAAAGGCGGGAATCATTACTTTGCAAGGCCCACACCATGGTGCCCAAAAATCAGCCAATACTGGAATATGGCTGTGTGAAATGTGTTGATTGAATGTATTGCTGGTTAATTCAACTGGATGTGCTGTAAAGAGTGGCTCATGACAAGCACCACATTGAGGTGATGCGGACAGGCGATTCTTGGGAACGCGGTTAGTTATATGGCAATGTGGGCACACAATATGTAAGGACATGGTATGGAGCCTTTTCAGAGTGAATGATCGAGTTTGATATCGATTGAAAAATGAATGGAATGTTAATCAGGTTGGGTCATAAAAAGTTGTTTAAAGCCTGTAGTCATGGCTTTAATCCTGATTTTTGTAGATCGGCACGTAATCTTTCAATTTCCTCTATCAAATCGGCGACTAGTCCAGCGAGTTCTGGATTGCAGTCGAAGTCTCTCTCTAAGGCTATAATTTTGCGTGCACGTATAAAACTATAGCTATTAAACATCCATTTAGCCGGATTCGGGTCTGGATCATCATTGAGTAATACACCGCATTGGACGCGTTCGATAATCCATTGCTGGCTAACATGACAACTTTGCGCTAATTCATCCAGACTGAGCAATGTATCTTCTAGTGAGGTACCGATGATTTCTTGTGACATAACTTAGGCTCCCGAATCCTGACGTGGATTGAATATGAATTCTCGTGCCATCGCTTGATAAAATTCGCGTTTCTTGGGTGTGTCGGCAGGTGGTAATATGACTTCGAGAATTAAATAAAGATGGCCTGGTGCCGCAGCAGGAATACCGCGCCCTTTAAGGCGAAGCTTATAACCTGTCTGCGATTTTTCCGGAACATGTACTTCAACCATGCTATTGGGTAGGGATATCCTAATGGTAGCACCCAGTGCGGCCTCCCAAGGTGTGACCGGTAATGTCATATAGATATCCTTGTTCTCGATACGATAACGAGAGTGCGGATTAAAATGTACTTCCAGGAATAGATCACCGACTGCTTCCCCTCCTGCTCCTGAACCACCCTGACCAGCCAGCCGAATTACCTGACCCGCATAAATTCCTTTGGGAATGCGGACGTTGAGATGGTGCTCAACGAGCAGAGTATGTCCTTTATCATCGATCTTCGGCATGCGTAGGGTCAGATTGCGCTGGGTGCCATGGTAGGTATCTTCTAGATCGAGCAGAATTTTGGCATGGTGATCTTCGCCGCGCATGCGGTGATGGGGTTGTCTTGTGTTGGCTCCCATTCGATTACCGAATAATTCTGAAAAAAACTCGCTAAAATCAGTAGATCGAGCGTCAGAGAAGCCACGTCCAGTGAATTCAAAGCCAGCATCCCAGCCCGGCGGTGGTTGAAAATCTTTCCCGGGTTGGGAACCCTGCCCTAATTGATCATAGGCTGCACGTTTTTCGGGATCGGAGAGCACCGCGTTGGCTTCATTTACTTCCTTCATTTTATGCTCAGCATTTATTTCTTTGGAAACATCCGGATGATATTTGCGTGCCAGACGACGAAATGCTTTTCTGATGTCCTCGGCAGTTGCATTACGCGCAACTCCCAATATTTTGTAGTAATCTTTGAATTCCAAGTCGATTCTCCTTGTTTAATTCACTACAATGATGGCCGGCTCAAGGATAAATAATATCACTCAAATAATTTATTCAATATCTGAAAAATGGCAAATGATAGAAAAATAATACTGATGCGACGGCTGTTATATTGACTAGATGAAATGTTAGGAGATCATAGCATAGCGATGATTTTATGGAGGCGAGTCTATATTCTGTCTGAACTTAAAGGTTTTAATTGTGGGTTACGAGTAGGCTGTACCCAGTGGAAAATGGCGTATCATAATTTGAAACATGCATTATGCTTCCTGTGCTTCAGATTATGAAGGGTGGATAAACGAGATACTAACCAGTGGTGAGAAGCGTTGTTGCTATCAAAAAGGCCCTGTTATTTCAAAAGTCATTCCATCTTCTGAATGGCCGGTTCTGCCTCTTTGTGAACTGAAATATAATCGGGAGCCATCAGGACTAAAAGCTGGCCCAGTAATCTCGGAACGATCATGACCAATAATTTGCAACAAAGGATGCACTTCATCACCGGCTATAACGACAATCTGCATGTTGCCATTGTCTTCAGCCACCAGTAATTTACCAGAAGCATTGGCGGTAATATTATCTACACCGGTTAAGACAGGGCAAAAATATAACGCAGCATTATAGATAATGTTGAGATTATTATTCCTGGTATCATACGACCAGACCCGATCATCTCCTTTCGTCGTAAAATAAACAATTCCCTGGTGGTACCAGATACCTTCTCCTCCATTGAAAGGTGTACTTTTTGCAACCTGTTTGCGTGTCGGTATGGTGATCGCTAATGGGTCTGGCAGGCTATGCCAGCGTAGTTCCTTGGTGTGCCCATCGATAGTCTCAGCAATCTCAAGAAAGCCATCATCAAGGTTAGGATAACCGGCCGCATTGAATGATCTTGCGGTATAGCGATATAAACAACCATCCGGTTGATCTTCGGTTAAATAAAGTTGTTTGTTTTCCGTATCGATTGCAATGGCTTCATGCCGAAATAGGCCCAGTGCATTTCTTGGCTGGGGAGCATTCTTTCCAAAAGGGTCGCATTCCCAGACCTGCCCCTTGTCGATTTCCTCACAGGATAGCCAGGTTTGCCAGGGGGTATGCCCGCCGGCACAATTTCGGGTCGTGTTTTTTAAAATTGAATAAGCATCCATTAATTCACCCTGTTGATTGAAGCGCAATGCACCGACTCCGCCCGCGTTATCCTCTAATTCACTATTGGAAACATAAATCCAGCCACCATTATCAGTTGCAAAAGTAGCGCCGCCATCAGGTGCGCTATGCCATTTGTAGCCAAATAGGTTTTGTCCGGAAGATGCAACGATGCGGGATGTGAAACCCTTGGGTAGACGTACACCATTTCTATCTGGAGGTTGGAGTCTGCCCAGCGATGCGCGTGATAAAGATGCCGCTTTCATAGGCGCTAAGAATAAACTGCTGCCGACAAAGGCGCTCAGTCCCATGAAACTATATTTCAGCAGGTTGCGCCGTTTTATATTAAACGAATTATTTTTCATGCAGTAGTTGCGTTATCAGGTTCTGGTTATGGATTGCTTGACAATGAGATACCTTAGTTGGAGCACTCAATTTGGTCGTTGTTCAAGAGAGAATAAAGAGTATATAAATTTATCCGATTTTATCTGACTCTAATTCGCTGAATAAATACCGTATAGTATGTTCACTATGTTTGAGAGTGAAAATAGAATTGTGACATGGTCAAGTAAAACCGTACACCCCAGTTAAGCGACTTTTATCATTTTTGCGGCTTCTGCTTCATATTGATTTGGACTTTTGTATCCCAGATATGAATGTAGTCGGTAACTGTTGTAGAACATGGAAATATACTGCAATATATCCTGCTGTGCTTCATAGCGGGTCTGATAGCTTTTCCATTGGACACGCTCCTGTTTTAGGCTGCCAAAGAAACTTTCTGCAACAGCATTATCCCAACAATCACCCAGACGACTCATGCTTCCTATAAAACCATTATCTTTTAGCAATCTTCGATATTCTTTACTGGCATATTGTGACCCGCGATCCGAATGTACAATCAAACCAATTTGTGGTCGACGCTGCCATATGGCCATCCTCAACGTATCACAAACCAACCGCGCTTTCATTCTTGAACTCATACCCCAACCAACTATTTTTCTGGAAAACAAATCAATTACAATCGCCAAATACAACCAACCTTCTTGCGTCCAGATGTATGTGATGTCACCAACATACACCTGATTTGGGCCAGCAACATCAAACTGTCGATTCAACTTATTATCGAATACCGGTTGTTTATGATTACTGTTCGTTGTTAATCTGTACTTCTTCCGGTGTCTTACCTGAACTCCAGTCTCTTTCATCAGGCTTCGAACTCTCCACCGACTAACCGTATAACCTATTGCATTTAAAGCCTTCTTTATTCTACGGCTACCATAGGTATAATGGCTGGATTCTGCAATATCAAAAATAATATCAATGAGTTTGATGTGATACGAATTATCAAAATAATTTGCTCGACGCCGAACATAATCATAATATGCACTACGACTCACCCTAAACAGCCGACACATCATGCCAACTGGATAGGTCTTCTTCTTTTGGGTGATGAACGAATATTTTACTTCGTTTCTTTCGCGAAGAAGACCGCCGCCTCCTTTAGTATTTGTTTCTCCATCTTAAGCTGCTTGTTTTCTAACTTTAAACGTCGAATTTCCTCTTGTTCCGGCGTTAACTTTCCATTCCCTCGAAATGCCTGCCCATCATTATCCGCCTGGTATTCCTTGATCCATCGCCTGAGCATGTTGGCGTTGATCTCAAGGTTACATGCAGCTTCTGCAACTGTATAACTCTGATCCAATACCAAGCTTACTGCATCTAATTTAAATTCTTTTGTATATTGTTTTTTTGCTACCATCTCTTCCTCCAGTTAAGAATATTTTCTCTCAACCGGGGTGTCCGGGTCTATTAAACCATGCCATTGAGTTATGCGTGAGTGGAACAGATATCTATCTCCTATTCCTTGTTTCTGTGAAATCTTTCAACTCGGTTAATCTTCCTGTATAGATAAGATGAAAGTGTAGCAGAGCCGGTATTTACAAGATATTATTGGCCATCCTCTTTTGTCATGAATATCAATGGGTACATTAATATGAGTGCCTTATTAAGAATACGTTATATTAGCACGCATTATCTGTTGTTGCTCCTGCTCTTGGTACCTGTTTCCTGCCCAATTGCTGCACAATCATTGCATATTGATTCAAAGGGTTATGCTCTGGGTCAGCTAAGCGGTGTTCATCGAGAGCGGGCCGGGAATAGAGCTATACGTGGAGATATACTGCTTGGCCACGAAGGTAACTTCACTTTAAACCGTCAGCAAGTAGAGCAGCAACCTTCCGGTTTCATTGCCAATCCTTGGTCCTTTTGTTTCGAGGATGATCGTTATGATGAGCTTGAGAAGCTCGTTGGCAGTTACGTTGTGCTGGAATACAAGACACCCAGGAAATCTGCGTTACTTTCTTGCTCTGCAATAAACGAGTTAATTCATATTTATCCGGTATCACAGCGTCGATTACTGAATCAGACTCAGTTCGTCACTGATGAGCTGGGTTTGCATAATGAAGTTTCATCCGGCGTTGAATTCGGCGTAATCACGAATGTGATAGAGAGTGAGGAACGAAATAGACGATATTCTTTAACCTTGCAGGTTGGAAATAGCGGGAACCAATTTCGGCATTTTAATACGATGGATCCAGATCTATTTTACTTTGCCGTTGAATGTTTAAAAATGGCAGTAAATGTGAGAATACATTACATTGAGCAATTCTCCAAAGGGTTGCATTATGATGGAGGCACGATATTGTATGTCTGGAAGGTAGAGATTCTCGGTCGGGGGGTAAATTAACAGTCTGCTATCAGATCTCATGAAAAACAGAGAGAGTGATAATGAGCAGTCTTTATCAAATAGCGCGTAAAACTTCGTCCTTCAGGGCGGAGATATAAGCGCACAGGCGAAGCCTGTTTAATGCGGTCTTTGCTGTTGTTCAATATATTGCTTAATAATCGAGAGTGGTGCTCCACCACAACTACCCGCAAAATAGCTTGGACTCCAAAGCATATTACCCCAAAGCTTATTTTTAATTTCGGGATAATTCTCTTTGCGAATAAGTCGGCTTGAAACGCCTTTCAAACTATTTACCAAGTTAGAAATAGCAATTTTTGGTGGATAGTTAACTAAAAGGTGAATATGATCATGCTCACCGTTAAATTCCACCAATTCTGCTTCAAAATCCAAACACACGTTTTTAAATATTTCTTCCAAGTCAATTAATACCCTTCCGGAGAAAACATCTCTACGGTATTTTGTTACAAAGACCAAATGAACATGAAGATTAAAAACGCAATGTCTTCATGTTCTTACATCGTTATTAACTTGCATAAACCAATTCCTTTTTGTATAATTATAACCATGAAGCAGATTATACGCAAAGCCTTTAAATCTCGACTCAATCCAAATTCTGACCAAGTACAGAAGATGGTTGAGTTTGCGGGTGCTAATCGGTTTGTTTGGAATAAAGCCTTAGCAATGAATCTGTTCAGATTAGAGCAGAAACAGCCATTGCTTTGGTACAACGAGTTGTCATTTTGGCTAAAGCTATGGAAATCCTCAGAAGATTATGGATTTCTAAAAACCGTTCATTCTCAACCGTTGCAACAAGCCTTAAAAAACTTAGAAAAAGCGTTCAAAGACGGTTTTGATAAAAAACAGCCTTTAAAACGGATTCCAAAATTCAAGAAAAAAGGTTTGAGTGACAGCTTTCGTTATCCACAAGGATTTAAGCTGGAGCAAGAGTCTAACAAAGTGTTCTTGCCTAAAATCGGTTGGGTGAAATATCGTAATTCACGCCAAGTCATTGGTGACGTTAAAAATATGACGATTTCCCGTAAAGGCGGTTATTGGTACGTGTCGATTCAGACTGAGTACGAGACCGAGCTAAAGCGTCATAGCTCAACCAGTATGATTGGTGTTGATATGGGCGTTACCCGCTTTGCAACCTTGTCAGACGGCTCATACGTAGAACCTTTAAACAGTTTTAGAAAGTTATCAAAGAAACTGGCTTTTGAACAGCGTAAGCTGTCTAAAAAAGTCCGTTTCTCTGCTAACTGGAAAAAGCAGAAACAAATCATTACCCGACTGCATGAGCGTATTGCCAATGCTCGTTTAGACTTCTTACACAAAACCTCAACCGAAATCAGCAAAAATCACGCAATGGTCGTAGTTGAGAATTTAAAGATAGGAAACATGTCTAAGAGTGCCAAGGGCAGTGTTGAAAAGCATGGTAAAAACGTCAAAGCGAAATCGGGTCTAAACAAATCCATTCTTGACCAAGGATGGGGAATGTTCGTTTCGTTCTTGGAGTATAAACAGGCTTGTTCAGGCGGGGATGTATTGAAGGTAAACCCTCAATACACCTCTCAAACCTGCCCTAGATGTCAACATGTTAGTCGTGACAATCGCAAAAGCCAAAGTGCTTTTGAATGTACAGAATGTGGATTTAAAGCCAATGCCGACTTGGTAGGTGCCTTGAATGTACTTGAGCGAGGATATCGCTTGTTAGCCTGTGGAGTTGAAACGTTAGTTTCGTCTAAGAAACAGGAACCAGTAGGCAGTAGCAATACAAACCTACTCTTAACGGCTTAATAAGTCGCTAGGAATCCCCTTCGTTTAGGAAGGGGAGGATGTCAACCTGCTATCAAAGCTTATGCTGAAGCAGGAATAGAGAAAAATCTGCATTGGTTCTATAGCAAGGGAAATATTGTGACCGTATTAGATAGTGCGATTCATTCCCTGATTTCAGCCCCTGGTCCCGGTGGCATAGGGATGGATTTTGCAATGGCTGGCGTCAATCATAAGCCATTCGTAACCCGAATAGTCAATCAAGATTTCTAGTATTTTTTTAAACTCCCTTTTCGCGCCAGCGGATAAAGCGGCGGGGCGCATTGCTTCAACCCTCGTAATCCGACGACAAATCCCGCTGCGGTGTTTCCTCCGTGCGCATAAGGGGCTGTCGCGTAATTCAATTATTTGCGCCTTGATGCAAAAGATTTACTATTTTTCTTAAGATAGTAGTCTAGATGCTGCGTAAACAGTGACTAAATAGTAGTTATATCTATGAGATTTGTTAGATTGATGCGGTTTTAGCTGATTCTGGACGCAATGGCTCCTCAAGAAAAGACGAGACCAGATGGATTAAGCACTAAAATACGTTTGAGGTTGAAACTGATTGCAGACATAAACGCAGCAAATTGATTCTTGGCGATACCGCGATAACGCACGTTTCGGTTACGTTTAGAGAAAACGCGTTCATAAGGCATTCTCAAGTGACTGAGCCAGCGATCTTTGTCATGATTTTTCGCTAGCATGTGATTCATCATGATTGCCGCCAAATGGACACCTCGTTTTGCAGCGGCATGCTGTGCAGGTTTAGTGCAATAGCCTTTGTCCGCATAGATGGCCCCTGAACTAGGGCATACATGCTTGAGCCCTTTTGCATCAGTCACATTCCCTGGTGTCACGGCTATCTTGTTGATTAAACCCGATTGCATGTCAACAGAGCTATGCTGTTTATAACCATACCAATATTTGTTTTTTCCTTTACAACCAATCTTTGCCTGCTTATCACAGGCGAGCTTGGGCAGTACTTCGTTGTTAAGCTTGTCCAGTTTTGCTTTGATTGCCCGATCTCGTTCTTTCCATAAATTCGCTTTGGCAATTAAGTGTGTTGCATCCACAAACGTAAATACCTCACTGATCAAGCCATGACGGGCAAGCTCTTCGCGCATCTGAGCAAATAGTTGGCTCAACCGTTCGGTACCTATGCGCTTACGGGTACGATAAAACGCATTGTGATCTGGCGTTATCTCACTTAATCCAAATCCACACAACCATTTGCCACTCAGGTTCTCTTTCAAAAATCGTTCACATTCCCGATCACTTAAATCTTCCATAAACTGTAATAACAAACCGTAGAACAGACGGACTATGCCGTAACCCTCTCGGCCTAAATCAGATGGCACGCCAGATAAACAACGCGTAATAAATGTTTCATTGAGTATCTGCTTAAAATAACGGTAAGGGTGATCAGGAGGAACTAACTCCTCCAGTGAAATCATTTCAACTTGACGGGACATGGCTGTTTCTTCCAATAATAGTCGTGCCTCTATTTTAACAAATCAATACGCCACATATCTTGATTTCGGGATATTTCGAGACAGGCCCATAATCCAGGAAACGGCATAAATGAACTGGCAGTTATCTCTAGCGATGCTTCCCCAAATGCCTTGAAGGTCAGGCAAATGAATCTTAAGTGGCCCCATACTTTGTTATGCCTGTGAGGTGAATGTGTCGTATGAGATTCTTTCGTTTTACAAGAACCTCATGCTTTCTATTTCATGACTATATTATTTAGATTGCACCATAAAATAGAAAAAACCGTACGACAGACACTGTTCCGTTTATCTTCCTATTCGAGCTTTGTTCAGGTTCAGCGTATCATACTCGTTTACTCTATTTTGGATTCAACTAGTCATTGAATGTAAATGAAATGAAGATATTAATTTCGGTAGTTTCGCTGTTTCTTTTTTTACTCATACCGAGCGTCAGTCATTCTTCTAGTGGAGGATCCTTTAGCAATACTCCTCGTCTTCCTGAACCCATGGTGTTTGATCTTGTTCTACCATTAGGGGCTCAGAAAAATGAATATGAGCTTAATGCGCTGTTTCAGCACGATTTTGCAAATGACGCCGTCACTATGAATCCTGAATTTGAGTATGCTTATGCCGATGGATATGGCATTGAATTTGAATTGCCGATGGAAACGACTGGCGTAGCTGCCTATAAAATGGCTTTACAAGGTACGTTTGATTTTTTAAATACAAACCAATTTATCCACGGCTGGCAATATATCGGAGAATATCATCAGGATGCTAAGAAATTTGAGAATAATTTGTTGTATATATTCGGTTACCAGTTTAATCAAAACTGGAGCTTGCTTAATATGCTGGGCTCTCGTCTTAGTGATATCCGATCAAAAGGCCATATCGAGGGGTTAGTTAATAGCAATCTTTTTTATTCCCTTTCTAAAAATTTACTTATGGGACTGGAGACTAACTGGGAATTCCGACCAAACCGGCCCGATATGATGCTTGTTATGCCCCAACTTCATGTTCAGATAGCCCAGCATGCAAAAGTACAGTTTGGATTTGGAGTGAGGAAGGCCAGTCGCGAGTATTTTCCACATGTTGCTTCACGCGTCATTTTTGGTTTTTAAGCCTATTCATAAGGATATGAGGATTGATTTTCATTTGATCTTTTCAACTGGTAATTAGCTATATCAGCATTGTGGTATCGTCTTCTTGAAGGTAGAATGCTGCCAGACTTCAGATGGCATCATTTCTATCATCCTGGTTTTCATGCGATAAGGCGTGAATAGAGGGTGGGTTGCCGTGAACTAAAGTAAATGATCGCATCGCTAATCAATATTATTAGATCGGATGCGTGAGGCTATAAAAATCTGGACATATCTATAAATTATCAATGTGAGCACAATACCTGTTTTAGATCCTGCTATTAAAATCCAAACACTTAATAAAATTAATGTGTGATTTTAACTTCATGAAAACGGCTGTGATGTGTTTATTCAATATCTCTGACGTATGCACATAGTTAGGAAATAGATAAATGCCTGGAAATACCAATAAGGGTTTATAGGAAAAATCTATCTTCTCGAAGGGAAATTCAGCAGCTACAGTGTATACCCAACGCAGCCAAAGCATCGTTTTGGACGTGCTCATTTTTGAGCCAGAACTAACCAGCGCCAATTTCTTATGCGGAATTTGAGTTCGCATAAAAATTATTGAAGCGCGAATTTTTATTGCCACCCCAGAAAATGAAATACCTAAAGTGGTTATTAAGTGCCATCGCAGGCAGCCTGTTTTTTTTTAATACTTATTCAATGACGCTCTATGCGCATAACCTGAAGCATCTATTGAAAGACAATCGGATCGCATTGGGTGGTTGGATAAACGGAGGGGTGACTCTTAATCCTAGTCAGAAGAATGGGTTTAATGGTCCGGTGATTATGGCGGATCAGGCTAACCGATTTCAGTTAAATCAATTAAATTTGTTTATGCAACGGGCTGTTGTATCAGAAGGTAATACCTGGGATTTTGGTGGGCGCTTCGATTTTATGTTTGGGACAGATGCTGTTTTTACTCAAGCTTTTGGTGTGCCTACGCTGGATGTAAATTCCGGAAAACCCTTAAAAAGAAGCAATTGGGATCTTGATCTGTGCTGTGACTCTTCAAGAACTTATGGAATTGCACTTCCGCAAGCATATCTGGAGGCACATGTTCCTGTCGGTAACGGACTTAACGTCAAATTAGGTCATTTCTATAGCCCTATGGGTTATGAGACGGTACCGGCGTCGGCACCGGATAATTTTTTTTATACGCGAGCTTATAACCTGAATGTGGGAGAGCCCTTTACTCATACTGGTTTGCTTTCGGAATATAAGCTTAATAAAAACTGGTCCATTATCGGCGCAGCGGTTACGGGTAGCGCGAATGGTGGCTGGGATGGCGGCTGGGACAAACAACTGGGAAACTGGAGTGGGGTGGCTGGTTTTAATTGGACCAGTGATAATCATTTAACTTCGCTTAAAGTTATCGGTAGCTATGGTGAAACTTCAACACGCAGCAGTGAGCCATGGGCAACGTATAATATTGTGCTGAAACACAGAATTAATCCTAAAACCTCGCTGGCTTTACATCATGTCTGGGGCTATGCTGGTGGCGTTTTATTGGATAATCCAAAATATACTAACGTCATAAAAGATACGCAATGGATTAATTTAATGGCTTATTTATATTATGACATTACGGATAACGTATCGGTAGGTGTGCGCGGTGAATGGTTTCGTGACAGAGATGGCTCCCGCAATCCATCACCCTTTCGCATAGCGGTTACTACCAATATAGTGAATGGCAAGGCAGTGAGTCCTGCGGGTGATCCTAATCGTGTGACTATTATGCCCGCAGATTATTATTCAACAACCGTGGGCGTAAACTGGAAAGCAGCCAAGACGCTAAAAC
The DNA here is from genome assembly GCF_900143275.1 of Nitrosomonas cryotolerans ATCC 49181. Classification (NCBI taxonomy): domain Bacteria; kingdom Pseudomonadati; phylum Pseudomonadota; class Betaproteobacteria; order Nitrosomonadales; family Nitrosomonadaceae; genus Nitrosomonas; species Nitrosomonas cryotolerans. Next base: position 377,714 of record NZ_FSRO01000001.1, read on the forward strand.
TTAAATCGGATTTAATGAGGAAACTAACTATTCGTTCGAATATCCGTTATGATCGAGTAGATGCTTATCACGCGCCTGCGTATAGACCTTTTGCCGGGAATAAAGATCAAGTTTTGTTTTCGCTTGATTTTATTCTGCCTTTTTGAGTGCGCAGATTGGTGTCAGATTATAGGTAGCATGCATTCTTAAAGTTGTGATCTATTGATCCTGGATTGTACGTTCGTTCGTATCTTAGAAGGCGTCCGTTTCAAAAATCGTAATTGGGGCCGAGCTGCGTTGCAATAGCCAGACAAGTGGGATTTTGGGGTCCAGGGTTTCATTCAATTGATCCAGCAGGCGTCGTTTTGTCATGCCGGTTACGATCAATGCAATATGCTGGCTATCGGCTAGTGCGGCCAAGCTTAGACTAATGCGAAGTGACGGTGCAATGGGTGTTTCAACAGCAAGGCATAAGGATGTCATCTGCTGGTCGGGATTCATTCCAGGAAATAGTGACGCAATATGACCATCTTCTCCCAAACCGAGTATCGTTAGGCTGAATGGCCGCGGTATCTTAATGAGGCGTTCATGAATTTCAGTGATTGCTGCAGAAGGGTGGAGATGATGGGTTTTTAAGCCAATGAAATTCACCTTATCAGTCATCTGTGCTAACAGATATTTCCGTACCAGGTGCTCATTTGAGATGGCGGTGCGGGTATCTACCCAGCGTTCATCACTCAATGTCACGGTTATTCTGTCCCAGGGCAGTGAATGGCGACCGAGGGTGGGCAGGTAATGGCGAGGGGTGTTACCGCCAGGAACGACCAGGCTGGCTTTGGGTTGTTTGGCGAGGGTATCTTTTAAAGCAGTCGCCGCAAAATCAGCAAAATCCATTGCCAGGTGGTGCATGTTTGAATAGTAATATCTTTGCATCAATTAATCAGCGCACATAAATCAGGCATCGTTTTAACCTGTTCTGGAAAAGGATTTTGATCTCCCGGACAGACGCGGCCCAGGAATGCGATGCCGTTTTGTTGTGCGCTCTCATAGTCTATCAGTGCATCGCCGATCATTAGAACGGTCTCAGGTACCAGATTATGAGTGGTTAAAATATCTGCAATCAGGGCTGGCTTAAGCGTAGGTGCGCCGTGTATTGCGGTAAAGTAAGGCGCTAAGCCTCGTCGCGTAACAATAGTTTTAAGTTCGCTTTCTGGTGTGCCTGAAGCAATAAATAACGGTATTCTGGAGGCTTCTTGGTAAATGAATTCATGCGCGCCGGATACAGCAGCACTGGCAATCACAGCTTCCATAACGAGCTCGGAAAAGCGACGATCCAGTGTCTGTTCTTCACTGAGTGTCAGGGGCGGTTTATTCAATAAATGCTGTTGGAAATAACGAAATTTATGATAACGGGATAGACCGCCGTGTTGTTGATGATAATGCACAACAGCGGTAACGACTGCGTCACCATAGGAACGATACAGCTCAGCAAAGGCCTGTGTTTTGATCTGTCCAGATTCGACGATAACGCCATCAAAGTCAAAAATAATGGCTTGGCAGTTTGATGTTTTCATGGTCGCTATGCTTTATTATCTGAGGTGGAAGGCGTTGCATCATCATCCTCGCTGGCGTGTTGCGAGTTTTTGTGAATATCCCGAATGCAGTCAAGTAATCCTTGTCCTAAATCAACATGTTCGTTGAGTACCAGCTTGCGTCCGATTCTCGGCTGAAAGGCATAAGGCGTAATTTCGTAATGATGTACGGTATTCGCTTCGTCAAAATTTAATTCAACCGGCCATGGCATGATTTCGGAGATCATGGTCATGACATCTCGAATACGTAATCTTTCCTGACCCGTCAAGATCAGATGGCGATTGGCGTATTCTGGCGAGAGTATCTGTACACTCATGCGTGCAGCATCTTCAACATGAATATACTCCCGGATTGCATTACCTTCGCCCTGGTAAGTGATTGAATGCTGTTCTATGGCTTCATGTAGCATGCGGTAAATGCCATTACGTTTATCGGCTCGCCTGCCATATAAAGAGCCATAACGTAAAATATTGTAATTCAGCCCATAACGATCGTGATAAGTTTCGGTAAAGCGTTCGGCAGCTTGTTTGCTGGCACGATAAAAAGAGCCAGATTCGGAATAAACATAGACACTGCTGGCAAATACAAAGCGACGTGCACCGGCGAGGCGGGCTGCTTCCAGCGCGTGCATATTACCTAATACATTGATTGTTGCCGTCGCGACGGGTTTATTATGTGCTTCATCGATATCGGCAATTGCTGCAAAATTATAGACAATAGCCGCACCTTCGGCTGCTTCGATTACCTGAGTGGAGTTCATAATATCTCCAACAATCATTTCCTGATCTTGTCTTTGATAAGGAGATGGTGTGCGATCGAATAATCGTACCTGATAACCTGCGGCAGATAAAGCGTCAGCAACATGGCTACCCAGAAAGCCACTGGCGCCAAATACGACCGCAATTTCAGGCGCCATTAATTTATGTGTCATGGATTAAACCTGTCTTGATAAGTCCCTGCAGTAGATTTTCTGCAGCTTCGATTTCCATACGCTGACGTGCTTCCTTTGCGAGTGAACCCATATGGGCGGTCAGAATTATCTGCTCATATCCAAGTAATGGACCCTGATAGGGTTCTTGTTCAAACACATCCAGCGCGGCTGCACTTAGCTGGCCATCGTGCAACGCATTACCCAGTGCGGTTTCATCGATCAGCCCCCCTCGTGCGGCATTAATTACAATGGCCCCTGGTTTCATAGTGGCAAATGCCTTGGCATCCAGCAAGTGGTGTGTATCCGGGCTGTAAGGTAGATGCAGGCTAATAATGTCTGCTTGCGCGAATAATTCATTCAAGGATGTTAATGTCACACCCTGTGATGATTGATCCAGATGAGGATCATGCGCAATAACTCGGGCACCAAAAGCTTGACATAGATGTGCGACCCGGCGGCCGATGTATCCTAAGCCGATGATGCCCACCGATTGTGCAGCAAGTAATTGACCTTGCAAGCGTGGCCATTCACCTTTACGTAGCAAACGGTCTGTCTGGCATATTCGTCTCAAAGCAGTCAGCATCAGTCCTAGTGTCAATTCTGCGACTGCCTGAGCAGGTGCTTCGGGTGTATTAAACACAGCCATATTATAGTGTTGTGCCGCAACCAAATCGACGTTATCCATGCCTGTGCCGCAACGCGAAATGACTTTTAAGTTTTTGGCAGATGCTAAAACACGCTCAGTTATGGGCTCGATCCCTGCGATCAACCCAATTACATCATCATCGAGTAATGCAATAATTTCATGTTCAGTAAGCTTACGTCGATGGGGATTGCTAATAACTTGTAATCCCTTCTGTATCAGGCGCTGGACAGGTGCATTATTGTCTATATCGAATGATGAGGTAGATATAATCAATTTATTCATAGTGTTGCCCGAATAGTTTGCAGATGGTTGCGACAAATGGAGTCCAGTATGCGAATATCTAAACTATAGCCGAGAAAATTGAAGCCCGCCTTGATGCGTTGTTGTAGCGCATCAAGATCGGGTTCGATCACATGGATGCCCCCTGGTTTTTTTGCACGACATCCCGCATAGTATATTTGCTCTATTGCGGCTTGCACTTCAGGATGGTTTAGTTCGCCCGGTCGGCCCATGGAACCCGACAAATCATAAGGACCGATAATGTAGGCATCAATTTCCGGAACAGCAAGAATCGCATCAATTGTATTGACTGCGTCTACATGCTCAATCATGGCAACAATGATTGCATTATCTTCGAGCCAGCGTTGATACGCTGGGAAGCTTGCGCCATAGCCTTGCGCTCGAGCTAGACCGACGCCCCGTTGTCCTCGAGGCGGATAGTAAACAGCCTTTACTGCGGCCTTGGCATCAGCAGCAGATTTAATCATGGGGACCATTATACCGGTAGCGCCAGCATCTAAGACACGTTTAATCTGGTCAGGATGGTTTGAAGTTAAACGTACGATAGCTGGACATTGTTTTCCGTCAAGTACCTGGATTATTGTCTGAACTTCATTTAACTCAAGGACGCTATGTTCCATATCCAGTACTAACCAATCAAATCCGGCCGCCGCCATGATTTCGGCAATGGCAGGGTGACCTAGCGTAATCCAGGAGCCGATCGTCAATTCAGAACGAATCAATTTTGATTTCAATTGCATAGAGATTCCTTAGTGAACCACTTAATAGGTGCTAAGCAGCGGGTCGGTTTCCATGAGTTTAGCGACGCGAACCAAGTCTGTTTCAGTGTCTACTGCCTGAGTGTTCAGCGTGGTGTTGATCATCTTGATTCTATGGCCATGTTCCAATAGGCGCAGCATATCTATGGATTCTAGTTGTTCCAGTGGCGTCGGTGCTAAGTTTGTGTAATGAAATAGGGTGGCGCGCCGGAATGGAATAACACATACCTGTTTAAAAACACTAGCTTGCATAAATCCGGATTTGGCCAATGTCGGAATCGGCTGGCGCGACATATAAATGGCATCGCCTTGCAAATTCATGACAACTTTGATTGTATTTGGATTACGAAAATCAGCCTCGTTGTCAATTTTATGTACCAGATTAACACAGCCCAACTCTGGATCATTTTCAAAGGGCGCCACCGCGATATCCAGCATATCGGGATGTGTCATGGGTTCGTCACCCTGCACCATTACAATCAGTTCCGCATCAATATGAGTGACCGCTTCGGCGACGCGGTCACTTGCGCGCTCATGTGTATCGGCGGTCATGATTACAGGTGCGCCGAATTTTTCTGCGGCCTGTCGAATCGCCTCATCACAAGTAGCGATATAGGTGGTATCGATGGCCTTGCTCAGGGTAACGCGTTTATACACATGTTCTAACATGCTACGGCCAAGCAATTTTGCGAGGGGTTTGCCAGGAAAGCGCGATGAGCCCATGCGCGCAGGTATCACAGCTATTGTTTTCATTTTATAATATAGTTATCGAGTATTTATTGATTTAAAATATACAAGTTCTATCCCATGCTCTGAGTAAAAATGTGGTTGGTTTGGATGGTTTATCTTGTCATCTGAGTGATGTGTTATGAAAAATTCATGTGCTTGCATTTTTTACCATGGATTCACTGTTTTATACGATTCTGTTACTGGTAATTGAATGGTTGCAGGTGTAGAATGGCAGCGCTTCCAGTATCTGGAAATATCTAGAATAACGAATAAAATGATAGAGATACCGATTTTTTCTAATACGTTTGCAACCATAACGTGGGCATGAAGGCCCTTTTCTTTCTTCGTCATTATAACGATATTGATCATATTACCCCGATCATTTTTAAGTGGATTGATTCGGGCCACCAGTGTGATGTTGTTTTGATTGGTTCTGTAAAATTCCGTAACGATTTTCGTATTGAATTCTTAAGCAAACTGAATGGTGTCCGCGTTGCACATGTCCGTGAACTGTTTTCGCCCCTGGAATATATCAAATGGCGATTACAGATGCTTTTGCTGACGGGAAATCTGAGACGTTTGTTTATTGGCCCATTCGTTCGTGTATTAGCGGATGTCTATCATGCAAGGCGCCGTGATCCTCTGTGGCGGCGCACCGCTAATCGATTACTAACAAGAAGCTTTGAAAAGAATGATGGTGGTGTGATTGCCTTTGATTGGATTGAAAGAAACTCAGTAATTTGTGTCGAATGGGTTGAAGTTGTCGTGATGATGGCGCATAACATGGGACTGAGCGCTGTATCGCTTCCGCATGGTGACAGCCCGCATGCTAATCAGTTAATCCGTCGTGGTGAGCGGCGCCTTGAACCCGATACTTTGTTTTCCACGGCCCGAATATTCGATAAGCTTGTGGTACCTAATGAATTATGTGCCAAGCGTTTTCGTCCTTTTCTAGATGAATCGGCGTTAGCCGTACTTGGGTCGCCGCGTTACTGTGAAGAATGGTTAATTCAATTGGCTGAATTACTGCCACCCTCACCGTTAACGCGCTCAGATAGCCAACTCAAAATCGTTTTATTCTTAAGAAAAGCTAATTTCACGACATTCTGGGAAGAAGTTTCTGAAATAGTGCACATGATTGCCGCTTTTCCAGGAATAGAGTTGGTGATAAAGCCGCATACTCGTAGTGGTTGGAAACAATCACTGACTAAGGATAGTTCAATAAGACGGCTGTCTAACGTGACGATAGCGGGTGAAGATATGCATTCTGTACATCTAATGAATTGGGCAGATGTCACGATTGATCTGGCCACGTCGGTTGTATTTGAGGCCGTGAGAGCAGGGAAACCCGTATTGGCGGCGGATTATTTGCATGCCGGGCGTTCTGCCATTGCGGTATATATGCCTGAAACAGAACTGAGATGCCGGGATGATGTATACGAGAAAATTGATTATTTTCTATCCCATGGGTGCGATTCTTTTTATATTGAAGCCCATCGCCAGCGCTTTCTCAGGGAAATGCTGGATGTTCCAGACCAGAATGTGTTACCTCGTTACGTAGCGCTGTTAGAGAGCGCGGCTAGGATATGATCGTTGTGCAAAACATATCGCCTGGTTGGATCGTAAACTCCATTTAATCACTATAGACTGCGATAACATGATGCGATTACAAAATATATTTAAAAATCTTGTAATCGCAGCTTATAAAATTGGAGGTGGATGTACAAATATTAAAGTCAGGGGGCAGTCCATACTGGTTTCGATAGACCATTGGCGAGTTCTTAAACGAGCAAAGACATACTCTATAAAAGAACCGGATACGCTTGACTGGATAGATAATTTCAGACCTGATTCGTGTTATTTTGATATTGGTGCAAATATCGGCCAGTATTCCCTGTATCCGGCTAAGAAATATGGTCAAAGTATTCAAATTTATGCTTTTGAGCCTCAGAGCAATAATTATTATTCGCTAAATAAGAATATTTCGCTAAATAAGCTGACGAAAAATGTCACGCCCTACTGTGTTGCGATATCCGGACAGAGCCAGTTTTCCAGATTGTATATACCCAAATTTATTCCTGGCGGGAATCGCTCCCAATTTGGAAAAGAAGATGCTGAGAATATGAAAATACCGGCTAGTCATATTCAAGGTATGTTTGGCGTGACGCTGGATGATCTGTGCGATAAATGGGGGTTTCCTTATCCGGACTATATTAAAATTGATGTAGATGGCATTGAGATCGCTATTCTCAAAGGAGCAAAGCGTGTATTAGCGCATCCGGATCTAAAATCTGTTATTGTCGAATTGGGAACACCGCAGGAACAGAAAGAAGCGATCTTTCTGATGAAAGAAGCTGGTCTGATTATAAAACAAAAAACAATGCAGAACTGGGGTGAAACGTGCTTTATATTTGAAAAAATTTAGCGCACATGCGTGTTCATTTCTGATTCTGCTTATTATGAACCGCAAGTAATATGAAAGCACTTTTTTTTCTTCGCCATTATAACGATATCGATCATATTGTACCGGTTATTTCCGAATGGGTGCACTCTGGCCATCATTGTGATGTGGTGATAATCGGAAAAGCAGGATTTATCAAGGACTTTCGTATTGAGTTTTTGAAAAAATTGGACGGGGTTCGTGTCATTCATATTCGTCAACTGCTTTCCCTCATGGAGTTTATGCGGTGGCGATTGCAAATGTTATTGTTAGTTCGTAGTTCGCATCATTCTTTCATGGGGCCGCTTATTAAGTTATTGGCCGAAATCTATGATTCTAAAAGGCGTGGACTGATCTGGCACCGAACTGCTCGATATTTATTTGAATATGGTTTTAAAGAGGGACAGCAGGGTGTTATTGTCTTCGACTGGATTGAAAGGAACTCAGCAATCTGCGTTGAGTGGGTTGAAGTGGTGGTGGCGATGGCCCGTACTAGAGGATTGGGAACCGTATCGTTGCCTCATGGTGACAGTCCTCATGCCAGTCAACTGATTCGACACGGAGAGTGGCGCCTCCAACCTGATATTTCATTCTCTGCTGCAGGAATGTTCGATCAGGTTGTGGTACCAAATGAATTGTGTTCCAAGCGCTTCCGTCCGTTTCTGGATGCCAGAAAAATAGCAATATTGGGTTCACCGCGCTATTGTGATGAGTGGTTAGCGAGATTGGCGTTGTTGTTACCACCTTCGCCATTGGTACGTTCTGATAGTCGTCTTAAGATAGCTATATTTCTGAGAAAGGCGAATTTCACAACTTTCTGGGAAGAAGTCGAAGAAATGGTAAGGATGATCGCTGCTTTTCCGGGAGTAGAGTTGATGATCAAACCACATACACGTGGCGGCTGGAAACAATCCTTAACCAAAAGTACTGTATTGAGGCGTTTGCCAAATGTGACTATGGCGGATGATGGCATCCACTCTACTCATTTGATGAACTGGTCGGATGTTATTATTGACTTAGCCACGTCGGTTGTATTTGAGGCAGTGAAGGCAAGTAAGCCTGTTCTGGCAGCGGACTATTTGCATGCGGGTCGTTCCGCGCTTGCCGAATTTATGCCTGAAACCGCATTGCACTGCCGAGATGATGTATACGAAAAAATTGATTATTTCCTATCCCATGGTTGTGATGTCTTTTATATTGAAGCGCATCGTCAGCGCTTTCTCAGAGAAATGCTGGATGTTGGAGGGACAGATGTTTTACCTCGTTACGTTAGCTTATTGGAAATGCAAACCCGGAAAGAATAAAACGTATTAGTATTGTATTTTTACGGTTCATTGATTGCTGAGGATCTTGCCAGGAGATGACGAATGTATCTGGGAAGCCATCGATTGACGTGATCATTCCGGTCTATAATGCGCCGGCATTGACAAGGCGCTGTATTGATTCGGTGGTTGCCTATCTGAGTCCATCGATACGATATATCTATATTCAAGATGACGCATCGGATATTGAAACACGCGAGATGCTGGATCAGTTGCCATACGCTGATATCCATATTTATCATGCGCAGAGAAATCAGGGTTTTGGTATGTCCGTTAACGAGGCTGTTGCTCGATCTAATGCCGATTTCGTGCTGATATTGAATTCTGATACCGAGATGTGTGCGGATTTTTTGCCTGTATTGTATGCGACATTTGTAGCTGACCCGCAGCTAGCTATTGTTAGTCCAGCGCAAGATGGTTTTACTCGATATGATGTGAACCGATACTTGCGTCGACCAGGCGGCTATATTCCTGTTTATCATTACAAAGGCTATGCATTTCTGATTCGGCGTAGTGTTTTTTCTGGAGTCGGTGGGTTTGACCCAAAATTTGGCCGTGGTTACTTTGAGGATATGGATTTAAGTCGTCGGCTGAATCAACAGAACTGGCGTATGGGCGTGCATCCTGACACACGTATTTATCATAGGGGTGGCGGTTCATTCGGACGCGGTCAGGTTTATCGATCATTGATGCAACACAATCGCGGGCTTTATCTTTCATGCTACCCTGATGTGCGCCGCAATATTGTGTTGGTTTCAGATTGCTGCGACTTGCCAGACGAGCTGCACAATGCTATCGAGGATATATTTCGGCAAGGGGGTAATGTTCATTGGCTGACATCGGTACCCGTGCCCAAACTATCCTGCTTGCAGATGCGGAATAGTCGAACTGGTTTGGTGACGATAGTTAGGCTCATGTTACGTGGTTGCATACGTAATGATAAACGTATTTCTGCTGTATGGATTTTGCCGGGTATTCCGTATGCATTACGGGGCTTACTGGCCATTTTTGTCTATTTGCGTAAACTTGAAGTTATATTATGGAAAACGTAATTGCATAAAATCGTCTTCTCGGATTGATACCCGGATCAGTAGAAAAATGGATTGTTTTCCTCTGTTTCTCAGGAAATAAGTTTCCAGATAGGATCAGGAAGTGAGACAAGTATAATACGGCTCTGGGTTGGGGAAATCAATGGATGAAGAAAAAATCCGTTTGTCCAGTTGGATGCAAATGGGCATTTTATGGCGCGAAATACTCGTAAAATTTGCCTTGTTTTTTTTCTGTCTGGCAATTTGGCGTAATGAGCTGAATCTGTCTAGTTTCTTATTATTAATATTGGTCTGGTTTTTTGATAATGGCCTCGGTAAGCTGAGGCTGATAATCAAGGAGCCACTGGCTCAGTCGATTCTTGTTTTATGCGCTGCATTATTGCTGGGATTACTTTGGAGCGATCCACCTGAAATTGGTCGCTTGAAGTGGAAGAAATATTTTATTCTGCTGATGTTTATTCCTTTTCTGTCACTTCTGAATAAGAAACGTTTACCCTGGGCGATGATGGGACTGCTGGCTGGATATGCCGGTGTTTTATTCGCCGGTATTCATCAGTTCGTTATTCTGGGAGAGCCCGGTGTCGCACTCTTTAAGATGTCTTATCTGAGCTTCTCAGCGATGCTCGGAATTGGCGCGATACTGGCAGTTTATCTTGCGGATGTGAGTCGTTACTCAAAGCGGATTAGCATGCTGCTATGGGCTTTCGCGTTGATTCTTTTATTTATTCAATTTAATCAGAATGGAAGAGGCGTTCTTCTGGCAACACTGATCACTCTGTTATTTCTATTTTTTTTATTAAATCGGGAAAAAATAAGAAGGTGCGGAGCTATCTTGCTATCATTCATAATGGTGGTGTCACTATTTACTTTCAGTAGTACTGCTTTCCAGGATCGACTTACCCAGGCTAAGCGTGATATAGCGTTATTTCAACAAGGAAACTATAGTACGAGCGTGGGATACCGATTGGCTATGTGGGACGTAGGTTTAGATGGTATTGCCAAACGCCCATTATTGGGGCATGGTACGGGTATGCCCGAAAGCTATTTTGAGAATTCGGTTGTGACATATAAAGGAGGTATTTACAAAGATCTCCCCAGGTTTCATAGAACTTCTCATTATCATAACGATTGGATTGAAATAGGTATGCATATTGGTATCCTGGGTATGCTGGCTTTAGCTTTTCTATTATGGAGTTGGTATCGAACATTTAAAAGACATCATCTTCCTGTTCTGGGCATGGCCTTAGTCAGCTATATTTTCTTAGCAGGATTAACTGATACCTTCATTATTTATAGTCGGATTCCCTTATTATTACTGGTGATTACCGCGATTGCTATTCGCTGGCAAAAGAAGTGCGGCTGATCTTTTGTTAATAACAATAGAAGCAGCCCAGAGGGGAAATATGGGCGGGCATAACTTGTTTGAAGAAAAAATTGCCGTGATATTATTTTGCTTATTGAACATACGATTAGCAGTATATAAGGATTGAATTTCTTTTTTGTGAGGACAAGAAATGATCGATATATATTCTCCAACAGTACAAAATCCAAGCGCTTTGGTGCCAGTTGATCCGGCGATTGAAGGTTATATGCGCAGCTTAGTGAATCAAACCGATCATCCGGTATTGATAGAGATGGAAGCGCTTGCGAGGCAAAAAAACTTTCCAATCGTTGATCGTTTAGTCGGTATCTTTCTTGAGACTCAGGCAAAGATGATTAACGCCCGGCGAATCTTTGAGTTTGGAAGCGGTTATGGGTATTCCGCATATTGGTTTGCAAAAGCATTGGGTGTTGAGGGGGAAATGATTTGTAGCGATGGTGATTCGCGCAATCAAGAAATGGCTGAGAAGTATCTTTCCACTGCGGGTGTATGGAATAAGATCAATTTTCACGTTGGACTGGCACAGGAAATTTTTATGCAAACCAGTGGTGATTTTGATATTTGTTATAATGATGTTGACAAGGGGGATTATCCTGATGTGTGGAAAATGGCCAGAGATCGGATTCGTCCGGGTGGTCTATACATTGCAGATAATGTTCTATGGCACGGGCGCGTTGCTGTCGAGGATTTTACCGATATCGTGCCCGGTTGGACTGAGGCAATTCTTGAACATAATCGGCTTATTTTTAGCGATCCCTTATTTGATGCTTTTATAAATCCGACGCGGGATGGTGTAATCGTTGCCCGCAGGAAAACGGCATAATATTAATTTTCGTGATAAAAATAAGTATTCATGCTTGAAATCAACGGAATTTCGATGAATTGTTTAAAAAAAGATCGTGTACAATTTCAACTGGCAGCATGCTGGCCTGCCTGAGGTGGTTTTCATGACCGGTGAGTGAATAAGAGAACATACTATAGCCGCTTTTATCCAAATCGAGTTGAATAGCTACTGTTTATCAGGTAAGCGGGCATATCGCTTCAAGCTTGAATGTGGTAAATGTTACAGTTCTCCTTGAGTTTCCTGAATCAGCCGGTCTGCACTAATTTACAACTATGAATCTATAAGGAAAAAATATGCAAATTCATGTTTATGATACTTATGTTAAAGCCAAGGATGGCCATACAATGCACTTTGATGTGTTCACTGGGGTAAAGGATGATCAGAAAGCAGTTGAATATGCTAAAGAATGGCTGGCCTCGATTGGCGAAGGGGATGCCGTAGTGACCAGTAAGGAATGCAGTTTCTGTCATAGCCAGAGTGCTCCAGCTGATGTAACTGAGGCAATTAATAAGGATGGTTATTACATATACAAAATGGAAGGTTGCTAACCATCTGTTCTAATTAAATTAACTCATATCGAGCGCAGATATTTGTTGATTGAACATGATGAAACAGCATTCTATTTATTTAGCCCTTAATCGGTGCTAAAGGGCAGATTGAGAACCAATGTAAGCTGAATAAGGTAACGTACGTATTATCTGCCCTTTATTTAGTGAATGAATCTATATTCTTTGGGCTTGATCTCAAGGACTGCAATGATCTTCTATTTCTCAGGATTTTCGTAATGAGATTAAAATTTGAAAAAATATTTATTTTTGGTGCCATTCTCGTCTTATCCAATGTTGTAGAGGCGTCGGATCCAAAAATGATTGGTGAATACGGTGACTGGACAGCCTATGTTTTTATGGAAAATAAGAATAAAGTCTGCTACATGCTCAGCCAGCCAAAAAAAGAAGAAGGGAACTATAAACAACGTGGCGATATTTTTGCTTTAATAACTCACCGGCCCGCTGAGGGGAGCAAGCATGTGTTTAGCTATAATGCAGGCTATCCTTACAAACCAGACAGCGAAGTAACCGTACGAATTGATGGTCAGAATTTTACTCTTTTCACACAAGGCGAATCTGCTTGGGCATCTGATGAAGCGACTGATAGTAAACTTGCCCTTGCGATTCAGCGAGGAAGCTCACTTACGGTGAAAGGTTTATCCATGCGAGGGACAGCAACAACCGATACTTTTGGACTAAAAGGTTCGTCAGCGGCTTATAAAGCCATATCAGCTGAGTGTGGTATTAAGTAATCCAGTTGTAGGAATTATCTTGCCAATTAGAATTGGAGATGATGGTGGATAACGGATGTATGGATTTATCCAGAGTACGTGAAAGGAATATGAATTGAAGGATATGTTTTTTTATGAACGATAAAATTACAATTTATCAGAAGCCGACATGCAGTAAATGCAAAGCAACACTCGCTATTTTGGAGGAAAATAACGTTGCGTTTGAATCTATTAACTATTATGAGACGCCAATTACGGTGGAAGATCTAAAGGCGCTGATTCAGAAATTAAATTTGTCGTTACGTGATGTGCTACGTAAAGAAGAATCGATAGCAATTAATTTTGATGCGATATCAGACGAAGAGCTTATTAAGATAATGGTTGATAATCCTGATCTGATTCAGCGACCCATCGTGGTGCGTGGGGATAAAGCCATATTGTGTCGCCCAGCAGAAAATGTCAAAATCCTATTAGAATAATGATTCCTGGCACGAGAGAAGAAAGGGAAGGGAACGCGCGCATGCCTGCGTTCCCGGTATGGTGCTCATAGTCATTACTGAGACTAGACTGTTTCCTGTACCGTCTTTTTATTGTTGCTGGCACGAGCAGGAAGTTTTTCGCGAATACGTGCAGATTTTCCGGAGCGGTCTCTGAGATAATACAGCTTTGCACGGCGTACGGCACCACGACGCTTGATTTCTATATTGGCGATGAGTGGTGAATACGTTTGAAAAGTCCGTTCTATACCTTCACCATTTGAAATCTTGCGGACAATAAATGCGGAATTGAGGCCTCGGTTACGTTTAGCAATGACCACACCTTCATATGCCTGTATACGTTTGCGCTCTCCTTCGACGACATTAACACTCACGATAACCGTATCACCGGGAGAAAAATCAGGTATGTTTTTATTAAGGCGATTGATTTCTTCTGTTTCTAGTTGCTTGATCAAGTTCATATCTTATTCCTTATTTGCCATCTAGCTCTATTTAGTTTTATAGGATTGTTTAAATTCTTCCAGCAGCGCTTCTTCTTCCTCAGTTATTCCACAAACGGTCTTTAATTTCAACAAATCCGGTCGTTTTAGCCACGTTCTGCCCAATGCCTGTTGTAAGCGCCAACGATTTATTTTGCTGTGATTCCCAGACAATAGTACTGCGGGTACCGCATTCCCTTTATATACCTCTGGACGCGTGTAGTGGGGAAAATCCAGTAGCCCATCTACAAATGAATCCTGGTGTGCTGATTCTGGGTCGCCGAGTGTTCCGGGAATTTGTCTCGCGATGCTGTCAATTAATACCATCGCTGCTAATTCACCACCGGAGAGCACGTAGTCGCCGATTGAAATCTCCATATCCACTTGAGATGCTATCAGGCGTTCATCTATTCCCTCATAGCGACCACATAGCAATATTAAGCCTGGTAATTTGCTCAGCTGTATGACCATCTCATGATTCAGGCTTTTTCCCTGAGGAGAAAGATAAATAACTCTTGTTTTGTCAATTCCCAGTGCCACCTGTCTGGCCTTCGCCTGAGTAATAGAGGCTTCCAATGGCTGCGCCAACATTACCATGCCCGGCCCTCCGCCATAGGAGCTATCATCTACTGTGCGATATCGATTTTGGGTGAAATCGCGTGGATTCCACTTAGTTAATCGAAATACGGTGTCTCTATTTGCTTTCCCTGTTACTCCATATTGGGTTACAGCATCAAACATTTCTGGAAAGAGCGTAATGACGTCAAATTCAAAAGACATTATCCGTCATCTCAATAGTCCATTCCCCAATCTACCGTTATCTGTTTGGATTGCAGATCTACTCTCATAACAACCTGATCGATAAAAGGAATGAGTCTTTCTTTATTGCCCGCATTAGAATCTTGAACCTGCAGTACATCATTGGCACCTGTTTCCAGCAATCCGATGACTTTACCTAATTTCTCAGCTTTCAGATTCACGACGCTGCTGTCGATCAAATCAGACCAGTAATAACCCGATTCACCATTTTCTGCTAGATCAGGTAATTGATTACGCGGAATTGCAACCTGTAATCCTTTTAATGGCTCTGCTAAGGTCCGATTATGGTAATTTTCTAGCTCAACAGTTAGGGTGTTACCACTGACGTGGCCAGCGATAATTCGAATTTCACGCCAGCCACCATTTTTATCGCCCAGCCACCACGTCGAATAATCAAGCAAACTATCGATGTACTCGGTATAGGGACGAACTTTAATGCAGCCCCGCACACCGAAAGGGCTGATAACATGCCCCATCACGACCATCTTTTTCTCTGGTTGATTTTGATCAGTCGTTTGCAGGATTTTCTGTTTTTGCATCAAACTGTTTAATCAGCCGTGTCACGGTATTAGACATTTGCGCACCTTTGGATTGCCAATAGGTGATACGATCTATCTGCATGCGTAATGCTTCTTCACCTCCCGTTGCTCTGGGATTATAGAAACCGACTCGCTCAATAAACCTGCCATCACGCGTGTCGCGTGAATCCGCTACAACCATGTTGAAAAAAGGACGCTTTTTTGCGCCGCCTCGTGCCAGTCTAATAATGACCATATTTTTGCCTATGAACTTATAATTTAGCGAAGAATCTAAAAACTCAATAACCCATAATAATACGATAATTCTTGTCTTGTTGACAAGTAATAAAATTTTTATATGCGCTTTATGTGTGTGATTCAGTTGTATTTGTTTTGATGTTCCGGATAGGCTGCTTATGTATTTTACCTGTCTATGTGCAGTGATGATGGCTATGATTAAATTATATAAAGAAGATGCTAATGAGTTCTGTTAAATTTTTGCCCGAATTCTCTCAAGACTTTATTCGTAAAGAGGCAGATCGCTGTGTTTCTTGCGGTCTTTGCCTGCCACATTGTCCAACTTACTATTTGACGAAATCGGAAGCGGATTCGCCGCGTGGACGTATTGCTTTGATGAACGGAGTCGTCAGTGAGCGTATCCCAATGAATGAGCGTTTTATTCAGCATATGGATCGTTGTTTGACTTGCCGCGCGTGCGAGTTGGTTTGTCCTAATAATGTCGCTTATGGGAAACTGATTGATGAGACGCGTGTCATGATGGCCGCCTCATCATTTACGCCGTTATCTAAGCAGTCTGATCTAACAAGGAGTAGGAATAGAGCAGTCAAGAAAAAATCTAGATTACGAATTTTGGCAGAAAAAGAAATTATTGCCAAACCGGCACGTTTTGATAGTTTGCGCCTGCTTTTTCGTTTTTTCCAGAAAAGCAGGCTGTCGCACTGGTTACAAAAATCAAGGCAATTAGGAAAAATAAAACTGGCTAAGCTCATAGTGCAATTACCACCCGTTGGGTTGCCTTATCGTTCTTCTGTAAATAACAGGAAGACAACTCAAAGCAAATGGCAGGAGACTTATCCTGCAGTCGGAGCAGTGCGTGGTGAAGTAGGGCTATTTTTAGGTTGTGTAGCAAGATTGGTGGATGTAGCTACGCTTAATTCGGCCATCTATGTATTGAATCGTCTCGGTTATACCGTATCTGTGCCACCAGATCAGACCTGCTGTGGTGCTTTGCATCAACATAGTGGAGAAACAAGAATGGCGGCACAATTGGCTCAGCAAAATAAAATGGCTTTTGAAAGATACAATTTAGATACGATCATCAGTACTGTATCAGGCTGTGGTGTGCAGTTAGTAGAGTCTGGTCATGTTTATGGTCGGGAAGGAAAGAGTGAGCCGGCATCGGTTTCTCGGAACTCGAGAAATAATCACGTTGTGAGCGGATCAGAAGGAAGTAAAGAAATTAAGCGTCTGAACAGTATTACAGACATCAGCAAGTTTCTAACGGTAGCGGAGGGATGGGAGGATATCGAGATACAACCATTACCATATAAAATTGCTGTACACGAACCATGTAGTTTGCGTAATGTGTTGCGTGATCAGGCCTATCCTTACGCATTGATCGCGCGTATTCCACAAGCAGAAGTGGTACCGTTAAAGGGGAACAGTCAGTGTTGCGGTGCTGCGGGAACTTATTTTCTGGATCAGCAGGATCTGGCGGAAAAGCTCCTGAATGATAAAGTGTCCGCTGTGCTCGATAGCCGTATACGCTATCTGGTTACATCGAATATCGGATGTTCATTACATATTGCGAACGGTCTGCGCGAGATAGGATCGGATGTTGAATTGTTACATCCAGTAACGTTACTCGCAAGACAAATGGGTATACAATAAAAAAACCTGAATGTTAATAATGCGGGTATTTTTTGAGAAAATACCTATTTGAAATTTAAAAGATACAATGTGCATGGGGATTCACCATGATTAATTCTATCGTTCACTCAGTTTAATTGATTATGTTCAATATTGATAAATTTATTATCGGCTTTGACGGTGCTTTACGAACACTCCTGGCGCCTGCACAGACGTTGCGCTCTGTTCCAGGCAGTGATCTGCCTGAAGCGGAATTGACTGATGCAGAAAGGAAAGAATCTACTGCATTAATGCGCATTAACCATGTAGGTGAAGTATGTGCGCAGGCTTTATATCAGGGACAGGCAACAACCGCACAGAATGCAGTGATACAGCAAACCCTGATGCAGGCAGCTCGTGAAGAAACTGAACATCTGGCTTGGACCGAGCGTCGTATAACAGAACTAGGTGGACATAAGAGTCTGCTTAATCCGCTATGGTACGGCGGTTCTTTTATGATCGGTGTGATAGCGGGTACACTTGGCGACAAATGGAATCTCGGCTTTCTTGCTGAAACTGAATACCAGGTTGGCGCACATTTGGCAGGTCATTTGCAGCGTTTGCCGCATAATGACGAAAAGAGCCGCGCCATCGTTGTGCAGATGCAACTTGACGAAGCAAGTCATGCAGCTATGGCCATGTCGCATGGTGGGGCTGAGCTTCCATTACCCGTAAAATTAGCGATGAAAATGGGTTCAAAAGTGATGACTCGGACAGCATACTGGGTTTAGAAATAGCTTATTGGTGATTTAAATTGCGGCATTATGGGAAGGAATTGGCGCCCGTGAGTTTGCAGCAAACAAAATGGAAGGCTCATTCATATAGGTAAGACATATTTATGCAGAATCTCAATTTGACTGACCATTTCTTGATTGCAATGCCATCGATGATGGATTCTGTTTTTTCAAAAACGCTGACTTATGTTTGTGAGCACAATGAACAGGGAGCGTTGGGATTGGTGATCAATCGTCCAACTGATCTTACTTTAGCGAATTTGTTTAAACAGCTGGGTATTCCATCAGCTGATCCGCCGCAGGAAATACCTCCCGTACTTTTTGGTGGGCCAGTACAACTTGATTGTGGATTCGTGTTGCATCATCCGGTAGGAAAATGGCAATCAACACTAGCGATAAATCAGAAAGTGGGACTTACGACATCACTTGATATCCTGCAGGCAATCGCAAATTCGGAGGGCCCTGAACAGATTCTGGTTGCGCTGGGTTACGCAGGATGGGCTCCTGGTCAAATTGAGCATGAATTGGGACAAAATGCATGGCTTACCGTGCCTGCTTCATCGAGTGTGATTTTTGATTTACCATCTGAAGAGAAACTGCCTGCTGCGATGAAGTTGTTGGGCATTGATTTTTCCAATTTGTCTAACGAAGTGGGACATGCCTAGCTTGTCCAGTAGTTGATCATTGATGGGTAATATAGATATGTTGATCCGCAATCGAATGGCCAGATGACGGGTATTACAGAAAATCCATGTGGCACCATATTGGCTTTTGATTTCGGGAAAAAGCGCATTGGCGTGGCAATAGGCGATAGCATGTTGCAATTAGCTCATCCACTGGTTACCATCGATAATACAGTAACTGAGCAGTGTTTTGCTGCAATCGCAAAATTGATAGAGGCGTGGCAGCCGGTATTATTAGTGGTAGGATTGCCCACTCATGACGACGGGAGAGAGCATGAATTGACTCGTTTGTGTCGACGTTTTGCGCGGCGTTTAACGGGTCGCTTCGGGCTTGAAATTGTACTCATAGATGAGCGTTATACCTCTATCACGGCTAGTGTGGCATTGAAGGAATTGGGAGTTAGAGGGAAGAAGCAGAAACCAATGTTGGACCAGATGGCAGCGCAGCAAATACTTCAATCTTTTTTTGATGATAATCATGCAGTTACCTGACGCAGAAGAGTTGTTTCATAATTTAGCTAAGAAAATAAAACCTGATATCGAAAAAGACGTTGCGCTAGTAGGTATACATACCGGGGGGGTGTGGTTGGCTGAGCGTCTGCATCAGGAATTAAAAGTTATGCTGCCATTGGGCGTGCTGGATGTGTCATTTTATCGCGATGATTTCGATAAAATCGGATTGCATCCGCAAGTTAAACCTTCTAACATTCCATTTGAAGTCGATGGTTGTCACATTATTCTGGTGGATGATGTCCTTTATACGGGGCGCACTATTCGAGCAGCCGTCAACGAACTATTTGATTATGGGCGTCCAGCTACAATCCGTTGTGCTACCTTAATTGATCGAGGCGATAGGGAGTTGCCTACTGCTGCCCAGTATATCGGCGCAAAACTTACTCTGCCGGCGGACAGCATGCTGCAATTAGAACGGGAAGATAACGGTAAATTGAGTCTGAACCTGTGTAGCAAAAATCGACCAGAATGATGAACAGAAATCCACAGTTGAATAGGAAGGGTGAGCTACAACATCTGCTTACTACTGAAGGGTTGCCCTTGTCTATTTTGTTGAATATCCTGGATACGGCCGAATCTTTTGTTGGCGTAACCGAACGTGATGTTAAGAAAATACCGTTATTGCGCGGGAAGTCTATTTTTAATCTTTTTTTCGAAGCCAGTACTCGTACCCGCACAACCTTTGAGATTGCGGCCAAGCGGTTGTCAGCAGATGTACTGAATTTGAATATCGCGGTTTCTGCGCAGTCTAAGGGTGAGACATTGCTCGATACCGTTAATAATCTCTCGGCCATGAACGCCGATATGTTTATTGTGCGACATTCGCAAAGCGGCGCCGCGCATTTGATAGCCAGTCATGTTCAACCGGAGATTCATGTCATTAATGCGGGTGATGGGCGTCATGCACATCCTACACAAGCGTTATTGGATATGTTTACTATTCGACGCTATAAACATGATTTTCATAATCTACGTGTAGCGATTATCGGGGACATTCTGCATTCTAGAGTGGCCCGTTCTCAAATTCATGCGTTGACTACATTGGGTGTGCCAGAAGTGCGGGTAATTGCACCTAAAACCTTGTTACCCAGCAAAGTTGAGCGTCTTGGTGTGCATGTCTATCATGACATGAGAAAAGGATTGAAAGACGTGGATGTATTGCTGATGTTGCGATTACAGAATGAACGGATGGAAGGCGCAAGCCTGCCTAGCTTTGAGGAATATTTTAAATATTACGGATTGACTCAGGAAAAATTAGCACTGGCTCAACATGATGCCATTGTGATGCATCCGGGCCCAATGAATCGTGGTGTGGAAATTGATTCTGTTGTTGCTGACGGCAAACAGTCGGTCATTCTGCCGCAAGTTACATTCGGTATCGCGGTGCGTATGGCAGTGATGTCCATTCTAGCCGGCCATTAGATGCAGGCATGATGGCTAAGTTGGCTATTGATGAGAAGTAGTAGTTTTTTATAAAATAAATGGCTGGATTATTTTGGTTTTGAATC
Organism: Nitrosomonas cryotolerans ATCC 49181; assembly: GCF_900143275.1. Lineage (NCBI taxonomy): Bacteria > Pseudomonadati > Pseudomonadota > Betaproteobacteria > Nitrosomonadales > Nitrosomonadaceae > Nitrosomonas > Nitrosomonas cryotolerans. The sequence goes on from NZ_FSRO01000001.1 coordinate 398,645, forward strand.
ATCGCGTATTTTATATCATGAAAATATAAAATGATACGTACAGTTTCTTTTATTTGTATCACTGTTCAGTTTTTATTCGATAGGTTACTAGATCAAAGGATAAGCAGGAAGCTCGAGTGATGAGTTGACCCAAATACAGGCTATGAAAATTTGTATAAAGAATGGACGTCTAGTAGATCCCAGAAATAATATTGATGCAGTTAGGGATGTGTTTATTGCCGCAGGTAAAATTATCGCGATAGGTGCTGCGCCTGATGATTTCTGTGCAGACCGGGTGATTGATGCCAATAAATTTGTGGTATGTCCGGGCCTGGTTGATTTATCAGTACGGTTACGTGAACCAGGGTTAGAGTACAGGGCTACCCTTGAGTCAGAAATGGGCGCTGCTGTTGCGGGAGGAATTACCAGTTTTGCTTGTCCGCCTGATACAGATCCCCCCCTGGACGAACCGGGATTGGTAGAGATGTTGAAACATCGTGCTAAAAGCCTGAATCAGGCGAATATCTACCCTATTGGCGCATTAACGCAGGGTTTGAAGGGTATGCGGTTAACCGAAATGGCGGAGCTATACGATGCTGGCTGTATTGCTTTTGGTCAGCCGGATGTACTGCTTTCGGATATGAAGGTATTGATGCAAGCCATGCAGTATGCGTCCACTTTTGGTTATAGTGTGTGGCTGCGTCCACAGGATAAAAGCTTAACCAGCCAAGGTGTGGCGCATGATGGCGAAGTAGCGACTCGACTGGGTCTGCCAGCTGTTCCTGTTTGTGCAGAGACGCTTGCTTTGTCGAATATCATCTTATTGGCACGCGAGACGGGCGTCAGCGTGCACCTGTGCCGCATCTCCAGTGCGGAAGGTGTTGCGATGATACGCAGCGCCAAACAACAAGGTTTGCCGATTACGTGCGACGTCGCGATTAACCATGTACATCTTTCCGAGATGGATATTGGTTTTTTCAATTCAAATTGCCATTTGATGCCGCCATTACGTAGTGCAAGTGATCGAGATACCTTGCGTAGCGGGTTACTTGACGGCACGATTGATGCGGTATGCTCGGACCATGCTCCAGTAGATGAAGATGCAAAACTACTACCTTTTGGGCAGGCTGAAGTTGGAGCAACGGGTGTGGAGTTACTGCTGTCCTTGATATTCAAATGGGGAGTAGAAACGCGCCTTCCGCTTGCAACCGTATTAGCTAAGATTACATTGGAACCTGCACGTATATTGGGCATTGATGCAGGTCATTTGTCACTGGGCGCTGCCGCTGATGTGTGTATCTTTGATCCTGAGCAATACTGGAAAGTGGCGTCTACAGTAATAATCAGTCAAGGTAAGAATACTCCCTTTCTGGGAATGGAATTGCCGGCTAAAGTTCAATACACCTTAGTCAATGGGCATATCGTGTATGAGCATTGAAGTTTAATTCACATGCTTTATGAAGTTACACGCATACGTTATTCATATTCTGATTCATTTGGAAACCTTCGTAGAACCCTCATTTGATGCGTGAGTAGTTTGATATTATCAAAACCCGATACCGTAGCCTGCTGCAAACATTGGGGAGAGTACAATTTTTAGATTAATCTGTTTCTACAATTATTACCTGGAGCAATATGACAAATCCACTACTTGATTTCTCTGGACCGCCACTTTTTGAGGAAATAAAGAATGCACATATTACACCGGCGATTGAAGCGCTGCTGCGTGAAAATCGTGCAGTAGTGAACAGAGTGCGTGATGATAGTAGTATGCCTACGTGGGATGGATTCGTGCAGCCGATGGTGGATGCCAATGAGCGCTTATCGCGCGCTTGGGGGCAAATCTCTCATCTGAATGCAGTAATGAATACTTCGGAATTACGTACAATTTATAATGCGAACCTACCGCAGATTACTCAATTTTATGCCGAATTCACGCAAGACCCGTTGTTGTTCAAAAAATTTAAGCAGCTACGTAATAGTACAGAGTTTGAGCAACTGAATGCCGCTCGAAAAAAGATTATTGAAAATGAGCTGCGAGATTTTCGTTTAGGTGGTGCTGAATTGTCAGCAGAGAAAAAAAATCGCTTTCTTCAAATTCAGGAAATGCTATCGGCACTTTCTTCTAAATTTAACGATAATTTACTCGATGCAACGAATGCTTTTTCATTATTGGTGGAGAACAAGGAAGCGGTATCGGGTATTCCCCAGGATGTATTACAAACAGCCAGAGAGCTGGCTGAGAAAGATGCGACTGCTGGCTGGAAATTTACATTGCATATGCCCTCTTATTTGCCGGTTATGCAATATGCCGATAATCGGGTGCTACGCGAGCAAATGTATCGTGCCTATGTAACGCGTGCGAGTGAGCTGATTGATGAGACCGCGTCTAATGATGCCACTGAGTGGGATAATATGCCGTTGATTCATCAAATATTGACATTACGTCAAGAAGAAGCACAGTTACTTGGTTTTGACTGTTATGCTGAAGTGTCGTTGGCAGCAAAAATGGCGAATACGCCTAAACAAGTGCTGGATTTTCTCAATGATCTGGCTGCTAAGGCTAAGCCATATGCGAAAGAAGATTTGCAGGAATTACAGCAATTTGCAGCTGAGAAGCTGAGTCTGGATAGGCTGGAGTCCTGGGATTTACCTTATGTCAGTGAGAAATTACGCGAAGCGCGTTATGCTTTTTCTGATCAGGAAGTGAAGCAATATTTTCCTGAGACTAAAGTATTATCTGGCATGTTTAAACTGGTAGAGAAGCTCTATGGTATTACGATTGTCCCGGTAAAGGCATCGTGTCATGTGCAATGCTGGCATCCTGATGTCAAGTTTTTTGATATTCATCATACGGATGGACAGTTAATCGGGCAATTTTATATTGATCTGTATGCGCGGGTTGGTAAACGAGGTGGTGCGTGGATGGATGACGCCATTACGCGGCGGCGTGTTATAAATGAGAAAACCGGAGATGTGACTATTCAAACGCCCGTCGCCTATCTGACATGCAATTTCTCAGCGCCGGTTCGTACTGATAATGAACCGCGTCCTGCCTTGTTTACGCATGATGAAGTGATCACCTTATTTCATGAATTTGGTCATGGGTTACATCATTTGCTCACGCAAGCAGAAGATTTAAATATATCTGGTATTAATGGAGTTGAATGGGATGCAGTAGAGCTACCCAGCCAGTTTATGGAAAACTTTTGCTGGGAATGGGAAGTATTGACGGAAATGACACAACACGTAGAAACAGGCGCGGCCCTTCCCAGAGTGTTATTTGAAAAAATGTTGGCTGCCAAAAATTTCCAGAGCGGGTTACAGATGTTGCGACAGATCGAATTTGCGTTATTTGATATGCGTCTGCATTTTGATTTTAATCCGAAGAATGATAAAACGGCATCACAATTGCTGGATGAAATTCGTCAGGAAATAGCGGTCATTGTGCCGCCAAAATATAATCGTTTTGCTAACAGTTTTGCACACATATTTGCCGGTGGCTATGCAGCGGGTTATTACAGCTATAAGTGGGCAGAGGTATTGTCTGCTGACGCCTATAGCTTATTTGAAGAGAATATCCAAGACAAGATAGTCAATGCTGAAATAGGCTCACGTTTCCGCCGAGAGATTCTTGCTGTAGGGGGTAGTCGTTCGGCGCTGGAGTCGTTTATTGCCTTCCGTGGGCGTGAACCGACGATAGACGCATTGTTGCGCCATACGGGTATGGCTGCAGCGTGAAAGATAATGACAGTTGATTGCTTATTTAATTTAATAAGGCAGATTATTGATCGCGACCGGTGTCGCGATACAGACAGGGATTTGTCATTGTTTTTTACACATTGCCGATATACATAACCAAGAATTCATTAATATCCTGATTATTAATTCTATTATATTGGTGGCATAATTCCTGCTTGTTTATTTTTAAGTGAGTGAAATGGCTTATTTTAAGTCTAAAGAAACTGACTGAATTTTGGGTATTGATAAAGTAAAGAATAAGGAGTGATTATGTTTGGGCTGCGTCAGATCTGTACTACTGTTTTAAAACTAGGGGTAGGGGCCATTCTTTTTATACTGAGTACACATATTGCAAGTGCGACTATTACGCTATTTTTTGATAGTACCAGTTCGTCTAGTAATACCCCAGCAACAGGTGCTTCCGCCAAGGCTGAATTTTTGTTTAGTGATGACGGCAGTGGGGGAGTTAAAATTGATTTGCTGTTTACCAATACAACGGGTGCCATTCCAGTCTTTGGATCAGGTGCGACTGAATCCAAGCTGACAGGCATTGGTTTTGATTTGATTAGATTAAACACGGGTATTACCACCTTTGTTTCGGGAACGCATCTTAATACGCTGATACTGACGCCAACGCTTCCTCCATTTGAATCATTCGATATCGGCATTGCTGATAATGCCAACTTTCTTGGAGGCAATGCAAATGCGGCTCTCCCTCAAGGTAGTACGGATACTGCTAGCTTTATTCTAATTGGTAGTGGTCTCACTGCCGCCGTGTTGGAAGACGAATTTTTCGATGGTTTTTCTACTGGTTCACTGGGCTACGTAGCGCGTTTTCAACAAGTAAATGGAAGCGGAGCTGACAGCGATAAATTACTCGGTGGTACTGCTACTTGTGACAGTTGTGGCTTTGTTCCCCCGCCTCCACCCCCAGTGGCTATTGCAGAACCCGCAACGCTTGCATTATTTGGTTTAGGCCTGTTAGGTATTGGCGTGGTGCGCCAAGCGCGGTTAAAAGCAGGTTATCTGGTTAGATAAGTAATAAGCCCGCTAACGCGAGCTTATTACTTGAAGTGATGTGAACCTATCACGATGTATTAGCTGAGACCTTTGCAAAAGCCCTTACCAGAATTTCTACTATTGATTATGAAGGGTTGATTTTTTAACTATTGGGCTTTTGCAAAGGTCTCCATCAATATTTATGACTGCTCTTCGCTTGGTCCTGGGTAATAAGCCAGATTGGACTACTCGTATGATTCCGTTACTTACGTCGGATTTTGAAGTTGCCAGTACCTTGCTCAAAATCGATCATGCTGAATGGGCTGATATCGTTGTTCCGCTTCATCTATCCGATTATGAAATCTTACGCGCTACGTCACTATTTCAAGGTAAGGCACTATTTCCAGCGCCTGAAACAGTGGCGCTTTGCCATGATAAAAGGCGCTTCAGAGACTGGTTCAGAACTCACTTCGATCCTGTTTATCTACCTGCGCAGACAGTCCCGGGTTCAGGACTCTTGATTGCCCGGCCCTGTGAAAGTGAATGGGGTGTTGGTGCGGTACTCGTCGAGTCGAATCAGCAGGGCGGGTTGGTGTGTTCTTATGCGGATTCTGACATGTTTACTGAAGAGTATATTACGGGCCATACGGAGTTTGCGCAGCACGTCTTGTTTGACGATGGACATGTGCTGTATTCGGCGTTGTCGACATATGAACATGCGGCAGATCGCTATGTGCGTGGTGTGGGTTGCGGTCCAACGCGTACCACGCTCGTCGAAACCGATATTATTCCATCGATTTTTGTTGCCATTCTTAGTGAGTTGAATTATTCAGGGACGGCCTGTATTGATTATAAAATCGATGCAACCGGCCAAATCAAAATTTTTGAAATCAATCCTCGTATGGGGGGAAGTCTTGCCGGACTGGCGCATTCCTATGTTGCAACGTATGCAGGTTACCTGCGGTACTATTGAGCAGGAGACTGTTTTGAGGCCATCATTCTGCCTGGCTCGCATGGTCATTAACAGTCACTGATACAATAAAAAAATTTAATTTTAGATGTCGCCGGAATAGTTCTATCAGCTTATCTAACGTGCGCTCGCTTGTTTATTGGCTTTGTATAGCCAGTGGCTGTTTCTGTTATGCGCTTTGTATCATGACATAATGAGAATAAGGTTTTGATGCATTTCCTGAGGCTATTCTGCGTAGGATTCAGTATGTTGCGTTTATTTAAACGGCTTGTCTTGGGTTTGTGCGTAGGTCTGTTCGGAGTCATGATAGCGCTGGCACCATTCGGCCTGGCTCTTGAGGAACAATTTGGTTTACCCGGGTTATTTTATCTACGTGGAGCCATTTCCTCACCCGATGATGTGGTTGTGGTTGCAATAGATCAGCGCTCAGCCCGTCATTTGAATCTGCCGCTTAATCCCCGTTCCTGGCCGCGCGACTTACATGCCCGTTTAATTGAAAGGCTTACAGAAGCGGGTGCCGGTGTTATTGTTTTTGATCTGATATTTGATACCCATGGCAATGTTCCCGCACATGATGCGGCGTTAGCTCAGGCAATGGCAGCGGCCCGTAATGTGGTGTTAGTTGAAAGGCTGAGCTCCGAGGATGTTGAGTTATTGATGGAGCCATCCGATCAGGCTCAGTATAAGATTACACAAGAAGGGACTATTCAGCCGATACCGATTATTGCAGATGCTGCATTAGTCTGCGCGCCATTTCCTTTACCCAAATTATCTCGAGTAAACGGCTATTGGGCTTTCAAAGCAGGTGCCGGAGATATGCCGACATTACCGGTGGCCGCATTGCAGGTTTTTGCATTGCCTGTTTATGCGGATTTTACCCGCTTGCTTGCTCATAACAGTCCCGGCTATACAGAACAATTAGTCGTTAACTCCGCTGCACCGGATATCGAAGCATTACTTTTTACGTTACGCAATATGCTGGTTAATGTGCCAGGGCTGGCGCAGAAGATGTTGGTAGAATTACAGCGTAATACAAGCCTGAATGCAGATACCAAACGCATGCTTAGGGCGCTCATCAGCGCATATGTGGGTACTGAAATACGCTATCTGAATTTTTATGGTCCGCCCCGTAGTGTGCGGACAATACCTTATTACCAGTTGGTACAGTCGGCTACTGACCCTGCTGCCCTGAATGATGCTTTTGAATCGATTTTTAAAGGTAAGGCGGTTTTCATCGGGTTTTCAGCTGAAACACAATCGGGCCAGGACAGAATAAGAGATGATTACCATACGGTGTTTCCTGGTGCCGACGGATTGACCATGAGTGGTGTTGAGATAGCTGCAACCGCTTTTGCCAATTTGCTGGAGAATAAGCCTATCAAACCTGTGTCGTTGATAGTCGGTTTAAGTATACTTTTTTTATTAGGTGTTGTGATGGGCGCCGCCTTTCTTATGTTGTCCAATCGTAGTGGCGCATTCGTGGTCATCGTATTGATCCTTATTTATGTTGGCCACGCATACTATCAATTTGAAGCGATGGGTCTTTGGCTGCCGCTCATTATTCCACTTTTTCTACAAATGCCGCTTGCTTTATTTGGTGCAGGATTATTGAAATATGTCGCCGCAAGGCGGGAGGGTAAACAAGTCAAGGATGCATTTGGCTATTTTCTGCCTGAGCGGGTGGTTAATGATATCGCGAAGAGTGCGGGTAAAGTGAGTGCCAACACGCAATTGGTTTATGGTGTTTGCTTAGCAACGGATGCGGATAAGTATACGACACTGGCGGAGAGAATGAGCCCTCGGCAATTGAGCCAGCTTATGAATGACTATTACGCGGTCTTATTTGAACCGGTAAGAAAACAGGGCGGTATTGTTTCCGATGTGGTGGGTGATGCCATGTTTGCGATATGGGCCCCGCCTTTTTTAGATGCTGACTTGCGTAAACAAGCGTGTCTGGCTTGCCTCGATATTGTCGCCGCTGTGGCACATTTTAACCAGATAAATAGTGAGATGCAGCTACCTACTCGGGTGGGTTTACATTTTGGTGAAATCTTATTAGGTAATGTTGGTGCACTGCATCATTATGAATATCGGGCGGTTGGGGATATCGTCAATACAACCAGTCGTATTCAGGGTGTCAACAAGTATCTGGGAACGAATGCGTTATTATCGAGTGAAGTCATTGTGGGTCAGGCTGATTTTTTAACGCGCCCCCTTGGAAATTTTTTACTGGCGGGTAAGTCATCTGTAGTCAACCTGTCAGAGCTGGTTGCGCATAAGCAGACCGCGAGTTATGAGCAGTACTGGCTATGTGAACGTTTTACTCACGCCTTGCAGGCGTATGAACTAAAAAAATGGAACGAGGCATCCAGTGGCTTCCTGGAAATTCTTGACATCTTTCCAGCGGACGGTCCGGCTCGGCTTTTTCTGAATGATAGTCTGCAATATGAGGCTTCGCCACCGCCTGAATCATGGTTTCCTGTCATGCGGATAGACGGTAAATGAATGCATTATAGTCCATTGTCGCAACTCAGCGCTGCTTCATGTTCTTAATCGTAAAAGACCGCTGCATAACTGTGTTTTTGAACTTTTCTGATCACTTGTAGCATTGATAAATCAAACACTTAAAAATCTTTCCCAGCCCGAAATACCCAGTTATGCAGCGGTCTTTCGAATAAAATCAGGGTAGGGCGCAATGCATAGAATATCCGTTCTGGTATTAGGGATAAGCATCTCGTATAATGAACTGAATAGATTGCGTATACCAGATTCTCCGGTTTTGTTGGGTTCTTCCGGGTGCTGGAAGGTGGGAGTGGGTCGTATTCGCCTTTCGATTTGGGTTGAATCATAGAAGATGAGAAATGAGAGCGTGCTGGAAGCGTATGTCGAAGTTGGGGTGTTGCAGAGTATCAATCAGGGTGTTTGTGCTTATTACGGGGTTTTTTTATTATTTTTTCTGAGTGATGTTTTTGCTGCAAGGTCTTGTGTATCAGTAGTCGCCCGGGTTGTTTCAACGCAGGGCACTGTAGAATTACGGCATGCGAGCGATACATATTGGCAGCCTGCTGAGATGAATGCTGTACTGTGCGCCGGTGATAGGGTGCGTGTTCGTGCGCGAAGCCGTGCTGCTCTGCGCTTGACTAATGAAAGTATGCTCAGGTTGGATCAGAAGACGGCCATTACTTTTCCTGAACTGGAAGAAGAGGCGGCTATTTCTCTGATTGATCTATTGAAAGGTGCGATACATATTCTGACGCGCACACCCATGCCGTTTAAGGTCACAACTCCCTTTGTTAATGCAGGCGTAGATGGAACAGAATTTTCTGTACGGGTTGATGATGACAGCACGCAACTCGTCATTTATGAGGGGCGGGTATCAGTCAATAATGATCAAGGCCAGCTGAGGCTTCTCGAGCATGAATCGGCAATTGCGGTCAGAGATCAGGCGCCGCAGAAAGTTGCCCTGGTTAATCCAAGCGAGGCTGTTCAATGGGCCTTATATTATCCGACAGTGATTGATTATCGGTTGGACCAGGCGGTTTCCACTGAGCCCGCCGTATTAACCGAGATCAGCAGCGCGATTGCGTTTTATCAGCGGGGTCAGTTGACCGCAGCACTCCTGCAGCTCGATCGCGTGCCACAAGATAAACGTACTGCACGCTTTCTGACTTTTTATGTCAGTCTTTTGTTGTCTATTGGGCGGGTCGATGAAGCGCGGGCCGGTATTGAGCAAGTACTCAAGCTTGAGCCGGACAACAGCGATGCGCATGCATTGCAGGCCATGATTGCGATTGTACAAAACGAAAAGGCTGCCGCTTTGCGCTTCGCTACTCAGGCTGTGGCATTCAATCGCCTCTCTCCGGCTGCACACATTGCGCTTTCCTACGTTCAGCAAGCCAATTTCGAAATCAGCGAAGCACTTGAAAGTGTTCAGAGGGCAGTTACATTGGATTCTGAAAATGCACTGGCCTGGGCGCGACTGGCTGAATTACAGATGGCAATGGGCGAACCGGATTATGCTTTGGCCGCTGCACAACAGGCGGTCAGTTTAAATCCCAATCTGGCTAAAACACAAACGGTATTAGGATTTGCACATTTACTGCAAATTGATACTGTGGCTGCCAGACAAGCTTTTATCCGGGCGATCGCGTTCGACCAGGCGGATCCCCTGCCAAGACTGGGGCTAGGGCTGGCGCTGACGCGCGAAGGCCATCTTGAGGCCGGGCGCATTGAGCTGGAAATTGCCGTGAGCCTTGATCCAGCCAGTTCATTGATACGCAGTTATCTGGGTAAAGTCTATTTTGAGGAAAAACGCTATGGGCTGGCCAGCACTCAATTTGACCTGGCTAAAAAAAGTGATCCCCAGGATCCCACGCCGTGGCTTTATGATGCCATTCAGAAGCAGACACAAAATCGACCGGTGGAAGCATTGCAGGATTTGCAAAGATCAATTGAGTTGAACGCTAACCGGGCTGTGTATCGTTCACGGCTGCTGCTTGATCAGGATCAGGCTGCGCGGGGTTCCAGCCTGGCCCGTATTTTTGATAATCTGGGCTTCGAAAAACGCGCTTTAGTAGAAACAGCCAGCGCCCTGAGTTTGGATCCTGGCAATCATTCGACGCACCGATTTCTTTCAGATATATATACGCATATTCCGCGACATGAAATTGCTCGGGTGAGCGAGCTATTACAAGCACAACTTTTGCAGCCGATTAATGTTAACCCGGTGCAGCCTCGTTTAGCCGTGGCTGATCTCAATATCATCACGGGTACCGGACCCGCAATAGTGGGTTTTAATGAATTCACGCCATTAGTTGAGCGTAATCGACCACAATTAGTTGCATCCGGGATTGTGGGGAGTCATGAAACGCTAGGAGATGAAGTGGTTGCTTCTGCGGTATACGATCGTGCCTCGATCAGCATGGGCCAATTTTATTATCGGACAGATGGGTTTCGCCCAAATAATGATCAAAAACACCACGTCTATAATGCCTTCTTGCAATATGCCGTAACGCCCCGGTTTAATATTCAGGCGGAGGTGCGCACACACAAAGCGGCACATGGTGATTTATTGCTGGATTTTAATCACAATGCGTTTAAAAAAGATCAGCGCCGTGAACTGATGCAGGATATGGCCCGTATGGGCGCAAACTACAAGCTGTCATCAAAGCAGAGCCTGATTGCTTCAGCTGCCTATACGTATCGCAGGGAGAATCAAAGGGAATCCTTTGGTCCTGCTAACAGTTTTAACGAAATACTCAAGGATCAAGGTTATCAGGTTGAGGCTCAATATCTGTATCGAGATCAGCTGGTTAACGTTACGATGGGCGCGGGTACCTATGAAATAGCCGCCAACAGTCAGATACGCACGGATTTAATGCTCCCCAATGGACCCATATCCAATCAAACGGCGCACGATTTTATGCGGGAACGGCGTAATGGTTATATTTACACGAATTTTAATTATTTTAGTGACTTAAGTACGACACTGGGTTTGAGTTATGATGCATTCAAAGAAGATGGCGGATTCGAAATCAAGAAATTTAATCCAAAAATCGGCTTACAGTGGAGTATTTTGAGTAATTTACGTTTAAGATTAGCGCTTTTTGAAACAGTCAAGTCATCTTTAATCGCGAATCAAACAATTGAACCGACTCAGGTGGCGGGATTTAATCAAATGTTTGATGATGTTAATGGGACCAGAGCGCAGCGTAAAGGCTTCGGTCTTGATGCACGGATTACCCATCATATTTTCAGTGGTATTGAAGTGTCATCGCGTGATTTAAAGGTGCCAATTATCACGCAACACATAATGGAAAATCAGAAAGAGAAACTATATCGTGCCTATCTCTATTGGCTACCGCATCCATTTTGGGCAATCAAAGGTGAAGCGCAGTTTGAAAAATTTATGCGCCAGCCGGATCTCTCCAGTACAGAGCCGAATCGGATTGAGACATTGAGTGCACCTGTGGCTATTCAGTATTTTAATCCGCATGGTCTGTTCGCGAAACTGACAGGAACTTATGTCCGGCAGGAATTGGAGCGTCAGGGACGTATAGAAAATGCGGGCATCGATCATTTTTTCTTGTTTGATGCAACGTTGGGTTATCGATTTCCAAACCGGATGGGGATGCTGAGTCTGGAAGGCAGAAATCTTCTGAACGATCACTTCTTTTTTAGGAATGTCAATTTTCAGCTATCTGAGGCGATGAGCCCTCGATTCATCCCTACCCGTACTATTTTTGCAAGACTGACTTTAAATTTTTAGAAGGAGACACAAAAATGCAGGCTGTTATTATTTTTTTAATCGGAACAATAGGGTTGAGTGGTTATTCATTAGAAGTCAATAGTCAGAATACGCTCACTGTAGCGCCGAAGTCGGGTTTGTCTGGGGAGCATCTGCAAAATCCAGACCTGCCATGTAGATCCGTAGAACGCAATTCAGATAAAACTAAAATTGACCGCACTAGCAGAATTTCGGCAGCGTGTCATGATGGGGCTGTCAAGACGTTACCCAAGGAAACTGAGGGTGTGGTAGCAAAAACAGCCGATGTGGGAGACATCGCATATATTCTGGTTGTTGGCAGAGATGGTGAGGCGAGTGTATTAAGACCCAATGCCGCGAAATCTTCCAGAGTCTATAAAGCGGGTGATGTGATTCCGAATAAGGGAATTATGAGTGTTGATTCAATCAGTGTTGTAACCTATCAAGGCTCTCACTGCGTCGGTTCTACATTTAGGTACGTTAGTGGCGGAAATATCTATGAAATTTGTTATTAGCCTGTGCTTAATCTGTTCACTGACTGATTACAGGCTGTGCTGAGAAGAGTTGTCTGTCAACTGGACGATGACGGCTCAGCATGGCTGATCAATCTTATTGGTAGAAGAAGTATGCGGCCTGGAAAAAAACAGATAAAGATAATCTATGAGTATACGACACATACCAGCTGAACGGGCTAGCGCAATGCTCTCGATTGTGAAGGAATTTCAGGGCCTTTCTTTGATAGAGTTGAAAGGAGTGGCGCAGGTGTGCTGCTGGCATCGTTATTCAGCCGGTGAAGCGATTGTTAGGTATCATGACAGCACAAATAGTGCTTTTCTTGTTATCCAGGGTGAAATTCGTGTTACTTACCATGCTTTGTCAGGTCATGAGGTGATTTTGTGTGACTTGTCAGCAGGTGAAATGTTTGGCGAGTTGACTGCGATCGATGGTCGTACCCGGTCTGCAACGGTAGTGGCTAAAACGGATTTATTGCTGGCATCCATGCCTGCACCGGCCTTCCTGGATCTGGTTTGTTCGAATCGAAAAATATCTGAGGCAATATTGAAGCGATTAACTGAGCAAGTGCGGCGTCTTACTGAGCGTGTATATGATTTTAGTACACTGGCGGTATGTAACCGGATTCATGCCGAATTATTGCGCCTTGCAAGAGATCATCTTGTGACGCCTAATAGCGCCGTCATTTCACCTGCGCCGACGCATTCTGAAATTGCCAATTTGGTTAGCACTCATCGTGAAGCCGTCACGCGTGAGTTGAATAATTTGGTTAGAAAGGAATTGATTGAGCGCAGAGGCCAGGACCTGCATATATTGGATATATCGAAGTTGACTGAAATGCTCAATGAAGTGCGGGGCACTTTAAAATAGGGTGGCCCTGATAAAGGTTAAATTTTTCATTTGGATCCATTCAGTAAAAGTTAATTGATAATCATTATTTATCTACCAGTTATCTATTAAGCCTGGCCTAAATATGGCAAACTCTCAAGTTGAATCTACAATGGGTATATTAATTCGTGTCTCCCTACGAGCTTTTCATTGGTTTACGCTATACACGCGCCAAGCGCCGTAATCATTTTATTTCTTTTATTTCACTGATTTCCCTATTGGGTATTACGCTTGGGATGACTGCGTTGATTACAGTCATGTCGGTCATGAATGGTTTTCAAAAAGAAATACGAACCCGCATTCTCGGAGTCGCCTCTCATGTTCAGATAAGCAATTTCCAGGGTAATTTAACCGATTGGCGACAAACTGTTGACGAGGTTATCGATAATCCACTGGTTGAGGCTGCCGCGCCCTATGTGAGTGCTCAGGGTATGGTGTCGTTTAATCAGATTGTTCAGGGCGTGATCGTTCGTGGCATTTTGCCGGATTGGGAGGATACGGTGGCGGACTTTTCTCACATGATGATCAGCGGTGAGCTGGATGATTTAAGGCCAGGAGAATTTGGCATTGTGATTGGTATGGAGTTGGCACGGGCTATAGGTGCATTCAGGGGTGACAAGATTGTGCTGATCTCGCCACAGGGACAAGTGACGCCAGCGGGTATATTACCGCGCCTCAAGCAGTTTACGGTGATGGGAATTTTCGAAGCGGGCCATTTTGAATATGATTCCGGACTGGTGCTGATTCATTTGGCAGACGCGCAGAAACTCTATCGTATGGAGAATGATCAGGTTTCCGGTGTGCGTCTGAAATTATATGATTTATTTCAGGCACCACAAGTAGTTAGGGAGCTTTCATCTACGGCTTCTGCAGATACTTATATCAGCGACTGGACTCGCCAGCACGCTAATTATTTTCGTGCTATTCAGATTGAAAAACGGATGTTGTCTCTGATTTTGGCGTTGATCATTGCCGTTGCTGCATTTAATATCGTTTCCACATTAGTGATGGCGGTAACAGATAAACAATCGGATATCGCTATCTTGCGTACGTTAGGCGCCAGTCCACGCAGCATTATGAAGATATTTATCGTCCAGGGTACATTTATTGGGGTCTTTGGTACGCTGCTAGGGGTCATCGGTGGAATATTGCTGGCCTATAATGTGGGCGAAGTAGTTGCCTTCATTGAGTGGGTGTTTAATGTGCAGTTCTTGTCACGTGAAGTATATTACATCAGTACGATTCCATCCGATCCGCAGCTTACTGATATTGTCACCGTTGCGGTCGTATCATTTGTGTTGAGTCTGCTGGCAACGATTTATCCCAGCTACCGTGCATCTAAAGTGAATCCGGCAGAGGCGCTGCGCTATGAATAAAGCAGTCATTACCTGTCACAATCTGCAAAAAAGCTTCTTTCAAGGTAAATTGGAAGTGCCGGTATTGAAAGATGTGAATCTGAGTCTTGCAAAGGGTGAAATGCTGGCAATTGTAGGCGCATCCGGCTCTGGCAAAAGTACGCTCTTGCATTTGCTGGGTGGGCTGGATTCACCGAGTAGCGGTGATATTTGCATTCTGGGTCAGGATATTGCCGACATAGATGAAGAACAAAAATGTCGATTAAGAAATAATTCACTGGGTTTTATTTATCAGTTTCATCATCTGTTACCTGAATTTAGTGCATTAGAGAATGTTGCCATGCCGCTGCTAATTAGACGGATACGCCATAGCGAGGCGTATGAGCGTGCTGCAGAAATATTAAAGCAGGTTGGTTTGGGACACCGTCTTTTACATACGCCGAGTGAATTATCCGGGGGTGAACGTCAGCGTGCCGCTGTTGCGCGCGCACTGGTTACGCAACCTGCGTGTGTTCTTGCTGATGAGCCGACGGGTAATCTCGACCGGCATACCGCAGAAGGGGTGTTTAATCTTATGCTGGAGCTGAACGATAAAGTGAAGGCAAGTTTGATAATCGTGACACATGATTTACAGCTGGCTGGTCGTGCCGGACGTACTCAGCGGTTGATAGATGGCGTATTATATGATCCCTCCGGTACTGATTGAAGTGGAGTGTTTTGTTATTAAACGCTATGTCAAGAGCTATCAGGCTGTTCTCTGTTCGTTCTCAGTACCCTTCTCTGTAAGAAATCACCGGATTTGATGTAACCTGAATTCATTATTCACCTTTTTTATAGCCAGCTTATGCGCACCCTGTTTACTTATATTATGGTCTTCCCTCGACGCAGCGCATTTGTATTGGTTGCGTTGCTCGCAGCAGGTATTGCTGAAGGACTGAGTCTGACCGCCTTGCTGCCGCTGTTATCAATTGCGGTCGGGGAGGTGAATGATCCGGGTATTGGGCAGTTCATGGTGGAGGTGTTGCAAAGTATTGGCATAGAGCCAACGATAGACATGATACTGCTGATTATTGTCGGCGGGATGTTTGTCAAAGGACTGATACTACTGCTTGCTAGTCGACAGGTGGGTTATACAGTGGCGCATGTTGCGACCGCCTTGCGACTGGATCTGATTGAAGCATTGCTTGCCAGCCGCTGGGAGTATTATTTGCGCCAGCCGATCGGTTCACTTGCTAATTCAGTAGCGACAGAGGCATATCGTGCTGCCAATGGTTTTGAGCACAGTGTTAATGTGCTGGCTTTATCAGTACAAGTACTGGTTTACGCCGTTGTTGCCTTATTTATTTCATGGCAAGCCACGTTGGCTTCATTGCTAATCGGCCTGGCTTTATTGATGATATTACATCGTCTGGTGCGCGCCACTCGTCGGGCCGGTGCCAAACAAACGCATCTGCTCCGTCATTTATTGACCTACTTATCCGATGTGCTGAGTTCAGTAAAATCACTTAAGGCAATGGCACGAGATAATGTTGCCGATGCGATTCTTCATGATCAGACCCAGCAGCTGGAAAAGGCAACGCGTCGAGAAGTGATGAACGGGGCTGCTTTAATGGCATTACAGGAACCGATCCTGGCGGCCTTGACGGCCAGCGGCTTATATCTGGCTCTGGTGATCTGGCAGCTTTCGTTGCCCGAAGTCATGGTGATGGTTTTTTTGTTAACACGCATATTAGGTTTGCTGAATAAAACACAGCGCAGATATCAACAGTTGACCGTGCAAGAAAGTGCTTATTGGGCTTTACGGCAAGCCGCTGAGGATGCGCGCGCGGCAGCAGAAAGCACGACAGGTACACGCGTGCCGACGTTGACGAAAGGAATTCATCTGCATCATGTCACGTTCGATTATGATAAAAAATCTATTTTTACTGATTTAAACATCACCATACCCATCCAGTCGTTTACTACGGTTATGGGGCCATCAGGAGCGGGCAAGAGTACTTTTCTTGATTTGCTCTGTGGTCTTACGGAGCCTAAATCGGGTGAAATTCTTATTGATGGCATATCGTTGCATGATATTAATTTACGTCAATGGCGCCATATGATCGGATATGTATCTCAGGATACGATTTTGCTACACGATACGATACTGAATAATATTCTTGTTGGCGAACCTACGCTGGACGCTACTGATGCAGAGCGTGCGTTACATCAGGCAGGCGCATGGGGTTTTGTCAGTGCGCTTCCGGAAGGCTTGCAGACCGTTGTAGGTGAGCGGGGCGGTCTGCTTTCCGGAGGGCAGCGTCAGCGCATTGCGATTGCTCGGGCACTGGCGCATCGACCATCATTTTTAATTCTGGATGAACCAACCAGTGCGTTAGATCCTGAAAGTGAACAGACTATTTGCGAAACTTTAAAGAAGCTCTCGAAAGAATTAACTATTATCGCCGTATCACATCAACCTGCCGTCATTAATGCTGCTGATCGTGTTTTTGTATTATCCAATGGTGAAGCAGAACCGCAATTGCAGACCTTATCCGGCGCGTAAAGATCTGGACAGATGATAGTCGTTTTCGTTAAATTAATTCAGCCTTAATTTTGGCGATACGCGCTTCGCGTATTCTGGAATGGATGGCGAGGGGTAACTGTGCTGTGTCTGCGATATTTTTAGCTAATTCAGCAGCAATTGCGCCCGCATCAACGGTTTTAGCTGCGAGGAATGCTTGATACAATCGCTCGGCTTGCGGGTAAAACTTTTGGTCATAGCCTGGACGACCATGAAAATCACAGGCGCAGGCTTGTAAAAATGCATTAAATCGCTCGGGTTTACGATAAGCATCCACTGCCTGTAGCATATTTGCGATGGTTGCTGGTGTGAGTGTTTCCGCTCGGTGTGCATCGCCATGATGCCGTGCTACCAGCAGTGCCAGGTTGCGTATTTCTTTAGGGACTCTGATGCGTTCACACAAGTCTCTGGTTAATTTCGCACTGCGATTTTCATGCCCGATGTGACGTGGCCATTCTTCCGGCGGTGTGGTTCCTTTACCCAGATCATGCGTTAATGTAGCAAAACGTACGGGTAGGGAATATTTTTTTACGGCGGCGTGGTCTATCGCGAGCATCACATGTACACCCGTATCAATTTCAGGATGTGCGTGTGCTGGCTGGGGGACACCAAATAAGGCTTCGATCTCTGGCATGATACGAGTCAAGGCGCTACACTCACGCAATGTATAAAACATCCGTGAAGGGTTATATTCCATTAACCCGCGCGCAATTTCTTGCCAAACGCGTTCCGGTACCAATGTGTCGACTTCACCGTTATGCACCATTTCATTCATCAGTGTGAGTGTTTCTGGTGCAATACGAAAGCTGAAGCGTGCGGCAAATCGGGCTGTTCTGAGTATACGTACCGGGTCTTCAGAAAATGCGGGGCTAATATGACGAAGTACCCCTGCTTCCAAGTCGGCCACGCCGTTAAATGGGTCAATAATATTGCCATGCTCATCCTTGGCAATCGCATTAATGGTTAGATCGCGTCTTGCCAGGTCTTCCTGTAGTGTCACTTCAGGCGAAGCGTGCACCTCGAATCCTTTGTATCCCCGCGATACTTTACGTTCCGTGCGTGCTAACGCGTATTGTTCTTGCGTCTGGGGATGCAGGAAAACAGGGAAATCCTTGCCGACTGGGCGATAACCTAGCTGGACCATTTTTTCTGGTGTGGCGCCTACGACGACATAATCGTGATCTGTTATTGGTAATCTCAGTAATTCATCACGTACTGAGCCACCAACGAGGTAAGTTTTCAATGTGAGTATCTTGGAAATGAATGTTATTTTGCAGCAACAATACCTAAACGTTGTGTGAGTGTTGGCGCACTGTGATCATGCTTGAATACTTTGGCATAATGTACGGTGTTATTCAAAACTTTCTTTACATAGTCGCGTGTTTCATTGAAAGGAATAGTTTCGGCATAGATTGCGCCTTCCAGCGAACTGTGAGTATCCCGCCAGCGTTTTGCGCGCCCTGGGCCTGCATTGTATGCGGCTGAGGCCAATAGTGTCTGGTTATCAAATAGCGTCAGTACGTGCTTGAGGTAAAACGTGCCCAATCTTAGATTGGTGTTGATTTCCATGGCCAGGCTCTCGCGATAGTCATAGATTCCGAGTTGCTTAGCGACCCATCTGGCTGTAGCAGGCATGAGCTGCATTAGGCCCATGGCACCAGCACTTGATTTGATGTCAGCAATAAAACGGCTTTCCTGCCGAATCAACCCATATACCCAGGCTTCATCCAGCTCTTCCTGTTGCAAAATATGCTTTAATGTGTCGCGATGTGGTGCCAGAAAACGTAAGTTAAAATTATGCTGTGAAAGCGTTCTGTTGGCCGTATTGATAGCGCGATCGTACATGCCGTAACGATGTGCAACCTCGGCTGCGGCTAATAATTGTGTGTCACCGAAGCCACGGATTGTCCAGGCCCATTCACGCGAGGCTTCCGTACGCAAATTCAAGCGATGGAAAGCCAGGCTACGCTGAATACCGGGTGTTTGCTGGATGGAGGCAATTTCCCGTGCACTGACCTGATAAGATTTTTCCGGTGCACTGAGCATGGTGCCGAGGGCCTCCCTCGCCAGCTGGCCATAGAAATCATGCTCATGACTTAATGGAATCAGAATGGCATTCGCATCCAGAATTTTGCCTTGTTCTTTTAGGATACGTGCTTTCCAGTAACGCCATGTATCGATTTGCTGTTCTGAATCAGACATGTTTTCAATGCTCTCCAGAACCATCCCCCAATTACCTGCACGCAGCGCCGCGCGGGCTTTCCAGGCAAGCAGTGTGTCTGTAAGCGGATATGAAGGATTGGTGCTGGCTGCATCAGTAAACCAATCCAATGCGCGTGAATCATGCCTTAGTGCTGCTCGATAGGCAAATCTACCGAGAAGATAGGATTGATCTATGGCTGTAAATTGCGCTTGTATCTGATACCAATGAGCAAATGCCTGATTGGTATCATTTTGAAGTAGGCGCAATATTGCGAATAAGGCAATCTCACGATCGGAGCGTGTTCTGATCTGGTTGTGTTGCTCTTCCAGATAACGTCGTGGATCTCTGACCGCCGCATCTAGTTTAGCGGTTTCGAGTGTCTGGCTGCCTGACAGGTACCGGCTCACATGTTTCGCTACACCAGTTTGTCCCACTTCAAGTGCCATGCGTATGCGCGTCCAAATATCTTCCGCGGTAATCAGGCCATTGGTAAGGAGTATATCAAACAATGGTGTGCAGCTATTGGGCAAACTATGGGCATTGAACCATAGCTGACGTGCCTCATGTAATGCTCCTTTTTGCCCTGTATGATGGCGTTGCTGGAACGCGTAACATAAGAGCTCGGTATGTTGGTTAACCAGCAATGGGTATTCTTCAGCGAACAATGCCCACTGCTGATTTTTGGCCAGAATTTTTAGCCAGTCTTCACGCAGTCTCTCTGCCATGAGACTGTTTCGATATTGAGACAAGAAACGCCGGATTGTCTCTGGTGACGCCGTCGTGAGATGCAGACGCAATTGATAGTAATGAACGTAAGGCGCCAATGCATGATTCTGTAAACGCTCGGCATGAATAGCTAGCAGTTTAGCATTGCCAGCCTGGAATGCCTTACGCGCAGCGATAAAGTCGCTATCCTGATTAGCTGAGAGTAATCCGGCATAAAATAATAGCCATAATCCAAACAAATACTTTGCCATATTCCGTATGAATACAAATTAAATGAAGAATGACATCCGGGTCGTATGGCAAAACAGGTTGGATCGATAATGTTGCGATAATGCAAAAGTGTTATCGATATATTTTGTAGTGATCCACAAATTATCCTCGGAATCCTTTTTATACATAGCATGATAGCGTTTATAGCCGCGATTGGCTAGATGACACCTTGGCCCAGCATCGCATCGGCTACCTTGACAAACCCCGCTATATTAGCCCCATTAACATAATTGACATTACCATCTGCTGTCGTACCATAGGTGAGGCAAGACTGATGGATGGCTTGCATGATTTCGAGTAAGCGGGCATCGACTTCCTCATGTGTCCAGGAAAGCCGCATGGCGTGCTGACTCATTTCAAGGCCAGAGGTGGCGACACCGCCCGCATTACTTGCCTTACCGGGCGCATAGAGAACCTTATTGCGTTCAAAGCACTTTACAGCGCCTGCTGTAGTGGGCATATTCGCTCCTTCGGTGACACAGATTACATTATTCTTGACCAGAGTCTGCGCATCCTGTTCGCTAATTTCATTTTGTGTTGCACAGGGGAGCGCTACATCCACAGGAATATGCCACGGACTTCTGGCGGGAATAAAATCTGCTTTGACGCGTTTGGCGTATTCATCGACGCGACCATATAGGTGGTTTTTGACTTCGATTAACTCTCCCAGTTTTTCTGTGGTAAAACCGGCTTCATCAACAACCGTACCGCTGGAATCGGAAACGGTGACGACTTTGGCACCTAATGCGATTGCTTTTTCAACAGCAAACTGCGCGACATTTCCCGAGCCGGAAATGGAGACTCTGAGACCCTTTAGAGAGCGCCCAGCATGTTTGAGTACTTCCTCAGCAAAATAGACTGTGCCATAACCAGTTGCTTCGGGACGTACCAGTGATCCTCCAAAACTGAGCCCTTTGCCGGTAAAAATACAATCAGAGCGATTGGCCAGTTTTTTCACCATTCCTGCCATAAAACCAACTTCGCGGCCACCAACACCAATGTCTCCAGCAGGTATATCGGTGTCTGATCCGATATGACGGAATAATTCGCTCGCATAGGCCTGACAGAAACGCATGATTTCACCAGGGCTTTTTCCTTTAGGATCAAAATCAGATCCACCCTTTCCGCCACCCATAGGTAATGTTGTTAAGGCATTCTTGAAAGTTTGTTCAAAAGCCAGAAATTTTAAAATGGAGAGGTTGACGGATGGATGAAATCGAGTGCCGCCCTTATAGGGGCCGATGGAAGAGCTATGCTGTATTCGATAGCCACGATTAACTTTGACTTCGCCTTGATCGTCTACCCATGCTACACGAAAGATGATAATGCGCTCTGGCTCAACCAAACGATCGAGTACACCATGTTCGGCATAACGGGGATTTTCGCTAATAAAAGGCCACAAGCTTTCCATAACTTCGGTGACGGCCTGTATGTATTCTGGCTGGACTGGATTGCGCTCAGCAACATACGCACCGAACTCCTGAAAGCTTTGATATTTCATTTTGATTTCCCCCGGTAAAAGAATGGTTATTCCAAAATATGCATTCTGCCAAATTAATCGCAAGATAGCACTGTATTTTTATTAAAAGATGGGATAATTACCCTGAATCTTTTGAATCCAGGTGATATTTGCTCATCTATTTGATTCGGAAGTGGTAGATTTCTAGCAATGGTCGTCTGATTTTTGATATTTCGTTGGATACTTTGATTGAATTGGTGTCCATCAAATCAGTAAATAGCCATTAAGCAGGCACTATCTATTTCTTAGATCACTTTGATAGCTATTGTATATCGCCATTAAGCATTCTGATACCACAAGAAGTTAAGAATTTCGCGCTGGTGCGAGTGTCTTATGAGAGTATTAAGTTTTCGGGGTAGCTTTTATTCAACAGAGGAAGACAGTGTGCGCTGATCTGGTTTTTTTGCGATATCATGTATTTCAGGATTGGTTCCATTTATCTCTGTTGTTTTATCCTGTGATGCTTCTACTTTGATTGCCCGGTTTCCGGGCTAGATACAATGGCTTCTCAGAAAGAAGCTTACAGCCGCATTAAGGCCACGTGTGAGCGCGTAGCTGATTATATGCTTTGAATTATTTACTTAATAATATTTTACACTATGACAACCAAACATTCTTCTCTCCTCATTCTGGGCTCTGGCCCCGCTGGTTATACTGCTGCGGTTTATGCTGCTCGAGCTAACCTGAATCCCGTGATCATTACCGGGCTTGCTCAGGGTGGACAGCTAATGACGACAACCGATGTAGATAATTGGCCGGCAGATGCGATGGGGGTACAAGGTCCGGAACTCATGGAGCGTTTTCAGAAACATGCTGAGCGATTTGAAACTGAGATTATTTTTGATCATATCCATACCGCAAAGCTGACAGAAAAACCAATGACTCTGATCGGAGATCAGGGAACGTATACCTGTGATGGGCTGATTATTGCTACCGGTGCATCGGCACAGTATTTGGGGTTGCCTTCCGAGGAAGCCTTTATGGGTAGAGGTGTGTCTGGTTGTGCGACTTGTGATGGGTTCTTCTACAAAGGACAGGACGTGGCTGTAATCGGTGGCGGTAATACAGCGGTAGAGGAAGCGCTTTATCTTTCAAATATCGCACGCCGTGTTACTGTCGTTCATCGGCGGGATCAGTTTCGTTCAGAAAAGATTCTGATAGATAAACTGATGGATAAGGTGAAAAACGGCAATATTACGTTGGAACTGAATCATGTACTGGATGAAGTATTGGGTGATGATAGCGGTGTCACGGGTATGCGCATTAAGAGTACTCAGAATGATGCGAACAAAACACTGGATCTGCAAGGCGTATTTATCGCGATCG
Organism: Nitrosomonas cryotolerans ATCC 49181; assembly: GCF_900143275.1. NCBI lineage: Bacteria > Pseudomonadati > Pseudomonadota > Betaproteobacteria > Nitrosomonadales > Nitrosomonadaceae > Nitrosomonas > Nitrosomonas cryotolerans. The sequence goes on from NZ_FSRO01000001.1 coordinate 421,962, forward strand.
GCCACAAACCTAATACAGATATTTTTGAGGGACAGCTGGAGATGAAAAATGGCTACATCGTAACGCACAGCGGAATCCATGGAAATGCAACGGCAACCAGCATTCCGGGTGTGTTTGCGGCAGGTGATGTGCAAGATCATATCTATCGCCAGGCGGTGACGAGTGCTGGGAGCGGTTGCATGGCCGCACTGGACGCAGAGAAATACCTGGATAACCTGTGAGCTGAGTGACCTTGGATTGAAGCCCCTCATCTTCCATGAAACGACGTGACAAGAAAAAGACCGACGATGTTGTAAACGATACCGATGAGCGTGCGCTATTTCTTGATGCGATGCGAAATGTGACACCCTTGCCTGCATCCGACAGGGTTGTGCACGCCGATAAGCACATACAGCCGATTCCTTGTCAAACAGATTGCAGTGAACACAGTGAACAATTATTGATGGATGATTCGCTTCCCATCGATATTTCACTAGAAATAGAGATAGGTGACGCCTGGTCTTTTTTGCGTCCTGGTTTATCTCGTCAGACATTACGACGGTTAAGGCGAGGTTATTGGGGAATACAGGCTAATCTCGATTTGCATGGGTTGACTCGTGACGAAGCGAAGCCGGAGCTAATCACATTTCTTCATGACAGCTATATCAAGCATTTTCGTTGTGTGCGGGTGATTCATGGTAAAGGGCTTAGCTCAAAAAATCAGGAGCCCGTACTGAAAACCAGAATTGGAAGTTGGCTGGCGGAATATCATCACGTGCTGGCTTTCTGTCAGGCTAAGCCGAAAGATGGCGGTGGTGGTGCCGTACTGGTGTTATTGAAGGGCCCGATTGTTGAGAACAGAATACGGGCACTTTCTCCCGGCCCTGTTTAGTCTGTTGATTATTTTTAGTATGAAACAGGGCAAGTGTGCGAGACCGGAAACGTAAAAATCTGCTGAATGGCTACAAGCTTGAGGTTGACTCATGTGGGTAGGCTTTTTCATACTGATTTTGACAGGTAATGCACCGTTGTGCAGATGGGTAGGCAATGAGCCGGCTAAATCCAATCTCATGATCACAATCGATGCAATCACCAAACTCCAGTTCACTGAGATGTTTTAAAGAAACCTCAATCTCACGCATCTCATTTATTTGTCGGTCAACAAGCGCGGTATCGATATCATCCGGTATACCGGAGATAGTATCGGACAGATTAACATCCTGCGCATTATCCGAGTGCAGTTCATTATGAATTTCTTGTTGTAACTCGATATAACGTTTTTGTAGTGCTGTCTTGAGCTGTGTTAACTGCTCTTCAGTAAAATTTGCCATTATGAACCTCTGCGGTTACGATTAGCCGGATTTTGTTTTGTAAGAGAGACAGGTAGTTAGCCAGGAATAGTGAATGGCGTGTTAGTGCGCCGTCTGCACTTGCAGTTGTTTCAAGTCTTCAATTACTTCAGCTGAATTGTCAGCGGCGCTGGCCGATAAATATATCCGAGAGATCTTTCCCTGTGGGTCTATGAGAAAAGTATTGCGTTTTGCAAACCTGGCGATGCCCAGATTGATCAGAGACCGGTACCGTGCCGATACCTCCGCTCGGTCATCTGCTAACAGAGGAAAGGGTAAATTGTATTTTTCGGCAAAACTGGCATGACTGTGAATGTTATCTACACTCACGCCAACGACGGCAGCACCCAGCTCCGTCAGCTTATAAAGATCATCCCGGAATTGGCAGGCTTGTTTTGTACAGCCCGGCGTATCGTCCTTAGGATAAAAATACATAGCAAGCCATTTTCCCCGAAAATCAGTTAACGTATGTGTTTTTCCATTCTGATCCGACAGCGTAAAATCCGGCGCGGGCTGGCCCGGTTTGAGTGCGCTTGTGCGTGTAATCTGAGACCTGAGCAGAAAAACTATGACTATCGTGATAATGAATATTGCCAGCCATTCCATGCCAACTCTCCATTTTTATTAACCAGGCTGATGGCAACGAAAAACCGGCATACTGTTCGTCACCCGCCATTTGATCACGTTATGGTACCATCGCTAATGATGATTAAAAATAACCCTATACATAACGCTGATTTGGCTTATTCTACACTTAATTAATGATTCGATGACAAAATAAAAGTTCCCAAAATTGGAGAGAGAATCCCGCACTTTGGAGAATACAGTTTGATTCAGGCTTATTCATTGAGTGATTTTAGCGTAAAATAGCCTGCTTGCCCTGGTAGCTCAGTGGATAGAGCAACCCCCTCCTAAGGGGTAGGTCGCACGTTCGATTCGTGCTCAGGGCACCATCAACTCGAATAATTAGGCTATTCTCGGCTATCCACCGATTATCTGTTTCGTCACGATTTCAGCACAACTGATGTGAAGAGAGGCGAAAATGGCAACAATCACAAAAACCCAATCTGATATTTTTAAAATTCAAATCTGAAAGATTGAGATACCTACAATCGAAAAAACCTGTAAAACTAAATAATGTAATCGCGAAATGAAAAATATGAGAGCCTTGTAAAAACGAGAAAATCTCGTATGATGTATTCACATCGCAGGCATGGTATTGAGACTTCTTCAAAAGCCCTCGCTAAAAGTTTTCTACTATTGATTATAAAGGATTAATTTCCCCACTATTGGGGTTTTGCAAAGGTCTCATTTAATTAACTACTTTTTAAATCACTTGAGTCCGCAATTAAATACGGTTATCCAAATTATTACCTATCTTCCTTGCTTTTAGCATGAAAGCTCTTTTTTTACCGATACTATAATTGTTATAACGTGAACTGTCTTTTACACACATATATCGTAGTATCTCGTTATTAAATGGTTTTAACGATTTCGGTAGATACTTTTTTATTATTTCCAATCTTCGAGGAGTGTCATATTCACATGCCTGAAATACGTTTTCAGTAATATCTCTTATCAGCGCTATTTCGAATCCAGAGGCTTCTATAGATTTGAAGATTCCATCTAATTTTTCAAAATTAGCGTTATCGTAGTAGATAAAAACCCCGTCATCATCTAATAACTTATGGATATCGCTAAAAATACTTGGGTTTTTGTAGATGCCTGTCTCAACACTCATAACGGCATCAAATTTTTTATTATCTTTATGTATTTCGTTAATGCTGTTGTATAACTTAATGTCACTTTGCTGCTCATCAAAAAAGTATTTGCATGTTTTTAAAGCTTCTTTGCAACGATCCAGGCCTGTGAAATTTGTTTGAGGTAAACATGATTGCATGTACATAAGGCCGCCACCAGCACCGCAACCAATTTCCAATACCTGTTCAATATTTTCACCTGCTAGAAGAGTGACATACTCATCATACAATTGCAGCTGATATTTATCATGCGCATCTATCTTGGTAGGGTAGAAACCATAATTGTTAGTTTTAATACTTACCCCATGTTTTTTACTAATTTGCCTAAATTCACGGTAGATGAAGAAGTACAGCCAAGCTTCCATGTTTAGTTTTTTTGCAAACTTAATGAAATCGTGTGTGTTAACACTCATATGATGGTTAATTCACTTCCAGAAAAGCCCGAGGCTTATTTTGTTAGCCCCTCAAAGGGGCGAAAGCTGGTGCCGTCTAATAAAGGCAGCATCAGATACCAAGCTTGAGTTGATCATAGTGCGTACTAGCTCAGACCTGATCTGACAGTTACCCGTTTTTTTAAGGCATCTACCAGTTTAGATTTAGGCTAAATTTTTTCCACCAAAACCGATTTCCCATCAAGTAATGTTTCCAATGGTGCGCGTTCACAGCACATTTCTACTTGATGTATTTGATCATTATTGTAGTAATTTATCCATTCGTCTAGATCTTTTTGTTGTTCCTTCCTGGTTGAATAAGGTTTTTTATCAAATAGCGCGTAAAACTTCGTCCTTCAGGGCGGAGATATAAGCGCACAGGCGAAGCCTATTTAATGCGGTCTTTGCTGTTGTTCAATATATTGCTTAATAATCGAGAGTGGCGCTCCACCACAACTACCCGCAAAATAGCTTGGACTCCAAAGCATATTACCCCAAAGCTTATTTTTAATTTCGGGATAATTCTTTTTGCGAATAAGTCGGCTTGAAACGCCTTTCAAACTATTTACCAAGTTAGAAATAGCAATTTTTGGTGGATAGTTAACTAAAAGGTGAATATGATCATGCTTACCGTTAAATTCCACCAATTCTGCTTCAAAATCCAAACACACGTTTTTAAATATTTCTTCCAAATCAATTAATACCCTTCCGGAGAAAACATCCCTACGGTATTTTGTTACAAAGACCAAATGAACATGAAGATTAAAAATGCAATGTCTTCCTGTTCTTACATCGTTATTAACTTGCATAGACTAATTCCTTTTTGTATAATTATAACCATGAAGCAGATTATACGCAAAGCCTTTAAATTTCGACTCAGTCCAAATTCTGACCAAATACAGAAGATGGTTGAGTTTGCGGGTGCTAATCGGTTTGTTTGGAATAAAGCCTTAGCAATGAATCTGTTCAGATTAGAGCAGAAACAGCCATTGCTTTGGTACAACGAGTTGTCATTTTGGCTAAAGCTATGGAAATCCTCAGAAGATTATGGATTTCTAAAAACCGTTCATTCTCAACCGTTGCAACAAGCCTTAAAAAACTTAGAAAAAGCGTTCAAAGGCGGTTTTGATAAAAAACAGCCTTTAAAACGGATTCCAAAATTCAAGAAAAAAGGTTTGAGTGACAGCTTTCGTTATCCACAAGGATTTAAGCTGGAGCAAGAGTCTAGCAAAGTGTTCTTGCCTAAAATCGGTTGGGTGAAATATCGTAATTCACGCCAACTCATTGGTGACGTTAAAAATATGACGATTTCCCGTAAAGGCGGTTATTGGTACGTGTCGATTCAGACTGAGTACGAGACCGAGCTAAAGCGTCATAGCTCAACCAGTATGATTGGTGTTGATATGGGCGTTACCCGCTTTGCAACCTTGTCAGACGGCTCATACGTAGAACCTTTAAACAGTTTCAGAAAGTTATCAAAGAAACTGGCTTTTGAACAGCGTAAGCTGTCTAAAAAAGTCCGTTTCTCTGCTAACTGGAAAAAGCAGAAACAAATCATTACCCGACTGCATGAGCGTATTGCCAATGCTCGTTTAGACTTCTTACACAAAACCTCAACCGAAATCAGCAAAAATCACGCAATGGTCGTAGTTGAGAATTTAAAGATAGGAAACATGTCTAAGAGTGCCAAGGGCAGTGCTGAAAAGCATGGTAAAAACGTCAAAGCGAAATCGGGTCTAAACAAATCCATTCTTGACCAAGGATGGGGAATGTTCGTTTCGTTTTTGGAGTATAAACAGGCTTGTTCAGGCGGGGATGTATTGAAGGTAAACCCTCAATACACCTCTCAAACCTGCCCTAGATGTCAACATGTTAGTCGTGACAATCGCAAAAGCCAAAGTGCTTTTGAATGTACAGAATGTGGATTTAAAGCCAATGCCGACTTGGTAGGTGCCTTGAATGTACTTGAGCGAGGACATCGCTTGTTAGCCTGTGGAGTTGAAACGTTAGTTTCGTCTAAGAAGCAGGAACCAGTAGGCAGTAGCAATACAAACCTACTCTTAACGGCTTAATAAGTCGCTAGGAATCCCCTTCGTTTAGGAAGGGGAGGATGTCAAGAATATGATTTGATAACATTCACTTAGAATCATTTTGTGGAATCGTTTACAGATACTACTTGTCTGCGACGACATGGTTTTTGTTCCGGAATGATGAGTATCATTAATCATGCAATACAGTGGGTAATTCTGCTGATCAACACGACCGTAATGCTTTGTATCAAATTGGCTCGATTTTTTCGAAGATTTTTTTGTTCATTCAGCAGCGAGTTTGGCTGCATGCGCGACTTAACGTGTATTTCACTTTAACGGCTATAATCTTCTATCCTATGGTTACTAATCTCGGCGAGAACCGATTGCTGTAAATACGTTTACCTTGACCTGCTTCGTCTCGCTACGCTAGGTTGGCATTTTTCCGGTAGCAAGCCAATGGGCACATTCCGGCCCCAATTTTTCGAGTGCTAATTTTTCGTATCTGGTGCTATCAGCTTCGCTTAATACATCACGCCAACGATTATTGGTTCCCTTATTGATGAAAGTTTTGGCACCACCTTTCCATAAGGCGCCACCCAAGGGTGAGCTTTGTTCCGCATGTTCTTTCATATAATCAAAACTACAATGTTTAAGAATCAGGTCCCATTTGTTTTCATCAATGGGTATTTCAAGAAACTGAGCTATTCTGCGAATTTCTCCGGGCATGTCCTTCTTTAATGTGTTGAAATGAAGCATCAGTAAGTTTGGCAGGTGACGATATTCCCACCAAGTGGCGATGTTCTCCCAAAAGGACCAGATTGGGTAACCATCCTGCTCTAACCATTTGCGGTAATATTCAATGATGTCGTCTTGCGGGGGTTTAAAGGGCTCAACATCGGGTCCGCAGGCTTCATTAAGCATTTCGTAAACAGCTTCGGTATGGCTGGAGTGGTGATGGTAATAGCTCCATAGTACGTCACGCCCATCTCGTGCAATATAAAGATATTTTGCTTTGGGAGAATAAACCAGTGCATCCAGAGGCAGATGCGTCTTAAGAAAACGGCGGTGCTGTTGTTCCGCGATTGTGGCTAATTTGATTTCCTTCGGTGGTAGTCGAAAGTCAATCCAGGGAGACATGTTTGCTACATTACGATTTATTTCACCGTTAAAGAGCAGTTGGGAAACGATTTGTTGAATCCAGGTTGTACCTGATTTGGCATAGGTAGCAATGAAGATGTCATCATCACGAAATGGAAAATCGTTCCAGATTGTTGAATCGAAATGACTGTGGTAAACCTCACGTTTTTTTAGTGGCCACTTGATAGAGCTTGTATCCTTATTCATCGTTACTGGTCTTCCTTAAATATAAAGAATAATTCGGCAATCCCGGAAAAATTGACTGCAGGACCTGGCAGGGTGATTAAATTTAACGCCGCTACTGAAATAGAAGTGAGACTAATGATCTAGTCTTTAGTATATCTCAAAGTAATCGTTGTAGAAGTCGCTGATGCGCTAAGCTGAACAACGACGTTATCACTAATTTCAAGTAAGTTACCATCGCCAAAGCGGATGTTTGATTCAGTCACGGGTAAGCATGACCGAGCGGCTTGTGTTTGAGAGGAGACCTCACCACAAACCAGCTTATATACTGCGCGCGCAATAGTAAATTCATCGGCAGGAATGGGCTCCGCTTGCGCCGAGCTTTTGATGCGTCCACCTGTCTTGCCGCGGAAATAGGTAATCTGGCGGTGCGTAGCCGTATCTTCTATTTCAATTCGGTAGACCGATTTGCGTTGACCGGGTTCCTGGGTTTGTTTGGTATAAGTTGCTTGTCTTGCCTGGCTGTAACTATTTTTTTCAAGAATAACGGGGATCATTTCGGGTGGTGTCCTGAGCGAAATTCCTTCAACTTCTGTAACAAGGAAGCCTTGATAATCAAACTTTTTTTCCGCCTCAATAACGGATGCTTGGACTGGTGGCGATGATAATTGGATAATTATAAGTAAAGCCAGTGCGAATAGGGGTATCAAGAGAAATAAGTGGATAAACGCCGCAGGAGAATTGCTATTGGTTGTCGATAATGTTTTGAAAGCTTGCATTTGTATTTAGCCCCTTAAGTATGTGGTAAGGTAAGCAGAAGAACTAATTTATACTGCTAAGTAAGACTGAAATATCAATATGATAGTGTGTATAGGCAATGATGGAATTAATTGTATAAAGAAATAATAATGATCCAGTGTGACCGCCAAAATGCTTGATCATCTTGGCGTACTCACTCGAGTACCGCCGTGATTACCTGTAAAGACACGCAACTTCTTGAACCTGCTTGATTCCAAATTGCTTTCTGCTTTCTGCTTTCTGCTTTCTGCTTTCTGCTTTCTGCTTTCTGCTTTCTGCTTTCTGCTTTCTGCGTCGCTCTTCGCTACAGGACTTCGATTAATGGTACAAACAGTTATTTTATAAGTGGGATAACCAAGTTAAACATAATCACGTGGAATTTTTCGATCCCAGCTGACACAATAGACTCGCTTTTGACCTTCATAGGCATCCAGATCAGCGAGTAAATGAAAATGGGTGGCATTAGAAGTCAGCGTGGTGCGTGTGATCGTTTTTACGAACCAATCGTTACGCTTGAATCCGCGAGTACAGTGTGTTTCCCCTTTCACCGACAAAAAATCATCGGCACGATAGGTATATCTTTCTATCGTTTTGCTTTGGACTTCGAGATTTATCGTTTCGAGCCGGTATATGCCTCTATCGTTGACCACTTTCAAGGTGGATTCATCCTTGGCTAGATCCCGAATAACGTGCCAGTTATGATGTTCGGGTTCTATGAGTGATTTTTTAAGGGGTTTAGAACCTTCCGCTTCGCCGAATTCATGACACTGATAATCGGATTCACGCGGGTGGCGCGCCGGTATTTTAAAAATACTCGTCCCAGAATAAATTGAAAGACGGACTGGTTCAGGTGGCGGCCAGGCCAGTGGCCAATACGACGTTGAAATAGAAAGACGGAGCCGATGCCCTTGCGGAAAGACCTGGGCAATATCGTTTAATTGCACCTGCACTCGGAACCGCTCCCCCGGTTGCACAGGTTCAGGATTTTCACTGCTATTCCGATGCGTGAGATTTAATAAACCATACGTAATTCGGGTTGCTTTGTCATCCTGGGCTACATCGGATAAACGAACCGCCACCATAGCGATAGGCTTGTTCGCATGCAGGTCAAGCTCGATGACTGGTGAGCCAAGAATCTCCATCGATTTATTGAGCGGTGCACTATCAAATACCAGCGCGCCACCATCCTCCTCTCGTTGATCATGCGCTAAGTCAGGACCAGCTGCATAGGAACACCATTTTCCGGCAAACAACCCTACGCTGAGAGGTGATTGAATCGTCAAAGCAGTTACAGGAATTTTTGCACCGGAATCATCCAGTTCCCCTTTGGCTAATGTGTAAGCATGATAGTCAATGGTGGATGAAGGCCATGAAGCTTCACAGACCCAGCGGCCAGGCCGCTCTGCATAATAAGTGGTCGGCGGGACACTGTCCTGCATCCAGACGCGCAACATGGGCTCATCCATAATGCCTGTATCAATGCCTTTTAGCCATTTATCCCACCAACGCAACGCTTCCTGAAGAAAACCAATGGCGGGTCCAGGAATACCTAAGTGTGGATATCGATGGCTCCAAGGACCAATGAGACCTTTTCGGGGTGTTTTTAGATTAGCCAGCAGCCGAAGCACCGCATTGGAATATCCATCAGCCCACCCACTGATGGCAAAAACGGGGCAAGTAATTGCAGAGAAATCTTCACAAATGGAGCCATGTTTCCAGTATGCATCGCGTCGTTGGTGGCGCAACCAAGTGTCCAGCCATAAACCACTGCCCTTTAACCGTTCTAACCAAAGTGCCTTCCATTTTTCTCCGACGATTAAAGGATCTGGCGGACAGGAGTTATAGGCAAACATGGTTGATGCCCAGGAAAGATTATCACTCAGCAGACATCCACCCATATGATGAATGTCATCGGCATAACGATCATCGGTCGAGCAGATAGTGATGATAGCCTTCAATTGTGGAGGACGAAGCGCGGCTATTTGTAACGCATTAAAGCCTCCCCAGGAAATCCCCATCATGCCGATTGATCCATTGCACCAAGGCTGTGCCGCGATCCATTGCAACACCTCGATCCCATCCTGTAATTCCTGAGCTAAATATTCATCTTTCAGCACGCCCTCAGAATCACCACTGCCGCGCAGATCAACCCGCACACAGGCATAGCCATATCCCGCAAAATAGGGATGAATGGTCGAGTCACGGTAAGCGGCGCTATCACGTTTACGATAGGGAATATATTCTAAAATTCCGGGGACTGGTATTGCCTCTGCGGTGTCTGGTAACCAAATTTTTGCCGACAACCGGACACCGTCAGACATAGTGATCCATAGATGTTCTATTTCACGAATTTGATGAGGAAAAGTGGTCGCTATCTTCAAAGATGCTCCCTTATTTATCGGTCAATAAATTGATGGTTACTGAAATTCGAATTTTAAAATTTCAAGACATTGCCGGTGATTGTCCAGCAGTGCATGCTCATTGTCAGCGCCCATACAAACATACCCTAATTCATAGCTGTAGCTTTCTTGACTCTGCAAATCTGAAGGCCGCATGCCTTCTTTTACATGAATGTTAATTAATGCATCAGGAAAACGTTTTTTTACGCGTTGAATCTGTTCTTGACCTGGGACTTGTTTTAAAACGCCATTATGATGTGTGCGGAAGAAAAATTTAGCGGCACAATGAAAATTTCCCTTTCTTTTGGGAAAATCCGGCTGATCTCCAAGTGCAAGATCAATCATGACTTCATGATGGGAAGCGCCGTCCACCTTTCTAAAGATATCGCAATGAGATTGTGAAATTCGGGGGTTGATTTCCAGCAACCAGATATGATCGTGGCGTTCCTCATAGAAAAATTCAATATTAAAGGGCGCATTATCATACTGTAGATGGTTCATGACTTTCTGCGCTTCGCTGATCATCCGCTGCTGAATTCGTTGAGGCAGGTGGGATGGGTATTGATACCTGGAGAATGTTGATCGATTAGGTTCTCTAATGGAATCGATGACACCATAGATTTCCACCTGACCATGATACACATAGCCCTCAAGTGTACACTGCCGCCCCGAAATAATTGATTCAGCGATGCAGAATTCCCCATTGATATCAGCGACGGATTGTGGACGCGTAATCTGATTAAGAAAGTAATTAAATGGTGTGGAAAATCGCCCAATTCCTTCGCGAATTATCGCAATGCTTTCTTTAAATTCTTTATCATTATGAATGCGAAATCCTAAATGAGATGCAAATGACTTTACCGGTTTAATCCAGAATGGATAAGCCAGATTGATCTTGGACCGCACATCTTTATCATGCGGGTTAAATACACAAAACTTTGGAATATCTTGCGTCACCTGGCTTTGCTCAACACGACTCCAATATTTATGTTCGCATTTTAAGACACTTTGAAGAGAAGGGCCCGGAAGACCCATTTTCTTATTCAAGAAAGGGACGAGACATGTAGTAGGAAAATCCCAGTAGCCAACAATCGCGTCGATTGACCCGGAAAATTGCTTGAGCCGTTCCTCAGCTTTGGATAACAGATTTTCGGGAAAGTAATGTTTCTGCCGCTTAACTTCATTCGTCGCCAGGAGAGAATGAAAGCGATAGTTTTTTTTCTTCCCAATAGGTTCTAGCAGGGCATAATTAAAGTTATCAAAGCCAATGACAAAAATGTTTTTTGGCATACGATTCTCAATTAGACGATATAGCGATTCCTCTTCACTGGATAACCTGAGTCAATTAAGTATTACAGCCAGTTAAACAAACTCAGGCATCAGGCAGGTTGAGGAACTGCCGGAGCTTAATAGTAGACTGCATCAGGTGTTCAGTTGTCAAGAATTTAATCAAATCATTGCTCTTAGTATTACTGAAATTATAAGCTATTTCAGGTAACATTTTGATTTGGATTAATATTTTAAGTGAGCCACGTTGGTGCTTGATTAAAATAAATAAACGATGAAACTTTGAACCGGTAAATGGCAAACCTATTAGCGAGAATCATCAATGCTTCACTAAGGACCCTTCAGTCAACTCAAACTTTTTTTCCGCCCAACAAGATTTTGGATCGACGGAATTCATTTTTTTATCTGACCCCCGGAGAACCCCGGTCTTAAGGTCGGGGATGGATAGGGAGTCAGCTGCGCTGATGTTAAAACCCACCCTTGGGCATCTTTTGCCTGAAGCGCCAAAATGCGGAAAAATCTTTAATTTTTCGTGTTAACTGAAGCGACATAGCGCCATTTTTCGATCGATTATCATCATGTTTGACAATCGAGCCCGCTTTCAGTACATTCAAAATTCATGGAAAAGGTAGCTTATTTTTCCTATATCTCCTGCTTAATATTTAAAGCATATCAACGCTGAGTATTTTAGAAATAAATTTTTAAACTACATGTTTACAAGGAAATATATGAAAAAGATAGAGGCGATTGTTCTTGCATCCAGAGAAAAAAACATTTTAGATGCTTTGCGAAAATTAGAAATTGGTGGATTGACCGTAATTCCTGGAAAGGGTCGTGGACAAGGACCTAGGAACGTTCAGCCAGGGCCAGGTCGATACATTGAAAAATACAATGATGTTGTAATATTTTACATCGTTGTTGAAGATTCCAAAGTAGACGAAATAGTATCAGCAATTATAGAAGCATCTCATACAGGTAATTTGGGTGATGGCAAAATCTTCATCTCTACAATTGATGATGTTATTGATATCACAACCAAACAAAAAGGAGAGAAATGCATCTAAGATGGCATTGCCAGGTTAAATTGAAGGCTGCTTTTAATCGGGCTTTATAAATATAATTTTACAAAGATCGGCGTATTATCGCTTTGCGGTAGATTTTTAGAGGGCTTGTGATGTGGATTATCCATTTTGTCTGCGGGCAAGCTTATAGTGGATTTCCTTCTATTTTTGTTTGGACTAAGGTTGAGTCTGTTGTTTGTTGCGAGAGTGAGGGGAGTTAAAGTCGATCACTGGCCCTAGAGGCACCACACCGCTTGGATTGATGCTGGCATGGCTACTATAGTAGTGATTTTTAATATGAACCATATTAATCGTTTCGGCAACACCCGGCTGTTGATAAAGATCACGCGTATAGGCCCAAAGATTTGGGTAATCAACCAGACGTTTCAGATTACATTTGAAGTGTCCGACATATACGGGATCAAAACGAATGAGTGTGGTAAATAAACGCCAGTCTGCCTCGGTGATTTGATTGCCGGTTAAATAGCGTTGCGTTGCCAGCCTTTGCTCTAACCAATCCAGGGTTTCGAATAAAGGAATAAGCGCTTCTTCATAGGCTTCCTGTGTCGTAGCAAAGCCAGCTTTATAAACGCCATTGTTTACTGTGTCATAGATGCGTGCATTGAGTGCATTAATATCTTCACGCAAGTTTTCAGGATAATAATCACCTTCAATAGCACCTAATGTATCAAAGGCACTATTAAACATGCGAATGATTTCAGAAGACTCATTGGAAACAATCGTGTTGGTTTTTTTATCCCAAAGGACGGGAACCGTAACACGGCCTGAATAGTTATTGTTTGCATGTAAATAAATTTCGCGTAAATAGGCTGCATTAAAGAGCGGATCGGCAATGACACCTTCTCCATCGTCAAAGGTCCAGCCTTCTTCAGCCATATGCCAGTGCACGTTGGACAAGGAAATCATTTTTTCCAGCCCTTTAATTTTACGAAAGATCAGCGTGCGATTCGCCCATGGGCAGGCATAAGATACGTATAAATGGTAACGTCCTGCTTCCGCCTTAAACCCTGCACGCCCAGTTGGTCCAGCAGAACCATCCGCGGTAATCCAGTTACGAAACTGGGCCGCTGAACGAACAAACCGTCCTTGAGTTTCTTCGGTTGGATACCAAATGTCTTGCCACTGCCCGTCAATTAATATACCCATTTTAATTCCTTATTTATGCGCAATTGCTGTGCTGTCATCGACTTGTTACCCAATAGGGCAAAAAACCCTGCTTCGACTTCTGTGAGTAATGCCTTGGAAGCTCAAAAAAATAATTACTACTTGTATTATATGCGTTGGATTGAGTTGCTCTTCGATTTTGGTTTTCTGCTCCCCTAATTAGTAAATATTAATTTATTTTGCCTGAAATCTTCAAATGCTTGTAATACTTCTGCCTTGGTATTCATGACAAACGGACCGCCACGCGCAACCGGTTCATTTAAGGGGTGCGCTGCCACTAATAAAAATCGCGTTTCTTGATTGGCAGTAACAACGACTTGATCGCCATTATGTAAGACGCCCATTTGATGGCGATTAATCTTGCGCATTGAATCACCGACAGATAGCTCACCGCTAATAACAAAAATAAAAACATTGTCATCAGCACCTACAGCCTGCTCAAATGTCTGACCTTTAGGTAATAAAACGTCCATATAAATCGGATTCACATACTGATTAATCACGGGGCCGGTTGTGCCGTTATTAGTCGACCCGGCGATCACACGTACTTCAGCACCATTATCCAAATGTTCGACGGTAATTTTATGTGCTGGAAATTCCTGATAAACAGGTGCACACATTTTTTCACTGGCCGGCAGATTGACCCACAGTTGAAAGCCCTGCAACAAGCCATCTTTCTGCTCAGGCATTTCTGAATGGATAATCCCTTTTCCGGCCGTCATCCATTGCACACCGCCGGCTTCAATCACGCCTTCATGACCCGCACTGTCTTTATGGCGCATCCGTCCTGCTAATAAATAGGTGACCGTTTCAAAACCACGGTGTGGATGATCAGGAAAACCACCGATGTAATCCTGTGCCTGGTCCGTTTCAAATACATCAAATAATAAAAACGGGTCCAGCATATTTAGTTCGGGTGTGCCAATCACACGTATCATCTTTACGCCATCACCGTCGGAAACCGGCTGGCCGGAGGTTAATATTTTTAATTCTCTTGCAGCGAGTTTCATTTTGATTGATGTTTGCATCATGATTTCCTCAGTTTTGTTTTCTAAAAGAAAATAAATTGATTTAAGGTTCAATGAGTCTATCTGTTCATAAATCAGGAATAAACATCAATAATGGCAAAATATTATTCACTTTTTGAGAACTATCATAATGGGCCAACTAGAAGACATGAATGTGTTTATCCACGTGGTAGATGCTGGTGGGATCAGTCGCGCTGCCGATCAGATGAATCTGGCTAAATCTGCTGTCAGCCGTCGATTGGTTGAGCTGGAAACACGTCTGGGCGTACGTTTATTAAACCGAACCACACGTACATCGAGCTTAACCGAAGCCGGGTGGAGTTATTATGAACGCGCAATAAAGATTGTTAACGATGTTGCTGAGTTAAATGCCTTAACGGAAGATGCCAATATTGCTCTTGAAGGGAGGATAAATCTGGCGGCACCGTTATCGTTTGGACTGTGCCACCTATCGTCAGCGATTAATGCCTTTATCAAACAACACCCTAAACTGACCATCAATATTAATTTTTCTGACCGTCAGGTAGATTTGGTCGAAGAGGGGCTGGATCTTGCTTTCCGCATCGCGGCGTTAAAAGATTCAAACTTGATCGCACGTAAGCTGTCCCCGATTAAACACGTGCTCTGTGCCAGTCCGGATTATCTAAAAGAACAGGGTACGCCTAAAACACCTTGTGATTTAAAGCGTCATCGATTGCTGCATTACAACTTATCCAGCTCATCTACCTGGAAGCTCACAGATAAACAAGGAGAGCAACATAGCATTAATGTTTCGGCTCATATGATTGCTAATAATGGCGATTTTCTAAAAGATATGGCTATTGCAGGGCACGGCATTGTTATGACACCCACTTTTATTTCCTGGAAAGCAATTGCTAGTGGCGAATTGGTGCCAATACTATCTGATTACGACCCGCCTCGACTTAATGCCTATGCGGTTTATCCACAAACGCGCTATTTGTCACAAAGAACACGCGTGCTAATTGATTTTTTAGCTGAACGGTTTGGCGACAACCCTTATTGGGATCAACATATTAATGTTTAATCATTCTTAAAAAGTGGATAATATTTTGCAATTACTGATGTTTATTTCCGATTTATGAACTGATAGACTCATTGTGAACCTTAAATCACCTTGTCAGCTGTACCTTTCGCTGTTTGATGTCTTCGACGAACCAAAATCCCTCTGACTTAAACCCTCAGAGGCTTTTGCAAAAGTCTCATGTTATGAAGGGGATTCTTCCGCTTGCGGCGGTGCGATCAAGGCGCGGAACTTTAGGATAGACTCGTCGGTAGTGGCCACTAGCAGACTGTCATGGACTTGTAGTCGCGTACTGCCGCTGGGGATGATATCGCTTTCTCCGCGGAACACGCCGACGATGAGCGTACCCATTTTGTCCAGGCCCAGGCTGCGCACTTCGCTACCAGCGACTGGTGAACCTGGCGGTATTGAAAGGCGGTAAAGCCGCCCCTGCCGCATACGCATTGCGATACCTTCGTCGCTGTCCAGTGCCGCCTGTAACTGACTGTCCAGGATGTCGCGGTCGAGATAGACCTGTTGGCGGCGAAGCAGTTCAGCTGCCGCCTGGTAGTAGGCTTTGTGGTAGATCGGGCTGTCTGCCGGGGTGCTGGTTTGGCATTCGTAGATCGTTGGGTATTTGGCGTGGCGGGACAGCAGCAGTTGTACTAAAAAGGCGATGGCGACAGCCAGCATCGTTGGCATAATCAGCGTGAAGCCGCCCGTCATTTCAATCACCATCACCATCGAGGCGATGGGTACACGAGCAGTCCCGGCAAAGATTGCGGCCATGCCGACGACTGCCAGCCAGCCGCCATCGATTTCGATGTGCATCATGTGCAGCAGGCTGGCAAAGGCACCACCGAGCATGACTCCGACATAGAGCGTTGGCCCGAATACGCCACCGGATCCGCCCGAGCCCACGGTTAACGAAAGCGTGAGAATTTTACCGAAGGTGAAAAGCAGCAATAACCCTATTGTTAACCCCGATCCGCCCTGAAGCACAAACTGCATATAGTCATAGCCACCGCCGGTGATCGGTGGAAGTGCAATGCCGATCAGGCCGACGGCCAAGCCGCCGATGGCCGGTTTGATTACGCGTGGTACCTTCAACGCCACGAACCAGTCGCGGACCCCGTAGTAAATCCATGGCATCATCGCACCCACTACACCTGCCAGCACACCGAGCAGGCTGAACCACAACAGATCCAGTGGAATCAATTCGCGACTGCTTTCCGACAATAGGAACAGCGGCGTAAAGCCAGAGAACATTCCGGTGATGGAATAGGCAACCGAGGCCGAGATTAAAGTGAAGATCAGAGCCGCGCCCTCGAAGGTCATCCGCGAATAGAGAATTTCGACCGCGAAGATTGCGGTCCCCAGCGGACTCTTGAAGATTGCCGACAGTCCGGCAGCCATACCGATCAGGATTACGATCCGGCGCTCATCATCGGGTAGTTTAAACAGCTGTGCGATGATCGCGCCAGCTCCCGAGGCGATCTGTGCCGTTGGCCCTTCGCGGCCGCCGGAGCCACCAGTACCTATGGTGATCGCGCTGGCCAGCGTTTTGACAAATGGCACCCGTGCTCGCATTCGTCCGTTGTTGCGGTGAAAGGCGATCAGTGTGGCATCGGTGCCATGCCCTTCGGTCTCGGGGGCCAATCCGTAGATCAGTAGGCCCGCCGCTAGCCCACCCAGTGTGGTCGAAACCGGCATCCACCAATACCAGTGCGTGAACGGCTGGGGTGCTTTGGCCGTCGCATGAGCCGTCTCGACGTCGATTGTCTGGAATCCACCGATAGCGGTGAGAACATAGGTGTCGAAGAACTGCAGCAGCAGCAGGAACACTTGCGCACCCAGCGCCCCGATCACACCAAGTACGATGCAGATCAGGATCAGGCGCGGTGTACGTTGAAGATCGAGCAACCACATGTCAGCGCTATACTCCCGTAGATGTTTCGGTTGAGGTCTGCTTTGGCAGGGTGTTGAAAAAGCCTCGCTGATTTTTTCAGGCCAGCGAAGGATTATGTAATTTTCACTTCACTCTAAAAATTAGCTATTTGCAGCAATCGATTTTGCCGATGCATCCCTGCCTTGATAACAGGTTGTTATCATCTCAACTTCCGGAAAACCCCAGTCTTAAGGCCGGGGATGGATAGGGAATCAGCTTCGCTGATACTGAAGCCTGTGTTTTCACCTATTTCTGTTAAAGTATGTTAATGGAAATCAAGCGCGCATACAAATTCAGGTTTTACCCAACGTTTGAGCAAGAAACTATTCTGGCTCAAACATTCGAGTGCGCCAGATTTGTCTATAATCGGATGTTGCGCGTTCGCTCTGATGCCTGGTATACCGAGAAAAAAAGAATCGGGTATCATGCTACCTCTTCTTTGTTGACTGAGTTAAAAAAAGAGCCTGAATTTGAATGGCTGAACAAAGTTTCCAGTGTTCCTGTGCAGCAATCTCTCCGCCACCTGTAAACGGCATTGGGTAATTTCTTTGCCAAACGAGCCAAATACCCGTCATTCAAAAGCAAGCATGAGAAGCAATCGGCTGAATACACGTCCAGTGCCTTCAAGTGGGACGGTAAGTTTCTGAAGCTGGCGAAGATGAAAGATCCACTGAATATTAGATGGTCGCGCACCCTTCCTAAGGCAACAAAACTAACCATTGCAACAGTCTCTAAAGACTCAGCGGGTCGATACCCCGTTTCTATGCTTTGCGACGACGCTGTTGCGCGAAAGCCAAGGGTTAGCGGCAAAGTCGGCATTGACTTAGGATTAACGCACTTCGCTATTCTTTCGTTTGGTGACTGCACTATTTAGAGCATTTGCACAAATCCACGATCTTTTCGAGCCAACCTGATCTCGTGCTGGCTCCTTTCAATCCTCTTCGTCACTGAGCTGACCTTTACCCCCCCCCTGGGCGCTTTTCGCCCGAAGTGCCAAAACGCGACAAAATTTCTGAACTTTCATGCTAACTAAACCGGAATACAGTCATTTTTCGATCGATTATCACCGTGTTTGACAGTCGAGCCGGATTTCAGTACATTCAATGTCCGTGGAAAAGGTGCTTTATTTCTCCTGTACCCCGCTTGCCATAACGTTTGATCAATAATATTCAAAATAACTTTTCATCCTGAATTCGGATAGGAAGATCAATCACATGTTGCTTGATCGGCAACGCCCGGTTTTGTCAGGATCCATTAGCGAAAGCTGGGTAAGAACAGGTGGCGGAGTTGCTTTTGTTCGACTTGCTGCATCTGACTGGTCTATACGTTGTATCGACTGCTGATGAACTCATGACTGATACTACCGATTGTATTGACGATGCCGAATAACAAAACAGTTCCTCAGGTAAAGGGCGATTTCCTGCTTGGCAATTTAAGCAAGATGATCGCGAATCCATTTCAAGCGCTTTGTGACTGGCAGCGAGATTACGGTGACCTGGTCAGCTTCAGGTTAGCTGGCCGCCATATTTATCTGTTCAGTCATCCGAAGCTGGTTGAGCAAGCCCTGATCAAGCAAAGCGATGATTTTGTAAAAATACGCGGTGACGGAAAACCAATTGGCCTGGAATTAGTTCTGGGGAAGGGATTAGTAACAAGCCAAGGTGATTTGTGGCAACGGCAACGGCGGTTGATGCAGCCGGTTTTTCAGAGGAGCAATATAACCACACTGTTACCGCAAATCGCCACCGCAGGCAGCAATATGCTGGATAGGTGGCGGAAGCTGGGTGAGGGCGCGGAGATTAATCTTTCCAGGGAAATGACGCAGTTGACGCTGGAGGGGATCACCCAGACCATGTTCAGCACCAGCGTTCTCGATAAGATAGAACAGATATCTCCCTCCCTGGATATCTTGCTCAGGTATGCCGCTGAAACCATCGTTAATCCCTTGATGCTCCCGTTGTATGTACCCACCCCGGCTAATCAAAAATTCAAGCAGGCATTGGGAATAATCGATGAGCTCATATATGGAATCATCAATGAACGCCGCGCTACGCCATCCACGCATAACGACTTGCTGGATATGCTGTTAAAAGCAAGCGATGACAACACCGGCGAGCAGATGACTGACAGACAGCTTCGGGATGAAGTTATCACCATTTTTGGTGCAGGCCATGAAACCACCGCGAATTTGTTGAGCTGGACCTTATACTTATTGGCCCGGCATCCGGATGTACTCGCGAAACTGCGCCAGGAACTTGACAGCTTGCTGCAAGGAAAAATACCGGATGCGACAGATTTGCAGCAGCTTGTTTATGCTAAAGCCGTGCTCAATGAATCACTGCGCTTTCGCCCACCTGCTGGAATCATGCTGCGTAGAGTTAATAAGGATACCGAGATCGATGGCTACTTCTTGAAAGCTGGCAGACTTGCGATATTCAGCATATTCAATCTTCATCATCATGCCGAATTTTGGTCGCAACCGGAGCAGTTCGACCCTGAGCGGTTTTTAATACACGAAAATCGCAGGTTTTCGTTCATGCCGTTCGGGACAGGCGAGCGCATCTGCATCGGTAGTCATTTCGCATTATTGGAAAGTCAGCTTTTGCTCAGCATGATCGTTCAGCATTGTGATTTGCAGCTGCTTGACAAGGACGAAGTGGAGATTGAGATGGCGATTACCCTGAGACCCAAGGGTGGAATTCCAGTCTGGTTGAAATGGCGATAAAAATAATCATTCAATTCGGCGGCTCTGTTATCCATAAAAGCTGTTGAAAAGATTGTTTTTGGAGAAAGAGTCAGGTCTTGTAGAGGCACACTGATTTCCTTCTGCTTTTTTGATAACCCGACTAACGGTCGCGTAATGCAATCCAAATTCACCTGTAGAGACCTTTGCAAAACCCCAATAGTTAAAAAATTAACTATTTATAATCAATAGTAGAAAACTTCTGGCGAGGGCTTTTGCAAAAGTCTCCTGTAATCTGTTTCATGGCGTAATCACCCGTTTGATATGCCGCTACAATCCCTTCATTTCTATTGTTAATAGATGAATAATGCGGAAGTGGCTTGGGCATGGGTTTTCGCTGTGCTCGCCGGATTTTACTGATATTTTAGTCTGATTTCATATGCGGCTGCATTTTATCGACAAAAATCTCACTGCCAGGATTGTGGGTGCGATTAAAATATTGCGTATAGAGACCGTTCAGCTGCCGCATGCCCTTAGACAAATTTCCTTTAACTGTTTCCACCACGATATGATGCTGATTATCTATCAGACAATAGGCATGACAAATCCAATTAAATCGCTCACAAACTCGCCCTAACAGCTCCAGCCATAAAACACGAACAAAATCATCAGGATAAATTCTATCTCGGTAATTTCCTCGGGACGTTACATGGTGCAAACCTCTAGGCGGTTCTATTTTTGGTGGCCTTGCCATTTTTGCATCTTCGATTTAATTGCATTATAGGATAGCTGGCTATATATGGCACAGCAAGACTTGACCCTTTGTTTGTAAGCTTCCTGCCCGCTATTTCAATTACCACTACGTTTGGGCTGTTTGGTGCAATTAATCTTTCAGATCTCTTTTTCAGTGGTGTTTCAACTTTTACTGATGATGTGCAAAAACAAGTAAACTATATTTTTGCTGTATGCGAATTCTAGGTATTGCCAAGTGAACTTTCATAGGGCACCAGTTCTAGAAATTTAGCTTTCAAGCTAACGTAATTTCTTTCCAAGACGCAAAAGTACCTTGTCTCAAATCTCGATAGTGACTGGCAGATATCAGATGACGGCAAAGGTTGAATAGATTGCTCACAGCAGCATGAGCTTCCAGGAATCGTTGAACCTGATCTATCAATTTGAAACGGCGCATACCTCGTTCTCTTATTCGGGTTGGCTTATGTGAAGGCTCAGCACTGTCAATCAGTGTTGAAATTTTCCCAGTTTTTTCAAAGAACAGCACCCAGACATCCAGTTTAAAATTAAATTATATGACGATTAGCAATCCTGAATTCGGGTTTCGTCGCAAATATTCGTAAAGTGCAGAACCACACTTATCTGCGGGAATTAGCAGAGGTGAAGCTCTATGTGGGTCTTCGCACAGACCTCATGTAATCTTCTCATTAAAATCGAATTAAACTGCGTAATTTCAAGCATGATAGGGGTAGCTTTAAAAATAGCTACTATGCTTATGGATTATAGTAGTGAAAAGAAGCAGTAACGTAATTTTAGTAATAGGAGAAAAGTTTTTTGTAGCGCCGTGGAAAGCATTAACACTTGATTCGGATAACAAATGTTTTGTGCTTCAAGAAGAAAAAGAGAGATTCAAAAGTGCACCAGGTTTTGATAAAGACAGCTGGCCCAATATGGCTGACCAAGCATGGGCGGAGAGCATACGTGCCTATTATAAAACTTAAATAGGAGCAATCTCTGGAGCTTTTTCCAGAGTCAAGTCGGTTATAAAATACTGTTAGGTTGGACATGAATCAGTTTGGCGTAATCTCGGTTTCTTGCGGCTAAGTAATTAGCTGGAAAAAATTTAATCATCTTGCGAGTTTATAAATTTAACATCTTTTTGAATGGTTCTGTCGCACTAAGCGAGATCATGGATACCTCCCGTGTGGGCTGTTGACATTGAAAAGATGGTGAGGCTACATACTGGTTGTAAAAGAGAAATACGATTTCCGGTTGAGGTGATTCTGGCCTATATCCGCTGGTGCGCGGCGTATCCGTTAAGTTGCCGGCACCTGGAAGAAATGATGGAGGAGCGTGGCGTATCTGTGAATCATTCTACAGTGAGCCGTTGGGCGCTCGATTTTTACCATTACTGGAAAAGATTTTCAGAAAGCATAGGTGCTCGGTTGATGGAAGCTGGCGGACGGGCGAGACTCATATCAAGGGAGACTTTTGCAAAAGCCCTCGCTAGAAGTTTTCGACTATTGATTGTAAAGGATTAATTTTTCAACTATTGGGGTTTTACAAAGGTCTCCAAGGCTATAAGCATTTGGAAATGCCTGTATAGCGCTGTGGACAATGATGGTGGAAATCGCTTTCTATTAACTGCCAAGCGTGATAAAGCCGCTGCTAAACGCTTCTTTGGTAAAGCCATGCAAGCCAATGGCGTTCCTAAAGAGGTCACGATGATAAAAGTGGTGCGAATAAAGTAGCGCTTGATAAGATCAACGTCAACAGGGACATGCCCATGGTGGTTCGTCAGGTCAAATATCTCAATAATGTGGTAGAGCAAGATTATCGAGCAGTGAAGCGAATAACGAAGCCAATGTTCGGACTTAAGTCTTTTCAATCAGCTAAAAACATCCCGGCTGGCATCGAACTAATACACATGATTCACAAAGGCCAGATGATGATGATGGAGGGAGCTGACAAGATGCCTTCTGCTGAACAATTTTATACGCTGGCAGAATGAATCCGTCTAGTTTAAAGGGATGGCATGCCAGTTCATCTGAAATATGCGTTTTGGTTAATGCGACGGAATCGTAATGACAAGAGAAAGTCTTGCGCCTTCGGCAGAGTTTATGAAGGTGATGTCTTGTTGAGCTTCTCATCACCTTCGGTGCAAGCTGCTAATGTTTACTTCTTACCGCCACGCAGTTGAATCTTCTGCTCTATGTATCCATCAGCGCATTGGAATGGGCCGCACGTAAACGCAAATGTCATAGTCATGGCTTTGCCACCAGCAAACTTGCCGTTTTGCGGAACAACGTTTCCAGACCATGGGTGCGACGTCCCATTGCATGTGCCAGAGTCGAAGAAAAAGAAATCTCCACGAATGGTGGCTATTCGTCCGACATCCTGGCTAGCATCTGCGAACAAGCCAAGAAAGTCACCATTGTTGCAAGTGTACGTTCCTGAAATCGTCGCAACACCGGTGCGGGTATTAACTATACCGACGGGGTTTACAGTGAAGTCGTCCAGTGTGGTTGGTGCTACTTCGTTGAACGAAATACTCAAGAGCCCTCCATTGCCGCCCCCGTCAAGCTGATCATCTATGGCCAGCACATAGTAGGTCGTACCCGCTGTTGCGAAAAAAGGCACAGCCCCAGGCCCGCATGCGATGGTCTGTAAATTGTCTTGGCTACCCTCGCTTACCAAGACGCCAGCTGAGTAGTTGGATTGCGAAACATCGACCACGACGTTCGTGTCAGAAGTGGCATTAAATGAATACCAAACGCTGGCGTCGCTTGCTGGGGCGCCGCATGACATGTTCAGTTGGGCGTCATCGCTATCTGTGGTTGCCTCTGTTGTGTCGAGCACTTCGTTGAACCCGACAGTGACCGAGGTTGAATTGGTGAATGTATCGTTGGTAGGTGGAGCTGCGACGGCCAAATTACATACCAACCATGATAATGCCGTGACCAGAAGCGTAATACTTATTTGCGATTTGAATCGGCGATAACTAATCACTTTTATATCTCCTTATGGAAGCTTCTAAGAATCAATTTTTGTTGCGTAATCCCGTTTCCTAGACTCGATCAAACTTTCTATGAGCTTTGTTGGAAAAACAAAGGACATTACGCAGGCATGTATAAGAATTTAAATATATTAAATATCCGAGCAAGGCAATAGTAAGCTTCCAGAGGGAAAATAATATAGACGGAATGCCTAATTTAGACTAAGGATAATCATTATATTCTTACCGAGGAATGAGATCGCCAAATGCTTTGACACCGGATTTAATGGGAGTCGGGAATAATGTGTGCTAAATAACAGATTTACAACGAAAGGCAGCGGTCAGTGCGGGCATTAATCCGGTGTTGCCAAGTTGATTTCTTGTAGGGCACCAAACCCGGGAACTATCGCCTTTATGCTAACTAACCTTATTCCAAGATGGAAAAGTACTTTTGTCTCAAATCTCGATAGCCACCGGCAGACACTATGAGATTTTTGCAAAAGCCCTCGCCAGAAATTTTTGACTATTGATTATAAATAGTTAATTTTTAAACTATTGGGGTTTTGCATAGGCCTCACTATATGACGGCCAAAGTTGAATAGATGATAGATGTATGAGCCTCCAGGAATCGTTGAGCCTGATCTATCGATTTGAAATGCCAGGTTCGCTGCCTTTGCCGAACTGCACATCGTGCATGTTCGGCAAGCGATTGGTAAAAGCGCTATGCGCGGTGTTTTTATACGTATCCGATTGAGAATCAGGTCGAGAGTAATTGACGTAAAACCATCTGCAGGATGCCGCCGTTAACAAAATACTCGACCTCCGCAGGGGCGTCGATTCTCACCACCGTATCGAATGTTGTTCGCGAACCGTCTTGCCGAACGACTGATACGCTTGCAATTTGCCGCGGCTTAATACCGTTCCCGATCCCGGTGATGGCAAAAGTTTCGTCGCCGCTTAAGCCCAGTGACTGCGCCGATTCGCCATCCTTGAATTGCAATGGCAGAACACCCATACAGACAAGGTTACTGCGATGGATGCGTTCATAGCTCTGGGCAATAATCGCCTTAATACCCAATAATGCAGCGCCTTTGGCCGCCCAATCGCGCGAACTGCCCGAACCGTATTCCTTTCCTGCGATTACCACTAGCGGTGTGCCTTTCTGTAAATATCGCATCGCGGCGTCATAAATAGTCATTTTGTCGCCGCTGGGCGTGTGAATAGTCCAGGGACCCTCAACACCGGGAACCATTGCGTTGTGCAAACGAATATTGCCGAATGTGCCGCGCATCATCACTTCGTGGTTGCCACGCCGAGAGCCGAAGCTGTTGAACTCATCCGCAGGTACTTTATGTGCGATGAGATACTTTCCCGCCGGGGAATCGAGGGCGATGGCACCAGCCGGTGAAATGTGATCGGTTGTTATTGAATCTCCAAGTATCGCCAATGCGCGCGCGCCCTGGATATCAGCCAGTGATGCCGGTGTATCGGCAAAGTCGATAAAGAAAGGGGGTTCGCGAACGTAAGTCGAGTCATCGGTCCAGTCGAACAACGTTCCGATAGGTGCGGGCATGCTTTTCCATTTGTCATCACCTTCGAAAATACGACCGTATTCTTGTTCAAATTGCTCGGAGGTCACCGCTGCGGCTACCAGCGTTTCGATTTCTGCTGCGGTCGGCCAGATGTCCTTCAAATAGACGGGATTTCCCTGTTGGTCTGTCCCCAGCGGGTCGACACTCAGGTCGCACAAAACCGTACCGATCAGTGCATAGGCGACACATAGCGGCGGCGAGGCCAGGTAACTGGCCTTTACTTGACTATGTATGCGGCCCTCATAATTTCGGTTGCCCGATAGCACGGCTGCTACGGCCAG
The DNA here is from genome assembly GCF_900143275.1 of Nitrosomonas cryotolerans ATCC 49181. Taxonomy (NCBI): domain Bacteria; kingdom Pseudomonadati; phylum Pseudomonadota; class Betaproteobacteria; order Nitrosomonadales; family Nitrosomonadaceae; genus Nitrosomonas; species Nitrosomonas cryotolerans. The sequence goes on from NZ_FSRO01000001.1 coordinate 447,841, forward strand.
TTTCTTGGTAGTCACCGCCTCGGCGATCTCTTCGGGCAATGGGCCGGAGTTGCCAATGCAAGTCGTGCAGCCATAACCTACCAGATTGAACCCCAATTTCTCTAGATAGGGGGTAAGGCCCGCTTTATCCAGATATTGTGTGACCACGCGCGAGCCTGGCGCCAATGAGGTTTTCACCCAGGGACGGCATTGTAAGCCAGCTTCGACAGCCTTGCGAGCCAGCAATCCGGCCGCGATCATAACCGACGGATTCGAGGTATTGGTGCAACTTGTGATGGCTGCGATGACAACCGATCCATCAGTCACCGAAGCGGCGGCGGTTGGTTGCCCCAAATGTTCCGGCGAGGCTTTAAGAAACTCACCGGCCTCAGAGCAACCTTCGGCGATGAGCCGGGCTATTTCATTCGGGCTCACGTCAGTAGCTTCATCATCCATGACGGACCGGAACGATTGCCTGACACCGGCCAGCGCGACGCGATCCTGTGGCCGCTTCGGCCCGGCGACGCTGGGTTCGACTTTGCTCAAGTCGAGGTCGAGGACTTCGCTGAAGTTTGGTTCGGCTGCATCGTCGGTCCGGAATAAGCCTTGTTCACGCGTATAGCGTTCGACCAGATCGACGCTGTCGTCACGTCCGGTGAGTCGTAGATACTCAAGCGTGTTCGAATCGACAGGAAAAAGCGTGGCCGTCGCGCCGAATTCTGGCGACATATTCGACAGGGTGGCACGGTCTGCGATGCTCAAGGAACTCAACCCTGGCCCAAAGAATTCGACAAATTTGCCTACCACGCCGTGCGCCCTGAGAATTTGAGCTAGCGTCAGAACCAAGTCGGTAGCCGTCGTTCCAGGCGGTAGTGTGCCGCGCGTCCTGACCCCGAGCACGACAGGTTTTGGCAGAAACATCGGTTGGCCAAGCATAGCCGCTTCCGCCTCGATGCCGCCTACCCCCCAGCCCAATACACCGAGGCCATTAATCATGGGTGTGTGTGAATCGGTGCCGACCAAGGTATCGGGAAATACCCAACCGTCACGTTCGAAAACGACGCGTCCCAGATGTTCGAGATTGACCTGATGACAAATGCCCATTCCGGGAGGCACTACACGGAAGCCGTCAAAGGCCTGCTGAGCCCAGTTGAGAAGTGAGTAACGTTCGCGATTACGGCGGTATTCCCATTCCAGATTGATGTCGTAGGCATCAGCGCTGCCGAAACGATCGACCTGAACTGAGTGGTCAATGATCAAGTCGACCGGCACGAAAGGATTGACCGTCTTTGGATCGCCACCGGCTCGAGCGATCGCACTTCTCATGGCTGCGAGGTCAACCACGGCGGGAACGCCGGTGAAGTCTTGCATCATGACCCGAGCTGGCATAAACGCGATAGACGCATCCGCGCCATGCGGCCAATGCGCGAGTGCTTCAACGTCAGCTTGCGACACATCCCTGCCACCGGCCCGCCGGGCAATGTTTTCCAGCAGGATCTTGACGGTGTGAGGAAGTCGGGCTATCTCTGCGCCGGTCTTGTCGGCCAGCTTGGTGAGACTTACGTACTGTGCAGTTGCCGAGGCGGTTGTCAAAGTCGCGGCAATACCTAATGGGTCATTCGTCATTCTCTATCTCCTGTGCCTGGGATCGTTGGGCAACTCGTCTAACCGGACTGCGAACCTGCATTATTCTTGGATCGGGCTAATCGAAAGTGCTGCTCAGCATTCGCGCATCACTTCACTACATGAGACCTTTGCAAAACTCCAATAGTTGAAAAATTAACCCTTTATAATCAATAGTTAAAGGCTTCTGGCAAGGGCTTTTGCAAAAGTCTCTACATATATCAATGAGACTGGTTGTTGTTCCGCGAGTTCCGATAACGCGGCAAGTACGATGAAACGAGAATTTTGTGAAGCTAGCGACAGCTAATAGCGAAAATTCGGGCACACAATTGTGTGCCCGAAAGCAGACTTATTTAGCCTGTGCACCGCGTTTTTCGCGTTTCTCCTGTCGTTTTTCCTTTAGACTTTTTTGAGCTTCCTTTTTGGTTTTCTCTTTACTCATAATTCAACTCCTTCAGTGTTACCAGCAGCGATAAGACTGCCGCCACGTCTCGTCGCGCACGGTAGAATTCAAGACCAGTGAATTGGGCGGCAAGCATAAGACTTCATGATGACGTTTCCTCCATACTTGTAATGACTGAATCGGTGTAGCAAATTTCCAAAACCTTAAATTCGTAGCGCCTCCCTCAAAGATTAACGCGATTGATGTCGCCTTTTTCCAAACCAGACAGGCTGGAACCCAATGGCGACAGCGCCGAAGTCCGCTTTTCTTTTGGAGCGGCCTCATTTGGCATGACCAGTTCAGTGTTGGTTTGAATCATGTTTTTGATGTCAAGCAGGCCGATGACGCAGCCGGGGCCAGCCCATCCGATCTTTGTGGTTTCTAAATTGCGCTTGTAAGCAAAACGCTGAAATTGCTCCAGAGCGCTGACTAACAAAAATGGTGTGTTGTAGACCAGCGTTCTGGCTTGTAGCGACCGCTCTCGCGGCATAAAGTAGCTGTACATATTCACTCCCAATACCGGACCCGAAGTGGCCCGAACGACATCCGTGAAAATTATGAATGTGAGAGAAATCAGGCCAAGCGTCCGCAGGCGCTTGGCTTAAACGAGTAAGGCGAAGATTAACTCGTAAATGTAAGGGTGTGTATTCATATGCTAAAAATGACCGTCCTCAGTAACATTGGATTCATTGCATATCAAGACCATAGCCCATATCACGGGGAAAGGCAAATGACAGGCACATTGTCGCTTAGAAAGTACGAGTTGGCATCTCTGGCTAGGGAATTTCGGGCAACCCCTCGTCCTAAGCATCGCGCTCATATATAGCAGATGCCGTCTGCGCTTGCCAGTGTATCGCCGAAGATACTACGCTGGTTTGTAGGATATTAGCAGGGTTAGATTCTATGAAAGCGCTACCAATTGAGGATTCCGGCTGTAGTTCTTGCGGTATTACATACCCGATATTACCCGATATAGTAGGGGATTTCGTGGTTACTGATGATTGTTGATTTCGTAGAGAGAGTTTCTCCTTGGGCCATTAGATAACAGGATTCAGTTATCATTCTTCAGGAAGTCAGCCCCTAGCCGCAACGCCTAGCCGCATTGGTTCCTCGGTCAAAGCTGAGCCTTATCCGCTTTCATGGCGTGCTCGCGCTCAATGCCAAGCTGCGCCCAAAGAAATATTCGAGGCAAAAAGAAAGGCAAAAGTAGTCCATCCGATGCGAATGACGCTGCACAATATCCCTCGGTTTCTGTGCATATCAGTTGGGCGCGTCTGTTAAAGGGGGTGTTTGATATCGGCATCGAGCAGTGTCCGCACTGCGATTGGGATATGAAAATGACCGCTGCCAGGCTGGGAATCCAGCACGATTACTAAGATTCTTGATCGTCTTGCTCTATCTACCCGGGCGCCGTCTAGAACACCTGCACAAATCCACGATCTTTTCGTTTTAGAGCCATCCTGATCCCGCGCTCGCTTCTTTCAGTCCTCTTCATCGCTGGGTTGATCTTTACCCCTGGCATCCTTCGCCTGAAGGACCAAAATACGAAAAAATCTTCATGGAAAAGATGGTTTATTTCTCCTATACTTAAAACTCATTACGATCAAAATGAATGTAAATTCTTTACCAAAAGAATGAAAAAAGACTGCGCTTCATTGAATCCAAGGATGGAAACCACCTGCATAGTCATATATAAGGCATCTCTAAGCGGATAATCTTCAATAATGAGATACTTTGCGGTACCAAAGAGAATACAAAGAGGATAAGTAGGTGTTTAAAATCCGTTCACTCTTTTGAATCTGATCTATAACCTGTTAAATAAAGAAAAAATAAAACATGAAAACGGCTACTCAATTAATGCTTTCAATTTTTATTTTGACCTTAATTTCGTGTCAGAATGAGAGTGGCACTGATATGAATTATGAGCAAAGTAACCAATTTGCAGTGCAAAATCCGAGTATGGCTGACCAAAATTCTGGTTTTACCAATCTAAATCAGAAAGGAGTTACTCTTGTGAGTAACCGGGATTTGGGCAATCAATCTCATTCGCAAGGCAATGATAAGATTGTTATGCACACCATTATGGATTCTAAAACCAACCAACCCTTTGCGCAAATTCCCTTGCCAGCCAGTTGGAAAATTAACGCCCATGTTCAACAAAATTCACCTGCTATCACGGGGCCCAATGGAATAGAGGTTTACACATACGGTTACCAGTCATTTGTATACAGCAATGATGTGTATATGCAGCAGAGCTATCAGGCAGCTGGGCAGCAAATGCGCCGTCCTGTTGGGGTAGAGGGGGTTCTAAATCAAGATGTTAAAAAAATGGCCCAACAATCTGGTTCAAAGTTTATAAAACAATACCCACTTTCGCAAATAGCACAAGCTGATAAAAATTATGGCGACCAGCTTTACAGTGTTGGTCAATCTCAAACTACGTATCAGGCCGCTGCAAGCGAGTGGGAAGATGGGAAGGGCAATAAGGCCATGATAGTGGTGCACTACACTGAGAATTCCGGTTATGGGTCTGTCTATTGGGGGTATTATATTCAGGTAGTCGGGAGCAAGGCTTCAGATTTCGAAAATGTAAAATCTACTTACCTCAATGCATTAGTCAATACGCGGTACAACCCGCAACATATTGCTGCTTATAATCAGCGTGAAGCGGCAAAATCAAACCAAAGCTGGGCTACCCACGATCAAAAAATGAAAAATAACCAAGCCAATTTTGAAGCGCAACAACGTGCCCACCAAAGCTCTGTTGATGCCTGGAATAAATCTTCTATGGATGCATATAACAGCCGTTCGGCATCGCAAGATAGAATACAAAACCAAAGGATTAACAGCATTAATGAAACCCAAAATGTTATTGATCCAAATAACGGACAAAGCTACCAGGTAGAAGGCTATTCAAATCAATACTGGATGAACGGTCAGGGCGAATATATTCCTTCTGATAACAGCTTATACAACCCAAACCTTGATGAGAATGTAAACAATCAGAACTGGGAGGAAGCACCAATCAGTCCGTATTAAAAACATGAAATAATTTCTTGGTATGCGTAACGGTGTTAATTAAACTCAGAAATCCGGTAAGCAATTATCAGGTTTTTCTTTTTATCCCAGCTCCCGGAAAACCCTGGTCGTAAGGCCGGGGATGGATAGGGAGTCAGCTTCACTGCTGCTAAAGCCTGTTTTTTCACCTATTTCTGTTAAAGTGTGTGAATGGAGATTAAGCGCGTATATAGATTCAGGTTTTACCCAGCTCTTGAGCAAGAAGCTATTCTGGCACAAACATTCGGGTATGCTAGATTTGTCTATAATCGCATGTTGTGTGTTTGCTCTGATGCTTGGTATACCGAGAAAAAAAGAATCGGGTATCATGCTACCTCCTCTTTGTTGACTGAGTTAAAAAAGAGTCTGAATTTGAATGATTGAACAAAATTTCCAGTGTTCCTACGCAGCAATCTCTCCGCCACCTGCAAACGACATTCGACAATTTCTTTGCCAAATGAACCCAATACTCGTCATTCAAGCGCAAGCATGACAAGCAATCGGCTGAATACACGTCCAGCGCCTTCAAGTGGGACGGCGAGTCTCTAAAGCTGGCAAAGATGAAAGATTCACTGAATATCAGATGATCGCGCACCCCTTCCTAAGGCAACAAAATTAACAACTGTAGCGGTCCCTAAAGACTCGGTGAGTCGATACCACATTCCCATGCTTTGCAACGACTCTGTTGCGTTAAAGCCAAAGGTTAGCGGCAAAGTCGGCATTGACTTAGGGAGACCTTTGCAAAACCCCAATTGTTGAAAAATTAATCCTTTATAATCAATAGGCTAAAACTTCCAGCGAGGGCTTTTGCAAAAGTCTCTTAGGATTAACGCACTTCGCTATTCTTTCTACGGGAGAAAACTTGCGGCGGGTATTGAGCAATGGTATCCAAGCAGCAAGCGCTGCTGGGGATGTGGGGATACCGTAAACAAAACGTCTTTGAACGCGCGCGAATGGATTTGTCCAGAATGCGGATCAATCCATGACCGAGACATCAACGCAGCGCGTAATGTTTTGGCCGCTGGACTGGCGGTGTCAGTCCTTGGAGAATCTATAAGTCCTGTTTGCATCTAGGTGTGTCCGGGTTGGATTCGTTGAATTGGAAATCCCCTTCGTTTACGGAGGGGATGATGTCAACTATAGTTGTATTAGATCACAATACAAGCTGTAAATTATTTTCCTGGCTCAGGAACTGAGGCTTTACTCACGCCTTTCTGACGAATAATGTGTGTCGCAAAATCTTTGTCCGCGGGCTCAGCAGTTAATCCATTTTGATTCGAGCCCTTTGCTGGCGTGTAAGTTAATGTTGTCAGTAGTGCAAAGTGATCGGAGCCGATTGGCGGTAGACGCTGTATGGCATTCAAGGTGAAATGTTTGCTGTGAAACAAATGATCCAGTGGCCAGCGTAAAAATGGGTAGCTGGCATGAAACGTGTTATACATGCCACGGCCGACTCGTGGATCTAACAAGCCACTCAGTTTACGAAATAAACGAGTGGTACGAGACCAGGCCACATCGTTTAGATCGCCGGTGACTATTGTGGCTTGCTGATGACTGTCGGCAATGCTTCGTGCGACTATTACTAACTCAGCATCACGTTCAATAGACTTTTCGTTCTCAGTCGGGCTAGGCGGTGCAGGATGGAGAAAATGCAGACGTACTTGATCGCCACTTTTTAATGTTAATAAAGCATGCATCGAAGGCACCTTATCTTCTACCAGAAAGGCAATTTCAGTTTCATCCAACGGTAAGCGAGAATAGACGTGCATACCGTAAAGGTTATCTAACGGGCATTTTATGCTAAAGGGCATGCTCACTTCTAAGCTATCTAATTGCTGTTGCCACCATTGATCAGACTCGAGTGTCACTAACACATCTGGCTGATGCTGCTGTATCAGTTTTATTAGGCTGCCTGCATTGCGGTTTGATGTCAGAACATTGGCGGTAATAATGGTCAGTTGACGTTCTGTGCTGGTCGAGTTGACATCTGGCGTGGTTAATACTTCAACTGGCCACAATGGCGTGTAAGGTAAAATCCACCAAAGTTGCCAGCCTAGGCATAATAGAACTGGCAGCGAAATTAGCCAAGAGCCTATCACACTAAAATCGAGGAAAAAGCATTGCATCAATAACAGTAAAGCAGCAAGGCTAGCAAGTTGCAGCCGTGGAAAGTCCAAGCCACGTATGGTCCAGTGCGGATGATGCCAAAGAGGTAGCAAGGTGGCCAATACAATAACTAGGGTTAATAGGGATAATATCAGTGTCATCTTAGGTTCCTTGTGTTAGCGGTTAATCGCAACTTATTAGAAACGCTCACAATCATATCTAGCTATAAAGCACGCCGTTATTTGCTAATGATATATTCTAGCAGCTGATTATAATGAGTAGCACCAACTTTAGATCTATTGTAGGCGGACGCAAATACGGAAGTGATACCGCAACTGGACAAGTTGCTAAGCTCTGATATGAGATAAATAGAGAGACATAATCATGAGTAAGAAACGCATGCAATGTTCAACAGAATTCAAGGCCAAAATAGCCTTGGCAGCGATACGTGGAGAAGAAACGGTACCACAACTAGCCGCTCGTTATCATATCCATCCCACGCAGATTAATAGCTGGAAACGTCATTTGATTAAAAAAACCAGTGATTTGTTTGGTAAAAATGGTGACGCCAATAATAAGAGTGGTCATAGTGCCGATGACTTACATCGCGTGATTGGGCAATTGACGGTAGAACGCGATTTTTTAGCCAGAAAGCTCGATCATTAAATGAGGCTTTTGCAAAAATCTCGAATAGTGATCAGGGTGTGCAGTTTGCCAATGAGACATTTACATCAATACTAAAAACCTATGGTATACAGCTCAGCATGGATGGCAAGGGCTGCTATTATGACAATATTTTTGTTGAATGACTATGGTGTGTAGTCAAATACGAACATCGATATACTCGGAAATTCAACAGGTTAAAGGAGATAAGAAAAAGTTTAAATGTTTGGTTCAACTGGTACAACCAGGCACGTTTTCATCAAAGTCTTGGTGCTCTAATACCAACCAGATGGGGTTTACTATCAGAAGTATGCAATTCCTCAAGCTGCCGGAGTTTGATTAACCAGCCATGTTAGAGCTTAATTTATCTTCAGGTTGTCTAGTTAATGGGGTCACTTCAATTGACAATTTTATTGCGTTTTAGCGCGCAGATAAAGAGTCGTTCTGTCTGATCCCGGAGTTTTTCGTTCTTCGATTTCAAACAAGGCTTCTTTATCTTTGACCAGATCTGAGAGTTTTTTGTGACCATATAATCTCGAATCAAAGTCGGGCTGCAGCTTGGTCAAATAGCTCCCAAAAACACTCAGGTTGGCCCAACCAGTATCATCAACGGATTGCTCCAGTGCGGTCAAAACAAATTCTTCTGGAAATTGAGGTTTTTGCTCTACTGTTTTAGTGACAGCCTTAGCTTTGGTAGATTTTCTCTTGGCCTTAACTTCTGGGGGTGATTCGTCCGATTCAGTGACTCGACTTGAACGCAGAATTTCGGTAAAAACAAATTTGTGGCATGCATTGCGAAAGGCATCCGGTGTTTTCTTTTCACCAAATCCAAGCACTGTAAGCCCCTCTTCACGCAGTCGCATCGCAAGGCCTGTAAAATCACTGTCGCTGGTAATCAGACAAAATCCATCAAATTTGCGCGTATAAAGTAAATCCATTGCATCAATAATCAATGCGCTATCGGTCGCATTCTTTCCGGTGGTATAGGCGAACTGTTGCACCGGCTTAATTGCATATCTTTGCAGCACCCGCTTCCAGGATACGCTCGCGGGCGACGTAAAGTCACCATAAATACGCTTTACCGTGGCCTCACCGAAACGCGCAATTTCAGCAAGCAGCGCTTCTATAACGGCGGCCTGGGCATTGTCGGCATCAATCAACACTGCCAATCGCAAAGTTGATTCTTCGTGTTCATTTTTTACAACCAGTCGTGGAGAGACCAAAATAGCTCCTATAATAGAAAAATATAATTAAATTCAATAGTATAGTCACGAAATATTTGCTCATGGGGCAATATACCTGATTTGCACGGCGACGATGAGGGGCGTAGTGTTTTTGGCGTATCGTGTTGCAATACCGCGCTAACGCTTGAGGTGCAAAGAAGGTGTTTTCTACCAGATGGCAATGCCCCTGTTTTGTCTGATATGTCGCCTCTGCGATGTGAATGTGCCAGTTGTGATCCTTTCGTTGTAGATAGAAGCCCGTATTTTTTATCAAATAGCGCGTAAAACTTCGTCCTTCAGGGCGGAGATATAAGCGCACAGGCGAAGCCTGTTTAATGCGGTCTTTGCTGTTGTTCAATATATTGCTTAATAATCGAGAGTGGTGCTCCACCACAACTACCCGCAAAATAGCTTGGACTCCAAAGCATATTACCCCAAAGCTTATTTTTAATTTCGGGATAATTCTTTTTGCGAATAAGTCGGCTTGAAACGCCTTTCAAACTATTTACCAAGTTAGAAATAGCAATTTTTGGTGGATAGTTAACTAAAAGGTGAATATGATCATGCTCACCGTTAAATTCCACCAATTCTGCTTCAAAATCCAAACACACGTTTTTAAATATTTCTTCCAAATCAATTAATACCCTTCCGGAGAAAACATCTCTACGGTATTTTGTTACAAATACCAAATGAACATGAAGATTAAAAACGCAATGTCTTCCTGTTCTTATATCGTTATTAACTTGCATAGACCAATTTCTTTTTGTATAATTATATACCATGAAGCAGATTATACGCAAAGCCTTTAAATCTCGACTCAATCCAAATTCTGACCAAGTACAGAAGATGGCTGAGTTTGCGGGTGCTAATCGGTTTGTTTGGAATAAAGCCTTAGCAATGAATCTGTTCAGATTAGAGCAGAAACAGCCATTGCTTTGGTACAACGAGTTGTCATTTTGGCTAAAGCTATGGAAATCCTCAGAAGATTATGGATTTCTAAAAACCGTTCATTCTCAACCGTTGCAACAAGCCTTAAAAAACTTAGAAAAAGCGTTCAAAGACGGTTTTGATAAAAAACAGCCTTTAAAACGGATTCCAAAATTCAAGAAAAAAGGTTTGAGTGACAGCTTTCGTTATCCACAAGGATTTAAGCTGGAGCAAGAGTCTAGCAAAGTGTTCTTGCCTAAAATCGGTTGGGTGAAATATCGTAATTCACGCCAAGTCATTGGTGACGTTAAAAATATGACGATTTCCCGTAAAGGCGGTTATTGGTACGTGTCGATTCAGACTGAGTACGAGACCGAGCTAAAGCGTCATAGCTCAACCAGTATGATTGGTGTTGATATGGGCGTTACCCGCTTTGCAACCTTGTCAGACGGCTCATACGTAGAACCTTTAAACAGTTTCAGAAAGTTATCAAAGAAACTGGCTTTTGAACAGCGTAAGCTGTCTAAAAAAGTCCGTTTCTCTGCTAACTGGAAAAAGCAGAAACAAATCATTACCCGATTGCATGAGCGTATTGCCAATGCTCGTTTAGACTTCTTACACAAAACCTCAACCGAAATCAGCAAAAATCACGCAATGGTCGTAGTTGAGAATTTAAAGATAGGAAACATGTCTAAGAGTGCCAAGGGCAGTGTTGAAAAGCATGGTAAAAACGTCAAAGCGAAATCGGGTCTAAACAAATCCATTCTTGACCAAGGATGGGGAATGTTCGTTTCGTTCTTGGAGTATAAACAGGCTTGTTCAGGCGGGGATGTATTGAAGGTAAACCCTCAATACACCTCTCAAACCTGCCCTAGATGTCAACATGTTAGTCGTGACAATCGCAAAAGCCAAAGTGCTTTTGAATGTGCAGAATGTGGATTTAAAGCCAATGCCGACTTGGTAGGTGCCTTGAATGTACTTGAGCGAGAACATCGCTTGTTAGCCTGTGGAGTTGAAACGTTAGTTTCGTCTAAGAAGCAGGAACCAGTAGGCAGTAGCAATACAAACCTACTCTTAACGGCTTAATAAGTCGCTAGGAATCCCCTTCGTTTAGGAAGGGGAGGATGTCAATCTGTGATTGCACTATTTAGACATCCAGGCGTAAACGGTTTGGCTTGATAATTGATCGAGACCAGTGCTGCTCCACCGACTGGATAAAGATCGGGTGCACCAGCTTGGCCCGTTGTGTCAGCCAGTCATTCTGATCAATCCGCAGATAGATTCCTTCCGCAGACTGACTGGTGAGTTTTGATTGGGACAGCAGTTTCTTGATCTCTTGGTATGTAAAACGTCCACGTGTGATTACTGGCACCTGGGCAATACGTATTTTCTCAAAAAGCGTGTTACGTCCCCTTTCAGACAAAAATCGGCCGGATTGCTTGTCGTAGATGTCGAAACCAAGGAACCAGTCTGGCAAACGATCATAAAAAACCGAATGTTGGGCGTAACACCATTCCCCGAAAAGAATGTAGCGATCGGAAAGCTGCTCGAAAAGCGTATCAATCCTTGGGGTAAGCCAATTTCCGAGCTTTTTCCACTGGCCTGTCCCTGGAAGATGTAGATACGCACCCCTATTCTGTGCTTGGATATTTCCCTCCGAATTAAATGAAATCCCTAAATTCGCTCCATCCACTTTCTCTTCAATAACAAGATGATGCTGCAAAAATTCATCACGTTCGGATTCCGACAGAACCTTATCGCCTCTGATGTCAGCCCCAGCAATCGTTGCCAGATGTGGCGTGGAAGGGAATTTGAAGAAATCGTCTTTCACGTTCCTATCTTCTCCGCACATTTGGACTTGGCATATTCGGGACAGATAAAATGAACAGCAATATCCACTTCTGTCAAAGACCCTCTCCATCCCCACCATTTGCTATCTGTTGCTTGTAGAATCGGAGGTTTTTCAGGGTGTGCGTTTGCGACGGCAACAAACTTGCGGTCTGATTTGTCGAAATTTAACAGACCCGCATGAACGGGAAACTGATTATAAGATTCGCCGTTTTTCGTAATGCTAACCCGGTCGGAATCGGGTAGGCTATGGCGGTGATCGTGAACCCATTTCATGAATTGGTCGCCCACGCCAGGCTGCCCCTTCATGGAAAGTTGCTGCCGGTACTCATCAAAAATTTCGTTACCGGCATCGATGACCAATCCTCCTTTTTTAATGACGTGTTCAACCGCCTCAATGCATGCCAGTACACACGCATCGGGGACATCGGACTGAGGATCTGGCTGCATAGCGAGGTTGGCTACCTTCGGAACATTGGTGTCCACAAGACATTTTTTAGGTAAATTCATTCGGATGACTCCGATTTTTCTGTGCGCTTTTGCATTCGCTTTTTCATGGCAGCCTTGGCTTGTTCGAGAATGTCGCCCATTTCGTCTCCGAAAAAATTTTCCGGCCAATTCTGGATGTTGCCGAGCATATCAATTTGCAGTGGTTCAAGTGTAGCGGAAGTCCTGGCAATATTGGCGAAGTAGGCTGATACTTTCTCTTTGGGTATTGCATCCTCGGCAATTCGTCGCTGCAATCGCCGCAGGAAATGTTCAGAGTGGGTTTCAATTATTAATTGAATATTCCTATCGGCTCCATTTTCCTTAGAATTGATCACATCGATCATCACATCGGCCAGTGCAGATTGTGCACTCGGGTGCAAGTGAATTTCTGGCTGTTCCATGATAATTATCGAATCAGAAGGTGCATAAAAACACTGAACAAGAACTGGCATCACCTGCGATATACCAAACCCAACATCCGGAAGGTCTACCCCATTTTTTGATCCTTTTGTTTGCACAATGACTTCATATTCCTGCCGATTTTCCGCAATTTTTTTAACCCTGAAATTATCAATGAGCCCCATATATTTTAGGCTTGCGGCGATGATCTGCTCGAAAGGTTTGGCTGTCTTGTTAGGCCCAAGGCTAATTTTTCTATTTTTGCTTGCAAGAAGGGCGGCGATGGTAAGTTCACCTGAATACCCAACACTCTCTGGTGTAATCCCGCCCCAGGTGTAGAGCCTTTCCGCTTTAATTCTCAACGGACCAAGATAGCATATGGACTTAAAAAGTTTTTCTTGTGCAAGATTCAGATCCTGCACAAATTCAGAATTTTTATAGTAGTTAACCACCTCATCAGGAAATCCATAAAAGCGAACGGGTGGACTCGGATACCAGACTCTACCTGGGTTTCTGATCAAAGAATACTGCTGAGAATTAACTTCATACTGTCCCGCTTTCTTTGCAGACGGACTCATGCCAATAGTTAGTATGGATTCTTCACCTTCTCTAAGGTGGTAGCGTAATTCTTCAATTTTTAAAGCATCAGAGATCTTGTCGCCTTTTACTTTTGCATTAAAAGAAATAGAATCAGCGGTGAAATTTGTTTGTGAAACTGTGTCTCTGAATTTGAGTCTTTGGAATGTCTCCCACTCATATTCAAAGGCGATTTCATTGTCGAGATTCCTTTGATAGATCATCTCGCGATACGATCCCAATTGAACGGCGCTATTTTTTCCTCCCGGATAAAAAATAGCCTTACGATCCTGCGATTCAGCAGTTTGCTTCAGCATCATCAGAAACTGGCCGATACTGGATTTTCCGGAACTGTTTGCACCAAAAATCAAAGAAATGGGAGCCATGCGAATAGTGCCCGTATCTTTCCATCCTTTGAAGTTCTGTATTCGTAACTGTTTAATCATGACTATTCGACCTCCATCCGCATTGGCGGAGTGCGGGTTCATGCCAATGTTCGATGCGCGGCAGCTGATCCGGCAACGGTTGGCGGCCGGCACGTGACCGCTGCGACCTGACGCCATCAGCTTTAAGCATGTCATCGATCCGCTCGATTTCCACCTTGATGGCTGCGATATCGAGCAGCGTTGATTCTTCAAGCGGATTGAGTTGCTTCGGTGATAGTGCCGATAATGCTTCGTTTTTCTTGCCAAAGCGAACGCGGTCCAGATGTGCCAGTTCCAGGGTGAGCGCCTGGATTTTGGTTCTCTGAAAATGAATTGTCTGCTGTGCCTGGTCGAGCAATACCTGAACCAGATCGGCCACCCGTTGTCTGGTGTCCGTATCGAGGTTCAGTTGATCCAGTTGAGTCAGTGAGTTCATGGCATGGATTATATCGTGGCTTAGTAATTAACTACATGTTAATACATAAACATTTGATATTTATTATACCTGAAGATACCGCTGCGGCAGAGCCTGTAAACATCGCCAGTCTGCTCCGGCAGTCAACGATTCCGGCTGTGATGATGTCAAGTTCACGCATGTTTTTCCTCGCTTCGGCCAGACAAGCCACCTTCTAATGTGATTCTTCGCGCGATTGTAGAATACGAAAGCCGAACCCGCGCGGGGAGAGTGACGCGACACCTGCCGTACAATCATCGATAGGCCATCCATGCCACGACACATATCCAGTGGATCGACCGCCAGCCAGACCTAACCTGCGTGTGCAATCAACCCAGGCATGACAATAATCCTCCTAGACATATCGCGCTGAAACGCTTATCGGTAATGCCAGCACATGCGTACCGTGACAGCACAATTTCAACACCGGTGATTGTCAAGCTAGTAATACAACATAACGCGAAAGTTCAAGGAGATAACGCTCCTGATAAATATGCCCAACAGGATTATGGGTGCGATTAAGATATTACGTTTAGGCACCGTTCAGCTACCGTATACCTTTAGATAAATTTCCTTTAACCGTTTCCACCACGATATGATAATGATTATCCATCAGACAATATGCATGACAAATCCAATTAAACCGCTCACAAACTTGCCCTGGCAGTTTCAGTCAGAAAGCACGATCAGAATCATCAAAATAAATTTCATGTCGATGATCTCCTCGGGACGTTAGATGGTACAAACTTCCAGGTAATTTTATTCTTGGTGATCTTGCCATTTTTGAATCCTCAATTTAATTAAACCATAGGATAGCTGACTGTATGTAGTTAAGCAAGACTTGACCCCTTCAATAGGTTGGTGCCACTGCAATCGGTGCGGCCTGTATCTATCGGATTGCACTCGGTTACCGGGCAGGGCAAGAAATACCGACGTGTTCGCTCTTTTCAATCCTCTTCATCACTGGGCTGACCTTTACTCTTGGGTGTTTTTCGCCTGAAGTGCCAAAATGCAGCAAAATCTTTGATTTTTTTGTGCTAATTGAACCGGTGGAATAGAGCCTTTTCCGGTCGGTTAACACAGTCTTTGACAACTGAGCCAGCTTTCAGTACATTTCGAACTCATGAAAAGGGTGGTTTATTTTTTCTATACCCTTTTACGGGTACTTCTTGGACAAATGGTGAAGATAGGGCGTGTTCTGGCAATTGCTAGTCTGGAAATTGGAATAGCACGGGCATGTTTAATCTATTAAATGTGTTTACTAATGGAATAATGGAATTTTATTCTGAAGTGGAATTGCAGACTGTTTCTTCTCCTTTGGTAAGAATCGACAAAAACCGACCTAAGGGTCATATATTAACCGACGGAGAAAAGGAATATTTTCATGTCGCAATCAGGCACAGTTAAGTTTTTCAACGCGGACAAGGGCTTTGGCTTTATTACGCCAGACAATGGCGGTAAAGACATCTTTGTTCATATTTCAGCGCTTCAAGACTCAGGCGTTAGTTTTTTGAGCGAAAATGATAAAGTGACTTTCGATACAGAAGAGGATCGTCGCGGTAAAGGCGATAAAGCTGTCAATATTTCACTTGCTTAATAAGCGTTGCGATTGCTAATAAACGGCTAGCACTCAATGGCGATGGGTAGGCGGTGCTGACGCTAAAGACACCTTATCGAGTTGGCACGATGCATATTGTCATGCCGTCGTTGGAATTTATGCAACGCTTGGCCGCATTGATTCCTCGGTCAAGATTGAATTATCCGCTTTCATGGCATACTCGCGCCCAATGCTAAGCTGCGCTCCAAGGCTATTTCAGGGGAGAAGAAAAGTAAAAGCAGCTCATCGGATACGAATGACGATACACAATATTCCCCAGTTTTCGTGTGTATCAGTTGAGCGAGCCTATTAAAGTGGGTGGTTGATATGGACATCGAGCAGCGTTTACGCTGTGGCGGGGATATGAAAATTATCGCTGCCAGGCCTGGAATCCAGCGTAATCACTCAAATTCTTGATTATCTCGACCTACCTGTCCAGGTAACGCCTAGAGTATCTGCACAAACTCACGATCTTTTAAAGCCAACCTGATCCCGTGCTCGCTGCTTTCAATCCTCTTCGTCACTGGGCTGATCTTTACTCCTGAGTGTCTTTCGCCTGGAACACTAAAATTCGGGAAAATCTTTGATTTTTCGTGCTAATCAAGCCGGAATAAAGCCATCTTTAGATTGATTATCACGGTGTTTGACGACCGAGTCAGCTTTCAGTAGATTCAGCCTTCATGGAGAAGCTGGCTTGTTTTTCTTATATCTCGCCTTGTGATCGTTACGACTCATATTAGCAGCTGGCTTTTCATGCGATGAGGCTCGACCAAGTCCACCTTCTTCTGTTATCGCAACTGCGCCATAAACACTGTGATTTTTGTCATTGGCATAATTGATTTCTTTTGCTTTCGATACGGATAACGAATACGAAAAGTCATTCTGCTGTTCCTACATAAAACGCCATTGTTGCCGCAATTGCTATATATCAACTCAAGCTTTTCCTGTGGCTCCTTTGACTGCAAAAGAACCTACCTTCGCCGGATGCCGCTGAGAAAAGTGAGTTCATATGGGGTTGGATCCCGAACAAGTTATAAATGTGTGGCATACTAAAATACGTTAACGTATTGTCATTATTCATATTTGCGGAGTAGGCCGAGTCTGTGATCAGCGTTGAGCGTAAAGATGGTTTCTCTCTCAAGATATCTCGAATTCTGCGGGAGGCCACCGAACACCGATTGGATATTTATTTCTTTGTACCGGGGGAGCTGGGGCTCAATACCAAGGTAGTACCAGAAGAAGAGTTCTATCACAGCGCGATTCATGTACAGCGAACCTATTTTAGTAATAGGCCTTATCTTTCCTTGATACGCAGTGGCCTGACGCGTCGTGGCGAGCTTTCGTCCGAGCAATATCGACTCAGCCTCAGCCTGTATGCTTATCAGTATGCCATTGGCCTAGAGCAATCTTGCCATGAGTTGCTCAATGAGAAAGAGGGAGTGACTCAGGAAACGGTTGAAGAACTCATCGCCCTGGTACAGGATATTTTGCGCCGCTTGCGCCGTAATGTTCCTAGTGAGAAGGCACTGCTTAAATATTACACTAATATCGATAATTATCTTTCCTGGTTTACCGAGCAACGGCTGCTGTCGCTGGTGGCTCATTTGCCGCGCAATAAAGAGTATAAAAACGCCAAGGCACTACTGTTAGAGGTCAGCGACCTAGAACACCAGCATCGCATAGAACAACAATACAACTCCCGTTATACCACCGAAGCCTTGTCGCGTATTTCTAATAAAATGCGTCTGTTACGTCGTCTGATTGAATATCCGGTCATACTGAAAGAAAAAACCCAAGAATTGGGAGGTGGCGAAGAAAAACTGCTTAAAGCCGGCGTGACCGCCGTAGTGATGACGGCTATGTCACTGGCCGTATTTGAAGTACGCGAAACCCTGGGTAGGATTTCGCTACTGGTTATTTTATCGCTGGCGTTGCTGTATGCGCTGCGCGAAATATTTAAAGACGACTTGCGTAACACATTATGGCGCTGGTTACGTAAGGGTCGGCCCAAATGGCGGCGGCAATATTTTGATGTGCATAGCAATCAACTGGTGGGGCGTCAGCTTGAGTGGTTCGATTATCGTCGTCCAGCTAAACTCAAGGAAGATATTTTGGTCGCTCGTCGCGCCAACGTCACACAGAAAGAAGAATTGGTCATGCACTATGGCAGTCACTCTCGTATGCTGCCGACCCGCTTCTTAAGTGGTTACGAACAAACACGAGAGACACTACAGCTGGATTTAAGCTTGCTGTCCAAACTCATGGAAAAAGGCTCCCATCACGTCTATCAGTTGAAAGACGGACAAGTTGCTCGTCATCCGGTAGAAAAACGCTATCTGCTCAACTTGGTGACTTGTGAAGTTCAGGGCCAGAAACCACCGATCATTCAGCGCTGGAAGGTGGTGATGAGCCGATCCAAAATTGTAGAAATAGAAGAAATTATGCAAACAGAATCTTCGGCTTCAGATCCCTCTGCATAATTTTCACTTTTATGTCACACCTTGCCGAGTGCTCTTGGTTAATCGGTAAGATGATGGTAATAAAACAGCGGGTCAAGTCTTAAAACAGAGGGCCAAGTCTTGTATTAATAATAGGAATGAAGGAACTGCAAAGGTCTCTCAATATTCATAAAACTTATGACGAGGGTTTTTATTTTCGGGATAATTCTTTTTGCGAATAAGTCGGCTTGAAACGCCTTTCAAACTATTTACCAAGTTAGAAATAGCAATTTTTGGTGGATAGTTAACTAAAAGGTGAATATGATCATGCTCACCGTTAAATTCCACCAATTCTGCTTCAAAATCCAAACACACGTTTTTAAATATTTCTTCCAAATCAATTAATACCCTTCCGGAGAAAACATCTCTACGGTATTTTGTTACAAAGACCAAATGAACATGAAGATTAAAAACGCAATTTCTTCCTGTTCTTACATCGTTATTAGCTTGCATAGACCAATTCCTTTTTGTATAATTATAACCATGAAGCAGATTATACGCAAAGCCTTTAAATTTCGACTCAATCCAAATTCTGACCAAGTACAGAAGATGGTTGAGTTTGCGGGTGCTAATCGGTTTGTTTGGAATAAAGCCTTAGCAATGAATCTGTTCAGATTAGAGCAGAAACAGCCATTGCTTTGGTACAACGAGTTGTCATTTTGGCTAAAGCTATGGAAATCCTCAGAAGATTATGGATTTCTAAAAACCGTTCATTCTCAACCGTTGCAACAAGCCTTAAAAAACTTAGAAAAAGCGTTCAAAGACGGTTTTGATAAAAAACAGCCTTTAAAACGGATTCCAAAATTCAAGAAAAAAGGTTTGAGTGACAGCTTTCGTTATCCACAAGGATTTAAGCTGGAGCAAGAGTCTAGCAAAGTGTTCTTGCCTAAAATCGGTTGGGTGAAATATCGTAATTCACGCCAAGTCATTGGTGACGTTAAAAATATGACGATTTCCCGTAAAGGCGGTTATTGGTACGTGTCGATTCAGACTGAGTACGAGACCGAGCTAAAGCGTCATAGCTCAACCAGTATGATTGGTGTTGATATGGGCGTTACCCGCTTTGCAACCTTGTCAGACGGCTCATACGTAGAACCTTTAAACAGTTTCAGAAAGTTATCAAAGAAACTGGCTTTTGAACAGCGTAAGCTGTCTAAAAAAATCCGTTTCTCTGCTAACTGGAAAAAGCAGAAACAAATCATTACCCGACTGCATGAGCGTATTGCCAATGCTCGTTTAGACTTCTTACACAAAACCTCAACCGAAATCAGCAAAAATCACGCAATGGTCGTAGTTGAGAATTTAAAGATAGGAAACATGTCTAAGAGTGCCAAGGGCAGTGTTGAAAAGCATGGTAAAAACGTCAAAGCGAAATCGAGTCTAAACAAATCCATTCTTGACCAAGGATGGGGAATGTTCGTTTCGTTCTTGGAGTATAAACAGGCTTGTTCAGGCGGGGATGTATTGAAGGTAAACCCTCAATACACCTCTCAAACCTGCCCTGGATGTCAACATGTTAGTCGTGACAATCGCAAAAGCCAAAGTGCTTTTGAATGTACAGAATGTGGATTTAAAGCCAATGCCGACTTGGTAGGTGCCTTGAATGTACTTGAGCGAGGACATCGCTTGTTAGCCTGTGGAGTTGAAACGTTAGTTTCGTCTAAGAAGCAGGAACCAGTAGGCAGTAGCAATACAAACCTACTCTTAACGGCTTAATAAGTCGCTAGGAATCCCCTTCGTTTAGGAGGGGGAGGATGTCAAAAAAATCTCACTGCGTCAATGCATATCGCATACCGACGTGCTCATGTTCAATACCAAGTTGCGCCCAAAGATTATGCCTGGCGAGAAGAAAGGAAAAAGTAGCCGATGCGGATGACGATGACAATATCCCCCGGTTTCCGTGCATATCAGTTGAGCGCACCCTGTTAAAGCGGATGTTTAACAACCGCGCCAGCTTTTTTCAGTACATTCCGAACCCATGGAAAAGGTAGCTTATTTTTCCCCATGTCCTTTATGACATGTAAATTACAAATCAACTTCCACTGGGAATATCCAAACTCCCCAACCGATGAACAAAACACCCACCAGCCGACAAATCCATTGATTATAAGCGGGCAGGGTTTTTTCAATCAGAACCAATAGGGTTATCAATACCATAGCCAACAGATTCATGATACCCACGGCAAACATAATTAACATTTGTAGCCAGCAACATCCCACACACATGCTGCCATGTTTCAACCCCATGTAATATGCGCCACTGAAGCCCTCACGCCATTCTGTTAATAAAAAACCCATTGGTGAGCGACAATTTTGTAAGAATATTTCTTTTAATGGCATAAATTGATAAGCGCCAGCCAATAGAAAAATGGTGGCAGCCATGTATTTACTTTGGTTATCCATCATGGGTGACAGAAAATGCAATCCGTGCATTTGCCATTGCAGCACTGTCAGCACTGCACTAAAAATAAACCATATCAACAGATAAGCCACCACAAATAAAAACACCCGCAAGTGTGGCGCCAACTGACGCTGCTTGCAGATCTTATTGAATACCAAAATCATCGGAATTGCTGAAGGCAACATCATCGCCGCCATCATCACCGCCCACATCACATAAACCAGACCAAAGTCCATGAGTTGCCATGCGGCTGTTTCCGATGGTGGCGTCCACATTTCAGACATCGGTAACGAGGTCATTTGCCAGTGTTGATAAAACAAATAGAACCAGGAAACGAAAATAACTGTTAACAAGGACAGTAAAACAATCAATCGGGATCTAGACATGGGGGATAAATTGAAAATCCCCGCCATCAATCGGCAGGGATTTATAAAACAAAAGAAGCGCGTTTAAGGTGCAATGCTAAAATAAATCAACTACGGCTGATAAATAAACGGTGAATAAAAACCATTGCGCTCGGTAAATTGCCAATTCTTATCATAGTCCTGGTATTGATAACGATTAGATTTTGCAACAACGGCCGGATGGCTAGGAACCACACATAAGGGTGGATTATTGACGGTTGAGTCACCGCCGCCAATGCCTTGAATGCTTTCAATTTCAGCTTGTGCAATATCAGGAATAGTCAATTCGCGCTTATTGCCGTTTTCCTGATAATCAATTTTAACTTTCTTCACACCCAGCACTTCAGTAACAAAGCTCATCAGAATTGCAGGATGACCGCCTTGTTTACCTGCGAAAATTTGTGTAATCGCGTCAAATTGCGCATCACTAGCGCGTTCATCGACATACAAAGCTGCCTGCCAGTTACCCTCTTTCATATGACCCGGCGAATAACAGGCCAGCGCCACATTCAGTCCATTTAGCGACTCGCCATTTAAATGGCCGCTGTCAATATGCCATGCGACCAATAGCTTGCAATTACCTTCAGACGGCGGTTGCAGCCAAATACAAGGACAAGACGTTTCACAATTACAGGTCTCGAAATATCCACCCTGCAATTTCCAATCGGTTTTTTCACTCATGGTATTTTCCTAAATTTTTTCAGAAGGGTTCTTTATGGGGTCGCAAATCTAATTCATGCGTCCATGCACTCGGATGCTGCTGATGGATAGCCCAATACGTTTGCGCGATGGCTTCTAATTGCAGCAAACCATCTTTACCCTTGGCCTTCACATATTCGGGAAACTGACTTCGCGCACGCTCCCCATCAATCACCCCATCAATAATGGTATGCACCACATGCACACCTTGCGGCGAAAACTCTCTGGCCAAGCCCTGTGCCAGCGCTCTTAAGCCGGCTTTAGCTGAAGCAAACGCTGTAAATGGCGGCTTGGCTCGTAATGAACCTGTGGCGCCAGTAAAGAATAACGTGCCTTGCTGCTGCGCTTGCATGATACTAATCACTTGCTGCGCGAACAAAAAAGCACCGAGACAATTCTGTTGCCATAACGCGGTAAATGTATCGACACCCGTTTCCAAAAAGGGCACGGGGATATTGCTATCTACATTATAAGCCGCTACTTCGATAACATCGCCTCGCGCACGAACCACCTCAAACAACTGGCTCACGTCTTGTTCAACCGTTGCATCTGCAACGACCGGCGTGGCTGTTCCACCTGCCTGTTGAATTTGTGTCGCCACGGCTTGAAGTCTGTCTTCACTACGACCGGCAATAAAAACATGCAACCCGTGCCGCGCAAAACAGCGTGCTAGTGTTGCACCTAGCCCACGTTCAGGGCCAACACCAATCACAATCGCAGAAGCTGGCCGATGCATAATTAGATTTTACCGAAAATCAAGGAGAAATTATTGCTCGGCATATCGATTTTCTCTTTTAGTTCCAACCCATGATCCGTTGCTGCTTTTTTCAAGTCAGCAATATCTTTCAATCCCCATTCAGAAACGCCCACAGAACTGAGCGTTTCATGGAACACTTTATTGGAATCGGTAGAAAACGTGCCTTCCTCCTGGAATGGTCCATAAATCAACAAAAACCCATCATCTTTCAACAAATGAGATGCACATTTCATCATGCCATCAGCAATAGAAATAGGCGCAACCTGAAAAATATTGATGCAAAAAATAACCGCAAATGAATTCTCTGATTCCGGCTTAAACCAAGTGTCAGGTTGCGTCAAATCCAGATGTATTGGATCCGCAATATTATTATTACCTTGCTCACGGATCAGCTTCTTGATGTTATCAAAAACTTCAATATCTTTTTCCGATGGATGAAAATGCAAATGGCTAAAATGCGGCGCAAAATAGTTTATATGCATGCCACTACCACTGGCCATCTCCAAAATACGCTCTGGATCTTTTGGCAATTTGTCCTTCAATACGCCCAGCAGCGGGTCACGATTACGACCACCCGCCCAAGCAACATATTCACTTAAGGGATGTGGATCTAATGGGGGTATTTCTTCAGTCATGTTTGATTCCTTTTGATAGTTAATTGCTTAAGAATCACTGACAAAATCCAAGCCAATCATCATCCCTACAAAATTCTTGGATGGAGATCCATGCTATTGCTTTCCTGGGCCTTTCCCCATATTTACGGGCAGGCTTTTCGCGGAAATAACGCCATTGATTAAATCAGCGATTCCAATGAAAAATTCATGCAATATAGTATCGCCTAATCGTGTTTATCTCAAATCAGTGAACGTAGCACATTGGATATGAAAAACACCGGAGACAATATGCAACGCACCACCACATCGGTTCTTGATTGCTATCTGGATAAAGCCGTTTAGGACAATAGAACCATAAACGCACGTGGTGTGATGCAGATTAACCGGATAATTGAATCGTCTATGGAAGTGTATTTATTCATTTGAGGGTGTGTAAGCATTCTGACGAACAATTCCATACAGGCAACATGGACAATTAGTATGATTATATCTATACACCTTCCCACGGAAACAGAAATAGGCGCTTCAACCGACGAGCTATGGCAACGCCACGCAGCCTAGGTACTGCTGAGTGATCCAGATGCTACAAGGCTACTCTTCTAAAACGTTTCGCGTTGCATGAAGCGACTACCTGCAAAACAGGCAAAGGCTATTTACTCATTTACCTGTCGATATGTCTGCTTGGCAAAAAATTAGAGAATGATGCCTACTGACTATTAGATAGTATAGTCATGAGATGTACTGTTCTCTGGATAAATATCTCATGATTACACTATCTAGGTTAGTTTAATTTCCCATAGAGTGTTGCCATCTCACTTTCAAACTTGACAAACTTTTTATCCAGAAGCGTTATAGCGGTTATTTTATCTGCTGATGACAAAAAAGAGTACCTGATGCTGTTGTAGACGTATTCTTTAATTTTTCCATATGATGGCTTATACCTGGATGCTAATAGCACGTACTCCTGTGTCAGGTTGTTGCGAGAGACGCCAGAATCATCGGTTGAGATAACAAGAGGCACGCCGTAACTGGAGTAGATAAGGTAGGGGTGTTCATTACCCTTAACACCAAGGATAAACTGGTTGCTAGTAAGGTTAATTTCAATAGCCGCGTTTTGTTTTAGGTCTTCTAATAATTCGAGTGAGTCTTGTTCGTAGGGTAAACCAATACCATGACCAATGCGCTGTGCTTTGGCAATATCGCGTGCTTGCTTGATATGGAATAGAAGATCTTTTGGCCGAACCATTCCCGTGGTTAGCTCACCTGCATGAAGGGCCCGGTTAACGTTGGGGTATAGGCTGTGGAGGTAATTAAACATCTGCATGTGCAAGGTGTAATCACTCAGGGCAATGTGGTTGTTTTCTGGTGCGACAATGTTTACGCCTACAACGAAGGGGGAGCGCTCTGCTGCGAGGTAACCCGCATATAAATCCATAAACACGGATAATGGGTCAACCACACGTGCTGCGTAGGTTTGGTAACGCATCATAAATAGATCGTTGTCGATGCCTTGGTGAAGTGTATCGATCATACTGACGTAGTTACTAATGGCTGCACCAAATTCACTATTTTCACTGAGCTGGCCTGTGACCTTATTTAGGATCGTATTGACCTCGGCCTGCGTCGATGCATTTCTTAGGGTGATGTTGAGGTTGTTAATTTTCTCAGGGTCGAAATAGGATTTACTCTTAACACCCACTCGAGTTAGCATTGTTTCGATGTAGCTAACGTTTTCTTTAATAGCGCGTTGTTTAATAATGTTGATACCAATATCCATGTTCTCATTTGAGATTGGACCGAAGTAGTCAAAGGTATTGAAGAACGCGCTGTCAGGCGGTGGTTGATCATGGAAGTGATTGCCGTAGTCTTTATCTGACCAGAGGGTAAGTAGCTTTCGATAGCTTTCATTGTCTTTTATGAGCGCATCAACGGTAAGCAGTTCACACTTACTGGTTTCGCTGGGCATTACGATTTTAAATGTACATTTGTCAATGAACCAATTTTCTTGCTTCACCCAGTCAAGGTAGGTTTCAGCATAAATGCTACCGGTGTAGTGGTGATGAATGTCCCCGCCCTTGGGCATGTTGGTGAAAAATAGATTTAGCTGCGCTATGTTTGCCTTGCCCGCTTTGTTGAGCATGTCGTCATATAACTGATTTGTTTGCTGGAAATTATTTCCTTCTGTGGCATCGGTGTGGTGGCCAATGCTTGCACAGCTTCCCATGAAAGCGAGCACAGATATTAGCGCGATTTGTTGGAGTTTTCTTATTCTCATTCTGAGTTCTTTATGTTGTTGCCCAAGGTAAGTGCTTGGTCACTAATGTACCGAATTGTTTCCGATGCGTAACATTATATTCCCTGGTTTACTGTAGTGGTGGTGAATGGGCACCGTTGAATAAATCGAACTGTCGAGGACTTTTGCAAAAGTCTCTACGATTATCCCGCAGAAAACTGGCAACACATCAGAACCACCCATCCGATTGAGTCGGCTTTTGCAACCGTTAGACTGAGAACAGCTAAAACAAAAAGCAGTGGAAGTCGAACAACAATGCTGACTATGGCATTCAAACTTATGGAAGCGGCGCAGAAAAAATGGTTTCGATTAAGAGGCTAGGAATTGTTAGCAGATGTCGTTTTCGGCGTTAAATTCGTTAACGGCATTAAACAAAATGGAGATCAAAAATAGGTGGCCGCTTGATCCCTCATGCGCCATATATGACTATAGTTCATCAAGTGACGTCATGTTTTCCACTTTCATCAATTCCCAATAAAAAATGCCTCAAGCAAGAGCTGATATGGAATTAGATCTTGCGGGTAACCCATTTCGTGGTTTGGCCGATATAACAATACAATCAGTCCAACTTCAATGGGGATGGGCTTTGCTCGTTGTTGGGCTGCCTTACTCATTCCCAGTGCCGCAATGATGGGTGTGCTCAAGAGAACCGTTAAAAAAATCACAGCGACGGAAGATAACTACGTGCAAGCCTTTCAAACAAACGTTAACTTTTATAGGGATTAATATGAAAACTACGAAACCAACAATCGACCCATATCTATTTGAAAAGCATTTTGAAGCATTCAAAAAGTTTGTTGAGGAGCAATCCAGTGTTCTTTTTGTATCATTCCCCTCTAATCCATACATAAATGAACAAGAAGGATATAAATGCGATATATACAAAGCTGCCAGAGAAAAACTGGCTTTTCAAAAATGGAAAGAATCCGACATCGGCAGTGGTAGCATTATAGCTTCAACAATTGAGTCAATAGAAATAAAGATTAATAATTTAGTCCAGTGGCAAAATCTCTACGGAGATGAAAGAAGGCCACACTATCCATTAATCAAGGCAAAGCAATCGCCTGAAGAATCAAAAATAATAGAGCGATGTTTGTTCAATCTTTACCACAAGACAGAGGTTGAAGCATCATTTGAAGGGTTGCTTGATATATTTGGAAAGAAGTATGCGTTGATAGCTTATCTATTATTTATAAAAGATAATTCAAAATATTTACCGATCGCTCCTTCATATTTTGATAGCTCATTCGAGCTTCTTGGTTCCGATTTCAAAACAAGCAAACGGTGCTCATGGGAAAATTATTCAATTTATCTATATTTAATTGGCGAGCTAAAGCGAATGCTGTCTGATGCGTTATCGTCAGAGGTTTCAATGCTGGATGCGCATTCTTTCTTGTGGATGCTTTCTGCGCAAATGGCCAGCCAAGACAAGCTGCCCGATGTAAAAAAATATTTAAGTCTTAGCGATACTGAACGCGAGGCAATAATAATGTCACGCGTTGGGCAAGGACAATTTAGGGAGGGCCTTATTAGATATTGGTCAAGGTGTGCAGTTACAGGTTGTAAAGAGCATAAGTTATTAATAGCATCACATATAAAGCCCTGGTCAAAATCCAATGTGGTTGAGAAGTTAAGTCTTTATAATGGTCTATTATTATCACCTACTTTGGATGCTTGCTTTGATTCAGGATTTATCAGTTTCACTGACTCAGGCAACATTATGATATCTAATATCATGAATGAAACAGACATGAAAGCCTTGGGTATAATCGATGAAATGAAATTATCTGCCATCGAGTCTGAGCATGCTAAATATCTTGCTTACCATCGAGAACATATATTCAAAAAAGGCGAATAAACCAGTCATTATTCTTGCCAAAGGCCCGCACCGATTATGGTGGCCGTTGGCAGCATAAAATGGTACCTGCTCTAGCCTTTTATAATGGAAAAATTATGAGTAAGTTGGAAAACATGATAGAGGAAGTTTACAAGCAGGCAAAAAATGGGCAGTGGGATCAAGTATTGTCCGATTGGAAGGATATCCCCCTTATTGAGAAACGATGTAGCCGCTATCAAAAAGAATCTTCTGGTTGGACGTTTTTTCATCAAGCTGCTTACTTTGGGCACGAGACAGCTTGCAGGGAGTTGATCCGGTTAGGTGCCTCGGTAAATAGACGGTCTCGTGAAGGCAAAACAGCTATAGATGTTGCCGAAGAGAGGGGATATATAGATTTAGCTAATCTCCTGAAACGGGCTTTCGAAAAGGAAGGTTCACTTTGGGTTACTCCCGCTGACCCAGATTTGCGACCCAGCAGTAACCGTTGGGATGAGGCTAACGAACGGCGAGCAACGGAAGGAATGCTTGTGGCTTACGGCGGGGGAGTAGTCAGGATTTTAACAGGTAAACGATATTTCGTAGATTCGTTTGAGCGTGTACTAATTGAGACCTTTGCAAAACCCCAATAGTTGAAAAATTAACCTTTTATAATCAATAGTAAAAAATCTCTAGCGAGGGCTTTTGCAAAAGTCTTTAATTGGTTGGCATGGCTCTTATGACCCTCCTTGCGGAATGGATAGCGAGTCGATGTTATAGACCCGTAGCCTGGCAAGGCGCTGAACCAGGCGACAATGCCTCTACGCTCGATTAGAACCGGTGAGCTTGAGCGTTAGGCCACATTTTTCAACTGAAGAGATTCATGAAAGAATCTAGGAAGAAGTAACGAGGGCAGGTCTTGCTTTATGCGTCATCCTCCCGGCTTACATTTAGCAGGCTAAAAAATAAAGCCAACTTCGTTAACCATCTTGCGATTGGAGCAGCGATTGGGAGCAGCGATTGGCCAGGCCGTTACAGTTGGAGTTCGCTAGTATTCTGTACCATGTGATCTCACTGGGGAATCGGCGTGAGCCAGTTTCGAGCGCAATGACGATAACGGCTTGCCCTCAACCATAGTCATAAACGGACAGATCGTCTTTTTCAGAGTTGCCACAAGGTAATTCTGGTTGAGAAAGGAGCGTATCTACTGGAGCTGGCCCGATACGAGACAAAAACAAGACCTGACCCTGTAGTGTGGCCCTGTAGTGCTAACATAGGAGACAATTAGTCCCAACGAGTATTATCTGCTAGTTGTTATCATGGGATTTAACCCAAATATGACACAGAGTCAGTATCAGCTTTTCTGCATTCTATTTATAGGTATAGATCCACTTCATTCATTCCAAAGCTAAATATAACGTATTGCAATTCATGCCGATCCCACGTTAAATAAGTAAGGGCTTTACGGACCTATTAAACATCCTTGGCGTTTGATTCCTCAAGCGTTTTTCGCGCTGCGGCCTGAGTCAGGATTTCGGTGTTTTCCATAACACCCGACAGGCAGTGCTTCGGGCTGGTTACATAGCAGCAATTGGAAAGACCTCTGCACAACTGCGTAAATTTACTGTGACAATGGAAAAAATGCCCAAATGACATTTTTTATGCGTGTTATCTTGGAAAAAAATGAGGTTTTTTCTCTTTTTAAAGGGAATTTCCCCCTTTATGTAGCATTTGGACGGACTACTCCGCTTGGTGGCTTGTCCACGAAAATTTTGTTGGCCGCTTTTTTTAGATTCATGCAGATACTTTTCAGCATAACTTGGGCGTTGACTTTTGCCGTGCCGAAGTAGCTGGCGCGTCCCATCCCGAATAGGCGTTTGGCCGTGCCGAAACACTGTTCAACAATATAGCGTTTTTTGCTGATCAATTTATTCGCCAGCTTCTGGCGTGCCGAGAGTGGCTTGTTCTTGTACGCACGATGCATGATTGCGCTCTTGATTTTGTGATTTCTTAGAAACTGCCGATTGGCGTTGCTGGCTGATCCTTTGTCGGCATATACCCGATTTGCCTCAAGGTGCGCACCCTCGATAGCTGCTTCGAAATGTATCATTTCGCTCTGGTTGGCAGGGGCAGTGTGAACTCCACGCACATAGCCGTCTTGCGAGTCCACTACCAGGTAACTGCGATAGCCAAATTGCGACTTCTTGCCTTTTTTTAGCCAGGCCGCATCTGGATCCGCGCTTTGTTCTTCAATACAGGTGATTCCTGGTTGGCTGCCATCCTCAAATTGAACAGCCTTACCTTCGGTATCCACTTCAAGCAGGATAGCCTTTTTGGGGCGTGCCGCTGACTCAATCAGCGTGGCATCAATTACCGCTCCCGTTGCGCCCTTGATCATCAATCCGTGTGATTGAAGCTGTTCATTGATCGAGGCTAGCAGATCATCTAACCGATCGCCGGACACCAATCGGTTGCGAAACCGACACAAGGTGGTTTCGTCCGGTATCGCATCCGACAAGGACAAACCACAAAATTGTAGAAAATCAATCCGAGCATACAGTGCTTGCTCCAACGCAGCATCCGACAAACTATGCCACTGTCCCAGCAGGATCGCCTTGAACATCATCAACCTATCAAATGGTTCCTGTCCTCCACCATGCGATAACTCGCGCTTGTATAAACCTGTAAGCTTCGAACGTAACTCCTCCCAGTCAATCAGGACATCAATCTTCATTAGCACACTGTCTCGTCTCAATCGCTGTGCCAATTCCAGTGTTCCAAAACTTATCTGCATCTCTTGTTCCAAATGTCTTTTACTTGTCACTATTTTAGTCGGTTATCGCGCTGACGGGGGAGTTGTGCAGTAGTCTTTTGGATATGGTACAATATGCGCCCTCAAGAATCAGTCATCAGTAAGAAGTAAACTGCGGAGTACCACCCTTGTAAGACTCACCACCTCGTAGTGTTCAGCTACGCTTAAAGAATTAGCCATTTGTGCGCGGGCTTAACCCCAATCAATTGCGTCATCCTTTCCCCGGATTGCCGGGTTTCCTTTCTGTTCCGCTGGTTGGGAAGACGCGTCTGTGTTTGCGCTTTTACCCAACTGCCGCCGTCATGGCTGGTATCAATAACGGAATAAAAAAACATGAAATCGTTTCACCAGGACTGGCTTTCAAATGTTCGAAATGACCTGCTTGCGGGTCTTGTGGTTGCACTGGCCTTGATCCCCGAGGCGATCGCCTTCTCGATCATTGCTGGCGTCGATCCTAAAGTGGGTTTGTATGCTTCATTTTGTATTGCTACCGTCATTGCATTTACCGGCGGCCGTCCAGGCATGATTTCTGCAGCTACGGGTGCGATGGCACTGGTCATGGTGTTGCTGGTTAAAGAGCACGGCCTGCAATATTTGCTGGCTGCCACTGTGTTGACCGGTGTGCTTCAGATTGTCGCAGGCTGGCTTCGTCTCGGAAGTTTGATGCGCTTCGTGTCACGCTCGGTTATCACGGGTTTCGTTAATGCACTGGCCATCCTGATCTTTATGGCGCAACTGCCGGAGCTGATCAACGTCACCTGGGAGGTATATGCGATGGTCATTGCTGGCTTGGCGATCATTTATCTTTTTCCATACATCACCAAAGCGATTCCGTCGCCACTGGTTGCTATTATCGTATTGACTGCTGTGACAATCGGCCTCAACCTTGACATTCGTACCGTGGGCGATATGGGTAATCTGCCTGACAGCTTGCCTTTATTTCTACTGCCGGATGTACCGCTAAACTGGGAAACACTGCAAATTATCTTGCCGGTTTCAGCTACTCTGGCGATGGTAGGGCTATTGGAATCAATGATGACCGCTTCTATCATCGACGAGCTTACCGACTCTTCTAGTAACAAGAACCGGGAGAGCGTGGGGCAGGGCATTGCCAATATCGCTTCAGGATTTCTGGGTGGTATGGCAGGCTGTGCCATGATCGGTCAGTCGGTGATCAACGTGAAATCAGGTGGCCGTGGACGGCTATCCACACTTGCAGCAGGTGTTTTTCTATTGCTGATGGTGGTATTTATCGGTGACTGGGTGGCCCTTATCCCGATGGCCGCCTTGGTTGCTGTGATGATTATGGTGTCCATTGGTACTTTTAATTGGGCCTCGATCCGTAATTTACGCGAGCACCCAAAAAGCTCCAATGTCGTGATGATCGCCACTGTCGTTGTAGTCGTAGCAACCCATGATCTGGCTCAAGGCGTATTGGTCGGTGTGTTGCTTTCCGGTTTCTTTTTCGCCCATAAAGTCGGGATGGTGTTACATGTTGGCTCGAAATCTGCGGACGAAGGACGTGTCCGCTCTTACCGTGTCGTTGGTCAAGTATTTTTTGCTTCCGCAGACCGCTTTATCGGCTCCTTTGATTTCAAAGAAGTGATTGAGAAAGTGCAAATCGACGTAAGCCGCGCGCAATTTTGGGATATCACGGCAGTAAGTGCACTGGATAAAGTGGTCGTAAAGTTCCGGCGTGAAGGCACCGAGGTCGAGGTGGTCGGCCTCGATGAAGCCAGCACAACCATGGTGGATAACTTCGCCGTGCATGACAAGCCGGCTGCCGTCGAGAAATTGATGGGCCACTGAGGAAAAAAATACATGAGAACAGTAAACAAAGTAATGGCCTGCGTCGATCAATCGCATTACGCCGACTACGTGGCGGACTATGCGGCCTGGGCCGCGCAGCGTATGCAATCTCCGCTGGAATTCTTGCACATTATCAATCGTACTCCCGAAATTTCAACTGGCAGCGACCACAGTGGCGCTATTGGTGTTGATGCTCAGGAAATACTATTGGCTGAACTTTCTAATGAAGATGAGTCGCGCAGTAAAGTGGCCCGCGAGCAAGGCCGTATCTTCCTTAATCGGTTGCGCGAACGTGCCAGGGAAGCGGGGGTCGAATCTCCCGATATACGACAACGTCATGGAACGCTGGAAGAAACACTGGTCGAGCAGGAAAAGGGCGTGCGCCTGTTTGTGCTTGGTCGGCGCGGTGAATCGGCAGAAATTACGCAGCGCGACCTGGGGCGTAATATTGAGCGGGTCGTGCGTGCCTTGCATAAACCCCTGCTGACGGTTACTGAAGGATTCAAAGAGCCGCGTCGGATTATGATTGCTTTCGATGGCGGTATCGTTACCCGACGTGGTGTAAAGATGGTTGCAGCAAGCCAATTATTTCGTGGCTTGCCCATCCATTTACTCATGTCTGGCAAAAATAGCAAAGAAGCATCCAGACAACTTAAATGGGCCAAAACGGTATTGGAATCGGCTGGTTTTGAGGCGCCCGCTTCGCTGACACCCGGCGATGCGGAGAGTATCATCGCAAAGACTGTTCGGGAACAGAATATCGATATGCTCATTATGGGCGCTTATGCCCACTCGCCGTTACGCAGTCTGTTGTTCGGTAGCAAGACCACTGATTTGTTACGTTCAGCTACAATACCAACGATGCTGCTGCGTTAGATTGCCGTCCGTTTTCAATTTTATCAAATAGCGCGTAAAACTTCGTCCTTCAGGGCGGAGATATAAGCGCACAGGCGAAGCCTGTTTAATGCGGTCTTTGCTGTTGTTCAATATATTGCTTAATAATCGAGAGTGGTGCTCCACCACAACTACCCGCAAAATAGCTTGGACTCCAAAGCATATTACCCCAAAGCTTATTTTTAATTTCGGGATAATTCTTTTTGCGAATAAGTCGGCTTGAAACGCCTTTCAAACTATTTACCAAGTTAGAAATAGCAATTTTTGGTGGATAGTTAACTAAAAGGTGAATATGATCATGCTCACCGTTAAATTCCACCAATTCTGCTTCAAAATCCAAACACACGTTTTTAAATATTTCTTCCAAATCAATTAATACCCTTCCGGAGAAAACATCTCTACGGTATTTTGTTACAAAAACCAAATGAACATGAAGATTAAAAACACAATGTCTTCCTGTTCTTACATCGTTATTAACTTGCATAGACCAATTCCTTTTTGTATAATTATAACCATGAAGCAGATTATACGCAAAGCCTTTAAATCTCGACTCAATCCAAATTCTGACCAAGTACAGAAGATGGTTGAGTTTGCAGGTGCTAATCGGTTTGTTTGGAATAAAGCCTTAGCAATGAATCTGTTCAGATTAGAGCAGAAACAGCCATTGCTTTGGTACAACGAGTTGTCATTTTGGCTAAAGCTATGGAAATCCTCAGAAGATTATGGATTTCTAAAAACCGTTCATTCTCAACCGTTGCAACAAGCCTTAAAAAACTTAGAAAAAGCGTTCAAAGACGGTTTTGATAAAAAACAGCCTTTAAAACGGATTCCAAAATTCAAGAAAAAAGGTTTGAGTGACAGCTTTCGTTATCCACAAGGATTTAAGCTGAAGCAAGAGTCTAACAAAGTGTTCTTGCCTAAAATCGGTTGGGTGAAATATCGTAATTCACGCCAAGTCATTGGTGACGTTAAAAATATGACGATTTCCCGTAAAGGCGGTTATTGGTACGTGTCGATTCAGACTGAGTACGAGACCGAGCTAAAGCGTCATAGCTCAACCAGTATGATTGGTGTTGATATGGGCGTTACCCGCTTTGCAACCTTGTCAGACGGCTCATACGTAGAACCTTTAAACAGTTTCAGAAAGTTATCAAAGAAACTGGCTTTTGAACAGCGTAAGCTGTCTAAAAAAGTCCGTTTCTCTGCTAACTGGAAAAAGCAGAAACAAATCATTACCCGACTGCATGAGCGTATTGCCAATGCTCGTTTAGACTTCTTACACAAAACCTCAACCGAAATCAGCAAAAATCACGCAATGGTCGTAGTTGAGAATTTAAAGATAGGAAACATGTCTAAGAGTGCCAAGGGCAGTGTTGAAAAGCATGGTAAAAACGTCAAAGCGAAATCGGGTCTAAACAAATCCATTCTTGACCAAGGATGGGGAATGTTCGTTTCGTTCTTGGAGTATAAACAGGCTTGTTCAGGCGGGGATGTATTGAAGGTAAACCCTCAATACACCTCTCAAACCTGCCCTGGATGTCAACATGTTAGTCGTGACAATCGCAAAAGCCAAAGTGCTTTTGAATGTACAGAATGTGGATTTAAAGCCAATGCCGACTTGGTAGGTGCCTTGAATGTACTTGAGCGAGGACATCGCTTGTTAGCCTGTGGAGTTGAAACGTTAGTTTCGTCTAAGAAGCGGGAACCAGTAGGCAGTAGCAATACAAACCTACTCTTAACGGCTTAATAAGTCGCTAGGAATCCCCTTCGTTTAGGAAGGGGAGGATGTCAATCATCCTGTGTTAGTTGTTCGTCGATGATATTTTTCGAGGCCTTTGCAAAGCCCCCATAGTTGTTGAAAAATTAATCCTTTATAATCAATAGTCAAAAACTTCCGGTGAGGGCTTTTACAAAAGTCTCTTCTCATGATTGGAATGTGCGCAGTGGGGGAGTCATAATGCAACTCTTTAATAAGTTTCTCTAATGGATTCATTAAAGAATTCGCCTATTGGAAAATCTGGGTTAAAGCGGATGTTTGATATCGACATCGCGCAGTGTCCGGACTGTGACGGAGATATGAAAATCATCGCCGTCAGGCTTGGAATCCAGCGCAATCACTAAAATTTTTGATCATTTCGGCATACCTGCCCGGGCGCCACCTGGAGCACCAAAGTACAGCAAACCCTTTGATTTTTTTACGCTAACTGAGCCGGAATACAGCCTTTTCAGATCGATTAACACAGTCTTTGACAACTGAGCCAGCTTTCAGTACATTCCGAACTCATGAAAAGGGTGGTCTTTCCTATACCTTGATAAACGATGCGGTCACCCCCATACGCAGTTCGCTTGGTGCCAGCAGTTTGTTGCTGGCTGGAGTGAACGCACCGCTTTCCTCCGGGGATGTTATGGGTCTGCTATTCTATGGTGTCTACGACGAATTCGACAACGCCGGTAAGACTAACATCTAGCAAATGGCTATACCGTGTCCGGCAGCGTAGAGTTGCCAATTATCCGGGCGCCATGAATGCTGAAAATACTATGAGGCAGAGAATGAAGTTTGCTTGGTGCATGATTGTACTGGAGGTAATGCTGTCGGCCTGTGATGATTCTGATGGTGCTAATACAACAGCATTAGGCAATCAAGAAGTCAGCGCCCAATCCTTATGTGTGAGTAATAGCTGCGGTGAGCGGGTTGAGTTGTTTCGTGTACCCGAGGCTGAGAACAGCCTGCTGACAATGAATAACAGAATGTTCATCAGCGGCGATTTTCTTTACGAATTGACACGAGATGCTGAGGCTGAATATCGGTTGGATGTAGTGGGTGGCGACGGCAGTAATTTCTTCAATGGTTTGGCCGAATATCAAAACTATCTGTATGTGATTCATGCGGGACAGATATTCGTTTCATCTCTGGATGGCTTTATTGATTTGCAACCGGCGTTTACGCTCGAGGGCATGATCCTGCCCAACGGCATGACCGCCACGCCGGACGGTCATCTTTACATCACCGATGGGCCGATCTCAGTAACTCCCCAGATCGTGCGCCTGACAATTGATCCTGCTAACCCGACAAGGATTCTGTCGCAGGAGGTGTGGCTTGCCGAAGGGCTATTCGGACCTAACGGTATCGACTATAAGCGACTGAATGGTATCGATACATTGTTTATCAGCGATGACGGAAATCGTTCGATATTCCGCCTGTCGATCCAACCTGACGGTACTCCCGGACAACTCGATACTCTGCATACTCGCAGCACTTTTTTCGATGACCTGACTATAGTGGGCGATCATCTGCTGGTGACCGATTACTATCTAGGCACGGTCTTTTTGCTAAGCCCACAGGGCGAGGTCTTGCAGGAAACCGATATCCTGACATTTCAGGGTACTTCTTCAGTGCAGGTCGGACGCGGAGGTCAGTTTCCTGAAGGGCATCTGTTTGTTACCGAACGTGGTCAGCAGTTTGATACGTTGACGCCGTTCGGCAATGCACTCAGTGTTTTTCGGCCACAAACGACAAATTGCCACGGCATTCAATGCTGGTTCTTACCCCTGGACATCTTTCGCCTGAAGCACCAAAAATCCGATAACACTCTAATTTTTCGCACTAACTGAATCGAAATGCAGCCTTTTTCGATCGATTAACACCGTGTTTGACAATCGAGCCAGCTTTCAGTAGATTCAGTCTTCATGGAAAAAGGCAGTTTATTTTTCCTATGCTCTGGAATATAGCAAAAAATAATTTAACGGACTGAGTAGAAATCCTCTCTGTTCAGGGGGAGGGTGGATAGCGCGGACGCCGTAGGCGTCTTTATTGTCGATCAATATGGGGTTCGTTGTTGTTCGATATGCTGGCGAATGATAGCAGTTGGTGCACCATCACAAGAGGCCGTGAAATAAGATAACGATCATAATACGCCGCCCCATAGCTTCTTGTGAATACGCAGAAAATGCAGACCTCAACGTGGCCATCAATATTCTAAGGGCAGAACGTGCCCAGCTCGCCTGCCAAGTGAACGATACAATAATGTCGTCGGCAAGAGGAGCTCACCGAAGTCATCTACTCCATTCCGGGGTCGAGGCAGGAGGAATCCCCTGTCTTTAGGTGGAAGGGGATGTCAAAAAGACCAGATATGAATAAATTAAGATTCTGTAACGCATTCTAATTAAGGGGTATGTAAATGTCTAAATTCAGTCGAATTTCCGAAGAACCACCATTCCGTTTAGCGACATACTTCTTTGTTAAGCGCTTTTCAAAAGCCGCTAGAACGATTGATCGTTGGGGAGCTGTCGATCGACCCCATTACTTCGCAGGAGTGCTAGCGGCAGCTGATCAGGCACTGCGTGAGGGAATTCCGGAGATTTCAGTGTCAGAGTTCGGTGTTGCTGGCGGAAACGGATTAATTGCACTCCAAACATATGCGGAGCTTATAGAAAAGGAAACTGGAATTAAGATCCGAGTATTCGGATTTGATACTGGTGAAGGGCTTCCCGAACCATATTACGACTATCGAGATCACCCGGATCAGTGGAGAGTGGGCGACTATAAAATGGATGTGCCGAAATTACAGCAGAGACTTTCATCGCGAACCGAGCTTCGCCTAGGAAACATTGCTGATACCCTGCCAAAATTTGTCTTGGAGAACCATCCCCCGATTGGCTTTGTCTCTTGCGATGTTGATCTCTATTCCGGTACCAAAGATGTGTTAAAGATCTTTAGCCTACCAAATAAAAAAATGCTACGTAGAGTATTTATGTATTTTGATGACATTGATTTCGTTTTTAATCACGCGTTTGCTGGTGAATTGCTTGCTATCCAAGAATTCAACGAATCAAATCCGTTAGTAAAAATTGACATATGGCGGGATATAAGAAAAAACAGAGTATTTTCTAATGATTTATGGCTTAATAAAATGTTTGTTGCTCACGATCTTGATGCTATCAACAAGTGCGTAATTGGGCGTGGCCCATCCACCGATTGCAGTCTTGCTTAAATAGAAACTTTAGGGTACCTC
Organism: Nitrosomonas cryotolerans ATCC 49181; assembly: GCF_900143275.1. NCBI lineage: Bacteria > Pseudomonadati > Pseudomonadota > Betaproteobacteria > Nitrosomonadales > Nitrosomonadaceae > Nitrosomonas > Nitrosomonas cryotolerans. The sequence goes on from NZ_FSRO01000001.1 coordinate 485,655, forward strand.
TAAAAACATCTAAAAAGAGTGAATCAATCCGACCCGAGAAGCGATTTCAGTCAATTTTTCTATCAATTATTTAGAAAGAGTTTTCTTCAAATCAAGATAATATTTGACTATTATTTTCTCGGTTTCGCCATTTTTAGGTTATTTCAGGCGCAATGACTCTATCGAAGCTGAAGTGTTTCCTACGAATCAGGGCCGTCGCACGTTTGATGTTATAAACTAGATTGAGCCCTTTGCAAAACCCCAATAGTTTAAAACTTCTAGCGAGGGCTTTTGCAAAAGTCTCTCGTGATTTTTCTTTGTTGCCGGATCTTTGTGCTTCGGTGAGCGGAAGATTGTGAGTTTTTTTCGTGAATGTGATTCGCGTGTCCAGAGGTGATCAGACTTTCTTCCCGCCCATTGCTGCGATACGTCGAGCTTGCGTAGATATTTGTTTCTCCCACTTCAGGGAATTGCAGCACTTCTTCCAAAACCTGACTGTGGTGCACTTTCGCTGAAGTAATCTCCCGCGCAGTTATCAGATTGGTTCCTTGATCCACATAGTCTTTGCAGGGGCTGTCTCGTAATATCGGATTTGTCTGTTTTTTACTATACAACTCATTGGTTATTAACAATTGAAATTTTGGGAAATTCTATTAAAGGACAATCCCTTGTAATACCTGCATCTTGAATAACATCACTCGATCAAAGAGTTTGCGCCCGGCCAGGTTTTTTTGGCTTCCTGTGAAGTGGTACCGCAAAACTGGACAAGTTGTTAAGCTCTGATATGAGATAAATAGAGAGACATAATCATGAGCAAGAAACGCATGCAATATTCAACAGAATTCAAAGCCAAAATAGCCTTGGCAGCAATACGTGGAGAAGAAACGGTACCACAACTAGCCGCTCGTTATCATATCCATCCCACGCAGATTAATAGCTGGAAACGTCATTTGATTGAAAAAGCCAGTGATTTGTTTGGTAAGAATGGTGACGCCAATAATAAGAGTGGTCATAGTGCCGACGATTTACATCGCGTGATTGGGCAATTGACGGTGGAACGCGATTTTTTAGCCAGAAAGCTCGATCATTAAGTGTTGCTGAGCGCAAAACAATGATCGAGCACCACGAGAAACTAAGTCAATCGCGTCAATGCCATTTACTGGGTGTTGCACGCTCGTCGTATTATTATCAGCCACAACCCACAGATGGGAGTGAGTTAATCTTGTTGCGTCAAATGGATGAGCAGTATTTGAAAACACCACAGTATGGTTCACGCAGTTATGCCACGTGGTTCAGGCGCCAGAGGAGGATGATAGGCCGCAAGAAAGCCACTTCAATGATGAAGATACTGGGCATTATTAGCACAGCACCAAAGCCCAAAACCAGTATTCCGGCCAAGCAGCACAAGAAATATCCTTATCTGCTCAAAGGTAGGACCATTAGTCGTCCCAACCAAGTTTGGGCGACCGATATCACTTACGTGCCGATGGAAAAAGGTTTTGGCTATCTTGTTGCTATTATGGACTGGCATTCGCGTAAAGTATTGAGCTGGCGCATATCCAACACACTGGACGCTGATTTCTGTGTCCAGGCTTTGGAAGCTGCCATTCAGGATCATGGCTGTCCGAAAATCATGAATAGTGATCAGGGTGTGCAGTTTACCAGTGAGACATTTACATCAATACTAAAAATCAATGGCATACAGATCAGCATGGATGGCAAGGGTTGCTACTATGACAATATTTTTGTTGAACGACTATGGCGTACAGTCAAATACGAACATTTATATACCCGGGAATTCAACAATCTAAAGGAGGTAAGAAAAAGCTTAAATGTTTGGTTCAACTGGTACAATCAGGAATGTTTTCATCAAAGTCTTGATGATCTAACACCAGATGAAGTTTACTATCAGAAGTATGCAATTTCTCAAGCTGCCTGAGCTTGATTAACCAGCCATGTTAGAGCTTAATTTATCTTCAGGTTGTCTAGTTAATGGGGGCCACTTCACTGGTTGTTTCGGCGAGAAGATCTGCGAATAGACTCCGGTCGATTACATGATTGGTTCCACAAGGAGATCTTTTAGCTTGTTTAGCTAATCGTATAGATTTTTAAGGTCAAGAAGGCTTGCTTGAATTTTTAGTAGGGGTGTCACTTAGACTAAAATAGGTATTTTCCTTATATCATTTTTCTGCTGGAAGCATATGATTGTATTACCTTAAAAACATAATATATAAAGCTTTTGACGCTTGTTTTGTTTCTGCCATTTGTTTTCCCCAATAAAGCTTATAGGAAGTTTGATCGGGTTGGGGCGAAGGGGTTGCGCAACGAGAATTGATTTTTAGAGATGCCTTTAAGTGACTCTCTTACGTGGCTGATCGAAAATTGTTTTTTATGTTTTATAGAGAATAAAAGCAATTAGATCAGAGACATATCTGGCATCGGCATAGTGTGTGCTTAGCCTCTTAGTGTCGAATGAGAAGTTCGACACGATAAATACGGAATATCCTTATTCTTATATCGGAGAAAAATAATGAAACTAAAAACATTAGCGCTTGCCACCAGTATTGCTCTATCGGCAATGTCCACCGCTGGAACCGCCCACGCCGGCGCACTCGCTACCTCGGTACTGGACATGACAAACTTCACCATCTCTAAGGGCGGCGCGCTACTTAATCGTACCGCTTTTGATCTTCTGACCATTACGAATACAGCGGACGTTTCTGCTAACCTGAATGGTGTGACCAGCACGGATTCGGGTCTTGGTTCTGGCCAGGATATCGACTTGGGTTTCGTAAACGTGGGCGGCACAGGGGGCTACGTTGAAAACAGCTACGCTGTCATAAGCAACCCTCCTGCGTCCACGTTCGCTGTTGCAGATCAGTCGCAGTTTGGTTCGCCTATAGCTGGCTTGGAGGTCGGAGGAGTGCCTATTCCGACACCCGCAACGGCGTCTCAAGCGGCCTATGTTTCCCTGGATGCTGCGGGGGACGGCAGTTCCACCGCTAACAACGGTCTTACTTCCAGCTTTATATTTACCTTAGGCGAAGGCGGTGAGCTTGATTTTAGCTTTAACGCCCGTGCATATCTGGAGGCCTATACTGACCCCACCGAGCTATTCCCCACCTCTGCTTCCGCGCAGTATAGTCTGTTCTTCACCATCGATGATCTGACGACGGGTGCCAATGTCGTAAACTGGCAGCCGGATGGTATTAGTCTTGATAACACAGGCACATCATTTGGCATTACCAACGAGATCGATCCTTTCAGGTTGAACGACGCAGTTGCGAGAAACGCGCCACTTAATGGAACATCTTTCCGAGGCGCTTCAGAGGGTACTGCGTTTTCTGGAACTTGGAGCGGCAGGACAGTGGCACTGCTGGAAGACAATCGCTATCAATTGACAATCAGATCGGGGACCCTCGCCGATGCCAACGCGGCTGTGACGACTATACCTGAACCCGCCACCTTGGCTTTGATGGGATTGGGTGTTCTGGGGCTGAGTCTGAGCCGCCGTCGCACCTAAAATCCGCAACGGAAAGGGCCACAAAGAAATGGAAAAAGGGAGCTTACATGGCTCCCTTTTTCCATTCTTGTTAGAGCTAAATTTCTGCTAGTTTTTCCGCAGCTCGGCGCAGCTCAAATCTGGGGGAACAGAAAGATGTCATGCGACAACATTCGATCAAGGCAGAGTGCAAGAAATATAGACATCACTTATTTCATCCTGGATTACGTACAAATACTTATTAGCCGATAATACTGAAGTGGCCCTCATTAACTAGACAACCTGAAGATAAATTAAGCTCTAACATGGCTGGTTAATCAAGCTCAGGCAGCTTGAGGAGTTGCGTACTTCTGATAGTAAACTTCATCTGGTGTTAGATCATCAAGACTTTGATGAAAACGTTCCTGATTGTGCCGGTTGAACCAAACATTTAAACTTTTCCTTATCTCCTTTAGATTGTTGAATTCTCGAGCATATAAATGTTCGTATTTGACTGTACGTCATAGTCGTTCAACAAAAATATTGTCATAGTAGCAACCCTTGCCATCCATGTTGATCTGTATGCCATTGGCTTTTAGTATTGATGTAAATGCCTCACTGGTAAACTGCACACCCTGATCACTATTCATGATTTTCGGACAGCCATGATCCTGGATGGCAGCTTCCAAAGCCTGGACACAGAAATCAGCGTCCAGTGTGTTGGATAAGCGCCAGCTCAATACTTTACGCGAATGCCAGCCCATAATAGCAACAAGATAGCCAAAACCTTTTTCCATCGGCACGTAAGTGATATCGGTCGCCCAAACTTGGTTGGGACGACTAATGGTCTTACCTTTGAGCAGATAAGGATACTTCTTGTGCTGCTTGGCCGGAATACTGGTTTTGGGCTTTGGTACTGTGCTAATAATGCCCAGCATCTTCATCATTGAAGTTGCTTTCTTGCGGCCTATCATCATCCTCTGGCGCCTGAACCACGTGGCATAACTGCGTGAACCATACTGTGGTGTTTTCAAATACTGCTCATCCATTTGACGCAACAAGATTAACTCACTCCCATCTGTGGGTTGTGGCTGATAATAATACGACGAGCGTGCAACACGAAGTCAAATGGCATTGACGCGATTGACTTAGTTTCTCGTGGTGCTCGATCATTGTTTTGCGCTCAGCAACACTTAATGATCGCGCTTTCTGGCTAAAAAATCGCGTTCCACCGTCAATTGCCCAATCACGCGATGTAAATCGTCGGCACTATGACCATTCTTATTATTGGCGTCACTATTCTTGCCAAACAAATCACTGGCTTTTTCAATCAAATGACGTTTTCAGCTATTAATCTGCGTAGGATGGGTATGATAACGAGTGGCTAGTTGTGGTATCGTTTCTTCCCCACGTATTGCTGCCAAGGCTATTTTGGCTTTGAATACTGTAAAGACCGCTGCATAACTGGTTATCTTGGGCTGGGAAAGATTTTTAAGTGTTTGATTTATCAATGCTGCAAGTAATCAGAAAAGCTCAAAAACACAGTTATGCAGCGGTCTTCTGTATGCGTTTCTTGCTCATGATTATGTCTCTCTATTTATCTCATATCAGAGCTTAACAACTTGTCCAATTTTGCGGTACCACTTCAGTCAATTGCGTCCATGAGAAACTGGTAGCCTTTTTCTAGCACAACAAGACTTGACCCTTTCTTGAAATAGCTGACTGTATGTGGCATAGTAAGACTTGACCCTCTGCTTGTGTGCGGTCCCGAGCCGTTGGCCTTAGTTAGTTGAAAATTATTTTCCTAACTTTATATCTTTTATGCTTACCGCTTCCAGGGCATCAAATTTCCTGGGATTCATCATTTCTTCCAATAATATTTTTATGTCTTCAATACTGGCTTTAGATAGATTTATGTCTAATTCAACCGTGACTTCAACTTTCATAAGTAACCCCTTTTAGCGATTTTCCTGCGTTTATAGGTTTTAAGCGTTTTTGGAACACAATGCTTAATTATCCGCTGGCTTTGTGGCCAGTTACTTTTTCCTCAAATCTCGTCCAGGCCATTGCATTGTTGTGTCTGCGTGATAACATCAGTGCGTCCCAATGGGAAGCCTATATTCAAATGATTCTCAAATGTTTTGTCAAGCGCCAGATGGATTTGTTTAGATGGTCTTCCAACCCCTGGGTATTTTACGTCACTTTCGTATATCCGTTACTCCCGGTACATTTTTGCTTCGTATGTCCTTGGTTTTCAATAAGCAATGGCTTAATAACACAGGAAAGGTTTTATCCTGCATGCCGGCATGCGTTGCGCCATGAATCAGCGTAAGGAATTGGAATATTTGTGCCGCTATATCACGCGACCGGGGATTGCTAATAAACGGTTAACATTCAATGGTGCTGGGCAGGTTAAAGGTATCTTATCGGGATGGCACAGCACATCTCATTATGTCACCGTTGGAATTCCTGCAATGCCTGGCTGCATTGGTTCCTAGGCCAAGGCTAAACCTATCCGCTTTTATGGTGTGCGCATTCCTTTCAATCCTTTTCATCACTGGGGGCTGACCTTTATTCTTGGGCGTCTTTCGCCTGAAGCGCCAAAATACGGCAAAATCTTTGATTTTTCGTGCTGACTGAACCAGAATGGAGCCACTTTTCGATCGATTATCACCCTGTTTGACAACTAAGCCGTCGATTAATACAAAGCAGAATTAAATACATCCCCTTTTATCTTATGGAGTTACTGCAAGCGATGAGGATTGCAATAATCAATACGGGTGGCACTATCAGTTGTATTGGTGAGCCCTTGGCGCCGATGTCAGCAGCAGATTTTGCTGACGCCAGTGTGCGAATGCTAAACCCTATTTTGACGCACCAGTTTCCTGATTTAGAAATTGGCTATCTAATTAATATAGCATTTCCTGAATCCTCAGGTGCAACTCTGGATAGCACCAATCTGCAGCCAACTGACTGGTGTATTATGGCTAAGGGTGTTTTGACAAACTACGCAGATTACGATGGTTTTTTGGTGTTACATGGCACCGATAGTATGGATTTCACCGGCGCAGCGCTCCCTTTTTTACTCAATGCTTTTGATGAAAATGGCAACGGTAGCGCAGTATTAAGCAAGCCTGTCATTATTACCGGTTCCCAAGTGCCGCTGTACAACAAGAAAAGTGGCAATGCTGAGCTAACAATTAACTTTAATACAGATGCCTTTCAAAACGTTTGCGGAGCTGTTGCTTCAGCACGTACAGGTGTGCCAGAAGTTTGCGCCTATTTCCAAAACAAACTCTATCGTGGCAACAGAATATTAAAGACCAGCACAAGCAGGTTCAGCGCGTTTTCATCGCCGAAGTATCCTGCATTAGCGGAATATGGCATCGAGCTCAAACTGTTTAATGAACACTGGCTGCCTGGCCCCGTTCATGACAGCGTGAGTCTGGATAACCCTGACGTGCTCGCCAGGCAGCAAGCAATGGTGGATAGCATTGCTGAGAATATTGATCACTATCCTGTAGCCCAGCTTAATGCTTTTCCGGCCCGTTATTCCAGAAATACTGTCTCCGCGTATATGGCTGATATGATTTCCGCTATAGTAAGTACGGGTGCCTCCGGCCTTATATTGGAATCTTACGGAGAGGGTAATTTTCCCTCAGGAAATCCGGATTCTCCTTCAGATGGCGCTATTTATCAGGCCTTAAATAATGCAACAAATAAAGGGGTAAATCTTGTTGATTGCACCCGGGTTATTGGTGGCAGTGTGAACAACAGTGCCTACGCTTCCGGAGCTTGGCTGCCTCAGGTTGGAGCGCTAAGCTCGGCTGATATGACGCCGATGAGTGCGTTGGCGAAGTTGATGATTCTAACGAGCTTTGGCAGTATTCAAGGTTGGAGTCGCGATCAGTTGAGGGCGATGTTTCAAACCAACCTTGCCGGAGAAATGTGCAGCGTCAACAGTTTGGATAGCCGAACAAATGCCGTGCTTATGCCAAGCCAGTCGATATGCACACTCGATGGCAGCGCCAGGCTGACAAACGATCAAGCAGCCGGTCCCGTGCTGATTGCAGTAAGCAACGACACGCTACTTTGGAGTCTTCCAGTCGTGCCTGTGGCTGCTGATTTACCCGGACGCTTGGTTATGCAAGATGACGGAAATTTGGTTTTCTATAGCCGCTACAACAAAGCAATTTGGGCAAGCAATAGCGGTACTTCTGTTGGAGCTTCATCGAAATTGGTGCTCAGTGGCCACTACGATGTGAATTCTCCATGCCAGAGCAAATTATTAATGCAGGTATTTAACTACGCGACAAATACTTGCGCAGCGCGCCTTTACCAAACACCCTAACCAGCTCTCAGTAGATTCAAAGCGCATGGAGAGGGTGGGTGTTTTACCTATACCCCAGGCGCTCTGGTCACGTGGTAGATCGAATTAGTTTGCCGACCGTCTCTTAAGCAAATAACACCCAAGCACCCATAAATGTCATCATCGCATTTTCAGAGAAACTGACTATTCCGAGTGGCACGGTCGAATTACCGCCAATGCAGGCGCAGCTTAAATCGGCTTTATCGATATAAACAGCTTTAAAAATTGAGATACCACCTGCGGTACCGACGAACAGCGCCAACCATCCTGTAATAAACAAATATTGTGGCGCTAGAAAGCCAAGTCCGACAATTAATTCAGCAAAGGGATAGATTTTTCCATAAAACGGGAAGATTTTGGTAATCAAATCATATCTCGTAAAGCCTTTTACAAAACTATCCAAATCCATCAACTTAAGACACGCCAATAAACACAAGGAATATCCCATGAAGCTATACATGATGTTTTGAGAGAATATGGCCATCAGCAGAGTAACACTAAAAACTGCGATGATAGGGATGTATGATGTCTCTGCAAGATCGTTATCAGCTTGTACATCATAGTAGCTTGCCAACTTCGTATATCCGCCAATCCGCTCACCATTCAAAAAAATTTGTGGCGTAGTATCAACACGCCACTTTGTTTTGAAGTCTTCCTCATCCTCCGTCGATTTAAAGATGTGGTCATGAAAATCTACGCCTTTATCACCCAGTAATTTGATCGCCTTTTTGCCCCATGGGCAAGTCTCCTTGCGGAACACTTCGTTGGATATTTTTTTGTCCATTCCTGCCTCCCGTTTTTAGATCAATTCGTTGCGTTGGTTTAATTCAGATCCAAAAGTCGCCAACCTTAACAAGGAATTACCTTGCATTTAGAGTATCGTCAGTACTGTGGCGAAACCCTGAAAATCATCGCCGCTATCTTGGAATCCAGCGTAATCACTCAAATTCTTGATTATCTCGGTCTAGCTGTCCGGGTGCCGCCTAGAACAGCTGCGCAAACCCGGGATCTTTTAAAGCCATCTTGATCCTGTATTCGCTTCTTTTAATCCTTTTCATCACTGGGCTGGCTGACCTTTACTCCTGAGCATTTTTCGCCTGAAGCGCTAAAATGCGACAAAACATTTGGCTTTTTGTGCTAACTGAACCGAAATAGAGTCATTTTTATTTTCAATCGATTATCATCATATTGGACAATCAAACCGGCTTTCAGTGCATTCAAAGCGCATGAAAAAGGCGGTTTATTTTGCCTATACCTTTGATGATGCCGTGATTAAGTTGCAATTCCCAGCCTTCATGAGTTATTTGTAACTAACGTGCTTGATACATGTCCGAACGACAATGTACTGTAGCGGCGAGAACACTGGAGGAAAATAGGAGTGCTGTTAACAGCCGGAGAATGAAGGATGGATTCATTGGGCTTTACTCCTGGTTTTTGTTGTTAACACCCATCGTTTGCGTTGTTGCCGGTGATTCAGGTGTGTCACTATTAACGTCAACGGGATGGTAAACTTCGGCTAGCGTACAGAGAATATTGATTTTATTGCCAAGACTGTTTTTCTGACTACCGGTGGCAGCGATGAGTGTTTCTGCTGGATCGCCAGTTGGATTCTGTGTTCTGGCGGCCTGCCAATATTTAAAAAAATCATGCAGTGAAGAGATTCCCGTGCACTTTACGAAAGTCTGATAATCATTGCGCAGATGGCCATGCAAATGCGCCTGGCTGATCCACTGTGACAACTGTTTGTAACCAAAACCAGTATGCAGTGCGAGGTCAAGTGCGTTAGCATTGGAAAGGTTTTCGATATTGTCATAACCTTCACGTTTCAAGCGGATCTCATGATCGTAATTGATTCCAGGTAGATCGGATAGTGGCGAAGCGAATTCCGTGATACGTATCCAACCCAGAAATTTGCCCAGTATTTTGGTGGTGATATTTTCAAGCAAAGCCAGGCCGCGACTGGGGAAAAAACCGATCATAAAGCTCCAGACAGGCAAGCCTTTGATTAAAATATCATCTAACCCACTAAATTTGGGTTCTACAAAAATAAAACATAATACCAGAGCCAACAGGGCGCCGGTCATCATGCGGATACTACAGCTGATAAAAAGATTCGGGGTCATATCCAGCGTGAAATAACTGCGTGCCAATAGCCCAATAAAATAAACATAGGCCCCTAGAAAACCGAATTGAAATGCAGTTAATGTATAAATGAGAATTTTAATGTGATCACTGGAGGACTTGCCCAGCACATAGGATTCCATATAGGTGCCCAGCATGAGAAAATTGGCGCCCTTGCTATAATCCACACCGGATCCGCCAAATTCGTTGAGTGGCATGGGTTTGAGCAATAAAATGATCATGCATCCAAATAGGATGACTAGCATTAACGTTGACATGCTGCCAATGTAATTGCGTAAGGTGAATGCCTTTTTCAGATAATTATCGATATATATCTTATTTTCATTATCGTTGAGGACATTATGTGGCAGTTCGTGTTTAAGGCGTTGCTTTTTTTCCTCGCGCATGGAATGGACATAACACAATGTGACCATCGGAACGATCCCTACTGCAAAGACGAGCAAGGCCAAATTGTATAGAAAGAAAACCGGATCGAACCATTGTGCAATCTGACCGTGGAGGGATAAAGTGGCATTAGCGATCCCAAGGCTGGCATAGGATAAAAGTCCCACTACTCCAACAAAAATCGCGCTAAGCACAATTATTAAGCTCAAATAGAAAGGGGAAATATGATTTTCCTTCAGTTCAGATTCTGGAGTCATGACACTCATCCTTGTTAACTGTGTTGAAGGTAATCCCACGGGATAATATTAACTCGTATTCAGTTCTCGTACCAGATTAGTATAGAAACGTAAGTGATCAAACGGGCGTTCATTGCTAATACTTGGCCAGCCCATACTCCAGCCAGCCAGCTCCATATGGTCCGCGCGCAGTATCCCTTTGAATTCACCCCACCGGGCTGAGGAGACGGATACTTGACTATCATTCTCGCCACTGTCGGTTGCGAGAGCCCGCGTCCAGGGGCGAAAAATCGGCGGCATTTCATTTGCCGGACGCGTGGCGGCATACGAGCGGTATTGCACATGAGGCAGGTCGCTAATTTCCAGATTAAAGCGGGCACAGGCTTCCGGTGTTAGATCATATAGAGCCGGATGGGTGATGCGGCGTAGCAGGGAATAGAGCGGTTTTTTGCTATTGATGATTCGCTGCGCCAGCGGCGTGCCGCGATGTGGCGTGGCAATGGTCGTTAGGGAGCGAATGCGTTGCTGTGAATCGAAATGATGGATCGCATAGCGGCTGTCGAGTCCACCCATGCTGTGGGCGATCAAATTAATCTGATCCACGTTTATCCTCTCGAGGAAATCCGCGAGTACACGTGCTCGTTCTTCTACAGTGCCGGTGCCAGGTAATGGTGGAAAATAGATAGATTGCGTATGGTTAGACAAATAGGGCGGTAACGCGCGGAAATAATGGATAATTTTACCCAGAATGGATATCGACGAAAATCCCAGCAGCCCATGGACGAAAACAATAGCTGTTTTATTGTTGTTTACTAGACTCATGGTATCTCTATGTGGTGTATAAAAAATAAGGAATGAATCATTTCATACTTATTCTAAGCCGCAATAAATCACCTGTATGAATAGTTGCAATACCCAGATGCAAATTTACCAAATTCGATTATCCACCTATTGTTTAAACCGCTATATTTTTTGAATGAGAGCGAATATAAGCGGCATGCCCGGTGATTTCTATTCCGAAATGGATGGGGATGAACGTGGTCCGTATAAAACAGTAAATACGCCCATTCGAGAGAATCTATCGTATTTTCATGCAGTTGGCGTAATATGTAACCGTGGCCGGCCAATCCGAAAAGACGCCCAGTACGCCGACTTCCTTTGCCAATACATCCAGTAATGTCATTGTGTCACCATCATTGTTGATCGCCTCCGTGATTGTCTGATAGTACCAGCCACCACCATTTTTCAGCAGTCTGGACCGTTCAAGTGTCCAAGTGATAATATCCAGCCCCAATGCTTTGGCCGTCTCTGCGTACTTGGAAGGTATAATTTGATTGGATTCATTTAGCGTCACTAACCCCCAAAGTGGCGGCGCTACAATTTTAATGCCTTTGTCAGGCAGGGTGGATAATCTTGCAATGGCTTCTGGCAGATCAGCGACGCTGTCCATGTTTTCAAGAAAAATGGCTTGTTTGCCAAATTCTGGTTCATTCGTAATCCAATAAAGCACATCATCCAAATTAAATGATTGTGGATAGACATTTTTGGGTTTGACACCAGCGGCTTTATATTCGTCGATCATTTTTTGAGCATAGGCCTGTTGGGTAAAGCCATGAAAAGGCATTTCAACGCTAGGCGCCTTCAATTCCGGTGTCATTTTGACGTTTAGCCGCTTAAAGAGCTCAATACTTTCAGCATGACTTAAAACTGTGGCGTTAGCAGAATACAAATCAGTGCGTGGGTGTGGCATCGCATTTAAATATTCTTTTACCGTATTGGCATTTGGATTGCCGGTATTCATTTTGGCTTTAAGTGTTTTAAATTCGGCTAAAGTAATATCGCTCGTACAGCATTGTACGTTGGCAAAAGGCCTGTCGCTGCTGAAATCGGGCGGAGATGAACATTTATTGGCCAGCGTCGTTGTCAGTATGTTTGTTGTGGTGTGCAAATCACATTGTGAATGACGACATACCAATACTTTATCTTTTGTAAAAGTGACATCGCATTCAATAATTCCCGCGCCGGTCTGTGCTGCGGCTTCATAAGATTCTTTTGAGTGCTCGGGAAATTGTAATGCCGCGCCGCGGTGACCAATAGAAAAGTCGGTTTTATAAAACGTTTCATTGGCACATTGTTGTAGCTTTTTTTTAAGCGCGCTATCGTCCATATCATCGACCAAAAGAAGGGGACGAGGGCCGAGTTGTATGCTTGGCTTATTGATATAACGGCGGGCGCTATGTTTCATGCTTGCAGGATGTTCAAACTGATCCTTGTTATCATTTTTAGTTGCGGAAACGAAAGATATTGGAAATAGCAGTGTGATAATGAGCACTGTGCCAACGGCTATCTGAATACGATGCATTATTTGACTCTTCATTTATGAGTTAAAAATATCAAACAATGTTTTGAACACTCAAAATAACAGCTTTAGTGACGATTTGATAACTGATTAAATGCCACGCATATCAGCATGATAAAGGAAAATAGGCGGCAACGTTATATTGAAAGCCAGGTACAGGCGGCCAGAAAAAATCCATTTGGAGTGTAGTGTTATTTTCAGTTTGCGCTTATATGGTGAAAATCAAAACGGGTGGCTGGAAATAATAACTGTGCGCCGACATAAACAGGAATGCCGCCGGTGCGGCTATAAGATGCGATGTGTACTGGCTAAAAAGATGTTGTCGTTATACGTCTATAAAAAAGGAAGAAAGTTAATAATAATGGCATATGCTATTAATAAAATGATGGAAACGATAAATGCTATCTCTATCGAACGTTCTTCTACCTTTCATTCCTTGAAACTCTTGCAAAAATCTCAGGTGGTTTATTCTTCCTATATCCATGCCCCCGCGGAGCAGAATAGAAGAAAGCACTATCGAATCTGGCGCTGAGGTGGCCGGGTCCGCCACAATACGGCCAGCAGGCTGCCTAACAAGGTATGCACCAATACTGAAACCGCACCGACAACGGGTGCCAGGGGTAGCATCGGAAAAGCTTGCTTGGAGAGTACGATGGCCAAACCCGAATTTTGCATACCGACTTCCACCGAAACTGTGCGAGCACTCTGGGAATGGAAACCAAATATCCGCGCAAAGTGATAACCCATCAAAAAGCCACCCCCATGTAATATCGCAACAGCAAGGATCAGTTCGGCGCCATGCCTGAGGATGATCTCGGCATGAGCCGCAAATACAATGGCACAGATCACACACACTCCCAGCACGGATAGCAGTGGTGCGACTGACATCACGCGCTGGACGAGTCGGGGCATCGAGTGGTTAAGCAAAACGCCTAGAACGACGGGCACAATTACGACTTGCAGGGTTTGTTTAAACAGCATCCAGGTATCCACTGGGACTAATGTGCCAGCAAACAGTTGTGTCAGTAAGGGAGTAAGGATGACGGCTGCCAATGTGGAGCAAACGGTCATTACCACTGAGAGCGCCACATCTGCTTTCGCGATATAAGCCACCAGATTCGAGGCAGTACCGCCAGGACAACAACCCACCAGAATCAGGCCGACTGCAAAATACGTTGGCAAATCAAGCGCCGTCGCAATTCCCCATGCCAGCAAGGGCATGATGGTATATTGTGCCGCAAAGCCAATTGCTACTACTTTGGGCGTACGGGTGATTCTGCGAAAATCATCAAAGGTTAAGGTCAGCCCCATGCATAGCATGATAAAGGCTAAAATTAACACCACAATCGACCCCTGATTCAGAGGGAGCAGCCACTCCGGCCAGGATAGTGCTATGGCTCCCGTAAGTGTCATCCAGAGCGGGAACAGCAGTGTCAGTTTTTGCAGCATAAAGAAGGCTGTCTCAGATCAGATTTGTGGCAGGGAAGAACGCGCAAACAGCAGGGTATAGTGCTGTCCGTAACGACTGACTATACGGCTGGCTTTCAAACCGCCTGCTGCCGCCATTTCCTTTAGCGTTGAAAAATACTCGGGATAATCGTGATCATGCACATGCGTGCAGGCTTCTTCCAATTGATCCGGCGGTATCTTGTTCCAGTTGTCGCGCATGTAGTTCAGATAATCCATCAGATAATCCATCAGATAATTCTCTCGACTCTGGTTTTCCTCACGCACAACATCCACTAGGATCAACCAGCCTTTTTCTGCAAGGCAGCGTCCGGCAGCCTGAAAGAAGCGTGCTTTATCGGCGGACATCAAGTGATGAACCGCAAATCCGGTGAAGATCACATCCCATGTTTTATCGGTTGCTTCGACAGCCTCCAGTAGATCACCCCGTGTCAGCGTAACCACCGGATCTGGCAGGCCAGCCAAATAGCCACGCGCCTCAGCCAGCGCCGCCTCGGATAAATCGATCCCTTCATACAGAATCGGTGGGGATTGTTTCAAACAGGGAGACAGATAGCGGGCGTTGCCGCACCCCAGATCCAGCAAACGGTAACGTCCGACATCATCGCGCAATTTCAGGAGTTGACCCACCCCCGTATAGATCTCCTGATGAAACATGTAATTGTATTCCGTGATCAGATCATACAGCGACCAGGAGTGTGTGAAGATGTTGGTTGATTCAGCAGATGTCATAGGCGATCAAAACAGGATTTAAATACAACGAGCTAAATTCCAGCAGCATTTTACATGAGATGGCGAGTTAAGGAAAAGCTGATCAGGTCTGAGCTAGTACACTTGATCATCTCGGTCTGCCTGCCCGGGAACCGCCTGGAGCACCTGCACGAATCCACGATCTTTTAAAGCCAACCTGATCCCGTGCTCGCTCCTTTCAATTTTCTTCATCACTGGGCTGACCTTTACCCTTGGGCGTCTTTCGTCTGAAGCACCAGAACGCGGCAAAATTTTTGACTTTTTTGTGCTAATAACTTAACCGAGTCGGAATAGAGGCATTTGCCGATCGATTATCACCGTGTTTGACAACCGAGCCAGCTTTCAGTGCATTCAAAACGCATAAAAAAGTGGTTTATTTTTCCTATGCCTCACAATACTATGGAAAATGCGTTATAAAGTAGCTCTTAACGGTGCCATGAAATTGACCTCAATACGCTATGCTTCTTTCGGCAATTTATAACAGTGTTAGAGAGGACAATATGTTCAAGAAGCCTATTTCAATAATAATTTGTATGCTGTTCATCGGTAGCGTTTCGCAGCCATATGCGCAAACTAATTATCAAAGAGCACCGATGCTTTACCAGAAAATTATTACTGGTCAAAAAAAATTTGAAGATCTAAGTCAACATGAGAAAATGCTGGTTATCCTCGTTGACCAATCAATTTCGGCTTCTGATGAAAACATTGGCGACTATGGCTTTTCTCTGAGAGATATAGAGAAGAAGTGCGAAGTCTATAAATATTCTGATTCATACGGAGATGTGGAATGCCAAGGTTCATCTCTTCGAATCATAGAAAATAAATGTGAGGCATATTTTCCTGATCCACAGAACGGTGGGCTTGAGTGCCAAGGTAGTGATTTCAAGGTTGTAGAAAGAAAATGCTCGGTAAATATGTACAGTGAAAGTTATGGCGAAATCGACTGCTAACCCCTTTAATAAGAATGTCAATTCGACCTCGTTACGCTGGGCTGCGGCCGCAAAATGTTGATACAAAAAAACGCTTCGATCAAATGATAAGTGGTAGACCCGACGCTGCACGTGATCGGAGTGCGTGCGGTCTTTCGCGGAGACAGCTTGAACAGAAGGGTCAGGTCTTGTAGAAGTGCGCTAATTTCCTTCTGCTTTTTTGATAATCCGACTAACTGTCGTGTAATGCAACCCAAATTCATCTGCAATCTGTTTCATGGTGTAATCACCCGTTTGATATGCAGTTACAATCCTTTCATTTCTGTGGCTAAAAGATCTCGAATAATGAGAAAGTGGTTTGGGCATTGGCCTTCGCTGCGCTCGTGGGATTTTACTGATATCTTAGCCTGATCCCATTTGATCAAAGATTGATTGCAGAAAGCTTGTCTTATCTTCATTGCTATCATGTAGATAAGATTCCAACCATTTAAAATCTTCTTTACTTCCTTGCATAGAACAAGCTTTCTCATCATTTAATATATTCAATAGTGGCTGCCATACACCATTCATTACATTTGTTAACTGAAGGTGGCTATTGCAATCTTCAGACGTTTTCGGTATTTGTAGGCGTAAAACGTGTCCGTGAAGTTTCGAAGATGCATGGACTTCAGGTGTCCTAAAACTTCTATCAAATTCAAAAGCTCTTAAAATATGCACAGCAAAGTAAGAAAATCGGTTGTCTGGGTTATTAAGCCACTTTTTGACTTTTTTGAAGGTAGAATCCTTTGTTTTAATTCTTTCGCCTTCCCCAAGAAAGTATAAAAGTTCCATGAAGTATTCCATAGAAATTCTACTGCTGATAATTTGAAACTGATCTAGAGCTGCAGAATTAACCTGTGTTTTAACCGACTTCCAATTATCATCTGTAAATCCAGGTACATAAACAAAGTGATTGCTAGCAGCTGAGGCGACATTTGAGAATTCCATTTGAAGCATCGTGCTGAACGATAGATGGCATATTTTTCTTTGCTTTTCCTCGTCCATTTTTTGAACATGATTAGAGTTTAAAATTTTTAAAACGGATGGTTCTCCTGGGAAGTCTTTTTTGGATTTCAAGCGCTCTGGACCATACCTTTCGAGCTCATTTTGTTCGAGGATAGCATCCATCCTCTCAGCTAATTCTTTAACAGTAAGATCTCGAATTTCTTCTTTGGTAATTTGGGTAATCATCATTTAGATATAACGCATAGCACATGGGCGGCTGAAATGTAGCGAAGCGAAGAGTAAGCCATCCCAGCACGGCAATAGAGAGGGTCGGGTCTTGTAGAAGGATGCTAATTTCCTTCTGCTTTTTTGATAATCCGACTAACTGTCGCGTAATGCAATCCAAATTCGTCTGCAATCTGTTTCATGGTGTAATCACCTGTTTGATATGCAGTTATAATCCCTTTATTTCTGTGACTAAAAGATGAATAATGCGAAAGTGGCTTGGGCATTGGTCTTCGCTGCGCTCGTGGGATTTCATTGATATTTTGATCTAATCTCATATGCAGCTGCATTTTATCGACAAAAGTCTTGCTGCCAAGAAAGATCTGCCCACGTAAAGAGTCCCAGACGCTCGGCAATCCTACGCCCGCCTGAACAAAATTCACATAGTCAGTTATAGCCTGTTTCCGCTTTTTACTAAACTGACTCAGCACCCAGTTCGTTTGCAGCCATTCAGGGCAATTGTTGTTTCCAGTCATGGCAGAAAGACTACTCCAAGGCCATTGATCAACGCGTTTTACTATACCTGTTCGAACAGGATTTAACACAACATAACGCGAAAGTTCAAGGAGGTGACGATTCTTTTCTACCAAAATTGCTTTATAGCGCCCCTGATAAACATGCCCAGTACGATTGTGGGTGCGATTAAAATATTGCGTATAGACACCGTTCAGCTGCCGCATGCCCTTAGATAAATTTCCCTTAACCGTTTCCACCACGATATGATAATGATTATCCATCAAGCAATAGGCATGACAAATCCAATTAAATCGCTCGCAAACTTGTTCTAACAGCTTCAGCCAGAAAACACGATCAGAATCATCAAGATAAATTTCGTCTCGATGATCGCCTCGGGACGTTATATGGTACAAACCTCCAGGCAATTCTATTCTGAGTGGTCTTGCCATTTTCGGATCCTCAATTTAATTAAATCATAGGATAGCCGATTGTATGTATCATAACAAGACTTGACCCTTATTTTTTGCTTAATTAGATCATCAAGCATTATGAAAATATTGACTCACCATGGTGTGCTTGTTGAGGAGGGGAGGATGACTTACTTGGCCGAAATGGAAACGGTCCTGCGCTAAGTAAGCCGGAATACAGCCTTTTCCGATCGATTAACACGGTCTTTGATAACCGAGCCAGCTTTCGGTAGATTCAGGGCTCATGGAAAAAGGGGGGGGGTGTTTTGCCTATATCCAATACCCCCGCGGAGCAGGATAGAAGAAAGCACTATCGAATCTGGCGCTGAGGTGGCCGGGCCCGCCACAATACGGCCAGCAGGCTGCCTAACAAGGTATGCACCAATACCGAAACCGCACCGACAACGGGTGCCAGGGGTAGCATTGGAAAAGCTTGCTTGGAGAGTACAATGGCCAAACCCGAATTTTGCATACCGACTTCCACCGAAACTGTGCGAGCACTCTGGGAATGGAAACCAAATATCCGCGCAAAGTGATAACCCATCAAAAAGCCACCCCCATGTAATATCGCAACAGCAAGGATCAGTTCGGCGCCATGCCTGAGGATGATCTCGGCATGAGCTGCAAATACAATGGCACAGATCACACATACTCCCAGCACGGATAGCAGTGGCGCGACTGACATCACGCGCTGGACGAGTCGGGGCATCGAGTGGTTAAGCAAAACGCCTAGAACGACGGGCACAATTACGACTTGCAGGGTTTGTTTAAACAGCATCCAGGTATCCACTGGGACTAATGTGCCAGCAAATAGCTGTGTCAGTAAGGGGGTAAGGATGACAGCTGCCAATGTGGAGCTAACGGTCATCACCACTGAGAGCGCCACATCTGCTTTCGCGATATAAGCCACCAGATTCGAGGCAGTACCGCCAGGACAACAACCCACCAGAATCAGGCCGACCGCAAAATACGTTGGCAAATTAAGCGCCGTCGCAATTCCCCAGGCCAGCAAGGGCATGATGGTATATTGCGCCGCAAAACCAATTGCCACTACTTTGGGCGTACGGGTGATTCTGCGAAAATCATCAAAGGTCAAGGTCAGCCCCATACATAGCATGATAAAGGCTAAAATTAACACCACAATCGACCCCTGATTGAGAGGGAGCAACCACTCCGGCCAGGATAGTGCTATGGCTCCCGTAAGCGTCATCCAGAGCGGGAACAGTAGTGTCAGTTTTTGCAGCATAAAGAAGGCTGTCTCAGATCAGATTTGTGGCAGGGAGGAGCGCGCAAACAGAAGGGTATAGTGCTGTCCGTAACGACTGACTATACGGCTGGCTTTCAAACCGCCTGCTGCCGCCATTTCCTTTAGCGTTGAAAAATACTCGGGATAATCGTGATCATGCACATGCGTGCAGGCTTCTTCCAATTGATCCGGCGGTATCTTGTTCCAGTTGTCGCGCATGTAGTTCAGATAATCCATCAGATAATTCTCTCGACTCTGGTTTTCCTCACGCACAACATCCACTAGGATCAACCAGCCTTTTTCTGCAAGGCAGCGTCCGGCAGCCTGAAAGAAGCGTGCTTTATCAGCGGACATCAAGTGATGAACCGCAAATCCGGTGAAGATCACATCCCATGTCTTATCGGTTGCTTCGACAGCCTCCAGCAGATCACCCCGCGTCAGCGTAACCACCGGATCGGGCAAGCCAGCCAAATAGCCACGCGCCTCAGCCAGCGCCGCCTCGGATAAATCGACCCCTTCATACAGAATCGGTGGGGATTGTTTCAAACAGGGAGACAGATAGCGCGCGTTGCCGCACCCCAGATCCAGCAAACGGTAACGCCCGAGATCATCGCGCAATTTCAGGAGTTGACCCACCCCCGTATAGATCTCCTGATGAAACATGTAATTGTATTCCGTGATCAGATCATACAGCGACCAGGAGTGTGTGAAGATGCTGGTTGATTCAGCAGATGTCATAGGCGACCAAAACAGGATTTAAATACAACGAACTAAATTCTGGCAGCATTTTACATGAGATGGCGAGTTAAGGAAAAGCTGATCAGGTCTGAGCTAGTACACCTGATCATCTCGGTCTGCCTGCCCGGGAACCGTCTGGAGCACCTGCACAAATCCACGATCTTTCGCGCCAACCTGATCCCGTACTCGCTCCTTTCAATTTCCTTCATCATTGGGCTGACCTTTAGTCTTGGGCGTCTTTCGTCTGAAGCACCAGAACGCGGCAAAATTTTTGACTTTTTTGTGCTAACTGAATTGGAATAGAGTCATTTACCGATGGATTATCACCGTGTTTGACAGCCGAGCCAGCTTTCAGTAGATTCAGTCTGCATGGAAAAAGTGGTTTATTTTTTCTATACTCAGCATAGACATTAACGCAAGATTTCTACTTAAGGGGACTGTCTCGTAATGTAGAATTTATCCGTTTCTTACTATACAACTTATTGATTATTAACAACCGAAATTTTGGGAAATGCTATTACGAGACAGTCCCTTAAGATAGGGGAAAAATTGTCTAATCAAGTGAGGCCTATCTCACAACTACTTTATTGCTATTAATGGCAGAAGTATGGAAGATATACGGAAACTATATAGCCAATTGTTAGATTTCCAGAGTAAGGGGAAGACCGCTGCATAACTGGTTATCTCGGGCTGGATAAGATTTTTAAGTGTTTGATTTATCAATGCTGCAAGTAATCAAAAAAGCTCAAAAACACAGTTATGCAGCGGTCTTAGGGGTACTAAATTGGGTGGATTACCAGTTCCCAAGCCTTCAATATTAGACAATTTTAGAGTTGTCGGAATTGAGGGTGGGCGTAAAGTATATAAGGATGACTCGGAAAATATCTTCTATACATGGGATTCACTCCATGGCGAGTTAGAAGCCTTTAATAAAAATGGACGTCATCTGGGTGTTGTTTGCCCCCACACAGGGTTCTTAATAAAGCGGTCCGTCAAAGGTCGTAGGATTAATAAGCAAAACTAGGAGAATAAAATGCGCTTTGTGGACTTGTGTCTTAGCGGTGAAGTTCTAGAAGATGAAATTGATGATTTCGTTGATAATTGGCATGAAGATGAAGAGACAACTTTGGAGTTGCATGAGTATTTGGGTATGAGCTGGGAGGAATACTCAGTTTGGGCTACTCAGCCGTCTATTCTTCCATTTATTTTATCTGCAAGAAAGAACAACACTAGATTTGATGTAGAACTTAATCAAAAGAGGTTAGCTCTAGCGGCCAGGGCAGAAACAGTTGAAGAGGCCCGCCGAATAGAGAAATGGTTAAAGCTAATTGGTAGGGCATAGTGACTCCTGTTGAAAAAATGGCAAAAAGATTGCTGGATAGGCACAATTTAAAGCCTCCATATGACTTGGAGACTCTTGTTGAAATTTATGCCAGTGTTGAGTACTTTCATTTTCCATTTGAAGCAGACGGAATAACTATTGGTATCGGTGGCGAAAGTAAGCCTCAAGTTCTTATTAATACCTCGCCACCTGAAACTAGAAGAAAGTTTACATTAGCTCACGAGCTAGGTCATATCATAATCCCATGGCATACAGGAACTATTGTCTCGCATTCTTTTAATGCTGACGCTAATGTTGAATATAAAGAAATGGAAATAGAGGCGAATTTATTTGCAGCAGAGCTATTAATTCCCAGCGGTTGGTTGCAAGAACTTCAACAATCTTTCTCCTCTGTAGAATTGTTTATTAAAGCTGTTTTAGTTGATACTGGCGCTTCAAGAGATGCAGTGTTAATCCAGGCTTTCAAGACGATAAATATTCCTATTGTATGCGCGCAGGTTGATTCTAATGGATACCTAATAAGAGATTATTGTACGAAAATTGCTCCATCTCCGGTACTGCTAAATGGCAGGAATCTGCTTGAAGATAAGATATTTTCTATGGCTTACTTGGAGGAGGATTTCATTTTAGGCGATCGATACTATAAGTCATGGACTTTTGATGATAAAGGTATTGAAGAAGTTGATCGTAGAGAATGGCGGGATATTTTAAATCAGATCTTAGATGAAACAGAAAGCAGGCATCTTTTACAGAGCATAAACGCAGTTCTTGCGTCGAAATACAATTCAAATAAAGATCATTTGTCTGAAAAAGAGTTATGCTCGCTAGCAATGCGGGCCTACGATGGGAAAGGAAAATTCGATAAAATTGTGGTACATCCATTATTTCCGCAGTATATAGTAAAAAGAATAAAAGAATTAATTGCAAAATATAAAAGAAAGGGGGCTGGCCTTACAGAGTCACGCTAATTCCCTTCTGTTTTTTTGATAACCCGATTAACTGTCACGTAATGCAATCCAAATTTGTCTGCAATCTGTTTCATGGTGTAATCACCCGTTTGATATGCAGTTACAATCCCTTCATTTTAGCCACTAAAAGATGAATAATGAGAAAGTGGCTTGGATATTGATCTTCACTGCGCTCGCAGGATTTCACTGATATTTTGGTCTGATTTCATATGCCGCTGCATTTTATAGACAAAAATCTCACTGCCAAGAAAGATCTGCTTACGTAAAGAATCCCAGACACTCGGCAATCCCACACCCGCCTGAACAAAATTCACATAGTCAGTTATGGCCTGTTTCCGCTTTTTACCAAACTGACTCAGCACCCAGTTCGTTTGCTGCCATTTGGGGTAATTGTTGTTTCCAATCGTGGTAGAAAAACTACGCCAAGGCCATTGATCAGTGCGTTTTGCCATATCCGCTCGAATAGGATTTAACACAACGGATTTTTGCAAAATCCCTCGCCAGAAGTTTTAGACTGCTGATTATAAATAGTTAATTTTTAAACTATTGGAATTTTGTAAAGGTCTCATGGATTTTGTCCATAACCACCCTTTTGGTTAATTTGGACTTTGTTGATTTATGAATCAATTTCAACAGTTAATTGCAACATAGCCATTTTTATTATCAAGTAAATAAGGTTTCATCCGTTATGTTCTATTGAGAAACGGTTTTCTTAATCTGTAGGTAGTGATACTGGATACGGAAGTTCCTTCATTAATAAATGAGCAGACGTATATTTTACGCGTACATAATTTAAGTATTCTGGAGCAGATAATAATGGCTAGGTCAATAGGGATATACAATAACAAAGGAGGGGTAGGTAAAACAACATTATCTCTTTTTTTGTCTGACTTTCTTTCGTCAATTACGATAAACAAAAAGAAATCCAAGGTATTAGTTATGGATTTTGATCCTCAGGCTTCATGCGCAAATGCTATCTTAGGAATAGAAAAAGTATCAGAAATAACAAACGATTCATTAACATTACCATTTATTCTGAACTCAAGGCTTGATCAAAAAAAAGGAATAGATTTGTCAAGGTTTATTTTTACAAGAGAGCGAGATAATGATGCCAAAACAAAAAAGACTCGATTGGGAAATCTAGATGTTATGGTGTCGGAACCAAAATTAGCACTTAATTTTGATGAAAAAGCCTCCCTAAATGATTCTCTGAAACTGGCTCGCTGGATTGCTTCTGAATTGGCTACAGAATATGATTTTATATTTGTCGATTTGCCTGGAAGCATATCAAAAATTAATAGGTTTTCTTTAGTTGGCGCATTTATGGTGGACTATTTTGTTGTTCCCACTGAACTGAACAGGTTAAATATTAACGCCCTATCCGGTACCTTAAAAATGCTTGATAATATTAGAGAATGGAGGGGGTATGGTAACGACTATAATCTATTAGGATTTGTTCTTAACAAAGCAGATAAAAGAACTGTGCAATATAAACTTCATAAAGATGAATTGATTCATTTTGCAAAAATTAAAAACTGCAAAATTTATAAAAATACTCTTCCACCAACCCCGAGATTATCGGATGCCGCTGACGATTCTATTGGATTTATAACATTATCAGAAAGATATGACAACTATTACGACAATGTTAGAAATCTTGTAATAGAGATAACAAGAGATCTGGGATATATCAGAAATTAAAAAATAAAAAACTTACGTGAAACCGACTCAGCATCCCGTTTGTTTGCAGCCATTTGGAGCAATTGCTGTTTCCAGTCGTGGTAAAAAAACTACTCCAAGGCCATTGATCAGTACGTTTTATCATATCTGCTCGAATAGGATTTAGCAGCACACTTTGTTTTTATAGAAAAATGGATTTTGATTTTTAGAATGAAGTGTGTAAAATAATTTTATAGTTTTGTGATATTTAATTGATGAATTGATAGCATTGGTTGAATGTTTTAGTTAATCCCAGAGTCAAAAATAATCGCAAAGCAAGGGAAACTAGGGTTCCGGCCTTTTTAATTAAAGGTGTCTGGTCCGAGAGTTTCCGGTCTCGTCATAACGAGGCTCCACGGAGGGATAAAAACCCGGGAGATCAAAATGTGAATTTATACATTTATTCTCGGTGTTTATCCGCTGAACAAAGGAGACTTCGTTATGTCCACAACACCTCAACAAAGTAATTCCGCCCTTAATAGTGATGCAATAGAGCCAGACAAACTGCACCGCAGTATGGGAGTCTGGAACAGTTTTACCCTTGGTTTTGCCGTTGTTTCTCCAGTCGTAGGGCTTTACGCCATTATTGGTGTACAAACAACGGTAACGGGTGGTGGCTGGTTTGCGGCATTGGTCATTTGCCTGGTCATGCAATTGCTGGTAGCCACCGTCTATGCGGAATTGTCGTCTCAATTTCCAATTGCCGGCGGTGCTTACAAATGGTCACGTCAGCTCGGTGGAGTCGTTGCGGGTCAGTATGCGGGTGTCATTTACGTCAGCTCCACGATCGCTATGCTAACCACCACGGCTTATACTGGCGGCATCTGGCTGGCAACCTTTTGGGGGTCGAGCGATGGAGGCGGTCCCATGATGGTGTTTTGGGGTGCCGTATTTTTATTACTCTGCATGTTGCTCAACCTTGCCCCTGTCAATATTTTTAAGTCAATAGTTGCGCTGGGTGTTTACGCGGAGATTGTTGGATCGTTCGGTATTGCTTTGCTGTTATTTTTCTTTTTCCGTCAGTATGGTTTTTCCGAATTATTTCAGCATCTGGGTACCGGAACCGCGCCCACCGAGACGGCTGCTTTTATGACCGCACTCGCTATTGCGGGCTGGGCATTCATCGGTTTTGATGCTTGCTCGACAACTGCAGAAGAAACCCATCAGCCCAAACGAATGGTGCCGCGTGCAATTTTCTTTTCCTTGATGGGTGTAGGAACCATTGTGTTGTTCAATTCCGCGGCTCTGATATTAACCTTCGATCATGACACGCTGATCAACACCAGTAAAACAGCCGATCCAGTTACACCTTTGATAACCAGTAGTTTGGGTGCCTGGATAGAGAAACCCTTTTCCGGGGTTGTTATGGTTGCTTTTTTAGCCTGCGGGGCATCAGTCGTTAAATATACTTCCCGGATTGTCTATTCTATGGCGCGTGAAGGCAATATGCCTGCTGTATTGAGTAACGTTACCGCCGACAAAACACCCCGTAATGCAATTCTTTTCACCGTAATGTTGGCAGCACTTGGCTTATTGTTGGGGCTAAATGATGGTGCGGTAGCGACAATCATTGCCTTTGGTACGGGTGGTCTATATGCCATGTTCGCCATGACGACTGGCGTAGGTTTATTTGCCCGGCTTGCGGGTCGCTGGAATCCGGCGCTTGGCGAACTTAAGCTGGGTGTCTGGGGGGTAATCATCAATTTCGTAGCCTTTCTCTGGTCATTATTTGAGTTAATCAATATTGCCTGGCCGCGTTCTTATGCGGTTGCAACTGATGCGCCCTGGTGGCAATTGTGGGCGATACCCCTGGTATTAGGCAGCATTCTGAGTATGACCACTGTGTTTATTCTGGTGAATAAATTTCGAGACAATTCAAAAATTCCGGTTTAAAAGGAGGTAGTGATGAATCAACAGAAACCGATTCTTTGGCAAGAAAACATTCCAGGTGGATGTCACTGGTCTGGTATTGTGCGCCGTGGCATGACGTTGCGTTTGACGGATATCAATGGCGGTGCGAATGCCGCTGTGTTCTTTTACAATCGGGAAGAAAAGCTGGAACGCTACAATATGGCGGACACACTCAAATCACAACATACCTTCTATTTGACGAAGGGCCATGCTTGCCACTCCGATATGGGGCGCATATTTTGTTGTATTACGGCAGATACCGCAGGTTGGAACGATACCGTATGTGGCCTGAGCGATGCAGCACTCATTCGTGAAAAATATGGTGTTGCACGGTATCAGGAACATCGCAATCAGATGCATCGCAGCGGTTTGGATGGCCTGTTGTTAGAGCTGGGTAAATGGGGGATGGGCAGGCGCGATATCGTGCCCGGTATCAATTTTTTCAGCAAGGTTACCGCTGATGCGAATGGTAAATTAACCTTTCATGCGAATAACACTCAAGCCGGTGACTATGTCGATTTAAGTTTTCAAATGGATACGTTAATGGTGCTGTCAGCAGCGCCTCATCCGCTGGATACGGCTGAATCCTATCAGCCGGGCGATGTTAATCTGGCGTTATTTGCTACCCCACCCGACGCAATCACGGAATGTACCCGTATTGCTGAAAACATGCGTGGTTTTAAAAATACGCAACGGTTTTATATGTCTCAGGGAGGTGAAGCATGAATAGCCCGCATTTAGTTGAAAGCAGGCTTGATCCTAAGCTTGCAATGATGGATGAGATTTGTGCAGCTGGTGAATCATGGGTGAAACGGGTGAATAAAGGGCAAACTTTTCGCATTGTTGATCTGGAAGGTAATCAGGCGGTCGATACCTTGTTTTTTAATGCCGATGATGCATTGGAACGTTATAGTGCAACCGATACGGTATGTCGGCAGAACGCTCTCTATCTGACCACAGGCAGCAAACTTTATTCGAACTTTGGCAATGTGATGCTGACTATTATCGCCGATAGCTGCGGGCGTCACGATACATTAGGCGGTGCCTGTGCTGCAGAAAGCAACACGGTACGTTATGCGCTGGAGAAATACCCCATGCACAGTTGTCGCGACAATTTTTTGCATGCGCTGGCACATGATCCACACTGTGAGCAATTGGGTATGAGCAAACGGGATTTGCCCAGTAATATTAATTTTTTCATGAATGTACCGGTTACTGAAAATGGTGAACTTGAGTTTGTTGATGGTATTTCGGCGCCAGGAAAATATGTTGAGATGCAAGCTGAAATGGATGTGCTGGTGTTGATTTCAAACTGTCCGCAGCTGAACAACCCTTGTAATGCCTATAACCCTACGCCGATTCGCTTGCTGATTTGGGATTAATCGAATTGCAGGTGCTGATAGCTAATTCACTGGTATCCATAAAAAGGGGAGCTGGAGATGTTTGAGAAAGTGCTGATTGCCAATCGTGGCGCGATTGCCTGCCGTATTATGCGTACATTGCGTCGTATCGGTGTGAAAAGTGTGGCTGTTTATACCGATGCTGATGCATTGTCGCGTCATGTAGTGGAGGCGGATGAAGCTTTTTGTATCGGCAGTGGTGTGGCAGCGGATAGTTATCTGCGTGTCGATAAGATACTGGAAATCGCTCAGCAGGCGGGTGTGCAGGCGATTCATCCCGGCTATGGATTTCTGAGTGAAAATGCAGATTTTGCTGAGCAATGCGCGGCAAATAATATTTGTTTTATTGGCCCCAGTCCGCAGCAAATGCGTACTTTTGGTTTAAAACACACCGCGCGTGCACTGGCGAAGCAAAATCAGGTGCCGCTGCTGCCTGGCACAGATCTTCTGGACAGTCTGGATGAAGCCCTGCACGCGGCAGCGCATGTTGGCTATCCGATAATGCTGAAAAGCACTGCTGGCGGCGGCGGCATTGGTATCCGTCTGTGCTGGAACAAAGATGAGTTGATTGATGCCTACGACACGGTCAAATATTTAGCACAAAATAACTTCAAGGATGCGGGCCTGTTCCTGGAAAAATTTGTTGAGAATGGGCGTCATATAGAGGTGCAGATTTTTGGTGATGGCCAAGGCGAAGTGATCGCGTTAGGTGAACGTGATTGTTCGATGCAGCGTCGCAATCAGAAAGTGATAGAGGAAACGCCTGCGCCCGGTCTGACTCCAGGTTTGCGGCAGGCGTTGCTAGATGCGGCCGTGCGTCTTGGCAAGTCAGTTAATTATCAATCAGCGGGTACTGTGGAATATATTTTTGACGCTTCCAGCGGCGAATTTTATTTTCTGGAGGTCAATACGCGGTTACAAGTGGAGCATGGCGTCACTGAAGAAGTGACGGGTATCGATCTGGTGGAATGGATGGTGCAACAAGCCGCCGGAGATTTGCCACCGCTGAATTCATTTAAAATAGAGGCCTCTGGTTCTTCTATTCAAGTACGTATATATGCTGAAAATCCGGCCAAAGATTTCCAGCCTTCCAGCGGCACACTGACTGCTGCCACGTTTTCTTCTGCAGCCCGTATCGAAACTTGGGTAGAACGCGGGGTGGCAGTTTCTCCATTCTATGATCCGATGTTGGCAAAAATTATTGTGCATGAACCCAAACGCGCGCAGGCCATTACCAGTCTGCTCAATGCACTCGATACGACGATGCTATATGGGATAGAAACCAATCTGGACTATCTTAAACAGGTTTTATGTTGTACGGCTTTTCGTGAGAGTCAATACAACACAAATTTCTTAAATGGTTTTCATTATGCGGCACAAACGATTGATGTCCTGAGTCCAGGTGTACAGACCACGATACAGGATTATCCCGGACGGCTGGGGTACTGGCATATCGGTGTGCCGCCGTCCGGGCCAATGGATTCATATGCCTTTCGTTTGGCTAACCGCTTGGTCGACAACGCCGAGGATAAAGCGGGACTTGAAATTACTTTTGTTGGTCCGACGCTAAAATTTAATAATGACAGCATTATCGCAATTACGGGCGCGCCGATCGATGTGCGTCTGGATGGCGAATCATTGTCGCTATGGCAATCGCATGATATTAAAGCGGGCTCATTACTTCAGTTTGGAAAGATCAGCCATCATGGTTGCCGGGCTTATCTTGCGATTCAGGGTGGTTTTCAAGTGGCTGATTACCTGGGAAGTAAATCCACTTTTACGTTGGGCCAGTTTGGTGGGCATGCCGGGCGCGTTTTGCGCAGCGGTGATGTATTGCATATGCAGGCAAAGCAAGGTCATACGCATAGCTTGCTGCAGCAGGAATTGATCCCGGATTATACCGATAGCTGGGAGATTGGTGTTCTATACGGCCCGCATGGTGCGCCGGATTTTTTTACGGACGAAGATATTCATCATTTCTTTACTACCGCCTGGAATGTACATCATAACTCTAGCCGTACCGGTGTCAGGCTGCTGGGACCCAAGCCGCAGTGGGCGCGTAGTGATGGCGGTGAAGCGGGGTTACATCCATCGAATATTCACGATAATGCCTATGCCGTCGGTACCGTGGATTTTACCGGTGATATGCCGGTTATTTTAGGACCGGATGGCCCCAGTCTGGGTGGTTTTGTTTGTCCGGCAACGATTGTACAGGCTGAATTATGGAAACTGGGGCAATTAAAACCGGGCGATGCTGTGCGTTTTCGCCCGTTGTCCATGGAACAGGCCATGGCACTGGAAAAACGTCAAAACGAGTCCATTTTGTATTTGCGTCCCGCAAAGGCGACGCCAGCGCAATCTGGAACAGATAACTTGCCACTGGGTAGTCCTGTTCTGTATACAATTCCGGAAAGCGCGCAGTCGGTGCAAGTGATTTATCGTCAGTCTGGCGACAATTATCTGCTGGTTGAATATGGGCCACTGATACTCGACTTGAATTTACGATTTCGTGCCCATGCATTGATGAATTGGATACAGAAGGCGCTTGATTCGGGTGATTTGAACGGTATCTTGGATCTAACACCCGGCATTCGTTCATTACAAATTCACTTTGATTCACAAGTGTTAGCACGGCGGCAATTATTGGATTTTCTGATTGCTGTCGAGTCGCAGTTGCCGTCGATTGAAGAGATGACAGTGTCAACCCGAATCGTACATCTGCCATTATCCTGGGACGATGTGGCAACACGGCTGGCCATTGAGAAATACACACAATCTGTCCGCAAGGATGCGCCCTGGTGCCCGAGTAATATTGAATTTATTCGCCGTATTAACGGATTGGATAGTGTTGAAGAAGTGAAGCGGATTTTGTTCGAAGCGAGTTATCTGGTCATGGGTCTGGGTGATGTCTATCTGGGCGCTCCGGTTGCCACACCAGTCGATCCCCGTCATCGCCTGGTGACAACTAAATATAATCCCGCGAGAACCTGGACGCCGGAAAATGCGGTGGGTATCGGCGGTGCCTATTTATGCGTGTATGGAATGGAAGGTCCGGGCGGTTATCAATTTGTTGGTCGCACAGTACAAATGTGGAACCGGTATCGCCAAACGTCCGACTTCAAAGATGGGAAGCCCTGGTTACTCCGTTTTTTTGATCAAATCCGTTTTTATCCCGTGAGTGAAAGTGAGTTACTTGCGCTGCGTAAGGATTTCATTACGGGACAGTTTAAATTGCGTGTAGAGGAAACCACGTTTAGTTTAAAAGAGCATCATCGATTTTTACAACAGAACAGTGCCTCGATTAAAGCATTTAAAACCAGACAACAAGCCGCATTTGAGGCCGAACGGGAACGTTGGAAGCTGAGTGGCCAGGCAGAAGACTATGTCAGTGAAGACAGTCTGGAAGAGTCTGATACCCAGAGTGAACTGGATATGCCCGCAGGCGCTTGTGCGATTGGCTCGCATATTACGGGTACGGTTTGGAAGCTGCTGGTCAAAGAAGGACAGTCTGTAACAGCCGGTGATTCATTGGTCGTGATCGAATCCATGAAAATGGAATTTTCAGTTGACGCCACCGTGAACGGCACGGTTCAACAGATTGCTTGCAAAGAAGGTGGCTATGTGTCCACTGGACAAATGCTGCTGATCATACAGGCGGATGATTAAAAAAACACGCGGATGGCGGTTATTTGAGTGCGTTTATCCACCGGTAGGCAAGGCCTGTCAGAGCATGGTGCAGACGCTCTGTTTTTTAGCGGGCGCTTATCCAATATTTTATGATGACAGGCTATTTGCGATTGACAATCCTGAGGCGGACAGTGATCCGGCTTTAATCAAAAGACCGGGATTGCAATTGTTATAGCTGATATTTCAAAGCGTAGTGATGATAATGAATGAAAGTAATCAAAAAACACTTCCCATTGCTGCGTTACTTTTAGGTGCTGCGATCTGGGGGGTTCTGTGGTATCCCTATCGCCTGTTAGAAGGCTATGGTATGAGTGGGGAAATAGCAACCACGATCACGTTTTGTATTGCCTTGCTGCTGGGAATCATTTTCTTCCGAAAGGAGATACAGTTTTCTTCTATTTTTAATGGTAAAGCGCATCTGCTATTCTGGATAGGTTTTTGTGCGGGTTGGTCGAATCTCGCTTATATTCTGGGTATGCTTAACGGGGAAGTCATGCGTGTCCTTTTGCTGTTTTATTTGGCACCGATATGGACTATTTTATTTTCACGGATACTTTTAAGCGAACAGCTCAGCATACATGGCTATTTTGTAATCATGCTTTCGTTTGCCGGTGTTGTCACGATGCTTTGGCAGCCTGGCAGCGATTTGCTAATGCCCATATCCTATGGCGAATGGCTGGGAATGGTGGGTGGTTTTATGTTTGCGTTAATGAATGTCCTGACGAGAAAGAATCAATTTCATAACGTTCAACTGAAATCAATGGCAATATGGCTGGGTGTGACCGTAATAGGGTTAGTTTGCAGCTTAGCTATTGGATCGCCGTTGACACTGCCTTATGATTCTTTTAATCCGTGGTTGTTTTTAGCGGGTATTGGATTAGTGTTATTTGTACTGAGTATTGTATTGCAATACGGGCTAACACGTATGCCCGCAAATCAGGCGATTGTGATTTTATTGTTTGAATTGATTGTAGCGGCGCTGGCAGCCTATTTCCTGGTGAATGAGGTTTTGTCACCGATGGAGTGGGTTGGAGGTGCAATGATTGTTTCAGCAGGCCTGTTTTCTACCAGAATAAATCGTGCGTGATAACGATTAGAGATCGTTCGGATTAGAACAGAAATAAAAAATTCGATGCGGGCTATTGCGGAGAGTATAGAAAAGAAGGGTTACCCCGGTATTTTTTCGTGACTGTGATCTGAGCGATACCTGGATCTTAACCAATTTGAACATTCCTCATCATTCCCGGTGAAATTTTTTCCAGAGATGACAACTACTATGACTAGAACTATTCAGGATTAACAGATGGATTTAGCTTTTGATCGCCAACATATCTGGCATCCTTATACTTCCACGCTTTCCCCGCTGACATGCTATCCGGTTAAGAAAGCGCAGGGCGTATTGATTGAATTAAATGACGGGCAACAATTGATTGATGGCATGTCATCATGGTGGTCGGCCATTCACGGCTATAATCATCATGTGCTCAATCAAGCGGCTAAGCAACAAATTGACCAGATGTCTCATGTGATGTTTGGGGGGCTCACACACAGCCCGGCTATCGAACTAAGTAAAAAATTACTCGCACTGGTGCCTGATAATCTGGAGCATGTTTTCCTGGCCGATTCCGGCTCTGTTGCGGTTGAGGTCAGTTTGAAAATGGCCTTGCAATATTGGCAAGCCAAAGGGGAGCCGCGATCCAGGTTTCTCGCCTTAAAACAGGGTTACCATGGCGATACGTTTGGGGCGATGTCAGTAACCGATCCAGATAACTCGATGCACAGCTTGTATAAAGGCTTCTTACCCCAGCATATTTTTGCCAACTCGCCGCAAATTGGTTTTTGGCAGACTTGGGACGAAGCCGATCTGACAGATTTTAAACAAAAGCTTCTAGATAATCACCGGCAAATTGCGGCGGTTATTCTCGAGCCCATTGTGCAAGGCGCTGGTGGAATGCGGATTTATCACCCGGAATTTCTAAAGGGTGTCCGTCAGCTATGCGATGAATATGGCGTTTTATTGATTTTAGATGAAATTGCGACCGGGTTTGGCCGCACCGGGCAGCTATTCGCTTGTGAACATGCCGGGATCAAACCCGATATCATGTGCTTAGGCAAAGCGCTAACAGGGGGCTATATGACCTTGGCAGCCACATTGACTACCAAACAGATTGCCGATACGGTTTGTGGTGGCGAAGCCGGTTGCTTTATGCATGGTCCGACTTTTATGGGCAATCCGCTTGCTTGTGCAGTTGCTTGCGCCAGTCTGGATCTGCTCGCTACAGGATCATGGCAAGCCCAAACCGCCGCCATTGAGTCACAATTTGCCGATTTGTTGCCTCAATTAACGCGACATCAGCAAGTTAAAACAGTCCGTTGGCTTGGTGCGATTGGCGTGGTCGAAACGCATCATCCGGTAAACATGAAGGAGATTCAGGCCCATTTTGTCGCGCAAGGGGTGTGGATTCGCCCGTTTGGACGATTGATCTACTTAATGCCGCCATACATCAGCACTCCTTTGCATATTAATCAATTGATTGCAGCCATCGATAGTGCGTTAGATAATCATCAATTGTTTCACTCAGCAATCGAAGTCTGATTTGGCTTTATTACAGAATAACGGTGTTACGTGCTCGGTCTGGCTCTCTATGGAAAGCCCCCGCTTTTTATGCGGTCACTGATTTACTGCTGAGTGCTATGCGACGATGATAATTTATCATCTCAACTTCCGGAAAACCCCGGTCTTAAGGCCGGGGATGGATAGGGAGTCAGCTTCGCTGATACTAAAGCCTGTTTTTTCACCTATTTCTGTTACAGTGTGTTAATGGAAATTAAGCGCGCATACAAATTCAGGTTTTACCCAACTTTTGAGCAAGAAACTATTCTGGCTCAAACATTCGGGTGTGTTCGGTTTGTCTATAATCGCATGTTGCGCGTTCGTTCTGATGCTTGGTATACCGAGAAAAAAAGAATCGGGTATCATGCTACCTCCTCTTTGTTGACCGAGTTAAAAAAAGAGCCTGAATTTGAATGGCTGAACAAAGTTTCCAGTGTTCCTGTGCAGCAATCTCTCCGCCACCTGCAAACGGCATTTGGTAATTTCTTTGCCAAACGAGCCAAATACCCGTCATTCAAAAGCAAGCATGAGAAGCAATCGGCTGAATACACGTCCAGCGCCTTCAAGTGGGACGGTAAGTCTCTGAAGCTGGCGAAGATGAAAGATCCACTGAATATCAGATG
Source organism: Nitrosomonas cryotolerans ATCC 49181 (assembly GCF_900143275.1). NCBI lineage: Bacteria > Pseudomonadati > Pseudomonadota > Betaproteobacteria > Nitrosomonadales > Nitrosomonadaceae > Nitrosomonas > Nitrosomonas cryotolerans. The sequence goes on from NZ_FSRO01000001.1 coordinate 520,191, forward strand.
GTCGCGCACCCTTCCTAAGGCAACAAAACTAACGATTGCAACAGTCTCTAAAGACTCAGCGGGTCGATACCATGTTTCTATGCTTTGCGACGACTCTGTTGCGCGAAAGCCAATGGTTAGCGGCAAAGTCGGCATTGACTTAGGATTAACGCACTTCGCTATTCTTTCTACGGGCGAGAAGATTGCGTCTCCTAACACGCTACGAAAGAATGAAACCAGGCTTGCTAAGCTGCAACGCAAGCTATCTAAAAAGCGCAAAGGGTCGGCCAATAGACAAAAAGCCAGACTGAAAGTAGCGCGACTACATGCAGGAATTGCTGATGCTCGTAAAGACTTTCTACATAAACTCTCAACACGGCTAGTGAACGAAAACCAAGTGATAGCTGTAGAGTCTTTAGCTGTTAGCAATATGAAGAAAAATCGTTGCCTCGCAAAATCAATTTCCGATGCAGGATGGGGTGAATTTGTGCGGCAATTAGAATACAAGTCGCTGTGGTACGGGCGAGAGCTTGTAGGTATTGACCGATGGCATCCAAGCAGCAAACGCTGCTCGGGATGTGGGCATACCGTAAACAAGATGCCTTTGAATGTGCGTGAATGGACTTGTCCGGAATGCGGATCAATCCATGATCGAGACATCAACGCAGCGCGTAATGTTTTGGCCGCTGGACTGGCGGTGTCAGCCCTTGGAGAATCTATAAGTCCTGTTTGCATTTAGGTGCGTCCGGGTTGGATTCGTTGAATTGGGAATCCCCTTCGTTTACGGAGGGGAGCAGTCAATTAGCTGCTTTGGGGCCGAACCAACGCTTATAAGGCTGGTATTGGTCATAAAACCAGTTAAATCCGATCGTAAAGAAGAAAAAGAAAACCAGAAGCCCCGCTTCTATAACAATGGCTTCCAAAAGACTTATCTGCAGAAACCAGGCTACCGTCGGTACGGTTATAAAAACCAGGACACCTTCGAAGCCAGTAGCGTGAATAATTCGGATCATCAGCCCGCGCGAATTACGATTCATGCCAAAAATTAAATCAAAACCAATATTGTAAAAATAATTCCAGGCGACAGCAAACATGCTCAAGGCAAAACCAACGAGCGCTAAATCGCTGGTCTCTTTATCGGTCATCAATGCAGATATCGCTATAAGAATCGTTAACGCAGTCGCTTCAAACATCACCACGTGAAAAATTCTTTCTTTGCTGCTCATTTTAATTTTCATTGTTTGTTAGAGGTAAGACAGGGCCATCGGGGTATTGGCCAGCCTTAATGAAATTTCTTTAGACAACACTGAGAAATGAAACACCGTGCACACCGAGAAAACCATCAGCACGCCCCGTACCTGTTCCTACATCACCGGCTTCCTCTGCCTCAATCCTTTTGAGTCTATTCATCCGGAAGGAATGCCAAATTTCTTTGTAAGGTAAAATTTGTGGTGAATCGGGTGAAAACCTTTCATTATGTAGCTCAGGCAATTGGTACCAGGGTTCTGCGGGTCGATAGTGATGCGCGTTGTGGTAGCCAAAATTCAAATTCAGTAAGTTTAAAACTGGCCAGCGTTCAGAAATGAGATTTGAATAGGTGTGTTGTATATCATAAGCCTGATCACGACCACTCTTCTCAATTTTTTCATTCACATCAGAAACCAGGAAAAACTCATAGGTATGAGCATAAGCATCCGCAATAAACAAAGCGGTGAGGAACAATAAATAGGCGATCGCAAACCCAACCAAGGCCCAGGGACTGAGTATGTATAGCGATCCAAAAAACACAAGCCGACTAAGCCCCATCAAAATGACGCGCCATCTCTCATTCTTGAACTTGTCATTTAAGAATGGACGGGTCATGACATTGAAATGCATGATGAGTTCCACTGCTGGGAGGTACATCCACTCAAGCAAATAGACTGTTTTTCTGAACCAATTCGGCGTGCGCTTTAAGAAAGCACGTGGATCAAAAAGCGTGACATCTGCTCTGTCGCCATGATGGCGCATATGCATTCTTTGAATTCTACCGATCGGTGCATAGGCAGTTCCGCATATCCATGACAATACCTCACCGACTATCCTATTCACTTTACGACTCTGAAATAAACATTGATGTGCAATTTCGTGGATTAGATAGGCAGCAATGACCAGGGAGTGCGTCATGGCCAGTATTCCTGCAAACCAGGTAAGCAACTGGCCTGACGTTAATAAATAAATCCCTAGTGCCTGCATAGAAAATACATAACCAAAGGCCAGCGAATTGGGCAGAGCGCCCTCTGTATATCGCCATAACTGGAGTTTTGTTTTCATAATTAAGCTATCTTTCTTCAAAATAATGTAAAACAAAATATACATAATTAATAGTAAATTTACAAGTATATTTAATATTAATTTCGATTATTATAGGCATTGATAGTAAAATTATGAGTAATTAAGCAACTTAATGAACAGGTAACGTCTCATGAAGGCAAGTAACAAGCACCAACAACGCTTAAAATTCGTACAGGCGCTCAATCGTATGGATTCCGAATGGATGAAATTTCTGCAGGACAAAGATGTTTATGACATGAACTACTCAGATCTATATACGGGTTTATGGGCGAAACAGGAACCTGTACGTAAGCAAGAGGCGCTCTTGTTTATGCGGCATTTGGGTCCACAAACCGCAAAAAAATATCTTGATAAAGCCATATTAATTGGTTTAATAATTGAGTTACCTGACCCAAGCGATGGGAGAGCAAAGTTGATCGCGCTCTCACCAGAGTTAAAGATATGGCTGGAAGAGTTTTTTGATCATGCGATTGGATTATTTAAGGAGGCCTTGGCATAACTAGCGCTTAGAGTGAATCAGGGCAGTCGGACAGAGAAGCAATAGACCCGGACTAATGAAAAATCCGGGTTTACAATCAGGAAGCCGCTCGCAATGTACAAACTCGTGAGGGTACGTCAGGCCGCCTCAACTGACGCACTATTGGCGGATTCGCACCCGCCGGAACGTATTTTGGTATGGTTATTCCATGAAGGGCGATCGGAAAGAAGGTCGCGCCATTGCTTTCATGATTTGTGCTGGCTGTTCGTACGTGTATCCTAAGGCAGAAATATCCAGCACATCTTTGATACGGCGTTCCCACGGCTTCAGGATATCGTTCAGATTGTGGCCTGCCGGGCCATCTTTTAACGGTGCATAGTGTGGTGCCCAATCTGGTTTATCCTCGGCCATAATAGCCTGCCAGTCTGCCCAGACTTTATCTATAAAAGCATGGTGTAGAAAAAATACGGGATCATCAGGTGATGTCATCAGAAGCATATTGCCACCGACCCAAACGTGAATTCGGTTGTGGAGCTGTGTTCCTGGGGTGCGTACCCGAGAATCCGCGCGTTGTGTAACCCAGCCTTCGAGGCGATTCCTGAAGCCGAGTGTAAACGGGCTTGAATTATATGGCGGCGTATCATAAAAGGATTCTCGTAACGCCAGCGAGAGATCTTCGTTGTCAGGCAGTGAGTTGGCATTGATTCCGAATTGCCGTTTTAATCCGAGTTCTGGATAACCCTGTTCTGGGTATGCTGGTACTGGCCAGTTTCCATTGCTATGCGCGAAAGGGCCATCCGCAACACGCCAGTGATCGTTTTCGATGCCGTTTCCACCGAGAAATTTGTCAGACCAAATGGGGGAATTAAAGGGATCAGCGGCGTCTTCCGTCCAGTCCCAATAGGGGACCGTGATGGAACGATCAATAGTTTGAAGGTCTTTTTCAAGCTGAAGTAAGAATTCCCGGTGCCATGGCAAGAAAGAAGGTCCGAGATGGGCTCCGTTCCGATAATCGGGGTCATTGGGTTCCCACGGCCATATGCTTGGAATCATGACTTGATGGTGCCAATGAACATAGGTGTCATATCGGCCATACTTCTTGAGCTCAAGAAACGCATTTACCAGAGTGTCAATTTCGGTTTGACTCAGAGAACGAACATTTTTACGAATCTTCATTGATTATTTCCTTTTGATAGAAGGCACCTGAACCATAGACGCAATTTTGTGCGCGTCCTGATTTGAGGTATTGGTTATATTTTTATCATCTCAACTTCCGGAAAACCCCGGTCTTAAGGCCGGGGATGGATAGGGAGTCAGCTTCGCTGATACTAAAGCCTGTTTTCTCACCTATTTCTGTTACAGTGTATTAATGGAAATTAAGCGCGCATACAAATTCAGGTTTTACCCAACTTTTGAGCAAGAAACTATTCTGGCTCAAACATTCGGGTGTGCTCGGTTTGTCTATAATCGCATGTTGCGCGTTCGTTCTGATGCTTGGTATACCGAGAAAAAAAGAATCGGGTATCATGCTACCTCCTCTTTGTTGACCGAGTTAAAAAAAGAGCCTGAATTTGAATGGCTGAACAAAGTTTCCAGTGTTCCTGTGCAGCAATCTCTCCGCCACCTGCAAACGGCATTTGGTAATTTCTTTGCCAAACGAGCCAAATACCCGTCATTCAAAAGCAAGCATGAGAAGCAATCGGCTGAATACACGTCCAGCGCCTTCAAGTGGGACGGTAAGTCTCTGAAACTGGCGAAGATGAAAGATCCACTGAATATCAGATGGTCGCGCACCCTTCCTAAGGCAACAAAACTAACGATTGCAACAGTCTCTAAAGACTCAGCGGGTCGATACCATGTTTCTATGCTTTGCGACGACTCTGTTGCGCGAAAGCCAAGGGTTAGCGGCAAAGTCGGCATTGACTTAGGATTAACGCACTTCGCTATTCTTTCTACGGGCGAGAAGATTGCGTCTCCTAACACGCTACGAAAGAATGAAACCAGGCTTGCTAAGCTGCAACGCAAGCTATCTAAAAAGTGCAAAGGGTCGGCCAATAGACAAAAAGCCAGACTGAAAGTAGCGCGACTACATGCAGGAATTGCTGATGCTCGTAAAGACTTTCTACATAAACTCTCAACACGGCTAGTGAACGAAAACCAAGTGATAGCTGTAGAGTCTTTAGCTGTTAGCAATATGAAGAAAAATCGTTGCCTCGCAAAATCAATTTCCGATGCAGGATGGGGTGAATTTGTGCGGCAATTAGAATACAAGTCGCTGTGGTACGGGCGAGAGCTTGTAGGTATTGACCGATGGTATCCAAGCAGCAAACGCTGCTCGGGATGTGGGCATACCGTAAACAAGATGCCTTTGAATGTGCGTGAATGGACTTGTCCGGAATGCGGATCAATCCATGATCGAGACATCAACGCAGCGCGTAATGTTTTGGCCGCTGGACTGGCGGTGTCAGCCCTTGGAGAATCTATAAGTCCTGTTTGCATTTAGGTGCGTCCGGGTTGGATTCGTTGAATTGGGAATCCCCTTCGTTTACGGAGGGGAGCAGTCAAATTATTGATTATTTTAATTTGAAGTCGCTTGTAAACAAAGCGAACCCGAATGATCGTGGGCATTTAAGCCATGATATTAGGAAAATTTCGGATTCAGACCTTTGATTTACGTATCTCCCAGTGTTCTGTATTTCCTGTGACCACGTTAAATAAAGGGTGTAATTCTATTTCTTTCAACCCTTTTAATTTCTGATAGAGATCCTGATCTCTGGTTTCCAGTTTTTTTAATAAGTGTTGGAATTCATATTGTATCTGCCCGCTTGTAACAGGAATGCTCCCTTTAAAAATCAGGTCAACGATTTTATTTTTATCGAAATTGTAGCTGCGGTTATCAGCCTCCTCAGTGATTAATCTTAAATAGCAGGCAATTGCAGCAGATGGATGGCCGGTATTCTTAAACCGGATTAACTGTGGATGATTCTGATATCCTCGGGTGTTGCCAAGAAGGACACTCTGGGCGAGAAGGCCTTCTCTCCAGAGAGCAACCAAACCTTTTGAATCTAAATATTTTGGATGTATCGACCAAAGCCTCATGTCATATCCCCCTACGATACTCATTACCTTCAGTAAATGGTCGTGATCCGGTTTTTTGCAGCGAAGTTTTTTCCTTATGGGAATCCAATTAATCAGAGGATTAATCGGATTCAAGAAACTACTTTCGTATTTTGTTTTTCTAATCTAATCATGAACCCGCTCAATTGTAATCAGTGCAGGATAAATTAGTATAGATTTTTAGTCGTATTGTATCTATTTGAATAAATGAATAATTTATTGTTTAGGGTTGGCTTTTCCTGATAATAAAGCTATAGTTCCAGGAATAGGGTATATTTTTATAGATTTCTCTTGATAGAGGGATCTACGCTGACTGATTGATTGAACATGTTTTGTTTGATAATGGGAGTGGGATAACCTAACAGAGGTGGATGGGGTCCGCTGTCTGTAGTGATAGACTGAGGGATTCATCAGATATAGAACGGATTTTTAAGTCGCTCCTTTGTGGGCGATTAATTTTTTAATAAACTTGATTTTCAGTTAATTAATGGATTAATCAAAGTCAAAGCGGAGTGATGTTTTAGAATAAACAGCCGGATCATTCATACGTCGTACAGTTTTCTGGCAAATCAATACATGATTAACCAGACAATAATTCTGTCATTTCAATTCAATATTTTTATTGAACGAGTAGTACTTCATAGATAAACCGGAACATAGAATTATATTCCGGTTTCACACGTTAACCGCTCAATTGTTACATGGGAAAAGGCGCATCAAACCTGTGTGATACTGTTTTGTAGAAACTTTTCCCAGATTAATTGATGTGAAAAAGGAGAGAAGCATATGACTCCTGTCATACAATTTATAAAAAAGCAGATTGTTTCGGAGCAATCGAATAACAAACCTGTTCGCTTTCAAGTTTATACTGAGCATCAGCTGGAGAAGATCGAAGCGCTGCAACAGTTGCCCGAGCAACAGCGCTTTGAGATGAAGGTCGTTGCTAAAATTTTGCCCTTTCGAGTCAATGAATATGTCATTGATAATTTAATTGACTGGAATAATATTCCGGATGATCCGATATTTCAATTGGTATTTCCGCAGAAAGGAATGCTGTCAGAAGCTGATTTCGCACAGATGGCAACCTTGCTGCGCCGAGGTGCTGATCGTCATTTAATTCAACAAACGGTGCATGAAATTCGCCAGCGGCTGAATCCGCATCCAGCGGGACAGCTGTCGCTGAATGTCCCTCGCGAAGAAAATGAGCGGATGGAGGGGATTCAACATAAATATCGTGAAACAGTCTTGTTTTTCCCCAGCCAGGGTCAGGTATGTCATAGTTTTTGTAGTTTTTGTTTTCGCTGGGCACAGTTTATCGGCGATAAGGAATTGCGCTTTTCTAATAAGGAAGCCATGCAACTGTATCGTTACTTGAGCAGGCATGAAAGTATCAGTGATCTGTTGATTACCGGGGGTGATCCTATGGTTATGAAAACAGATCATTTGGCGAATTATCTTGAGCCTTTATTGACGCCGGAACTGGCGCATATTCAAACCATTCGTATTGGCACTAAATCTTTGAGTTTCTGGCCACAGCGTTTCGTTCATGATGCGGATGCTGGAGAATTGTTAACATTGCTTAAGAGGATGGTTCAATCCGGAAAGCATGTTGCCATTATGGCGCACTATAATCATTGGCGGGAAATGACGACGCCAATTGCGCAGGAGGCCATACGGCGGTTGCGTGAGACGGGAGCGGTCATCCGTACACAATCTCCTTTGCTGAACACCATTAATAATGATCCTGCTATATGGGCCCGCATGTGGCGTGAGCAGGTGCGGTTGGGTATGGTGCCTTATTATATGTTCGTTGAACGTGATACCGGCGCACGCCACTACTTTGAGGTGCCGTTGGCACGTGCCTGGGATGTTTACCGTAAGGCCATGCAGCAGGTATCTGGTTTGGGCCGGACTGTGCGGGGGCCATCAATGAGTGCCGGGCCCGGAAAAGTCGAAATTCAGGGTGTGACCCACATAAATAAAGAAAAAGTGTTTGTATTACGTTTCGTTCAGGGGCGTAATCCTGACTGGGTGCAGCAGCCTTTTTTTGCAAAATACGATGCCGAGGCTACATGGCTGGATCAGCTCAAACCCGCGTTTGGAGAAAGTCGTTTCTTTTTTCAAGATGAATATGATGCGATGTGTGAGGAAAAAATAAATCCGCGAACTTATGTGTAATGGATGCATCTTAAAACTATCTGTTCATATGAAAAGAAGAGGCTATTTTGATTGGTAAATTAAAATTAGTGGTACTGCTACCTACTGTAATGCGCTCATCTATCGCATGCTTTATCTAATACTCATTATACTTGTCGCTGTGTTGATCATGGGTCCCGCCTATTGGGTGAAACAGACGCTTGAGAAGTATAGCTATCCTGAAGAACGTTATCCTGGTACAGGTGGGGAATTGGCGCGTATATTACTTGATTGGGCAAATCTGCAGCAGGTTAAGGTTGAAATGACAGAGTCAGGTGATCATTATGATCCGATTGAGAAAGCGGTTCGCCTGATGCCTGACAAATTTAATGGTAAATCACTGACGGCAATCACGGTAGCGGCACATGAGGTGGGTCATGCGATACAAGACAGGGATGGCTATCTTCCATTAAGATGGCGTACGCGATTAGTACAATTGGCTGGGCCAGCCGAGAAACTGGGTGCAGCCATTCTGATGATCGCGCCGTTCGTCATGATCATCACGCATTTGCCGGTAATAGGCGCGTTATTGTTTGCCGGTGGCCTGTTGACATTAAGCACGACAACGCTGGTACACCTGGTGACATTGCCGATGGAAATGAATGCCAGTTTTGCTCGTGCGCTCCCGATGTTGGAACAGGGTAATTACTTAAAAGAGGGGGATGCGCCACATGCTCGGCGGATATTAAGAGCGGCCGCCTGGACTTATGTTTCGGCTTCGCTGATGGCATTGCTGAATATTGGTCGCTGGTGGGCTATTCTGCGTAGATGAAGAGATTCATGTAGTGGTGGTTTTTGCAGTCAATGCCGGTATTTTTTTCATTCAACGAGGCTTTTGAAAAAGCCCTCATCAGAAGTTTTTGGCTATTGATTATAAAGGGCTAATTTTTCAACTATTGGGGTTTTGCAAAGGTCTCTCAACAGCTCTCTGGACTGGGGAAGCCAATCGGGCGTATGTCGATGAATGTGCCGATGGATTCCCCTCGAATCGTAAGCTATTTTTTTGCTGTGGAATTTCCAATAGCTCTAAAGGCAACTACGGGTAAGCTAATTTAGCAGAATAAGACAACTGAAAGGATAGCCATTCTTTAAAATATTCGAATGTTCTGGCTAATACATACCATGCAATAGCAGGTAATTCCTGACAGCAATAAATACGATGACCATCAATGCTTAAGCGCCATTTTAAAACATTAGAATACGGATCTGCTAATGATGAATATGCTAAGTTTAAGTAACACCACACTTCTTCTAAATTAGAAAAAAACTCCTCTTGTTCTGAATTAATAGTCAGTCTGAGCATTTTCAGTGATCTCCTTAACCCGCTTGTTCTTAACTTCACCCGCTACTAAGCGGGTGGCCGCCTAAAAAATTACTTCAGAATTTTATTTAAGGATACTACGAATACTGGTTATATTTTTTGATATATATCAACATAATGAGGGCCTGTCTCGAAATAGCCAAAAATTAAGATGCTTATCACATCTATTTGTTAATAATTAATAGATTGTATAGTGAAAAACGGATAAATCGTACATTACGTGACAGCTTCAATCAGGGTAGTTTATAACTGTTCTGTTTCAGAGAAGCGATAGCCTACTCCCCTGACTGTCTGTACGAAGTTATGCTTCTCAACACTTTCAAGCGCCTTGCGTAATCGACGAATATGAACATCTACTGTGCGATCCTCGAGGAACACATGATCGCCCCATATGCGATCCAATAACTGTGCGCGAGTATGTACTCGTTCTGTATGTGCCATCAGATAATGTAATAAACGGAATTCGGTAGGCCCAAGTTTCACCTCGGATGACTCTGAAATATGGTCATTAACATAAACGGATACACGGTGCGTCGCTGGATCCAGTTTAAGTCCTCCGATCTCAATGGTTTCTTCAGAGATTTCGGGTAGGCGTCGACGCAATACCGCTTTAATTCTGGCAATTAATTCGCGGGGAGAAAATGGCTTGGTGATATAGTCATCTGCGCCTATCTCCAGCCCGGTTACTTTGTCGTGCTCCTCAATACGGGCGGTGAGCATAATGATAGGGATTGCCTTGGTGCGTGTTTCTTGCCGCAATATGCGTGCAAACTCAATACCACTCATGTTTGGCAGCATCCAATCAAGTAATACGAGATCGGGCAGGGCATTGTTGACCATGGTCGCAGCTTGTTCTGCACTATCTGCGCACAAAGCGATATGCCCGGCTTTTCGTAAATTATATAAAACAAGTTCCTGGATTGCGAGTTCATCCTCTACTACCAGTATGGTTGCCGACATGAGTGACTCCATGGATAGAAAGTTTCTTTAGGATAATATAAAAATATCGTTACATTTTTATGACAGTAGTAATAATGGCCATTTATTTTTAACAGACTGAGCGGAAATCCTCTCCATTCAGGGGGAGGATGAATAGTGCGGATGCCGCAGACGTCCTTATTGTCGGTCAATCTGGCATTTGTTGCTGTTCGATGTGCTGGCGAATGATGGCAATTGGCAACCACCACAAGACAAGAGGCCGCCAAATAAGATGGCGACCATAATGCGCCATCCCATAGCTTTTTGCGGATACATGAATGTTTTTTTGCGAATCATCCGGCTGGATACACCTTTGAGGCTATTTACCAGCACTGATGCCGCCAGTTTTGGCGGATAGCTCAGTAGGACGTGGCCATGCTCGCCATCAAATTCCATCAGTTCCGCCTCAAGGTTGGTACAGAGGCTTGCAAAAATGTCGCGCAAGTCGTCAACCACCTCCATAGTGAACAGGTCCTAACGGTATTGCGTTACAAAAACCAAATGAACATACATTTTGAAAACACGATGCTTACGGTATTTAATATCGTTGTTTTTTTATAGACCAAGTATAGTTGGAAATATAGAACGCTTGCAAGCCTACAAATTTCAGATCATGCCGAATGGTGATCAGCAGCGCGCAACGCGCCGATTTTTCAACCTTCAAAAAGAAGGGAGGATTTTACAAAAGCCCTGACCAGAAGTTTTCGATTTTGATCATAAAGGATTAATTTTTCAACCATTGGGATTTTGCAAAGGTCTCGATTGTTACCAAAAGATCTTAAAGCCACGAATATGAACCAGTCAGCAGCAGGTTTGATTGAGTTGCCAGAGCGGGGTCCCAACGGGTCGATTCTTGATCAGGGCTGGGGTGAGTTCCGCCGCCAGTTGGAATACAAGTAAGCGTGGCGGGGCGGTGATGTGCTTGCCATCAATACGCTAAAGGCAGGACATGCCCAGCTCGCCTGCCAAGTGAACGATGCAGTCATGTCGTCAGCGACACGAACTGACCGAAACCATCTACCCCATTCCGAAGTAGAGGCAGCAAGAATCTCCTGTCTTTAGGCGGGGGAGAATGTCAATGCGAGAGAATGTGATGAAAAGGGAGTTGAGCTAAAATCATATCAATATCAACAGGTTAAATTCATTGCAGGCATCCACCTCAGAAGCGAAGGGCACTGATAGAATTGAGGTGCCGTTAGTCTGTGATCAGGTTACATAAAAGACAATTCAGTACTAGCACAGTATAATCGAGTTGCATTAGAGGTTAAGTCGATTTATTTCAGCTTTTTGTAACAGCAGGACCCCTATGAATAAAATAGTGTCAATTATTTGTATTATATTGATGGTAACAGGTTGCGCCGGTCCCAAGCGCACGGTGCTGCAAGGCGTCAATGATGCTGGCCCGGGAGTGGTTGTTAACCCTTTGCCGGCGGCCGAACGTATGACAATCGGGATTGCCCGTTTTACCAATGAATCGATTTTTGGTAGTGGCTTGTTTACAGATGCAGCCGGTGATCGTATTGGCAAGCAGGCTGCAGATTTATTGGCGAGACACCTGATGGCGACGCAGCGCTTTAATGTTGTCGAACGTCAGGATATGAGTAAATTAGCTGCCGAAGCGAATCTGATGGGTCTTGGTGAGGCGCAGTTTAAACAAAACCTGGCAGGTGTGGATGCCTTGATCCTTGGATCCGTTGTTGAACTGGGGCGTGATACGACCGGAAGTAGCTGGTTGATCGGTAAGAAAAAAACGCAGCGCGCCCGCGCTCGTGTTGTACTGAGGCTGGTTGATCCGAAAACAGGCCAGTTGTTTTATACTCAGGAAGGTTCTGGAGAAGCTGATTTATCATCCAGCAGCACGCTGGGTTTTGGTGGTGCTACGGGTTTTGACTCGACGTTGGAAGGAAAGGCAATTGACGCCGCAATTGTTAATATGATTAATAACGTTGTGTTGACGCTGGATGCCCGTCGCTAATGGAATCTGGTAATAGATAACATGCAGCGCAGACACGGCTATTATCCGGGCGGCGTATTGAGGCTGGTCTATTTTCAATGCTGCGGCGTTATTATACTGGCAGCCGGTCTGATTGGCTGTGGTACACCCACAATCTATCATTGGGGGAAATTTGAATCCGGTCTTTATGATCGCTATGTGAATGAAGATCATGCGCAAGCGGATATCTATTTATTTGAAACCGTTCACGCGGCTGAACAGCAGAATCTCAGAGTGCCTCCTGGCGCGTATGCAGACTACGGCTTTCTTTTGTTCCAGCGCGGCGATTATGATGGCGCGAAAGCCTGCTTTGAAAAAGAGAAGCACCTATTTCCTGAGTCAAGTGCGCTGATGACACAGTTGATCGAACGTATTGAGAAAAAGACCGCCGGTACAACTAAAGATAATCAATCACAGGCAATGCCAAGATAAGAGACTGAGTAATGAAACGTATCCTGGCTGTTGCGCTGGTCTATCTGCTTATTTTACTTTCAGGTTGTGCTGCCCAACCGAACAAAGATAATCTGTCGCTGTTTTATGCACATCAACCTCGTTCCATTCTGGTTGTGCCGGTACTGAATGAATCTCCTGAAATCAGTGCTTCATCCGTTTTTATTTCGACCATTACCAAACCGTTGGCAGAACGGGGATATTATGTTTTTCCGGTTTACTTAACTAGCCTGATCCTGCGTGATTTTGGATTGGCTGAGGCGGGCCATATCCATCAACTCGCCCCGCAGCGTTTATATGAATTGTTTGGTGCTGATGCTGTTCTGTTTGTGGTCATCAAGGATTGGAGTAGTCAATATCTTTTGATCCGCTCGACGGTTGTGGTTGAAGCGGAATATACGCTGATCGATACGCAAACAGGTAACACGCTCTGGCAATCCAAGCAGCGCGTTGCACAAGACTCATCCGAAACCGGGGCAGGGCTGATAGGTATGGTCGTGTCTGCGGCAGTTAATGCCTTGTTTACTGATTATTTGCCGTTGGCAAGAAAGAGTAATGACCAGGCATTTATAGCACCGGAAGGCTTGCCGGCGGGTCCTTATCACGTTGATTTTGGTAAAGACCTGAATCAATTCAGACAGTAGCTAATATGTGTAATCAGCACTAGCTGTTTGCTTAAGAAACAATCAATCATATAACCACTAACATGATTTGAATAAAAAAAGTAAATGGGTGACAACGGAGTATAAACATACTGGGAATTTTTACTGAGGTTTTCTTTAGCCAGTCGTACAAGTGGGAAAAAATAACATGATAGCTGAAAAACTGAGGCACAAACAAAAACAAGCGAAGGTATCCATAGGATCTATTTCTTCCACCGCGATTAAAGTACTCATTGCGGATGATGCGGAGGCGGCGAGTGGGACGCTATCCGATCTCATTGATCAGGCTGGATTCACCTCGATAACCGTGACAAATGCAAAGGCAGCACTTGCATGCACTCAGCAGGAAATGCCGGATATAGTGCTGCTTGACGCGGATCTGCCGGATATGAATGGCCTGGATGCGCTGTCGCGTATTCACTCGTTAAATAAAGCAATTCCGGTGATCATCATTACAGCGCATGGCAAAATCGATGAAGCGATTCAGGCGATCCGGATGGGTGCATACGATTATCTCACTCAACCATTTAATCATCAGGATATCCTGATGACGATACGCCGTGCCATCAAAGATAAGTGGCCTGCTCGCCGCTGTCGCGATCGGATGGCACCGTCGGATTCCTTGCTGAAATCTATGGGGGGAAGCCTTATTATTCAGCGCATTTTGAGTGAAGTAAAGCAAGTTGCGGTGACCAATTTCTCGGTTTTGGTGATGGGCGAAACCGGTGTTGGAAAAGATCTGGTAGCGCAGGCGATTCATGCGGAAAGCGCGCGTTCTGTTAAGCGATTTGTAGCGCTGGATTGTGGCGCTATTCCGGACTCACTGATTGAAAGTGAATTATTCGGACATGAAAAAGGGGCCTATACTGGCGCGCATCAGGCTCAGATGGGTGCTTTTGAGTTGGCCTGTGGCGGCACGCTCTTTTTGGACGAAATAGGTAACATGCCCTTGACAATGCAAGGAAAGCTGCTTAGGGTTCTTGAGACGCGGCGTGTCCAGCGAATTGGCAGCACACAATACCGGGATGTCGATTTCAGAATAGTCGCGGCGACTAATGCGGATCTTGATGCGATGGTGCATCAACAACGCTTCCGTCGGGATCTCTATCATCGCTTGGTAGAGTTTACGATTCCTATACCACCCTTGCGTGAGCGAACAGAAGATTTTGCATTCCTGGTTCATCGATTTCTGGCTAAAGCAAATAAAGAGTTAGATAAACAAGTCAAAGGCCTGTCAGCATCCGCCTGGAAACTTGTCCGGCTTTATGATTGGCCTGGCAATGTGCGAGAATTACGTAATGAATTACAGCGCGCCGTATTGTTGTGTGATGACAGAGATACGATAATTATGCCCGAGCATTTCAAATTGCTTGATAGACGTGGCAGGTCACCTAGGTCTTCCAGGATTGACCGTGCGGAGTTGCACGCTCCCACTCGTGACGGATCCGATGACGGGTCACGTGGCGCAGATGCATTTCATATTCCTGGTATCCCGCCTGAACCGGATGGCAATGTATCACTTAAGGAGATGGTCAAGCAGGTAGTCGCCCAGGTAGAGCGAAAAATCCTCCTGCAGGCCCTGGAATTGACTCAAGGCAATAAGGCACAGGCTGCCCGTTTGCTTCGTATTGATTACAAGACGATTCATAACAAATTAAAAACATATCATATTTCGTCCATTCAATTTATGAAAGAGAAAGATTCCAGGGAATGTTGATGATCGGCGATATGGTGTCTTGTCGTTGATGCCAATCTAATGATAATCATGCATAAGGTGGTTCCGCCGAATAGGGGTAAGCCGTAGTCTTGACACCGGATGCTCAGCAGGGTGTTCTCGGTATTATCGATGATATCGCTTGTTCTCTTCGCTTGCGAGTCGACTCTAGGGAGCGGAGGGGTCGTAAGTGGGGCCGCTGGGTGGTGGATCCGGGTCGTAGACTGTGATGCCGCTTTGGGTTACAGACAGCGCTTGGTCTAAGGACGCGCCGGTGCCGTAATGAGTGATAGCCAGTCTATTGTTGGTGCCTTGCTGCAAGATGGTCAGTGTTCCACCATCCTGGTCGATTAATGTGACCTGTCCGCCGGTGCCTGATTGCGTGATGGATGCGCTACCTCCTGTCATGCCGGTTACACTCGCGATGTTGGCAGAACCAGTCTGCTCTATTGTGAGACCTGGACCATTGTATTCGCTGCTGGTCACGAGGGTGGCTTCGTGACCGCCCGCGCCGCCTTGAGTGATGGTCAAAGCACCTGTGGTCAGGGCCGCATGAGTTGCCACCAGCGTGCTTGCGGCTGCTCCGTTTTGGATGATGGTGGCTAGCAGACTCGCGCTACTGTTCTGGGTTAGTGTCGCTGAATTGGTGTCGCTGCCCTCCTGGGTTATCTTCGCCGTATGGCTGCTGCTCATCTGGCTGATGGAAGCGGTATTGCTGCTGGTGGTCTGGTAGATTTCCGCCCTGTTTCCGCTTGCGCCGCTTTGGCTGATATGAGCCAGGTTATCTGAGACGGCTGCGCCCGGTGTCCAGACATCGGTGGCATAGGTTGCGCCCTGACCGATTCGTATCGTTTGATTGATGCCCCCCTGTGTGATTGGACTGGCACCCCCAATCTTGTTTTCCAGACCGGTGCCTACCTGATAAATATCAATCAGGCTGCTGGTGGTATTGGCAGTATCGATGTTGATACGGCTCTGGCCGCTGCCTTGAATCTGGATACTGTTTTCGGCCAGTGCGGCTGTCTCGATGAAGAGCCATGCACTGGCTGCCAGAAAAAGCAGAGTTCTCCTATGCATATGAAAGACCGCTGCATAACTGTGTTTTTGAGCTTTTCTGATTACTTGCAGCATTGATAAATCAAACACTTAAAACCTTGCCCAGCCCGAGATAACCAGTTATGCAGCGGTCTTTATGATTAATCATTCCTGTTAATCATTATGGTGAGTGGCTGCATCCACGCCGGTGGCCGCTGGTATTTCAGATGTTGTGTCGGGGGGCGCCATGCGGAAACCTTCCAGTTCCCCGTTGGAACCATAAACGGGAACGGCCTTGGCGTGTTTTTCTTCCAGATAATGCCGGATCAGCCGCTGACCCAGTGTCGGGTTTTGAAATGACCACAAACCATCGATGGCACCCTCCATAATCATACTGTAGACGCCGCGTTCGATTGCTTCGAGTACGGCCATTTGAGGCGGTTCGTTAGAGCTGAAGCCGGCTTCAGCTTCCAGCAATTCCTTAAAGCCGACAAACTTGAAAACACTGGCATCCAGTTTAACTGAAAAAATGGTTTTTGAAGTCTGCACGGATTTCAATACGCGACCGTCCTGTACTGCCACCGCGCGCAGGAAAATGGTGACTGTATCCCGCTGGAATTGCGTATCGCCACCGATGCCCAGATATTTTGCCCCGAGCCCACCGGTGAGTAGATTGGTTTCATAGGCAATGATGCCGCCATCGAGAATAACCGGTGCGTAGATCATAGGGGGGAGGGGGGGCAGCTTGCTCAGATCTTCTCTGGACATGTATTGCATGCGTGTCTGACGGATAATTTTACGTTCATTCAATAAATTAGGGAGGGATTCTCGCTCCACCACGGTGAACCATTTTCCTTGCCCGGCATCTTCCAGTGCCTTGATGAGCATGGACGTGGCACCTTGTGTGACAGCGGTGGAATAATTCAGTGTGCTGGTCGCTGATTGCTTGTATTGTCCGGTCTGATCGCGGAATTTATACACCGCCACGATAATTTTTTCAGCCGGCGGCGGCAGCGCTAACAGATCATCGATAACCTGGGATCGATAACCAATTTGAGCCTTGGAAGAGCTGATCGGCTGGAATAGCGTGGTGCAGCCGGTCATGGCGATCGCTGCTGTGGCCAACAAAATGCCCAGGCGTGGTGCAATTGGTAAGGCAATGGACATGATGATATTCGATGAATGTGTAATTTAAGGGAATCAGACGCCTGTCTGGCAGACAGGGGTATTAAAAATTTGGAATGCTGATGCGGTACGCTAAAAAATCAGCATTTTGTAGTGAGTGTTCATGGTATTAAAAATTCGGAATGCTGATTACGGAGCGGCCCCCGGTTACATTATCCACAATGGTAACGGTGGTGGCGTTCAGTGCGGTTTCGACACTGATGGTATTGATACCGGTATCAATGGCGGTATTATCTGCCGCGTCGCTGCCGAAGGCCTTGCTAACCAGACGGCTGGCCAGTGCCGACATGACCAGTCGATTGACCTGCTCGGCAAATAGGCGGGCGCTGTCGGGTTTTTCTGATCCTGGCGATGCGGTTGTGGGTGGTGGGGTCTTTTTGGTAGGTGCCGTATGGTCGTTCTGTGCATTGGCATTGGATAGCAGGTAGCCGCCGTTTATCGGATTACCCCCGAAGGAGGGATTAACGAAGCCTTGTACCAGCTCACTTGCCTGCGCTGATAGGGGGAATAAGAAGCTGATGAAAATCAGGAATAAAGTGTTTTTTTTGAACAAATACATAAGAATGATTCCGAGACCGGATGATCGATAGGCTCATCCGGTTGTGAAATGAATGTTCCGGAAAAGCAATTCCGGGATTACCGTACCTAAATAGTCAGATTGAGTGTTGCTGGTGTTCCACTGACACCGATTGCATCCAGGTTGAAGATTCCGCTTGAACCGTTGCTGGAGGTGACCGCCGCACTCTGAAAGTCACCATTCTGGTTAATGGTCGCGTTTGTCGCTGATCCGCCGCTCAGGGTCAGGGTTGAATCGTTCATGAGAGCGTCCTGGTTAATGGTTAAGGTGCCCGCGGTAAAACTGGTGACGATGAGAGTATTGCTGGTACCGTCAGAATTCAAGGTTAATGTGCCCCCGTTTGCAATGGCGGTGGTGTTGTTGGCGTCTCCTTCCGCATTGACGTAGACATTATTACCCGTGCCGGTATTATTAATCGTTAGGGTGCCGCTGCCATTAACATGGGCTTTAACCGTTCCGGTGGCCTGTGTTAAAGCAAGCGTGCCCGTGCCGGCATTGATCAGGTCGGCTGTTCCCGTGATGGTGGCCGCACCGGCGTTACCGTTGTCTCCTGCCGCGTTCACGTAGGTATTACCGCTATTGCTTTGCGTGATGGTGAGCGCACCGTCGTCACCGTTGGTATTGGTCAGGATGGTGCCGGTACTGCCGGCATCTGTTCTGAACTGGGTAATGGCAATGGTATGCGTGCCGTCATGAACGACAGTCGCCGTGCCACTGGTTCCTGCAGCAGTGATGTCATTCCCCTGATTGATCGTAACAGCACCAGAACCGCTCTGGGTAACCTCCGCAGTGAAACCAGCTCCTTTGCCCCCACCGGCGGCGGCATAACCCTGGTTGATTGTGACGAGACCAGAACCGGTGCCTGAATTTAATGTTACGGTATTACCATCGCTATTCTGACTGATTCTGAAGTTATTATTATCGGTGACCGTGCCTGTGACCGCGTTACCTTTGGTTGCCGCGCTTTCTGTCCAGACAGTTCCGTTCCAGAAAGCACCCTGACCGATATGAGCCGTACCTGCCACGTTTCCGTTTAAAACCAATTTTTTGAGGGTTTGGCCCACCTGGTTCTTTTCCCCGTCTCCGTTGCCGTCGCCACTACCTACCTGATAGATCGACACGATTTTGTTTGATCCGCTGGAGTTGATATCGGCAGCGTTACCGGTACCGTTATTGGTTGTGGCAGCTTCAAAGGTGACTGTGTTATCGGCTGCGCCTGCACTACCGTAAGCCAGCGCCAGTGCGATGGCGGTTGTAATCGTGGCTATTTTCTTAAATGGTGTTTGCATTCTTACTCTCCAAATATATGGTTAACCCGTTTTATTATGATCCTGCATGTGAATTGTGGGGTTAAGCAGGCCTCATCTAGCAACAACGCAAATAGCGTGCCATATAATTTGATTGCAGAGTGTTACAGGATGTTAATATATAACATATTGTTTATAAAGATTATTGTATGCTAACTGAGATATCAGAAAGAAGGCTGGAAAAGAATTCGGGTGGGTAATTGTGATGCATGATTCCCTATCTATGGAATCGATGCTATAGCGTGTGGTGGCTGCCGGGTGCCGTATTATCCTCTCAACTGGCGGGCTTAAGTGTGGAGGAAAGGTGAAAGGTGGCGCAGTACGCAGTAGAAAGGGCGCAGTATTGAAAAACCGAAACAGTCTGTGGGGAAAGTGACCGTGCGTTCAGTGCAGGCCCGCCATCGGGCGAGAATCTGAAATCAGTGTTACTTAAAATCCTGGATGATCTTTTGACAGATAGTAATTGCGAACGGGCTTTAGCAGGCGATCTCTAGGCGCCAGGCCTCAGAGCACTGTCTCCTGCCTCGTTTATAGACCTGAACACCAACCAGAAAACGACAGCTAATTCAGGTTTATATTTGAACTGCTGAGAAGTTTGGGTTTTGTGCATCCTTCGCTGGAAAATTTTTTTCGAGTGAAATGATACCTGGTCTGATGCCAGTGTTTGGTTCAATGACAAGAATCTTGAGGCATGGGCTTCAGCGCCTCGGCCGTTGCAAGAAATTCATTTCTAATTTTCAATTCTAAAGTAGGATATGATAATCCAGTGTGGGGAGTGGAAGCAACTTTGTTATACAATACGTGTGTCGAATGTGGGTACGCAGAAAATGCAGACCTCGATGCGGTCGGTCATCAATATTCTAAGGGTAGGGCATATCCAGCTCGCCTGCCAAGTAAACGATGCAGTCATGTCGTCAGCAACAGAAACTCATCGAAGTAGAGGCAGCAGAAATCTCTTGTATTTAAGCGGGGGAGGGATGATGTCAAGTATAATGTTACTCTAAGAGACTAATCAAGCTCTAATAAGCATTAGATTGAATTATGCCAGTTACTACTGGCATTGTTTTGTATTACATGGATTGCTTTTTTCCTGTATTTTAGAAATTTTATCAAAGCAACGAACTCATCTAAAAGGATTAAAATAATGCATCTGTATCGGCATCAACAAATCAAGGTTATGCACGGATTTACGTTGCTGGAATTACTGGTTGTTATGGTTATTATCGGTTTATTGGCCGCTTATGTTGGACCAAAATACTTCTCTCAGGTAGGTAAATCCGAAATTAAAATGGCTCAGGCGCAGATCGATTCGCTGGAAAAAGCCTTGCATCAATATCGTTTGGATGTGGGCAATTATCCGGCCACTGAATCGGGACTGGCTGCTTTAGTAACCCGCCCGAATAATGAATCCAAATGGCAAGGACCTTACCTTACAAAGATGCCCCCGGCAGATCCCTGGGGACATGCCTATATTTATAAATATCCGGGGGAACGATCAGAATTTGATTTGTATTCACATGGTAAAGATGGTCAGCCGGGTGGTGAAGGCGAAGCAGCTGATATCACGAATTGGTAAATTAGCATAATGCGCTACGAAGTGAAAGCTGTACTGGCAAAGCAGGGTACTGTGCGTCTTGAAATAGACGCGAATAGTGAGGAAGAAGTGCGCCGCCAGATTGCCAAGCAAGGCGGAATCGTGTTGAGCGTACACCGTGGTTTTTCTGGCTGGTCGCTAAAATCAAGTCCAAGTTTTCCTTTGGTACACTTTAGCCAGGAACTGCTTTCATTACTAACAGCGGGACTCAGTCTGGTGGAGAGTATCGAAACCTTAGTGGATAAAGAGCAGGATGCGACGATACGTAAAATTGTTCAGGATTTGCTGACACGGCTTTATGAGGGGGTCACTTTTTCACGTGCACTGGAAGATTATCCAAAAATCTTTCCGGCGTTATATATGGCAACTATTCGAGCCAGTGAACGCACGGGTGATCTGGTTGAAGCGCTGACCCGCTTTATTACTTATCAGACGCAGATGGATGAAGTCCGTAAAAAACTCGTCGGCGCCTCGATTTATCCGGTTCTTCTATTAGCCGTTGGCTTGCTGGTGTCGCTATTCCTGCTGGTCTTCGTGGTCCCTAAATTTAGTGCGATCTATGATGATGTCGGTGCAGATTTACCCTGGCTTTCCATGTTGCTGATCAAATGGGGGCACTTTGTTCATGAGCGTGGCTGGGAATTGGCGATTATAACCATGGGTGTACTGGGTGCCGTTATCTATAGTGTCACCCGGCCGGCTTTTCGGGCATCTTTAACGCAACAACTATGGCGTATTCCTGCTGTCGGAGAACGTATGCGTGTCTATCAATTGGCCCGTTTTTATAAAACGCTTGGTATGCTGCTACGGGGCGGGATACCGATCACACAGGCATTAGAAATGGTTAGTGGCCTGCTGCAGCCTCATTTCAGGCCCAGTGTGGAAGCCGCTGCGCAACATATTCGTGAAGGCAAGGCCATTTCCGATGCCATGGAATTAGAAAGGCTGACGACCGCAGTTGGTAATCGTATGCTGCGTGTTGGTGAAAGAACCGGTCTCATGGGAGACATGATGGAGCGTATTGGTAGTTTCCATGATGAAGAGATTGCGCGCTGGGTTGAATGGACGACTAAATTGATTGAACCCCTACTGATGGCTGTCATTGGTATTGTCATTGGGGGCATTATTATTTTGATGTATATGCCTATATTTGAATTGGCGGGCAGCATCAATTGAGAGACGTATCTTTACCATCAACGGAAAAACAACCGCTTGATATCAACCGACTGGGCGCTGTATGTCAGGAAGCGTTGCAACAGGGCGTTTCAGTTGTGCAAATGCTGGCAGATAGGTATGACTATACGCCGGATAAGCTTATTCAGGAGCTGGGCCGATTATTACATATACCGGTTTTGAATATGGAAACCTTGCGGGGGCTCAGCCCCGCTTTTGATATGCTCCCTTTTTCTGAAGCAGTCATGCAGGAATGTGCCTTGTTTCGTAATGAGGACACGTATGTGTTGGCCATCAGTAATCCATTTTCACCTCGATTGCGATCATGGGTAGAAGAACGATTTGATATTGGCATGACCTGGTATTTGGTACATCCTGCCGACCTAACTGCTTTTTTCGCACAGCAGGAAAAAACAATGCGGGCAATGGATAATGTGTTGCCTGAGGCAGAGCTGAGCGTTATAAAAACAGGTGTAGAGGATCTTTCTTTAAAGACAATCAATGAGGGCACCAGCCAGGTAGTGCGTCTGGTGCATTCTACTTTGTATGATGCGCATAAATCGCAGGCCAGCGATATTCATCTTGAAATGGTGACGGGCGCGTTATCAATTAAGTACCGCATTGATGGCGTGCTAACGGCAGTAGGGGTGATGCGGGGTGAAGACCTGGCTGAGCAGGTTATTTCCCGTATCAAGGTCATGTCCGAACTGGACATAGCTGAACGTCGCGTTCCGCAGGATGGTCGTTTTAAGGTTTCAATCCAAGGGCGGGAGATTGATTTTCGCGTATCGATTATGCCCAGTATTTTTGGAGAAGATGCTGTGTTGCGTATTCTTGATCGTCAAGCACTTTCCGATCATGTGGAGGGCTTGACATTAAATCAGCTGGGCTTTAGTCCGGTTGCCATTGCGAGTTTACGTCGCCTGAGTTCGGAACCCTATGGCATGTTACTGGTTACGGGGCCCACGGGTAGTGGTAAAACGACCTCGCTTTATGCGGCCATATCAGAGGTTAATCGTGGCCATGACAAGATTATCACAATCGAGGACCCTATCGAGTATCAGCTTCCCGGAGTATTGCAGATACCTGTTAATGAAAAGAAAGGACTCACTTTTGCACGTGGATTGCGTTCTATTTTACGCCATGATCCAGATAAGATCATGGTAGGTGAGATTCGTGACTCAGAAACGGCACAGATTGCGATACAGGCGGCGTTGACAGGCCATCTTGTATTTACTACGGTGCATGCCAATAACGTGTTTGATGTGATCGGCCGTTTTTCACATATGGGCGTTGATCCCTATAGTTTTGTTTCTGCTTTAAATGGTATCGCCGCGCAGCGACTGGTTCGCTTGTTGTGTTCACACTGTGCGGTAGATGAACGTCCGGATAGTGAGCAAATCAGTGAATCTGGCATTGATCCTGATCAAGCCGAAGATTTCAAATTTCGTGCTGGCAGAGGCTGCGGACAGTGTCGCGGGAGTGGTTATCGAGGCCGCAATGCGATTGCTGAAATATTGATTCTGAATGATGAAATCCGGGAATTAATTGTCGCACAAGAGCCGATACGTCGAATAAAGGAGGCGGCCAGAAATAATGGTACTCGCTTCTTGCGCGAGGCTGCATTAGATATGGTCAAGGAAGGATTAACGAGCTTGGAGGAGGCCAATCGTGTCACGATTGTGGCGTGATCAGATTCAAGTTTTTTTTGCACCTGAGCGAGTAGATCTGGTGCGTTCATCTCACGGCTTCAAGCCTGTTCAGGCACCTAAAATGGTAACGCGATGTGAACGTCATTTGAATGCCCCTATCTGGGAAGCACCGCTGCTCCAGTTAGATCAAATGGTGAGAGGTGCAGCGGGAACGGAAATGGTGATTACGCTTTCTAATCATTTCATTCGTTATGTTACCTTGCCGCCGCAGCCAGAAATTGCAACGCCTGATGAAGTCTATACCTACGCTACTTTTCGTATGCGTGAGATATATGCAGACCGAATGAATGAATGGATGCTTAGCGTGAGCGCCTGGAGTCCGGATGGTGGTGCTGTTTGTGCCGCTATAGCAGGCGACTTGATGGCGCGATTGGAAGAAATGACACAACGTTACAAAATAAAGCTTAACAATGTGGAATCCTATTTAGCTTCAGCTTTCGATAGATGGCATCCGTTATTTGATCATAAACAAATTTGTTTTGTCTTGATTGAAACGGGGCGCATTTGTATTGTTTTTCTGGTAAACGGTGTTTGGCAAGGAATACGGAATCAGAAAATATTACATGATGTAGAGAGTGAGCTGCTTGCAGCGCTCGATCAGGAAGCCGTTCTTTCTGGATATAAGAAAACAGTCGAATCTGTTTATTTATTCGCACCAGAGCATTCAGGCCTGGTATTGCCAGATGATTGCGGCTGGCGAGTCGTGCCAATTCAGACTGAAACGATAACGGTTCCGGCACATTATCCTGCTATTGCTGTTACGGACGAGGAGAAGGCCGGTGCGTAGCTTAAAGCTTACCTTTCCTTATGCTGGTCAGCAGGTACGTAGTGTTGATTGGAGTTTATTGTTAATGGGCGCCATCATTTTGCTCAGCGTGCTGTATCAATTCAGGCTGACAACAGAATCAGTTAATTACTGGAGTGTTCGTGTTGAACGAATAGAAACGCAACGCCAGAAAAAAATAGCACCACGGGTACGGTCAACATCGCATGTGCGAGAAGTGGGTCAGGAAATTCAACAGGAAATAATCCAGGCCAATGCCATAATGAATCAGATTAACTTGCCTTGGGAGAGCCTGTTTGATTCTATCGAGCAGGCGTCGAGTAAGGAGATAGCGTTGCTGTCATTGCAGCCAAATGTAGCTAACCGCACGCTACGTATCGGTGGTGAAGCAAAGACTATGTCAGCGTTGCTTGACTTTGTTGAAGCAATAGAGCGTGAAATCATTTTTGAGAAGGCTCATTTGCTTAATTATAAAATAAAGCAAAATAGTCCGCAGCAACCCGTTGGTTTTCTACTGATCGCATCATGGATCGAAATATCTTGAGTCATGAATTATTGCAGGCGCGTCTAAAAAATCGCTTGCTACAGCTGCGCTGGCAGATAGCACGACTGGGTATGATTGGGAAAACAGGTCTGGGCTTGTTGGTAGTTTCATGCCTGTTTTTTCTTGTTGCGGTTTTGCCACAGGATGCAACCTTGCAGGCACTGAAAGAACAAGCGGAGACGATGCAGGCTGAACTGCAATCGGAGGCAGGAGGTGAATCGATTGCGGGCAGCAAGATGAGTCGCGACCAGACACTACAAGTTTTCTACGATTTTTTCCCACGTATTGACTCATCACCTTTCTGGATAAGAGAGCTGGTACGTGTAGCGAAGCAGCGGGGCGTCGAGGTTAGCAGCAGTGAATATCGTCTGATACATGAAAAAGGATCGAGATTAACGCGTTATGAAATGATGTTGCCGGTTCGAGGTAACTATTCCCAGATACGGGCGTTTATTGCAGATGCGCTACAGGCAGTGCCGAGTATGGCGATTACAGGCATAGTTATGAAGCGTGAGAATATACAGTCGGCACGGCTTGAAGCACGTCTTGAAATTAATCTTTACCTGGATGAATGAATCGGATGGATCAAGCTGAGAAAAAACGCAAGCTATTGCTGGGTGGGGCGTTACTTGCAACATTGCTGGCTGTTGTGCTGGTGGAGGATGAGGAAAACGGGATTGATCCGACACAATCGGTTCAGCCAACCCGGTTTCCAGTAAAAAAAGCACGTAACCTGCAAGAGACGGTTGAATACCTGGATGTTGATCAACTGGGACAAAGAAAATTCAGTGCTCAGGCGGGGAATATTTTTGATTCTGTTACGTGGGCACCGGCGGTGCAGTCCCGTGCCACTTCTCAGCAACGAACCAATCCGTTTGCACAGGCAAAAGCAGAACGTCCGCGTGCACCGCCACCGGCACCAACACCCCCACCGTTACAATTTAAATATATTGGTAAAGTGATAGAAGGGAGTGAAATAAAGGTCTTCCTTTTTGAATCGGATCAGTACCATGTGGTCAAGTCAGGCGACCGTATCGATGATCGATATCGTATTGATACGGTGGATGATGAGGCCATTACGGTTACCTATTTGCCGCTTAATGTCCAACAGAAACTCACTATTAATAATAAGGTAGCAGGAAACATTCGATGAGAAATGAAAGCTATATTATCGCTGTTCTGATACTGACTCTAATGACAGGATGTGAAACACCCCTGTTACGAAAGGTCAATAATCAGGCATTCATCGATGGACAACAGCTGATTGCGGCGGGGGATACGAGTGCAGGTTTAAAAAGCCTGGAGCAAGCAATGCGTGAAGAACCGGATAATATAGAGATCCGCACGGTATTCATGCGTCAGCGTGAAGCGGTTACCGGACAACTTCTGTTTGCTGCGGATAATGCGCGATTATCGGGTGATCTGGATGCAGCCGAGCAGCAATATCATCACGTATTGGAGTTGGCTTCGCATAATGAGCGTGCAAAGGCGGGCTTAGAAGCTCTGAATTTAGAACGTCATCATGTTGCTTCCATGCGCCATGCGGAAGCATTGCTTGAAAAAGATGATCTGGAGGGTGCGGAGGCGATTGTCCGATCTGTACTACAAGAAAATTCAATGCAATCCGATGCCCGGCGATTGATCAAGCAGATCAATGAAAGAATATCACGCATGGAGACAACCAGTTTAACGTTAAAAACCGCCTTTAAAAAACCCTTAACCATGGAATTTCGAGAAACAGATCTGAAATCTGTATTCGAGATCATTGCACGTACAGCGGGGATCAATTTTGTTTTTGATAAGGATATTCGGCAAGACAGTAAGGTATCCATCTTTGTGCGTGATAACAGTATAGAAGATGTGCTCAAATTATTGTTAATGACCAATCAATTGGCATATAAAACACTGAATAATAATTCATTATTGGTCTATCCGAATACACCCGCCAAACAGAAGGAATATCAGGAATTGGTCGTGAGCAGCTTTCATATTGCGAACACGGATGTTAAACAGATGGTGGCTATGGTCAGGGGATTGGTGAAGGCTAAGGATATTTACGTGAATGAAAAGCTCAACCTTTTTATCATGAGAGATACACTGGAAGCCATCCGTCTGGTGGAGCGATTGGTTGCGCTGAACGATTTACCCGAACCTGAAGTGATGCTGGATGTCGAAGTGCTTGAAATCAGTCGTACCCGATTACTTAAGCTTGGGCCTAATTTTCCTGATAAGGTCACTTTTAGTGCTGTACCCGGTGCTGGTGCAGTAGCGGTGCCTTTTAATCAGATTGGATTCGATGGTCTTAAAAGTTTTGCTACTAGCAATCAGGTGATAATTGATCTCAAAAAAGAGCTGAGAGCAGGAGATATACTGGCTAATCCCCGTATCCGAGTCAAAAATCGGGAAAAAGCAAAGATCCTGATTGGCGACAAGGTTCCTATTATCACATCTAATGTGACAGGTACGGCGGCAACTGTATCGCAATCAGTCAGTTTTATTGATGTAGGACTAAAATTAGATGTTGAGCCCATTATTTCTTTAAATGATGAAGTGTCTATAAAGGTTGCATTAGAAGTCAGCACGGTTACCGAGACAATTGAATTAACTGGCGGGTCACAAGTGCCGAAGGTTGGTACGCGGACGGCAGAAACGCTGTTGTCATTAAAAGACGGTGAAACACAGGTATTGGCGGGATTAATCAGGGATGAAGATAAGAGAAGCCTTGCAGGCATACCGGGGCTCATTGATCTGCCTGTGCTGGGTAAAATATTATCAGGTCAGGGCCTGGAGCGGAATAAGACTGAAATTGTTTTGCTCATTACGCCTCGTATCGTGCGTAATATTGCTCAGCCAACGAAGATAGAGAGTGAATTTCATTTTGGTACCGCCAATGAGGCTGGGAAATTACCCATAGCCATAGGTAAGACAGCTGCAGAGTCGCTGACTATGTCGTCTATCGGGGGAGGCAGAAATGCGGCTTCTGTTTTTGGAAGGGCAGCGGAAACTTTTGCACCCTCTGATCGGTCACAAAATCCATTTGCGAGCAATACACCTTCTTCCCCCGTGATTTCATTACAGACGCCCGCAACGGTTGGTCTGAATAAGGAGTTTCCAGTGAGAATAAGTCTGGTCGGTGCGAAAGGGTCTGTTACGTCTGAACTGGAAATGATTTACGATACTAATATGCTTGAATTGCTTGACGAAGGAGAAAAGTCGGGTGCGCGTTCGATAAGATTGGGTAAGAATGAGGCGTCTGGAATGGCAGCCCAGTTTCGATTTAAGGTAATCGCAACAAATCCGGGAGTCGCTGAAATTACGGTTCAGAGTGCTTTAGCAGAGGATCAGGAAAGTGGGGAGTCCATCGAAGTGACTCTGCCCCCCGCAGCTAGCGTCAAAATCCAGTAAGAATAGTAGAAATGACTGTATTCAGGATGCCTAAAAATCAATATGGGTTTACATTAATCGAGTTGATGATTGTTCTGGCAATTATGGCCATTCTGGCTACATCAGCGATGCCTTTGCGTGAACTGGTTGTCAAGCGTGAGAAGGAGCAAGAGTTACGGACGGCGTTACGACAGATTCGAACCGCGATTGATGGGTATAAGCAGGCGGTGGACGACGGCCGTATTGAGAAGAAAGCAGATGAATCGGGTTATCCCCCCACATTGGGGGATTTATTCCTGGGTGTGCCAGATATTAAAAGCACAGAAAAACGCAATATCTATTTTTTGCGGCGATTGCCACGCGATCCTATGTTTCATGAGCTGACTGTTGCCGGAATGGAAGCGGCTGCAGCTGAAGATACATGGGGTAAGCGCAGCTATAAAAGCGCACCGGATAGTCCTCAAGAAGGAGATGATGTATTTGATGTGTATTCTCTTTCAGAATCTATCGGTTTAAATGGTATCGCCTATAATGAATGGTGAATGGTGAGTAATCTGGGTTTATAAGGTGCCGAATGAAGCCGTTTGCTCGCCTGCTTTGAATAGATATCAGTGCTTTTGCTGGTTTTGAGGATAGGCTATCTCATATATTAAGGATACATGTATAAATTCCGAAGCCATATTGGTTTTACGCTGATTGAATTATTGGTGGTTATGGCAATTATTGCGACTTTGCTCAGTATTGTGACGCCGCGTTATTTTAGTTCAATTGAAAAAGCTAAAGAAACCGTTTTGCGCCAGGATCTGGGCATTATGCGTGATGCTATCGATCAATTTTATTCTGATACGGGCGGTTATCCACTCAGCCTGGAAGAATTGGTCGAAAGAAGGTATTTACGCCGCGTTCCGATTGATCCATTAACGGAAAGTGATATGACCTGGATTGAAGTCCCCCCTTTGAATGAGGAGGAGGAAGGTGTCTATGATGTGCATAGCGGTTACACGGGACAGGCATTAGATGGTACGTATTATGAGGAATGGTAGCCAGCTGGTTAGAAAGATCGATGCACTTTTCGGGTGCGCAACCATTATGAATCGGTCATATGATTAGCTCAGAGAAGGGTTTTATTTATATTTGGGCATTATTTGCAGTTGCCCTGGCAGGGATCGTGATGGCGGGTACCGGGCAAGTATGGCAGACTAAGTCACAACGGGATAAAGAAAAAGAGCTTTTATTTATCGGTGAACAATTCCAAAAGGCAATTACATCGTATTATGATAGTTCTCCGGGTGGGGCCAAAAAATACCCTGAATCGCTGGAGAAACTGCTTGAGGACGATCGTTTTCCGACAACCCGGCGCCATTTACGTAAAATTTTTCTTGACCCTATGACCAATAGTTATGAATGGGGTCTGATAGCAGAACCAGTCCCTGAACGAGCGGGTTCTGAAATGAGCCTCAGCAGAGCAAATGTAGGAATTATCGGTGTTTATAGCCTTTCGGATCAATCACCAATTAAAATTGGCGGTTTCCCAGAAGATCTTGCTTCTTTTTCTGAAGCAGTAACGTATCAGGATTGGCAGTTTGTTTATACACAAGGGGGTGCTGAGCAGAAATCGTCCTCTGGCAAGGGCTCAGGAGCCTCTTCGCCTTCTTCTGGCTCCCCTTTCTCATCCGGATCGAATTCGGGTGGAGCGCCTTCAGGATCTCCCTTTTCATCTGGATCGGATTCGGGCGGAGCGTCTTCGGGGTCTCCTTTTTCATCTGGATCGGATTCGGGTGGAGCGTCTTCAGGGCCTTCTTTCTAATCCTGCGCTATTGTGCCAGACAAACGCGTATTTATCTGGCACAGTAGAGTAAGAAAAAGTGTCACGTATAGCTACTGGATCAGCAGAGTCTGTTACGATGTAATAAACAAATCAAACACTCATTGCCTTTCCTCATGAGCAAATCTGCCGGAAATATCCCATTCATCGCCATTCCAAAGTCCATCTTCATCTCTATCCAGCGCTATTCTGAGTCCGGAACCCGATGGAACACATGTATAAGTTACTTCACCTCGGGGTTTTTTGGCATTTTTTCGTAATCTTTTATCAGAAACAGGTCGTTCGTGTTTATTATCGCGATCAAAGGTTCCATCGCCGCGATAAAGAAAACCAAGTTCGCGCCGCCTATTACTTATTTTGGCAACCAGATCACACTCTCCCGCTTCTGATCTTTCAATCAGTAAATCAAGACGAGGATATGCCCATTCATCGTTATGCTGGGTTAAAGTGACCTGTTGGCCAATAATCGGCGGAAGGTTGCTGTCGAAAGCCAGAAGAAATTGCTCAACCTGTCGGCGCTTGATAATACCTGTTACATCGAGCGGAAACCCACCCAGATTGGGCAGCGGATGATCAGCTGGACGCTGAGCAAAGACTATTGAACCATGGAAACGAAACAAAGTATCAGTACTGCCATCATGCAAAAATCCGAAGCCGCGGACTTGATCACCCATGAAGTCATTGTTATTCAAAGGTTCTGGTAGAAAAAACGGGCTTCTAATAACCCCTGGGGATACAGAGGCTTGTCCAAACATTCCCACTTTTTGGTATAAATTTCTCAAATGCGGCGTTTTGAAAACCTGAGTTTCAAATTCAAATGAATACCTTCCATCTGTCCCAAAGAAGCCCGGTTTAGTGACACCGAATTCTTTATTGCCGTCATGATCCAAAACATGGCAGCCATTACAATTAAAAAATGTATCCGATTTCTCCCCAAAAAAGAATTCCCGCCCCGCTGACTGATCCGGAGTGAGTGAATTGTCAAGATTGCGAACAGGGTTTGGCGGATAAGTGATTTGCAGCGCAAAATTGGTAAATGCCTGTATTTCATCATTAGTTAATTCTTCATGCCTGCCATTGAGTTCTTTAAAAGCCACATTAAATTTTTTAAAGGCAAGGTCTTCATTAAAAGTGCCGCTGTCGGGCTGGTTGCTTGACTCATCATTCCCGCCAGTTCGATCTCCACGCCAATGCATGGGGCCATGATTGGCCAGGCCACGCAAGCTTTGCGTAGCCATCGGTCCTTTTACCGGCCGAAAATGAACGCTTGTTGGGAATCCCGCTTCTGCAGGAAGCAAAGAAAATGGACCGGGATTTTCAATTTCTGAAGAATCCGGATCACCCAAATCCCAGGCAAGACTATCGAAATCTCCAAAGACATGACAGCTCGCACAAGCTGAGTCTCCATGACTGGAGGTAAAAGAAGCATCATATAGAAATGGCCGTCCGGCCACTATACTTTCTGGTTCTGGGTTAAACATGGAAACACTTGCTATTTCTTTCTTTTCCGAAGTATCTATCACAGAGATCGAATTATTAAAACGCGTTAATACATACAGCCGATCATTCGTTAAATTTAATACGATTCCACTCGGCCCCCCGCCAGAAACTGGAATCTGATTGTCGATAGTCGGTTCAAAACTATCAGCCTCAAGGGATTCCGTATCAAATATTCCTATTTTGCTGGAACCAAAAGCCACAACATACAAAGTCTTGCCATCCTGGGTAATGGCCATATCCATTGGGAATGCCAAGCTTCGTGAATTCTCATCATTTGGCGTCGCTTCACAGCACAAATCATAATCAATATGCTTGTTTAAATGACGTGCTTTAACTGAACCATTGTGATCGAGAACGGTAATTTGGCTTTCATGCAAATGCCCGCGAACCGTTGAGCCACCAAAATTCCCCGGCCCTTCAAATCGCGTCAGATTCTTGGCCTCGGTGTTTGCCACATAAACGTTGCCATTTCTTGGATTGACAAGCATATTAAATAATACGGTACCTACACCACTATAGGACCCCATATCGCCCGAAAATTGCACTGGTGGATTAGCGTTGGCATCAATGACAAAGACATCCCTATCGGGAAGCGAGAACCTGACATTTTCACTCCAGTCTCGCCCAATATCGTCAAGCCATTTCTCATTATCAAATTGAACGATTAATCCTGTATGGGGTTGTGCGATGGCTTCAAAATTAGTATCAGGAGGCGGCAACCCTTTATCGCTCGTCACAACCTCTTCAAAAAGCGTCGTCGTTTTATTTCCAGAATGAAAAACGGCGGCATAAACATATTTTCCATCTGGGGATGCTGCCAATGCCCGCGGTGTGTCGCCAAATAAGTTGATAATTGATAAGGGTGTACCGCCTAATGTATCACCGGTTGAGTTTGCATCAAATACCCAGACATCAGCCCTTCCTGTGCCCGGGGTTGTTAACTGGGGATCAAAAGGCGCATTCTGTCCTCGATGTGCGGTCGTAATAAATGCCCGATTGTTTTGTTCTCCGGCAAATACGATATCCCGCGGCTCATCGCCAACATGCAGGGTGCGCACAACACGCCCGACCGCACGCCTAATAGGTAAATTATCAGGCAATAAACGTTCACGGAAATTTTTTTCTAATTGTACAATGCTGACGCTATCTGAAAGATGGTTGACTACCCACACCTCATCATTGTTACGCGCCGCCACAGCAATTGGTTCAAGCCCAACGGATACCGAACCCAAATGATCCAGCTGGTTATTAGAAATATGGTAAATCTCAAGACGGTTATCCGGTGTGTTAAGAGCAAAAAGAGTTTCTCCGTCTGGAGATATTGCCAAAGGACGGACTTGCCCAGTTTCGAATAAGACAAAAGATGAAGGATCTTTATTTTCTGAAGCGCTTGCTTCAATCCATCCCGCAGTAACAAATATCAGTATTGATATTGCAATGGTTTTGAAATGAGAGTAGTTCATTTGTTAACTCCTTATACACACACAGCGGGTGAAAAAACACATTCGTGGATAGGAAAAATAAACGCCCTTTTTGCTAAATTTAATATACGTTAAGCCGCGCATGCAGTCAAACTCACGTCTGAATGAACAAAAAATACCCATTTATACACCACGCCGTTTGAATCCGGCCTGTTTGATTGGAAAAGTGGAAACGGTGCATTGAATGAGCTGCAATACTGATGAGAGCAGGTGCGGATGGGCAGCAAAGAGATAGCGAAGCGGAATCGTTAATGAAAATAACTATTGTCGAACGGGCACATTGGGGAATGGCGTGATAGACCAGGTGAGCAGCGATTTGCGCCAGAAATGAAGGTCAGAGTCTTTTAATGATAAATTTACTCATTGTTAATAATTATTTATAAAATGGCATGCAAATTAATTTTTTTCTTATTTTAAGTTTAGTTCTCATAAGTTGTAACGCATTCTCTCAAAGAGAGGCGGAAAGTCTAGATAATACGGTTGTGTTTCTTTATAAAAAAAACACGTACTCTGTATCTAAAAATAAACAGGCCGATGGCCTTTCTGAACTCTGGTCTCAGATTACTGCAAAAGATCCAAACAGTGGAGATGAGTTAATCTACAAGGGCTATTATTTGCAGCCACTTGTTAAATTGCTTAAAAAGCAGTTGCATTACAAAAAAATTGAAGCCATTCAAATTAAGTCACTTGATGGTTATGTTGTTAGGCTTACTTTAAAAGATATAGCGCTGAAAACCCCTTTTTTAGCATTAGATATCTTAGGGGTAAGTGATAAGGGTTTATATAATCGATCATTAAAAACATTTTTTGATTGGCGCCCGGGTTATCTCATTTTTTTAGACAAAGATAAAAATGCAAAGACAAAATCTTCAAGCCCCTATCAAATTACTGAAATTGAAATTAAGACAGATCTCGAAACAAACCCCATACTTGCGGCGACCAAAGAGCCTTATTTAGAAGGGGCTCGTGTTTTTATAAGGGCATGTACCAAATGCCATTCTTACCTGGGATTTGGGGGAACCAAGGCACCCCTTATTAAATTTCTCACACCTCGCTGGGAAGATAATCTGAAACTTATGGAATTCATTAAAAATCCTCAGGAAACCATAGGTAGAAACATTGCAATGTCAGGCTTTCAGGGGAGTAAAGATGAGCTTAACCACCTTGTTCATTTTTTAAGATCGATTGAAGTAGAACAATAATTTTTAGAATTATATTCCTTATTCCGTGACTACATTAATTAAACGTTATGTTCTGGTGTTCCTATAGCCATTATTACTCGTTTAGCTGACCATCAAAGATGATCAGCGCTCTCCACTTGCTTTGCCTGTACGGCCGTGATTGCGATGGTAAAGACAATATCATCCACCAGTGCGCCCCGTGATAGATCGTTCACCGGTTTTCTCAAACCCTGTAGCATGGGCCCGATACTGACTACGTTGGCGCTTCGCTGGACTGCCTTGTAAGTTGTGTTGCCGGTATTGAGGTCGGGGAAGATAAATACCGTTGCTTTACCCGCTACTTTGCTATCTGGCGCTTTGCTTTTGGCTACGCTTGGAATTGCCGCTGCATCGTATTGAAGAGGACCGTCGATCAGTAAATCAGGCCTGCGTTCGCGGGCGATCTGGGTCGCTTTGCGAACTTTTTCAACGTCTGCACCGGTACCGGACTCGCCGGTGCTGTAACTGATCATGGCAATGATCGGCTCAATCCCGAAGGTCTCTGCCGATTCCGCACTTTGTATGGCGATATCCGCCAATTCTTCCGCATTGGGGTCTGGGTTTATCGCACAGTCTCCGTAAACTAATACTTGCTCAGGTAGGAGCATAAAGAATACAGACGATACGATTTTGGCTTTATCGTGCGTTTTTATGAGCTGAAGAGCAGGGCGAACGGTGTTGGCAGTTGTGTGGATCGCACCCGAAACCAAACCGTCGGCTTCGTCCAAGGCTACCATCATGGTGCCGAGTACCACATTATCTTCCAGCATCGCTTCTGCCATGTCTGGAGCCAAGCCTTTGTGCTTGCGCAGGTTCACCATGGGCTGGATATAACGCGCACGCACATCAGCCGGATTGACAACCTCAAGCGCTGTTGGCAACGCCATACCCTGGGATTCGGCGACTGCGTTGATTTCAGCGCGATCACCGATCAGGACACAGGACGCGAGTCCTCGTTGCTGGCAGATAATGGCCGCTTGCACGGTTCTGGGCTCGCAGCCCTCTGGGAGTACAATGCGTTTCTTGGCCGCTCGGGCGCGCTCTGACAGTTGATAGCGGAACGCGGGTGGAGATAAACGGCGCTTGCGTTCGAGCTTAAACTGTTTTTGCAGCCATTGGGTATCCAGCTGGGTAGCGACGATTTCCATCGCGTTCTCTATGCGGTCGATGTCATCCACCGGAATGGTTGATGACAGGTTAGCCAGTCGGTAGGCGGCCTCATAGGTATTGGTATCAGAACTCAACACGGGTAAGCCGGTCTCCAGAGCGCGACTGCAAAGTTCAATAACCTTGTTGTCGGGCATTAAGCCACCGGTCAGCAATACACCCGCTAGTGGAACACCATTCAGGGCAGCAACGGCCGTGGCCACGATGATGTCATCACGATCGCCGGGGGTAACTAATAAAGTGCCAGGTTTGAGTGTGTGCACCATGTTTCGGATCGTACGTGCACAGACGGTCACTTTTTGCACGCGTCGTGTCGCTATCTGGCCTTCGTGCAATACCGTGGCATTCATCTCTTTGGCGATATCAGAAACCCGGGGCGCAAGCAGCGTCGATTGCCAGGGAATCACGCCCAGTAATTTAAAGCGATTTTTACTGAAAACCTGACATTCAGCGGCATAGTTCGGTGTGTTTGCCAATAGTTCTGAATTCACCCAGGGGCTAAAATCGGAATGATTGGGCTCACCCACTTTATTCAGGATTACACCGATCACATTGAGGTCCGTTGGGCCGGAAAAAAGCCGGGCGTAAAAATCTAGTTGCTCATCAATTGCAGAGACCGTGAGATCCTGTGGTGAACAGACCAGAATAACGTCGGCGTTCAAATTGCGTGCGACATTAATATTAAGACGTGCGATGTAGTTTTCGTTACCGTTTGGCACCAAACCTTCAATAATGACTACGTCAACGGTCTTGGCGACTTGTTGGTAATGGCCCACCACATCTTCCATCAGCAAGTCTGACTGGCCCTGGTTCAGCAGTTTTTGGGCCTGTTTTAAGGCAATGGGCTGTGGTGGATCGAGCTCAGTGCTTGCTTTGAGATACTCAACTGAGGTGTCGCCAGCGGTCGCATCATGTTGCGGGAGAAGCTGACTGAATGGCTTGTAAAATCCAACCCGTATACCGACTCGATCCAGAGCGCGAAAAAGTCCAAGGCAGACGGACGTCAGGCCGGAATCGATGGTTGTTGGTGCAATAAAAAGATTCTGTGCCATGGGGTCAGCTGGTTTCAGTGGTGATGGATTGAGGTGGCGCGATCGCATTGCGGACACTCTCTAAAGCGGCATTGGCAATAACCAATTCTTCGTTGGTAGGAATTACCAAAATGGGAAAGCGGCTGTTGGTATGTTCAATGTGGTGTTCTCGTAAGCGGCCGTGATTCAGATTGCTGTCACTGTCTATAACCAAACCGAGCAGTGAGAGGTGCTCAACTGTGCGGGCCCGAATACGAGCACTGTTTTCCCCAATGCCTCCGGTAAACACCAGTGCGTCCAGTGTGCTTAAAGAGCTGCTCATAGCGCCGATGTAGCGCGCCAGTTTAAAACAAAATACGTCAATGGCGACCTGTGAAAGGCGATGGCCATCATCCGCTGACGCAACCAGTGTGCGCATGTCATTCGTCTGCTGTGACAGACCTAACAATCCACTTTTATGGTTGAGGTCGTGATGCAGGTCCTCGGCGGAGATACCTTTGCCCGCAAGGAAATCGAACAGGCCGGGGTCGATATCGCCACTGCGAGTGCCCATAACAAGCCCCTCCAGCGGAGTCAGACCCATACTGGTATCTACACTTTTGCCATTGGCGATGGCGGTGATGCTGCAGCCATTGCCCAGATGGGCAGAAATCAGCGACGTGTTTTCGAGTTTTTTGTTTAGCAGACGGGCGGTTTCAGCCAGCATGAAACTGTGGCTGGTGCCGTGAAATCCATAGCGGCGCACGCCCCATTGTTGATAGTATTCGTATGGCAGTGCATACAAATATGCGTACTCCGGCAGGCTTTGGTGGAATGCGGTGTCAAATACGGCTATCTGCGGAACATTGGGGAACAGCTCGCCGGTGGCGTGTATACCTGTTAGATTTGCCGGGTTGTGTAGTGGCGCCAGGCTGGCGCAAGCTTCAATTGCTTCAATGACGGCCGGAGTGATCATTGCAGCGTCGGTAAATTTTTCGCCGCCATGCACTACACGATGACCGATAGCGACTGGAGGTAAACCCAGCACGTTGCGTTTGCGAAAGCGTTTTATCAGTGTCGCGAGTGCGCCTCTGTGAGTGCTGTCGCCGGAAATATCAATGGTGTCTTTATTTCCGGTAATGACCGCATAAGCCGATGGGGTACCTAATCGTTCTGCCAGGCCGTTGATAAGGCGATTATATTGATGGTCAAAAACCGCGAGTTTCAATGATGAACTGCCGCAGTTGACGACGAGGGTGGTGCCTTTCATTGGAGAGCGTCCTGTTGCCATCTTCTATTCTTGGGTGTGCCCGCTGATTTGCTTGCAGCCATGGTTGAAACGCTGTACTGGGGATTGGGCGGCTGTAAAAATAATCCTGTAACAGGTTGCAGCTTTCTGTCATTAAAAAATGACTTTGCTCCACGTTTTCTACCCCCTTCGCAACGATGCGAAGCCCGAAGTTCCGAGCCATGGATACGATTGCTCTTGCCAAAGGAGAGTTTTCCTGTTTTTACGTCACACCGTTGATAAACGGCTTGTCGATTTCCAGCGTATTAAAAGAATCGCTCTTGAGATAACTGGGCACTGAGAACCCGATGCCAAAATCGTCGATAGAAAGAGAAAGCCTGACGCCTTCTTTATCTGGCAGATGCAGGATTTTGGCGGCCTCGATACTCTTATCAAGTAGCAGACGCTGTGGCTGGATAGGAAAAATAACCCCCCTTTTTTGTTAAAGTAAAATATACGTTAAGCCGCACATGCAGTCAAACTGACTGCTGGATGAACAAAAAAGTGTCAGCTGCTGCTTAAAAGTATATTAAATTTAAAAATTTTATATGCGTATCAATTCCCCTCGAAGAAATTGATGTTCTGATGTTCTGTAATAAAAGCGCGGTTACAAATAATTTGAGCTTCAGAAATATTCGTTTTTGTGACTGGGAAAAGTATCGAACTTAATGCATTCAGTTGTCGCAATTCTGCAATAATTCTCTTTTACAACTTAAAAGGTCTGCAGTCGATGTTCAAGCATCTTAGCGTTCGATTAAAGATATACTCATTGACTTGGATGTTGCTTATACCGCTCCTGGTTGCGGACGTAGTAGCAGCAGAACCCAAAAATCCTGAACTTTATAAACAAGAGCTATTAGCTATTGAGAAACGTCTCGATGCGAAACTTAAGGAGCTCGATGATAAACTGGAACGACTCGAAAAATTGGAGTCAACATCGGTCACAGCAACGGCTGCAATACCTGCCGCGCCTCAGAATATAGAAGCAACAAAAACGGAGAAAGTTGCGGTTATTCAAACTCCAAAAAAACCTGAAGTAACGGCATCTGGTTCGGAATCACAAAATAATTCGGGATCACAAGATAGCTTTGCAAATATAAGCTATGGCAAAAATGGATTTGAATTCAGAACTGATAATAATAGATTTTCTTTAGCTATTCAGAACCGGATACAAACCCGATATTCCAATCCCTTTGATAGCGATCCGCGTTCAATTGAGGATTTAGAGCAAGACGAAAGTTCATTTAGAATACGTCGTGCACGCACCAGGCTCAGAGGACATGCCTATTGGCCGTGGTTGAAATACTATTTGCAATACGACTGGTCTCAGCCTGTATTGCGTGATTTAAACCTGACGGTGGATAAATTTGAATGGGCCAAATTGTGGATAGGCCGCGGTAAGGTTTTGTATAACGATGAACGCGTCACTTCGTCCGCTAATCAGCAGTTCGTTAACCGCTCTATCGTTAACAACATCTTTACGGTAGACAGGCAACAAGGTGTACAGGTTTTCGGTAATTTATTCCCCGGAACCTGGCATGATGTCAGTTATTATGTGGGCGTTTTTACCGGTCTAGGTGTGGGTGAAGGCAACAACGATGATGGGAATATGATGTACTCTGGGCGATTACAGTGGAATGCACTGGGCGGAGAAATGCCATTTTCCCAGTCTGATATTGAGTTCCATGAAAAACCAGCCCTCAATTTTGCATTTGCAGCCGCCACGAATCGTAGTAAATGCACAGCATTCGAAACCGATAGCCGTAGCTGTCGTGATTTACCTGGATTCCGGGCCGGACAAGATGGACAGTATCGTATTAATCAAATGATGGAAGAAGTACGTTTCAAGTGGTTGGGTTTTTCACTGAAACAAGAAATGCACTGGAAAGAAATTATCGATACTTTTAAAGGGCCAGGTGATTCAATGAGAAAAACCAATCTGATGGGTGGCTTAGTCCAGGCAGGATATTTTCCTCATTATCTTTTTCCGATCATACCCAGGAATCTGGAATTTGCCGGGCGATATGCTTTCGTTGATCCTAACGTCAATTTCAATGGCGATTTGCAACAAGAGGCCAGTGGAGTAATGACCTATTTTTTTAACGGCCATTTAAACAAGGTGAATTTTCAGGTCAGTCAGCTGACCGTTCAGAATCAATCAGATCAGCGATTTTGGCTACAATGGGATTTGACATTTTAAGCTCATTTATGAGCCGGCCTCGAAATAGCCAAAGGTTGAGGTGATTATAAAATTTATTTTTAATAATCAATATGTTATATAGTAAAGAATGGATAAATCCTATATTGCGAGACAGCTCCTTTGTTGACCCCACTGATCGATGGGTTTTGTGAGGTGTAGTTAAAATTGCTCCGGTGTATGAGGAATTATCTAAATTCAGCACTCCACACCAATCAGCAATCAGGTGTGCTTTTTCCTGGTGGCGAAGATCTCCGCAGATCAATCAATAAAAAAGATCAGGTATGCTGATTTTGTGAAACTATGGATTTCATGAAAATCAGCATGCCTTAGCTTGACTTTGCTCGATTTCAGAATGCTTTCCTTGTGGAGACTCCCTTGGAATTCAATAATAAAATTCTGATTCGTATGGTGATGATTAAGGATTCCTGGCCAGATTTGCGTTAACGCAATCGTTGTGGGTTACTCAAAGGTGAACTGGTGAGACAAAGCCAGGAGGTTTAACCGCAAGCACTGAGCATTGCAACTGTTCGAGTACAAATTCAGCGGTATTCCCAATGAACAAGCCCATGACACCTGCCCGGGCGACCGTACCCATGACCACCAAATCAGTATGCAATTCCTTTGCTATTTCGGGTATGACGGTAGCGGCAGCTCCTCGACGCATATGAAATTCAGGAGAAAGGTAATCGCTGGTATCTTTGCCAATACGCTCTATTAGCCGTTGCCGTAGGCGGTTATAAGCTCTCTCATGACTTGAACGGATACCTTCTACATAGGTAGCGCTTGCTTCCTGTAAGTCGTCAGCCCAGGTACGCAACATCGCTTCGCCCGGGGCATTCCAGGCATGAATGACATGCAACGAGGCAAAGTCGGAAAATGCGAGAGAACCGGATAATTCAAGTATTTGTCGATTGAGGTCTTGTTCTATTGTATCTGGCATATCCGGATCGAAATCGACAGCGGCGAGTATCTGTTTGTACTTCGATTTTTCCTTCGCGCGTGTTAGCCATACCGGGCACGGGCAATTGCGTAGTAACTGCATGTCGTTGGTGCCAAACAGTCGTTCAATAAAACTCGGATTCTCGGCTGGTTTGATCAGCAAATCATGGCCGTTGCGTAACACAACTCGAATAACTTCGAGAAATGTTGTGCCCACCAGTATGTCCAATCGGATGTGGAGACGCTTCTTGTAAGGCTCAATCAGCGCCTCGAGTATTTTTTGGCGCTCGTTCACTATAGCGGTCTGTAATTTACTGGATATCAGGCTGCCGCGCGGCAGACCGATGCCTGCTGAGATGATTGGAATGACATCTATGACGGTCAAGTCCGCCTGGTTGTTTTCCGCCAGCGACACGGCTCGCATAATCGAGGCTTCCTGGGACACAGCGCCTTCGGATACGTAAAGAATATTTTTGAATAAATTCATCCTGATTGACTCCTTCCTTAAAGAATCGGTGTTGTATTCGACGATATCTGTGGCCGATAAAGCATCTTATGGTTTACTTATCTTATCCTCTAGAACGGGTTGGTAGCCCTGGTCTCTTACATCTTGAACCATCTCGTCGATTTTATCGGTCGTTACATTGAGCATTTGTAAGGCAGTGATGCCGAGACGCAGGCTCGACTCAATCGTTTCCGGATAAGCGTGGGCGGCACCAGCAGCAATCAGTTGTGCACTGGTTGCGAGATCCTGTGCCCGCACGATCACCGGTATTTGCGGGCAGGTCCTGTTTATATAGGACATTGCACCTAATGCGGTGTTTGGATTGTCAACGGCGATCACGATCAGACTGGCTCTTTCCACATGGATGGAAGACAGTAAGCCCGGATTGGAGATGTCGCCGAGCCAGACCTCATGTTGATCCGCCCGTCCCTGGGTCACTCGCTTCGGATCAGTGTCAAAAGCCACAAAGGGAATGCCGCATGAGTGCAACAAAACGGCGATGGTGTGGCCCACGCGCCCATAGCCGCCGATAACCACTTGTCGTTCCGGAGTCTCTTGTAGTTCTGCGGTATCATGGGCTGTTGTGTGAGACGTTTTGACCAACCAACCCGCAATAGCGCTATTGAAACGCATCAGCAGAGCGCCGATAATCATCGACAGAAGTACGGAGGTTATGGCGATTTGACCGAGTTGCATGTCGATCACGTTGGAATCGAGCGCGATAGCGATGAGCGCGAGTCCAAATTCGCCGCCCACACTCAATATGAGTCCGGTACGCCACGTCATCCGGGTATCGAATCCAGCCCTGCGTACCATGGCAGTAACAATGAATGTCTTGCTCGTAACAATGAGCAACGCGCCCAGTACGGCCCAGTGCCAGATGAGTAGTGTCGCTGCGGGGTTGAAACGCATGCCAATACCGATAAAAAACAGGCCCAACAACACGTCTCGAAACGGACTGATACTTGATTCAACCTGGTGCCTAAATTCCGTTTCGCCCAGCATCATCCCGGCAAGAAATCCTCCGAATGCCAGCGATAAACCGAGACTATTTGTGACCCAAGCTGCGAGTAAGGCGACCAGCAGAACGGACAGAGTAAATATTTCGATCGATCTGCGCTTGGAAACCAGATGAAACAATGGGCGAAGCAGCCATCGCCCGGCAAAGAACACAAGCGCGAAGGCAAGCATGGCCTTGGCCAGGGCCAATGCCAATGTTCCTGCCAGTACATCCATTGTGACCGCCATACCCAGCACGGGTATGATGACGAGAAATGGAACGGCCGTAACGTCTTGGAAAACCGATATTGCGAGTCCAAGACGGCCATGTTGCGTGTGTTCCTCGCCTTGTTCGGTGAGCAGGCTAGCAATGATCGTTGTGGAAGATTGAGCGAAAACAGCGCCGAACACGAACGCGGCGGCAATAGGAAGTCCTGCGAGCCACGTCACAATTCCAACCACCAGGGTGGTAAACGCTACTTGCCCGGTACCCAGTCCGAGGACCTGGTGCCGCAGCGCGTGCATTTGAGGCAGAGAGAAATTAAGACCTATCGTGAACAACAGAAAAACGACGCCGAATTCGGCAAGCGCCTCCAGTTCTGGCATTGAAACCACCGGTCCGATTGTGTGTGGCCCAAGTATTATCCCAACCAGTAAATATCCCAGGCTGGTTGGGATATGCAGGCGCTGAAAAATAACCACGACAGCTATCGCCGTTACCAGAAGCAGGATAATTTGGATGAGATATTCCATCTATTTTTGGTTCTCCATGAGGGTATAGCACCATGCCCAGCGGCAGCAAAAGGTATGGTGGCAAGAGACGAGAAACGTGACTTTTAGATATTCGTTGGAGCTATTTGTTGGGTTTTGAATCATTTGGCTCCTGGAAAATCACTGGCACGTTGAGTTATTTTTGTTGACAAAACTTGTTTACTTAAACATCCCCCTAAACCTCATATTGATATTTTCATTATGCTATTCATTGTTCTCTTTATTATAGTCAATATACAGAATATTTCCATTATACTTGATCGGCAAATTATGAAAGACGGTGTGTCGTTGCCCAATTCAGGGGTTTGGCCGCAGGATTTCTTCTTCAACCTTATTATGGTTATATGGTTCATGCAGGCCGTTGAAAAACCATCTGCCTTGCCGCTGCGGTGTTAAAAACAGATTGAGAATGATCATTTGTTATGCATAAGCTGCACTTTCCCGCCTGTTTTTTACTTGTATCAGCCGCTTCAAGAATATTTTCTCAACGGCCTGTCAAATGGTTTTATTGCAAATCACACTGATACACCTGTCCATTTGCTTGTCCACTTTTTGAATAGCTTTGCCGGCTCGGCATGCTGATCAAACAGCCTTGTGCCACATCACACTTCAATGTGGACAGTCTACTCGAATGTATTGATGATCTTACTTGATATGGCAGAACTCTTTTTTGCTACCATTTTTTCACCCGGTTAC
Organism: Nitrosomonas cryotolerans ATCC 49181; assembly: GCF_900143275.1. Taxonomy (NCBI): domain Bacteria; kingdom Pseudomonadati; phylum Pseudomonadota; class Betaproteobacteria; order Nitrosomonadales; family Nitrosomonadaceae; genus Nitrosomonas; species Nitrosomonas cryotolerans. Next base: position 564,309 of record NZ_FSRO01000001.1, read on the forward strand.
GGCTATTTTCTCTTAACTGGACTGTCCACGATATTGGACTATGTCATTTAGCGACGATTCAGCAATGTGTTAACGAGCTTAGTTATAATTTCCTGGTATTGCGGATCGTTGTTCCGTGCAATGGATGCTTTTTGCCAGGCTGGGTTCTGGCGCAGGATGCTGGTTAATTCGGTCCAATTTTCGGGTAGCTTTTCTGTATCCGGAATGTCATAGTGCACCGTATCGAAAGCGGCATGACCCCGATGCATCAGTTTTTCTAATAACTGCTGTTGTCGTAAGTAGAGTATCCGCAGGGTATTTTCATCAACACATAGCCATTGTGAGCCTTGTACGGTTGCTCTTATTTCCTCACCATAACGTTTGAATGTTGACCAGCTGGCACCTGCTATGGCACCTAATGCACTGGCTGCACCCAGACTTAATCCACCGACCATTAAGTCAATACCTGCGCCTGCTGCTGCGCCTTTGAGTGCGTTACTGCCAGCATCCAGGCCATAGGTTTTCAGTATTCCAGGCGCAAAGATATCGAGTTGCCATTGTCCATTGCTAACGGGTATTTTCTGTAATGCGACATCTTTTTCCGAGAAGTTGAAAATGGATAGCAGGTCTTTGAGGCAATGTTGTTCTGCTTTTCTAACGAAATCCTGTAATCTGTTTGCAGCGAGTGAGCCCGCTGTATCACTCTTTTTAGTATGTTTAATTTCGCGGTGGCAGGCCACGGTGATGATGAGCTCCGCCACGCGTTTGGCGCCAGACAGGCAGAGCTGGTTCCAGACTCCGGCACGATAATCGATCAGTTTCTGTAACTTCACATAGTGTGATTCAACCAGGGTTTGTATTTTTTGATAGAGCCGTTTTTCGGCTTCAAAAGTAAAGGCAACGGTATCAAATTCCAGCGCTGTATGTATATTGAGGGTAGCCAGCTGTTTGCGCCATTTTTCCAGTTCTTTTTTGTGTTCCGCAATAAAATTAAAAACGGGAATGATAGGTTTTGATGATTTGCTGAGTACCTCTAATTCAATTAGATATTTTTCCAGTATCGGTTCACGCACATCGATAATGTATAGCAGTACGTCGCTGCGCAGGACTTGACGAATAACCTTGGCTTCCTGTTCCAATAAATCATTAGGGGTAATATTGGTAACAAAATTTTCGAGTACGCTGGCTGCTGTCAGTGATTCGGAATAGGCGCTGATTTTCTTAAGCTGTGAGGATAACGCGTTGGAATCTTCGAGGCCAGGTGTGTCATGCAGGTGGAGTATGGGCGTGTTGTCAGCTGATATTGTTGCCTGCTCAACATGACGCGTCGTACCTGCCGCATCTTCAATAACACCGAATTCCGTACTTCGTAACATGGTACGTATCAGCGATGTTTTGCCAGTATTCGTATGGCCAACGACGGCAATATTAAGTAGTGTGTCTACTTCTGAGGATGATGAGTTTGTCACTGTATTTTTGTTTACTGGATAATGATATGTTCAGCAGAAATACCACAGGCTTCCGCTAAGCGAAACCAAGCGAGTTTACGTGCGGTAACGACGGGGGGGGCAGTCTGCCTGTGAAGTAATATTAACCACGGTGTTTCAGTTGTACTGGCGATTAATTCCCGGACGATGCGTTGGACACCTCTATCGGGTAGTCGGTGTATCGCAACGCCGACCAATAAAGGGCCATCAATTTTCCGGATACTATGGGTGGCTTTTGCGAGTGATTGCTGATCAATAATATTGTCACGACAAATAACCGTTTCAGGCCAGATAATCTGATCATCCAGTTCGATACCGAAAGCATAGGCGTTCAGTGGAAGCGTATTATGGATGGCTTGTGGTACAGTGTTTGTCTGCTTGGCTACAGCCTGTGGATCAGCATCAATGATCTGTGCTTTTATTTCACGCGTCATCAGACGCTGTCGCAGTTCTATATAATAGGGCAGGTAGAGATCTAGTTTAAAGTTGCGTTCAGCCCATTTCTGCATCAATATAGAAATGGCAAGTAATACTAAACGGGGCATTAAGCCATAGAACAAGAGCGTTCCCAGTAAGAATCTGGCCCAAGCGCTCCGTGTCTCCGCATCCTGGTCATCTGTACCCATTCGGCTGGCTGCAATTTGATGACTGTCCGGAGTACTTAAGCCCATATATTCCATGGGTTTACCTAAAATCCGAGTGAGCTCGGGAAGACTGCTCTCAGGTAACAGCGTTGTTCCCCAAATGAAATTATATTGTTTTGCTAGCATTAGCAGAATAAGTAGTGCCACCCCTGCAATAATATAAGTGAGCCAGAATTTATGCGTCAAGACGCTGATTCGCCACTTGCCGACAGTCCCTGTTAAACAGCTTTCCCACCAAGCGCGTGCTGCCAGTGATGAAACGGTGTCGTTTTCCTTATGCCTATAGGGCAACCAGCTGGCTAACTGTGCTGCAACACCGGTACTTAACCCTTGCAGATTAAATATAATTCCTGTTAGCCATAGCAGAATAGATAGCAGGTTAAATCCTAAAAGTACAGCGAGCAGCCAGTAAATATTGAGTGTGGCAGATTCACCAACTGCATTACCTGCAGCCAGTGCGCCTAGAATTGCTGCACTGGCCAGACTAATTCGACTGGCCCGGGTGAACAGTTTTTGTGGCTGTAATAATGTATTCGCCAGTGCATTGTCCTGAATTAGCCGCCGTGCCCGGATTGCCAGTCTTTGTAAGAAGGCTGTGTATTTGAAATCTGTTGTTGCATGACTATCCATGTCTGCAATACTGGCGTAAGACAAGTTACTTGTTTTACTTGTTTCAATATTGCGTAGCTGCTCAATACGTACTAAATCAGTGAATGTATATTTTTTTACGGACATTTAGTGACCAGTTTTAAGGAAACGCGGGCAAGATCTCTAAGTTGAAGAAGTCTGTTCATTTAACCAGCATAAGAAAATAATAATACCCAATGCTTATTGACGTCATGGTCCGATAAAGTGAGAAGTGTGGCAAAATTCATGGAATGATTTATTTTTAACGCACTCTTTTATTGTGGTATCGATGGCTTTATGCAAGATGAACAAGGTCTGGAAAATAAATTGATCACGAAGATGATTTTATTCTATTAGTATAACTATAGAAATATAGTTGGCAGAAGAACATGATGGAAACAAGTTGCTAGTCATAATTCCATAACCCCATAATCTGGTAGCTCAAATAGTTATTGACAGGAATTTTCATGAAACCAGTTGCAATTTTTAGGCATTTTCCCATCGAAGGGCCCGGTTATTTTGCCACATTTCTTGATAACAATCATATTCCATGGCAACTAATCAAGCTGGATGCTGGTGAGATGCTGCCAGATAACGTACATCAATTCAGTGGATTGGTATTGATGGGTGGGCCCATGAGTGTCAATGATAACCTACCCTGGATTGAGCCGGAACTCAATTTAATACGGCAGGCTATTACGAATGATATTCCGGTATTAGGCCATTGTCTGGGGGGTCAGTTAATGTCAAAAGCCCTGGGTGGCGCAATCAGTCGTATTCCGGTAAAAGAAATAGGCTGGGGTAACGTGACTGTGTCAAATAGTTGTATATCACGCGAGTGGTTTGATGATTTGTCAGAATTCAGCTCATTTCACTGGCATGGAGAGGCCTTTACACTGCCTGATGGCGCGACTCGGATACTATCCAGTCGCTATTGTGAAAATCAGGCATTCGCAATGGGTATTCATCTGGGAATGCAGTGTCACGTGGAGATGACCGAAAAAATGGTACAAACCTGGTGTCAGGTTAATGCTTCGGAATTAACTGACTGGGTTGGTCCATCAGTACAATCAGCTGAGGAGATGTCAGCGCACCTGGCTGAAAAAATCGCCACATTAAATAAAATTGCCACGCGTTTGTATGCAAAATGGATTGCCGGCTTGAGGTAACCGCTTGTAAAAATATGGCATGATTTGAGACCTTTGCAAAACTCCAATAGTTGAAAAATTAATTCTTTATAATCAATAGTCAAAAGCTTCTGGCAAGGGCTTTTGCAAAAGTCTCGATTTGATAAATACGGATATTTTTCTCAATTAATCCACGTTGCGTCCCAATAATAGAGCCAAAAATGTATCTCGCGTTTCCTGGGATGTATCCCGGTATACATGATAACGGGCATGCTGTTCGGGTTGCGCTGGATTCATTTCTATACCCCACAGAGGAGCGACTGTCATTGGTAAATTTGAATAGCGCACATCGATGAGTATGTTGGGTTGTTCTGGTTGAATGGCAACCAATCCGGCAGAAAAATGAGTGAATCGTGCGATATCATCGGCCAATACTGATGTGGCGGGTAATGTATTTAAATCCTGTTCAGGTATGAATTTTTTAATCGATTCACCGGGGTATACGCGAGGTTCCGAAAACAGACCGATTCGAATTGCATCAACTTGTAGTTTGTCATCGATTTGATAGATCGAGCGCCACAGAATCAGATTGGCGAGGGTTGGTTTGACTAACAGTTGTTCGATAACATGCCCCCTTTCAACGGCTAATGATTTAGTAACCGCTTCAGCGCGTTGCAACTGTATCCAGCCAAATGACAGATAAATGCCCGCAAGTAATAAGCCAATTCGAGCGGCTGTTACAGCCTGTTTTTTAAATGCCCATACTACGGCAATTAATAATATGAGTGTAAAAACTGGATCGATGACCGAGATCATATTCAATGCTACGCGTGATTCGCTGAGTGGCCAGAATAAATGTGTTCCGTAACTGGTAAAGGCATCGAGAATACCACTCAGACAGTATCCTAGCAGGGCGAGCAGGTATAGGCGTGCAAATGGTAAGCGTTTATGCAGAAATGGCCAGAATATGAGCGCCGCAATTAATGCACCCAATGGAATAAAGAAAATGGAGTGCGTAAAATGACGATGAAACTCAATATTTAGCAGCGGATCGTTGGATGATTGAATCAGAATATCTGCATCAGCAATCAGGCCCGCCGAAAAACCAATAAGCGTTGCCAAACGTGTTTCGTGCTGTTTGCAACCAGACTGTGCCAGGGTGGCACCGAGCAATCCTTGAGTAAATAAATCCATAGCGGTTGAAAATGGGTAAGCAGAGAATTAATGAGTTTATATGGGCCTGTCGGAAAACACACAATAATTTGAGATAATAGGCAAAATAGAGGGCAATACACGAAACGGAATTTTTTGGAGGCTTGCCGTTTATCCTCGCTAAAACGGCCTAGTACTTGCGTTGTGCGAGCTGGGTAAGCTGGAACGCACCTCTTTACTTTAGACTGGTTGCAGGATTCCGAGCTGTGTCGGCGCAGCCATATAGGGAGACCTTTGCAAAACCCCAATAGTTGAAAAATTAATCCTTTATAATCAATAGTCGAAAACTTCTAGCGAGGGTTTTTGCAAAAGTCTCATTAGATGCGCGAATTAGATGTCCCATTTTTTTGCTAAAGTTATAAAAGACCTCGAAAACGAAAGCTCGTGAGGTCTCTTATTAGTTGTAGGACTCTATAGATGTTGAGCCATTAATCTTGTAACATCGATACTTGGTTTCACGTAGCACCTATTTTATTTTAGATGCCTTGATAAAACCTTGAGTTATTGCTCTAAATAAAAAAAACAGGGCAAGCCAACAAAGCATCGAATCCTTCAACGCTACTAATGCTTCAATAAGCCTTTCGACGTGATAAGCTCATTCCCAGCAAACCAAGTCCAAGCAGGGCAAAAGTTGCTGGTTCAGGAACATTAGCGGTGCCAGCAAAATAAGTTTCTGAAGAAACAGTTACACTAAGTTCTGCAATATCATATTGTCCAAGGAAATTAGACTGAGTATCACCAAAGATAACGTTGAATCCAAAGCCACCTTGTGGAGCACCAGTTCCAACACCCGTTGCACCCACACCTGGCCCACCATATAAGACAACATTGTCGGCCAAATCGGCTAATGAAACATTACTGCCATCCTTTCTTAGATATTGAGAAGGAGGTCTACTGGCGGTTCCACTATCAAGCAACCAGTCTAAATTTGTACCTGCCCCGAATTCAAATACTTTCCATTCCGTACGTGTTTGGAAATCTGTTCCCATGTAGAAATTCTCAGACGAAATAACAGCATAATTAGTGCCATCTGTTACCCACATATTCAAATATGGATGTGCGCCAGTTGCGGATGGAGTTGTCGTCCAGTTAACGGTGTTAAATGTATTTAATCGCAAGCCATTTAACGCGCTCGTTCCATAGCCAACTTTTTGTCCGCTACGCGGTGTTTCAGCATGAAAACCATCGCCGGTCGCATTTTCCGTAATAAGCATATCGGAATCAAACGGAGCAACAATAGAGCTGTCATTATTTCGTATATAGAAGGTTTCGAAATCAATGATGGTTGCTTGTGATGGTAGCGAGAAAGCTAAAAGCCCTAGACCAGAAACAGCAACAAGCGTAAGTGCTTTAAACTTTTTTATGATGAAATTAGAGTTCATTTTATTTCCATTATTTTAGCTAAAAAAGCTAACAAATTTTACTTTCAATTCCTGTATATTTAAATTGAGATATTTCCAATTTAAACATCTAAACTAAGTACCTTGTTCTAGTACCTAAAGGAACTACAAGCAATAATTATGCCCAAAAGATAAATACTATATTATACAATAGGTTGAAAGTATGCTGCTTAAACCATAAAGTGATGTTGTAAAGTATTTCGACAGTCATGAGGGTGGTTGTTTTAACAAACCGAGCGGAAATCCTCTCCGTCCAGGGGGTGAATAGTGCGGACGCCGCAGGCATTCTTATTGTCGATTAATCTGGCGTTTGTTGTTGTTCGATGTGTTGGCAGAACGATGGGAATTGATGCGTCACCACGAGCCAGCAGCAGGTTCGATTGAGTCGTCAGGACGAAGTGTCAAGACCAAAGCGGGTCTCAGCAAATTGATTCTCGATCAGGGCTGAGGTGAGTTTCACCGCGAGTTGGAATACAAGCAAGCGTGGGGTGGCGGTGATGTGCTTGCTGCCATCAATATTCTAAGGGCAGGACATGCCCGGCTCGTCTGCCAAGTGAACGATGCAGTCATGTCGTCAGCAACAGGAACTCACCGAAGTTATCTAACCCATTCCGAGGTAGAGGCAGCAGGAATCTCCTGTCTTTAAGCCGGGGAGGGTGTCAATATTTAAAAATCGTGTTTAAGTTATTTTTTAATGTTTCACCTGTTTGTGGAGAGTAAAGGGTTTGCAATTTTTCGCCGTCAGCAGAAAAGAAAGTAAGAGCGGTTGGGCTGAGTGCATAAGTATCTGCAAATGCTTTACCGGATGGCGTCTTGATATCTGCAATAATAAATTCGATACGTGCTGTATAAATATCCCTGATTTCATTCATGGCCGCCATCGTTTCTCCGCTCTGTATGATATTGTTGTCATGGACAAGAACAACCGCATTAGTACCTTTGCCAATTTGTGAAACATCCTGCGAGAATCCACGAGGTAGCAGCATCACTGCAGCAACGATAGTCAATAGAATGAATACGAATGTAATCAGTTTTGGCCAAATGTTGCGTGAAGTATTTGATGGGTTTGGTTTTGTTGATTGCATGGGTTATTTTCTCTATATGCGGGTTTTGATTGGTGTTTAGATAGAAATTGATGTCAAATGAGAACTGACCGAAGCGATAAATTAATGGTAGGTACACTGCCTTGAATCGTGATCTTATCTTATTTCATCGTTTATTATTAATGAAGCCATGGTGGATTGTTAATAGGGCAATTATTATGTTGCCTGAAACAAAAACGAACATTGGAGATTATACGCACGTTAATGTATTTGGGGTTTGATAGGGGATTGTATGATGAACACAGTAGGAGGAATAATGCAGCGGGTCGAAATAAGCTATCGTATGGTAATTCCGGCATTACTGGTCGGTATTTTGCTTGTGTCATATGCAGCGAATTATATTTCGCATTCTGTGTCAGCTGAAGAACGCTATGTGAATACGCTGTCTATGAAATTACCTGTGGATAATTCGGCGGTTACGATTCCACCGGAAGTACTGCAGTTTGAGGGTTTTGATGTGTCGTTGCAACTGGCAACAAGAGGCTTGGCGCAGCGTATTAATGATATCGTATCAGAAGCGCCAGAGGGTGCGACGATACAGGGTATTACCGGTGTTGTATCTCCACGTATGAAAGCAGAGATCGCTAGTGATGGTTTTATTATTGAGAGTCCGGCGCTACAGGAGCAGTTGATTATGGTTGGCGATGAAGCGTTATGGACATGGCGTTTATTGCCAGAAAAATCCGGACATCAGGTTTTAACATTCCAGCTTCACCTGATAACGCATTCCGATGGTCAAGAAAATCTGAAAATTGTTGATGTTGCGGAAGCAAATATTGCTGTTAGGAAGAATGGATCGGCGTGGGCAAACAATAACTGGAAATGGATATCGTTACTGTTGGTAGTATCCGTTATTATTTGGCATTTGAAACGCCGTTTTATGGCTTGATAAATTCGGCTTAACCAGGTTTATCCTAGTGAATGGGTGCTCAGAAATAAACAGAGGAGCCATTTCTAAACCAGCGATCACTATTTTATGAGAGACCTTTGCAAAAGCCCACACCAGAAGTTTTCGACTATTGATTATAAAGAGTTAATTTTTCAACTATTGGGGTTTTGCAAAGGTCTCTCTTGGAGTATAAACAGGCTTGTTCAGGCGGGGATGTATTGAAGGTAAACCCTCAATACACCTCTCAAACCTGCCCTAGATGTCAACATGTTAGTCGTGACAATCGCAAAAGCCAAAGTGCTTTTGAATGTACAGAATGTGGATTTAAAGCCAATGCCGACTTGGTAGGTGCCTTGAATGTACTTGAGCGAGGACATCGCTTGTTAGCCTGTGGAGTTGAAACGTTAGTTTCGTCTAAGAAGCAGGAACCAGTAGGCAGTAGCAATACAAACCTACCCTTAACGGCTTAATAAGTCGCTAGGAATCCCCTTCGTTTAGGAAGGGGAGGATGTCAAGAAATCGGGTAATTAATTTTCCCATTGTCCGGCTTTTATTAATTGATTCTTGAGACCTGGTAGCGGAAAATCGAGTGCATAAGCCTCTTTTGCATGGTGCTGGGCTTGTTTATAATTCTTTTTCTTCAAGTACAGCAAGCCAAGATTGTAGTGTGCGGTCGCATTTTCCGGTTGCAATGTGATTGTGACATTGAACTGTTTGATTGCCTGATCAATTTTCCCCGTTGTTGTTAAATAACCGGCATATATTGCGCGAACCGTGCCATCATCTGGCTTGAATCGGATAGCGCGATCAAAAAAACAGCCGATAGAATGTTTTGCACCAATTGGTTTTAGTATTTTATCTCTGATAGAAAGCCTTGCCATGGCTGAGAGTGCACGATGATGATTGGGGAATGCGTGCAATGTATAGCTCAGATCTGCAGCAATGGTTCCTGTGTTGCCCTTGACCAGATTCTCTATATCCTTAGTAAAATGAGCGATTTCAACAATATTAATCTGGTATTCAAGATTATGTCGGTTAGTGTAATCAAAAGGGCCATAGTGACCACCTTTTAATTCACCACAGTAATTGGCCGCTAAAAAAGTGGGTGACATAAAATAAATAATCGTGATAATCCGGAATATTATTTTCATAGGCCTTTGTATTAAGAATTAAGGTTTATCCCATGGTAATTGTCCATGAAAATTTCACAAATGTGATCTGATAAATTTATATATACTCGATTTTAGGTTAGATATGTTCGATTTTTTATCGAAACTTCCGAAAAACCCCGGTCTTCAGAGCGAAGGGCTGGTTTGCCGTTTCGGACAGTTTTCATCTTACACAGCACAGTGTTATTGTATTATATGAATCATGAACGTCAATGGAATTCATAAGTTTAGGCTTACCCAGCCAAAGAAGGCCCATTCAGGTATTCGCAAATTGTGATCATTGAATTGGGGATATCTTGCCCTTAAGAAGAGGAGCAATCAATTCGTGATAGATTCCGTATATCCTGGTTTCAGGAAAATTTGAAACCGGATCTTGTAATGCACAGATAATTACGACTGCCTGTAGCGCGTTGGATCCATTAAACCGGCCTTGTTAAATCCTGTACGACGTATTCGACAGGAATCACAAACGCCACAGGCTGATCCTGCCTCGTCTGCTTGATAACAGGAAATCGTTATACTGTAATCGAGGCCCAATGCGATTCCCTGCCGGATGATTGCTTCCTTAGGCAGCATTATAAGCGGTGTATGGATCGCTGTTTTGTGGCCCTTGGTAGCCGCCTTGGTAGCCAGGTTAGCCATATTTTCAAATGCCTTGATATACTCTGGGCGACAATCTGGATAACCTGAATAATCTACCGCATTAACGCCGATGAAAATATCGTGACTACCCAATGTCTCAGCCCATGCCAATGCAAGCGACAGCATGATCGTATTCCGGGCAGGAACATAAGTAACCGGAATATCCGTTTCCTGACCGGTTATAGGAATATCGATGGAATGATTAGTAAGGGCTGAGCCCCCGAACGCAGCAAGATCTACCTTAATAACATGTTGTGAGCAGGCACCCAGAGATCGGGCAACATTTCTGGCCGCCACGAGTTCTGATTCGTGGCGTTGGCCATAATCGACGCTTAAAGCATAGCATTGGAATTGTTTGTTACGGGCAATTGCCAGGGTTGTTGCGGAATCTAATCCGCCCGATAAAAGTACAACTGCTTTTTTCATATCGTGGTGAGATAAGGTCTATCCGAGAGCGATTGATTAATGAAACTGATGATATGAGTCATCGCCGCGAGAAATGGAGTAAAGTAGCTAATCTCATCTCGAAGCTATTAATGCGTACACGTTATAAATAACATCCGTGTGAGAATTTAAGATCTTGTGCCTGTGCGATAGATGAGCTTTATGTCTAGTGAATATATGAAAGAGATTTTATCGTCCGGGTCCTTCTTCCCAAAGTAGCTTATGCAGCTGAATTTGCATGCGCACAGGCAGGTGATCGCGCAGTATCCATGTAGCTAATATTGAAGGATCCAGCTGATCATAAACGGGTGAGAATAAAATGGGGCAGACTTGGTCTAAACGCCGTGTATGAATTATTTCGCTAGCCCATTGATAGTCTGCTTCATCACAGAGGACAAACTTTAATTCATCTTGCTGTGTCAGGTAATCCAAATTAGACCATTGGTTTTTTGCCATTTCGCCTGATCCTGGTGTTTTGATATCCATTACTTTACAGACACGTGCATCTACTTCGGATATATCCAGTGCGCCGCTGGTTTCCAGCGAAACGGCGTAGCCCGTGTTACATAAAGCTGAAAGCAGCATTAGACAGGCCTTTTGAGCAAGTGGCTCCCCGCCGGTAACGGTAATGTAGCGTGCTTTATAATGAGAGACCTTACTCAAGATGGCGGATATTGGCATATTCTCGCCACCGCTAAAAGCATATTCCGTATCGCAGTAGCCGCAGCGCAGAGGACAACCCGTCAGACGTATAAATACGGTTGGCAGGCCAACGCGACTGGTTTCTCCTTGCAGCGAAAAGAAGATTTCATTGATACGTAATATTTCGGTTTCAATATTTTGCACGCTGGAATATCAGATAAGTGATGTTAATAGTCTTTAACTAATTGATTGAAAAATAACGCTACTATTCTAATGATAACAAAAACATTCAGAATATAAGCAAGGTTTGTAGTATTGATCGTATCCAGCAGTTTTTATAGGAAAGGGCTTTGATTACTTGAGATGAGCCAACCGCTGTTTTGCCTTTTCTACGGCATCACTGTGAGGATACCTTGCAATCAGATTTTCTAGCGTTGCTTTGGCAGCGTGGGTGTTGGCCAGTTCCTGTTGACTGCTGGCAATATTAAGCAATGCATCAGGTGCTTTGTTGCTGTCAGGATAGGTATTGATTAACTTTTTCTGAGCGTCAATGGCTTTCTGAAAATCCCGCAAAGCATAATAAGCATTACCGATCCAATAAGCAGCAGCTGGTGCGAGGCTGGTCATGGGATAGTTACTTAGAAAGACTTCAAATTGTGAAATGGCACCAGTATAGTCTCCATTCTTAAATTGACTGTATGCTTTCTCATAAGCATCTTTTTCTATCGAATTGGCTGCGATCAGGTGTTTTCCTGATGACGCTGGAATAACTGACGAGACTGGCTTTGATGGCGATTCCAGTGCGGGTGTCGATGAGGGTATGGATTGGATCGAGCTGGTTGATGAATTCTGAGATTCAGGCATCACGGGGGCATTGCCTTGCTCAATACGTTGTAATCGGTTATCCAGATCGATATAAAAATCCTTTTGTCGTTTTTGCAGTAATTCATTCTCGTTGCCTAATACTTCTAACTGTCCACGTAGTTTTCCCAATTCGCTGCTTAATGTTTCAGCTTGAGCGTAGAGTTCTATCAGTGCCTGGTTTTTAAGTATTTCTTCTATTTTAGTAATACGCGCTTCCATTTCTTCCATTTGGCTGCGCAACATACTAATTTGTTCGCGTGCCTGGTCATCGCCAAATAGGCCTGCGTAACTCATACTACTGCTAATCAAAAAAAATAATAAGGAAGCGCGCAAAAACATGTTACTCACCCCGATAAATAATATCCGTACGGCGATTCTCTCTCTGTGATGCTTCGTCATGGCCAGTGGAACGTGGTTTTTCTTCTCCCAGGCTGACCGATTCGATTTGCGTATTTCGCGCACCCGATAATGTCATCATGTTTTTTACGCTATCGGCACGACGTTGGCCTAGTGCAAGATTATATTCTCGGCTGCCGCGTTCATCAGTATTGCCTTGTAACAATAATCTGGCATTTGTATTATCCCGTAGATACCTGGCGTGAGCCAATACCAGTTCCCGATATTCATTTTTAACTGTATAGCTATCATAATCATAATACACGCTACGTTTTGACAAGATGCTATTGGGATCTTGTAGCGGATGGAAATCCATTCTGTCGGAACCTATTCCGTTTCTTTCTCCTATACCGCTACTATCGCTTGTTCCGAAGGATCGATCTTCGACCTCAGAAACAGGGGTGGTGGTCTGACTGGCACATGCGGATAACAAACCCAACATTAAAATACTCAACGCCCTTCTCATTTGTTGCTCCTGTTAAATCTAGTAGAATGGTGAATCTAGGTTTACTTTAATCTCGGTAAAGGTCCCCATGCAGGCTCTCTGATATCACCTGCTTGCATCGAAAGCTGTTGCCTAGTCTGACCGTCCCTTGAGACGGCCGATAATATACCACGCCCCCTGATTTCTGTGGCATACAAGATCATCTTATCGTTAGGAGCAAAACTAGGGGATTCGTCTAATTGAGAATTTGTTAGTAGTTGCATCTGACGTGTCGTCATATCCTGCACGGCTACATTGTATTTGTTATTGTTGCGATGGATGAAAGTAAAGCTTCTTCCATCCTGGCTAAAGTGCGCGCTAACATTATAGTTTCCTTCAAAAGTCAGGCGTTCGGCGGTGCTGTTTGCAGTATCGGTGATTGACATACGGTATATCTGTGGGCTACCTCCCCGATCGGAAGTAAAAATGATCGAGCGGCCATCGGGAGAAAAGCTTGGCTCGGTATCAATACCGGTACTCTTACTCAATCTTCGCAGGCCGCTGCCGTCAGCATTGATTAGAAATATTTGGGAGCCTCCTTGTGCCGTTAAGACGATCGCCAGTTTTTTCCCGTCCGGTGACCAGCTCGGAGCACTGTTACTACCTTCAAAGTTGGCGAGTACCCTCCGTTGCCGGCTTGTCAGTGTTTGTATATAAATAACAGGCTTTTTGTTTTCAAATGACACATATGCAAGCTGGTTGCCATCGGGTGACCAGGCTGGTGAAATAATCGGTTCAGTGTATTCGATGACAGATTGGGCATTATGTCCATCAGCATCTGCTACCTGTAATGCGTATTTTTGCCCCTGTTTCATTACGTAGGCAATGCGGGTACTGAATACACCGGCATCGCCGGTAAGTGCCTCATAAATTATGTCAGCGATACGGTGCGCGGCTGCACGTAACTGTGTTACAGGAACAGTGGTAGCTAAACCGGCCAGTTGAGTTTGTTTAGCTACATCCATCAAACGGAATCGTATATCTACTTGCCCTTCCGGCAACAAGGTCGTATGACCGATGACCAGTGCACTGGTACCTCGATTGGCCCATTCAGCATAAGCAATTTCTGACGGTTCATGTGGTCTGAGGCCTGCCGGGTCAATTAATTTGAATAGGCCGCTGCGCTGTAAATCAGCTGCCACCACTGCCGTAATGCTTTGTTGTAGTCTTTCTTCGGCGGAAAAGGGAATAATCGCAATTGGAATGCGCATTGTGCCACCGCCAAAAATTTCAATATCCAGTTCCGCATGTACTGGCTGACTAATCAGGCAGAACAATAAAATAAACAGCCCGCTCGCGTATTGATAAAAACGCGTTAACATGGCAGAGACTGTTAGAAAGGTAGAATGATGTTTCTGATTATATAAATCATTCATGATAATACACCTTGATATTTAAGTTTCGAAACTCGGTAAACAGTGTTGGATCGGGTGGTAAGGGTAATGGTGCGGATATGAAAATAGCCCGCTCAACGGCGTTGTCAAAAGCAGGATGGCCACTGCTTTTGCGTAATTTTACGGCCAGAATATCGCCACCCGGAAGGAGTGTAACGCTAAACTCGGCTACGGGATTGCCCGGTAGATTGGGTGGCGTGATAACCCGGCTTCTGATTTTAGCGACAATCATGGCTTTGTATTTGTCTACTTCGCCCATTAAGCGGGCGCGTGCAGCTGCTTGCTGCGCCTGTTCGCGCTGAAGTCGTTGCGCCTCAGCCTGTTCTGCGGCTAGCTGTATTTTTCGTTGTGTCTCTTGTTCGAGTCGTTGTGCCTCAGCTCTTTGTGCCGCCTGTCGTTTTTGTTCATCACGTAGTCGTTCCTGTTCACGTTCGAGTCGTTGTGCCTCAGCTTTTTGTGCCGCCTGTCGTTTTTGTTCATCACGCAGCCGTTCCTGTTCACGCAACCGCTCCTGTTCCTGCTTATGCTGTAGTTGTGCTTGCATTGCGTTTTTTTGCTTTTCCAGATTTTTTTTGTCTTGATCTTCTGGTGTCGGCTTTTTTTCTTCTATTGGCTTCAAGTCTTTAGTTTTATCCTTGAGCGCTATATCCGGTTTTTTTATCGGTGCTGGTGCCGCTGTCTTTGATGGCAGTGGTTCCGCCTGAATGGCTTGTTGAACCGGCTTGGCTGGTGATGGCTCTGCTTTAGCCGGTTGTTGTATGGGTTTGGGCGGCAAAGATGCGACCTTAACCGGTTGCTGAACCGGTTGTTTGGATTGTAGTGGTTCTGCTTTAGCCGATGGCTGCATAGGTTTGGGCGGTGAAGGGGCTATCTTAACCGGTGGTTGAGTCACTCTCGGTTTTAAAGAGGCTTCCTTTTGAGATGATTGCACTGGTTGAGGCAGTTCATGCCACAAATCGACGACCATCCCTTCAAGTGGCGGATCATTCCATTGCAAGCCAAAAACCATAACAATTGCAAAAATGATATGTATCAGTAGCGTTAGGATACTCGCTAATAACAAGCCCGGTTCAGAGCGTGATGAATCCCGTAATGCCATTGCACTTATTGTATCCCTGAGTTTTTCATTTTTGCCTGGCCAAGAGGCCCACTTTTTGCACCTGGTGTTGCTGCAGAATATCCATTACATTAATTATGGCTTCATAGCGTATATTTTTATCAGCAGCAATGACGACGGGTTGATCGATATTCTGTGCCTGTTTTTGTTTGATTGCTTCAATCAATTGCTTATGATCTACTTTTTGTTCAATACCCGTTTTGGCGCGATCACGCAAGGTGAGGCTGCCGTCTGCTTTGATATTGACTTCAAGTGGTGCAACCGGTGGGGTCAGAGATTGACCAATCTGTGGTAATTCAATCTGACCCGGACTAATCAGTGGTGCTGTAATCATAAAAATAATTAACAGAACCAGCATGACATCAATGTAGGGTACAACATTAATGTCATGCTTTAAACGGCGCTTACTACGGCGTTCGGTCATGCAATCCTCATTCGATCTATTTATTCTGCTACCCGCCGTTGTAACACATTGGACAGTTCTTCCATAAAGCTTTCATAACGCGTTGCCAACTGGTCGATATCACTGGCATAGCGATTATAAGCAATCACTGCGGGAATTGCTGCGAACAACCCCATTGCCGTTGCTATCAAAGCTTCAGCAATCCCTGGTGCCACATGCGCAATAGTTGCCTGGGTCATATTGGATAGACTCCGGAAAGAATTCATAATTCCCCATACAGTGCCCAACAAGCCGATATAAGGGCTTACTGATCCTGCTGTTGCCAGGAAAGATAGGTGTAATTCGAGTTTATCCATTTCTCGCTGATAGGTAGCCCGCATGGCTCTACGAGTACCGTCCATGACAGTGCTGACATCGGTGCCTGGTGCATGCTTGGCAAATTCGCGATAGCCTGCTTCAAAGATACGTTCCATGCTCCCTGAAGAATAGCGCGCATTAGCGGCACGCTGATAAAGGGTATGCAAGTCAGCGCCTCGCCAGAAAATATCTTCAAATTCATCACTTTGTTTTATCGTATATCGGATAACAAACATTTTGCGAAAGATAAACCACCAGGACAGGAAAGAAGTGAGCAATAAAACTACCATGATCAGCTGTACCGGTAAACTCGCACTACTAATAAGGTTAAGAAGTGATAAATCCTGATTAACTGTTATAGCGCTCATGATAGATTTCCAAATTTGTGACGCAATGGTGCAGGCACGCTTACTGGTTTAAGACTTTCAGTGCCCACACAGACTGCATGAATCATAGCGCTAACTAGCATGACATCATGACAGAATATCTGTTGCGATATTGTAATGCGACTCCTACCCATCTCCACTGGCTGTACCGTAACTTGTAATAAATTATCCAAGACCGCGGGTTTGAAATATTCAATTTCAAGCGAACGAAGCATAAAAAACATCTTGTGAGTTTGGCTTAGTGAATGCACGTCGAATCCCAGTTCTCTTAGCCATTCATAGCGCGCGCGCTCCATGAAATTTAGATGTGTTGCGTGATAAACGACACCCGCTGCGTCAGTATCCTGATAATAGACGCGAATGGGTAGCGTAAAAATATCTTGTGATATTTTCTGATTTCTATCTATTTGTTTATTAATCTTAATGCTCATTTAACTCAGATTTTTTATGTATAAAGGCTGCATTTTAAAAAGTATATTTTCGCTACGATACGATGCTAATTTCAAGCATGACCAAATGCATCCTCGTTTGAAAATTTATATAAGACTCAGTATTAGCAAAAGCGTGTATTCTGACATAAATTTGAACTGTGCTATATGTGTTTTCGTGGGGTTTGATTGCTGTTTCTGAAAGTACTTTATATTTTTGAAAACCGAAGTTGTGAAGCGCAATGATAAAGTGATGAAGGCTGTTGCGTCATCTATTTATTTGCCGATACTGCGGGTGTATTTCATGAAGTCCGCGTGTGCCGTATAAACTTTCTGAACGCTCCTTGAATGATAGCCATGTTATTGTATGTGCGTGGAAAGATGATGGGTAACATATGTGTGGTCGTTTCACCCAGATCCCCGGGGATTCGATCTTCAAACTGGGAAGGTAAGAGATTTACTCAGCCGTCATGCGATTTAGAATCATGCAGTGTATCGCAATGAGCGTAATCTATGCGCAAGTCGGGATAGGCTGGGTCCTGTTTTTTTAAAGAATCGGTTTGCGCAGGATTAATTCAGAAATGTCGGGATTGGTCTTGAAATATTGAGGGGTCAGTGATTGCATGGATTCAAAAAACAACGAATACCATTAAGAAAATAATAAGCGCCATAATAAATGTGTTTTTTACAAGCTTTGTGAACTATAGTTGCTGTTAAAATTTCTATTTCCATATTCTTAGGCTGTACTCTTAATCTTAGATGGCTTACCCTAAACCGAAAATTCCGATACAACCAGTCTTGTCGCTGGAATCTTTTAACCTAAATCGCGATGATGGTGATGTACCATCTGTCTTGCATGCACGTCATGCTAAATTTGTCACGAGTGGTAGGATAGCCATTGCGATGGCGCTGCAACAGATGGGAATTGGGAAAGGTGACACAGTCATGTTACCGGCCTACCATTGTCCGGCTATGGTTGAACCAGTCATTTGGTCGGGCGCAACCCCCATCTTTTACAAAATACATCCCGATACGTCAGTAGATCTGAATGATGTTCAAGGTAAACTGGATGCATCAGTAAAATTGCTGATAGTGGCGCATTATTTTGGTTTTCCGCAGGATTTGTTGAAAATAAGTGACTTTTGTAATCAACATGCACTTTACTTGCTGGAAGATTGCGCGCACTGTTTTTTTGGGAAATATAAGAATAAACCACTGGGGACTTATGGTGATTATGCCATCGCAAGCACCATGAAGTTTTTTCCTGTTTATGAGGGGGGGTGCCTGGTTTCTGATCGTCATCATATTAACCTGTCACCGCTTAATTCAGCTGGACTGGGGTTTGAAGTAAAAGCGACTTTAAACACACTGGAAAAAAGTTTTGAATATGGAAGAATGAAATGGTTGCAGAAAATCCTGTTCGCGCCAATGTGGCTTAAAGATTTTATATGGAAGTCGGTGAAACGCAAAGCATCATTGGGTAAAGTGTCGATCGGACCAGGCGCGTCTGATGGAGGCTTCGGGTTCGAGGCTAAATGGCTTGGTAAACAATCCGCTTTTTTCTCTCGTTATCTGATTAAGCATGTTTCGAGAGCACGTATTGTTTCAGAGCGACGTAAAAATTATATCATTTTGCAGGAGGCGTTGAGCGGGTTACCGGGATGTAGGCCTTTATTTTCAGGATTGCCTGAAGACGTTATTCCGCAAGTATTTCCACTGATCGTAAATGAACCAGAAAAGATCTTTCCGATTTTGAAGAATGCAGGTGTGCCTATTATTCGCTTTGGAGAGTTTTTATGGGATGGGGTTGATGCAACAGTGTGTTCAGCCAGCGTAGATTTATCGCGGCACTTGCTACAGTTTCCTTGCCACCAAGAGTTGCGGGCAGAAGAACAGGCGTGGATGATCGCCCAGATCAGAAAAGTGTTTTTATCAATTTAAATCTCATTACCTCATTAAATATGAAGTGGAAACTATATCCTATTAGTGAATTTAGGGACCATCAACATGAGTGGGAGCGCCTGAATCAGAATACGACCGCTTCACCACTATTGAGTCTTGGTTTTGTTATGCCGCTAATTGAAACATTTAGTAGCGGTAAGGAAGTTCTGGCTTGTTGTGAAATTGAAGGTGAAGTACAGGCGATGGCGATTCTGATTCAGAAAAGTCGTTGGGTATGGACTACTTTTCAGCCTTCCCAAGCGCCGCTCGGTATGTGGATTAGCAAGGCGGGCAACGACTGGTTGCAGTGTCTCTCTGAGCTAATGAAAGTGCTGCCCGGGTTCCCCTTAGTGCTGGGTGTAACCCAGCAGGATCCTGATTTGATATCCCGGCCATTGGATGATGGAAAGTTAAGAACACTTGATTATATACAGACAGCCAGTATTACGATTGAGGGGAACTTTGAAGATTACTGGCGTGCGCGTGGCAAGAATTTACGACAGAATATCAAGAAACAGAGAAATAAACTGGAGAAGAATCATTTAGATACATTTCTTCAGGTAAGCATCAACCCGGATGAGGTTTCGCGGGTGATTATAGACTACGGAAAAATTGAAAGTGCCGGCTGGAAAGCCAAATATGGAACTGCGATTCATCCAGCTAATGATCAAGGAAAGTTTTATCAGGCTATGCTGGAAGCTTTTTGCAGTCAAGGCAAGGGGCGTATTTATCGTTACTGGTATAACGACCAAATTGTTGCGATGGATTTGTGTATTGAGGACAACGCAAGCATCATCATATTGAAAACCACGTATGACGAAAAGCTTGGCGATACCACTTCGCCGGCCTTGTTAATGCGCGAAGAAGAATTCAGGCAGTTGTTTGATGAGAAAAAATTAGAGAAAATTGAGTTCTACGGCAAACTCATGGATTGGCATACTAAATGGAGTAAAGAAATCCGTACGATGTATCATGTTAATTATTTTCGCTGGACAATTTTATTATTTCTGCGTCACTTCATACGTACAGTTACAACTGTATTCAGGAAAATCAAGTAACAGCGTATCTTTTGTGTAAAAAAAGATTGCCATAGGCGCAAGAGAATGATTTATTATTTTGTATAACATAAGTATCATTCTGCGTTTTTTATGTTGAGATCAAGTGTAATGCGCTGTGAGGATTAGCGTAACCGAGTCTTTCTGCCGGATAATCTTACAAACAGGATTATTTAAAGGAGCCCGTTATAATATGCAGGAATGTAAAAATATTTCTCCCACTCCGCCAAACAAATTAACTCTGGAGTAATCATGCAGCATCTTGAAGAAGTGAAAAATATCCTGGCTGATGTGCTTTGTCTTGGTGAACGAAGAAATGACCTGGAAGAAGATTCGATATTGCTGGGTAATATCCCGGAGCTGGATTCGATGGCGGTTGTTAATGTCATCACTACTTTGGAAGAATATTATGGGATTGCTATTGATGATGATGAAATTAGCGCTAGGATTTTTGAAACCTTGGGTAGTCTCACCCGCTTTATCGAGCAAAAATTGGCTGAATGAATGATTTGTCAGAAAGCCCCCCCGCTGAACCGTTTTTTTTAAAAACAGAGTCTGGAGAATGTTTTTGTCTTTACCATGCGCCTCATTTCGACAGGCCCTGTTATGGCGTCTTTATTTATATTCATCCTTTTGCGGATGAAATGAATAAATCAAGGCGGATGGCTGCATTGCAGGCTAGAAAATTCGCTGCGATGGGCTATGGTGTCCTGCAAATAGACCTGTTTGGTTGCGGGGATAGCAGTGGTGAGTTCAAGGATGCGCGCTGGGCTATATGGAAACAGAACCTGGCAGCAGCAAGGGAGTGGATTGAACAGCGTACGGCTGGGCCCATTAGCTTATGGGGGCTCCGTTTAGGTGCGCTCCTTGCGCTGGATTTTGCTAAAGATTCAGAGAAAGCAATAGATAAGATTGTTTTATGGCAGCCAGTAATCAATGGTAAATTGTTTTTAACACAATTCTTGCGATTACAGCTGGCCAGTAAAATATTGAGCGGTGATACTGAAAAGAAGATAAGCGTGCAGACTATGCGTGAGTCTGCTTCGGCAGGTCATTTACTTGAAGTGGCGGGGTATGAGCTTGCGTCAGACTTGGTTGTGGCCATTGATAATTTATCGTTGACTGAGCTAATGATAACAAATGGGGTTGTTTATTGGTTTGAAATAGCGGCGGAGGCAGGGCGCCCGATGGCACCGGCTAGTGCCAGAATAGCGAGTGCCTGGAAAAATACAGGTAATAATTTACAGGTACATCATGTGGTTTGTTTGCCCTTCTGGGCTGCGCAGGAGATTACAGAATGTCCTGAATTGATATCTGCCACGCTCACACACTGTGCTGTTGTAGCTGTATGAGTTTCAAAGAGCGTGCACTCCGTTTCAGTCATCATGATTCTTGGCTGTATGGCATTCTGAGCTTGCCTGAACAGGCTGCTTCCAAAGGTGTGCTGCTGGTAGTAGGGGGGCCGCAGTATCGAGTGGGCAGCCATCGTCAGTTCACCTTACTTGCTCGTTACCTCGCTGCTCAAGGCATACCGGTTATGCGTTTTGACTTCCGCGGAATGGGAGATAGCGAGGGTGAAATGAGAACCTTTGAGGCTGTAGAAGAAGACATCCATTATGCGGTCGAACAGTTTTTTAAGGAGGTGGCCTCCCTAAAGGAAGTGGTTATATGGGGATTGTGCGATGCTGCTTCAGCGGCGCTCTTTTACGCGCATCAGGATCAACGTATTACGGGATTAGTGTTGCTGAATCCTTGGGTAAGAACAGAGCAGGGAATGGCCCGGGCTTATTTGAAACACTACTATCTCACTCGTCTGTTTACTCTCGAATTCTGGAAGAAAATAGGGCGTGGTCGATTCAACTATATTGCCACCATCCGATCTTTTCTTAAATTAACCAGGAATAGTTTGTCAAAAAATAAAGAATTGGCAATGACAACAGAAAATGGTGTGGGTAATGCATCCGATATGCGGATGCCATTACCTGATCGCATGCTTCATGGTTTGAGTCGATTCAAGGGAAGAATACTGGTTATTACCAGTGGCAACGACCTGACAGCACAAGAGTTTCTGGATCTGGTTAAAGGGTCCTCAAGCTGGCAAAAATATTTAAGTAGTTCTCATGTTAAACAGTTTAACCTGGCGGAGGCGAACCATACTTTTTCTCGTCGCGAATGGCGTGATCAGGTAGCTAGCTGGACGCGAGACTGGATTAAGTCATGGTGAAGCGTGTTTTAATGATCGCTTACCATTATCCTCCTTTGCGCGGCAGTAGCGGTATTCAGCGTACATTAAAATTTTCTCAATACCTGTCCGATTTTAACTGGGAGCCTATTGTGCTGACGGCTCAAACACAGGCCTATTCAGATACCAGTAGTGATTTGCTCGAAAAAATCTCGAAACAAACGATTGTACATCGTGCTTTTGCTTTAGATACGGCCAGGCATTTATCTTTTATGAGGCGTTACCCTGGCATCCTGGCCCAACCTGATCGATGGATTACATGGTGGCTTGGGGCCGTTCCATTGGGATTGTATCTGATACGAAAATATCGACCCGAGGTAATTTGGTCTACCTATCCCATTGCGACTGCTCATTTGATTGGTCTGAGCCTCCATCGTTTGACGGGTATTCCATGGATTTCAGATTTCAGAGACCCGATGGTTCAAATTGGATATCCGTCTGACCCACTCACTTATAAAACTTACCAGTGGGTTGAACAAAAAGCAATCGCTCACTGTGCCCGAGCTGTCTTTACAACGCCTGGCACTCGTCAGGATTATCAAACCAGGTTCCCGAAAGTGCCCTCATCACGATTTCGTCTTATTGAAAATGGCTATGATGAGGAAGATTTTACTCAGGTTGATCGAATTGTTGCTAAGGAAGTATCGAAAAACGAGCCATTTCGGCTATTGCATAGTGGTATTGTTTATTCTTCTGAACGAGATCCTATTCCGTTATTTACAGCCCTGTCGGAACTGCTGCAAGAAGGCATTATTGCTGCGGATAACTTCAGGCTAACCTTACGTGCTACATGTAATGATGCATACCTGATTCAGTTGATTGCTCAATATCATATTGATGCTATTGTCTCACTTGAACCTCCTGTTGCTTACCAGGAGGCCCTATCTGAAATGTTGACTGCTGACGGATTATTAATTCTTCAGGCGTCAAACTGTAACAACCAAATTCCCGCAAAACTGTATGAGTATCTGCGTGCGAACCGTCCGATTCTAGCTTTGACTGATCCCGATGGAGATACTGCAGCGGCATTGACCAGTATCGGCATTGATACAATTGCACCGCTGGATTCAGTGGTACTTATTAAACGAATCCTGCCCCGTTTTATCGCCTTAGTGAAAAGCAATCAAGCTCCGGTTGCATTAGCAGAAAAAGTCCACTCCAATTCCAGGAAAGCGAGAACTCAGGCGCTTGCGAAGCTTCTTGATGAAGTGATGACAGAAAAAAGAATGGGTTAATCGTTCATGCAAGCTATCTTTTAGTGCAATTTAATCAGCCATAAAAATTATGCTCTGGTTTATGGGTTGGAAATAATCAAGTTGTTATGGCTGATAACGCTGTATCATTATTTGATCAGGCGCATTCCTGAATTTTGTAAATAAAATGATAGCTGACTGATTCTGAATTTATTGTTTTATCTGATAAATCAGCCATCCGATCAGAATCGTGTCCCCTTTTCTGATGATCGCAGATATCTAAAGTTCCTCTGTTTCGCGCGGTACTCCTTGGATCTTGGATACACGCGTTCAGATTGTTGCTTTACTGATGCAACAAGAGTAGGATTTTTATAACCTATGGTTAAAAATAAAGACTTAACGATATCGGACTCATTTTCTGGATTACCCCAGAGAGATGTTGTCGTTCTGGTAGGAGAGATATTGGCAGATGTTTTTCCTGATCGAACAGTTTTAGGGGGTGCTCCGTTTAATGTTGCGAGACATTTGCAGGCATTTGGCTTATTTCCGTTGCTGATTACGAGAGTTGGTAACGATAAACTGGGAGAGGAATTGCTTGCCTGCATGGTACGTATGGGCATGGCAACTTCAGGTGTGCAACAGGACTCGGTGCATCAAACCGGGCAAGTGATGGTGCAAATCGAAGCAGGGGAGCATACTTTCCATATTCCTTCAGACCAGGCTTACGATTTTATTCAATCGGAGGAAGCCTGTCAGCTTGTTCTGTCAGCCAATCCAGGATTAATTTATTTTGGTACCTTGGCGCAACGTCATCGGGTTTCGCGCCAGGCGTTAAACGAGATGCTGCGGAATACCAGGACACCCCGCGTGTTAGATATTAATTTACGTGAACCGTGGTATACCAAGCAAATAATCGAGGATTCTCTGCATCATGCAGATATCGTTAAAATGAGTGAAGGTGAGCTGGAAACGATAGCGAGATTACTGCACGTATCGGGGAATAGTGCGCACGAGCAGGCCACATCGATAATCCAGCTGTTCTCATTAGAGCGATTGCTTGTTACTTGTGGCGCAGAAGGTGCCTGGCAACTTGATGCTGTGGGTGAGAAATGCCATCAGCAAGGTGCTGCAAATACTAAGGTCGTTGATAGCGTAGGAGCCGGTGATGGTTTTACAGCTGTTTTTATTACAGGCACGTTACGTGGTTGGTCAAAGACACTGACCTTGTCGAGAGCCAATGCGTTTGCTGCGGCTTTGTGCGGAATACGTGGTGCAGTTCCGGCGAATCAGGCGTTCTATCATTCATTTCTTGATGAGTGGGGAGAATAAGTATGGAATTACCCAGAAGTCAAAAGTCATTGTATATTTTAATGCTGAGTGTGCATGGTTTGATTCGTGGTCATGACCTGGAGTTGGGACGAGATGCCGATACGGGCGGGCAAACAACCTATGTGGTTGAGTTGGTTCGCGCACTATCTCGCCATCGTGGCGTGGCTAAAGTAGATTTGTTGACGCGCCAAATTCAGGATCCACAGGTATCTGTTGATTATGCGCAATCGGAGGAAGATCTTGGCTATGGCGCGCGTATTTTACGGTTACCTTGTGGACCCAAACGTTATCTGCGCAAAGAGCTGTTATGGCCACATCTGGATCAAATGGTTGATCGCTGTCTGCATTTTTTGCGTCATCAAGGTCTTTTGCCTGATCTGATTCACACACATTATGCTGATGCAGGTTACGTAGGACAGCAACTTTCACTTTTACTGGGCATTCCCCTGATTCATACGGGCCATTCGTTAGGACGTTCGAAGCGTGAGCGATTGTTAGCCAGTGGTCGTAAAGAAGCGGCCATAGAGAGGCAATTTCATCTGTCCCGGCGTATCGCCACAGAGGAAGCGATATTGTCCCATGCTTCACTGATAGTAACCAGTACGCAACAGGAAGTGACGGATCAATATGGTATGTATGATAATGATCGATCGCGACATTATGCCGTTATACCACCAGGAATCGATACCTCCCGTTTCTCAATGGTGAGCCGCAGGAAGCCGGATGCCAGGCTCGAAGGAGAAATAGATCGCTTTTTGTCGAACCCCGGAAAGCCTTTGATTCTAACCATATGTCGTCCTGATGCACGTAAAAATCTGAAAGGGTTGTTAAAAGCCTATGGTGAAGATAAGCGACTTCAAGCAAGTGCGAATCTTGTTATTGTAGCAGGGAATCGCGATGATATTCGTGATCTGGAAGAAGCGCAACGGAAAATTCTCTGTGATCTTTTGCTGGATATCGATCGTTATGATTTATGGGGAAAAATAGCCATTCCAAAGCATTTGTCTTCAGATGACGTGTCGGATTTATATCGATTAGCAGCCAGCCGTTATGGCCTATTTGTAAATCCAGCACTGACTGAACCTTTTGGGCTGACATTGATAGAAGCTGCGGCAAGTGGCCTGCCGGTGATTGCGCCAGATGATGGTGGCCCCCAGGATATTCTGGGCAATTGCCGTAATGGATTATTGGTGAATACGCTGGATTCTAGTGCAATTGCATCGGCATTAAACAGGGCATTAGAAGATAAAACACAGTGGCGTCAGTGGGCCAGGAATGGTATAGCGGGGTTAAAGTACCACTATAGCTGGGAAGCGCATGTGGCCAAGTATATCAAGCTGGCTTCTCATCTTTTGCATCGTGAGCGTAAACGATTGCGTCGGCAGCATGCATTTTCTCTGAATGATGGAAAATCTCCTCTGCCGCTTGTGCAACGCGTGCTGATCAGCGATATTGATAATACTTTGATCGGCTGTAAAGCTGGTTTGGAGGCACTCATTTCCTGGTTGTATCAACGTACTGGCTCAGTTGCTTTTGGTGTTGCGACGGGTCGTTCTCTGGAAAGCACAATAGCATTACTTAAAAAAGCGGATATTCCAATACCGAATGTACTAATAACTTCGGTTGGTAGCGAGATTCATTACGGATCACAACTTCGCGCGGATCAAGGCTGGGCTCGTCACATATGCCACCTGTGGCGACGAGCAGCTTTGGCAGAGGCGTTGCATGAGATTCCGGAGCTTGAGTTGCAAACATTGGATAATCAACGCGAATTTAAATTAAGCTATAACGTAAAATCAGACCGGGTGCCGTCTTTAGAAAGTCTTTATCGTCATCTGCGCGAACGAAAATTGCATGCTAAGTTTGTCTATTCACACCAGCAGTTTATTGATGTGCTCCCGATACGCGCTTCAAAAGGGTTGGCTATTCGTTATCTAGCTTATAAATGGGGGCTTCCGCTATGTAATTTTCTCGTAGCGGGTGATTCTGGCAATGATAAGGAAATGCTAATAGGTGATACGAAGGCGATTGTGGTGGGTAATTACAGTACCGAGCTTGAGTCATTACGAGATATGGAGCATGTTTATTTCGCTCGTAATAATTATGCCAGTGGAATCATGGAAGGTCTCAATCATTATGGTTTCGATGAAATCCCGGCAAAACAGGCAGTCCCCTCTACGTAGCATAATGCACTGTTTTGTGAATAACTGGCTTATTCTAAAGACGGGTTGATGAACGAATCGATGTTTTACCTGGAGATTCGAGGGCTGGCCATAAGTAGCTTTGAGTAACTTTGGAAATTTTCGTGTGTGTAGTAGCCTTCTATAATAGGCAAGACAAGTGGATGAACCTGGTTAGATAAACCTAGATGGTCAGTGTCGACTTTCGTTCAATACAGACGCCCAGTTTCTTTACGCCACGTATAATACCGAGTTTTGCTACACTGACTTTAACCCATGGCGATTTGAATTCTGTCAAAATGGTTTGTGCAATGTGCTCGGCTAATGCTTCTAGTAGAGAAAAGTGTTTCTCTGCCAGGATATGATGGATCCGTTCGACAATGACTGCATAATCCAGTGCATCGTCAAAGTTATCTGTTTGGCAGGCATGGTTCTCAGGAAGCGCGATTTCCAGATCGAGCTGAATGGTTTGCGCAACCTTTTTTTCCCAGGGATAAATCCCAATTAAGGTTTTAGCTTTAAAGTCGTGAAGAAAAATGATGTCCATTATTTGGGATGAATTTAATGTAGGTAAATTATTTTTAATGTATGTTGAAAGAAGTTTTGTGTGTAAATCAACCGAGATTCTATTCTATTTGTAAAAGTGGTGCTAACCCTAATGATCGTATTAATTCTGATTTCCATGTTATTGGCATATTTGCTGGGATCTATTTCCTTTGCGGTAATATCGAGCTGGGTTTTTAAATTGCCGGACCCCCGAACTTATGGTTCAGGAAACCCAGGCGCAACTAATGTGTTGCGTAGTGGGAAGAAAGCGGCGGCGGTATTAACGCTATTGGGTGATGCGGGAAAAGGCTGGCTGGCAGTAGGTCTGGCACAACATTTTGGACCTTTGTGGGGGCTGGGTCACGAAGTGACTGCCATAGTGGCGTTGGCCGTTTTTCTGGGTCATGTTTTTCCCATATTTCTACGTTTCCAGGGGGGTAAAGGCGTCGCAACGGCAGTAGGCGTCTTGTTGGGATTAAATCTATGGGTGGGCTTGTTGGCAATTGTGACCTGGGCTTTAGTTGCGGTAATCTGGCGTATTTCTTCTTTATCGGCATTGGTTGCAGGAATGCTTGTTCCTTTTTACGCACTGATGATACTTGGCTTTGAGGTAAGTACGGTGGCAGTCTTGGTGATGTCACTGCTGCTTATTTGGCGCCATAAATCGAATATTGCTAATCTGATTGCAGGTAAAGAAGGTAGAATTGGCGAGAATAAGCTCGCGTAGCTTTATTGTTTAGGGGTTGGTGCTGTCAGCATTTCTAAATCCCATCGAGGTTTCACGGTAAAACTGCTGCTGGGCTGCTGGCTCCCATTATCGGCTGTTTGTAATCGCATTGCGCCAGCAAATGCAATCATAGCGCCGTTATCTGTACAGAATTCAAGTTCCGGATAGAAAACGGTTGCACCTATCGCCGCTGCCCGATTTGTGAGACTGCGGCGCAATTGGCTGTTGGCGCCGACTCCTCCGGCTACGACCAGTTGTGTTAAGCCAGTTTGTGATAACGCTGCCAGTGCTTTCTCTGTTAATACCGCTACGGCTGCTTCTTGAAAAGCCAATGCAATATCGGCCCGCATTTGTTGTGTCAAGCAGTCATGTTTGCTGACGAGCGTGAGTACGGCTGTTTTTAGGCCGCTGAAACTAAAATTTAAATTGCCGCTATTGAGCATTGGGCGGGGAAGTTTAAAGCGTCCTGATTGGCCTTGCATCGCAAGTTTTGATAATGCAGGACCGCCCGGATAACCTAGCCCCAATAGTTTTGCTGTCTTGTCAAAAGCTTCGCCTGCTGCATCATCCACGGTTTCGCCCAATAATTTATATAACCCAATACCATTTACCTGCATTAATTGAGTGTGACCTCCAGAAACCAGTAGTGCTACGAATGGAAATGAAGGAGAAGGTTTGGATAGCAGGGGCGACAAAAGGTGGCC
Source organism: Nitrosomonas cryotolerans ATCC 49181 (assembly GCF_900143275.1). Lineage (NCBI taxonomy): Bacteria > Pseudomonadati > Pseudomonadota > Betaproteobacteria > Nitrosomonadales > Nitrosomonadaceae > Nitrosomonas > Nitrosomonas cryotolerans. Next base: position 593,420 of record NZ_FSRO01000001.1, read on the forward strand.
TTCAAGATGATGTATGCCCAGTACCGGAATATTTAATGCGAAGCCGAGTGCAGTACCAATACTTGCTCCAACTAACAGCGCACCGGCCAGGCCGGGACCTTGAGTGTAGGCAATGGCATTAATGTCGTGTAAATGCCGTTCTGCTTTGAGCAGAGTTTGCTTTATGAGCGGCAACACTCGTCGAATATGATCGCGCGATGCAAGCTCTGGTACGACACCACCATATTCATTGTGCATCTCAATTTGCGAATAAAGCGTATGACCTAGCAGGCCGTATTCTGTGTGGTAGAGAGCGATACCTGTTTCATCGCAGGATGTTTCGATGCCCAGTACGATCATTGGAAATAGTAGAGTAGTGACTCTTTTATAACGAAGTCCATAATGCTATAATAGCAGGCTTTTTGTTGCGTCCGTTAATTTGGTGTAACGAGTGAATTTTCACGATATCTTATCTAAATATCTAGAACCGGAGGAATTGATACATTTATGACTACTATTAAAGTCAAGGAAAACGAACCGTTTGAAGTTGCCATGCGCCGTTTTAAGCGTTCCATAGAAAAAACGGGATTGCTGACAGAGTTGCGTGCTCGTGAATTCTATGAAAAACCAACTGCCGAACGTAAGCGCAAGCTTGCCGCCGCAGTGAAGCGCAATTATAAACGTCTGCGCAGTCAGTTGCTACCACCTAAGCTTTATTAATCCGAATAGGTACTCGCAACAAGATGTAGCCGCTCTGTTTTTGCAACAGATTATGGTATCTTGGGTTTAGGTAAACTACTCCTGGATTAGATAGCAGTCTTTTTTATCCTTAATATTCTTGATGATCAGATATTAGCTTGAATTTGTTGTCGACATTCATGCCAACGGCACTGGAGTTGATGCTCAATGAAAATAGATGGGGTAATTAAACGGTAGCATTTTGGTAGTCTGAATCAATAACTTTTATTATGAATCTAAGGCAAAGAATTACTGAAGACTTGAAAATTGCCATGCGCGCTGGGGATACTAAGCGGCGTGATACTATCCGGTTATTGCAGGCTGCTATTAAGCAGCGTGAGGTCGATGAGCGTATTGAACTAGATGATGGTGCCATTGTGGCTGTGCTTGAAAAAATGCTTAAGCAAAGGAAAGATTCTATTACTCAGTATGAAGCTGCAGAACGTATGGATCTGGCTACAATAGAGCGCGATGAAGTTTCCATACTGCAGGCGTATATGCCGCAACCATTAAGCGATGTAGAGATTGAGTGTATGGTTGATGAGGCTATTGCTGTTACGGGTGTTAAGACAATGAAGGATATGGGGCAGGTGATGGCAATATTAAAGCCAAAACTGGCAGGGCGAGCGGATATGGCTAGAGTATCTGCACTTGTCAAAACAAGGATTGCTATCTGAATTTAATTCCTGAGTCTTTCTTTCGTTTTGAGCGCTTACCTAGATATATAGTTTAAGCTTATTCACTCGCTGTATCGTAGAATTCAGTTTATCAGAGCAGCGCAATGGCAGCATGCAGTACCGTAAAGTATGCGAAAATTAAAGCCTGTGATGGAATGGTCTAAGCCAGGCTTGCCTGATGAAGCGAGAATCCACCGAGGTAAATCGGGTTCATGGCTTGAGCGCGATAGAAAACACCTGACTTTAGGCAGAGGGAATATATCAATTTAGTCCTGATCGAACATTATTGGTTGATTTTCGATAAATGATTCCTCAGTCTTTTATTCATGATTTACTGGGTCGCTCGGATATTATTGATGTCATTGATCGAGTGATTCCGCTCAAGAAAGCTGGTGCCAATTATATTGCTTGCTGCCCTTTTCATAGCGAAAAAACGCCTTCATTTACAGTGAGTCCGGCTAAACAGTTTTACCATTGTTTCGGCTGTGGCGCGCATGGAAATGTGATCAGTTTTTTGATGGAATATAATGGCCGGGCTTTTGTTGAAGCGGTGGGCGATTTGGCTGCACAGGCTGGTATGGAAGTGCCGGCGGAGCAGGCTGATTCATATTCGGAAAGGAGGGTGCTTGAATCTGGTTTTCTCTCGCCAGGGATGACGGATGAGGAAAATAGTCCGGAAGCGTTTTCACAACGCTTGTATGAAACGATCATTGTTGCAACCCGGTTTTATCGAGAACAACTCAAGACTTCTAACGAAGCGATTGCTTATCTAAAGAAACGCGGCCTGACAGGTGAAATAGCTGCTCGCTTTGCGATCGGTTATGCGCCTGCTGGCTGGCAAAACCTGTCGGCAGCATTCCCTGATTACCAGTCAGAAGCCACAAAAAAATTGCTCGTTCAGGCGGGATTAATGGTCAAAGGTGATAATGGCAAGGATTATGATCGTTTTCGTAATCGTATTATGTTTCCGATTCTTAACCAGAAAGCTCGGATCATCGGTTTTGGCGGGCGCATATTAGAACAGGGTGAGCCTAAATATCTCAATACGCCTGAGACCTCATTATTTGAGAAAGGCCGCGAGCTTTACAATCTCTTCTCTGCAGGTAAAGCCATTCGTGAAGCAGGACGCATTGTCGTTGTAGAAGGATATATGGATGTAATAGCGCTTTCCCAGCATGGTGTTAATTATGTAGTAGCTGCGCTGGGTACGGCGATTACAGATTATCATGTACAAAAGCTTTTGCGTCAGACTGATAACGTGATTTTTTGTTTTGATGGTGACAAAGCTGGTAAAAAAGCGGCATGGCGGGCATTGGAAAATAGTTTATTGCAGCTGGTAGATGGCAAGGTGATTCGTTTTCTATTTCTGCCAGAAGGCGAAGATCCGGATAGCTATATTCATAAATCCGGGAAAGAAGCTTTTGAAGCATTAATCAGGAGTGCACTGCCCTTATCTGAATTTTTATTTCAAACTTTACTGAAAGGGAATGATCTAAAAACGAGCGAGGGTCGTGCAAAGTTAGTGCGGGATGCCAAACCATTAATTGAGAAGATTGCGGCACCTACGCTGGCATTAATGCTGATAAAGCGCCTGGCCGAGTTGACGGGTGCCAGTCAGAATGAGTTAGAAATATTATTGCAAATAAAACGTGGATCTGAGTCGTCTGCTCGTGTTCGACCCAGTGTGTTACGTCAGCAGCCGGTCACACCTTATTATTGGCTGATTTTAATACTGTTGTACAGTCCAGCTTATATTCAAAAACTGGACAGAAACCTGTTTGTGAAATTTGAAGAGGATAATGAGGAAATAAATGCATTGCGGGCACTTATTGCGTTTCTTGATGTCCATTTCAAGAATGTGGGAGACCTGCCCGCATTTTCAATCGCAACCTATTTCTGTGACAGCCCTCACAGAGCCTTACTAGAGAAAATGGAGAGTGAGATGCTGGGATGGAAAGAGACGATTGATTTGGAAGCCGAATTTTTTGGTGCGCAGATGAAGCTGCGAGAGGTGCAGCGTAAACAACGTATGACAGAATTACACAGTAAGCCTCTGAATATGCTGACCGTCGAGGAACGGAAAGAACTTCAGAGATTGGCGGTGTCCTGAATTAATAACGAGATGTCAGTTATATCAAATTTTGATATAATCCGGAAATTTTCAGGTATTCATTTATCCATACTACTTGGAACTCAAAATGTCAAAGATTAAAGTGGTCGATGCAGGGCAAACAGAAGGTAAGGCGGCAACTGAAGAAAAAATAAAAAATGCTGGTAGATTAGTGGCAAAGAAAGGAAATAAGAAATCAACAGCTAAAGTCGAGGAAACGACAATCAAGGCTATTGCAAAGAAAACAGTGACTAAAGTTTCTACGGCTACGAGTGGAACAACGCGCAAAACATCGAGTCGCGTCAGTGTCACAGAAATTGCTAAAGCAGTGATTACAGTCAAGGATATGGAACCTGATACCCTAATAAAAAAGACAAAAGCCAAGTTACCAAAAAAGGCGAAATCTTCGGTTACTAAAGAGCAAGTGGATAATCTGGAGTCTGTTTCAAATACGCCACCAGGTGCGGATGCGAAACCACAGGATATTGAAGAACGGCGTATGCGCCTGAAGAGATTGATTGTGCAGGGAAAGGAGCGTGGCTATTTAACTTATGCTGAAATTAATGATCATCTTCCGGATGATATGTTGGATGCCGAGCAGATTGAAGGCATCATCAGTATGATTAATGACATGGGCATTTCTGTACATGATGAAGCGCCCGATGCAGAAACATTATTAATGTCTGATGCGGCAACGACGGTCGCGGACGAGGATGTGGCTGAAGAAGCGGAAGCAGCGCTTTCCACCGTGGATTCTGAGTTTGGTCGAACAACTGATCCGGTACGTATGTACATGCGGGAGATGGGCTCAGTCGGCTTGCTGACTCGTGAGAGCGAGATTGAAATTGCCAAACGGATTGAAGGCGGCCTGAGGCATATGATTCAAGCTATTTCGGCATGCCCCACTATTATCTCTGGCATTCTTGATCTGGCAACAGAAGTTGAGGAAGATACCTTACGTGTTGATGAGTTAGTAGATGGATTGCTTGATGCGAATGCGCAAGATATTATTAATGATGAAGTTTTTGATGAGTCATTGGAGCAGGAATTAGACTCCGGTGATATGGAAGATGAGGATGGCGCCGCCGTAGCCAATGCGAATTTACTGAAATTGAAGAGTGATGTTCTGGAACGTTTTGTGGCCATTCGTGAAGTCTATCATGCCATGCAAGCGATTCTGGAAAAAGAAGGTCCTTATAATGAGGCCTATAAAGAACTGCAGGAGAAGCTTTCGTCTGAGTTAATGGCCATTCGCTTTTCTGCGAAAATGGTCGAGAAACTGTGTAATACACAGCGTGCATTAGTCAGTGATGTGCGGGATTATGAACGTAAAATAATGGAGCTTTGTGTATCTAAGGCAAAAATGCCGCGCAATTATTTTATTAAAACGTTCCCTGGTAATGAAACCAATCTGGATTGGATCACGCAAGAGATTGCATCGGCTAAGTCATATAGTCAGGCACTGGAGCATTATCGACCTGCGATTATGGAGCAACAGCAGAATTTATTGGCATTAAAAGAACAAATTGGTATTTCAATCAAAGATTTGAGAGAAATTAACCGCAAGATGTCAACGGGTGAGGCAAAAGCACGCAGAGCTAAGCGCGAGATGACAGAAGCTAATTTACGACTGGTGATCTCTATTGCTAAGAAGTATACTAACCGCGGATTGCAATTCTTGGATTTGATTCAGGAAGGAAATATTGGTTTGATGAAAGCGGTGGATAAATTTGAATATCGCCGTGGTTATAAATTCTCGACGTATGCAACTTGGTGGATACGTCAGGCTATTACGCGCTCGATTGCAGATCAGGCGCGTACTATCCGTATTCCGGTACACATGATCGAAACCATTAATAAGATGAACCGTATTTCTCGTCAAATTCTGCAAGAAACGGGGCAGGAACCGGAACCAGCAGTATTGGCGGAGAAAATGGAAATGCCAGAGGAGAAAATCCGTAAAATTCTCAAGATTTCTAAAGAACCTATTTCTATGGAAACTCCGATTGGTGATGATGAAGATTCACATCTTGGTGATTTCATTGAAGATGCTGCAACTATGGCTCCGGCAGATGCGGCAGTATATGCGAGCTTAAGAGGCGTAACTAAAGATATACTGGATTCACTTACTCCGCGTGAAGCAAAAGTACTGCGTATGCGTTTTGGCATTGAGATGAATACAGACCATACACTGGAGGAAGTCGGTAAACAATTTGATGTTACGCGTGAACGTATTCGTCAGATTGAAGCAAAAGCATTGCGTAAATTACGTCATCCGGCACGTTCCGAACGATTACGTAGTTTCCTGGACACCGGAAGCTGATATAATCCGGTTCTAAAGATTAAAGCCAAATAGGGTCTGTAGCTCAGTTGGTTAGAGCAGGGGACTCATAATCCCTTGGTCGCTGGTTCGAGTCCAGCCAGACCCACCAAATAAACAAGAGGTTAGAGAGTTTCTCTAGCCTCTTTTTTTAATTGATGTGACAAAATTGCGCCATCAAAGACGTTAGAAACCAAATAATCCAGTCGAAGCCTTCGAAAAACCCCAATAGTTGAAAAATTAACCATTTATAATCAATAGCATAAAACTAAGACCGCTGCATAACTGTGTTTTTAAGCTGTTCTGATTACTTGCAGCATTGATAAATCAAACACTTAAAACCTTGCCCAGCCCGAGATAACCAGTTATGCAGCGGTCTTAAACTTCTGGTGGGGATTTTTGGAAAAGTCTCAAGATATTTGTTCGGAGGGAGCGATACATCTGATTTTCGCCCCTGGCCCCGGCGGCATGGGGATGAACCTTGCAGTGATTGGCATCAATCATAAGCCATTCGTAATCCGGATCGTCAATCAAGATTTCTAGTAATTTTTCCCAGATGCCTTTGTCGCACCAACGGATAAAACGGCGGTGCGTGTCGCTCCAACCCCCATAACCTGGCGGCAGACCCCGCCACGGTGTGCCCGTGCGTATGATCCAGAAAATAGCATTAATAAACCGGTAGTTATCTTTAGCTGCTCCTCCCCCAACGCCTTGGCAAACAGGCAAATGAGTCTTAAGCAGTGCCCATACTTCATCCAATACATTATGAGGCTTTTGAAAAACCCCAATAGTTGAAAAATTCACTATTTATAATCAATAGTCTAAAACTACTAACGAGGGCTTTTATAAAAGTTTCATTATGCCTGCCATATGAAATTTTTTTATTTCGTGATTACATTATTTACACTGAAATAGGCGCTTTGCTTATATTATTTTTCTTCTGGAAGCATATTATTGTATTGCCTCAAAAATATAATATGTAAGACTTCCGACACTTATTTTGTTTCTGTCGTTTGTTTTGTCCAATAAAGTTCATAGGAGGTTTGATTGGGTTGGGTGAAGAGATTGCGCGGCGGATATTAATTTTTAGAGGCACCCTTAAGGCTAAAAAGCTTGTGGCGGCCCACTTTATAGGGACGAACTTGGGTCGCCAGGCCGGTTTCAGTAACTAATCCATCACTTAGGAGGAAATCATGAACAGCAATGAGAGCAACAATGGTGAAAACGCAGAAATCGGATCGTCTTCTTCTCCACAACAGGGCGGCGGCCAGTTTGATACGCCTCCGATGCCGAAAGATCAGGCAAGCGGATCATATTCGGTATTTGATCCGCCCACCCTCGGCGGAGGTGACCGTGGCGGTAACGGCGGCGACATTGAATCGAGTGCTGCCGTTCAAAGGATGAACAGTGTCAAGGAAATGATCGAGCAGAGGCTGGCCGAGGCTGCTTCGTCCAATGCGATGTCGCTGGCGGGTGCCCGGCACATTGACAGTGCCGGCGTGCTTGGCGTTGGTCTTTCCAGTGGTATCCCCGGGCAAGCGAGCCTGATTGTTTATGTTGAGAACGAAGCAAATGAAGAGCAGGTGCGACGTGAGATCGTCGACACGATGGGTGTCTGGGCGGCGTCCAACGATGACCTGCCGGTCGAGGTTGAGGTCACGGGGCCAATCGAGGCGTATACGACAAATCGATCGAAATTTCGGTCGGCGCCGGCCGGCGTCTCGGTCGGACATTTCAGTATTACGGCCGGCACAATTGGTGGTTGGGCCCGCGGTCGCGGCGATCGCGTTCGGCGCCTGCTGATGATCTCAAACAATCACGTACTCGCCAACTCAAACAACGCCCGTTTCGGTGACTCGATCATCCAGTCCGGCCGGGTTGACGGTGGCGTGAACTCGGCTGATCGTATCGCAATTCTTGAGCGATTTGTAACTATTGATTTTAGCGCCAACGCGGCGAACTTTATCGACTGTGCCACCGGCTGGTGCTGGCCTCACCTCGTTAGGCGCGATCACGTTTACCACGGGGGAGGTTCGACTCCGCGATTTTTTAAGATCGGAAACACCGTTATCGACCCGCGCGCCGATATGGTAGTAGGTAAGACGGGCCGCACAACCGATCTAAGAAAAGGCACTATTCGGGGTACAGGCGTGGCGGTCAACGTTAATTACGGCACACCTAGTGTACCGAAGATAGCGCACTTCCGCGATCAGTTCTCGGTTCGGTCGGTGACCTCTGAAGACTTTTCCGCGGGCGGCGACTCCGGTTCATTTGTCTGGGAATGGAACGCCCGCTTGTCACCCGTTGGTTTGCTTTTTGCCGGCGGTGGCGGTACCACGTTCTGCAACCGAATGTCTCGTGTGGTCGCGGCGCTTGACATTACGTTGCTTGAGGAAAGCTGAGATTTGCACTGACGATCACGTGCTGCAATCCAACAGTACTCGTGTAACCTTGCATGTAGATTCGATGTGCTTAGCGGTGACATGCGCACAACGTGCTCGGTAAATTGATTTTTTGTAGGTTTCGCAGTATTATTCATCGAAATGTAAATGTGCAGTTACCCGATTTTCTCTGAGATTCGCTTAACGCAACCAATCGTTTGATCTGTGCAAGACACTATTTCTTAGGAAGCGCGCGAAAAAACACAAATGGAGTTTTGCATGAACCAAGATGAGAATGCAGCGTTATCTTACAACCCAGGCGAGCACAGGCAGGCTGGGTCCGATGGAATCCAAAACGCCTTCGTCGAAGCTGAGCGTCAGTTGATGCATCGCGATGGTGTAAAGGGCGTGGGAATGATGAAAACAGCGGATGGGAAGGATGGAATCGTGGTCTACGTTGTGGACCAGCGTGTGCTTTCCCAGCTACCGGCAACAGTCGGCGGCTTCCCCGTGGTTGGTGAGATTACAGGCGAGATACGGGCCCTCTGAGCGGAGGCCAATGGTCGAAGCTGTGAATCGGGCGTTGTCGTTCTCCCGATCTTTAAAGATACGATTCGACGCTCTAACTGTAAGCTATCGATCGAAACTCTCTCGGACGCAGGCGCTTAAGGGCGCCTCTAAAGACACCTAAAAAGAGCAAATCAACCCAGCCCGGGAAGCGATTTCAATCGATTTCTTTTGTCGGCTAATTAGAGGCTTTCTTTAAATCAAGATAATATTTAGCTGTTACTCTTTCGGTTCTGTCATTTTTAGGCTATTTCAGGCGCAATGACTCTATCGAAGCTGAAATTATCCTCTACGAATCAGCGCCGTCCACGTTTGGGGATTTTTGCAAAGGTCTCGTTTGATGTTATAAACTAGATCGAGCAACGCTACTTGCACTTCTGTTCTCATATCACCTTGGTGCGAATAGTAATCCCGCCCAGTTCATTCGTAATCGACCCAAACACATGTTCGCCCCGCGCACGCACTGGTTTTTTTGCTGAAGTAATTTTCCACGCGGTTATCAGCTTGGTGTCTTGATCGACATTGGCGTGATCTTTGTAGCCATAAGGACTCTGCTCTTCCTTGTTCAACATGTTTCGGTATCTTTCTGCACACGTTTGTGGAGGTTATGCCCCCATTTAATCGGAACGGCCCTTCTCTGATAATCTTGTTTTTATCGCACGTATTGCGCTGTCTGAGTACGGCAACAAAGGCCGCGCCAATGATCTGATCTGACTTCAATTCTACATCTAACGCCCGTAAACACGCATCAAATCTTACAAACAGGCGCTCAAGCAGATGGTTTTTTTTCAGCTCTTCTCGAAATTCCCACACCCACATAGTCTTTGTATCGGGCCCTATCTCTGTCAAATCAAATTCCAAAAACCACATGAAACTCAAGTGATTCCAAACTGGATACTTCAAACGATCGCCCGACAGATTGTTCATTCTTTGCATACCAGAATCTTAAATAGCATCACTCGATCATCAAAGGGTTTGTGCCCGGCCGTGCTTCTTGGTTGCTTCGGCGAGAAGATCTGCGAATAGGCTCCAATCGATTACGGGACTGTCTCGTAATGTAGGGTTTACCCGTTTTTTACTATACAACTTATTGATTATTAACACCTGAAATTTTGGAAAATGTTATTACGAGACAGCCCCATTACATGATTTAGTTTCGCAAACGAGTCTTTTAGCTTGTTTAACTGATCGTATCGATTCTCAAGGTCAAAAAGACTGGCTTGCATGATTAAGTCTCATATCGGAAAACATATCCCATGTATTATATATTTAATACAATGCGTTATCGTGCTTTGGCTAAAAATAACAGCATGCCTCACCGAGTTGTCTAATTTTGTTACTTGGATTTTTAGAAATGCCCTTTAGACTAAAATAGGTATTTTGCTTATATTATTTTTCTCCTAGGGGCATATTATTGTATTACCTCAGAAATATATATAGGACTCTGACACTTATTTTGTTTCTGTCGTTTGTTTTCCCCAATAAAGTTCATAGGAAGTTTGATCGAGTTGGGGTAAAGGGATTGCGCAACGATAATTAATTTTTAGAGGCACCCTATTATGAATGCTATACGAAAAGTGAGCATAAATAGGTGTAAGTAAATAAATATAAGTAGATGTAATTGCTCTTCATACGGGATAGGGATAACAGGGGGCTGACGATGAAAAGTACACGTTTGTGGTTATTGACTTTGCTTTCTTTGCTTGCACTAATGCTGCAAGCTTGCACAAATTCAAGTATATGTGGAGATAAATCAGGAGAAATTCTCGATGAAGCGCTTTGTGTAGGGAGAACTGCTGATACTTTACAGAGTGCTACTGAAGACTATTTTGTGGATATGGATTATGGAATTAGTAAAGATCCAGCAGAAATTGTAAAACGCCTTACTCCATTTATTCCTGGCGTCTCAGAAGAAGATGCCGCTAATGCAATTATTCGAGGTCGCAATAATTGGATAGTTTGGACTGCTGGTAATGACGCGCTTTGGGATGAGCTTTCCAGGGCTAGCTTTGGAAACCTCGATTTTCTGAAAACCCTTTCAAATCATCCTAACTTAAAGTTCAGTCGCGATAACCGGTGGCAATATTTAGGCCTGGTTAATGAGCCATGTTATACCAAAGGTGATAAGCCGCGAGAAGATCGTTACGGTTTATATTTGGATCAACGTGATTCAAGTTGTGAGTTGGATCCATTTGAAAATGCTGAAAAATATCCTGGAATCGAAATTGGAGCCAGGGGAAAAAATATAGCCGTAGGCTCCTACTACGGTTATGGCACAGGTATTGTCGGTTTACGATTGTTTCCCAATCCAGATTTTGATGAAAAGGCTGAAGCCGAATGGGATGCTGAGAAATACTACAACGATCCGAGTTACTATAATAGAAAGGATTTGGTAAAGCCATATCGTGTGGGTATGTCCTGTGGTTTTTGTCATGTGGGCCCCAATCCTACCAACCCGCCAAAGGATCCAGAAAATCCTACGTGGGCTAACTTAAACTCCAATCCTGGTGCCCAATATTTCTGGATTGATCGTATCTTTATGTGGAATGCGGAAGTGAGTAATTTCGCATTTCAACTATTCCATACCTCGCGACCAGGTGCCTTGGATACTTCTTTCATTTCCTCAGATTATATTAATAATCCTCGAACTATGAACGCAATATATAATCTAGGAGCGCGACTTGAAATTGCGACAAAACTGGGTAAAGAAATACTAAGGGATGGTAGTCTGAATAACAAGCAATTCAATCAATTGGATGGTATACCTGAAAATAGTGCCCTTAATCAATTCTATAAAGAACCAGAAACTGTTTTTACACCAAGAGTTTTGAAAGATGGCGCTGACTCTGTAGGCGCATTGGGTGCTCTTAATCGAGTCTATATCAATATTGGTTTATTTAGCCAAGAATGGCTACAGCACTTCCGACCTTTGGTGGGAGGTAAGAAAATTACTCCCTTTGAAATTGAAGTGGCGAGAGAAAACTCCAGTTATTGGAATGCGAATGAAATGCAAACACCTGATCTTGCATTATTCTTACTTGCCTCGGCGCGTCCGGATTATTTAAAAGATGCAGCTGGGGGTTCTGTCCACCTGACTGATGATGTTGCTGTGTTGGATCGAGGCAAGCAAGTATTCGCTGAGACTTGTGCGCGTTGTCATTCAAGTAAGTTACCCGATAAAGCATTTGATTTTTTCCCTGATAATGGTTGCATAAATGGTAATTATCTAAAATGCTGGAGTAATTACTGGGATTGGACTAAATCCGATGAATTCAAGGAGAAAATGCAAGAAATTGTTAAAGCTGATAATTTCTTAGAAAATAATTTTCTTTCGACAGAAATTCGAATTCCCGTAACCCATTTGGAAACAAATGCTTGCAGTCCATTGGCAACCAATGCTGTGAAAGGAAACATCTGGGACAACTTTTCCTCGGCTTCCTATAAAAATCTACCTTCTGTCGGTGCCATGATTGTGCAGAATCCCTATACAGGGGAAGCATCGCAATACACGCTACCTGCCGGCGGTGTGGGATACACTCGACCTGCGTCATTGATCAGTGTGTGGTCTTCAGCCCCGTTTCTACTCAACAACACATTGGGCGAGTTCAAGTGGTCAGGCTCGGTGGATGATCGGATGGCCTCTTTCAATAATTCTATCGAACAGCTTTTATGGCCTGAAAAACGTAATGGCAATTTTACGGTGATTACCAAATCTGGTAAGACTCATCCAGGTGAGATTGATGGGACTACGGTCACAAGTTTCGTAAAAATAGACTCAGGCTACTTACCTGATTTTCTACAACCTTTGACAGGAATACTCAGCCGTTGGCTTCCTTGGATATTTAGTGATGATGGAATACAGATTGGTCCTATTCCAAAGGGGACCCCTGTAAGCTTGATTTCTAATATAGATATGGAGCAACGAGACAAAGTATTTAAAGTGTTGTTGAAATTGAAAAAAGATCTAAAAGCTCTCCCGGAAAATGCGACTGATGAGCAAGCTAGGCAAGTATTTGCTAATTTGTTAGATCCGCTAATTAAAGTTAGCAAGTGTCCTGATTATGTGGTGAATAAGGGTCACTATTTCGGTACAGACTACTTGGGAGTAGAACCAGGATTGAACGATGAAGATAAGTTCGCATTGATTGAATTTCTGAAAACCTTCTGATTGTAAGGAGTCAGTAACATGCAATCTGAATTTGAATATATTGTTGTCGGATCTGGTGCGGGTGGCGGTACAGTAGCTGCCCGTTTGGCAGAGAATGGTCAGAAGGTACTGGTGCTTGAATCCGGTGGTGATCCAGTTGTGCTGCAAGGTGGCGATGCCGTATCTTCAGACAATCGCCTACCGGAGGATTATGAAGTACCTGTTTTTCACGCGATTTCTACCGAAAATGAGGCAATGAGGTGGGATTATTTTGTGCGTCATTATGAGAATGATGAGCAGCAAAAAAAAGATCCTAAATATACCTCTACTTATCAAGGCGAGCGAGTGGATGGCGTGTTATATCCCAGGGCTGGTTGCCTGGGAGGCTGTACCGCTCACAATGCAATGATTACAGTTTATCCGCATAATGATGACTGGAATTATATTGCAAACTTGACAGGGGATTCTTCCTGGAGTGCTCGGAAAATGAGAAGCTATTTCCAGAAATTGGAGAATTGCAATCATCGTCCTTTTCTTCGGCTTCTCTCCAAATTAGGCATTAACCCTTCTAAACACGGTTGGGATGGATGGTTGCATACGGAAAAGGCGATCCCCAAAACCGCTTTAGGTGACAAGTCATTGGTAGCAAGTCTTGCGTTATCAGTAAAAGAAGCTTTTAAAGAACTCAGCGAACCACTCAAACGCATAGGGTGGCAACTGGAAGGAGTCGGGGATCCCAATGATTGGCGGTTAGTGGAGGATAGTTCCACTGGGTTGCGTTATCCACCACTTGCTACTAGAAATCATCAGCGCATGGGAACTCGTGAAAGATTACTGGAAGCTCAAAAGGCGTATCCAAAAAACCTTACCATTGAATTAAATGCGTTGGTGACCAGGATTCTTTTTGATGAAGAGAATCGCGCTATTGGCGTGGAATATATAAAAGGCTCGCGTCTTTACCGTGCTTGCAGTCAGCCCAGGAATGAAGCTGGTGAGCGGTGTGTTGTAAAAGCCAGTAAGGAAGTTATTTTATCAGGAGGCGCTTTCAATACGCCACAATTGCTCATGCTGTCAGGTATTGGACCGAGAGAGGAGCTAGAGAAACACGGAATAGAGGTTAGAGTTGAGTTGCCTGGAGTTGGGCGCAATTTACAGGACCGCTATGAAGTAGGTGTCGTTAATCGTATGAATTTCGAAAGCTGGGAGGTACTGGAAGGGGCGAAATATGCTAAAGGCGACCCTCAGTATAAACAATGGGCGGAGAAGCGCGAAGGTGTTTACACCTCAAATGGTGCAGTACTTGCTGTGATCAAACATTCTATGAAGGAAAGACAGTCACCTGATCTATTTTGCTTTGCATTACTAGCGCTATTCCGCGGTTACTTTCCTACGTATTCTCGCTTGACCGCTGAACACCTTAATTATCTCACTTGGGCAATTCTTAAAGCGCACACTAACAACACCGCTGGCTTTGTTAGTTTGAAATCGATAGATCCTCAAGATACGCCTTACATCAATTTTCGCTACTTTGAAGAAGGAAATGATAACGCTGGTGAGGATCTGAAATCGGTAGTGGAGGGAATAAAATTCATTCGAGAGATTACGAAGCCATTAAAAGCACAGGGCTTAATCGCTGAAGAGGAATTACCTGGAGAATCGATTCAATCGGATGAGGATTTAAGTGAGTTTGTTAAGAATCAGGCTTGGGGTCATCATGCCTCCTGCACCTGCTCAATAGGAGCCGAGAGCGATAAGATGGCAGTGTTAGATAGTAAATTTCGCGTTCGAGGCACGAAAAATTTACGGGTGGTTGATGCCTCTGTTTTTCCCAAGATTCCTGGTTTCTTTATTGTCAGTGCCATCTATATCATCGCCGAAAAAGCAGCAGATGTTATTTTGAAGGAAGGCTAAATAGTTAACAGTATGTTTTTCTCTAACATGAGGTTTTAGCAACTTCCTCTTACAGTTCTTCGATAGATAGGTGTGCAGACTGAAGTTAGCCTCATTTATAGGCGCAAGTCGTACGAAACGTTTTTGAATTACCGTATATGAATGTGCCGGTTTTTACTTGCTGTCAATATAGGTCTTTGGTCGATTAAGGAATAATACAACGCAAAATTTAGTCAAATTGTTGTGCTTTTTAACGATACTTTATGATAAATCTTATTGAAAGGCGGATCACATGTTCCAAAAAGTGAAAGCACTCATAAAAAAGATTGGTTTTGATGGAACAGCCAAAGCAGATGAAGTTATAGTTAAAGAAAGGCGGCATATCGAGGAAGAATTTGCCGATCAGTTTGACAGCAATTTCAAAGATTATCTTAATAACGATTACAAGACTTTTGTTAAAAAAACCTACTCAGAATACGTACGTAAGCATCACCCTGAAATAGATCATGGAGCTTACCCCCACCCCAAGAGACCCTGGTATGGTCTAGCTCTATCTGGAGGAGGAATTCGTTCAGCATCATTTTCCATCGGCGTTATCCAGGGATTAAATAAGCGACTTTCTGATAAAAAACCAACAACCATGGACAAAGTTACTTACCTGTCAACCGTGTCTGGCGGGGGTTACGCTGGTTCAGCTCTAAGTTGGTATCAGAAGGTTCATAAGACATTCCCTTTTGGCGATATCAACACATTTTCCGGTAGTCAGAATAGTCGCGAACCAGAAGACCAGGTGCTGAGCTATATTCGTCAGCATGGAAAATATTTAATTCCCAAACCGTTAGGATTCACTTCTCTTATTGGCGTAATTCTGATGAGTGTTTTGTACTCAATTGTCGCTTATACATTGTTATTTAGCCTGGTAATGTTTCTGCTGCAGGTTATTGCATCTTCAGAGATTATCACCAGCATTCTTAATGCTAACAATATTGTTGACGCAGCTAACTTCCGCCAATCTCTTTTGGGAATGGCGCCATCTGCCATAGATGGTACTGTTATCAATGGGGGGAGAATTGATTTTGTAATTTTTTTCCTGTCAATCAGTTTCATTCTGACGATAGCATTTTCTGCCATTGTATTTTTTTATGGATTCAGGAGTTTTATAGGATATTATTTTTCAATATCATATTGTTATCGAGTAAAGATTCAGGAAATACTGGGTGTGCTGTTGAAACTAATCATTGCTTCATTATTTTTTGCTGCGCTGCCATTAGCTGTTTTGCTTGTTTTTCGTGAAGAGCTGTCTATTAATCAACCGGGTGTCTGGGGTTCCATGATATCAGGCCTTGTTAGTATAACTTTGGCTATAAGGAATTTTCGACAGGAAGCCGAGAGAAGTGACGGTAAAGAGAGGGTCATCGGTAAGTTGATAACAGCGCTAAGTATTTTAGTTTTTATATTTTTTATTTTATTATTTTCTTATCTGATTGGCGAGATGATATATACAAGCCAAGATTCATTCTGGCCCATATTGATTGCTGCCTTCATCATTTCTATCATTGTTAACATTAACCAAATGTCTCCCCATAAAATGTATCGGGACCGATTGATGGAAACATTTTTAAAAGCTCCTCAAACGTCACCGACTGCGCCAATCTGTGAGCGAGGAAATGAAGCTGACAAAACGCTATTGTCCGACATGGCAGCCCATGGCAATTGGTCGCCTTATCAATTGATTAATTGTAATGTCATTCTCAACAATGCGATAACGCCCCATTACCGTGGTCGGGTGGGAGACAGTTTTTTGCTTTCGCCGTTATTTTGTGGCAGCGCTGCTACGAATTATATTGCCACTGATCGTTTTTCTGGTGGCCAAATGACTTTGGCAACAGCGATGTCTATTTCCGGAGGGGCTGCAAATCCTCATTCGGGAGTTTCTGGTGAAGGTGAATCCATTAATCCGTTTGTAGCGTTTTTAATGACTTTTCTAGGCTTGCGCTTAGGATATTGGACTTTTAGTCCCGCCATTTCTTTAAGAATATTAAATTCAATTATACGCCCCAATTATATTGTTCCCGGGCTTGGTAGCTTGCTTAATTTTGGTCACTCTGAAAAAAGCATGTTTATTGAACTGTCTGATGGTGGGCACTTTGATAATACGGGCATTTATGAATTGGTACGTCGTAGAACGCCCGTGATTATACTAGCGGACGGTTCAACAGATTCTAATTTTACTTTTGATGATCTTGGCAGTGCTATTGAACGCATACGGGTAGATTTTGGCGTATCGATTCGTTTTCTTGATGAAGCTTTTGATCTCTCTGGGCTATTGCCCGGTAGCCAGGCTTCTGCCAGTACGAGAGGCGCTGAGATTTACGATGAAAAATATAACTTGTCGGAACGGGGATACGCTATTGGTGACATTATTTATCCCGATATTTCAACAGAAGATGTAACAGAAAAAGCCTTTGTTGGCTTGTTCATATATATCAAGGCAACACTCACTCGTAATTTGCCTGGTGATTTATATGCTTATAGAGCCAGCCACCCCAGTTATCCGAATGAGCCGACTGCAGATCAATTTTTTGACGAACGGCAGTTTGAATCTTATCGGGAATTGGGCTATCAATTAACCAGTCAGCTTTTCAAAAATGAACAGGCTATGAAAAAATTACCCTGAGTTAAAAGTGAGATGTGCTATCAAAAATGGAGTCTGGAAGATATAGGGTTGTATCCGTCAGCGAAAATTGGATATTTCATTTGAAATACTCCTCGGATACTTCATTTAAAGAATTGTTCGACTAGCAACTGAAGGAGAGCAATAAATGAGCCAAAGAGATTATCGCTATGATCGTTTAAAGAATCCATTTGAGCCTTTGGCGACCGGATTTATGCCGAATAATGCATTGTGCCTCGCTGCAGCCTCGAATTTAGCCTATGAGGAATCCGACTCGCTACGAGCACAAGAGGTAAAAAAATGGGGGTTCAGCAAGTTTAAAACTATTAATATCAATAAGAAGCCGTTCGTCGGTACTCAGGCATTTGTTTGCGCCGATCTCAATGTTCTAATGATCGTGTTTCGAGGCACTCAGCAGAGAGATCTAATGGACTGGCTGACCAATGTGCGGTTCAGGTTTGTCGATGGACCGATAAAAAATGTAGAGAATAAGGTTCATCGTGGTTTTTACGAAGCACTGGATTTGGCATGGCCGCAATTAGAAACCGCGATCACAGATCTACGAACCCATGATCAGGCTATCTGGGTAACTGGTCACAGCCTAGGTGCAGCTTTAGCCACACTGACCGCAGCACGTCTGAGTCTCGGAGATGGAATAAGGAATCAACAGTTTGATGTCCGAGGCCTTTACACATTCGGACAACCACGTACCGGGGACAGAAGCTTTGTGACAGCCTTCGATCAGCGGTTTGAAGGACGATCTTTTAGGGTTGCAAATAATAACGATATTGTGGCCGAAGTACCACCGATGGGCCTTTTGTTGAAATATTGGCATATTGATCAATTGATGTATATCGATGCGGACGGGAAGCTGCATCCGGGTATTGCTACTTACAGACGAATTCTCGATGGGATAAATGGCCTACGTAGTGATTTCGGTAAATTTGGCCTCGATGCCTTAAAAGATCACGCTATGAATAACTATATGCAAGCCATGAGGAAATATGTGGAAGGCTTGGAGGTTAAGCAGAAAACTGCTCTTTCGTGAGTTTTAAAAGGATTACCAGTATAAAACCTACGCTAGGAATTTATTGGCTCATGATATTTAAGGGTTGTGATCAGAAAGAATGTTTATTTTTTCTTCTCTCTTTTGATTTTCTCGATTCTTAGCGTACTTTTAAAGAGGGTTTGTCTGATGAAATTTAATCACTTTGGATTGTTATTGTTGTTGAGCCTTGTTGGACTTTCCTCATGCGCAGATAAAGAATTGCCAGAGTTGCAAGCTGTGCAAAAAGTAGTTTGGCTGGATCAAAATTGGGATGATGATCAACGGCAATGGTTCCATTATGTGTCACAAGGCACATCCAGCTTTTTTGTTCCGTATGAGTGGTTTATTGCGCTAGAACAACCAGGGTTAAGTTTGTTTAGCAAAAAATTAATCGTTGATGGTGATTTTTTAGAGCGTTTGGGATTTATTGCCGGTTCATTGGGTTTATATAATAGCGCGAATCTACCTGTGGGTTTCGCAGTCGATCATGCAGCAACTGATCTGGAAGGTAAACCTTATCGTGCTATTGGCTTAACATGTGCGGCATGTCATACGGGACAGTTGAATTATAAAGGCACAGGAGTGCGTTACGATGGTGGCCCCTCGATGATAAGTGCAAATAAGCTAATGAGCACTATCCTGGTTTCTATGCTTGAAACTTATATTGGTCAGCGTCAATTTAAACGTTTTGCTGAGCGTGTATTAGCCGATCAATACTCAGATGAAGGCTTCAAGGAGTTACGTAAAGAATATACGAAAGCATTTATGTTTTTAGTTAATCAGTTATTTCAATCTATTAGCATACAAAATCAAGGAATTATCAATAAAGACATTGAGCAAGGCCGTGAAAGTAAAGTACTGGTAGATATTGTAAAAAATGTGAAGGCCAATCTCGCGCAGACCGAGGGCTATGGGCGCACAGATGCGTTAAATAGAATTGGTAACCAAGTGTTTGCACTGGATGCTGAGCGGCCAGAAAATTTTGTAATTCCCAATGCTCCTGTGAGTTTTCCATTTATCTGGACGAGTTCCTGGTTTGCTTGGGTGCAATATGATGCATCGATTATGCAACCGATGATTCGTAATGCGGGGGAGGCATTAGGCGTTGGCGCTTTGTTAAATTTAAATAAAGACAAGTCGAATAATTTTGCTTCTTCTGTGCATGTTATGAATTTGTATGCGATTGAAAAATCATTGGCAGGCGAAGCTGCACCGTTTGAGCATCGGCAATTTAGTGGATTGCGTTCCCCACAATGGCCACAAAATATTTTGGGAGATATCGATCAACAAAAAGCGGCGGTAGGTGAGCATCTATATAAACAATATTGTCAGGAATGTCATTTGCCACCGGTAGGCAGCTCAGAGTTCTGGAATGAACAATATTGGTCCGTAAAAAATGCAATTGGTACACGATTATTGGACTTAAAGTTATTCTCAACCGAGCTCATTGGCACCGACCCTAATCAAGCAGCAGTGTTGGCTGATCGTACAATCAATACCATTGGTATGGGCCTGGCGACAGGTGTTTTTGCAGATGCAGAATGTGCTGCATTGAATGTTACTGATGATGCAAAAGCCAACTTTGCATTATCGTTAGGAGCCGTTGTGCAGGAAACAGTTGATCTTTGGTATAGTAAAAATGGAATACCCAGTGAACAGCAGCAGGAAATGAACGGATATCTGCCTAATTGTTTACGTGCAACCAGAGGTTATAAAGCACGGCCACTTAATGGAGTTTGGGCAACTGCGCCATTTCTACATAATGGCAGTGTACCAAACTTATTTACACTGTTATCGCCTGTGAGCGAAAGGCCAAAGCAATTTTATGTGGGCAATTTGGAGTTTGATCCTATATTAGTTGGATATGAAACAGGGAAACGTAGCGGATTATTCTTGTTTGATACGACAAAAAATGGAAATTCCAATCACGGCCATGAATTTAACAATACACAAAATAAAGGTGTGATTGGGCCGTTGTTGAATGTGGCAGAACGTGAGGCGCTGATTGAGTTTTTAAAGACCCTGTAATGTAGTAAGCGGCGTGAAAAAACTGATTTGATGTGAATGAGAGAAAATACACATTTTCTAACGCATTGAGGGATCGAAGCATGAATAAATAAGCGCGTTTGGCACCTGAGTGTATTTTTGACACTTGTTTACTTAGCTGTTTGCTTACAGGGGAATGCTGATGTCAACCGATACAAGCGCTAAGACGACATCATCCAAGGCCTCAGTGCCACGCCGTCGGATATGGATTTGTGCATTTATTGTGGTGCTGGCGCTCATTTCTTTTGGCTATTTAAGCTTTATTAATAGTCGAGGCAATTTTGCCAATAGTGACTTTTATCGAGTCTTATACGAAGCCTCGAACAAGTTTAATGAAAACTTGAGTCAATTGGACAAAATGCATGTGAATGAAGAGAGTATTAACTCTATCCGCGCCCAGTTACCCAGCTATCAGCGAAAACAAACAAACGATGCCCAAAATATTAATAAGAGCTTTAACTATTCTCTCTCCGGGCATAATATTTTAATTAAGAACGGGAATTTTGATGCTGAAGTTCGAGTTGCTGATATTTTACCCTCTCCAAAGCAAGGTTTTAGTCAATATCTTTTTGCGAACAGTGAAGGCAAAGTATTAGCCACCATCGGTGGTGAGAAGACCATATCAATTGACAATTTAACAAGTATCAACAAAGAAATAGAGAAGAGTAAACATCGTTATCAATTTAATTTGAAAGAGCCAGAAAGTAGTGATGGCGACGATGGTAGGCAACATTTGCCGAGCTATAGTAGCCATGTAGATATGAAATTATCTTATGGGGAATTTCGTATTTTTATCTTCCCTTTTTCTCTGGATACCGCGTTAAGTACAAAGCCTAATAATCAAAAACAAGAGAGTTCAAATAACGCTTCCCCAACCGGCACGATAAATACCCTCTACTTAGTCGGTCTGTTACCAAAACACAAACTACACATTGAGGATTCAGGTTACTGGAGCTTATCATTATTGTTGGTAACGCTAGTCAGTTTATTGTTTATTTGGACCCTACTGCGTCTATACCTGTTGCCTAAAAGCCAATCTATTACGCCATTGTATCGGAACTTTACCATGCTCTCGAGCTATGGTTTTTTCATTGTGCTTATCGCTCTCGTGCTGGCGTTCATGCAAAAAACTACCTTGCAGATGAGTAAAGATAGAGAAGCAGTCGCGTATGCCAAGAAACTATATACACAGCTAAATGGTGATCTCATTAAGGTGTTTCAAGGTTTAGACAACTATCGGCCTTTCTATCACAATTTGTTAGCTGAGCTAGATGACTTCGCAACCCTTAATGCACCAAATGGAACTGAATCCAATAACAATGTGTCAGCAACTGACCGTTTTTCACAGATGATCGAAAATTCTCTAGTCTCGTTAACTTCGCCATCCTGTAAGCCTCTATCCGAAAAAAAGTTACCAGGCTATGCATTTACGCCTCGTAAAGCCTATCTAATTACTTCTAATTGCTTAGTTGATACCAATGGAGAAGAGAATTGGCAAGTAACCGCAAAGCTGGATCAATCTGCAGAACAGATATTGCTTCAGGCGCAACAAAAAAACGTCAGCGGTGAAGCCGTTTTGAGTTTTATGGCAAGCAACCTGGATCTCAAGGTGGAATCTAACGGAATGGTTGAATCCCATATTGGCCAAGGGAAGCAAGGCTACCTGCCCGCTAATATACTTACTGTATTTGCCATCAATGATGAAGGTAATACCACACTACCACCAATATATTATCAAGAAAGTAATGCTCCACCACAGGTCGTAAATCTAATTGAACGAGACTATTACAAGAAAATCAGGGATTACCAAGGTTGGCAGCTGTGCCTCGCCGCTGAGAAAAACAATAGTGATCAATGTGTTGAGTTCAATAACGTTTATCTCCAACGCTTGTTAAACATAAGTGATGGCACCCGTGGCACTACCATTTCGATGCCGATGTATGATCCAAAAGACTCTGTCTTGCCAGGAAGCGGGTTAACCGCCTATATATTAGGTGCCGATGTAATTTTGCCTTCATTAAGCCTGGCGGCACCCGCCCCCTATGATTTCACCTACATGGTGATTGACCGTGATAGTGGTGGCGTGCTGTTCCATAGTAACGAAAGCCGGGCCTTAGTTGAGAACTTGTTCTATTCAGGTAACAATAAATCCAATTTAAGCCAATGGATCAAAGCCAGGTTAGATTATTACCCGGAATTGAGCGAGGAGATAATTGAGGGACATTACCATGGGCAGTCTGGCCGGTTTGTGTTAATTCCTGCCCCTATTGATGCCTGGGCAATTGTGATTTTTTATCCAAACGATAGTCTCGACGCTTTAATGGCTAACCAGTTTTTGTTAATCAGCGTGAGCTTTGCTTTTGCACTACTGGTATTGGTCGGTTTGCTCACTGTTTGTCGCAAATTTTCATACACCAACATTCTAAAAAACGAATTATTTATACGTGCAGGAATCAATGGTCGGATAATCATCATGGCCGGTTCAATAATGTTCAGCGCTATTTATAGCCTCTATTATATTGGGCTATTATTTGATTTGGCCGAATTTTGGCAACAGTCAGTACGTATGTTTTCCTGGATACTGCCCAGTGCCGGGGTATTGATATTATTATTCTACCTATTCCGTATCTGCAATAAACGTCTTTCCGCTGCAGGTTCAAGCAGCCATATGTCAACAAATAAAAGTCTCAAAGCACTGTTTGCAGTGGCTATCCTGTTGTCAATGACGCACCTTTATTATTTGCATGCTGCAGCGCAGATGCCGCTAAAAGCACTGGGCTTTCATTATCAACAGGTTCATTGCAATTGGCTCAATTACGAGCGTCAAGAAATGATCAAAATGGCGCTTAGCCGCTATCCGAATTCTATTACCCAGCAACGCATAGATCCGATCACACTATTACCCTTGACTTCCCAATTAGAAAATAATTTGAAGGATAAAATTACTTGTCAAATGCACTCATCCCAAGTCGAGCCCGACGACTACCTTAACCTCAGTTCTCTGGTGGGCGCCACTTATTTATGGCAATGGATAAATGCTTATTTCACCACTGGTTTTCCCACTGCTGCGCCACCCACAATACAAGAGGATTTAAAAATCTTATGGCCAGTAGCAGGCTATAGCATTTTAATAGGGATCATTATTTGGATTTGGTTAGGATTTAACCGCCGCATGTTATGGACACGTTTGTATTATTCAGATGGCTTTTTGCAGCATATTGAAAGATTAACCAA
Source organism: Nitrosomonas cryotolerans ATCC 49181 (assembly GCF_900143275.1). Lineage (NCBI taxonomy): Bacteria > Pseudomonadati > Pseudomonadota > Betaproteobacteria > Nitrosomonadales > Nitrosomonadaceae > Nitrosomonas > Nitrosomonas cryotolerans. The sequence goes on from NZ_FSRO01000001.1 coordinate 617,231, forward strand.
ATCAAAATCCACCCTGAAACAGGGCTCGCATCATACAAAGCTAATCATCGAATGCGATCGGGTAAAACTCAATGGCATCGGCCTGGCCTTGCTACTTAGAACCACCGTGATGCACGAAAGTAAATCTACAGAACCTAAGCTTAATAATTTATTAGTGGGCTTCGACACGCTCTACCAGCTCAGCCCATGTCTGCAAAGACTTGGTGCTAGCAATAGCTTCCTGCCCAATCTCAAGCTTAACGTCATAGAGGATGCCGATAGCAAAAAATTGGATGTGCAAATCTGGGATATCGAAACTTGCCTTGAACAGGCTCAATTTAGGCAACATCTGCTCGATTTGATTATGGAAATAAAATCACTCACCCTGGCGAATCAGCTAAATTCATTTACCATTTTTACCGGATATCACAGTTTGCAAAGAGTCAAAATGAAAGATCCTCTATTAGTAGAAGAGAGTTCAATCCTTGAGCATGCGGAATATTTGTCATGGGCAGAGTGTCTGATGGATTTTAATGTGAAAGTGACGGATATCCTTGAGCGAGGAGTAGACAAGCGGTTGCTGGAACAGGAAATTTCTGATTTTCCAGAATTATTTTTCTTATCATCCGATGCCTTGGAATCCTCTGAAACTACAGAAAAAAGCCTATGGGATCAAGGTGAAGACTCGAGAATTGGTGCTCAATGGACGACCATCAACTATATATTATTGCGCGCTGAGGCTCTTTATCGTTTTAAATGGGAGTCCTGCTCAAATGCCGAAAAACTAGCGTTGCTTAGCCTCGACAGGCAACATAGGATCAATCCATCCAATACTCAGATGATCGAACATTTGGCTGTGAATGGGTTAATTAAGGTTAAGCAAGGACATTTGGAGATCGCTAATAACAGCTTTGCGTACTTTATTCGCAATGCAGAAACCATAGACACGGTAAACCGTTTGGTGAGTCAAAGTGAAGCCGGTTTTTGGAAAGATTACCAATTGCCACTCGGCTTGTTGGTGATTTTAATTATCGGCGGCATCGCACTGACCTCTGGCGAATCTATTTATATTATTGCCGCCTCAGTAGCCGGTGTCATAGGTACCATTGCCAGTATCGCCACCAGTGCTAGCATGCTTAGAGGGCAGTTTAAGGAATAGATAGGAATCGCGGGAAAGACCCCATAATTGACAACACACATCATTCTAAAAGGAAGCAAGCCATGAATAAGCTTTTGCGATCATACCTCGGAATAAAGAAAAGAGGCTCCGAACGTTATCTGTTTGCCAATAAGCTTTTAGAACCTTCAGAAATGAGGAGTATTTTTAGAAATCATCTAATTCAAATGTATATTTGAAAGAATTATGTTGCCAACATAGGGATTTCTATTATTCCTAATAATTGTTTGGTTTTGAAAGATAACTCGGTAATGTTGTCATAGATCCAATCTACAAATTCAGTTCCAACCATCGTTTTAATGTTATGTTCTTCAGCCAATTCAATTGATGATTCAGATAAATCGGCTGTTGTAATGAGCCATTTCTGATAGTTCCTTTCTTCAATATCATCATAGGCAATTAGCTGCTTAAGCCCATGTTCCCCTGATATATTTGAATGATGTTTAACCTGTATTACTAAATGTGACTCAGAAAATCTATCTACTTTGCTCGCTTTAATATCGATATCTGCAATATCTGAGGATTGATTTTTTGCTTGAATGCTTGCCGTATATCCTTCAATTTTTAGAAGCTCTTTAACTAATTGCTCTAAACCATTGCCACCCGCAGATAGCCATGTTGTTCCAGAAATTATAGACTTCAGTAAATTTTCCTTAAAAACGGTCTCAGCTTCAGAGATTTTTTCTAACAAATAAGTTTCTTGCTTATAAGCACCATTTGACTCGATTGACTGAATAATTCTTTCAATTTCATCTTTAAATTCTGTTAAATTAGCATTAGCTGCTCTTATTTTTAGTCGACTCTCTAAACCTTGAGTTAATGTTTTTCTTGCTATTCTAAGAATATGACCATCATGCGTTCTGAACAAATTCACAGAAATAAGATTACAAGCTTGATCCTTAGCTAAACTAATATCAAAACATTTTTTTCCATTAACTACACCAATAGTTATAGCTTTTGATAATGGAACAATAACAATATCCCCAGATTCCAAATTAAAGAATCTTTTAACTTTATTGGTATGTCTGCGAATACCTTGAGGATATTCCTGATTAATTTTTTGAATGACCTCGGGGGCAGTTTCATATTCTGAAAAGTTAACCTTAGCCCAGCCATATCCTATGTAATCCTTATTGAGAACGGACATAGGACTTCTAACCATTATCACTTGCATTGTTTTTCCCCAGCTTTATTGCGTTTTATAATATGCATCTTTTTCAAAATTATAGTATTTTGATCTACATTGAGGAGCTCATAAATTTTCATGACTTTGTTCTTAAAAAAGCTCCTGGCCTAGGTAGTATAGTCATGAGGCGCTTGCTTGCCCAGAGAGCGATACACCTGATTTTCACAGTGGCGAGGAATGAGGCCGTATTTCTGGCATATTTTGTGGCAATGCCGCGCCATCTCTTGAGATGAAGAAAAGCACCTTAGACCAGATACCTTTGTCGTGCCAATGGATAAAACGGTGGTGTGTATTGTGAAGTGGTACCGCAAAACTGGACAAGTTGTTAAGCTCTGATATGAGATAAATAGAGAGACATAATCATGAGCAAGAAACGCATGCAATACTCAACAGAATTCAAAGCCAAAATAGCCTTGGCAGCAATACGTGGAGAAGAAACGGTACCACAACTAGCCGCTCGTTATCATATCCATCCTACGCAGATTAATAGCTGGAAACGTCATTTGATTGAAAAGCCAGTGATTTGTTTGGCAAGAATAGTGACGCCAATAATAAGAATGGTCATAGTGCCGACGATTTACATCGCGTGATTGGGCAATTGACGGTGGAACGCGATTTTTTAGCCAGAAAGCTCGATCATTAAGTGTTGCTGAGCGCAAAACAATGATCGAGCACCACGAGAAACTAAGTCAATCGCGTCAATGCCATTTACTGGGTGTTGCACGCTCGTCGTATTATTATCAGCCACAACCCACAGATGGAAGTGAGTTAATCTTGTTGCGTCAAATGGATGAGCAGTATTTGAAAACACCACAGTATGGTTCACGCAGTTATGCCACGTGGTTCAGGCGCCAGAGGAGGATGATAGGCCGCAAGAAAGCAACTTCAATGATGAAGATACTGGGCATTATTAGCACAGCACCAAAGCCCAAAACCAGTATTCCGGCCAAGCAGCACAAGAAGTATCCTTATCTGCTCAAAGGTAGGACCATTAGTCGTCCCAACCAAGTTTGGGCGACCGATATCACTTACGTGCCGATGGAAAAAGGTTTTGGCTATCTTGTTGCTATTATGGACTGGCATTCGCGTAAAGTATTGAGCTGGCGCATATCCAACACACTGGACGCTGATTTCTGTGTCCAGGCTTTGGAAGCTGCCATTCAGGATCATGGCTGTCCGAAAATCATGAATAGTGATCAGGGTGTGCAGTTTACCAGCGAGGCATTTACATCAATGCTAAAAACCAATGGTATACAGATCAGCATGGATGGCAAGGGCTGCTACTATGACAATATTTTTGTTGAACGATTATGGCGTACAGTCAAATACGAACACCTATATACTCGGGAATTCAACAATCTAAAGGAGGTAAGGAAAAGTTTAAATATTTGGTTCAATTGGTACAATCAGGAACGTTTTCATCAAAGTCTTGATGATCTAACACCAGATGAAGTTTACTATCAGAAGTATGCAATTCCTCAAGCTGCCTGAGCTTGATTAACCAGCCATGTTAGAGCTTAATTTATCTTCAGGTTGTCTAGTTAATGGGGGCCACTTCAGGATAAGCGATAGCAATCCTTATAAAATCGCTTTATTCTTTACCGAAATTCTTTCATAAACTTCTTCCATCACTTCAACAAAGGAATGATCCAGGTCCCAGAAAGGCGGGTAGTCACCTTGTTTCCTAATTAATGCAGCTGAAACGAGCGGACTGGATGCACTTGTTTCCGGTAATGGCGGTGCGGACATGTGCCAGAATTGTTTGAGGGTAATGTCCTGGTAATTTTGATAACAGGGTTGGGTGTAACGATGTTGTGCGTATTCCATTGGGATTGCATCAGGCTGAGTAATTTGCGCCAGCAGTGCTTTGCCCAGAGGGGAATCAGCAAGCACTTGGTGCAGTGTTGCTTTGTCCATTCCGCGAAGTTCGAATATCAGAAATGGGTCACGATCAAGCATAGAGGCAACTTTATAGTAAGTGCCGGCAATATGTTTGCATGGATTTGACCAATCGGGACAAGAGCAATCCGTTATAAGGTCGCCAGCATGATTTCCGGGCAGCAAGTCAACGCCATGTTTTGCAAATGCCTGCTGAATATTATCGGGCATTTCGTTCATCATCAGGCGTGATAACCAAGCAGCGTTGCCAGCAATTTCTTTAATAATTGCTTTCCATTTTTCCTGGCTAATCGTTTTTAGTTTTATAGATATCTTATATTTAGGTTCTTTATGAACGCCAAAATAAGCGTTAATATTGCCACGTATCTTGGCTTTGATTTCCTTACCTTCAATACAAAAATCCAACATTCTGTTTGGGCCAGCATATGCGCGGCCTCGGCTGAGGCGGCCAGGGTCAATACGTTGTTGCAAAGCATCCAGAAATCGTTCGCCCCACCAGGTACGTGTAATTTTACGTGCCATTTTAGGCCTCCAAAATTGTATTTTTATTCAGTTGTATTAATGCGCGGAATGCATCATTGTCCAGTTCGGTGAGCCAGGATTCATCATTGCCGATAATGCTTTCTGAGAGCTTCTGTTTCTCTTCCAGCATTTGATCAATACGTTCTTCCAGTGTGCCTAACGCGACCATTTTATGTGCGAATACGGTCTTGGTTTGCCCGATACGAAATGCGCGATCTGTTGCTTGATTTTCCACCGCTGGATTCCACCATCGGTCAAAATGGAAGACATGATTGGCACGGGTTAAGGTAATGCCCACGCCACCGGCTTTCAATGAAAGAACAAAAATCGACGCGGGCGCATCTTCATCCTGGAATTGTTCAATCATCTGTGCGCGGCGTTTACGCGCTGTGCCGCCATGTAGATAATAAACCGGGTAGTGATAGTTTTCACGCAAGTGTTTTTCCATTGCGGCACCAATTTCAGTGAATTGCGTAAATATAAGCATGCTGTCACCCTCAGTAATGGCTTCTTCAACCATTTCACTGACACGCGCCAGTTTGTGTGAACGAAGGGTACTAAAGTCACTGTCATCCTGTAAAAACTGTGCAGGGTGGTTGCAGATTTGCTTCAGCTTCATCAATGTGGAAAGCATCAAGCCTTTGCGCTGAATGCCTTCAGCTTGCGCCAATTCCACCTGGATATCATCAACCACTGCTTGATATAGGGAAGCTTGTTCTTGTGTCAGATTGCAGTAAACTTTTTGTTCGATTTTATCAGGCAGGTCTTTGATAATTGATTTGTCCGTTTTCAAGCGACGTAGAATAAATGGTGTAATTAATTTCTTGAGTTGTGTTGAACGCAGTGTGTCACTATCGCGCTGAATCGGGGTTTCATATGTTTTTTTGAATTGGGTTGAGGTGCCCAGGTAGCCTGGATTTAGAAAATGGAAGATGGACCACATATCCATTAAGCGATTTTCTATCGGGGTTCCGGTCATGGCTAATCGATGTTTTGCGTTGAGCCGGAAAATGGCTTTGGCCTGTGCCGACTGGGGGTTCTTTATATTTTGTGCCTCATCAATAACAACTCGATGCCAATCAATCGGATTAAACAAACTGGCATCCCTGCGTACCAGTGAAAAAGATGTGATCACAACATCTTTGTCGGCAATGTCCTGTTTAAATTGTGCAGGTGTTTGGGTGCGGGTTGCGCCATGATGGAGTACAGTCGCCAGTTGTCCGGCAAAACGTTCAATTTCTTTCTGCCAATTTCCCAATACAGAGGTTGGTGCAATTAATAATGTGGGGGCAAGTGATTCTGTTGATTGTGCTCGTTCCTGAACAAGTCTGGCGATGACCTGAATTGTTTTTCCCAGCCCCATGTCATCGGCTAAGCAAGGATGCAGGCCTAATGACTCCAGATAAACAAGCCACGACAATCCGCGCTTTTGATACTCACGTAAGTCTCCATTTAATGCTTGTGGCGTATCCAATAACTGTAGTCGCTGGTTATCACGCAAACGTGACAGAATCTCGGAGAGTGTGTCGTCAAAACTATAGATTTGAGTTTGTTCATCTGCTTCAGCTGCTTGCCTGAGCATGTCAGTCAATGTCACTGTCTCATCAGCACTTTGTTGTTTCTTCCATAAAGCTAATAAGCTCTCCATCTGCTCTTTATCAATTTCCATCCACTCCCCACGAAAGTGAATCAATGGCGATTTAGCATTTACCAGTAACTCCCATTCATCTTCAGTGACGACTTGCTCACCAATCGAGAGTTGATAGTCATATTGCAAGATTGAAGTTAGGTTAAATTGCCCATCACTCTTTTCCTGGCCTGGTGTGGAATGTACGGATGCTTTAGTACGAATTTGTGCACGTCGTCGTCCTTTTGGTGTCCACCAGGATGGCAGGCTAATCTTGAATCCTGCATCCTCCAATACACCCGCATCATTCTTAAGAAATGCAAACGCTGCTTCCATATTGAGCGTCAGCCCAACGGGTCGGTTTGATTCCAGCCCGTCCCAAAGTAGAGGGCAAATGCGAGCAGCCTGTCCGAGTCCCAGCAGCAGGTTCTTTTCAAAATCATGGTCGAGAAAATGTTTATAGGCACTCTTATCACAGTCTGGATGCCAATAATCTGTCAGTGACAGTTTGAGTGATGGATCTTGTCGCGATTCAACAAAGAATCTTAATAACCAAGCATCGGGTGAGCTGGGCTCCGCCTGTTGCAATCGAATTCCCAGATTGAAACCGTTTTGCTTTTCCTGCCCCAATAATCCCTGTTTCCAACTTCGCCATTGACGCCATTGCTCTGATGTAATGAATGGCCATTTCTGAGAAGCGTTTATCAGGCGACCAAAAAAATTATCATCAAATTGATTTTGAAGTTTCTTGGTAAAGTCGACGTTCTGTATCAACATTTCCAGCATTTGTTCAGAGAAATGCCGTAGTAATTGCTCGCGATCCAGTAAGCTCGGAGAGTCAGTTTTCTCCTTATCGCCCATTTGTTCCTGAACGGCGACACAAGCCAAGGGCATAATGCTGGAGAAATCAGCAATCAATTGCTCATAGGTTGTTGCCACGGGTTCCCAGCCAGTCGAGATTTTAAGATTCGGTTGCGTTGTTTTTTTAGCGGGTGCTTCCAGGTAGCATCGTAATGATGGGATATATTGGTGTCTGCGCACAATTTCCCCAAAACTGCGTGCATAATCTATCCAGAATTGCATATCACTTCCCAGGCGAAATTGGTCCGTTTTATGTAATGCTAAGAAACGGATTTCCCTTAAGAATAATAAAGGCTTCTCCAAGGATAAGCCAAAGATCTTCCAGCTCTGCCAGTCAAATTCTTCGGGTATCATTTCACCGGTAATTAATGCCATTTCAGGGCTTGGCAGTGGGATATCGTCCTGACTGGGAAGCGCTATGTAGAAATGGGATGGCTGTGGATTTAATACACTGACAAGTGCTGTTTTTAGCGGGAATTCATCAATAAAGAACTGTTGTAACTGTTTTTTTTGAAAAACAGTGCCAGCATGGGTATTGGCAGGCGTTTTGTCTTTAGATTTAGATTCCGTTTCAGCCCAAAATATAAAGCGGCCTGAATTATCGAAATATCCCGGGTTATCGGGAACCCAGCTAGTATGAAAGATGTACATAGGTATTGCCAAGTTAAGTAAATTTGCATAAAAACTAGTCAATGCACGAATTTTTAACTCATTGATTGTTAAATATTCATAATACTGACTCGAGGTGGAAAATCAGTCCAATTTGACTTAACTTGGCAATACCCCAAAAACTAATTTAAAGTTCAGCTATTTCAATGCTGAATAAAAAAAATTACTTCTCATGCCGCTTGAGATCGCGATAAAAATTCTCGTGGGGCCCGAAGACCAGTAGTTTCAAGCTATCCTTATCGAGAATACGATATGCCAGCATGCACAATTGGTTTGATAAACGGAATTTATAGACACGGATGCCAAGCAGGTCGCCTACTTTTGCTTCACCACATTGAGGATTTGATGCAATGGCACGCACTGCTTCATCAAGATCAGGTTTTTGCTGTGGATGCAGCTTCTTTACAGCGCGCTCAAATGTGGGCGTGACATATAACCGCATCAGCCGAACTGGTACTCACCCGTTGACTCTTCCTGATCGGCAATCAGTATGTCGCGGATCATGGTAAACGGCAAATCAGGATTCTCCTCTGCAATCTTGCCAATCTGCGACCAGTATTCGATCTGCTTGGGTAGCGAGCGATGCTGTGTTTGCGCGTAGCGCTTGGCCTCGGCCACCAGGCTCTCTGATAGTTTTACGTTTACAGACATGGCAATCTCCTAGTCAAAGGTTTATTTTAGCTCAATTAGTTCCTTAAAGGAACCTGGCGAGGATTTGATCATTAATTTTATCATCTCAACTTCCGGAAAACCCCGGTCTTAAGGCCGGGGATGGATAGGGAGTCAGCTTCGCTGATACTAAAGCCTGTTTTTTCACCTATTTCTGTTACAGTGTGTTAATGGAAATTAAGCGCGCATACAAATTCAGGTTTTACCCAACTTTTGAGCAAGAAACTATTCTGGCTCAAACATTCGGGTGTGCTCGGTTTGTCTATAATCGCATGTTGCGCGTTCGTTCTGATGCTTGGTATACCGAGAAAAAAAGAATCGGGTATCATGCTACCTCCTCTTTGTTGACCGAGTTAAAAAAAGAGCCTGAATTTGAATGGCTGAACAAAGTTTCCAGTGTTCCTGTGCAGCAATCTCTCCGCCACCTGCAAACGGCATTTGGTAATTTCTTTGCCAAACGAGCCAAATACCCGTCATTCAAAAGCAAGCATGAGAAGCAATCGGCTGAATACACGTCCAGCGCCTTCAAGTGGGACGGTAAGTCTCTGAAACTGGCGAAGATGAAAGATCCACTGAATATCAGATGGTCGCGCACCCTTCCTAAGGCAACAAAACTAACGATTGCAACAGTCTCTAAAGACTCAGCGGGTCGATACCATGTTTCTATGCTTTGCGACGACTCTGTTGCGCGAAAGCCAAGGGTTAGCGGCAAAGTCGGCATTGACTTAGGATTAACGCACTTCGCTATTCTTTCTACGGGCGAGAAGATTGCGTCTCCTAACACGCTACGAAAGAATGAAACCAGGCTTGCTAAGCTGCAACGCAAGCTATCTAAAAAGCGCAAAGGGTCGGCCAATAGACAAAAAGCCAGACTGAAAGTAGCGCGACTACATGCAGGAATTGCTGATGCTCGTAAAGACTTTCTACATAAACTCTCAACACGGCTAGTGAACGAAAACCAAGTGATAGCTGTAGAGTCTTTAGCTGTTAGCAATATGAAGAAAAATCGTTGCCTCGCAAAATCAATTTCCGATGCAGGATGGGGTGAATTTGTGCGGCAATTAGAATACAAGTCGCTGTGGTACGGGCGAGAGCTTGTAGGTATTGACCGATGGTATCCAAGCAGCAAACGCTGCTCGGGATGTGGGCATACCGTAAACAAGATGCCTTTGAATGTGCGTGAATGGACTTGTCCGGAATGCGGATCAATCCATGATCGAGACATCAACGCAGCGCGTAATGTTTTGACCGCTGGACTGGCGGTGTCAGCCCTTGGAGAATCTATAAGTCCTGTTTGCATTTAGGTGCGTCCGGGTTGGATTCGTTGAATTGGGAATCCCCTTCGTTTACGGAGGGGAGCAGTCAAGACTCACCAATGTGACAGGCGTTGTTGGAAGGAACATGACCTAGGTTAATGCTATTATGGGATCCTGAATCTGTTTAAGTCAAAGCGGTATTGTGACATTTGCAAGTATTTCAGGTAAAAACAGCAATTATTGTTTTATTTGAGTGTTAGTTTTTTTGCCCTGTAATCGATCTAGCCAGAACATGCAGCTTGTCCCCGATTTCGGGTGCTCAAGGGGTTATATAATATACTGCACCAACAATTCTTTTTCTCACGATAAAATTAGGAGGTTAGATGCATTGCGTTATTTCCACGACTTGGGGTCCAACGGATGTTACTCGGGCTGCGCTACCATTCGTTTTTGCCGCCTCTGCCCTACAAGCAGGCGATACTGTAATGATTATGTTGTTTCATGATGCGGTAACTGTCGCACTCGACGGCACCCATCAGAAAATGATTCCTTTCGGGCCACCTTCAAAATTTGCAGAAATATTTTCAAACCTCAACGCCAAGGTTCTCGTGTGCAAACCTTGCGCTGAAATCCGTTCCATCAGCGAAGAAATGCTGGTGAAGAATGCCTCATTTGGTGGCATGAACGACCTGCATCAGCATACATCCCGGCCAGATGCGAAATTCATCAGTTTCTAACCAGGGGGCTTTCGATGGTAACGCTGATATTGCCGGGAAATTTGTATTAGAATCTTTACTAACGAGTAGCCAAATTGGCTGCGAATCTCAGAGCGCAGATGTTAATTCCGGAGTAAAAAGTATCAATTAACCAAGAAAAATTTATGACTACTACTTATATGCACAAAACGTCCGTGCCCGTTTTCAAACAGTTATTGAGCAGCCTAAGCGCCATTTTGACCAAGGCTGAAGCACTCGCCGCTGAGAAAAAATTTGAACCAACAGTGCTGCTGGACTCTCGGCTTTTCCCTGATATGTTTCCCTTAATCCGCCAAGTGCAAATCGCCACCGATTTCGCCAAGAGCGTGTCAGCGCGGCTGGCAGGTGTTGAGGTGCCGGTGTATGACGACAACGAGCAAACCTTTGCTGATTTGAAGGCACGAATTGGCAAGACATTGTCGTTTATCGAAAGCCTAACGCCCGCGCAATTCGAAGGCAGCGAAACGCGTGAAATCGTGTTACGCCCGGACACACCGAAAGAGAAAAAAATGGTTGGTCACACCTACCTGTTCAACTACGGTTTGCCGCAATTTTTCTTCCATGTCACCACCGCCTATGCGATTTTGCGGCACAATGGTCTGGAAGTCGGCAAAGGCGATTTTATGGGTGCCTATTAGATCCTGTCGCACTAGTACGTATACTATCTTGGTCAATTTCAAACTTGCAGAGGTGATAAGTTTTTAGTTTTCGTTAACAGGCTATAATGCGGATCAAGTGTTTTTTGCATGAAAAATTATCTGAATCCATTTTTTGTTAATACCTCACACCTCACAAAATGCATATAAATCTGTTCCGCAAATAAAAGCTATTCTGCATGAACATTGGGTCTTAAGACGGTAATTTTGCCCTTTTTGCGGAATGAAAAATGATGTAACTGATTGATATTAATATGTTATAGAGTGGACTCATAATCCCTTGGTCGCTGGTTCGAGTCCAGCCAGACCCACCAGTAAATCAAGCGCTTAGACAGTAATGTTTAAGCGCTTTTTTCTACTGATTAGTTGTCCTGGTGGCGGTGGGCTGTTATTTTCATAGTTGCAGTTTCGCCGTATTGCATTGCATATCTATCATGTAGTTTGTTCTATCAAATCGATTCCATGCACCAGTAACGGCACCATCAACAAGTAGAATCGATATTAGACCAAAATCAATTAATAGTCCCAATAGCGTAGTGGCATCAAATGATTTTGATGCGGCTATACTGGTATCATTACAACCGTCTTTTCGCGCTGTAATTACATAATCATCCTTCTTCCTGAAGACTGCTACGCCATTTCCTGTACCGATAAACTCTTCATTGGCATATATTTTTGCGTCTTGCACATTCGACCTCACGGATACTTGTTGCGTAGTTCCATTAATCATTGCAGCACAACCGGACAATAAAGTGATTGCGGTTAATGCGACACAGGTAATTCTCTTCATCGTTTTTCCTTCTTATTGGTAATAGATGTTTTCCGATCGATAGTTTGCAAGCATAAAAGATATCGTCTTGCAACCAACTCTGGAATAGTCGCAAGTTGTCCGGTCTCTTTTATAGATGCACTAACCCAGAGTTGATTGGATAGTTGCTGGCTTTTTTAGGTATCTGCTAGTTTGAATTTGAGCTAGTGAGGCATGCTGATTTTCAGGGCGTAAAAAGCTTCATAAAATCAAGAGATGGAATGGAGGAAAAAAGCCTGTCGAATAGCGATAACAAGTTTCTATTCCCTCAAACAACACGTGGAGAAGATTTTATTTGGCCTTTCTCAGGCGCAAAATTATTGAGACTATTTAAAGTGGATAAGATGACTGTCGTCAGATACTAAACAGCTTACGACCACAGGTGTAATGGTGAGACAATAATGAATCCGGCCTTGAACATATTTTTGCAAGTATCATTGCTTAAAGGCCGCTTTTTTATTGCAGTGATCTTGGTGCTGCCTATGCGATTGAATGTTTTATGGAAGAGTAGAAAGTATCCAATAAAAAAACAGTGAATCCTGATTTTAGATTGACGAAAATAATAATAAAAAGTGAAAAAAAGAACGTATGACGGATAGTAAGTTAACAATCTCAGCGCTTGAACAATATTTATCTAAAGCAGCATGGATACTGAAAGGTCCTGTCGACGCATCCGACTTTAAGGTCTACATTTTTCCGCTATTGTTCTTCAAGCGTATATCTGATGTTTACGACGAAGAATATGCAAGCGCACTAAAAGAAAGTGATGGCGACACTGAATATGCGACCTTTGCCGAGAACCACCATTTTCAAATACCTGAGAGAGCGCATTGGAATGACGTGCGCGAAACCACGGTAAATATAGGCCAAGCATTACAAAATGCGATGCGAGCTATAGAGCAAGCGAACCCAGATACCTTATACGGCATCTTTGGTGATGCTAGCTGGACCAATAAAGAGCGGCTCTCTGATGAGATGCTCACCAATCTTATCGAGCATTTCTCACAGCACAAGCTTAATTTAAGCAACGTGCCCGACGACAAACTTGGTAATGCCTACGAATATTTAATAAAAGAATTTGCCGACGACAGCGGCCATACCGCAGCGGAGTTTTACACCAACCGCACCGTGGTTAAGCTCATGACCATGATTATGGACCCACAACCGGGTGAATCTGTATACGACCCCACTTGCGGTTCAGGAGGATTGCTACTGAATTGTGCCTTGCACTTAAAAGAGGAAGGTAAGGAATACCGCACACTCAAACTTTATGGCCAAGAAATAAATCTACTCACCTCCGCTATTGCCCGCATGAATATGTTTATGCACGGCATCGAAGAGTTCGACATCGTGCGTGGCAATACCTTGGCCAACCCCGGTTTACTCGAAAATGACGAACTGAAAAAATTCAACATCATCCTCGCTAATCCGCCGTACTCAATTAAATCATGGGATAGAAAAGCCTTTGAAAGCGATCCGTATGGCCGCAATCTCTGGGGCGTACCACCGCAAGGATGTGCTGATTATGCCTTTCAGCAGCATATTCACAAAAGCCTAGATCCTGATAATGGTCGTTACGCAATTCTGTGGCCTCACGGGATTTTATTCCGTGACATGGAAGCGGCCATGAGAAGAAAAATGGTTGAAACAGATGAAATAGAGGCTGTAATAGGATTGGGGCCGAACCTGTTTTACAACTCACCTATGGAAGCTATGATTCTGGTTGGCAACACCAACAAACACGCCAAGCGAAAGGGCAAGGTTTTGTTTGTGAATGGCAAAGATGATGTGATTGAAAACAAAGGGCAGGCTTATTTGACACCAGCTCATATAGAAAAACTATATCGAGCCTACAAAGATTTCGTCGATATACCGCACTTTGCCAAAGTCGCTGCACTTGAAGAGATCATGGCCTTTGACGGCAATATGAACATCAATTTTTATGTTAAACCAGATAACTCGAACAGTGGGGCTAGTTTCTCTGAGACCCTAAAAAATTGGGAGGAGGCAGGCGATAAGCTGAAACTTTCAATGCAAAACTTATTGGGAGAGTTGAGCTGACATGAATGCCTTAATTGAAAAGATCATAGATGGGCTGAAGCTGGATCGCAGCGAGTGGAAGCTGGTTAAATTCGGTGATGTTGCAATACAGCAAAAAGACTCAGTAGACCGCGAAAATTCAGAACTAACTCGCTATGTAAAAGGCGAGCACATGTATTCAGAAGATCTTCATCTTCGGGAATGGGGTGAGCTTGCTGATGAATACTTGGGGCCTGCCTTCATAAGGAAATTCGAGGAAGACGATATTTTGTATGGATCGCGCCGTACCTATCTGCGGAAAGTAGTCATTGCACCATTTGATGGCATTACATCCAACACCACTTTTGTGATCAAAGCCAATGAAAAGAAAATTGATAAACGTCTGTTGCCGTTTGTGATGATGTCTGAAGGCTTTGCTCAGCATTCGATTCGTAACTCTAAGGGCTCTGTAAACCCATATGTAAACTGGAAAGATTTATCTGGATATGAGTTTCTTCTTCCGCCGAAAGATCAACAAGCTCAATTGGCTAAATTGTTTTGGTCAGTAGACAATGTTTTACAAAAAAATATTAATGCTTTTCGGAAAGCGATAATAACAAAACAAGTCTGTTTCGACAGTGGAGTTGCAAGTTCTAGTGGTAAGGAGTATGTCTTGTCCAAAATATTGATGCCCAAAAAGAGTAAAAGTTTGGCTCCTCATTCTAGGTCAAAGTACATTGGTTTAGAACATATAGAGTCGGGTTCCTTTAGTTGTACAGAATATGGCGAATCAAAAGACGCATTAGCTCAGTGTAACTTGGTTGATAGTGGGGATCTTTGTTATAGCAAGTTACGGCCCTATTTAGATAAAGCATTTATTGCTGATTTTGATGCAGTATCCACAACAGAGTTACTCGTTTATGGAACTACGTTAGCTTCAAAAAAGTACATTCTTTATCACTTACATAGTAAACCATTTATTAATTTTGTGACTGGGCAAGGATTTGGTACAAAAATGCCAAGGGTTAGCCATAAAATTATTGGTGAGTATGTAGTGAAGGTGTTAGATGATGAAAAATCATTGCTTGATGAGATGACTGAATACGAAAATATAGAAAAAGCATTCTCAGAGAAGATTAAATCTACAAAAATATTGATTACTAGCTTAATAAACCAGGTATTTTAAATATGCCATTCACCGAATTAAATAGTGTAGAGCACTACATCATTCATCAGGTGAGTGGTGTGAACCTCAACCAAAATCTAATTTCTGAGCCGCCTAAAAAACCCTATGGCGCAGGGTGGCAATACCAATCATCAGAGCAGCTTGGCCGTGGTGTGAATGAGGTAATGGTGGAAGCGGAAGTTAAAGCCGCTTTGCTACGCCTCAATCCTGAGATCAGCCAAAAACCTGAATTGGCTGATGAAGTGATCTACAAGCTCCGCTCGATTTTAATTTCGGTGAATCAAATTGGATTGGTGAAAGCCAATGAAGAGTTCTTTAAATGGCTTACCGGCGAAAAAACCATGCCTTTTGGTGAGAACAATCGTCATGTGCCGGTGCGCTTAATCGACTTTTATAATTTAACCAACAACCATTACATCATCACCAACCAGTTCCGCATTCATCATCGTGAAACCAAAATACCTGATGTCGTATTGATGATAAACGGCATACCTGTGGTGGTGGGTGAAGCCAAAACGCCGATACGCCCATCGGTAAGCTGGTTAGATGGTGCACATGAAGTCCACAACATTTACGAGAATGTTGTACCGCAATTGTTTGTGCCGAATATTTTATCCTTTGCTACCGAAGGTAAAGAGTTATTCTATGGGGCTATTCGATGCCCATTAGAGTTTTGGGCGCCTTGGCGTATTGAGGATGATGAGAATGTCATAGCAAAAAGCCTCGGCTTAGGTGAAGTGGGTAAAGAGTTAACCGATTTGCTCAAACCTGCTCGCTTGCTCGACATTATGCGCAACTTTTCTTTGTTTACCACTAATAATAAAAAACAACGCATGAAGGTAATTCCCCGTTTTCAACAATACGAAGGGGCCAATAAAATTGTTGAACGAGTCATTGAAGGCAGGATTAAAAAAGGTTTGATTTGGCACTTTCAAGGTTCGGGTAAATCACTATTGATGGTATTTGCCGCTCAAAAGCTACGCCGTGAGCCGAAACTGAAAAGTCCTACGATAATTGTATTGGTAGACCGCACCGATTTGGATACTCAAATCAGCGGCACTTTTAATGCCGCCGATGTGCCCAATGTGGAAAGCACCGATAGCATCAAAGAATTGCAAACTTTATTAGAGCGGGATACCCGCAAGATCATTATCTCGATGATCCATAAGTTTCGCGATGCCAAGCCCGATATGAATGCCCGCGACAATATTATTGTGCTGGTCGACGAGGCCCACCGCACCCAGGAAGGTGACTTAGGCCGCCAAATGCGTGCGGCATTGCCCAATGCCTTCTTGTTTGGTTTAACCGGCACACCCGTTAACAAAGCCGATAAAAATACTTTTTGGGCTTTTGGCGCAGAAGAAGACTCAGGCGGCTATATGAGCCGCTACACTTTCCACGATTCCATTCGTGATGAAGCGACATTGCCACTGCACTTCGAGCCGCGTTTGGTGGATGTTCATGTCGACAAAGAGTCGCTTGATAAAGCCTTTGCCGAATTTAAAGAAAGCACTGCATTAAGTGATGAAGAAGCGGATGCGCTCAATCAACGATCCGCCAAAATGGCCGCGTTTTTAAAAGCGCCCGAGCGGGTAGAGAAAATCGTCCAGGACATTGCCACACATTTTAAAGAGAAAATTGCTCCGCAAGGCTTTAAAGCAATGATCGTGACCCCTGATCGCCAGGCCTGTGCGCAATATAAGGAAGAGCTGGATAAACACTTCCCCGAGGAAGCGAGTAAGGTGGTGATATCCACCACCGCTAATGACGGTTTTAATTTTAAGAAGAAGTGGGGGATTGATAAAGGCCAACAAGAGAAAATCATTGATGAATTTAACGATACGCAATCAGAGCTTAAATTTCTGATCGTAACCGCCAAGCTGCTCACCGGTTTTGATGCGCCGATATTGCAAACCATGTATCTGGATAAATCTATAAAAGATCACACGTTGCTACAAGCGATTTGCCGCACCAATCGTTTGTACCCACACAAGACCTTTGGTCGCATAGTGGATTACTTTGGCGTATTTGACGATGCCGCTAAAGCACTGGAGTTTGATGAAGAGAGCGTGAAAGAAGTCATAACCAATCTAAGTGAACTACGCAAAATATTTCCACAAGCCATGCAAGATGCATTGGCACACTTTTCTGGCGTAGATAGAGCGCTAGAAGGTTTCGAAGGCCTGGAAGCAGCACAAAATGCAATAAATACTAACGAAAAGAAAGATGCCTTTGCCCGTGATTTTAAATACCTTGCCAAGTTATGGGAATCGCTTTCTCCAGATAATATGCTGAATTTATATAACCCGGATTACAAGTGGTTGGCGCAGGTGTATGAATCAGTAAAACCTGCGTCGGACAATATCGGCAAGCTATTGTGGTTAACCCTTGGCGCGCAAACTACGCAACTGATTCACGATAATATTCATGTAGGTGCTGTACATACCTTGGAAGAGTTTGTGCTGGATGCGGATGTGATTGAAGGTATCTTCAATAACCCAGACCCAAAAAAAGTTAAACAGCTGGAAAAGGTAATGATAGCTCGCTTTAAAAAACATGGGGATTTGTCTGTGTTTAAATCCCTAAGTGAGCGTTTGGAGGCGTTGAGAGATAAAGCCGAACAGGGATTAATAAGTTCTATCGAATTCGTCAAAGAACTATGCAAAATTGCCAAAGAAACGGTTCAGGCTGAAAAAGATTTAGAGCCGGAATTTCAAGAAAAAACACCGCAAGCGGCACTCACCGAATTGTTCTTAGAATTAAAAACTGACGAAACACCAGCAGTGGTAGAGCGTATAGTCACCGACATAGATGCTATTGTTCGTGTGGTTCGCTTCCTTGGCTGGCAAAATACCACCAGTGGCGAGCGTGAAGTACAAAAATCGCTGCGTAAGGCGTTGTTGAAGTATAAGTTGCATACGGATCAGATACTGTTTGATCGGGCCTATGCGTATATTAAGGAATATTATTGAGGAAAATATATTGCTTTAATATTATGGAGTTTTTGTTTAGCTAAAGGCTTTACTTACAATCCAAAGCAGATGTCGATATTGAAAAAATTGAGGGACATAATCGTCCCTCAATAGAGCAACTTTGAAGCCATCAATTATTTAATTGATTCATTTATTTTTGTGATAATCGCTTTGCCTTGTTCTTTAGTTAAAGGAACCATCGTTTTGCGAAAGATTAAATTGGATTTTGTAATATCTTTGCAGACTTTAGCTGTTATTACCTTAAAATCTGAAACGAAATTATGTAACTTCCGCGCATACCACTGCTCTTTGTTGCCGTTGTGATCCCTAATAATTAGTTCTTTATCGGCATACCCATATCCACAAATACCATGGCCGCTGTGATATAGGAAAACAACGTCATTTTCTTTTAGGTTTTTGATATTTTTTTTCCAGTTCCCATAAAATGCAGAGGCTTCGCCATTTTCTAACATCGTAAAGTGGTCAGATTCAGAGTTGTTGTAATTTGTATTTAAAAGGAAATATCTGGGAGATTCTTCATTATCCCTAGCTTCAATAATATCTTCTTCTTTATTGTTGTTATCTTTCTCTTCTAATTGCCTCACTAATTCACTTATGCCGCCATTGATAAAGACAGTAATTAGTTCAGAACGCGTTCTGTCGAGTTCAGACGCAAGCTCGTCAATTTGATTTACAGTTGAAGGGGGCATGCGTATTGATAGTAATTGGCTTTCTGGCATTGATTGATTGTTTAATAGGTTTTTGATTTGAGTTTCATATGACATATTCTTCTCCGTATGTTGTTTTGTGTATACAAAATATAATCTATATTATTGTATGCGTCAATTGTATGACAAAACACACATCATAATTATAATATTTTGCAGAGCCGATACTCAAATCCAATGTGCCAAATTAAGACGTAAATAACAGTGATTAGAGCATGTTAGAACTATTTTTAGCTCTGATGAATATTTTAACTATCGGATTGTTAAGTTTAAATGTATTTAATCACGTGCTTCGTAATCGGAAGGATATCAAACTAAATTTCAAACTGATAGAAAATGAGGGGTGAGGGATATTTTTTTTGCAATACATCTTAATCTTTCTATTTTTCGATCCATGCCAAAGCCTGCCAGTGCAGCTTGATCCAGCACAAATCAACACAAAAAATCTCCGAAAAATCGGAGAGAGAAACACTCCTTGATGGACAATCGGTCTGGGTGAAAAAGATTTGAGCTCAAATCTAAACTGGTGAGCATTTAAAGAATAGGCAATTGCTAGATCAGGCTTAAGCCAGCACACTCAAGAGCAAGCTTGACTAAATGTGTGGCCTAACATATATTTTAGAGCATGGCAAAAGAGGGTGTTTGTATCTTTTATACCTCAATTAACAGCCAATTAGATATATTTGATAGGAGTTCGCTTTGGCGAGAACGCGTGAGTTTGACGTTAATGATATTCTGGACAGAGCGATGTATTTGTTCTGGGAAAAGGGCTATGTCGAGACTTCAGTGCGCGATCTGGTTAAGTGTACAGGTGTTGCCCATGCGGGTCTGTATTCTGCGTTCGGGGATAAAGAGGGGCTCTTTAAGGCTGCCGTTAGAAAATATTGTCTCAAAATAGCCAATGAGACGTTCGGTGCTCTTGATCGCAGTCATGCCGGGCGTGCTGAAGTTGAGCATGTTTTTGAGCTCATCCGGCAAATGAATAAAGATGGGCGCTTACGTAACGGTTGTATGTTGCTCAATACGGCTGTTGAGTTTCCTGGAACAGATGAAGAGCTTAAAGATCTGGTATTGGGCAACTTTAACAGACTGGAGGAGGGGTTGAGTAGGGCATTAACGCATGCTGTGGCAGCCGGAGAAGTCCGAGCCGATCTCCCTGTCAAAAGGATCGCCATTTCGATGGCAACAACTATCCACGGCCTCGCCGCGCTGTCTCGAGCCGGAATATCATTCTCTATAATAGAAGAAGCCGTACAGGCTGCGCTTGAACAATTGGATTAAAAAATTTATCTATTCAAGATTGAACGATCTTTAATTTGTGATATAGTCCGTGCAGATATTGATAAAAATAGGTCCGGAATTTTAATCCAGACTTTCCATTAGCAATTTACTAATGACGAGAAACCAATCAAATAAGCCACTTCTAACAATATTGTTTGGAAGAAAAGCTGGCAAGGTCTAGTCATTATGATCTATAAAAATCATAATATATTCAATAAGTTTATCTATCGGTTTCCATTAAAGAATGCGTTTGTTGGAAACCGGGGTTTAATCAAAATCTTTTGGTTTCAAGTAGCTATTTGTTGTGTTTGGTTGTGTTTGGCACGCAGATTTTAAAAAAATTTAACAATAAAAGATCTATTGATCTTAAATGGAGGCATAGTGAGTGCAGTTAGAAGCGAAACCAAGCAATTAAACAAAACTGATCGTTTTGCACTTCAATGGGCAGAATTCGTCATTAAAAATCGTCTGAAGACCATTTTTTTCGCAATTATCGTCTTTTTGGTTCTTGCCGCTGGCTTGATGCACATTCAGACTTCGCATAATTATCGCGTCTTTTTTAGCGATAAAAATCCCGATCTGCTTACATTTGAGAAGTTTGAAGAGACTTATACAAAAAACGACAATTTTCTTTTTGTTGTTAAACCGAAATCAGGCACGATTGATCAACCGTTTGTTGCCCAGGCCATTGAAGCATTTACCGCACGCGCCTGGACGGTTCCATTCGCGATACGGGTCGATTCAATCACGAATTTTCAACACACCTATGCAATAGATGACGATTTAATTGTAGAAGACTTGATTGAAGATGCAGCCAATCTTTCACAGGCAGAAATAGCCAAGCGGGTTGACATCGCGCTTAAAGAACCCTTACTTGCCGGCAGTCTTGTCGCGCTTGATCGTGGCGCATCAGGTATCAATGTAACGTTGCAATACCCGGGGCTCAGTGAGGGTGAGCTGCCAGAAGCCATTCATTTTGCCCGCGCACTTGTAACCGAATTCGAGCAGGATTACCCCGATCTGAAGATCGCACTCACGGGGATATCGGCGCTCAATGCTGCTTTTTTTGAGGCCACAATCAATGATGCAGAGACGCTCTATGGGCCCATGTTTTTGGTGCTGGTTCTTATCACATGGTTAATCGTACGGAATTTTTCTGGTGTCATTTCAACTGTACTCGTTATTACATTTGCAACAATAGCTGCGATGGGTTTTGCGGGCTGGGCAGGCATCACCATTTCGCCATTCTCGGGCAGCGCGCCGGTTGTGATCCTAACACTGGCGATTGTGGACTCTATTCATATATTGATCACGATGGCACAGCGCATGCGTGTAGGCGATGACAAAATTACGGCCATTAAGGAAAGTATGCGCGTTAATTTTCTGGCTGTTTCAATTACCAGTTTAACGACGGTTATCGGCTTTTTAGCGCTTAATTTTTCCGATGCGCCACCATTCAATGCGCTGGGAAATATTGCGGCCGTCGGGATTACAGCCGCCTGGTTTTATTCGCTTACATTTCTGCCGGCATTATTAACGATTTTGCCATTTAATGTACAAACCTATGCAGATAAATCTCGAGGACCACTTCAGGAAGCAATTAATAAACTTGCCGAGTTCGTTATTGCTAGAGCACGTGCTACGCTCGTAGTTGTCGGTCTTATTTTCATTGGTTTGGCTGCCGCTATACCGACAATTAACCTGAATGATCAATGGGTTGAATACTTTGATGATAGGGTGGAATTTCGTGGTGATGCGAAGTTTGCTATCAATCATCTGACAGGGCTTTATATTCTGGAATACTCAGTACCTGCTGGGGCACCTGGTGCCATCAGCGAGCCTAAATATCTGCAAGACCTGGATGACTTTGCGATCTGGCTACGGGAATATTCAAAAGTACGCCATGTTTATTCATATACGGACATCATCAAGCGGCTGAGCAAAAATATGAATGCCGATGACCCGGCCTATTATCATATTCCCGGCGAACGCGAGCTGGCTGCACAATATCTGCTGCTCTATGAGTTGTCATTGCCATACGGATTGGACTTAAATGACCGCATAGACATTGATAAATCATCAACCCGGGTTTCAGTTACGCTGGATGAGATTACGACAGGAGAGACGCGACAATTCCTAAAAGATATTGATGCCTGGTGGGATTCCCGTTCACCGGGGAATGAAGTATATGGCACTGGCGCAACCTATCTGTTTTCCTTTATCTCTGAGCGCAATATACAGGACATGATTGGCGGCAACATCGTCGCTGTTATTTTGATTTCCATTGTCATGATGATCGCGTTGAGAAGCTTCAGTTTTGGACTTCTCAGTTTGATTCCAAATATTGCACCACTCATTATGACGTTCGGCGTATGGGCATTGTTAGTGGGAGAAGTGGGTATGGCTGCAGCGACAGTATCCGCTACTTCTCTCGGTATTATCGTCGACAACACGGTCCATATCCTGACGAAATACCAGCGTGCTCGTGAAGAATTGGCACTCTCCATTGAGGACGCGATTCGTTACACCTTTGATACCGTCGGGGCTGCCGTTGTGGCGAATGCGCTGATTCTGGCGTTTGGCTTTAGTGTGCTCATGTTTTCATCATTCAAGATTACCGGTGATATGGGAACGCTGACTGCACTCGCCATTCTTATCGCCTTGATTGTAGATCTGTTGTTGTTACCAGCGCTGCTTATGCTACGCGCTCAACCTAAAACAAAAGGAGCTTCATATGCTAATACTGAAAAAACACAAACAATTTAATCTATTTAACCATAGGCTTTTAACGGGCGCTTTCATGTTGCTAAGCTTTGCGCTGCCGGTTTCTGCAGAAGATCTCGATCAAAAGGGGTTTGATATTGCTGCGCGTTCCGACCGTTCAGATCGAGGCTTTAATAACAGCCGCGTAGAGCTTGAAATGGTGCTGAAAAATGCCTCAGGTGCAGAATCCCGGCGTGTACTTGAGCAATCAACCCTGGAACTTCCGGACGAGTCTGTCGGCGATAAAAATCTGATTGTTTTTTTCTCACCCGCAGATATTGAAGGTACGGCGTTACTTTCTTACGCCAAAATATTGGACCCGGACGATCAGTGGCTTTATCTGCCAGCGCTAAAGCGCGTGAAGCGTATTTCATCAAAAAACAAATCCGGCCCGTTTGTCGGTTCAGAATTTGCTTTTGAAGATATTACCGGTCAGGAGCTTGAGAAATATGAATATACCTGGTTGCGCGAAGAAGCTTGTGGAGAGCTGACCTGTGATGTTGTCGAACGGCGTCCACTTTATAAAGATTCTGGTTATACACGGCAAATTGGATGGGTTGATCAGGCTGATTATCAAGCGCGCAAGATTGAATATTACGATCGCAAAGGCAGCCTGCTGAAAACCCAGCTGTTTGAAGATTATCAACTTTATGATGATAAATACTGGCGGGCGCATGTGTGGCGCATGGAAAATCATCAAACGGGTAAAAGTACGGATCTTTTTTTCAAGGCATATGAATTTAATGTAGGCCTCGGCGACGGAGATTTTGTCAGAGGTGCGCTGTCGCGTCAGCGTTAGAGAACGTTAGATTAGCAAGTGTCATGAAAAATTGCGAAAGGTTATTGTATCGATGCTTATTTTAATCAAGGCACTTGCTGTTTTGTTTCTTTTCAAGTTATCCGTGGTTTCGGCACAATCATTCGACTTTAGCGGTCAGGCCGCTTTAGAGCTGCGTGGGTTTCCTGAAGCATCATTATGGCCTGGTCAGGTTGAAGGGGTGCAGTTCTCAAGTTTGCTCGAACCAGAATTTCGCTGGCGCAATGCAGACCGCGATTCATTGTTAAAATTTACACCCTTCATTCGCGTAGATGCCGCAGATGATAAACGCACCCATTTTGATATCCGGGAGGCAAATTGGCGAAAAATTGCGGGCAAATGGGAATTTCTGGTGGGTGCCACGCGTATATTCTGGGGAGTGACAGAATCCCGTCATCTGGTTAATATTATCAATCAGATTGATGCGGTTGAAGACATCGATGAAGAAGATTTTCTTGGCCAACCCATGGTGCAGATGGGCCATCAGTCAGATTTCGGCCGATTTGATGTCTTCTTAATGACCGGATTTCGTGAACGAACCTTTCCCGGGCGCGATGGCCGACTTAGGACGCCCTTTCCGGTTAAAACAGGAGATGCTGTTTATGGTAACAGCGCTGAACAGTGGCACCCTGATGTCGCCTTGCGTTATTCCCATTTTTTTGGTGATTTTGATCTGGGGTTGCATGTCTTTCGCGGCATCAATCGTGAACCTTCCCTTGTTTTATCGGCTGATAACCAAAGTTTTACACCCCATTACGCCTTAATTACCCAAGCAGGTATTGATCTTCAATTGACTCACGATGCCTGGCTTTGGAAGTTTGAAGGTATCGTCCGTGAAGGGCAAGGTGATACTTTTGCCGCGGTGGTAGCCGGATTGGAATATACCTTCTTCCAGGTTGCCGCAAGTGACATTGATCTTGGTCTCATTGTGGAGGGATTGTATGACGGCCGGGATAAACTGAGTTTTAATGACATTCGGGACAAACAGATTTTTCCTACAATTTATGACAAGGATATTTTTCTGGGTACGCGCCTCGCCTTTAATGACGTTCAGGATTCATCTGTTCTCGTCGGTTTTGTAACTGATATTGAAGATGGGCCAGCAACCTTGCGTGTTGAAGCTGAACGCCGTCTCGGTGAGGACTTGAAAATCGAGCTTATTGGGCAGGCATTTTTTGAAGAAGCGCCTAAGAATCCGGTGTCTTTCTTCAGGCAGGATAATTTTGTTACCTTGAGGTTGTCTAAATTCTTTTAGTTTAATCAATTTATCAAATAGCGCGTAAAACTTCGTCCTTCAGGGCGGAGATATAAGCGCACAAGCGAAGCCTGTTTAATGCGGTCTTTGCTGTTGTTCAATATATTGCTTAATAATCGAGAGTGGTGCTCCACCACAACTACCCGCAAAATAGCTTGGACTCCAAAGCATATTACCCCAAAGCTTATTTTTAATTTCGGGATAATTCTTTTTGCGAATAAGTCGGCTTGAAACGCCTTTCAAACTATTTACCAAGTTAGAAATAGCAATTTTTGGTGGATAGTTAACTAAAAGGTGAATATGATCATGCTCACCGTTAAATTCCACCAATTCTGCTTCAAAATCCAAACACACGTTTTTAAATATTTCTTCCAAATCAATTAATACCCTTCCGGAGAAAACATCTCTACGGTATTTTGTTACAAAGACCAAATGAACATGAAGATTAAAAACGCAATGTCTTCCTGTTCTTACATCGTTATTAACTTGCATAGACCAATTCATTTTTGTATAATTATAACCATGAAGCAGATTATACGCAAAGCCTTTAAATCTCGACTCAATCCAAATTCTGACCAAGTACAGAAGATGGTTGAGTTTGCGGGTGCTAATCGGTTTGTTTGGAATAAAGCCTTAGCAATGAATCTGTTCAGATTAGAGCAGAAACAGCCATTGCTTTGGTACAACGAGTTGTCATTTTGGTTAAAGCTATGGAAATCCTCAGAAGATTATGGATTTCTAAAAACCGTTCATTCTCAACCGTTGCAACAAGCCTTAAAAAACTTAGAAAAAGCGTTCAAAGACGGTTTTGATAAGAAACAGCCTTTAAAACGGATTCCAAAATTCAAGAAAAAAGGTTTGAGTGACAGCTTTCGTTATCCACAAGGATTTAAGCTGGAGCAAGAGTCTAGCAAAGTGTTCTTGCCTAAAATCGGTTGGGTGAAATATCGTAATTCACGCCAAGTCATTGGTGACGTTAAAAATATGACGATTTCCCGTAAAGGCGGTTATTGGTACGTGTCGATTCAGACTGAGTACGAGACCGAGCTAAAGCGTCATAGCTCAACCAGTATGATTGGTGTTGATATGGGCGTTACCCGCTTTGCAACCTTGTCAGACGGCTCATACGTAGAACCTTTAAACAGTTTCAGAAAGTTATCAAAGAAACTGGCTTTTGAACAGCGTAAGCTGTCTAAAAAAGTCCGTTTCTCTGCTAACTGGAAAAAGCAGAAACAAATCATTACCCGACTGCATGAGCGTATTGCCAATGCTCGTTTAGACTTCTTACACAAAACCTCAACCGAAATCAGCAAAAATCACGCAATGGTCGTAGTTGAGAATTTAAAGATAGGAAACATGTCTAAGAGTGCCAAGGGCAGTGTTGAAAAGCATGGTAAAAACGTCAAAGCGAAATCGGGTCTAAACAAATCCATTCTTGACCAAGGATGGGGAATGTTCGTTTCGTTCTTGGAGTATAAACAGGCTTGTTCAGGCGGGGATGTATTGAAGGTAAACCCTCAATACACCTCTCAAACCTGCCCTAGATGTCAACATGTTAGTCGTGACAATCGCAAAAGCCAAAGTGCTTTTGAATGTACAGAATGTGGATTTAAAGCCAATGCCGACTTGGTAGGTGCCTTGAATGTACTTGAGCGAGGACATCGCTTGTTAGCCTGTGGAGTTGAAACGTTAGTTTCGTCTAAGAAGCAGGAACCAGTAGGCAGTAGCAATACAAACCTACTCTTAACGGCTTAATAAGTCGCTAGGAATCCCCTTCGTTTAGGAAGGGGAGGATGTCAACGATATGGTTGGTATATAGCGGGTGGTTGATTGTATTACTGACTCTTTTTGTTTTCATAGAGTGGATGGTATTTGGCCGCTCGCTCCATTTACATTGTCCAGGTGGCGGTTGATGCTGTATTTCAGGCGAATATCCTGATCGACATTGGATGGCCAGGGGCGTAAGGTGGTTAACCCGATGACAGCCTGTTTGCTTTCTGTCAAACTTTTGTTGCGAGTGGTCACTTCACTTTTTAGAGAATTGCGATATATTGCTGAATACATCCAAACACAAACCGGCTGGTGAGGTTAACGCCCAATAGACCCGCGTTAAAAACAGGAGAAGCTGAAAAATGAGTACAGTTCATGCGTATGCAGCGAGTAAAGCCAATGGTGTCTTAGAACCATTTGAATATCAGTTGGGGGCGATTGGCCCACAAGAAGTCGATATCGCCGTGGAGTTTTGTGGCATTTGTCATAGCGATCTCAGCATGCTCGAGAATGCTTGGGGAATGACGCAATTTCCACTGGTTCCCGGCCATGAAGTGGTTGGCAAAGTCAAAGCCGCTGGCGATCAAGTGTCGCACCTTTCGGTCGGAGAGCGCGTTGGTTTGGGTTGGCATGCGGGATATTGTATGACTTGCGATCAGTGCTTCGGTGGGCATCACAATTTGTGTTCAGATGCGCAGCCCACGATTGCGGGTCGTCACGGTGGGTTTGCTGATACTGTTCGCGCTCATAGTGCCAGTGTTGTCAAATTGCCTGATAACCTTAACGCCAAGAAGGCGGGTCCATTGTTCTGTGGCGGCATGACGGTGTTTGATCCTTTGGTGCAGTTTGGCATTTCGCCTACAGGCAGGATTGGGGTCATCGGGATTGGCGGCTTAGGACACCTGGCTTTAAAGTTCGCGCGGGCTTGGGGTTGCCATGTCACTGCCTTTACGTCTGGGGAGGGGAAAGAACAAGCAGCGCTGGACTTTGGAGCGCACGAGGTGATTAATTCGCGTGCACCGAACGCCATCAAGGGTGCCACCGGTCGCTTTGATTTGTTGCTCTCGACCGTCAACGTCAAGCTTGATTGGAATAGCTATATTGGTTTGCTCAAACCGCGGGGTCGATTACACCTGTTGGGTGCAGTCACAACGCCTCTGGATTTAAACCTTATCCCCATGATGTTTAGCCAGTTGTCAGTGAGTTCATCACCGGTCGGCAGTCCCGCAACCATGCGTAAAATGCTGGAATTTGCTGCGCGTCATGATGTAACGCCCGTGACTGAGCATTTTCCAATGGATAAAGTCAACGATGCGATGGAGCACCTTCGCTCTGGTAAGGCGAGATATCGAATCATCCTGGATCGGTAGTCAATTCAATGTTCAATGCGGTTGATAGAGCCACAATTATTTTTTTCAATTGAATCGGCTTCCCGCTTCCCGCAGCAGTTTCACGAGCGCTGGGAGGTTGTTGAGTACATCATCTGGCTTGACACCGTCAAAATGCTATTTAGAGGAGTAGCGCTTCTCTTGAAGCCGTGAAAAGCGCTACTTTTTAATTGCTTAGCTGAAAATAGCTTTAGCTTTAGCCTTGGTTTTGGAAACAAAGGCTGAAATTGTCCCCCCTGGTTTCTTGCTGGCCAATATCAGAATTTTTTCTCTCGGCACCTGTTTTGCCTGTATCAGGGAAGCGTCTGCTTTAATATGATTCACTTTGCCATCTTGTATGGCATGAAATTCGCCTGTTGATTGAGTAGGTAACTTATTCGCCGCGTCTTCTTGCGAATCATTAAACATCGGACGTAATTTATCCAGTGCGGTTTTTTCTTTAATGCGTCCAAGGAACCAGGAAGAAATCTGATCGCGGGATTTGTAATCCATGTCACCGGGGCTCTGTGTCGCTAACATCAATCCAATACCGGCAGAGCGGGCACGTTTGAGCAAGCCTTCCAGCAGTTCTTTTGTGGCTGGTTTGGATTGAGCGGGTAAATAAAGGTCAGCCTCGTCAAATAAAATGACTCCCTGCAACTTGTCACTGGGTGATTTTGTAGCAAAACGCCCTATGTCCAGCAAAAGCTGCGAAACCCAAAACAGAATATTGTCATTATTGCCCAGAAATTCCGTGCTAATAATACTCAAACGGGTTTTATGTGTGCCCGTCTTGTTATCAGACGAAGACGATCGCCCGAATAGACTTTCTGTATTTAATAACTCACCCGATTGAGCAAAAAGATTACCATTTGCCAGGCTCAATGTTTGTAAATCCTCAACTAATCGATTAAATAATTTAGCATCTAATTTCCCGATTGCATTCAGTAATGATGGATCCTTTTTATCAATGAAATCCATCAAATCACCGAGTGTTAGCGATTTATCTGGATGCAATTCACTGAAGATCGAGATTGCCTGTCCTAAAACGGCGACATTTTGTTTGTCTTGACGGCTCTGATCTTTGTACCCCATGATCTTTCCCAGTGAAAATGCAGCATGATTCGCCAGTTGCGAACGCGCTTCTGATGACAAATTGCCTAATCCATTGGGCACGACAGGAATACCTAATGTCCGCCCTTGGCCTGCAATAGCGCCCGGCGTGTAAATAACCGTTTCTATTTTGTCACGTAATTTGTCACGCATTTGTTTGCGCTCTGGATCAGTTATTGGGGTTCGCCATGCTTCCTCTAGCGCATAACTACAGAGATCTCCTTTACGATCCAATAAAATGGCCGGAATACCCTGAAGCAGTAGTTGTTCGATAATATTCAGTGCCAGAGTCGTTTTTCCACTGCCAGAGCCACCGAGGAAAGCAGCGTGGCACACCAATTTGTCCGTCGCGATCTTGTATGGATCTTGTTGATGACCTTGGTTGATACCGATTTTAATTCTTGAAAGTGGCGGTGGCGGCGGTGGCGGTGGTTTAGGCGGACGAGGTTCGTTGATAATGTCCAGTATCTGTTGAAACGCAGGTAAACCGAGTAAGGGTTGCTCAATATGTAACCAGTTCAGAAACTCGGGATTTGCTTCATGTTCCCTACGAAAAGAGTCCATTGCCACCATAGCGCGCCAATCGGAATCCGAGGCGACGACGCGTTTGCCCCCCGCTGCTATAAATTCACCTAGTCGTACGGCAATTTTAGTTTTGGGATTAGAAGGAAAATCAGTAGATCGTACAGCAATCGCTGTGTGCGTCCCTGCAATTGTTTGCAGCTGATCGATCTGATTAGCGAGTGCGCCACCTTGCGACGTTTTTTGGCATAATCCGGCGATGAATTGCCGTTCTTCAGCATGATCGATCGCATTTTGAATGTGGATATTCAGATAATGACCCTGTTGAACGCATCGAAATTGAACTGTGCTGTTTAATTCAATAATACAATGTGTCATGGAACGGTCGAGCAATTGCAGCATCTCACTTTCAGTTTCGGGTACGAGATGTGAACCGGCAAGAAAGTCATTCCAAAATTGACTAAGCAGCGGGTCTGGTTCCGGGTCTGGTTTCGGGTCTGGTTCCGGGTCTGGTTCCAGGTCCGTCGAACCAGGCAACCTTGGCGGTAGGCCGGTTTGTATTGATTGCTCGCGTTCTTGTCGACACCAATCAAGTACATGGCGGGTGCTCATGTTTGCTAATTCTGAAGACGTTCCGTCTTGAAAAGGATAGATGGGCTGGCCATCTTTTAAACCCATGCGTTCGCTTTCATAAAGGTCCTGTAAACGAATCGTGATGAGATCTTGTATTGCTGCTTCATCACGTTTTGCATTTAAATAGATCTTATCGGGATCCAGTTCAATACGGTCAACCTGAGGCTTCGGTAAGTCCTTCCTAAGCATTTGATATATGTCGTCCAGACAGGCAATCACAACGATGACGTTGGGTATTTGTGCCAATTTGATCACGGTTTCCATGGCACGTCGGAATTTTATTCCTGCCTCAGGTGCGGGATGGATATCTTCCAGTTGATCGAGACAAATAATCAGAGCACCTGAATCGATTGCCCTGATCAAATGCGCCAGTGCTTGCAACAAGCGTTGTGGGTCTTCTTCTTGTATTCTGGGCTTGATACCGCCCAGTATTTCACAATCATATTCAGGCAAATCTTCGCAGCGAAGATATTTGCTTACCTTAGAGTGAATAGCGGGGTGATCATTTTGTAAATAAAGTAACGCACGAACCAGATCCAGATCGATTCCTTGAAATTTTTCTTTTGTTTTGTACAGGATATCATCAGCAATTTTGTAGATTAAATTGGTTAATTCATCTCGATTTAATGCATTACTTCGGAGTGAATTGCGGGTTTCTTGTGAAACAGTATTGCCGCTTTCGATTAATGCATTAGACAAACGCATTAACCCTGTCATGCTTCCGTTCGATTCATAATAGGGCTTATCGAGCGAATCTATCGTGTAATGAAGTGCATAACGGGCATAATTTGAGAAAGACGAGGTCATTTGCATATAGGCGAAATAACCTAACGCTTTTTCATGCGTAAAATTACGAAATGCGCGCATAAGATGCGTTTTGCCTGCGCCCGATTCACCCAGTAGTAACATGATCCGACCTGCATTAGAAGATTCGGGCATGTTGATACGATTTAATAAGCGCTGAAAGCAATCACGACTGTCTTGATGTATGCTTTCTATATCATAAGGGTCCGGTTGCCAGACCTGATTGTGATGGGTGATGGCATGAAATACATCTTCCTTTACCCGCGTGCAAAAAATCTTTAAATGCGGGTCTGTTGCTTTATCTGACATCGAATGACTCCAAACGTATAAAATGGAATACTGCATTCAGACAGGCTGTTTCTGATGCGGAAACGTCCTGCGAATTCATGGCGTAAGTTAGATCAGCATGGATCAGACTGACCAGCCCTTTATTATTGGCAAGGCAAAGACGATGTTTGAATTGGTCAATGTTCAGTCCAAACTGTTTGCCATCAAGCCCCATCTGTCGCCAGACATGTGAGATGAATATTTTGTTATCACCAAATCTGCCGGTCTGGCAGCGATTCGCGGATTTTATTACCTGCGCAGCAAAAGTTTCCAATGTGAGTTCAGACTCAGACTCAGGCTCAGTCTCAGACACAGACACAGGCTCAGACTCAGATTCAGGCTCAGACTTTTGTGTGGCGATTTTCAGAATAGCCACCCGCAGCTCTTCCAGACTTGTGCGCCGTGCATTGACCGCTTTTGCTACCAGTTGTTTCAGGGCGGATTCCCAAGGCAATGCACGTTCTGCACCTAGCAGATCGTTCAGCAGCAAAGTCATCACGGAACCTTGCGTAAACGGTTTGAAATGCTGAATATTGGGAGCGGACAGTTTTTTCTGCAAGCGTGCCGTTACGGATGTGTTAGTCAATTGCTGCCAGAGTAAATTATCCCGTGCTCTTGTTAATGTAGGGTAAGCCCCTGCTGATAATGGGTAGGTGTTGACCAAAATGCTGGCTCTAAGCCCATCAGCGCTGGCAATGTATTGGCGATCACGATCATTTACAAGTGGAGGCAGTCCCATCGCGTATGCAATCAGGTAGGCATTTTTCAATGTTTGCCACCGTATATTGGAAGGTGGCGAAGATAAACCCAATAACTGCAACACAGGGGCTCTTCCCTGAGGTGTTAGTTGATAACGAGCCCTGCCAATCATTTGTAATGCGCTTTCATTGATTAATCGCTGAATTTCATCTGACCATTCATTATTAGCCGGTGGGTTGAAGAAAAAAGGGTTCAGTGATTTTTTTAATTCACTCAAGATCAACCCATTGCGAGGTGAAGATAGAAATCGAGCCAGAATAAGGTCCCGGAGTATTAGGTTTTTCATTTTATTCATATGAGCATTCTCTTATTTTATTTTTTCACGACGAAACTGTAATACATGGCGAATTGTTTCAATAATCTCTTCTAATCCAGATACAACTTCTTCTGCCAGAAAACGTAAGATCAACACGTTATGCATCTGTAATATCAAATCCTTACGACGATCCCGGCGCCAATTCTCTGATGCTTGAAAATGATAATAACCATCTATTTCAACCGCAATTTGATCAGTAACTGCAAATAAATCAATTTCCATCGGTTGATGGCCGAATGAAAAAGGCATTTTGACATTTAATTTAAAAACACCCCGCGTATCCGGGACGAGCTCTAAAATATGGAATAGAAACAACTCAGCCTGGCTACGGAAAATTGAATCATCATATTGCTTTTCAGCAGCAAGATGTGCCAGAGAGTGAGCTTCGTCAATTAATAGGGCAGGTGCATCATATTTACACAAAACATGGTTTATTTCAGCAGACAAACTGTTGCGGGTGTTTTTATCTGGATGTACAGCTATTAATCCATTTTTCAGCATGGATTTAAATCGTGACTCCGGCGCATTTGTGAAATAAGCTTTCAACGTTGCGGGCTGAATCGATAATGCGATTGGAAGGCCTGGCAGGTGTTCTGCTGTTTTCATTAATTTGGCAGCTAAAGCTGAATTCGCTAAATCGACGTCAATGACTTCTATTAATAGGCCCGGCAAAATATTTTCTGGCAATATTTCCTTGAACACTAAAATGCCATGAGGTAAGAATTGTTCATCCTCTAATTTTATATTCTGCAATAAATCCGCAGCCGAGCCGACTACTGATTTTCGGGATAAAGCAATCTGCGCCAGAAACCAATGTAAAAGCAACCGGCCATGAGAGGAAATGCTCGCCGTTAATTGTTGTTGAAAAATTTCCAACTCATAGCTCGATTTATTCATGACTCCAGAGTAGATTCGATCTGTAGGACACTGCTGAATCTCTGCGAGATACTGTAGGAATTGATGAGTCAGATCGGGTTCGGCCAGTAAACTTTCCAGCCAGCTAATGGATAATGACGCGGACTGGGTTGGAGACCAGATTGCTG
Source organism: Nitrosomonas cryotolerans ATCC 49181 (assembly GCF_900143275.1). Lineage (NCBI taxonomy): Bacteria > Pseudomonadati > Pseudomonadota > Betaproteobacteria > Nitrosomonadales > Nitrosomonadaceae > Nitrosomonas > Nitrosomonas cryotolerans. The sequence goes on from NZ_FSRO01000001.1 coordinate 650,970, forward strand.
TCGTTCTACCGGCTTCTTTTATCCATTGGCACCAAAGTGCCTGATTAGCATCAGGTGTGCCGCTTAGGGTTGTCAGGGTTGGAATGCCTTGATTGCGCCAGTGTGAATGAATGTCAAGATAAGATCGTGGAGAGCCTTGGAATTTATCGTGGTCAATATTATTGTTTTTTTCCAATAGTGCCTTCCTCTATCATTTATATTCACTTATGTTTTCTGGCTGAGATTCAAATTGTAGCTAATTTGAATACTTTCCACCAAAGCGGCCGATTCACAATATCCAGCCGAAATATTATCCGCTATCAACGTGGGGAGGTGATGATTCTGGATAGGATTAGACTGGAAAGTGTTTTTTGCCGATGTGATCGCAATGATAAAGAAATTGATTAACGTATCATGGGCTAAAGCAATGCTCTCCCGTTTTTTGTCAGGCGGCACAGCAGAATACGGCGATGTAATGACATGTGGTGCCGATTAAAACAAATAAATACCAAATCAAGTGGCCATACAGCAGCCGTGAATCAGTTGCAAAAAAGCATACTCCGACGGTGTAAGACAATCCGCCTAAGACCAACCAAAACAAGCCTTCTGTTGGTACTTTGGCAAGCAATGGGTCGGCCGCAATCACGATCAGCCATCCCATCAGCAGATAAAGAATGACAGAAAGAATGGAATGGGCCTTTTTCTCTAAAACGGTTAGCGCTACTCCCGCTACAGCAAGGCCCCAAATAATGCCGAAAAGCGTCCAACCCCACGCGCCCCGCAGTACGCCGAGCGTGAAAGGCGTATACGTGCCCGCGATAAGAAGGAAGATGGCCGAATGTTCAATGACCTTAAAAACGCGCTTGGATTTGCCCCTTGGCAAGGCATGATAAAGTGTGGAAGCAAAGTATAAAAAAATCAGGGTGCCACAGAAGATACTCACGCCAGCAATAAATCCGGCATCCCCTTGCCGTGTTGCGTTAATGATGAGAAAAGGCATTCCTATGAGTGCGGCGACTAGCCCTAACCCGTGACTAATGCTATTCGCAATTTCCTCCGGTTGCGATTGCAAACGGTGGGTATTTTTAGGGAATATCTGCATATAGCCTCTTTTTATGGCCTGGCACCTCGATAGCCGAAAGTTTAAAAAAGCTTTTGCATTGCGCCAACCCGGTTTGAAGTTCTCGGATGCATTAACTCGTTTGATATCATACTACTAAAAAAGATTTAAATGATCATGCGGTCAATGCGCCTGATTGATCGAAAGCGTTGCAAGCAAGGATTATTGGAGTTTTTTGCGCGCCGTGGGGCTGGCTGATTGCAATAGCGGCATGTGGTCGTGCGCACTGGTGATGGCGTAAATCGATGGCGCTGGATCATGAAGTCAAAAATGATCCATGCCAGGTTTGTGGTATCTGTGGATCATGTACAGTGAGCCGTTGGACGATCCGGTTTCTATCACTACTGGAGGAAAGAATTTTCAAGAAATATAAACACCTGGTTGGTGGAAGCCGACGGATGGACGAAAGCTATATTAGGGTCAAAGGTATTGGGTATTTGGAAATATCTCTATCGCGCCGTCGATGGGGACAGTAAAACGATGGGCTTTCTATTAGAAATCGAGGCTAATGGAGAATCTGAATTAAACATTCATGATGAATGGATGGCCATAAAACTGACCGAGCAAAGTAAGCGATCGCCTGATATTAGCTTTGTTGGGAAATCTGCATCACCCTGAAGATAACCGATTGGTATCTGACATTAATCAAGGGGATTTTATGCTGCAAAGACGCTGACTTCGCAAGGTCATACAATAGCCTTATAGGAGCATAAATTCTCCTGACTAATTAGTCTGCCGATCTCTCAAGTGCTTCGCCTCCTTTTTGAACGTCCTTCCCTACGCCACTCAAAGTGTTGCATGCAAGCAATTGGGTAACGGCAATGAGGGCAATCATCAAGGTTAAGATTTTCATAAGGCCTCTTTTAAATTTAATGGCATTACTCAGTGAAAAATAATTAAACAACGATACCTGAATGCTTATTTCAGGATGAAAGTTAGCGTCTTCCCGTTAAAAAGAAAAAGACGGCCATAATAATGCCGATCACAAATGCAATCCAGGCTATTTGGGTTGCTGTGCCAGCAATGCCAGAGAAACCTAGTACACCTGCAATAAGTGCGATGATCAAGAATGTAACTGCCCAGCCAATCATATATTTTCTCCTTGTTTTTTAATATTTAGCCTAACAAGCAATCGAATAAAAATATACGGATGCTTGTTGCCATGACGTTACACCCAGCTTCTGTTTAGTTGTTGGATGCAACCTCAAAAACTAATTAATAATTTCCCTTCTTTTCTGCTCCTGACGGGGTATCTCTCTCCATCCCAGCAGGTTTGTTTATATTACGATCAGATTGATCAGAAAAACTTTTTTCGCTTTTATCTTCATTGCTCTTTTTCTTAGAATCAGTATTGGATTGTGATTGCTTGTCTGCATCTTGCCTGTCATTTATTTTATTCTGTGTTTGAGAATACTCAGCAATTGCGGATGTACTGGCTACCAAAAAAACCATGCTGATAACAAAAGCGATCATTGCGGTTCCTTTAACTTGAATCATGATAAAACTCCTTGTGATTAAATCGAATGCCAGATCCCGAAACTGGGTCTGGAACCGAAATAGTCCTCCTAAGGTTTATGCCGGTCTGTACGCTGCCGTACATTCGGATGTAATTGAGAAATATCAGTGGTCTGTTCAGTTAAATCGTATCAATGAGGCTAATCGCCAATTGGAGAATGGTCTGCGCGTATTAAGCCTCAGCTCGTATTTTGATGAAGAATTATTTAGAGGGATCAAATAAGTGATCTTCTTGTCAGTGGTTTTTTGATTTCTTGATGAGGCTGATTAAATGGTGACTTGTCGGGAAGCAGGCGATCGTATTCCTCCTTAACCACTTGATAGCACTCGCAGACGGCATGCTCTAATTCCAGCCGATCAAGTAAGGTGATGTGGCCTCGGTGGTATTCGATCAGGCCCGCGTTTTGTAATTTACGGGCTGCTTCGGTGATGCCTTCGCGGCGCACACCGAGCATATTGCTGATCAATTCTTGCGTCATGATCAGTTCGTTTGAGGATAAACGGTCAAAACTTAGCAGTAGCCAACGGCAAAGTTGCTGTTCTATCGAGTGATGTCGATTGCATACCGCTGTCTGCGTCATTTGCGTGATTAGCGCCTGGGTGTAACGGAGAAACAGGTGTCGAATTGCTATGGAAGAATTAAATGCGCGTTTCAGTAAATCCCCTTTCATTCGATAAGCAAACCCACCGCTTTGTACCACACTTGTATTCGGCATGGTTTCTCCGCCCATAAAAAGGGCTAACCCAATTAATCCCTCATTGCCCACTATCGCGATTTCAGTCGAGGAGCCATTCTCAGTGATATAGAGCAGTGACACAATCGCCGTTGTAGGAAAATAAACGTGACTCAGCTTACAGCCAGACTCGTAAAGAACCGTACCAAGCGGCAAGGACATCAATTCCAGATTGGGACGTAGTTGTTCCAGTTCATGCACCGGCAACGCTTTGAAAAGGTAATTCTGGCTTAGGCTATGAGGAACAGAAGTGTTTATTGTCGTCGACATCCATCCTCCCATTAAATTTAAAAATTTATTTTATATTTAATCAATTGGTTACGACAGAATAAATGCGCGAAATCTGGTGCTCATTATACATAAAAATAGCTATGTTCGATATCGCACAGAGAAAATAGGTGATTTGGCGTATCTCTTTATTATCTTTTTATTACTTGAATAAGAAAATGTTGAGGAGATGCAGAGATGTGATTTTTCAGCGTTTTGCTTTGAAGCAATATTCTTTGTCTAATTATTTCGCAATTGATTAACAGGGAAGAAATTACGAAGTAATAAAGGGGAATAGGTGTTTCTGATGCCTATTACATTTTAATAAAGGATTTAAATTATGCAATCGTTTTTGCAATTTGGTTTACTTGATCTTCCTTGGTGGGGTTATGTGATAGTTACATTGATCATGACACACATGACGATTGCTTCCGTAACAATTTTTTTACATCGACATCAGGCACACCACGCGTTGCAGTTACATCCTGTTGTGAGCCACTGCTTCCGCTTTTGGTTGTGGCTTACTACTGGAATGGTTACCAAAGAATGGGTGGCCATTCATCGTAAACACCATGCCAAATGTGAAACCATCGATGATCCGCACAGCCCACGAGTTCATGGCATAGGAAAAGTGTTGTTTAAAGGTGCCAAACTCTACTGCAATGAGGCCGATAACCTGGCCACGCTCGAGAAATACGGTCACGGAACCCCCGATGATTGGAGCGAACGTAATCTCTATTCGAAGCATGTCGTGCTTGGTATCGGCATCATGTTGGTTATTGATTTTGTTTTATTCGGCCCGATTGGGTTCATTGTGTGGGGCGTTCAGATGTTGTGGATCCCTTTCTTTGCCGCAGGTGTCATCAACGGTGTTGGCCACTATTATGGATATCGTAACTTTGCGCCGAATGACACCTCCACCAACATTGTGCCGTGGGGAATCCTGATCGGAGGTGAGGAGTTGCACAACAATCACCATGCTTACGTGAGCTCTGCCAAGCTGTCCAACAAGTGGTGGGAATTCGACATCGGGTGGGTGTATATCCGCATTCTGGAATTGCTGGGTTTAGCCACAGTTCGCAAGGTGGCACCTAAAGTACACTTTAATCAGGCTAAAACTCCCTGTGACGAAGCCACTCTGCAGGCTGTAATTACCCATCGTTACGACGTGCTCGCCAAGTTTGCCAAATACCTAAAAAAAACCATAGTGACGGAAATTCGTAGTTTGCGGGCCCGGACTACTCTAGGCTTGCAAGATGCCCAGGTACCTGAAACTGTTAAATATTGTCTGCAAAATGATGTAGGTGATATGGGGGAAAAAGAACGGGTTGCTTTGAATCAGGCGCTTCATTCCAGCCAAGTACTGAGGACTATCTATTCCATGCGCCAAGATCTAACTGCTTTATGGAGCAGCTCCACCATATCCAAGAAAGAGTTGATAGATCAACTGGAAAACTGGTGCCAGCGTGCCGAGGGGAGTGGAATTAATGCATTGCAAGAATTTTCAAGGAAATTACGTTGTTACGACTAACCGTTGGAAAGGAGAAATAAAATGACACTAGGAACAATACTGCTAATCATTCTGATACTGATGCTGCTGGGTGTGATTCCAACGTGGCCATATAGCAGGGGTTGGGGTTATACCCCAAGCGGCATTCTCGGAGCAGTGCTGCTGATTTTGCTCATTCTAATGCTGATGGGCCGAATATAGCCGCTTTGATCTGATCAGTGTGTGCGTAATGATGCGCTATCTTCACCGGCCGAGATCGGCAAGACCCAGGATCGTGCCGCACGCGTGGACTGATTCTTATCCAGTCCGTGCAATGTTAAAAATGGACGGTAATTTTCACAAAGTGCGGTATCGTACAGACGGCGCTTGATGCGGTCATTAGAATTCAATCATTGGTTAGGAAACCATGTGTTCAGTGGGAATGGCTCGGTGGACACAATCCAATCGAAAAATGGAGAAATGAAAATGAGACCTTATTATTTTTTTATATTTATGATCGTTGCAATGATTCTAGTATTACCTGCCTGTGATCAAGCACAAACAGGTACCGACAAGGTGATGAATAAAGTTGATGACGCGCTTGACCGTCGACCCGGCGAAAAAGCTCGGGATGCAACCGAAGATCTTGGTCATGAGCTCGAAGATGCGGGTGATGAAATCAAAGAAAGCGCTAAAGATGCCGGTGAGGAAATCAAAGAAAGCGTTAAAGATGCCACTAATTAGCCTGCGCACGACACGCCGTCTTTTCTCTGATCTTCGGTATTGCAGAGGGCGCGTCATATATAAACAGAGACTTTTGCAAAAGCCCTCGCCAGAAGTTTTCGACTATTGAGGTTTTGCAAAGGTCTCAAATAGTTAATCATTCAATTATTGGGGCTTTGCAAAGGTCTGAAACAAGGTATTCCTAATTGCCGATAAACCAGAGGAGAAACTAATTGGACTATACAGGATTGCTAATTTTTATCGTGCTCGGTGCCGCTGCTGGTTACTTGGCTGGAATATTGATGAAAGGAAGCGGCTTTGGTCTGGCCGGTAACATAATTATTGGCATTATCGGTGCCATTGCTGGCGGTTTTTTGTTTGGTTTATTGGGACTCATTGGTTCAATAGTGACGGCTGTAGCTGGAGCCGCAATATTGCTATTTTTGGCTTGGGTTATCACGAGGTCTTGGAGTTAAGCCTGAATTCATTAAAAAGGGAGATACGTTATGAGCACAAAAGATGCATACAAACAAAAAATAGAAGCCGAGGTTGAATTGGCGCAGGCCAAACTGGCAGAATTAAAGGCGGAAGCGAAGAATGCTTCAGCTGACACCCGTATCGAATATGATAAGCAAATTGGAGAACTTGAGCAGAAGGTTGATGCTACGAAGGAAAAACTGAAAGAACTGGGTGAAGCTAGCGAGGATGCGTGGGAACATCTTAAGGAAGGTGCAGAACATGCTTGGGATAAACTAAGTAGCGCTGTTCGAGAGGCTTCCGAAAAGTTGAAGAATAAGTTTAAAGATTAAATGCAACTTAGCCTGAAGCTGTCAATCCGCGTAACTACCATCATTCGCGTTCATTATGAGCAAGGATAGGTAGTTTATAAAGAGAACAGTGAGTAGTTTAATTGGAGGCAGCAAGGTGCTTAAAATAAGCGAATTAGCTGGGCGTTGATTAATGTGGGCTTATTCCACTATTTACAACACAGTAGGCTCACATAGAGATTATGTTGTGGATATGGCGGTCTTTATATCAACTGAAAAAGGAAATCCAATGAAAAACTTAGAACTGTTTACAGTAGCCTTGCTGGTGGCTGGAATGACGGGTTGTTTATCGTTTAGTTCAAGCGAGCCCGGTCCACAAGGTCCGCAAGGGGAATCTGGAGCCCAAGAAACGATTATTATCGTGCCCGAGAATGAGAGGTGAATCTAAAATGTTAATCAACATACAAAAATTGCCAAGAAAAGATTTGAATCAACATTACAGATTTTTCACCTGATTGGGGCATTCTCTTTGAAAATAGAATGGCTCGAATAACACCGAATAGCTAATATATACACCTATTGTCCGCACTCTGTTTTTCGCTGAAAGAAGGGGCTCCGATGTTCAAACAAAGGATATTTCTATTTGCTATTATTGCGTTAACCATATCACCGTTGGGGCTATCAAGCCCTGTTTTTGCTCAGAGTGAGCCGAAGTTGAACCAGTCCTGGTGGCCTGAACGACTGAACCTCAGTCCACTTCGTCAGCACGCCGCTGAGTCCGATCCCATGGGTAGAGACTTCAACTACGCTGAGGCGTTTAAAAGTCTCGATCTTAATGCCGTGAAGAAAGATATAGCGACGTTGATGAAGACGTCGCAGGATTGGTGGCCAGCGGACTATGGGCACTATGGACCATTTTTTATTCGAATGGCCTGGCACAATGCGGGTACATATCGTATGGATGACGGGCGCGGCGGTGCCGACGGCGGTCAACAACGATTCGAACCGCTTAACAGCTGGCCTGACAATACTAACCTCGACAAGGCGCGGCGGTTACTCTGGCCTGTCAAGCAGAAATACGGTCGGCGTATTTCATGGTCCGATTTGATGATACTGTCAGGGAATGTCGCACTGGAATCCATGGGCTTCAAGACCTACGGCTTTGCCGGTGGACGTAAGGATGATTGGGAGTCCGATCCGGTCTACTGGGGGCCTGAGTCCGAGTTCCTCGCGGATGAGCGTCACAGCGATGACAGACTGCTAGAAAGACCACTCGGCGCTACTCAGATGGGCCTGATTTACGTGAATCCAGAAGGACCGAACGGTAACCCGGATCCGCTCGCGGCAGCGCGGGAGATTCGCGAAACGTTTAGCCGCATGGCGATGAACGACGAAGAGACGGTTGCACTCATAGCCGGCGGGCATACGTTCGGCAAAGCCCACGGCGCTGTCGATCCGTCTGAGTGCCTGGGTCCCGAGCCCGCAGCTGCAGACATCGAACAACAAGGTCTCGGCTGGAAAAACAAGTGCGGTAACGGCAATGCTGGCGACACGATCACAAGTGGTCTGGAAGGCGCATGGACTACTAGTCCAACCGCCTGGACCTCCCAATATCTAACCTATTTATTCAGCTTTGAATGGGTGCAGGCGAAGAGTCCCGTGGGTGCGATTCAATGGGTTCCTGATAGCGAGGGCGCATCAAATCTTGTTCCGGATGCCCACGATCCGTCGAAACGACATGCACCGATTATGTTCACCACCGACCTTTCGTTAAAATTCGATCCGAGCTATCGGAAGATCGCGAAGCGTTTCCAGGAGAACCCGGGGGAATTCGAACTGGCTTTCGCCAAAGCATGGTACAAGTTGACGCACCGCGATATGGGTCCGCGTGCACGCTATCTTGGCACTGAAGTCCCTGCTGAAGCACTACTTTGGCAAGATCCCGTTCCCGTGGTCGATCACGACTTGATTAACGCAGAAGACATGGCCAGGTTGAAGTCAGAAGTGCTTGCATCGGGCTTGACCACCTCCGAACTTGTCAGGACCGCCTGGGCGTCAGCTTCCACTTTTCGTGGCACCGACAGGCGCGGTGGGGCGAACGGGGCACGTATTCGCCTGGCGCCGCAAAAAGATTGGGTTGTTAATAATCCGAATGAATTGGCGAAGGTGTTGAAACGCCTGGAAGGCATCCAAAAAGATTTTAATCGCGCGCAATCGGACGGAAAGAAAATATCGCTCGCCGATCTGATTATTCTGGGTGGTTCTGCAGCCATTGAACAGGCCGCAAAGAAAGCTGGACACAATGTGCAGGTTCCCTTCACGCCGGGACGCACGGATGCATCGCAAGAGCATACCGATGTGAATGCTTTTGCCGTGCTTGAACCGACCGCAGATGGATTTCGAAACTACTTCGGTAAGGATCACCGTAGATCACCGACAGAAATGCTGATCGATCGTGCGAACTTGTTGACCCTGACGGTTCCCGAAATGACCGCTCTGATCGGTGGCATGCGGGTCCTGAATGCAAATACCGGGCAATCTGGACATGGTGTATTCACCAACCGATCTGGAACATTGAGCAACGACTTCTTCGTGAATCTACTCGACATGTCCACGAACTGGACAAAGTCACCGACATCTGTGGGCATTTACGAGGCGCGTGATCGCGTGACGGGCGAGCTCAAATGGACGGCCACCCCCGTTGATCTTATTTTTGGATCGAATTCCGAGCTACGCGCTGTCGCAGAAGTCTATGCGGCTGACGACGCGCGAGAGAAGTTTGTGCGTGATTTTGTTGCTGCATGGATCAAGGTGATGACTCTCGATCGCTTTGACCTGCATTGATCTTGATGGAAAAAAGTAAAGACTGCTGCATAACTGTGTTTTTGAGCTTTTCTGATTACTTACAGCATTGATAAATCAAACACTTAAAAATCTTGCTCAGCCCGAGATAACCGGTTATGCAGTGGTCTTAAGTATTTAAAAAACACAGCAAAATCTTTTCATGACCCATGGAAGCATGAGACAACGGTGTTTAATCTGCTGCGGGAGGATGTTCAGAATCCCGCGTGAAACCCGTTGCGGTCTTTTGTGTAATAAAAACGCTGACCGGCATAATCATGCGCATCCACGGCCAGATGTATCTTGGTGTTCAGCTTCCTTTTGTGCGACTCATGTCTTGATTTCCGCCTCCGGCTCCGGTGGCATGGGGATGAGTCTTGTAATGGCTGGCATTAATCATGAGCCACTCGTAATCCAGATCGTCAATCAAGACTCCCAGAGACTCTTGCAAAGCCCCAATGATTAAAAAATTAACCTTTTATAATCAATAGCAGAAAACTTCTGGCGAGGGCTTTTGCAAAAGTCTCTCCCAATAATTTTTCCCAGATGCCCTTGTCGCGCCAGCGGATAAAACGGCGGTACATATTGCTCCAATCCCCCATAATCCGGCGGCAAATCCCGCCACAGTACGTCCGTACGCATAATTAAGACCTCTGCACAACTGCGTAAATTTACTGTGACAATGGAAAAAATGCCCAAATGACATTTTTTATGCGTGTTATCTTGGAAAAAAATGAGGTTTTTTCTCTTTTTAAAGGGAATTTCCCCCTTTATGTAGCATTTGGACGGACTACTCCCCTTGGTGGCTTGTCCACGAAAATTTTGTTGGCCGCTTTTTTTAGATTCATGCAGATACTTTTCAGCATAACTTGGGCGTTGACTTTTGCCGTGCCGAAGTAGCTGGCGCGTCCCATCCCGAATAGGCGTTTGGCCGTGCCGAAACACTGTTCAACAATATAGCGTTTTTTGCTGATCAATTTATTCGCCAGCTTCTGGCGTGCCGAGAGTGGCTTGTTCTTGTACGCACGATGCATGATTGCGCTCTTGATTTTGTGATTTCTTAGAAACTGCCGATTGGCGTTGCTGGCTGATCCTTTGTCGGCATATACCCGATTTGCCTCAAGGTGCGCACCCTCGATAGCTGCTTCGAAATGTATCATTTCGCTCTGGTTGGCAGGGGCAGTGTGAACTCCACGCACATAGCCGTCTTGCGAGTCCACTATCAGGTAACTGCGATAGCCAAATTGCGACTTCTTGCCTTTTTTTAGCCAGGCCGCATCTGGATCCGCGCTTTGTTCTTCAATACAGGTGATTCCTGGTCGGCTGCCATCCTCAAATTGAACAGCCTTACCTTCGGTATCCACTTCAAGCAGGATAGCCTTTTTGGGGCGTGCCGCTGACTCAATCAGCGTGGCATCAATTACCGCTCCCGTTGCGCCCTTGATCATCAATCCGTGTGATTGAAGCTGTTCATTGATCGAGGCTAGCAGATCATCTAACCGATCGCCGGACACCAATCGGTTGCGAAACCGACACAAGGTGGTTTCGTCCGGTATCGCATCCGACAAGGACAAACCACAAAATTGTAGAAAATCAATCCGAACATACAGTGCTTGCTCCAACGCAGCATCCGACAAACTATGCCACTGTCCCAGCAGGATCGCCTTGAACATCATCAACCTATCAAATGGTTCCTGTCCTCCACCATGCGATAACTCGCGCTTGTATAAACCTGTAAGCTTCGAACGTAACTCCTCCCAGTCAATCAGGACATCAATCTTCATTAGCACACTGTCTCGTCTCAATCGCTGTGCCAATTCCAGTGTTCCAAAACTTATCTGCATCTCTTGTTCCAAATGTCTTTTACTTGTCACTATTTTAGTCGGTTATCGCGCTGACGGGGGAGTTGTGCAGTAGTCTTTAATTCATAAAACGATATATTAATGAACTGGCGGCTATCTCTAGCTATGCCTCCCCAAACAGCTTGACGGCCAGACGAATGAGTCTCAAGTAGCGCCGATACCCTGTCTGATATATCATGCCTGCGATGTGAATGTGTCATATGAGATCCTTTCGCTTTTAATAAGCGTCTCATATTTTTTCTTTTCGTGACTGCGCTATTTAATTTGGAAATGAGAGAATGGCTTACATGAATGAAATTAGCGCGATTTTCTTAGTTACTAATTTGGAAAGGTGGCGCTAATTGTGTGGCATTGGCTAAGTCAGCAGTTTCTGCCAGCTGTGTAGCTGGCTTGGGATGGGAGAAATATTGGATAAGCGCTTAAAGGAAGAAATAGGGCGGTTTCCATCAGTCAACCGAACTTGTTTTCATCATAGTTTGTATTATCTTTGATATCTTTTAAAGCATAAAACATAAAACATATTGGCGTTTGTTGTTCCCCTGAGAACGAAAAACGAATCAGTCAGGGTTGGACAGCTGTATGCTGATCATGTAGTTTTGTCTGCTTTGACCAACAACTCAAAAAAGGGTATGCCCCATGTTTGCTCTAGAACGCAGAAGGAGAGAGATTTTTTTTGTCCTGGCTGTATTTTTTTTATTCCTTTTGGTGAATCCGGTAGAGGCAAATCCCCGCTATGCTTCTATCGTAATCGATGAGAATACAAACCAAGTGCTGCACGAATTCCGGGCTGATGCGAGCCGTTATCCGGCCTCTTTGACCAAAATGATGACGCTCTATCTGCTATTCGAGGCGATGAAGCAAGGTAAAATGACGCTGGATAGCCGGATGGAGGTGTCGACTCATGCCGCATCCATGCCGCAAACCAATATTAGTCTGCGGCGAGGTGATGCGATCAGCGTGCGAGAGGCGATTCTGGCGTTAATTGTGCGTTCTGCTAACGATGTTGCAGCGGTGGTGGCTGAGGCGCTGGGTGATACCGAAGCCAATTTCGCACGTATGATGACTGATAAGGCCCGTAAACTAGGTATGCATGCGACCACTTTCCGCAATGCTTCCGGTCTGCCCAATGGCGAACAAAAGACCACAGCTCGGGACATGGCAACGCTATCCGCCAGATTGATGAAAGATTTTCCTCAGCATTATCATTATTTTTCGACCCAGTCGTTTAGTTACAAAGGCACTACCTATAAGAGTCACAATCGGATGGTGCGTAATACGCCGGGTGTGGATGGTCTGAAAACTGGCTATATTCGAGCTTCGGGATTTAATATGGCGACTTCCGCCAAGCGAGGTAATCGAAGAGTGATTGCAGTGGTAATGGGCGGACAAACCGGTACCTCTCGTGATCAACACATGGCTGAATTGCTGGACCGCAGCTTTACTGCTCGATCAACTGCGATTCAGCTGGCCAGGAATACTGGCAGTGCCAATACGATGCCGGCCGTAGCCATGAAGATCGATACTCCGGCTCCTGTACCTAAACCCACCCTTTTATCGGAAAACATACCCGATGAGCCGGTCATAATAGAGCGAATCGTTCAGCCGGAGATTAGCATTGAACCACAGGATAGAGCCGTGGAAGATAATAACGACTGGGCGGTGCAGATAGGTTCTTACCTGGTGCAGGATCGAGCCGAAGCACGGGCTCAGGCGGCGACTCGCTGGGTGCCGGGTGAAGTCATGGTGACCGAGGTAGAAATTAGTAATCGTAAATTATACCGGGCCCGATTGGTAGGTTTTGAGGAAAAGCAAGCCCGCAAAGCCTGTCGAAATTTGACTCGACAGGGGATAGAATGCCTGGTAGTCCGATCGCACGGCTAATATTATTAGTATGACATGAGCCGGGAGGGCAAGTAAGGCGGCGTAATCGGACGTTGCTTTATCGAGAATGTTAAAACTCTGTATAGCTGCCATTATGAGGGGTGTGGCAAAACGATATTTCGCTTCGCTGCTGTGCGATGGTAGAACTTCAAGCAAACCGGAAGTGTCCGGTGCCGTCGAGGCGATAACTTGATATAACTGAAAGTATGCTGCCGATAATCTTATAGCGAGGTATTATGATGCGGATTACACAAATTCTAGTCATCGTTTTATTGGTAGCTTTATTTTCAGATAATGTCTTGGGCGCATCCATTACTTATAATGGATTAAAATGCCGGGATGCTGTCAATATCAATGACCCTACTTTTTCAGAGATTCCAATACAAAGCAGATTTCAGGTAACGGAAGATGTTGGCAATGGGATATTTCGCTTAAATTTGACGGGTGGTTTACCCAGATTTGTTAATGATAATCAGAATGTGTGTATTGATAGTGATACGGCAATCGGGTTTTCTGGAATTCCGGCTCTGGATGGTCTGCCCAGGCGATTGAGTTCAATTAGTGCGGTCGCATATTTTGATGGTCGAGACCTCATGATTACTGTGAATTCAATTCATTCAGATCTGAGTGCAGGCCGCGGTGCGCTTTCAACATTTAGTACCAGTTTTATATTGCCAATCTCAAATACTTTGATACTGGAATATAATCCACAGGGGTCATCATTTAGATTGAAAAAATTGATACATAATAGGGGGCTTGTTCATACGAGCGGTTCAACCAATTCATTAATTCCGTTCTTTGAAACGGTATTACCATTCTTTAATAACTCAACGCGAGATGAGCCGAGAGTCCTCATTCCGGTATCCAATATCGAATATATTCTGGAGTAACCGAAGGTAAAAGTAGTGAATTCAAACGGAATTTTGTTTGGTAACGCTTGTTGACTATTATAGGGATAGAATTCATTGGGTGCATAGAAGCCCGAATATGTTTCCCCCCGTTCTAATTATAAAGTCGTTTAAGAGGGATTCACATTGATGAAAAGATTATTATGTCTGGCTTTTCTAATGTTTATTGTCATGTCGGCACAGGCCGAGTGGATTATGCTAGAAACTGAATTAAGACCTGGCGAGGCGCATTATTTTGATTCGGAGAGTGCAGAGGAAAAGGGCGATTTTAGAAAAATCTGGGTGTTATCCAGTTATGACCAGGAGCAAGTGGGCGGATACCATTCGGTAAAAACATTTTATGAGTTTGATTGTAAGAAGGGGAGAGCGAGAGCATATACCATGCTGCTTTATTCCGATATAAAAGCATCCGGTGATGTGATCGGCGCTCACCATGATAAGACCAAGGACTGGTTTTATTATCCACCTGACTCAACCTTTAATCGTATATCCGATACTGTGTGCGCAATATAGATAAACAATGAAGCTGAGTGACTGCCGCGAAGTGCGGACGTTACGTAGAGGAAAATAAAAGGATATCGCATATTGTGGGACTGTCTCGTAATAGGAGACCTTTGCAAAAGACTCAATAGAATTTACAAAAATTTCAATTGTTAATAATCAATAAGTTGTATAGTAAAAAAATGGGTGAATCCTATATTACGAGACAGTCTCATTATCTATCGGCCGTGCGATATGGTATGCCGGCCAAAAAATTCACGCATTAGAAAGTCTTCTAGTCCTGAATTATCTTTTACACGTGCAGATAGCACAATGATGCTGTTGAGTCGTTGTGATTCCCAATTAAAATCACCTTGGTGATATTGGCGAATCAACTGAATCATCCTGCGAATAATTGCGCGTTCGACGTCGCCGCCTGCTCCCGCATCAACTTGAATGAGCTCAAGCCGGGGGGTGCTCATGCTTGTCGTCCAGGCGCGGAATGAAAATTCGGCAGTCCGCGGCCCCATTCTAATAATATGAAATATGCCATTGGTACCAGGCGTTTGGAGATTGCGCCTGATATTAGCCATTCTAATTTCATCTTCTGAAGGTGAAGGCTTGGAGGCAACAGGATTGGTCTTTTCAGGATCATCAAAAATTCCGGCTGTACGGCGCCGTGCCCGGGCCTGATTAATGTAGTCGGTTAAATCTGTAGGCGGTGTTGCCGAATTGGATTCGGATGGTGGATTGGATGGGGCCTGAATTTTCGCTTTTTTCTGATTGGGGGTGGGTGGCGGGTTGAGCGGGGTTTCCATCTTTGCCTGATTTTGTTTAAGTAGAGGCTGTTTTGGTTTTATTTTTTTGATACTTTCCGGTTTAACCTGGGGTTGAATTTGAGGGTTTTTGCGAGGAGGTAATGCGGGCTTTTCTGCTAGCTTTGATTCCGGTAATTCAACAAAACGCGCTTCGATTGGCGGTGGAGTTGCAATTTCTATCTTTGGTGATGTTAGAAAAAATCCAAATCCCCATATTATGGTCAGCCAGACAAGCACAGCCAGTGGTAATGGCCACCAGAAATGAATTTCTACTGATCTAGAGCTGCGCATATTATTCAGATTATTTATGTTGCACCGCAATTAAGAATTGCTGGGCGCCGGCGGCTCGCGCTTGTAACATTGCCTGCACTACAATACCTTGTGGCGCTTCATTATCTGCGGATACGATTAGTTGCTGTTGTGAATCGTGGAGTAATGGCTTGAGCGTGGCGGCCAGCGTTTCTAATGTGACGGATGTCCGGTTAATAAATATTTTGCTATCGCTTGTCAGTGTCAATGTTACCGGCGTGTCGGTACTGAGTTTTTCAGCTTTTCCTTGTGGCAGGTTGACCGGTAATGAGTCGAGATGCTGCATGGATAATGAAGCAAGAATAAACGTTGCCAGCAGGAAGAACATGACATCAATCATAGGAATAATTTCGATTCGGCCCTTGCGAGCCATTCTGGATTTACGCAGTTTCATGGTTATCATCCTGCTGATCCAAACGGATATGATCAATGAGTCGTGTTCCCAAGCGCTCCATTTCATCCATTGTTTGTGATTCCAGACGAGAAAAGTAATTAAAGCCAAATAATGCAATCAATGCGATCAGTAAGCCCACTACTGTTGCAATGAGTGCCTCAGCGACGCCGCCGGTTACCACCGTAGGATTTACAATGCCATCACTGCCAATTATTTGGAAAGCACGCATCATGCCAAGAACCGTCCCGACTAGCCCGAGCAAGGGTGCGGCTGTGACGATGGTCTCTAGTACCCATAGTCTCCGAGCGAGTGCTGCTTCAATTAACTGGGCTTCATCAGCGGCACGAGATTCGGTCCACCATGATGGTCGATGTCGGTTGGAGATGACTACCTCAAAGAACCGCTTATAATAATGGCGTTTATCCAGTCCCGACAGTATTTTTTCCAGATCTTCCCATTTAAAGCCATAAGTCTCAACAAGATTCAATAAATCATGAGACAGGCGAGCGAAGCGCCAATAAAGAAATGCTTTTTCAAGCATAATTGTTAAAGCGATGATCGCCAGTAAAGATAGCGGCAGAATAATTACCCCACCGAGTTTGAGTGTGAGCCAGGCTTGATTGAATGCTTCCATAATGATCTCCAAATTGGACGTATTGTCCCAGGTGCTCTCAGCTAGTTAGAAAATTTATTGATACCAGAATTAGAACCTTTGATTCAATCTGGGGTATATCGAGTCAAATTCTACTATCGTTTCAGATTTAATAAAGATAGGCTGCTTTGCTCGATCAGGATTGATGTATTTCTTAAATGTTTTTTGCAAATATCGCCTATGTGCTTAACTGTGAAACCTAGCTCCGTTCACTAGGATTTCGTGACCTATTTCAGAGCACTATTTCGACGATCAGAGGCCTTTGCAAAACCCCAATAGTTGAAAAATTAACCCTTTGAGACTTTTGTAAAAGCCTCGATCAGTTAAACGGGTGCGATGTAACAGCGTCTGAGTGCTGAGAGTCAGTATCGCCTGGTCAGGTTTTATAACGATCACATATTAGGTAACAATTTGATGGTGTAGTACGAATTAGTTTGATGGTGATGTGCTTGACTGAGACGTATTTTCTATTGGCTGGAACCAGGTAAGTTTGGGGTGCAATTTGACGACCTCACCTACGATTATAAGCGTGGGGGGAGTTAGGTTAGCAGCGGCTGTGAGGTCGGGAAGTGTTTTGAGCGATCCAATGATGATCTTTTGTTTTTGGGTTGTTCCTTGCTGAATAATAGCAGCAGGCATTGTGTCGGGTAATCCATGGGATATCAATTGCTGACACAAAACGGGCAACCCGAGTGATCCCATGTAAATTACGATCGTCTGCTGTGGCCGAGCCAGCGTAGGCCAATCCAGATTGATACTGTCGTTTTTTAGGTGACCGGTTACGAAGATGCATGATTGTGCATAGTCTCTGTGGGTGAGTGGAATGCCGGCATAAGCAGCAACACCTGAGGCAGCTGTAATGCCTGGTACGACTTGGAATGGAATATGATGATCAGTTAAAGTTTCAATTTCTTCACCACCACGACCAAAAATAAAAGGATCGCCCCCTTTGAGTCTTAATACGCGCTTACCTTCTTTGGCTAACCGTACGAGTAAGTTATTAATGGATTCTTGAGGTATCGTATGCTTATTGCGTTCTTTTCCCGCATAAATACGGGATGCGTCCCGACGTACCATGTTGAGGATCGCAGGTGAAACGAGACGATCATAAACGACTACATCTGCTTGTTGCATTAAACGCATGGCGCGAAAAGTAAGTAGATCCGGGTTCCCAGGTCCTGCACCGACCAGATAAACTTCTCCTGGTGGGATATCGTCTATCTCGCCTTGCAATGCATTCGCGAGATAGTTTTTGGCTGCTTGGTCCTTTCCAGCGAGTACCATTTCAGAAAATGACCCTTGTAAATGTTTCTCCCAGAATAAGCGTCGTTTTTGTGGATGAGAAAAATGTTGTTTTACCTGTTCCCGAAACTGAGCAGCATAGTTGACTAAGCGGCCATATGCTTCCGGTATTATCGTTTCCAGATGTGCACGTAGCAATCTTGCTAGTACAGGTGATTTGCCGCTACTGGATACAGCAATCAGCAATGGCGAACGATCGACAATTGACGGCATGATAAATGAGCACAAATCTGGATTATCGACTACATTTACGGGGATACGTAGTATTTTTGCAGATTCTGAAACCAGTTGATTGGTCGCACGATCATTGGTGGCTGCGATGACTAA
This sequence comes from Nitrosomonas cryotolerans ATCC 49181, assembly GCF_900143275.1. Taxonomy (NCBI): domain Bacteria; kingdom Pseudomonadati; phylum Pseudomonadota; class Betaproteobacteria; order Nitrosomonadales; family Nitrosomonadaceae; genus Nitrosomonas; species Nitrosomonas cryotolerans. The sequence goes on from NZ_FSRO01000001.1 coordinate 669,338, forward strand.
GATAACATTCGCAAGGTGCTCTGGATGAAAATATTCTGCGCGATGCGTAATATTACCCTGGTTTAATTGTGCATTTAATTTTTCATCCAGTTCAGGTGAAACAACAATAACGTGTGCATTTGCTTGTAGCAAAAGTGTAACTTTACGAGCTGCAACTTCTCCACCACCAACGACCAAGCAGTTCTGGTTCTTGATATTGATAAAAATAGGCAAGAAGTCCATTTATCCCCAAATTAAAGTTTTGCTACAAGCTTCAGTATAGGAACGTCGTCCTCCAAAAGCAGATATTGATTCACGTTAGTCAGATTTAGCTCATAGTAAAAAGATAGTCAGTTCGAGTTTTAATTCTGGAGAATTTTCTAGAAACGACTCTCTCGTTTGAGCACTTCATTAATCTGGACGCCTATTTCAGATTGGCCATTAAATACCGTGCCTGTTTTTTGTTTGTTAAGATGCTCAATATTGAGATGATATATCTCAGTTGGCAGGGGAAAGTATTTTACTTCCGTGACGAGTGCAGGCGCATTATCCATATAATATTTTATAAATTCTTTAATTTCCGGTTTTTTTGTAGACTTGGCATTAACATAGATAAAAATGGGTCGGGATAAAGGCTGATAACTGCCATCCTCTACTGATTTAGCGGAAGGAAGGACACCACCTTTACCGCCGTCTACCGCGACAGCGCGAATTTTTTTCTGGTTTTCAATGTAGTAGGCAAAACCAAAGAAACCTAAAGCATACATGTCGCTTGCAACGCCTTGCACCAGTACGTTGTCATCTTCAGAGGCAGTATAATCACCACGACTGGACTTAGGTTTACCGACGACCGCTTCAGTGAAATATTCAAATGTACCAGAGTCCGCACCGGGGCCAAAGAGTTTAATCCGTTTATCAGGCCACGCTTGATTTACTTGGTTCCAGTGGCTAATTTTACCCTGAGCAGCCGGCTCCCAGATTTTCTTTAATTCTTGAATAGTAATGCTTTGACTCCACAAATTTTTAGGATTAACTGCTATGGTTAGTGCATCAAATGCTATGGGCATTTCAATATAGTGTATGCCTGCAGCTTTGCACGTATCCATTTCTAACTTTGTAATTGCCCGTGAAGCATTCACAATATCTATTTCATCTCGGCAGAATTTCTTGAAACCACCACCGGTTCCAGAAATGCCAACCGTAACCCTAATGGCGCCGCGCTTGGCTATTTGAAAGTCTTCCGCGACCGCTTCTGTAATTGGATAGACAGTACTGGAGCCATCAATTTTAATGATTGGGCTGGCATTCGTAGTACTAATGCTAAACCATATTCCAAGTATGATGATTGCTACAACATATATTCTGGGGCTTATTAAATTTAACATTTTTATTCTCCAAATTGTTATAGGATGCAGTAGCTATCTAGTATAAAAGTGTCTTTGTACATTTTTTGAAATAGGTATGGTAAGTCAAAAGTATTACAGAATTGTGACAATCGAATTATTAGTTATAGAGTGCCTGATGAGAGTAGTGGTAAAAAAGCCCGCTTAAGTTACTGCTTTAATCAGGTTATAAAATAAAGAAAATAGCAACAATATAACCTGTTAATGTTTATTGAATATAATTGCTTTGTTTTTATTCTGTTACGCTGGCATTTTGTACGGTATTGGCTATTTGTTCTGCCCAATAGTTAACTTTCTGTTTTAATTTCCCTTCTACCATAACGCGTATCAGAGGCTCGGTGCCTGATGCACGTAACAGTACACGCCCATTGACACTAAGATCACTTTCGGCTTCTTTTTGGATGGTAGTGATGGCTTGACTCATACGAAAGTTAAATTTCCCCGGAATTTTTACATTGATGAGACATTGTGGATAAAGTGTAATGTCACGCACTGATTCAGCCAATGTCTTGCCGGTATCACGTAGCGCATATAGGACCTGTAAAGCAGAAATAATACCGTCACCTGTGGTATGCTTATCGATACAGATAATGTGCCCGGAGCTTTCACCCCCTAATTGCCAGTTTTTTTCTTGCAGTAATTCTAATACATAGCGGTCGCCAACATTGCTACGGAGAAAGGGGATATCTAATTCTCTGAAACTATTTTCTATGGCAAGGTTAGTCATTAGGGTGCCGACTATTCCACCTTTGAGCAGATCTTTCTGCTGTCGGTGTCTGGCAATAATATAGATTAGCTGATCACCGTCATAAGGCGTACCTTCACTATCGACCATGATTACACGATCGCCGTCACCATCAAGTGCGATACCGAGATCAGCATGATGTGATTTGACCGCTTTTTGTAGTGTTGCGCTATATGTAGCGCCACATTCATGATTAATATTCAGACCATCGGGTTGTGCTCCGATAGTGATTACGTCTGCTCCTAACTCGTGTAGTACATGTCCTGCTATGTGATATGCTGCTCCATTGGCGCAATCAACCACAATACGTAAGCCACGCAGATCAAGATGGTAAGGGAAAGAGCTTTTACAGAATTCGATATAACGTCCTGTCGCATCTTTAAGGCGCTGTACTTTACCAAGCTGTGCAGAGGATTCGATCTGTATGGGCGCGCTTAGTCCGGCTTCAATTTTTTGTTCCATTGCATCAGGTAGCTTGCTGCCTTCAGCAGAAAAGAACTTGATACCATTATCTTCGAATAGATTGTGCGAAGCTGAAATTACAATTCCTGCCTGTAGCCGTAGTGCGCGGATAAGATAAGCGATTGCTGGAGTAGGCATGGGCCCAGACAAAAGTACATCCACTCCAGCCGCAGATAGTCCAGCCTCTAATGCTGATTCCAGCAGATAGCCGGATACGCGGGTGTCTTTTCCGATCAGGACAGTGGGCCGCTCTCCTTTTATTAAATGCCAATCAGATGCGATCAACACTTTGCCCGCAGAATAGCCAAGATGCATGATAAATTCTGGCGTTATAGGTTCTTTCCCTACGCGACCTCGTATACCGTCTGTACCAAAATATTTTTTAGCCAATTTGGGAAATCTATAAATAGTGAATAGGAGATAAATAAAAACACAGACGAAGCATACCTACCAGCTGTTTACATATCAATCATTCAATGCAGTATACACAGCAAGTGCCGCTCTAGTTGCTTTGACATCATGTACACGCACAATTTTGGCACCTTTGATTACGGCTAGCAAGGCGGCGGCAACACTTTCATGAATACGCTGACCTACCTCATTGCCGGTAATGGCGCCTAACATAGATTTACGTGATAATCCAACCAGAATAGGGACTCCGATGCTCATAAAATCATCAAGATGGCGCAGTAATTCAAGATTATGTTGTAGTGATTTACCAAACCCAAAACCTGGATCGATGAGTAACCGATCGCGTGAGATGCCGGCGTTTTGTACTACGCTCAGGCGTTGTCGCAGAAAATTCATGACTTCTGTTACAACATGTGTATATTGAGGATCTTTTTGCATACTGTGAGGCTGACCCTGCATGTGCATGAGACTAATGAATACATTAGTTTGGGCAATCGCTTCTACTGCACCCGGTGTACGCAGCGCATTGATATCGTTTATCATGGAAACACCGGATTCTATTGCATGTTTCATTACCTCGGGTTTGGAGGTATCGATCGAAATTGGTATATCTGTTCCAGTAAGCGCCTCTATTACAGGAATAACACGACTGAGTTCCTCTGCTACGGTGATGGATTGGCTACCTGGACGGGTTGATTCGCCACCGATGTCGAGTATATCTGCTCCTTCTTCAATTAAACATTTTGCATGGATAATGGCTTGTTTGGTGGAAACATAGCGTCCCCCATCCGAGAAAGAGTCGGGCGTGATGTTGATGACTCCCATGATGAGTGGGCGGCCAGAGGAGAAAAATTTAGTTAGCCGTAGTAAAGACACGATAAAGAAGAGAAAGCTGGAGGAAGAGGAAAAAAAACAGGATACGAAGAATATACTTAGTTATCTCGTATCCTGTTTTTATACTTCTTGATTAATCTGTTTCTTTTGCTATTTCCTGCGGCGCCGCATCAGTTGCTGCTGCCTCCGGAGGAGGAGCATCATCCTTAGGTGGCGTTGATGTTGATACGGGCTCAGGTGGGCGTGGAGGACGACCTTCCATGATGTCTTTAATCTGATCGCTGTTAATCGTTTCCCATTCCAATAAAGCTTTAGTCATTGCTTCTATTTTATCTTTATTTTCCTCAATTAATTTCCGCGCCAAGGTATATTGTTCATCGACAATTCGTCGAATCTCAGCATCAACCTTTTGCATGGTGGCTTCACTGACATTTTTATGAGTAGTCACCGAGCGACCCAGAAAAACTTCGCCCTCATTTTCACCATATACCATGGTACCAAGAGAGTCTGACATTCCCCATTGAGTAACCATGCGTCGCGCCATATCTGTTGCGCGTTCAAAGTCGTTAGAAGCTCCCGTAGTCATCTGCTTCATAAATACCTCTTCAGCAATGCGTCCACCAAACATTACGGCAATGCTTTGTAGGATTTCTTCACGATCCATACTGAAACGATCTTCAGTGGGCAATTGCATGGTTACACCCAATGCCCGGCCACGTGGAATAATGGTCACTTTGTGCACCGGATCGGTCCTGGGTAGAAGTTGTGCTACTACGGCATGCCCTGATTCGTGGTAGGCAGTATTACGGCGCTCACGTTCCGGCATCACAACAGAACGTCGTTCAGCACCCATAAATATTTTATCCTTAGCACGTTCAAAGTCGTCCATATCCACCAGTCTCTTATCACTACGTGCAGCGAATAAGGCGGCTTCGTTGACTAAGTTGGCTAAATCAGCACCCGACATACCAGGTGTTCCGCGTGCCAGAATATCTGCTTTAACATTAGGTGAAAGTGGTACCTTGCGCATATGTACATGGAGTATCTGTTCGCGCCCACGTATATCAGGAAGTGGCACTGTTACCTGTCGGTCAAAACGTCCAGGACGTAGCAACGCAGGATCAAGGACATCTGGACGGTTGGTTGCTGCAATCACAATTACCCCGGCAGCACCTTCAAAACCATCCATTTCTACCAGCAACTGATTGAGCGTTTGTTCGCGCTCATCGTTGCCACCGCCTAATCCGGCACCGCGCTGACGACCTACTGCATCAATTTCATCAATAAAAATAATGCAAGGTGCATGCTTTTTAGCTTGTTCGAACATGTCTCGAACTCTTGATGCACCTACACCGACAAACATTTCGACAAAATCAGATCCAGAAATACTGAAAAATGGAACTTGAGCTTCGCCAGCAATGGCACGAGCTAAGAGTGTTTTTCCGGTTCCAGGGTTACCAACCATTAATACCCCGCGCGGAATACGTCCACCTAATTTCTGAAATTTGGTTGGGTCACGCAAGAATTCTACAAGTTCCGAGACCTCTTCCTTAGCTTCTTCGCAGCCTGCAACGTCATTAAATGTGACTGGGTTGGCTGCTTTATCCAGCATACGCGCTTTACTTTTGCCAAACGAAAATGCGCCACCACTACGTCCGCCACCTTGCATTTGGCGCATAAAGAAAATCCATACCCCAATCAGTAGAAGCATGGGGAACCATGAGACGAAAATACTCATCAGCATGGATGGCTCTTCTTCCGGTTTTGCTTCAATAGCGACGCCAGATTTAAGTAAATCACTTACCATCCAGGGATCAGAAGGGGCGTAGGTAGTAAAGCGTCGACCATCGGACTTAGTGCCTCGTAATGTACGACCTTCAATAACCACCTTCGCAATCCTACCTTGCTTCAATTCATTAATGAATTGAGAATATTCCATTGGTACCTGTGCGGGCTGACGTACGCTGAACTGATTAAATACTGTCATCAGTACTAGTGCAATCACTAGCCAAATGGCCATATTTTTAATTAGATTATTCAAAATAGCTCCTTGTCCTTGGTTTGCACCTTAACTTGCTTGATGCGTCATTCTAACCCCATTTTGTAATTTATAACAGAATGGGTTATGTATACTTGCATTAAAACGGATGATTCTGTTTGAAACTTTCCCATGCCACAGGCCATATATTTTAAAATTCAGTGATCAGATCTTTTTTGCCAGTTCCCAATAAATATAATTCATTACTACGGTCACGAGAGGCCTTTGGTTTTCTTACCAGTACTTTGTTGAATCCTTTTCGCATATTACTTAAATAATCTTCAAAACCACGACCTTGAAATACTTTGACAAGAAAACTTCCGCCGTAGTTCAAATGCTGCATAGAAAATGCTAAGGCGAGCTCTGCTAAGTGCATGCTACGTGCCTGATCACTTATTACGATACCGCTTAAATTGGGGGACATATCTGAAATTACAAGATCAAGTTGACGTTCTTTTAAATTTCTTTCCAATTCAATCAAAATACTTTCTTCTCTGAAATCTCCCTGGATAAAAACTACACCTGGTAGCGGCACCATATCTAAAATATCTAATGCAATCACTTGGCCTCGATTACCTATTTTTTTTGTGACTACCTGAGACCAACTGCCGGGCGCAGCACCGAGATCAACTACCGTCATACCGGATTTCAGTAAATGATCACGTTCCGAAATGTCAAGTAGTTTGTAGGCGGCACGTGATCGATAGCCCTCTTTTTTTGCTTGTTTAACAAAAAAATCATTTACATGCTCTTTCATCCATGCTTTACTGGTTTTGGCAGGCTTCATCGAGTAGAATCAGATTTTTTAATAAATTTTATGTTAACGCTAACCATTACACGTCGTCGCGAGCTTGTTGCATTAGCCCATGCTATCAATCCGGTTGTTATGATAGGAAAGATTGGATTATCAACCGCAGTTATTGATGAGCTGGATCGAATGTTATTAAGTCACGAGTTAATTAAAGTCAAAGCACTGATCGGCGATCGAAGTGCGAGGGAAACATTGCTTGAAGCAATCTGTCAGCAACTTAATGCTGCACCTGTGCAGCATATAGGTAAGGTATTTGTCATTTATCGTCCCAGGCCAGAAGAAATAGAGAAAACAGATATTGTGCCTGTTTATAGGAAAAAGAACAAATTACGTCGTACAAAGCGTAGTTTTCAAACCTGATTGTTGCCTTTAATGTACACAGTAGCTTATATGTATTTTACATCCAGAATTTCATACTCCCGAATGCCACCCGGGGCATGGACTTCTGCAACGTCACCCGAATACTTGCCAATCAAGGCACGAGAAATGGGAGAGCTGATAGAAACTTTTCCTTTCTTTATATTGGCCTCATCATCGCCTACGATTTGGTAGGTGACTGTATCACCACTTTGTAAGTCTTCTAGCTCAACGGTCGCACCAAATACACAAGCACCATCCGCATTAATTAATGCAGGATTGATAATCTGCGCACTGGAAAGCTTGCTTTCCAGTTCAGCAATGCGTCCTTCAATAAACCCTTGTTTTTCCTTAGCTGCATCATATTCGGCATTCTCAGAAAGATCCCCGTGTGCACGTGCTTCAGCTATCGCTGCAATTACTGCAGGACGATGTACCGTTTTCATTTCGTGTAATTCATTGCGCAGATCTTCCGCGCCAGCTACGGTTAATGGAATTGTACTCATGGCATATTTTTACTCTTCATCTTTATTTTATTTCGTAATATTTGGAGAAAGTTTTGCTGTTTTCTAGGAATGTAGTTTTTGCAGATTATAAGCCTGCAATTCCTGCATATTAGTCATACCAACACAAGCGGCTCGTGCACCGGCCAATGTTGTATAGTAAGTTACTCTTGCTTGCAATGCGGCATGGCGAATTGAATAAGAATCACGTATTGCGCTGCGTTTATTGTTTACTGTATTGATAATTAGGCTGATTTCACCATTTTTAATCATGTCCACGATATGCGGACGTCCTTCTGCTACCTTATTGATAGCAATTACATCCAGTCCCGCATGTGTCATAGATGCAGCCGTGCCTCGTGTAGCATAAAGGGTGAAACCAAGCTCTGCAAGATTGCGGGCAATTTCTATGGCCTCCAATTTATCAGTATCACGAACGCTAATGAAAATCTTTCCAGAAGTAGGTAAACGAATACCCGTAGCTAATTGTGATTTAACAAATGCTTCAGCAAAAGTGCGTCCTACCCCCATGACTTCACCAGTGGATTTCATTTCGGGACCTAGTATCGTATCAACACCCGTTAGTTTAATAAAGGGGAACACGGCCTCTTTTACTGAATAATAAGAAGGGGAAACCTCTTGCGTTATACCCTGATCTGCCAGTGTCATGCCAGCCATACAGCGTGCTGAAATCTTTGCTAATTGTAGCCCCGTGGCTTTAGATACAAAGGGCACCGTACGTGATGCTCTGGGATTTACCTCAAGTACGTATACGGTATTATCCTGGATAGCAAATTGTATGTTCATTAATCCGACTACTTTTAATGCGCGCGCCAATTCCCTGGTTTGTCGGCGCAATTCATCTCGCATAGCAGGTAACAGATTAAAGGGGGGAAGCGAGCAGGCTGAGTCACCCGAGTGTACGCCAGCTTGTTCAATATGTTCCATTATGCCGCCGATTAGCACGGTCTCGCCATCATAAATCGCATCAATATCAACTTCTGTGGCATTATTGAGAAAATGATCAAGGAGTACAGGCGAGTCATTGGATACTTTAACAGCTTCGCGCATATAGCGCTCCAGATCACTTTGTTCATGCACAATTTCCATGGCGCGACCACCGAGTACATAGCTAGGCCGTACTACTAGTGGGTAGCCAATTTCATTGGCTGCGGCAAGGGCAGCTTCCGGATTACGTGCGGTGCGATTAGGCGGTTGCTTCAGTTTGAGCCGCTGCAGCATTTTCTGAAAGCGCTCACGGTCTTCAGCGCAATCAATCATATCGGGACTGGTACCAATAATAGGCACACCATTTGCCTCAAGGTCGCGAGCAAGTTTCAATGGAGTCTGACCCCCATATTGCACGATAACACCAAATGGTTTTTCTACTGTAACGATTTCTAGTACATCCTCTAAAGTCAATGGCTCAAAGTATAAACGGTCAGAGGTATCATAGTCGGTCGAAACGGTTTCTGGATTGCAATTAACCATGATGGTTTCGAAACCGTCTTCACGCAAGGCGAGTGCGGCATGAACACAGCAGTAATCAAACTCAATACCTTGACCAATACGGTTAGGGCCACCACCTAACACCATAATTTTCTTTTTGTTAGTAGGGAGTGCTTCGCATTCGTCTTCATAAGTCGAATACATGTAGGCAGTATGAGTAGCAAATTCAGCTGCACAGGTATCGACGCGTTTGTATACGGGATGTAGGTTCAACTGATGGCGCTTAGTGCGAATCTCCGTTTGTCCTGTGTTTAATAGCGTAGCTAATCGCCGGTCAGAAAAACCGCTGCGCTTTAATTTACGTAATGTATGTTGACCAAGTGTCTGGAGGGTTTGGCCAATTAATGCTGCCTCTTGCTTTACGAGATCTTCAATTTGCGCAAGAAACCAGTGATCAATACGGGTGAGGCTATAAACTTCATCTATTGCTATGTTGCAACGAAAAGCATCCGCTACATACCAGATACGTTCTGGTCCAGGATTGCTTAATTCGGCCTTAATCACCTCGATATTATCTGATTTTTCATCCAGGCCATCGACGCCTGTTTCTAATCCCCTTAAGGCTTTTTGAAATGACTCTTGGAAAGTTCGTCCAATAGCCATAACCTCACCTACTGATTTCATTTGTGTGGTCAGGCGATCATTCGCTTGTGGAAATTTCTCAAAAGCAAAGCGAGGTATTTTTGTAACAACATAATCTATGGTTGGTTCAAATGATGCGGGTGTGATGCCTCCAGTAATATCGTTCCCCAGCTCATTGAGTGTGTAGCCAATGGCCAGCTTGGCGGCTATTTTGGCAATCGGAAAACCGGTTGCTTTAGAGGCCAATGCGGAAGAACGTGATACACGCGGATTCATCTCAATTACCAGCATGCGTCCATCCGCAGGATTGATGGCAAATTGGACGTTTGCTCCCCCGGTTTCTACGCCAATCTCGCGCAATACTGCAATTGAGGCATTACGCATCAGTTGAAATTCTTTGTCAGTTAATGTCTGTGCTGGCGCAACAGTAATGGAGTCACCAGTATGAACCCCCATAGCATCAAGATTTTCGATGGTGCAGACAATGATGCAGTTATCCTGCTTGTCACGGACAACCTCCATCTCAAATTCTTTCCAGCCGATAACCGATTCTTCAATTAATAATTCTTTAGTAGGCGATGCATCCAGTCCACGCTCACATATGTCTAGAAATTCCTCACGATTGTAGGCAATTCCTCCTCCGCTGCCACCCATAGTGAACGAAGGACGGATGACCACCGGATAGCCCACCATGGCTTGAACCTGTAAAGCTTCTTCCAGGCTATGTGCAACCGTGGAACGGGCTGAATTAAGTCCGATTCGAGACATCGCTTGCTTAAATTTCTCACGATCCTCAGCTTTATCTATCGCCTCACGTGATGCACCAATCAGCTCAACCCCATATTTTTTTAATACGCCATGTTTGGCAAGATCCAGGGCACAGTTAAGTGCTGTTTGTCCACCCATTGTTGGTAGTAGTGCTTCAGGGCGTTCGATAGCAATAATCTTTTCTACCATGTTCCAGGTGATTGGCTCGATATAGGTTGCATCAGCCATTTCTGGGTCAGTCATGATAGTGGCAGGATTGGAATTAACTAGAATAATGCGATAGCCTTCCTCACGCAATGCCTTGCAGGCCTGCACGCCGGAATAATCAAATTCACACGCCTGACCGATAACAATCGGTCCAGCACCGATGATCAGAATGGAGTTTATGTCGGTACGTTTAGGCATAATTTTCTAACCGGACGAGATTTAGGAGAGTATTGGAAATTTTTGAGTATATTTTTTATGGCTTAACTTTTTGATTGATTCATCATTTCAATGAATCGATCAAATAAATAATCAGCTTCATGCGGTCCCGGGCTAGCCTCAGGATGGCCTTGGAAACAAAATGCCGGCTTGTCAAGTAACTCAAATCCCTGCAGACTGCCATCGAATAACGATATATGTGTAATACGTGCATTATCTGGTAGTGTATCCGCATCTACGGAAAAACCATGATTTTGGCTGGTAATAATCACGCGTCCATTACGCACATCCTGTACCGGATGATTTGCGCCATGGTGACCAAATTTCATTTTACGGGTGCGCGCACCGACTGCTAATCCTAATAGCTGATGTCCCAGGCAAATACCAAAAACAGGTATCTCCTTTTCAAGCAGTCTTCTGGTCGTGGAAATCGCATAATTACATGCTTCGGGATCTCCAGGCCCATTGGAAAGAAATATTCCATCAGGCTGCGAAGCAAGGATGTCATCAGCAGAAGTTTTTGCGGGATATATGGTTACCTGACACCCCCGTTGTGCTAGCTTGTGCAAAATATTACGTTTAATACCGAAATCAAATGCCGCTACTCGGTAGCGCGAATTTTTCTGAATTTGATGGCCGTGATCAAGCGTCCATTCTCCTTTATTCCATTCATAAAAATGATCGCAACTAACGTTCTGAGCAAGATCCATACCATTGAGGCCTGGAAATTCCATGGCGTGTTGCAGTGCTGCGGCTTCGTCAATTTGTCCTGCCATAATACAGCCCGATTGAACACCTTTCTCTCGTAGAATCCGGGTGAGCTTGCGAGTGTCAATGTCAGCTATTGCTACGACATTTTGTTCTCTAAGGAACTCGGGTAATGTTTGAGTTTGGCGCCAATTACTTGAAGCTAAAGGTATGTCGCGAATAACTAACCCCGCCGCAAATACTTTTTTGATATTACCAGATTCGTAATCATCGAGATTAATACCGGTATTTCCAATATGAGGATAAGTAAGAGTAATAATTTGCTGGCAATAAGAGGGGTCAGTCAATATTTCTTGATAACCAGTCATTGCGGTATTAAACGCAATCTCCCCTTTACTGGTGCCTTCTATACCGATGGATATGCCGCGAAAAACGGTGCCATCAGCAAGTGCAAGGATGGCATTCGGGCGTTGTGGCACAGGAGACTCCTTGGATGCTGGGCAGATTCGGATTAATTGGGCAAGAAATTTATCGTGCCCGTACGTGGAAACAGCTATAGATTATACTTGAAAAAATATTAAATTTCTATGGGTGGTTTTGATCTGGAGTTTATTTATTTGTGAGGCTTGGTAAAAAAGGTAAGGGGTATTAAACCCAGATTTTCCATTAGGAATTTCCCAATAACGAAAAACTAATGGAATGAATAGCCTACATCAAAACAATCAGGAAGAAAAACTTGCAAATTAAAGCAACCATAATTTAGAGAATTCCAAATGTATTCAATAGGTTTTTCTAATGGCTTCCATTAGGAAATTCTCCTAATGGAAAATTTGGGTTAAATCATGATTCTGAGTGATATTTTAGCTGACTGCTACTTTCTTTTTCTGTGAACCATAAGAGACAGGGCAGCTAGAGATTTATTCTTGTGTGCTTATGGTTATTATTTGAAGTGAATATTTATATTGGTCAGTGAATTAATCGTATGGCCTGGAATGAATTTGTTTTGTGGATTATGTAATCAGAACAGGTGTACTATGCGGCTGTGTGGTGGGCGCTCTGTTACCAAGTGAATGAAAATATTTTATTTTTGCTGTAATCTAATAGTACCTTTATCCGAAAGTGCACGGGTTTTTAAATAGTCATTTCGTATCTAAAAGCCGGAAATATCTGGTATGGTGGCGTGGCGATCTTTGTGTGTTGTTATAGAATACCAGTAGAGGCTTTTGCAAAAACCCTCGCCAGAAATTTCGATTATTGATTATAAAAAATTAATTTTTCAGTCATTGGGGTTTTGCAAAGATCTCCAGTAAAATAAGAAGCTGATGCCTATTTAGCTGATCATCTTCCTTTCTGGTAGGCTGAATCTGTCATAAGGTTTTAGTAAGTGGTTAGCTGTGATTGTTGGTAATTTCTAACATATGCTGGCTACTTAAGTGGTCCGATGTTTATTTTGGTGCTTTTTGTTTCTGCTGGTTGCGTTTAATTATATATATGTGGCAGGCTGCCAGATTTGAGGCTCAGGTCATGAGTATATATAAACATATTTTAAATCTATATTGACTTGTGAATATATTATATTCATAATCGATGGTTTCTCGTTTGGAGGGGTTCCCGAGCGGTCAAAGGGATCAGACTGTAAATCTGACGGCTTAGCCTTCGAAGGTTCGAATCCTTCTCCCTCCACCAAACTAATTTGCGAGTTAGTAACAGTAAATAAAAAAAGAATATAGCAGCGACAGAAAACAACAAGGTAAGATAAATAATAAAGCAATAAGGCGCGTTGGATTAGGGATGAAGTCGCTTGAGATGCGGGTGCTTTTCTCTGCTCTGTAAGCCACATAGAAACGCGGGTGTAGCTCAATGGTAGAGCAGAAGCCTTCCAAGCTTACGATGAGGGTTCGATTCCCTTCACCCGCTCCAGGTAAGTTGTATAGGTAATTGAAGATTTGAGTGGCAGTGATACTTGCCCATGTAGCTCAGTGGTAGAGCACTCCCTTGGTAAGGGAGAGGTCGCCAGTTCAATTCTGGCCATGGGCTCCAATCGGTAAAACTAAAATGATAAAAGCACTCTAAGAAGGGAGTAGATCATGGCAAAAAGCAAGTTTGAGCGATCAAAGCCGCACGTTAACGTGGGCACGATAGGTCACGTGGATCATGGTAAAACTACGCTGACAGCAGCGATTACAACAATATTGACGAAGAAGTTTGGTGGTGAAGCGAAAAGCTATGCGCAGATTGATTCGGCCCCTGAAGAGCGTTCGCGCGGGATTACTATCAATACCTCGCATGTGGAATATGAAACAGATAATCGTCATTATGCGCATGTAGATTGCCCAGGTCATGCTGATTACGTTAAGAATATGATTACAGGTGCGGCACAGATGGATGGGGCGATATTAGTGGTGTCGGCTGCTGATGGCCCGATGCCGCAAACGCGTGAACATATATTGTTAGCCCGCCAGGTGGGGGTGCCTTATATTATTGTTTATATGAATAAGGCAGACATGGTCGATGACGCCGAGCTATTAGAGCTGGTGGAAATGGAGGTACGTGAGCTGCTATCCAAATATGATTTTCCTGGTGACGATACGCCGATTATTATAGGGTCGGCATTAAAGGCCATTGAAGGTGATCAAAGTGAGATTGGCGAGCCGTCTATATTGAAGCTGGCAGAGGCATTGGATAGTTATATACCAAATCCAGAGCGTGCAATCGATGGCGCGTTTATTATGCCAGTGGAAGATGTTTTCTCAATCTCTGGACGTGGAACGGTTGTAACAGGACGTGTCGAGCGTGGTATTATTAAGGTCGGTGAGGAAATAGAGATTGTTGGATTAAAACCTACACTAAAGACGGTGTGTACGGGTGTAGAAATGTTCCGGAAGTTATTGGATCAGGGCCAAGCGGGCGATAATGTCGGAGTATTATTGCGCGGAACCAAGCGTGAAGATGTTGAGCGGGGGCAAGTTCTGGCTAAACCAGGAAGTATTGCGCCACATACTAAATTTACTGCTGAGATCTATGTGCTTAGTAAGGAAGAAGGGGGGCGGCATACTCCATTTTTTCCAGGGTATCGCCCTCAATTTTATTTTCGTACCACGGATGTAACTGGTGCGATAGAATTGCCGTCTGGAACTGAAATGGTCATGCCGGGCGATAATGTCTCGGTAACAGTGAATCTGATAGCGCCAATTGCAATGGAAGATGGGTTGCGTTTTGCTATTCGTGAAGGCGGTAGAACAGTTGGCGCAGGCGTAGTTGCTAAAGTTATTGAATAGTTTTTTATATGAAAGAGCTTGGAGATATGTGTTTCTTGGGTGATAAGCGAAAGGCTTCCCCGAGTTCTAATTTTCTAGTAATAAAGGCCAGTAGCTCAATTGGCAGAGCGTCGGTCTCCAAAACCGAAGGTTGGGGGTTCGATGCCCTCCTGGCCTGCCATTTATTTACAAGACTAGAGCTGTCTCATACTATACGAATTAAATAAAACCAGCTAGCGGTTGTAAAATACGTGTAATGCTTCAAGCATTAACATTAGGAAAATAACTCGTGCCTTGGACAGCGGTATGAGCGAATGCAGTGATATGAAATTTTATATTCAATAAATGGCACATTGAATCGGTGTTGCGGATTTAAAATGCATGCGACATGCAGAGAATTTAATTTGACAGGCAGAAGAGTTTTGTAGAGCAAAATAGGTGTGTATGTCATCTGTGGATACGCATATTGCATTGATTTAGTATTGAATGTGAGTGTAAATCAGGTTTTACAATTTCTAATTTACTAGAAAGTATTGAGGTGGAGTAGTAACGTGAACAATTTTAAGCTTGGGCTTGCATTTATATTAATGATAACGGGTGTTGCCGGATTCTATTACTTGGCCGATAGTGCCATGGTAATTCGTGTGATTTCTGTGTTAATGGGGTTTTTATTGGCGGCAGCAATAGCTTTGTTTACTACTCAGGGAAGGCAATTTTATGCGTTTTGTAAAGAATCATCTGAAGAAACTAAGAAAGTAGTGTGGCCTAGTCGTAAGGAGACAATTCAAACTTCTGGTGTTGTATTTGCTTTTGTTGTGGCAATGGCCTTATTTTTGTGGTTAATAGATGCGGGTCTATTATCAGCGGTTAAGTTAATGATGGATCAGGAGTACTGATCAGATGGCCCAGAGGAAAGCATGAGCAAGAAATGGTTCGTGGTTCACGTTTATTCAGGTTTTGAAAAAAGCGTACAACGTGCATTGCAAGAACGTATTAATCGAGCAGAAATGCAGGAAAAATTCGGTCAATTACTTGTGCCGGTAGAAGAAGTAATTGAAATGAAGAGTGGTCAGAAAAGTATTAGCGAAAGAAAATTTTACCCTGGTTATATGTTGGTTGAGATGGAAATGTCGGATGAGACTTGGCATTTAGTAAAAAATACTAACAAGGTGACTGGGTTTGTCGGGGGCACGGTAATGAAACCAACGCCGATAAGCCAGAAAGAAGTAGAAAATATATTGCGTCAGATTCAAGAAGGTGTAGAAAAACCGAAGCCTAAGGTCCTTTTTGAAGCAGGTGAGGCAGTGCGAGTTAAGGAAGGCCCATTCACAGACTTTCATGGCAATGTTGAAGATGTGAATTATGATAAAAGTAAAATCAGGGTATCTGTTTCTATCTTTGGTCGTCCCACTCCTGTAGAGCTAGACTTTAATCAGGTAGAAAAATCATAAATAGAAGAAGTAACAATCTAATTTAACAAATCTGACTCAATAAATTTATTAAGTTATTAATAGGGGAGAGAACGTTAACGTTTTCGTTTGCACCCAACAAGAGGAGATTGGTTGTGGCAAAAAAAATAATTGGTTACATCAAATTGCAAGTGCCGGCAGGTAAGGCAAATCCGAGTCCGCCGATAGGTCCTGCGTTAGGGCAGCGCCAGCTTAATATCATGGAGTTTTGCAAGGCATTTAATGCGGCAACTCAAAAAATGGAAGCTGGATTGCCGGTACCGGTAGTGATTACTGCCTATGCAGACAAAAGTTTTACTTTTGTCATGAAAACAACACCTGCCTCAGTGCTGATCAAAAAAGCGGTAGGAGTGACTCGAGGTAGTGCTAAGCCACATGTCGATAAGGTTGGAAAATTGACAAAAAGTCAAGCGGAAGAGATTGCTAAAATGAAAATGCCGGATTTAACAGCGGCAGATATGGATGCGGCGATACGTACAATTGCCGGAAGTGCGAGAAGTATGGGTATTGAAGTAGAGGGTATATAACATGGCACGTTCATCAACTCGATACAAAACAATCGCAAAAGATATCGATCGTAATAAAGTATATTTACTAACTGATGCGCTTGCAAGAATTAAGGAAACAGCTACAGCTAAATTTGACGAGTCAGTTGATGTCGCTGTTAATCTAGGTATTGATGCGAAAAAATCGGATCAAGCTGTGCGTGGTTCAGTTGTATTGCCCGCAGGTACAGGGAAATCAGTTCGCGTTGCTGTATTTGCACAGGGCGAAAAAGCTAAAGAAGCGCTTGAGGCAGGTGCGGATATTGTTGGATTTGAGGATTTGGCAGAGCAAATTAAAGCTGGAAATATAAATTTCGATATAGCGATTGCAAGTCCTGATGCAATGCGGGTTGTAGGTCAGCTGGGTCAAATATTAGGACCACGTAGTCTAATGCCAAATCCAAAAGTAGGTACAGTGACTGTCGATGTTGCAGGCGCGGTAAGAAACGCAAAAGCGGGCCAAGTGCAATATCGCGCGGATAAGGCGGGTATCATTCATTGCACTATTGGACGTGCTTCATTTAGTGTCGATGCATTAAAACAAAACATACTAGCGCTGATAGATGCACTTAATAAATCTAAGCCAGCCGCGTCGAAAGGAGTTTATCTTAGGCGAATATCTATTTCGAGCACCATGGGGATAGGGGTACGGGTAGATCAAGCTAGTCTCATACAGCAATAAAAGACTTTGGGCTGCCGAATTCTTTACAAACAATTCGGCAGATTATCAAAGATCGCTGGGGTATTAAAAATAAACATTGCAAAATGATTGATGAGGGAATTCAAAAATTATTTGCTGGCCTATTGTTTAGGTATTAATACTTAATCGCTGAACTGTGATGCAAAATAGCGAGGAAATTTATTAGTACTATCTATGAATTTCAGTTAGCGCCCAGCGTAGATGGTGTACCCAGAACGGGAATAGATTTATTTCCTGGTTTAAGGTCGCCGGTTCGTAGTATCTGAGTTACGATAATAATTGTTGGTTTCGTAGTTAAGTACTATATTAACTGATGGAGAATGAACCTTGAGTCTTAATCTTGAAGAGAAAAAAGCAATAGTAGCAGAAGTTGGCGCGCAGGTGGCTAAAGCTGAAGCTATGATTATTGCTGAGTATCGGGGGTTAGAAGTTGGTCAGATGACACAACTTAGAGCTAGAACACGTCAGTCAGGAATATACTTTCGCGTACTGAAAAACTCATTAGTACGTCGCGCAGTCACGGATACACCATTTGCAGGGCTCACAAAACATATGGTGGGGCCGCTTGTTTATAGTATCGGAAGTGATCCCGTGGCGGCAGCAAAAATACTTCATGAGTTTGCTAAAACAAACGAAAAACTTGTAATAAAGGTAGGCGCGATGGGTGGAAAGGTTATGTCTAGTGAAGACGTGGCCACGTTAGCAGCATTACCCAGTCGAGATGAATTGTTATCTAAATTGTTGGGTACAATGCAAGCGCCGATTACTAAATTCGTTCAGACTCTTAATGAGGTGCCAACCAGATTTGTACGAGGTTTGGCCATTGTGCGCGATAAGAAATAATTCCTATAGCTTACATTTGATTGCTCGTATCTAAAACCAAAAGAAATTTACCAGGAGAAAATAATGGCTGTATCTAAAGATGAAATACTAGATTCAATAGCAAACATGACTGTATTAGAGCTTTCGCAGTTAATTAAAGAAATGGAAGATAAGTTTGGTGTGTCAGCAGCAGCAACTGCTGCAGTTGCCGTGGCTGCACCAGCAGCAGCGGCAGCAGCTGAACAGACTGAGTTTACTGTAGTATTGACTGCAGCAGGCGCAAGCAAGGTTAATGTCATTAAAGTAGTTAGAGCCGTGACAGGGTTAGGGTTAAAAGAAGCCAAAGATTTAGTTGACGGTGCCCCTAAAGCCGTGAAGGAAGGCATCGCGAAAGAGGATGCTGAAGCGATTCAAAAACAATTAACAGAAGCAGGCGCTACTTGCGAAGTTAAATAATCTGCTATTGATAGAATCGAAGGCTGGTGAGCGTACTTAAAGCTACCAGCCTTCGATGTCCTATGGTATTTCTGTTGTTTATTGAATTATTAAAGATACCAGACACACAGTTTTAACAATTATATTTTGCATCAATCCATCTATCCTCTGTCTTCTTCTCCCGGAGAAATTTCATGAGCTATTCGTTCACCGAGAAAAAACGTATTCGTAAAAGTTTTGCAAAGCGCGCGAGCGTTTTGCCAATTCCCTTTCTTCTCGCTACTCAGCTCGAGTCATATGCTGCTTTTTTACAAGAAAAAACAGTACCTAGTAAGCGCAAAAATCAGGGCCTGCAAGCTGCTTTTAGTTCAATCTTCCCAATTGAGAGTCATTCTAAGAACGCACGTCTGGATTTTATCAGTTATGAGCTTGGTACACCCGCATTTGATGTTAAAGAATGTCAACAGCGGGGACTGACTTATGCTTCTCCGTTGCGCGCCAAAGTAAGACTTACCATTATGGAAAAAGAAACTTCCAAGCCAGCGGTGAAGGAAGTGAAGGAACAGGAAGTCTATATGGGAGAAATTCCTCTCATGACGGATGCTGGATCATTTGTGATAAATGGCACCGAGCGAGTGATCGTATCGCAGTTACATCGCTCTCCTGGTGTGTTTTTTGAACATGATCGTGGTAAAACCCATTCCTCTGGTAAATTGCTATTTTCAGCCAGGATTATACCTTATCGTGGTTCATGGCTTGATTTTGAATTTGATGCGAAGGACTGTCTCTTTTTCCGAATTGATCGACGTAGAAAGATGCCGGTGACTACCTTGTTAAAAGCCATAGGCATTACTTCAGAGCAAATTCTCTCCGAATTTTTTATTTTTGATTGTTTTTATTTTTCGGATAAAGGTATTCAGTTTGAATTGATCCCAGAGCGCTTACGTGGGGAAGTAGCGAGCTTTGATATCACGAATAAAAGCGGAAAAATTATTGTCCAGAAAGATAAGCGTATTACAGCTAAGCATACTCGAGAATTACAACAAGCCGCGATTGAACGGCTTATTGTGCCGGAAGACTTTTTATTGGGTCGAATACTTGCGCATAATGTAATAGATAAAGAAACCGGTGAGATTCTTGCTCAAGTTAATGATGAAATCACTGATTTGACACTTGCCAAGTTACGCGAAGCGGGCATAAAGAAAATTAATACACTGTACGTGAATGACCTGAATCATGGCGCATTTATTTCTCAGACTTTAAGAATCGATGAGACGATTGATGAAATGACTGCACAGGTTGCAATTTATCGCATGATGCGCCCTGGGGAGCCACCTACTGAAGAAGCGGTAAAGGCGTTGTTTGGCGGATTATTCTATTCTCCCGAACGTTACGATCTGTCCGTAGTGGGACGGATGAAATTTAATCGTCGCGTCGGTAGAACGGAATTGACGGGTTCTGCTACTTTATCAAATGAAGATATTATTGCCGTTATCAAGATTCTGGTAGAACTGCGTAATGGTCGCGGAGAGATTGATGATATTGATCATTTGGGGAATCGACGTGTACGTTCTGTAGGTGAGCTTGCGGAGAATCAATTTCGGTCTGGGTTAGTGCGTGTTGAACGTGCGGTTAAAGAACGTTTAAGCCAGGCGGAATCAGAGAATCTGATGCCACATGATTTGATTAATGCTAAACCTGTATCAGCTGCCGCGCGCGAATTTTTTGGCTCTAGTCAGCTGTCACAATTTATGGATCAAACAAATCCGCTTTCTGAAATTACCCATAAACGCCGCATCTCAGCTTTAGGGCCGGGTGGTCTAACACGGGAGCGCGCTGGTTTTGAAGTGCGAGATGTGCATCCAACGCATTATGGACGTGTCTGTCCAATCGAAACACCTGAAGGTCCGAATATTGGTCTCATTAATTCACTCGCTTTATATGCCCGCACAAATGAATATGGATTTATTGAAACGCCATATAGCAGGGTAAAAGACTGCAAAGTTGCTGATGAAATAGATTACCTGTCTGCTATTGAGGAAGGTCAGTATATGATTGCTCAGGCAAATGCAGAATTGGATCACGAGGGTAAATTTGTAAGTGAGATTGTATCTTGTCGCCAGAAAAATGAATTTACATTAGCATCGCCAGATCGAATTGAGTATGTGGATGTGGCGCCTGCACAAATTGTTTCAGTGGCAGCTTCTTTGATTCCATTTTTGGAACATGATGATGCTAACCGTGCCTTAATGGGATCAAATATGCAGCGTCAAGCGGTTCCTTGTCTACGGGCAGAGAAACCACTTGTGGGAACCGGGATTGAGCGTGTGGTCGCACTGCACTCTGGTACGACAGTGCGGGCGGTGCGTGGTGGTTTAGTCGATTATGTCGATGCAGGCCGTATTGTAGTTCGTGTGCATGATGCTGAAACGCAGGCAGGTGAAGTAGGTGTGGATATATATAATCTCATTAAATACACACGCTCTAATCAGAATACAAATATTAATCAGCGGCCGCTGGTAAAAATTGGAGATGTAATTAACCGTGATGATGTTATCGCAGATGGTGCTTCTACTGATATGGGCGAGCTTGCACTGGGACAGAATATGCTGGTGGCATTTATGCCATGGAATGGCTATAACTTTGAAGATTCAATCCTGATTTCGGAGCGTGTTGTTGCTGAGGATCGTTTTACATCCATACATATTGAGGAATTGTCGGTTGTTAGTCGTGATACTAAGCTTGGAACAGAGGAGATTACCGCTGATATTCCTAATTTATCAGAACAACAGCTTGGACGATTAGATGAGTCAGGTATTGTTTACATCGGAGCAGAGGTTGAAGCGGGTGATGTACTGGTTGGCAAAGTCACTCCAAAAGGCGAAACACAATTAACGCCCGAAGAGAAATTGTTACGCGCAATTTTTGGTGAGAAAGCTTCTGATGTGAAGGATACATCATTGCGTGTACCGTCAGGTATCTCCGGTACAGTAATAGATGTACAGGTATTTACTCGTGAAGGTATTGAGCGCGATAGTCGAGCGCAGCAAATCATTGATGATGAGTTAGATCGTTATAAGAAGGATCTGGCTGATCAAATGAGAATTATGGAGGCTGATGCGTTTGAGCGTATTGAGCGTCTATTGTTGGATAAAATTGTGACGGGTGGCCCTAAAAAATTAGCCAAAGGAAGCATTATCACTAAGGAATATCTAAAGAGTATTGACCCTCATTACTGGTTTGATATTCGCTTATCCGATGAAGAGGCAAGTTTGCAGCTAGAGAAAGTCAGAGAGGGTATGGCGCAGAAGCGTAAAGCATTTGATGTTGCTTTTGATGAGAAGAAGAAAAAGCTTACGCAGGGCGATGAGTTGGCACCTGGCGTACAGAAAATGGTGAAGGTTTATATCGCGGTTAAGCGGCGTTTGCAGCCCGGCGATAAAATGGCGGGTCGCCACGGTAACAAAGGCGTGATTTCAAAAATTGTCCCATTAGAAGATATGCCCTATATGGATGACGGTACACCTGTTGATGTCGTACTGAATCCATTGGGTGTGCCTTCACGTATGAATGTAGGACAGATACTAGAAGCTCACTTGGGATGGGCGGCAAAAGGACTGGGTAAACAGATTGATAAAATGTTACGTGCTCAGCGCGATATTTCTGAGCTCAGGGGATATTTAGATAATATATATAATAGTAGTGGGAAGAAGGAGACCATCTCTTCGTTTTCCGATGATGAAGTCATGATATTGGCTGAGAATTTAACAGAAGGCGTTCCTTTTGCGACACCCGTATTTGATGGCGCTACCGAGGACGAAATCAAAGATATGCTGGAACTGGCTGGATTACCCAGATCTGGTCAAATAACACTATATGATGGCAGAACTGGGGAGGCATTCGATCGATCGGTAACGGTTGGATATATGCATGTGCTGAAATTACATCATTTGGTAGATGATAAGATGCATGCACGGTCGACAGGTCCATACAGTTTAGTAACGCAACAGCCACTTGGTGGAAAGGCCCAGTTTGGTGGTCAACGTTTTGGTGAAATGGAAGTATGGGCATTGGAAGCATATGGCGCTGCATATACCTTACAAGAAATGTTGACGGTGAAATCTGATGACGTGGCAGGACGTACGAAGGTATACGAAAGTATTGTTAAGGGCGATCACAAAATTGATGCGGGTATGCCGGAATCATTTAATGTATTGGTAAAGGAAATCCGATCGCTGGGAATGGATATTGATCTAGAGCAGCATTGATTGGAATTTGTTTATTCCCCTTACGTTTGTGTATCAATGATATATATATCCCGAATAATTTTTTGTATTGCCCCCTGATTAACAGGAGTGACAAATGAAAGCACTGCTAGATTTATTTAAACAGGTTACCCATAAAGAAGAGTTTGATTCAATTAAAATTGGCCTGGCTTCTCCAGACAAAATTCGTTCGTGGTCTTATGGCGAGGTAAAGAAACCTGAAACAATAAACTATCGCACATTTAAACCGGAAAGAGATGGTTTATTTTGTGCCAAAATATTTGGACCTGTAAAAGATTATGAGTGTTTATGTGGGAAATATAAACGCTTGAAGCATCGTGGTGTAATTTGTGAAAAATGTGGTGTTGAAGTTACCTTATCAAAGGTGCGCCGCGAACGGATGGGTCATATTGAGCTGGCTTCTCCCGTAGCACATATTTGGTTCTTGAAGTCGTTACCATCCCGTTTGGGCATGGTATTAGATATGACTTTGCGAGACATAGAGCGTGTTCTTTATTTTGAAGCCTATGTAGTTACAGATCCGGGCATGACGCCTTTGATACGTTGTCAGCTATTGACTGAAGATGATTATTTAACAAAGACCGAGGAGTATGGTGATGATTTTAGCGCTAGCATGGGCGCTGAAGGCGTACGGGATTTATTAAATAACCTCGATATTCGTGTCGAAATTGATAATTTGCGCCGTGAAATGGAAAGTACGGGTTCGGAAACCAAGATGAAGAAAATTTCCAAACGCCTGAAAGTACTGGAAGCATTTAATAAATCAGGGATTAAACCCGAATGGATGGTTTTATCTGTACTTCCTGTATTACCACCGGATTTACGTCCATTGGTTCCTCTGGATGGAGGGCGTTTCGCAACTTCCGATTTAAATGATCTGTATCGGCGTGTTATTAATCGTAACAATCGTTTAAAACGCTTACTTGAATTAAAAGCACCGGAAATTATAGTTCGAAACGAAAAGCGCATGTTGCAGGAGGCGGTTGATTCGTTACTGGATAATGGTCGTCGAGGTAAGGCGATGACAGGTGCTAATAAACGTGCGCTAAAATCACTTGCTGATATGATTAAGGGTAAAGGCGGACGTTTCCGCCAGAATCTACTTGGGAAGCGCGTTGATTACTCTGGGCGTTCAGTGATTGTTGTCGGTCCTCAGCTTAAACTTCATCAATGTGGCTTGCCAAAAAAAATGGCACTTGAATTATTCAAGCCATTTATATTCAACAAACTAGAATTAATGGGAATTGCCAGCACAATTAAGGCGGCCAAGCGAGAGGTGGAAAATGAGAGTCCGGTTGTATGGGATATTCTTGAAGATGTGATTCGAGAGCATCCTGTCATGTTGAATCGGGCACCCACATTGCATCGCTTAGGTATTCAAGCATTTGAACCTGTTTTGATAGAAGGTAAGGCCATTCAACTGCATCCACTCGTATGCGCTGCATTTAATGCTGATTTTGATGGTGATCAGATGGCAGTACATATTCCTTTGTCATTAGAAGCTCAGATGGAATGTCGTACTTTGATGATGTCAACCAATAACGTGCTTTCTCCAGCTAATGGCGAGCCAATCATTGTTCCATCGCAAGATATAGTATTGGGATTGTATTACGCAACGCGGGAAAGAATTGGTGCGCGCGGTGAAGGTATGATGTTCTCAAATATTAGTGAGGTATCACGCGCTTATGAGAGTCGTCAGATTGAATTGAATGCTAAAATAACAGTGCGAATTAAGGAATTTGATACAGATGCACAAGGCGCACGTTATGAAAAAATCACTCGTTATGAAACAACGGTAGGGCGAGCATTGCTATTTGAAATATTTCCTGCGGAACTGCCTTTTTCGCTTCTTAATAAGGCGCTGAAGAAAAAGGAGATTTCAAAACTTATTAATGCCAGTTTCCGGCGCTGTGGTTTACGTGAAACAGTGATTTTTGCGGATAAGTTAATGTATTCTGGGTTTACCTATGCAACGCGTGCGGGTATTTCAATTTGTGTTGATGATATGCTGACTCCGACACAAAAAAGCAATATTATTGCGGCATCTGAGAGGGAAGTGAAAGAAATTGAAGCACAGTATACTTCAGGGTTAGTAACACAGGGCGAGCGTTATAATAAAGTGGTGGATATTTGGGGACGTGCTGGTGACCAGGTAGCCAAGGCCATGATGGATCAACTTGGTGTTGAAACCGTTTATGATCGGATGACCGGTGAAGCAAGGCATGATAAAGACGGTAATCTGTTAACGCAGGAATCATTCAATTCAATTTATATGATGGCTGACTCGGGTGCACGTGGTTCAGCTGCTCAGATACGCCAGTTATCTGGTATGCGTGGGCTGATGGCGAAGCCTGATGGTTCAATTATTGAAACACCTATTACAGCAAACTTCCGCGAAGGACTCAACGTATTGCAGTACTTTATTTCTACGCATGGTGCGCGCAAGGGGCTTGCGGATACTGCGTTGAAAACGGCAAATTCCGGATATCTTACACGTCGACTGGTAGATGTGACGCAAGATCTCGTCGTAACAGAGGAAGACTGCGATACGGATAATGGTGTAGTTATGGGAGCGCTGGTTGAAGGCGGAGAGATTATTGAAGCACTACGCGAACGAATACTTGGGAGAGTAGTGGTCAATGAAGTGATTAATCCGGAAAATCAGGAAGTGATATATCCTTCTGGTACTTTATTGAATGAGGAAGAAGTTGATTTAATTGAATCGTTAGGTATCGATGAAGTGAAGGTACGTACCCCGCTGACTTGTGAGACGAGATATGGATTATGCGCTCAATGTTATGGACGTGATTTAGGACGAGGTACACCGGTTAATGTCGGCGAAGCAGTGGGAGTGATTGCTGCGCAGTCTATTGGAGAACCCGGTACACAGCTTACTATGCGTACATTTCATATTGGCGGGGCAGCATCGAGAACTGCCGTGGCCAGCCAAGTTGAAAGTAAGTCAAGTGGTGTTATCCATTATTCTTCAACGATGCGCTACGTAACTAACGCTCAAAATGAGTTAATTGCGATTTCACGGAGCGGTGAGGTGGTTATACATGATGATAGTGGTCGTGAACGTGAACGTCATAAAGCACCGTATGGCGCTACGCTGCTGGTTCGTGATGGAGACAATGTTAAAGCAGGCCAAATATTAACGACATGGGATCCGCATACGCGCCCGATTATTACGGAATATACTGGTAAAGTACGATTTGAGAATGTTGAAGAGGGTGTTACGGTAGCTAAGCAGATCGATGAGGTGACTGGTTTGTCGACGCTAGTTGTAATTGATCCGAAGCGGCGTGGCGTCATGCAATCCAAAGGCCTGCGTCCATTAGTTAAATTTTTGGATGAGCATGGAGAAGAGATTAAAATAGCCGGTGGCAATCAGTCGGTGGGTATTACTTTTCAAATTGGATCGATTATTACAGTACGTGATGGACAGCAGGTAAGTGTAGGTGAAGTTCTGGCGCGTATTCCACAGGAAACTTCGAAGACACGCGATATAACCGGTGGCTTGCCGCGTGTGGCGGAATTATTTGAGGCCCGCCCGCCTAAAGATGCCGGGCTGCTAGCTGAGGTTACAGGGGTTGTATCTTTTGGTAAGGATACGAAGGGTAAGCAGCGACTTGTAATTACTGATTTAGATGAAGTCTCGCATGAATATCTGATACCCAAGGATAAACATGTGATGGCACACGACGGGCAGGTTGTTAATAAGGGAGAGGTAATTGTTGACGGCCCTGCTGATCCACGCGACATTTTACGTTTGCAAGGAGTAGAGGCGTTAGCACGTTATATTACAGATGAAGTGCAAGATGTTTATCGTTTGCAGGGCGTAAAAATTAATGATAAGCACATTGAAGTAATTGTGCGGCAGATGTTGCGTCGAGTACAGATTGTAAATGCTGGAGATTCTTATTTTATTCCGGGTGAACAGGTTGAACGAGCCGATCTTCTCATAGAGAATGAACGATTGATTGCGGAAAATAAAATGACTGCAACTTATGAATTTATGCTACTGGGGATTACGAAGGCTTCATTATCGACAGACTCATTTATATCTGCTGCATCATTCCAGGAGACTACACGCGTATTGACTGAAGCAGCTATTATGGGTAAAAAAGATGATTTACGTGGCCTTAAAGAAAATGTTATCGTTGGTAGATTAGTTCCAGCAGGCACTGGATTATCTTTTCATAATGCCCGCAAAAGGGTTAAAACAGCATTAGATCTGAGCCGAGAACCGGATACTAATATCGATAACATGGGAAAAGCTCAAAGTAGTGAGCATACTATCTGAGAATAGTGGTATGCTTTTCCCAAGAATTATGGGTGGTGTGGTGTGGACTCAGTAGGCTAGGCAGTCTTCGTCTTCTTGCCTAGAGAATAGGACGTGCTGGATAGAGGAATGCGCGAGCAAAATTCTTGCACACAGGGAATAATAAAAGCAAAAAACTATTTTGTAATAATGTAAGCAGTAATTTTGGAACAATAAAGGAGAGAGAGATATGGTTGCCAAGTCTTGGCTAAAAATAGTATCGCTTGTCTGTAGCGGACTGCTGGTAGCAGCAGCGCACGCGAGCATACCAAGCGTTCCGGATGAAACCTATGAAGCACTGAAGCTGGATCGTAATACGGTTACACCCAAACAAATGCACGAGGCGTTGGTAAAGCGCTATAAAGATCCTGCCCAGGGTGCTGGAAGAGGGACTATGGCTGAATATTGGGAACCCATTCCTTATGGTATATATCTGGATCCGGCAACTTTTTACACTCCTCCCAGCTCAATGAAAGAAGTAGCCGGACGGAGTGAATGCGTAGAATGCCATACAGACGAATCACCGGTTTGGGTACAGGCTTGGAAACGAAGCACCCATGCTAACCTGGACAAGATACGTGATCTTAAGCCAAGTGATCCGACCTATTACAAGAAAGCCAAACTGGAAGGTGTAGAAAAGAATCTGCGCTCCATGGGCAAGCTGGGCGAGAAAGAGAACCTGAAAGAAGTCGGGTGTATTGATTGTCACGTGGATATTAACGCTAAGAAGAAGGCCGATCACAGCAAAGACCTGATTATGCCGACAGCAGATGTCTGTGGTGTCTGTCACCTGCAGGAATTTGCTGAACGGGAATCTGAGCGGGATACACTTATCTGGCCGCATGACCAATGGCCTGCAGGACGTCCATCTCATGCGCTGGACTATAAAGCCAACGTAGAAACGACTGTCTGGGCAGCAATGCCACAACGGGAAGTAGCCGAAGGTTGCTCCATGTGTCATACCAATCAAAACAAATGTGACTCATGTCATACCCGCCATGAATTCTCAGCGGCAGAATCACGTAAACCGGAAGCTTGCGCTACCTGTCACAGCGGTGTTGATCACAACAACTGGGAAGCCTATTCCATGTCCAAACATGGAAAAATGGTATCGATGCTGGGTAATAAATGGAACTGGGATGTGCAGTTGAAAGATGCCTATGCAAAAGGTGGACAGAATGCGCCCACTTGTGCTGGCTGCCATATGGAATATGAAGGTGAATACACGCATAATATGGTCAGGAAGATTCGTTGGGCAAATTACCCATTTGTACCGGGTATTGCAGAAAACATTACCAGCGAATGGTCTGAAGGAAGATTGGACTCATGGGTCGTAACTTGTACGCAATGTCACTCTGAGCGTCTGGCACGTTCTTATCTGGAGCTCATGGACAAGGGTACCCTACAAGGACTGGCTAAATACCAGGAAGCCCATGAAATTGTAGAAACGCTTTACAACGATGGTCTGCTAACGGGTCAGAAGACTAATCGTCCTGCACCACCTGCACCGGAAAAACCCGGGTTTGCGCAATTCTCACAGTTGTTCTGGTCGAAAGGGAATAACCCAGCTTCACTCGAACTGAAGATACTTGAAATGGGTGAGAATCAGCTGGCGAAAATGCATGTGGGCTTGGCACACGTCAACCCAGGTGGCTGGACCTATACTGAAGGTTGGGGTCCGATGAACCGTTCATACGTTGAAATTCAGGACGAAAATACAAAGTTCCGTGAAATGATGGCATTACAGGAACGTGTACAGAAGCTTGAAAGCAAACGTACCAGTCTCCTCGATCTGGACAGCACGGCTGAGAAAATCTCATTGGGAGGACTCGGTGGTGGTATGTTGCTGGCTGGGACGCTTGCATTAGCAGGCTGGCGTAAACGTAAGAAGATCGAAGGTTGACCTCCTTCAACACATCCGGTCGCTCCACTGGCGTGACGCGACCGGGAAGTAAGCTGCTCCCGTCACTGGGTATACTCCTGGTGATGGGAGGTTTGATTCTACTTGGCTGGTTTGCTTATCTCTGGTTTAGTCCGGTACCAGCGCCTTATCAGTATCATTTGGTAGCAGAAGGAGATGTACGTCAGTTTAGTGAGCTGGAGCTTGATTCCTGGCCAGATCTGGCACTCAGTAAATATGAGGTACAGGTAGCGGGCATAGATAAACCCGTTGCTCTGGCATACCTTGCTCGACGTGAAAATGACTCGCCGGTACTCATCAACTGGGAAAACCGTCTCAGCGAGCAATTGATCTCAATTGATCAGAAGTCATCTGAACTCAGTGTCTTAGCTGATGCGATTGCCAAGCATGCGTCGCCCGAGGCAATCATACTGGCTTGGTGGGATACTTCGCGCCAGATAAAGCTCTTGTCTGAACGGGATACCTTTTTTACCAGCCATCTGGGTGAACCACTGATCATCCCGGAAAGCTGGCGAGATCAGCAGGAAGCCATCCGCGCATACGAAAATAAATTCTGGCAGGATACCGCTATTCAACAAGAACAGGATGATTTTCAGCGCTTTAGTGAAGCACTGGTAGCAACCCCGGAAAAAGGTGTTGCCATGCTGCGGGAATTGATCGGTTCCCCACGTGAAGCCTATCTCATTGTACACGTCACGGATCTTTATAAACTGGGATTGATGCAACCGGATAATTTCGGTATTGCTTATAAAAGTTTTCCGTTGACAGGCAACATGCATGGGTTGATCAATCATATGAAGGTGTATCTGAAAGAAAATAATTACGAAACATACACGCTGCAATCGCTATCAGACAATGAGATCAGAGCCTATTTTCTCAGCGATAAAGCGAGTAGCCAGACCTTGCTCGCGCAGATGTTGCCATTTACCAGTAACAAGCCACCGCTGGAACTCGAAGCGGCGCAACTGATTTATCAGCATGGTGGTTATTGGGTGTATCAAATCCCATCGGGGCAAAAGCAGTAAACAATGGGCAGACACGTACGAAAAATAAAGCAGTTCGTTACAAAAAAAGGACACAATCGTGATCTTGTCCATTTACACCACTTAATGATAGCGTAGAATACCCGGCAAATAATTTGAACGATAAAAAAGTTATAAAGGAGGAAGGATGAAACACCCAATCACCTATGTATTTGCTCTGTTAGCCATGTTGACCTTTTTTTCCGGAAACATAGCTGCTGATACATTTGAAGGACGCAAGAAATGTAGTTCCTGCCATAAAGCTCAAGCTAAATCATGGAAAGATACTGCCCATGCCAAAGCAATGGAATCACTCAAACCGAATACCCGAGAAGAAGCCAAGATCAAGGCAAAGCTTGATCCAGCCAAAGACTATACCAAAGATAAGGATTGCGTCGGTTGTCACGTAGATGGCTTTGGCGAAAAAGGGGGTTATACGATTGCATCACCCAAGAAAATGTTGACGGGTGTGGGCTGCGAATCCTGTCATGGGCCTGGTAGAAAGTATCGCGGTGATCACCGTAAGAGTGGTCAGCAATTTGAAAAATCGGGTAAGACAACACCTCGCAAGAAGCTGGCGGACAAAGGACAGGATTTTCACTTTGAAGAAAGCTGCAATGCCTGTCATTTGAACTATGAAGGTTCGCCATGGAAAGGCGCTAAAGCACCTTATACACCGTTCACCCCTGAAGTTGATGAAAAATACACATTTAACTTTGACAAAATGGTTAAAGATGTGGGTGCCATGCATGAACATTACAAACTGGATGGCACATTTGTGGGTGAGCCAAAATTCAAATATCATGATGAATTCCAGGCTGAGGCCAAAGTAGCCAAAGACGACAAGAAAGGAAAAGACTGATGACAGGACTACAAAAAGGCGCGATAGGTACGCTGCTTACAGGTGGTCTGCTTGGAATAGTCATGGTCGCGGTCGTATTTGGAGGCGAGGCTGCTCTCTCTACGGAAGAGTTCTGTACCAGCTGTCACTCCATGACGTATCCGCAAGAGGAACTGAAGGAATCGACACATTATGGCGCGTTAGGTGTCAATCCAAGCTGTAAGGATTGTCATATTCCACAGGGATTTTCGAATTTCCATCTTGCGCTATATACTCATGCGGTTGATGGCGCGCGCGAGTTGTATTTGGAATTCATGAACGATTATTCCACGCTGGAAAAATTTAATGAACGTCGTTTGATCATGGCGCATGATGCTCGCATGAACCTGAAGAAATGGGATAGTGTGACTTGCCGTGATTGCCATCGAAATCCGGACCCACCGGGAGAAGATGCACAAGCCGCTCATAAAAAGATGGAAACTGAAGGTGCGACATGTATAGATTGTCATCAAAACCTGGTTCATGAAGAAGCACCTATGACTGACTTGAATGCGAGTCTGGCAGCGGGTAAGTTAGTCTTGAAGCAGGAAGAAGTCGAGGAAGAGGATGACGACGACGAGGATGATGATGAGGAAGAAGATGAAGATGATGATGAGTAAATGCTTCACTCCTCTTGTCGTTTGAATGATGAGTGATAACAACTTACTCAGCTATTCAGTTCATGTTTTCTGTCTATAAATGAGCTGTAACAAAAGAGAAAAGATGTAGCGATACATTCTGGAGTGGTAATACACTCCAGAATATTAAAAATTTATTTTATATAAGAAAGACCGCTGCATAACTGTTATCTCGGGCTGGATAAGATTTTTAAGTGTTTGATTTATCAATGCTGCAAGTAATCAGAAAAGCTCAAAAATACAGTTATGCAGCGGTCTTTAAGATAGAATTGAAATAATTGACTTTTGCAAGGAATAGGGACTTCTTAAAACGTAGTTAACCTGTTTTTTTAGTACAGCTAGGTAATAATAACCACTGGGATAAAAAAAATTATATAAAGTGTGTTTTGTTATTGCTATAGTATGTGTAAGGTATAAATTCTCTCAACAGCTATCTATAAAATGTTTCGATTTAATAAAAGGTATTTTCTGTGACTGTAAAGTCGCTCAAAGAGAAAAGCTATTCTGGAAGGCTTGGATATAGCTATCGGCGTCATTTGCAAGAGCGATTTATTGAGTTGTTGCTATTCATGGCGGCTCTCTTCTCAGTAGCGATTATGTTAGCTATCATTGCGATGTTAGTGAAAGAATCGTTTATATTTTTTCAGCAGGTTTCAATCTGGGAATTTCTTACCGATACGCAGTGGACGCCACTATTTGATGATGCACATTACGGTATACTTCCACTGGTTTCAGGTACAGTAGTGAGTTCTTTGGTTGCCTTGATAGTGGCACTTCCATTAGGAACTATAATTGCAATATATCTATCTGAATTTGCGCCTTTCTCTGTGCGTGAAATTGCAAAACCATTTCTTGAATTGCTAGGTGGGGTACCTACAGTAGTTTATGGCTATTTTGCGCTATTGTTTGTTACACCGCTGTTGCAAATGATATTTCCGGAATTACCAGGGTTCAATCTACTTTCAGCGGGTCTTGTTATGGGAATAATGATAATTCCCTATGTGAGTTCAATGACAGAAGATGCGATGAGAGCTGTACCAATGCAGTTACGAGAGGGTTCCTATGCAATGGGTGCAACCCGTTTTCAAACAGCTATTCGGGTAGTGATGCCCGCCGCATTTTCTGGAATAGCTGCTGCTTATATACTGGGCATTTCCCGGGCTGTAGGAGAAACAATGGTGGTAGCAATAGCAGCTGGCATGCAACCAAATCTTACGTTGAATCCCATGGAGCCTGCGGCAACCATAACGGCTTATATTGTACAGGTGAGCCTAGGTGACTTGCCGCATGGCAGCATTGGTTATCAAACAATTTTTGCTGCTGGGCTAACGTTATTATTATTAACATTAGCGTTTAATATTATTGGACATGTATTGCGTAAGCGATATCGTGAAATATATTGATTTTTGTAAATAGGTAGGTATTGGCGGTGAACGGCAATAACTGATGATCAAATAAATCATTCTTGAGCAGCTGTGATTTAAATAAATTTTCCTTCATGAAGAATGCAAAAAACTTAAAAGAAATACGAAAAATTATTGTACATCATAAGCGCTGGGATTTTATATTTATGATTACCGGTATTTTTGCGTTGATGATTGCGGTGTTGACATTTATGGCCTTGTTTGCCCATATGCTGATTGATGGGCTGCCTCGATTATCTTGGGAATTTTTTACTTCGTTTCCTTCTCGTCATCCTGAGGCTGCGGGAATTTTGTCGGCTTGGGTTGGCACCACATTAGTGATGTTGGTTACGGCAATATCAGCGGTACCACTTGGTATTGGAGCAGGTGTTTATTTAGAAGAATACGCAGCTAAAAATTTATTCACTGAAATTATTGAGATTAATGTGACTAATCTTGCTGGAGTTCCCTCTATCATATATGGTTTGCTTGCATTAGGATTGTTTGTATATCAAATGGGTTTTGGTCAAAGTATTTTGGCTGCAGGATTAGCATTGGCATTGTTGATTTTACCGGTTGTAATTGTTGCGACTCGTGAGGCGATACGGGCAATTCCAATTGCAATTCGCGAGGGTGCTTATGCACTCGGTGCGACAAAATGGCAGACGGTGTTTGATCATTTGTTACCCTATTCGGCCGCCGGAATTTTAACGGGTGTTATTATTGGCTTAGCCCGCGCTATTGGTGAAACAGCACCTATAATCACAATTGGAGCATTAACTTTTATCGCGTTTCTACCGCCTTCCCCAATAACAAATGAATTTCCTTTTTTATCATTTGAGTGGTTAACAGCACCATTTACTGTCATGCCGATACAAATGTTTAATTGGGTATCACGGCCAGAAGAAGCTTTTCAATTAAATGCTGCTGCGGCCGGTTTGGTGTTAGTAGTTATGACACTAGCCATGAATGGATTAGCTATTTATTTACGCTATCGTATGCGAAAAACTATTAAGTGGTAGAGAGAATCATGCAAATAAAGTTAGCATCAAATCCGAGGCCAACGGAGTATAAATCCGAAGTTAGAAATTTAAATTTCTATTATGGTGAATTTAATGCTCTTAAGAATATTAATATGGTAATGCATGATAAACAGATTACGGCATTAATTGGCCCTTCTGGGTGTGGAAAATCGACGTTCCTGCGCTGTTTTAATCGAATGCATGATTTATATCCAGGCAACCGCTATGAGGGAGAGATTATTCTTTATCCGGATGATGTGAATATCTTGTCATTAAATGTGGATCCAATTGAAGTTCGTATGCGAATAAGCATGGTATTTCAAAAGCCAAATCCTTTTCCAAAGTCAATTTATGAAAATGTGGCTTATGGATTACGTGTCAGAGGGGTAAAGCAGCGCGCCGTTTTGGATGAAAAGATAGAAGAAGCCTTGCGTAATGCGGCTTTATGGGATGAGGTTAAAGACCGAATACATCAACAGGCTTTTAATTTATCCGGCGGTCAACAGCAAAGATTATGTATTGCTCGTGCGTTGGCAACAGATCCGGAAATATTGTTGTTTGATGAACCGACCTCTGCGTTGGATCCGATAGCAACAGCGAGTATTGAAGAGTTGATTGCAGATTTAAAAAACAAGGTAACCATATTAATCGTAACGCATAACATGCAACAAGCGGCGAGGGTGTCTGACTATACGGCTTACATGTATTTAGGTGAGTTAATTGAATTTGGTGTAACCGATACGATTTTTATAAAGCCTAAAAATAAACAAACAGAAGATTATATCACTGGGCGATTTGGTTGAGAGTATGACGGATCTTTATGTGTCTGAATCTATCAGAATAAAAAATGAGAAATCGACATCTTTTTGCTAGTGATATCAGCATTTTCATATTGCTTTTTTTATCTCATTTATTCTAAATATTCAGCTTCCTATAAATGCATGCTTCAGTGCTAATTAGTTTTTCTAATGAGAACTACGGAGTAGATGGCATGAAAATAGTTCAGTGCGATACGGGTTATTGAGGTTCTGAAACAATAGGAACCTGGGTGTGGAGTGAAGGTGACAGAGATTTTTTCGATATTTTTGTAGCTGAGAAGCTGTCGCATGATAGATTGGAGATGGGGTAAACAGAGGAACTTAAGTTGTTGGGTAATGAGAGTCGGTACTTAAAGTGGCTGATTGTTGATCGAAACAATCTTATCAGAAAAAATATGGGTAAAGAATAGTAAGTTCGGAATCATTTTTAATGAAAATAGAAATAGTATGGAACTAACTTGAAAAGGCATACTCATATTGTAGCAAGTAGTGGATTATGGTGCTCAACGATACTGTATTCTCATTAGGTAAACCATCTGAATAGTTACAGCTGAGAGCTTGGATGTTTGAAAGGAATTTGTTCATCCGTCTGCCTCGTGCTAGGGAGGCCCGAAATCATAAATCATGGCAATATACTGATAATAATGTTTGGTCATGTATGTTTTAGGCTTGAGCTAACGGATACTTATGGAATCCACGCACGAAATCCACGATAAGATAGATGAATCAATCGTGCTATTATAAGCAGACAAGGAAAATTATTCAATATGAATCAGCTGCTTATATTTAATAAGGCATTTTTGCTATCATGAGTGCATAAGCTAATAGTAGATTAATTTCAATAAGATTAGCTGAAATAATCTATTCATTATTCATCGACTACATAGCATAAAAAAATTAAACGGATATTCGTAACGTAACTAAAAAATCAGCTAG
This sequence comes from Nitrosomonas cryotolerans ATCC 49181, assembly GCF_900143275.1. Classification (NCBI taxonomy): domain Bacteria; kingdom Pseudomonadati; phylum Pseudomonadota; class Betaproteobacteria; order Nitrosomonadales; family Nitrosomonadaceae; genus Nitrosomonas; species Nitrosomonas cryotolerans. The sequence goes on from NZ_FSRO01000001.1 coordinate 705,349, forward strand.
CTAGTAAGATCGCTGATTTAATATGAGTAAATAATGTGAATTTAAGGGTAGATCTATAATCGTACGCTTGTCTGTTTTGTAAATTTCATATTTCTAAGTGTCATATAGTGTTTAGTGTATATTATAAAGTGAGATGAGTTGAACTATTATCTGCTATATTGATGTTCGTATCCGTTTAAAGATAAGGGTACCTGAAAAAATATATTTCTAGCACGTCGGTTTTTATATTGATCCTAGGATAAATATTTGGATCTCTTTTATTACGCTAAAGTAATAATATAAGGTAGATATAGTTATTTATTAACGAGTTGTGTAAGTGTTCTGAATCCAAATGGATAAATTGGAATAGCTGCTTGTTAGGCAGAAATCATACGCTAATCTTGGTCAACAAATAAGACTTGCAATTGACTAGATAGTCAATCAAGGGTAGCATCGCCGACTTTGAAGTTAAGGGTTAAGTAAAATGCGCGAGAAGCTAGTAGCAGGTAACTGGAAAATGCATGGTAATCAGGCCGAAAATAAAAGCTTATTAAATGCGGTAGTTGCAGGCGTTGCAGAATTGCGCGGAAAAGATATCGCAGTATGTGCACCTTACCCTTATTTGTCGTTAGTTCAAACTATGTTGCGGGATACAAATATTGTCTGGGGAGCGCAGAACGTCAGTCAGTATGATAAAGGAGCTTATACGGGAGAGATCTCAGCAGCAATGTTAAAAGATTTTGATTGTAGCTATGTAATTGTAGGTCATTCAGAAAGAAGAGCGCTTTATAACGAAGATAGCCATACAGTTGCACTGAAATATGTAGCAGTGCAACGAGAAGGAATGGTGCCTATTTTATGTGTGGGTGAAACGCTGGAACAGCGAGAATCTGGAATAACCGAGAAAATAATCTCGGAGCAATTAGATGCGGTAATGAATATGGCAGGTGGAGCTTCGTTGGGTAAAGCAGTAATAGCTTATGAGCCTGTTTGGGCAATAGGGACCGGTAAAACTGCAACTCCGCAACAGGCTCAGGAAGTACATGAATTTATTAGAGCAAGAGTAGCAATTCAAAATGCCGAAGAAGCTGACAACCTAGTGATTCTTTATGGCGGTAGTGTTAAGGCTAATAATGCTGCTGAATTGTTTAATATGCCGGATATAGATGGTGGGTTGATTGGCGGGGCTTCGCTGGTTGCTACCGAATTTATTTCAATCTGCCAAGCATTGCAGAATTAACTATTTGGAGTAAGCACGTTGGAAACCTTGATCTGGTCTGCGCATGTATTAACAGCTATTATTGTAATTGTATTGGTATTATTGCAACATGGAAAAGGCGCCGATATGGGGGCTGCGTTTGGTAGTGGGTCGTCCGGAAGTTTGTTTGGTGCGAGTGGCTCTGCTACTTTCTTAAGTCGCGCCACGGCCGTGATTGCTGCTATTTTTTTTGCGACAAGCTTGGGGCTTACCTATTTATCGAGTAATAGAGTTGAGGATAAAGGTGTGATGAGCAGCGTTATGGATGAGATAAATGAATCTAATAATTCATCCGTTGCGATAGACGCTGAATCCATCCAAGAAAATAAGGAAATATCGGAAACGACTGGGTTGAACGATTCCTCTAGGGCAGGGCAAATTCCGGAATAATAGATAATATCTGCTAGATTTAGTTGTGTATTGTTTGACTGCCGACGTGGTGGAATTGGTAGACACGCCGTCTTGAGGGGGCGGTGGCGAAAGCTGTGCGAGTTCGAGTCTCGCCGTCGGCACCATGTCTACTAGCTTATACTTATTATAATTAATATTGATGAGCATATAACCGAGATTAATGGTGTTTTTATCTTCTAAATAAATTATTTGAATGATGCTTGAAAATTATTTTCCAATTCTTTTATTTCTTTTGGTCGGCTTGGCTGTAGGTGTTGTGCCGATGCTGCTTGGATGGCTGTTAGCGCCTAATCGTCCGGATAGCGAAAAATTATCACCATATGAATGTGGTTTTGAAGCATTCGAAGATGCGCGTATGAAATTTGATGTACGCTATTATCTGGTTGCTATTTTATTTATTTTGTTTGATTTGGAGATTGCGTTTTTATTTCCATGGGCAATCGTGCTTAACGAGATTGGATTGTTTGGCTTTATTGCGATGATGGTTTTTCTCGGTATTCTGGTAGTAGGTTTTATCTACGAATGGATGAGAGGAGCCTTGGAGTGGGATTGATACTATGAGCATTGAAGGCACCCTGGAAAAGGGATTCGTTACAACAAGTTTGGATTCGATTATTAATTGGGGCAGAACCGGGTCGATGTGGCCAATGACATTTGGTTTAGCTTGTTGTGCAGTTGAAATGATGCAGACGGGCGCGTCACGTTATGATCTGGATCGCTTTGGTATTGTTTTTCGCCCAAGTCCGAGACAGTCTGATGTAATGATTGTGGCAGGCACGTTGTGTAATAAAATGGCGCCTGCCTTACGCAAGGTCTATGATCAAATGGCAGAACCTCGGTGGGTTATCTCGATGGGCTCTTGTGCAAATGGTGGCGGATATTATCATTACTCTTATTCGGTAGTGCGCGGATGTGATCGTATCGTACCAGTTGATATCTATGTACCGGGATGTCCTCCAACAGCGGAGGCATTGTTATACGGCATTATTCAATTGCAAAATAAAATAAACCGTACTAATACTATTGCGCGCTGATACGAATGTCTAATACACGTCTAGAAACTCTTTCTTCATGTTTAAAGAATATACTGGCAGATAAACTGATCAGTATAAATAAACAATTTGATGAATTGACTATTATAGTTTGCCCTGCAGATATCACTGATGTATGTCGGATGCTACGCGATAGTCCTGAGTTAGATTTTGATATGTTGATTGACTTATGTGGAGTGGACTATGCTACTTATCATAGTAAGCCTGAGTCAGGAGATCAGCAAGGTGGACGTTTCGCTGTGGTCTACCATCTACTTTCAATAAAGCATAATTGTAGATTGCGTATCAAAGTATTTGCTGAGAGCGATGAATTTCCAGTAGTAGATTCAGTGATTGATATCTGGCCCGCTGTCAATTGGTTTGAACGTGAGGCGTTTGATTTATTTGGCATCGTTTTTGTTGGTCATCCAGATTTGCGTCGTATTCTCACAGACTATGGCTTTATCGGGAACCCGTTTCGTAAGGATTTTCCACTCAGCGGAAATGTGGAAATGCGCTATGATGATGAGCAAAAAAGAGTTATTTATCAACCGGTGAGTATAGAGCCACGCATTATTACACCACATGTAATTCGCGAGGAGCATTATGGAGAGAGCAATTAATTGCTCGACTCCAGAAGCATCGATTTTATTTTTAGACAGAATTTTTGAAGCAGAGTATGGCTGAGATACGTAATTACACCATGAATTTTGGACCTCAACACCCGGCAGCTCACGGTGTGTTGCGTTTGGTATTGGAGTTAGACGGTGAGGTCATCCGACGTGCTGATCCGCATATTGGATTATTGCATCGTGCCACAGAGAAATTAGCAGAAAACAAAACTTACATTCAATCTGTTCCATATATGGATCGGTTAGATTATGTTTCGATGATGGTTAATGAGCACGCCTATGTCATGGCCATTGAAAAATTATTGAAACTTGAGGTTCCACTGCGTGCGCAATATATCCGTGTGATGTTTGATGAAATTACACGTATTCTTAATCATTTATTATGGTTAGGCGCACATGCGCTGGATGTTGGTGCAATGACGGTATTCCTTTACGCTTTCCGTGAGCGAGAGGATCTTATGGATTGTTATGAAGCGGTATCGGGTGCCAGGATGCATGCTGCCTATTATCGACCTGGCGGAGTATATCGAGATTTGCCAGATGCTATGCCGCAGTACCAGTCATCTAAGATTCATAACGAGAAGACAACACGCGCACGCAATGAAAATCGGCAAGGCACATTATTGGATTTTATCGACGATTTTACCAACCGATTTCCTAAATTTGTCGATGAATATGAAACACTGCTTACCGATAACCGTATTTGGAAGCAACGCTTGGTAGATATTGGCATTGTTTCGCCTGAACGTGCAAAAGCACTTGGTTTTACAGGCCCTATGCTGCGTGGTTCCGGTGTGGAATGGGATTTGCGAAGAAAGCAGCCTTATGAAGTTTATGACCGCATAGATTTTGATATTCCTGTAGGCGTCAATGGCGACTGCTATGATCGCTATCTTGTTCGTATGGAGGAGTTTCGTGAATCAAATCGTATCATTAAGCAATGTGTTGAGTGGTTAAGAAAAAATCCGGGTCCGGTAATCACTGATAATCATAAGGTTGCACCTCCTTCTCGCATTGATATGAAACAGAACATGGAAGAAATGATTCATCATTTCAAATTGTTTACAGAAGGTTTTCATGTGCCAGCCGGGGAAGCATATGCGGCAGTAGAGCATCCTAAAGGAGAGTTTGGAATTTATTTGGTGTCTAATGGCGCTAATATGCCCTACCGTTTAAAAATACGTGCACCGGGGTTTCCTCATTTAGCCGCATTAGACGAGATGTCGCGTGGTCATATGATTGCTGATGTTGTTGCAATTATTGGTACACAAGATATTGTATTTGGTGAGATAGATAGATAATTAAGATGCTAAGCATTGAATCCCTTAAAAAAATAGATCGAGAAATTGCCAAGTATCCTGTCGATCAGAAGCAGTCAGCTGTCATGTCAGCGCTTGCTATCGCTCAGGATGAAAAAGGCTGGTTAGCAAATGAAACAATGGATTTTGTCGCCGATTATTTAGATATGCCGCCAATTGCGGTATATGAAGTCGCGACATTCTATAATATGTATAATTTGGAACCAACGGGCCAATACAAAATAACAGTCTGTACCAATTTACCTTGTGCTTTGTCCGGTGGTAATGATGCGGCTGCGTATTTAAAGGAAAGATTAGGCATCGGATTTAATCAAACCACGGTCGATGGTAAATTTACGCTAAGGGAAGGTGAGTGCATGGGTGCATGTGGTGATGCGCCGGTATTATTGGTTAACAATAAACGTATGTGCAGTTTTATGTCCAACGAGATGGTTGACAAATTGTTGGAGGAGTTAAGCAAATGAAATCATTTCCGCAGATTTTGCTGGCCGGCGTTGATCCATCTGATCCTGATAACTGGCGTTTAAAAAACTATGAAAAACGTGAAGGATATCTTGCACTTAAAACTATTCTGAGAGAAAAGACTTCTCCTGATGAAGTGCTGGAAGAAGTAAAGAAATCTGCATTGCGTGGACGTGGTGGGGCAGGATTTCCGACTGGATTGAAATGGAGTTTCATGCCGAAGCAATATGAAGGCGAGAAATATATCGTTTGCAATTCGGATGAAGGTGAGCCAGGTACATTTAAGGATCGAGATATTATGCAGCATAATCCACATATCCTGATCGAGGGTATGCTGATAGCTGCTTACACTATGGGTGTTAAGACCGGATATAACTATATCCATGGTGAGATTTGGAAAACTTATGAACGTATGGAAGAGGCTGTTGAAGAAGCGCGTGCTGCGGGATACCTTGGTGATCATATTCTAGGATCCTCTTTTAGTTTCCAATTACACAATCATCATGGCTATGGTGCGTATATTTGTGGTGAAGAGACGGCTTTGCTGGAATCTATTGAGGGTAAAAAGGGTCAGCCACGTTTTAAGCCACCCTTTCCGGCTAATTATGGCCTATATGGGAAACCCACCACAATTAACAATACAGAGACTTTCGCGTCGGTACCATGGATTCTCCGTAATGGGGGTGAGCAATATCTCCAGATTGGCAAGCCGAATAATGGTGGTACCAAGATTTTCTCAGTATCAGGCCATGTCAATAATCCCGGGAATTTTGAGATCCCATTGGGAACGCCTTTTGCTGAATTGTTAGAAATGGCGGGTGGTATGCGTGGCGGAAAAAAATTAAAAGGATGCATCCCTGGAGGATCATCAATGCCTGTGCTGCCTGGAGATGTCATGATGAAGACCGATATGGATTATGATTCTATTGCAAAAGCGGGCTCCATGCTTGGATCAGGTGCTGTAATTATTATGGATGAAACAACTTGTATGGTAAAAGCGCTGGAGCGATTATCATATTTCTATTATGAAGAATCCTGCGGTCAATGTACGCCGTGCCGCGAAGGCACGGGTTGGCTTTACCGTATTATTAATCGTATCGAAAATGGCAAAGGACGAGAAGAGGATCTGGATCTTTTGGATAACATTGCAGACAATATCCAGGGACGGACGATCTGTGCATTGGGTGATGCAGCGGCAATGCCAGTGCGTGCAATGATTCAACATTTTCGCGACGAGTTTGCATATCATATAGAACATAAAAAATGTATGGTGTAGCCTCTTCCCGCGTGTACAACGTGTCAATCTGACTATTCCTGATTAAACTAAGAATATTAGCTGATGATCAATATTGAAATCGACGGTAAGCCGGTATCTGTGCCCAAAGGCGGCACCATCATGGATGGTGCTAAGCAACTGGGTGTATATATTCCCCATTTTTGTTACCACAAGAAATTATCTATTGCGGCAAATTGTCGTATGTGTCTGGTTCAGGTAGAAAAAGCACCTAAGCCGTTACCTGCCTGCGCGACGCCTGTTATGGATGGAATGAAGGTATTTACACATACGGAACAAGCAGTGACGGCACAAAAGGGTGTGATGGAGTTTTTGTTAATTAATCACCCGTTAGATTGTCCGATCTGTGATCAGGGTGGTGAATGTCAGTTGCAGGATTTGGCAGTAGGGTATGGCGCAAGCGGATCGCGTTATGCTGAAGCTAAACGTGTAGTGGCGAACAAAAATCTGGGATCACTAATTTCTACGGATATGACTCGTTGTATTCACTGTACGAGGTGTGTGCGCTTTGGTCAGGAAATAGCTGGGATTATGGAGCTAGGAATGGCGGGGCGAGGAGAACATGTAGAGATTCTCTCATTTGTTGGAAAAACAGTTGATTCGGAATTATCCGGTAATATGATCGACCTCTGTCCTGTTGGAGCATTGGTCAGTAAACCATTCCGATATTCTGCGCGTACTTGGGAATTGTCACGCAGAAAATCCATTAGTCCACATTGTGGTCTTGGCTCTAACCTGATAGTACAGGTAAAACAGAATCGGGTAATGCGTGTTTTGCCGAGAGAGAATGAAGAGGTTAATGAATGCTGGCTATCAGATAAAGATCGTTTTTCTTATGAGGGGTTGAACTCAGACGATAGGCTGACTAAGCCAATGATAAAGCGTAATGGAGAATGGATTGAGTGTAACTGGCAAGATGCATTGGCTTTTTTAGTTACTGGCCTTAAAAAAGTAAAAGAAAAAAACGGTGATAAGAGTATTGGCGCATTAGCCTCTCCGCATAGCACATTAGAGGAACTTTATTTATTACAGAAACTAATGCGATCGATGGGCAGTGAAAATATTGATCATCGTTTGCGTCAATCGGATTTTCGTGCGGATAGCCAATTGCAAGGCGTGCCCTGGCTAGGTGTTCGTCTTGCGCAAGTTTCAAATTTGAAATCGGTATTGGTGATTGGCAGTACATTACGAAAGGATCACCCACTTATAGCGCAACGTTTACGTCAAGCAGTTAAAAAGGGGATGCAACTGAATCTTGTTAACCCAGTAGATGATGATTTGTTAACGAAAGTAGCTAATCAAATCGTTGTTGCGCCTAATGCGATAGTGAGATCGCTAGCAGAGATTTTGAAGGCAGCGATAGAGGTTAAAGGAGTAGAATGCGCTGTTGAATTGAAGCAGATGCTTAGTATTACAGGCAGTTCTGATACTGCACATGCTATTGCTTCGAGCCTGGCCAATAATAATCCTGCTGCAATTTTTCTCGGTAATATTGCGCAGCATCATCCACAATATTCAGATATCCATTTGTTGGCTAATACGATTGCACAGGTAACAGGCGCTAGTTTTGGTTTTCTGGGAGAAGCTGCAAATAGTGTGGGAGCATATATTGCTGGTGCGGTTCCAACAGGTAGCGTAATAGATAAAACTCACCCCGTTGAATTGGCAGGTCTCAATGCAGCACAGATGCTGATCTCTGGTTCCGATTCTTCTAAGGGATCGTGTCAGGCATTTATATTTATGAATGTAGAGCCGGAATTTGATACCTATAATCCACAACAAACATTGAGAACATTGAGATCCGCGGAATTTGTTGTTTCTCTGAGTTCTTATAAAGGCAATGCTTTGCAGTATGCCGATGTATTATTACCAATAGCACCTTTTACCGAAACTTCGGGGACCTTTATAAGCACGGAGGGCCGTATTCAAAGCTTTAATGGTGTGGTATCCCCTCTAGGAGATACCCGTCCCGCATGGAAGGTGTTGCGTGTTATGGGTAATTTATTTGATTTTGATGGTTTTGATTATGAAACCTCGGAACAAGTATATGCAGATATTTTTTCCAATGGAACGGCTACTGTTGATGCATATTTGAATAATAATCTGGGAAGTCTTGATATCGCGCTAAATGAGGTCGAGGAAGATAGTATTCAGCGTATTGGAGAGGTGCCCATCTATCAAGCTGATCCAATTGTACGGCGTGCTGAATCTCTTCAACTGACAAGCGATGCCGCAGAACCACTTGCCTGGATGTCATCTGATCTGCTGACAAAACTGAATATCTGCGCGGGCGATTATGTGAAGATAAAACAAGGTGACGGTGAAGCGCAGCTGAGAGTGGCCTGTGATAATCACCTGCCTGATAATTGTGTACGTGTGGCAGCGGCACATCCGAATACTGCAACCTTAGGTGCAATGTTTGGAGAAGTTTTGGTAGAAAAACTGTAACGGTAAGAATTGGGGTTTTTGATGGAATCTATACAACAAGTATTTGAGCAGTTATTTGGAGCCGAGTGGGGCCCAATGTTGTTTCTGTTGACAAAGAATATGACCTTTATTCTTGCCATTGTCGTTCCATTATTGCTGGGCGTTGCCTATCTTACCTTCGCGGAGCGTAAGATTATCGCTTATATGCAGATACGTGTCGGGCCCAATCGTGTAACTTTTTTTGGTATTCCATGGTTACGTGGCTGGGGGCAACCCATCGCTGATGCAGTTAAGGCAATGATGAAAGAAATTGTAATCCCGACTGGGGCTAATAAATTTTTATTTATCCTTGCACCGGTGCTAACCATAACACCTGCACTCGCAGCATGGGCGGTTATTCCCTTTTCTCCAGAGATGGTGTTAGCTGATATTAATGCTGGTCTGCTTTATATTCTGGCAATGACGTCGATGGGAATTTATGGTGTTATTATCGCAGGTTGGGCATCAAACTCTAAATATGCTTTTCTGGGTGCCATGCGTTCTGCTGCACAAGTCGTATCATATGAACTTGCAATGGGCTTTGCGCTTGTATGTGTCTTGATGATGTCGGAGAGTTTGAATTTAGGCGATATTGTTAATAGTCAACAGGGTGGTAGTTTTCTTAACTGGTATTTGATACCGCTATTTCCGATGTTTTTAGTTTATTTTATTTCGGGTGTGGCGGAAACGAATCGTGCTCCGTTTGATGTTGCCGAGGGAGAATCTGAAATCGTTGCAGGATTTCATGTTGATTATTCGGGTATGGCCTTTACTGTGTTTTTCCTGGCGGAATATGCCAACATGATTCTTGTGGCTACATTAACGAGTATCATGTTTTTAGGAGGCTGGTTACCCCCTATCAATATTGAACCATTGACTGCTATTCCTGGTATTGTCTGGTTGCTATTAAAAATAGCATTTATGTTGTTCTTTTTCCTGTGGTTTCGTGCGACATTCCCACGTTATCGCTATGATCAGATTATGAGACTGGGTTGGAAGATATTTATTCCGATTACGTTAATATGGATTGTTTTGTTGGGTACGATAATGCAATTGCCCGTATCAATACGGAATATGTTCCCGCTTAATCTCTGGTTCTAAAAAGTGGAGAAAACGCTATGAATCGTATCAAGAAATTTTTTAGTACATTTTTGTTATTCGAAATGCTCAAAGGCATGATGGTAACCGGGCGATATTTGTTCAAACCTAAGATAACAGTACATTTTCCTGAAGAAAAAACACCACAATCTCCTCGTTTCCGTGGTCTTCATGCTTTACGTCGTTATCCGAATGGAGAAGAACGTTGTATTGCCTGTAAATTGTGTGAAGCAGTGTGTCCTGCGATGGCCATCACAATTGAATCTGAGCAGCGTGAGGATAGTACACGTCGTACGACACGTTATGATATTGATCTATATAAATGTATATTCTGTGGATTCTGTGAAGAAGCATGCCCCGTAGATGCGATTGTTGAAACGCGCGTATTGGAGTATCACGGTGAAAAACGTGGAGACTTGGTCTATACCAAAGAGATGTTACTGGCTGTCGGAGATCGATATGAGGAGCAGATTGCGAAAGACAGAGAAGCCGATGCACGCTATCGATGAATTTTGTGATTAAAAACAAATGAATTTTCAGGATATATTATTTTATTTTTTTTCGGTCGTTCTGGTTGCTTCTGCACTAGGCGTTATTACTGCTCGTAATCCGGTTTATTCCGCATTATTGTTGGTATTGGCTTTTATTACAGCCGCTGGATTATGGTTGCTTTTAGAAGCGGAATTTCTTGCTATCACCCTGGTATTGGTCTATGTGGGTGCAGTTATGGTGTTGTTTTTATTCGTAGTGATGATGCTGGATATTAATCTTGACCAATTGCGAGAGGGATTCTGGAAATGGTTTCCATTTGGGGCACTCATTGGATTGGTAATGGTTGTAGAGATGGTCATGGTTGTCATGGGCAAACAATTCGGTAGTGAAGAAATGCCCGGACCGCCACCACACGCTGCTGACTATAGTAATACTAAAGAACTGGGAAGATTGATTTACACTGAGTATGTTTATGTATTTGAATTGGCTGCAGTTCTATTATTAGTGGCAATGGTTGCTGCGATTGCGCTAACTCTGCGTCATCGTTCGGATAAAAAAGTTACAAATCCGGCGAAGCAAGTAGCAGTGAAGCGTGCAGATCGGATACGGTTAGTCTCAATGCCATCTGAGAAAAAGGAATGAGGCTGTTGCTGGAATGAAGCTGGTAACCATTTTTATATTGTTTCAAAAAAGAGGTAGTTAACCTTGGTATCGTTATCCCATTACTTAGTACTCGGTGCGATTTTGTTCTCCATCGGTATTGTTGGTATTTTTCTGAATAGAAAGAACCTGATTATCATACTGATGGCGATTGAGCTGATGCTGTTAGCAGTGAATATGAATTTTGTTGCGTTCTCTCATTATATGCAGGATATATCTGGTCAGATTTTTGTATTTTTTATCCTGACAGTCGCTGCAGCAGAATCCGCAATAGGTTTGGCAATACTAGTAGTGCTGTTTCGTAATCTACATACCATTAATGTTGAGAATTTGAATAAACTTAATGGATAATTTGCTGATTTATTGACATAAAATAGAATAGCGCATAACTGACATATAATTTCATAACCGAGATGCAAAAAATTTATTTACTGGTGCCTTTTGCACCGCTGGTGGGCGCGTTGATTGCTGGATTGATTGGTCGTTTTATTGGGCCCGTCTGGAGTCACCGTATCACGATTTCGATGGTATCCATATCTCTGATTGCGTCTATCGTGATTTTCATGGACGTACTAGAAGGAAATATATATAACGGCAGTGTTTATACATGGCTGATTACTGGCGATACACGTTTCGAAATTGGCTTTTTGATTGATCAACTCTCGGCTACGATGATGGTGGTTGTCAGTTTGGTTTCATTAATGGTGCATATCTATACTATTGGATATATGCGCGATGATCCCGGTTATCAAAGGTTTTTTAGCTATATTTCGCTGTTCACCTTCTCGATGATGATGTTGGTGATGTCAAATAATTTTTTGCAATTATTTTTTGGGTGGGAAGCCGTTGGATTAGTTTCATATTTATTAATTGGGTTCTGGTATACGCGCCCCACAGCAATATATGCCAACATGAAAGCGTTCCTGGTTAATCGAGTTGGCGATTTCGGCTTTCTACTGGGTATTGCAATGGTGCTGGTCTATTTTGGGACACTTGATTATGCGACCGTCTTTACTCAGGCTCCCCAGATTGCTGATCAATCAGTCGAAATAATTTCTGGTTCACCTTGGCTATTGATCACGGTAATATGTGTTTTACTGTTTATTGGCGCGATGGGAAAATCCGCTCAATTTCCATTGCATGTCTGGCTGCCAGACTCCATGGAAGGTCCAACACCGATCTCAGCATTAATCCATGCCGCAACTATGGTGACCGCCGGCATCTTTATGGTCGCGCGTATGTCACCGCTATATGAATTATCTGATACTGCGCTTTCTATTATTTTAGTGATAGGTGGGATTACAACCCTGTTTATGGCGTTAGTGGCCGTAGTGCAAACTGATATTAAACGTGTTGTTGCTTATTCTACTTTGTCACAATTAGGCTATATGACTGTTGCGCTAGGGGCTTCGGCTTATTCGGCGGCAATATTTCATTTGATGACACATGCTTTTTTCAAGGCTGTTTTATTCCTGGGTGCGGGGTCTGTCATTATTGCGATGCATCACGAACAAAATATGCTTAAAATGGGGGGGTTGAGGAAATATATGCCGATTACTTATTGGACCATGTTCATAGCGGCATTAGCGAGTGCTGGTGTTCCTGGGTTTTCTGGCTTTTTCTCTAAAGACACTATTATTGAAGCAGTACATTTCGTCAATATTCCTGGCGCTGAATTTGCATATTTTTGTGTCCTAACGACCGTATTTGTTACTGCACTTTATACGTTCCGATTACTGTTCATGACTTTTCATGGTCAGCCAAGAATGGATGCTCATACCAAAGAACACTTGCATGAATCTCCTTGGGTCGTGACTCTGCCATTGATCGTTCTCGCTATTCCAACTGTTGCTGCAGGTTGGTTTGTGGGGCCAATTGTCTTTGGCAACTATTTTCAGGATGTGATCTATGTACTTCCAGAGCATGATGCCATTGAGAGACTCAGTGCTGAGTTTATTGGTATTAGTGGAATGATGACACATGCGCTCTCAACAGTACCGTTCTGGCTATCCGTCGGAGGTATTTTTACCGCCTGGCTTTTATATATAGTGCGAACAGATATTCCGGAAAAAATTAAGACGTTATGTGGGCCGCTGTATACCTTACTTGACCGCAAATATTATATTGATGAGTTTTATTCATGGTTATTTGCTGGTGGTATGCGTGCTCTTGGGAATGGATTATGGAAATATGGCGATGTAAAAATAATTGATGGCTTCTTTGTTAATGGCGCAGCGCGAGTGGTTGCTTGGACTGCTGTATTGATACGTCGCTTTCAATCTGGATATATCTATCACTACGCATTTACTATGATTGTCGGAGCTTTTGTTCTGATGACTCTGTGGCTTTACCAATTCTGATAGACAAGTAAAAAGATATCACCGTACCTCTGAAGCGGTATCTGTGAACCTTATGCTAAAAGCTAATACGCACTAACCAATAGAACGGAATAAACATGGTGTTTGGTTTTCCATTATTAAGTTTAATCATCTGGCTGCCAATTTTTATTGGTATCGCCGTATTTGCGACCGGCAATGATCGCAACGCTCAGGTAGCTCGCTGGATTGCGTTGGCTGGATCATTACTGGGATTTTTGGTGGCAATTCCATTATATGTATGGTTTGATCCAACGAGTAGCTCAATGCAATTTGTTGAGAATCAGGTGTGGGTTGAACGATTTAACATTTATTATCATCTTGGTGTTGATGGAATTTCAATGCCATTGATTTTATTAAATTGTTTCATTACACCCTTAGTGGTGATAGCTGGATGGAAAGTGATTCGCGAACGGGTATCGCAATATATGGGCGCGTTCTTAATCATGTCCGGGATTGTCAATGGGGTATTTGCATCGCTTGATGCAATTTTATTTTATGTATTCTGGGAAGCATCTTTAATACCCATGTTCTTGATCATTGGAATATGGGGCGGCCCGAATCGTGTGTATGCGGCCATTAAGTTTTTTCTTTATACTCTGCTGGGTTCTTTATTGATGTTGGTTGCATTTATATATCTATATCAAATATCCGGCGGTAGCTTTTTGATACAGGATTATCATAAGCTGTCAATTCCGTTGACACCGCAAATATTGATTTTTATCGCATTTCTGTTGGCATTTGCAGTAAAAGTACCGATGTGGCCAGTGCATACATGGCTGCCTGATGCACACGTGGAAGCGCCTACTGGTGGTTCAGTGGTATTGGCGGCAATATTGCTTAAATTAGGTGGATATGGTTTTTTACGCTTCTCTTTGCCCATAGTCCCTGATGCAAGTCACTATCTTGCAGATATGATGGTTGTGCTGTCATTAGTTGCCGTTGTGTATATCGGATTAATTGCATTGATGCAAGCGGACATGAAAAAGCTTATTGCTTATTCTTCTGTGGCGCATATGGGGTTTGTAACACTCGGTTTTTTCTTGTTCAATGCCTACGGTATCGAAGGCGCAATGGTTCAGATGATTTCGCACGGATTTATTTCTGGAGCAATGTTTCTATGTGTTGGTGTTCTTTACGATAGGCTGCATTCGAGGCAAATTTCTGATTACGGAGGCGTAGTTAACAAGATGCCGATGTTTGCTGCATTCTTTATGTTATTCGCGATGGCTAATGCAGGTTTACCTGGCACCAGCGGTTTTGTGGGTGAGTTCATGGTGATTATGGCTTCGGCTAAAGTTAACTTCTGGTATGCATTCCTGGCGGCTACAACACTGATAACTGGTGCCGCTTATACATTATGGATGTATAAGCGGGTGATATTTGGTGCGGTGGCAACTCCAGCGGTAGAAGGTATGAAGGATATATCCGGCCGTGAATTCGCAGTATTGGCAGTATTGGCTATTGCAGTATTGTGGATAGGTATTTATCCCTTTCCATTAACTGAAGTCATGCATGCAACAGTCGATCATTTACTGGAACACGTGAGCCACAGCAAGCTTTGAACATGTATTTCTCTAAATTGAATATTTTTCTCGATGTGAGGATTAATAATTAATGAATTTTATACCACCTGACTTTACACCAGCCCATTCGGAGATATTTTTGCTCATCATGGTCTGTCTGACAATGCTGGCTGATCTCGCAGCAGGTGAAAAAAGACGTTACGTTGCTTATTTGTTGACACAGTTTACACTGCTGGGTTGTGCATTAATTACTTTTTTATCATTATCTGTTGATGTCAGCTATACATTTTCTGGCATGTATGTTGATGATGTAATGGCAGATATACTGAAATTAATGGTGTATGGTACCGTATCTGCAGTACTCATTTATTCGCATTCCTATATTAGCCTGCGTGGTATGTTGACTGGAGAGTTCTTTAGTCTTGTTTTGTTTGCGACGTTAGGAATGATGGTGATGATTTCTGCTAGTCACTTTATGACTCTCTATATAGGACTGGAACTATTATCTTTATCACTTTATGCGATGGTAGCTCTGCGGCGTAATTCCTTAGTTGCGACCGAAGCGGCTATGAAATTCTTCGTGTTAGGGGCATTGGCTTCTGGATTCTTGCTTTATGGTATGTCCATGGTTTACGGCGCTACCGGCACGTTACATATTAGTAATATATCCGAGATAATAAAAGACGGTGTCATTAGTCAGGAAGTTTTGGTTATTGGTTTGGTTTTTATTGTTGCAGGTATCAGTTTCAAGCTGAGTGCGGCACCTTTTCATATGTGGGCACCCGATGTGTACGAAGGTGCGCCAACTGCCGTAACATTATTTATCGGTTCTGCTCCTAAGCTGGCGGCATTTGGCTTTGTAATGCGTTTGCTGGTTGAAGGTATGGGCGAAATGGTCGCTGATTGGCAGGGAATGTTTGTAATATTAGCAGTGATGTCTATGGCAGTGGGTAATATTGCGGCGATTGCTCAGACGAATATAAAACGTATGTTGGCGTATTCTACAATTTCTCATATGGGGTTTTTACTGCTCGGTTTTATTAGTGCAGATTGGAATGGGTACAGCTCTGCTTTATTCTATGTTATGGCCTATGTATTGATGACGCTGGGTACATTTGCAATCATTATGCTTTTATCGCGGGATGGTTTCGAAGCTGACGATATCAGTGACTTTAAAGGCCTTAATAAAAGAAACCCTTGGTATGCGTTTATTACGCTATTATTGATGTTTTCGCTGGCGGGGATCCCTCCCATGATTGGCTTTTATGCCAAATTTGCTGTATTACAGGCCGTGTTAAATGCGGGATACATCTGGTTGGCAGTTACTGCTGTATTACTATCTTTGATTGGTGCGTTTTATTATCTACGGATTGTTAAATTTATGTATTTTGATGAACCTGATAATAGTGAACCTATTTTGCCTAAGGCCGATGTAAAAATACTGATTAGTGTTAATGGATTAGCTGTTCTTGTATTTGGATTATTTCCTCAAGTATTAATGGCTTTAAGTTTATATGCTATCCAGAACTCAATGTAACGGAAATAATCCTTCTCGTAACTAATGATGAATAAAGTGGCATCGTTTAGGTTCGTCTGACTTCTAAAAACCATTGGATAACTGGTTATCTCGGGCTGGGAAAGATTTTTAAGTGATTGATTTATAAATGCTGCAAGTAATCAGAAAAGCTCAAAAACGCAGTTGTGCAGAGGTCTCTTCTATTGTCACGATCTATCCTAGAAAAGATATATTATCTTTTCTAGGATAAAATCGGCTAAGGCTGTGTATAACTGATTCGATAAATAACTCCTGCAAAATCATCCGATACGAGTAATGCTCCATCCGGCATGACTAATACGTCAACGGGTTTCCCCCAGGCTTTACCATCTTGCAACCAGCCTTCAGCAAATATTTCGCGTTGAATTGCTTTATTATCCTGTATACGTATTAGTTCCAGTTGAAAGCCTCTTTGTGTACGACGATTCCAGGAGCCATGCTGGGCAACTAAAATCTGGTTGCGATATTCTGCTGGAAACATGTTGCCTGTGTAAAATCGCATACCCTGTGGAACGACATGGGCATCCAATTCGATGGCAGGTGAAGTGGATTGACTGCAATCGCGTTTTGCACCAAATTTTGGATCTAATACATCATTTGCATGGCAATAAGGGAAACCAAAATGCATGCCCTGTTCTGGCGCAACATTAAGTTCATCGGCGGGTAGATCATCTCCCATCCAGTCGCGTCCAATATCTGTAAACCATAATGCTTTTGTTTCTGGGTGCCAATCAAATCCAAGCGAATGTCGAATGCCCTGAGCGTAAACTTCATAGCTGTCGTCATCTGGATTGATGCGTGAAATCAGTGCAAATTGACTGGGATCAGGTTGGCAGATATTACAGGGTGCACCCACCGATACATAAAGTAAATCATCAGGCCCGAAAGCAATAAATTTCCATCCCTGAAATCTCTCTGTGGGAAAATCATGATTTATGAATATGGGTTGAGGGGGCTGGTCAAGATTCTCTTCAATATTATTAAAACGCAGGATACGGCTAATCGTTGAGACGTAAAGTGCTCCATTTCTGAAAGCAACTCCTGTTGGCATTTTAAGACCTTGTGCAATGGTTTTGACTTGTCGTGCGCCATTGTCTGTTGTTATTGCATAAACCTTTCCTGAGGTTTTTGATCCGGCGAAGACGGTGCCTTTGTGGCCAAGCGTAAGGGCATGCACATCGGGTACAGCTGCCCATAAACTAATAGAAAAGCCAGGTGGAAGCTTGATTTTATCAAGAGGTAATATTGAGTTTTGTGCGATAACCGGCAAACTTTGGCTTAATATAAGTATAAGAATGTATGAGAAGTAATTTAAATTTATCATTGATAAAGAGATTAAAAAAATATTAATAAACAATATAAACAGATATACAAAAGAAAACATAGATTGGAAATTATTTTCTACACTGGTGAGATACTTTCTATACGTGTACTTGAATTTCTCTAATTTGCCTTCATGTTAGTATCTGTTTTTTTAAGGAGAGAACCGTGCAAGCTGAAACAACCAAAGAACACATGAGTTTCCAGGCTGAAGCCAAACAACTTTTAAAGTTAATGATTCATTCCTTGTATAGTAACAAGGAAATATTTTTGCGTGAACTGATTTCTAATGCTTCGGATGCTGCGGATAAATTACGTTTTGAAGGACTGACAGATTCAGCATTATACGAATCGGATTCGGAGCTTAAAATTCGTGTTAGTTATAATGCCGATGATCGCACAATTACCATTGCAGATAATGGCATTGGTATGTCCAGACAGGAAGTCATTGATCATATTGGTACGATTGCTAAGTCAGGTACCCGTGAGTTCTTTAATTCATTGACAGGTGATCAGGCAAAAGACACCCACTTGATTGGTCAATTTGGTGTTGGATTTTATTCCGCTTTTATTGTTGCCGATAAAGTGACCTTAATTACACGGCGGGCCGGGTTGACGGTTGAACATGGCGTATGCTGGGAATCAAGCGGTGAAGGGGAATATACATTAGAGACGGTAGAGAAGGAAATGCGGGGTACCGAAATCATTCTTCATTTACGCCAAGATGAAGATGAGCTTCTAAATGGTCATCGATTACGCAGTATTATCCGGAAATACTCGGATCACATCACATTGCCGATTGTGATGAAAAAGGAAGAATGGTCACAAGAAGATAATAAAAATAATATTACGGATGAAGATGAGACCATTAATCAGGCGAGCGCGTTGTGGACACGTGCCAAGAATGAGATTACGCCTGAACAATACAACGAATTTTATAAACATGTGGGGCATGATTTCGAGCCACCGCTGGCTTATGTTCATGCACGGGTAGAGGGAAAACAAGAGTACATTCAGTTACTCTATATTCCATCACGCGCGCCATTTGATATGTTTGATCGCGAACATCGTCATGGTGTCAAATTATACGTACAGCGTGTGTTTATCATGGATGACGCAGAAAAATTGCTGCCGAATTATCTGCGTTTTGTACGTGGCATAATTGATTCCAATAATTTGCCATTGAATGTGTCGCGTGAAATATTACAAGAGTCTAAGGATATTGAAACGATTAGAGCGGGCGCAGTCAAGAAGGTATTAGGCTTGATAGAAGAGTTATCCAATAGTGAGGAAGAGGCGGGTAAAGAGAAATTTAAAACTTTTTATCGAGAATTCGGGCAGGTTTTAAAAGAAGGCGTGGGAGAAGATTATAGTAACCGGGAGCGCATCGCTAAATTGTTAAGATTTATTTCGACCCACAATGAGGCGGCCGATGAGCCAGCGGTATCGTTGAATGACTATATAGGCCGAATGAAAGCCGGGCAGGAGAAAATTTATTACGTAACTGCAGATAATCTCAAGGCAGCAAGAAGCAGCCCACATCTCGAAGTTTTTCGTAAAAAGGATATTGAAGTATTGTTGTTATGTGAGCGTGTGGATGAGTGGTTAGTAACGAATTTAGCTCAATTTGAGGGTAAATCATTACAATCAGTGGCCAAAGGTAGTCTTGATTTAGGTGATCTCGAAGATGAAGTGGAAAAACAAGAGCGTGAGAAGGAAACGGATGAATATCGGGATCTTACCGAAAGAATGAAAAGCGTGTTGGATGAACAGGTGAAAGATGTACGAGTTACGTTGCGTTTAACCGAATCTCCGGCTTGCTTGGTTGCAGATACGCATGATATGAGTGGTAATCTGGAACGTTTGCTTAAGTCAGCGGGACAAAAGGTGAATCATGCTAAACCCATTCTTGAAATAAACCCGCACCATCCGATGGTTCAACGGCTAAAAACTGAAGAAAACCATTTTGATGACTGGAGTCATATTTTGTTTGATCAGGCATTACTTGCTGAGGGTGGCCAACCTAATGATCCCGCTGCATTTGTTAAGAGATTGAATGATCTACTACTATCGACTTCGTTATATGGAAAATGAGATAAGCTGTTCTCAAATTTGAGGGAAACAGATGGGTCTTATTTGAAACTTTCATTAAGTCTCTAAGTCTCATGCTTTTAGTGGTGATGGTATTTATTTGAATAATCTTCGTTTTGGTAAGGCAAAGGGTCGGTTAAGTGAACTGTGAGTAAATCTAGAGATATTCCTGTAACCAATGCAACCAAACCTTTTCAGGCAAAACTAGCAACACCGTTTGCAGTATTAGGTATTCGCACAGAAGAAGACTGGCTCACTGATATTGAATATTTGCCGCTCGATACGCCTCCTTTATTACCTCGGAATTCGCTTGCTAAAGAAGTTTATAAACAGCTACAGGCGTACTTAATTCATTCTAATTTTGTATTTGATTTGTCACTACATATTAGTGGAACGGTGCACCAACGCCGCGTGTGGCAGGCGATCCAGGGTATTCCTTGTGGTGAAACCCGTTGTTATGGCGATATTGCTGCACAATTACATTCTGCTCCAAGAGCAGTAGGTCGTGCATGTGGTGCTAACAGAATTCCTATTATTGTACCGTGTCACCGTGTTATCGCAAAAAATGGTGGATTAGGAGGCTTTATGAATGCAAGTGATGGGTACCCCTTAGATATCAAGCGTTGGCTATTGGACCATGAGAGCACTTGAATTGAATGCAGGATTACTGGATGAATTTTCTGATGCACTATGGTTAGAAGATGGTTTATCACGCAATACATTACAAAGTTATCGTAATGATTTGCGGTTGTTCTCCGAATGGCTACGAGAACAAAATCAGGATAACAGATCGTTGGCAGAAGCAACGCATACTGATCTACTTGAGTTCCTCGCTTTCAGGGGCTCAATTAAAATGAAGGCGAGTACGACCAGTCGTGAGTTGTCGAGTTTAAAACGATTCTATCGTTTCTTATTGCGTCAGGGCAGAATTCAGACCGACCCCTGTCTTAATATTGAAACACCAAAACTATTACGTAATCTTCCGGGAAGTTTGACAGAAGCCGATGTAGAAAAATTACTGAGCGCTCCTGATATCAAGCAGCCATTGGGCTTACGTGATCGTGCGATGCTGGAAGTATTATATGCGAGTGGATTGCGCGTATCTGAATTAGTTAATCTGAAAAGTTCACAAGTAAACCTGGATATGGGCGTGATACGTATAATGGGGAAGGGGAGTAATGAACGTCTAGTGCCCTTGGGAAAGGAGTCGTTAGAGTGGTTGAATCATTATACTCAACAGGCTCGACCTATTCTTCTGGACGGAAAAATAACGGATACGTTATTTACTACAATGCGCGGGGCAGGAATGACGCGGCAGGCATTCTGGTATCTTATTAGGCGTCATGCGAAACAGATCGGTATCGATAAGCCGCTGTCGCCTCATACGTTACGTCATGCATTTGCTACTCACTTACTGAATCATGGTACCGATTTACGCGTGGTGCAATTATTACTGGGGCATGCGGATATTTCTACTACACAGATTTATACTCATATTGCCCGCGAGCGATTAAAGCAGCTGCACACGCTAAGCAGCTTTTGAAAGAAAGAGTTGTAGATGGATGTCAGTCACAACAATCTTGTGTTAGATCATAGTGGTTCAATTGGTATGACATTTTGGCATTTCTATTTTTTAGCCAAAAGAGTGTTAAATGGATAATAGACTAAGGGAGACTTTTGCAAAAGCCCTCGCCAGCAGTTTTCAATTATTGGGGTTTTGTAAAGGTCTCTTAGATATTGTGCGTAGCTAATGAAATCTGAGCAACTCAGAAAGTTCGATAAGAAAATTATCTTTATTTTGATTGGCCGCTGATCCAGCTTAATTTGGAGGCCGAATTTAATTCAATTATAAATTAGATGACCGTGAATTCTCTATTTTCCTTGTTTTCCTCATACCACCGGAGATCATTTTATATTCAAGCAGACGGCATTCTAATGCACCATTAAATAACGGTATGCGCCGCGATGGGCTCAGGCGTATTGATTTAGGTAAGGCAGGATCAGCTGAGAGAATATAGACAGTCCAACCATTGAACCTTTTTTTCAATGTATCGCCTAGTTGTGGATAAAAATCAGCCAGTGTCTGTTGCTCACCAATACGAACGCCATAAGGCGGATTAGTGATCAGTATTCCATTTGCTGCTGGAGGGGAAATTTCTAGCATATTTGCTTGCTTTAAAGTTACGACATCAGTTAAACCTGCTGCCTGTAGATTCGTACGGGCATCTGTCAAAGCAGATCCATACAAATCATTGCCGTATAGCTGTTGTGATGTAGAAGATAACTGTGCAGCTATGGCGGCTGCTTTTAATTGGCGCCACAACACAGAATCAAAATGTATAAATTTTTCGAAAGCAAAATGACGTCTTGATCCCGGCGCTATGTTTAATGCTATTTGAGCAGCTTCTAGCAGGAATGTGCCACTACCACACATTGGATCAAGCAATGTTGTTCCAGGCTGCCAATTTGACAAGCGCAGGATACCGGCCGCAAGGTTTTCGCGTAGCGGTGCTTCTCCTGCAACCTTTCTAAGACCTCGTTTGAATAACGCCTCACCTGAAGTATCAAGATACAAAGTGAATTGTTGCGCATCGAGAAAGCCATGAATACGGATATCGGGCTGTACCGTATTTACGCTAGGACGTTCGCCTGTACTATGACGAAATTGATCACAAACAGCATCTTTAATTTTAAGTGTAATGTAATCTAAGCTGCGTAATGGGCATTTAATTGCGGCCAGATTAACCCGAATAGTACATGAAGGTGTAAACCATGTATCCCATGGTAATGCATAAGCTGCATTGTAAATATCATTCTCATGACTATAGGGCTGATGAGTAATGCGCCATAAAATACGGCTTGCTATCCGACTTTCTAAATTAGTGCGATAACAGGTTCGCCAGTCACCCTGGAATTGTACGCCCCCATTATGCGCCCGCACGCATGATGCTCCTAGTTGTGCTAGTTCAATAGCAAGCATGGATTCAAGACCGCGCGGACAGGGTGCAAAAAAATGAAGTGGCTGAGTGTTCAATCTATTTTTATAATGAAATAATTTTGTAGTGGACTTTGCTGCTTACTGTTCTTTCCACGCGGCATAAGCAAATAACGCCCATGCGGATAGAAATGTGATGCCACCAAACGGTGTAATCATGCCAAGACCACGTATACCTGTCAGGCTCAATAGATAGAGACTGACACTAAATAGAATAATGCCAATCAACATTAGCCAGCCAGACATTGCCATTAATCGGGATTGGGGGAAATGCAACAGCATTAAACCAACCAGCATAAGGCCTATTGCGTGATAGAAATGATATTGTACGCCAGTTAGATATGCAGCGAGCATATTAGCGGTTAATGTTTGTTTTAGACTGTGTGCACCGAAGGCACCTAATGCAATACATAAGAATGCATTGATGGCACCAAGCGTAAGAAAAATTTTTGACATTGAAGGTATTTCCTTGCTGAGGTAAGAAAAACTTATTTCTTCTTATTTTATTAATTACAATGATTCTTTTTGCTAGATTGTAGGTAATATTAAAATAAGCTAAAACTCATCGATTGATACAGATTGTAGAAAAATATTACAAAGATATGAGTATACTTAAGCTTCTTGTCAGATTACGTTAAATTTTTTTAGTTATGATCTTGATGGCACAATCCTGTGTTGCGTTGATAAGGTGCCAGAGCGACAAAATTTCGATACCCTGTATCCCTAACTTCATAATATCTGGTTAAATTATATCACTTTCCTATCATAATATTCCTGATGTATCTAATCAGGGTTTCTTTACTACCTCAGCATTACACCATCCTTCCGCAAATATAATTTGAATATTATCGTTGATGCCAACCTGCTTGCTGTTACATATTATGGTATTGTTTTTTGCGTAAGTAATACTATAGCCGCGTGCTAATACGGATTGTGGATTAAGATGGGTCAATTGTGTCTTCTGATTTTGCAAATTAGATTCTAAGGTGTTGATGCGACAAGAAATGGCGCGGCTTAAGCGTAGTGCCAGATCAGATTGCTGTTCGATTAGTCGCGTGGTGTTGGGACTTGCACTAGAGATTCGGTGATTGAGTTTACCCCATTTCCAATATGCTTTTTCAATTTGATGAGACCAGATATAGACCAATTTGTCGTGTAAATGTTGCAGGTAAGTGAATTGATGATGGATGTGTTTGCCGGGATGAAGTAATCGATGCGCTTGTGTATCGATATGCTGCATCCGACGTTCAATGTGATGCTGCATTACACGTTGTATGTGATGATACCGGACAGTGAGATGATGCAGTAATTCCTTGCGATCTGGACAGGCGAGCTGTGCTGCGCCGGTTGGTGTGGGTGCGCGAATATCGGCGGTAAAGTCTGCGATGGTGAAATCTGTTTCATGGCCGATACCAGTGATGATTGGAATTGGGCAATTTGCGATTGCCCGCGCTACGATTTCTTCATTAAATGCCGATAAATCCTCGATACTGCCGCCGCCTCGACAAAGAATTAAGATGTCACATTCGGCACGTTTTGAAGCGATTTGAATAGATGTGACGATTTCTCTTGCAGCATTTTCACCTTGTACAGATGCAGGATAAATGATGACGGGTAAGACAGGCATGCGATGTTTTAATATAACTAATATATCATGCAGTGCCGCTGTGTCGGGAGAAGTAATGACTCCAACCTGTTTTGGAAAAGATGGTAAAGGTTTCTTGTTTGCAGGATCAAATAATCCGGCTTTCCCCAACCGGGTTTTGAGCTGCTCGTATGCTTCATAGAGCTCCCCCAAACCGGCGCGGCGAATAGTTTCAACATTGAGCTGGAAATCACCCCGTGACTCATAGAGTGTGACCAGTGCACGTACCTCTACTTGTGAACCATCGGTGGGTTGCCAATCCAGATATTGATTTTTATGATGAAACATGATGCAGCGGACTTGAGCATGGGCGTCCTTGAGAGAAAAATACCAGTGACCTGAACGGTAGCATCTGAGATTAGAAATTTCACCTCTAACCCAAAGCAGAGACATGGCCTGCTCTAACAAGAGTTTGGCGTTATAATTCAAGTCGCTTACACTGAATACTGCAGGGGAAATGTGAGGTGTCAGCGAGAAATTCATGTTGATATCTTACAATAGTCCACATAGATTCTGAAATTAAGTAATTATTTTCATTATAGTGATGCGCATATTGTTTGATTAATTATCTGTTTTATATGTAATAAACTAGATATTGAAAGTAAATTTATTCAGAAATTGCTGTTATGAACAGGTAACCTAGTGATTGTATTTATGGTCTGTTTACAGGCATTGTGGAGAAGAAGGCATGACTGTTTTCTTGCTGAAAATACGTCAGCGAGATACATTACGCACCTATTCTGTATAGAAGCGATATCAATGAACAGAATATTCGGATCAGGTTACTGAGGAGATTATTACGTGCTATCTTTAATTCAAGCAGCGGGCTGGCCAATTTGGCCAATAATTTTTGCTTCTATTATTGCAGTTGGTATTATTGGGGAACGTATGTGGACGTTGCGTATTCGCATTGTTTCTCCTAGAGAATTGTTACCCAGAGTATTGAACGAGTATAATAGAAACGGTGTCAGTGCTGATATGATTGTGCGGTTGCAAAAACATTCGCCATTGGGACAGATTCTTGCGGCAGGGCTTAAAAATGTCAGAAGCACACGTGAGATTATGAAAGAATCCATCGAAGAATCGGGCCGGGTGGTTGCGCATGATCTGGATCGTTATCTTACGACGCTGGGGACTATTGCTTCCCTGAGCCCATTGCTGGGCTTGCTGGGAACCTTGGTTGGTATGATCGAGATTTTTGGTTCCAGTTCTCCAGCAGGCAGTAATCCCGCCCAGCTTGCTTATGGTATTTCCATTGCATTATATAATGCCGCTTTTGGTATCTTAGTGGCCATCCCCAGTATGATTTTTTATCGTCATTTCCGCGCTAAAGTTGATGCGTTAGTGGTGGAAATGGAATTACAAGCTTTAAAATTGGTCGAAATCGTGCATGGCGAACGGCAGAATTGAAATGACAGCGGTATGAATGGTTATTCAATGCAGGCAGATTTGTTTTGGTTGCTCATATGGGATTGAGCGCGATGTGATCATTATTCATACTGTTCGGCTTTAGGAAAGATGTTTAGACGGATTGTTTTTCTTTCCAATAATTTGTTTCTCATACAGAGACTGCTATTGTAGCGTGAGATTTTTTGTGTCTGTATAAGGAGTAGTTGATTTGAGTAACAAACGGTCACTGGTTACGGGTGGTGGTGGTTTTATTGGTTCGCATCTAGTGAAACAATTGCTAGAGCAGGGCGATACGGTAAGAGTGCTGGATCTGCCTGATGTCCCCTTGCCAGCATCGGTAGAAATTGTGCGTGGTTCAGTCTGTGATGCGGATATAGTGCGTCGGGCGCTTAAAGGCGTGCAGCGCCTCTATCATTTGGCAGGTAATCCGAATTTATGGGCGCATGATAAGCGTGAGTTTCAGCGTATCAATTTTGAAGGGACCTGTACCGTCCTTGCAGAAGTTGCAAGACAGGATCTTGAGGTGGTGGTGTACACTTCCACAGAATCAATTTTGACGGGTAATACACCTCGTGACGATGTGCCTGTGGGTGCAAACGTGCAACGTGTCCTTAATGAAATGCCAGGCCCATACTGTCGTTCAAAATTCCTTGCTGAGCAGGCTGCTTTTCAGGCCGCGCATGATGGTTTGCCAATTGTCATTGTCGCGCCCACGTTGCCTGTTGGCCCAGGAGATCGTTTGATTACGCCACCGACACGGATGATCCTGGACTTCCTGAATATTAAAACACCGGTTTATCTTAATTGTGGATTTAACCTGGTGGATGTGCGCGATGTGGCAAAAGGACATATATTGGCTGCTGAACATGGGTGTCCTGGTGAACGATATATCTTAGGTAATGAGAATCTGACATTAGGTGAGCTACTGCGCCTAATTGAGGAAATTACCGGACTGGTGATGCCTAAAGCACGGGTTCCCTATTGGATAGCGCTCACTGCGGCTGCATTATCCGAGTTTATAGCGGATCATGTGACCCATCGTTCACCTAGAGCATCTTTAACCGGTGTACGATTAGCACGTTACCCTATGTTTTTTGATAGCAGTCGCGCTGTTGATGAGCTGGGATTGCCTCAAAGCTCGCTACGTCAGGCATTAATTGATGAAATCGAATGGCTGGCTCACGAGAAATTAATAACACGACACTTACCTCTATTACAGCGAATAGGCGTGGGAAAATAGGACATGCGCTCTGTTTACTGTATGCCAATGGACAGTAAATGGACTGGATTGGTAAATGAATGAGATTAATATAAGATTGGAACGCATGTATTTGAGGATAAGTTGTAATCGTTTGATTATAATAATATTATTTTTTTTAATTATGATGTTGACGGGCTGTGCTACAGCACCTAAGGTTAATGGTGGTGATGATATGGCTTTGGCGGATCCGTATGAAAAGATCAATCGCCTATCCTATAATTTTACCGATAGTATTGATCGAATTTTCCTGGAGCCGGCAGTCAATGTTTATACAGAATATGTACCCGGCGCGGCACAGCGTTCGGTAGGGAATTTCTACGATAATCTATCCTATCCGAGCGTCGTTCTAAATGCTTTCCTACAAGGTAAAATTCGCCAAGGCTTTGAGGATGGCCTTCGGTTTATTGTTAATTCGACTATTGGTTTATTTGGGCTTTTCGATATGGCGACACATATGGGTCTTGCGGAAAATGATGAAGACTTTGGCCAGACACTAGGCGTGTGGGGTGTTGATGCCGGATCCTATTTATTTATCCCAATGCTGGGCCCAAATAATGAACGTGATATATCCGACATTCCCATCAGTATCGCTACGAACGTTCTTTTTTATGCAGGCTATATGGTGGGCGCTACCGTTCTTGCCCCCTTAACTGTCTTGGGTGCTATTGACAAGCGTGCACGTTTGTCGGGTCCTATGCGTATTCGTGATCAAGCTGCACTGGATCCTTATCTGTTTGTGCGCGAGGCTTCGATGCAGCAACGTGAATATCTGATTTATGATGGTAGTCCTCCACTTGAAATTTATAATGAACTATTTCAGGATAATCTGTTGCAGAGTAATTTTATAGATGAGGTATCAGATTGAAATTTGCTTAAAAGAGCTTGTTTCAAGGAGTTTTTATGTAATAGCTAAAATACGTGTAGGTCTAATTTTAACCTGATCGTTGAATTTGTGCTCATTGGCAAAAAATTTTGTAACAGAATATGGTGGGGGAAAAAATAAATGAGAGTGTTTCATAGAATATCTAAGCTGTTGCGGCAACATATTAATTTTGTGCGTACGAATGAAGTCACTTTTTCTCCAGCAACCCCTGACTTGAATCAAGATGTAATTAACGCAACAGAGCTGGAAAAGAAATTTACTGCGGCACGTGAGACTGTACTTTCTTTACAGCATAAAGATGGCCATTGGTGTTTCCCGCTCGAGGCAGACTGCACAATTCCTGCTGAATATATATTAATGATGCACTTTATGGATGAAGTGGACGTTGATCTGGAGATTAAACTCGCGCGATTTATCCGCGCTCAACAAGATCTAAAACATGGCGGTTGGCCACTTTATTATGGTGGACACTTAGACTTGAGCTGCACAGTCAAAGCCTATTATGCGCTTAAATTGGCTGGTGATTCGCCGGATACGGCACATATGGCGCGTGCGCGCGCAGCAGTGCTGGAACAAGGAGGCGCCGCACGTGCCAATGTTTTTACAAGAATAGTGCTTGCTATGTATGATCAGATACCGTGGAGAGGTATACCTGTTGTTCCGGCAGAATTGATTTTGCTGCCCCGCTGGTTTCCCTTTCATTTGAGTAAAGTCTCGTATTGGTCGCGTGCTGTCATGGTGCCATTATCCATTTTATGTACTTTGAAAGCGCGTGCTGCTAATCCGCGCCGGGTACAGATTCGCGAATTATTTACCGTAGCGCCAGAGGATGAACAGCATTATTTTCCACCGGCACTGACCCGCCTTAATCGCTTATTCATGTTGATAGAAAGGGTTATTTCACGACTGGAACCACTTTTTCCTCAATCTTTACGTCGCTTTGCGGTGCGTCGCGCCGAACGCTGGATAATTGAACGCCTTAATGGTGAGTGTGGCCTGGGGGCGATTTTTCCTGCCATGGTGAATGCGCATGAAGCGCTGGCATTACTGGGATACGCTTATGATCACCCTTATCGAGAGCAATGTCGAAAGGCATTACAGGGATTACTGGTAGATGAAGGCGAACATATGTGGTGTCAGCCTTGTACGTCGCCTGTATGGGATACTGTGCTGACCTGTCTTGCATTGCAGGAAGATCAAGGTATCGATCAACAACCGGTTCGAGAGGCGCTTGATTGGCTAGTAATGCAACAGATCCTGGAGGAACCGGGAGACTGGCGTGACAGTTGTCCCCAATTGTTAGGTGGCGGCTGGGCATTTCAATATGCTAATCCGCATTATCCAGATCTTGATGATACCGCCGCAGTAGCTTGGGCATTGCATCAGGGGAATTCTTCTACACATCATCAGAGCCTGGCGCGCGCAGCAAACTGGCTTGCTGGCATGCAGTCCGGCGATGGTGGTTTCGCAGCTTTTGACATAGATAACACCTGTCACTATCTTAATGAAATTCCTTTTGCAGATCACGGTGCCTTAATTGATCCGCCTACCAGCGATGTGACGGCGCGCTGTGTTGGTCTACTGGCTAAATATGGCGAATCTCGCCATCAGGATGCTGTGCAAAATGGCATGGCGTTTTTATTTCGGGAACAGGAGTCGAATGGTGCTTGGTTTGGGCGCTGGGGCACTAATTATATTTATGGTACCTGGTCGGTATTGGAAGCTTTCCGACTGGCAAAATTGGATACAGAGCATACTGCCATCCGTCGTGCAGTACAATGGCTGCTATCCGTGCAACGTGAAGATGGCGGATGGGGAGAAAGTAATGATACTTATTTTAAGCCGGCACAGGCGGGTCAGTTTGAAACGAGTACTTCTTTTCAGACTGCCTGGGCGCTGCTTGGCTTGATGGCTGCGGGAGAGGTGGATAGTCGGCCCGTACGGAATGGCATCAATTATTTGTTACGCAGTCAATCCAGTGACGGTTTATGGGAGGAGCCCTGGTTTACGGCACCGGGTTTTCCACGTGTTTTCTATTTGAAGTACCATGGATACTCAAAATATTTTCCATTATGGGCTTTGGCACGATATCGTGCATTGCTCAGAGAGCACACTGCGTGAGCGTCGTGGGTATCGTTATAGCACTGAGGGCAGAGGCAAATTGCCTGACTTCTACTCGCCTGCCTTACAATGAGATAGCCTGTCTGGGGAACGATACTCTGGTATGGCTTTGTGGAATGGGAGATCATGCGGCTCGGACGGCCGCGAAGGGGTTGCAGGCAAATGGTGCGACTGCTTTGATTAGCTTTGGTGTTGCCGGTGCGCTGGATTCAAGTTTGCGCTCGGGTGATTTAGTGTTACCTGGGGCAATACATACTAGTGAAAAAGTTTATCCGGTGGCGCTGGATTGGCGTGATCGACTACAGCTGCTGTTACCCTCTCATTTATCGATTGCAAATGGCATATTAGCGACAAGCCTCGTGACGTTAACTTCGGAAGCGGCAAAGCGTGAATTAGCAACAGCTACTGGTGCTTGTGCAGTCGATATGGAGAGTGGCGCGATTGCGGAGACCGCAGCAAATGCGGACATACCATTCCTGGCCATCCGTGCCATTATTGACTCCATTGAATTTTCACCACCGCCTGCATTGAATCATGCCGTATATCCTGATGGCAGTGTGAATTTATTTGACTTGCTAAAGTTGTTATGGAGACGATCAGTGAATTTACATACCTTATTCCAGTTAGCGATAGGGATGCGGGCAGCCTGTCATACTTTATCGACTGTAGCTCGATATACGCATATGCAATTAGGCCGTACCGCTGATAAATAAATTATCGTCATATCGATATTGCTCGTAATGCCGATATGTGGACAGGATGAAAGGATACCAGTAGAAAATTTACAGCGGCTGAGTTGACTGGAACTGTAACGTGGCCAAATGAGAATATAGTTTACTGGACTTCATCAACTCGGTGTGCGTGCCCAGTGCTTCCAAACGTCCTTGATCAAGCACAGCGATTCGATCAGCTGATTTTACGGTAGCCAGACGATGTGCGATAACCAATGTAGTGCGATTGACCATTAATTTTGTCAGCGCTTGCTGTACCCAGAATTCACTTTGTGAATCTAATGCACTGGTGGCTTCATCCAACAATAAAATAGGCGCATCGGCTAATACTGCCCGTGCTATTGCCAGGCGCTGCTTTTGACCACCCGATAAACCGAGCCCGGCATCACCTAGATGTGTCTGATAGGCATGTGGTAATTTACAGATAAATTCATGTGCGTATGCCGCTTTAGCGGCTGCTTCAACATCTGCATCGGGCGCATCGGGTCGTGCATATCGAATATTATCACTAATAGTGCCATAAAATAAGGCTGGATTCTGAGAAACGAGAGCGAAGCAGCGTCTCAAGGCAAACAAATCGAGTTGTTGAATATTAATTTCTTCCAGTTTGATGCAACCGGATTGGCAATCGAAGAAGCGTAATAATAAATCGAACAGGGTTGACTTGCCTGCGCCCGAAGGACCAACTAATGCTAAGGTTTCTCCTGCCTGAATATTTAATGTCAAATGGTTGATGGTTAATACATCAGGACGAGACGGATAAGCAAAACAAAGCTGTTCGATTTTGATACTGCCTGTTATAGGCGGTAGTGGATGCATGTGAAGGGGAGATTGTATCTGGTTGGGCGCATTTAATAATTCCATGGTGCGCTCAGCGGCACCTGTAGCTCGCTGTAGTTCGCCAACCACTTCTGAAATGGAGGCTACGGCAGAGCCGACAATGACACTGTAGAATACAAAAGCAGCCAATTCACCACCGCTGATACGACCTTCAATAACATCGATTCCTCCCACCCAAAGCATGATACCAACGGCACCTAATACCATAATAATGACCATGGTGACTAATAACGCACGTTGGGTGATGCGATGCTTTGCAACCGTAAAGGCTGCTTCTACATAATCATGAAATTTGGATTTATCAATTTCCTGATGATTATAGGCTTGCACGGTTTTAATCTGCCCGAGTACTTCTCCGACATAAGCGCCTACTATCGCAATTTTATCCTGACTTTGGCGGGATAAGCCACGCACCCGGCGGCCGAATACTAGAATAGGTGTGACTACCAATGGGATGCAAATAATGACAATCGCAGTTAATTTTGCATTAGTAATAAACAGCCAGATAACACCGCCAATCATCATGATCAGATTGCGTAAGGCAAACGAGACCGATGAGCCAACGACCGATTGCAGGAGGGTCATGTCAGCTGTCAGCCGCGACTGAATTTCAAGGCTGCGATTCTGTTCAAAGAATCCGGGATGTAAATGGATGAGATGATCGAATACTTTGCGGCGGATATCCGCAATGACACGCTCGCCTAGCCAGGTAACCCAGTAATAGCGAGAAAAGGTTCCGATAGCAAGGGCGATTACCAACAATAAAAATATGGAGACGTATTGCGTTAACAGCGCTCTTGATTGTGTCGCAAAACCCTGGTCAATAAGCAAGCGGATGCCTTGTCCAATGGATAAGGTGACAGCTGCAGTGAACAAGAGTGCGAGCAAACTATAAATGACTTGGTGTTTATAGGGGCGTATAAACGCTGCGGTCATCTTAATTGCTTGCCAACGGGCGCGCGTATCAGGTGGATTATTCGTCATGAAGGGATAACAATGGAGAATTCATGCAATAAAAAGGGGAGCTGATAAGCTCCCCTAAACGCTCACTCAGTTACAAACGGTTGTGCGGAGTATTCGTTTTTTTAATCTTGTCGTTCAGTCACTTCAAGAAGGTGGTAACCAAATTGGGTTTTAACGGGGCCTTGTACTTCCCCGATGGGTGCGCTGAAAACGACGGTATCGAATTCCTTGACCATTTGCCCGGGGCCAAATTCTCCCAGGTTGCCGCCCTGTTTACCTGATGGGCATAAAGAATGCTGTTGTGCTATTGCGTCAAATTCGGCACCGTTTTCGATCTCAGTTTTCAGGTTGTTGCATTGTTCTTCAGTTTTTACCAAAATATGACGTGCATTTGCTCGTGCCATGTTTTTCTCCAGATTGTTTTAAAACGTGTAACGCTTGAGTACTGCATTTAAGCGCAGACAGAAATTGTCCGTGAGGCTTAAAGAGGTCTACTCTGTGTACTATAGTAACCCAGACGGTCCATAGCATGCTATTCTTCGATAAGCTTTTTATTATAGAGATAGTCATTTTTGTTAATATAAAAATTGAGTTTCAAGGCGTGGCCGGGGGAGAATAACTTGATACAAGGTGTATTGGCAGATGCTAAGTGGTTATTATCACGGCCGGGTGATTCTGGGTGGTGTCGAGCAATACGGTCACCGGATTCCGCGTCATATTGTGTCATGGTTTCCAATGATGCTTGAGTTGCGCCATATTAATAAGGCTTATATAGATGGACGGCCAGTACTCTCTGATTTGTCTTATGCCCTGAATGCGGGTGAATATGTGGCAATCATGGGCGATTCGGGTGTTGGGAAGTCAACATTATTAAACCTGATTGCCGGATTAGATACACCTGATTCAGGAGAGATAGGTATTGACGGCACGATCATTTCATTGCTGGATGATGATGCGGCAACACAGTTACGACGTGAAAAATTTGGTTTTATCTTCCAGGCCTTTCATGTGCTGCCACATTTGACGCTGAATCAAAATATTGCCTTACCGCTGTTACTCAATGGAAATTCTATGGAACGTGTGGCATCCATGCTGGCGGCTGTTGGTCTAGATGACAGAGGAAACAGTTTTCCACATGAGCTGTCCGGAGGCGAATTACAACGTGTTGCCATTGCGCGCGCGCTCGTGCACCGTCCAAAATTAATTTTAGCTGATGAACCAACCGGTAATCTCGATCCGGATACCGCTCATGATATTCTTATGTTAATACGCGCCGAAATTAAGGCAAACGGGGCAGCGGGCATCATTGTTACTCACTCGCGTGCCGCTGCGGAGACTGCAGACCATGTGCTGACATTAACAAAGGATGGCTTGTATCCTATGGTTTTCAATCACGTCGGGTGAATAATGTGCGCTTGTCTTGCTGGCTGTTTGTTGCTGAATGGCGCACTCACCGCGTACAAGCGATGGTTGCAATTATTGCTATCGCACTGGGTGTCGCACTCGGATTTTCAATTCATCTGATTAATACAGCGGCTTTTAACGAATTTTCAGCAGCCGTCAGGAATCTGACTGGCCAGTCAGATCTACAGGTGCAGGGTAAACAAGCCATGTTTGATGAGTCACTTTACCCCACGCTGGCTACTTATACGGAGGTTGCGCTTGTAAACCCGGTATTGGAATTGGACGCTTTTCTGTTAACAGCATCACAAGACAAAAAAGATAATCGGTTGAAAGTACTGGGTATTGATATGCTGCGTGCAGCCAGGATTTCACCGGATCTAATTGGAATGCCCGCCGAAGATCGGCCACTGGATGGGCTGGCCGATGATGCTATTTTTTTGTCGCCTGCTGCAATGGAATGGCTACAGGTTAGGCAGGGAGAGACGCTAGCAGTACGTGTAGGGACACAGATCGTTACTCTGCGAATTGCGGGTGGTTTGGTGCGTGCCCGTGCGGGACAACGTATTGCGGTGATGGATATTGGTGCGGCGCAGTGGCACTTTAGACATGTTGGATTATTATCGCGTGTTGAATTGAAATTACGGCCGGGTATTAATCGCGATGCATTCAAAGCAGCTTTAGCCGAAGAGCTTGGCGAGCGATATTTTGTTACCGAGGTAGCTGATCAGGAGATGCGTATCGCTAATATGTCGCGCGCTTATCGCGTCAATTTAAATATGCTGGCGCTGGTTGCACTGTTTACTGGTGCATTTCTAGTGTTTTCAACACAGGTATTATCAATAACCCGGCGGCGTCATCAGTTTGCATTGTTACGTGTGCTGGGGTTGACACGTTCGCAATTATTGCGACAGATTTTGTTGGAAGGCGCTACTTTGGGCGTCATTGGATCATTGCTGGGTTTAATGCTGGGATATGCGATTGCGATTATAGCCTTGCATTTCTTTGGCGGTGATTTGGGAGGGGGATTTTTTCCAGGAATAAAACCGAGTGTTCATTTTAGTCCATTGGCTACGAGCCTGTTCTTTATTATCGGATTAAGCGTTACCTTGCTGGGCAGTGTTGTGCCGGCCTGGGAGGCAGCACACGCTAAGCCAGCCACGGCGCTCAAATCAGGCAGTGAAGATATGGCGGTTTTGAGGTGGACAACTCCCTGGCCGGCCATTGTCTGTTTGTGTTCAGCAATCTTGTTGGCGCAGCTTCCCCCGGTCTTCGAGTTGCCTGTTTTTGGTTACCTTGCGATTGCACTGGTTTTGATTGGTGGCATTGCATTGATGCCTGTATTTTCAGCTTTTGTCTTTTCCTTTCTGCTGAAAAGAATGAAATGGCCTATTACTAATGCCGTGTTGACATTAGCCCTCGCACGATTAGCTAACACACCTAACCAGGCATCGATTGCGCTGGGTGGGGTACTGGCAAGTTTCAGTCTGATGGTGGCGATGGCGATTATGGTAACCAGTTTTAGAATATCTGTTGATGACTGGCTACTGGATGTGTTGCCTGCCGATCTTTATGTACAGGCTGCTTCAAGTGGCGGTCAGGGTGGTTTCCAGCTGGATGAGCAAAAGATAATAGCGACAGTACCTGGTATTACGCGTATTGATTTTTTACGTGTCTTGCGACTAGTGATTGATCCTGAGAGGCCGGCTATTACGCTGATTGCCCGTCCTATAGATCTGAGCCATGTCGGCAATACACTACCAATAATCGATGAAATACCGATGTCTGCCTTGCTGCAGGAAGGTGTTAAGCCTATTTGGGTATCGGAAGCAATGGTTGATTTGTACGGTTATACCATGGGTAAACGTATTACCTTGCCGATAGGCACGACTGCGTCTGAGTTTCTTATTGCCGGGATATGGCGCGATTATGGTCGTCAATTTGGAGCTGTACAGATGCAGCTGGCAGACTATCAGGCATTATCGGCAGATTATAGTATTAATACGGCTGTCTTGTGGTTGCAAGCTGGAATAAGTTCAGAGCAGGCCAGTACAGCGTTACAACGTTTGCCATTTGGCGACACGCTAGAGATATCGGCATCAAGCGAAATGCGCGCGTTAAGTCTGGAAATCTTTGATCGCAGTTTTGCGGTCACTTATCTACTGGAAATAGTTGCTGTGATTATTGGATTACTTGGCGTCGCCGCCAGTTTCTCAGCGCAGGCATTGGCGCGTACCAAAGAGTTCGGTATGTTGCGTCATATTGGCGTAACGCGCCGTCAGGTATTTACCTTGCTGATTACGGAAGGTGGCTTGCTGACAGCACTTGGAATTATGCTGGGCTTTGTAATTGGCTGGGGTATTAGTCTGATTCTTGTTTTTGTTGTGAATCCACAATCATTCCACTGGACCATGCAGTTGCATCTGCCATGGATCTGGCTAACGATTGTAGCCGGGGTCATGCTGCTATCTGCCGCATTGACCGCATTGATAGCAGGCCGTCGTGCAGTGTCTGTGAATGTAGTGCGTGCGGTGCGGGAGGATTGGTGATGCCGATTCTTAAATATATTCAATATGAGTGGTTCAAGCAAAAATATCGATCCACCCGTTTTATGCAAGTATTTGCATGCTCAGTGGTTCTATTTGCTACAGTTGTTCTTGCCGATTCGCCCCGGTTTTCACCTGTAACACCTGATTATGTCCTGACTTTTCCACATGATTATGGCGCTCATCCGGATTTCCGTATCGAGTGGTGGTATGTAACTGGCTGGCTGGAAACTGTGGATAAAGAACCATTGGGTTTTCAGATTACTTTTTTTCGCTCTGCAACCGGTCATAATCCGGATAATCCAAGTCGTTTTGCGCCCAAGCAATTGATTATTGCACACATGGCACTATCTGATCCGGATAAGGGAAAAGTGCTGTATGAGCAAAGAAGTGCACGGGAAGGTTTCGAGCTGAGCTATGCCAGATTAGGCAATACCGATATAAAGCTGGATGACTGGCGTTTTGTACGCGAAATCGACGGCGGTTATCAGGTGAATATGCAGGCAGCTGATTTTAGCCTGGATTTATCATTGGCCCCGACGCAAGCTATGATACTGCAGGGAGATAAGGGTTTTTCGCGCAAGGGTCCGACCCTGGCGCAGGCCAGTTATTACTATAGCGAGCCACATTTAAATGTGGCAGGTACAATTTTTCATCATAATCAACCCGTGACTGTCAGTGGCCGTGCCTGGCTTGACCACGAATGGTCCTCCGAATTGCTGGATGCTGAAGCTGTGGGGTGGGACTGGGTAGGCGCTAATCTTGCTGATGGTTCGGCCTTCATGGCATTTCAGATTCGTCACAAGAATGGGACTCAATTATGGGCACAGGCTATATTGCGTGATGCATCGGGTCATGTCACACAATTTAAGCCGGAGCAAATAGAGTTTGTGCCCGTACGTACTTGGCGGTCACCGTATACAGAGGCTATCTATCCCGTGGTCATGCGGGTTCATACAGATACAGCTGAATGGTTACTCACACCCCTATTGGATGATCAGGAACTGGATTCGCGGCAGTCTATCGGCGCAGCTTATTGGGAGGGTGCGGTGACGCTGACACGAGATGGACAATTCGCTGGGCAGGGCTATCTTGAGCTAACAGGATATGCTGATTCACTGAATTTAAATAGATAATATGCTGAGTCTATTCGTTGTAAAGAGGATATTGACGACAATTTTCAATTTCCTGGCTGATGACTGTTTCGTCCCAGTCCAGGATATCGGTAAGCTTGGCGGTGATCTGACGTAAATGATCTTCAGTCAGCTGCGTTAGAATCATCAAAGGTAAACGGCGCCGCAGCAGATCATCCAGATGTACCACCATTTCATGGCGGGCACAATATTGAAGATCGGCTAAAATCAATGGTAACGATGGGATGATGCGTGCAGCCAACTCCGGTTTGCTTTCAATGCTGAGATAGATTTCTTTTACTCGCTTGCCATGACGACGTATCAGCCATTTTGTACTTTCTGCGTCAATATTTAACTTAATTGCCTGTGCCTGCATGGCAGATAGCCATTCAGTGTAATTTTCTGCGGGTGCCCAGGGAAATGGTCGATTCTGAGTTGCACATGTCGTTTTGATACCCAATTGAGCACACACTGTGTCGACAATATGAGCTGCGTCTTGTCGTGCTGAGGTTATTTTCCCACCAATGGAATAATGTACGCCATTGTTCGTGGTTTTTAATTCCCAATCTCGACTGACAGCAGATGGCATGGATTGTGAACTTTGTTTTAACACACGCACACCGGCAAAGCTGCTAATGATATCTGTTTCTGTCCAGGCTGCTTTAAGGTAGCTATTGGCTGCGGCAAGTAGATAAGAAACATCTTCTGCTTCAATATTGATTTGTGCCGGATCACCCCGATAGTCTGTATCCGTGGTACCAAGTAGGGTGAAGCCATACCAGGGCATCATAAAGAACACTCTGCCATCGGATTTTGCTGTCAGTAGCAATGCCTCATCCTTGAGTACAGCAGGCATGACCAGGTGTATTCCCTTGGCCAGACGACACCAGTCCTGACTTGTTGTGACCGTTGATATCCATTGACCAATGGTTTGGACAATCTGTTTGGCATGGATTTTCTGTATAGTATTGCTTATCTGGTCCTGGATTTGTGCGCCATAGGCACGACCTTCTGCTTCCATTAATTCAATTACTTTACAGTAATTTACACAGACCGCGCCGGCATCCATAGCGCCTGCAATCAATTCAAGCACTAAGCGGGCATCATCAGTTTGTGCATCGGTATAAACAAAACCACCTTTCAGCATGGATTCATTCAGTATCGGAAAATGTGTAGCAAAATGGGGGGAATCGAAGTGACGATGGCGCATCGCAGGGGTACTTTCTGCCGCAAAAAAATCATATAGCATCAAACCCAGTTTCAGTCGCAGCATACCAACACGACTATCGGCGTATACGGGAACCCCGAAGCGTAAGGGCCATACGCGGTGAGGCGCCATTTTTAGTAACATCTGGCGTTCAGCCAGTGATTTTTTGACTAGCTTAAAATCATAGGATTCCAGATAACGTAAGCCACCATGAATTAACTTGCTGGAAGCAGAAGAAGTTGTGCTGGCCCAGTCACCCTGTTCAACAATGGCCACTTTCAAGCCACGTAAGGCAGCATCATAAGCTGTCCAAGCGCCATAAATACCCCCACCGCAGACTAAGAGATCAAATGGTTGATTCTGCAGTAATGGAAGGTGTCTTTTCATGTATCACGTATCTTTAATGCATGATGCGGTAAATCACTGATCAGGATATCCACGCCGAATTTAAGTGCCTTGTTTATTTCTTCATCGCTGTTACAGGTATAAACAGCGATAGATTTACTCTGTTTACGCAATAAATCAACCATGGCATTATCTAGAGTTTCAATCGGCAAGCAGAATCCGTAGAGAAAAGGTTGATTGATCAGTACCTGCTGTACTTCAGTAACGGTTTGTTCAGCTTCAAGGTTATAAACTAAGGGAAATCCGGGTCTGTAGCGCTGTGCATATATGAGGCTGGTGAGATTAAAAGAAGAAATAATGATGGGTTGATCACTGACCGACCCAATCATATTCATTGTTTGCCGGATTTTTATTTCATGTCGGGAAACGGCTTCCCATGGATTGTTTTTAATTTCGATGAGCAGGCGACAATGTTTGCGATAAGTGTCGAGAAATGACTGCAAACTCATGATGCCTGCATGGCTCGAATCTTGCATTAGGCCCAGGGATTTTAGCTGGTCATAATTAAAATCATCAATACGTTTCCCAGCAAGTCCAACCTTGTCAAGAAAGTGATCATGCCAGAGTACGGTAATCTCATCGCGGGTAAGTTGTACGTCTGTTTCTATTCCGTCCGCTGCATATTCCAGTGCTTTGTCAAAAGCAAGCCGCGTATTTTCCATTGCATCCTGGCTGGCACCGCGGTGAGCAAATATCAGGCAATCTGTAGTTTGTTTTGGCATGTGTCTCCAGATTCAGGAATGATTATATGGTTCGCTTTTTGTTCTGAGGCTTTCCCATAAGAATAGAGAGTATTGATCTGTTTATGTCATGAGCTATTCTAAATCTGTCTGGCTATATAATAACGGATACTTGTCAGCATAGAGCAAATAAAAATATCAGCACATTGCATTCTTTGAGTCAGTCATAGTAACAGCACCCTGTAATGATATTCCGCCGGATAGGTCATAAAAATAATCAGTTACTCAGTGATAGCGGCCTTGAGTAGTTCTATGATGGCCGGTTCTTTTGCGATATCCAATGCAGTTTTTCCACTTTTGCTTTCCAAGCCTGGGCGAGCACCTTTTGTCAACAATATTTTGACAGCATCAGCATGGCCATGCAAGGCAGCCCACATCAATGGTGTGACACCATCTTCATTTTGTAGATCAATATCAGCGCCTTTAGCCAATAACGCTTCAATAATCGCAGTATGTCCACTTTGGGCAGCCAATATTAAAGGAGTAAAACCATTCTGGGCCTTTAAATCAACGTTGGCTCCCTTTTCTAACAGGGCCTTTACAATGTCGGTATGACCATGCAGCGCAGCTATCGTGAGCGGGGTTGCATTATTCTTGTCCCGCGGGTCTACTTTAGCCCCCTTTGCTAGTAATGCCTGTACAACGGCCGTATAACCCCCTTGAGTCGCCATATACAGTGGGGTGGTCTCATTGATGGCTTTCAGGTCGAGTGGTGCTCCCTTTGCCAATAACGCCTCAACAATAGCCGTATGGCCATTCTGAGAAGCCATATACAGAGCTGTAGTCTGATCTTTTGCTTGTAAATCAATCTGAGCATTTTTCGCTAGTAACTGTTCTACGATAGCGGCATGACCTTCTAATGCAGCGACCATTAATGCGGTAAGGTTATCCTTGGTGTATAGATCAACCTGAGCATCCTTTTTCAGCAGTATTTCGACAATTTCTTCATGGCCTTCCTTGGAGGCGATCAGGAGTGCGGAAATGCCATCTTCGGTCTGTAGATCGATTTGAGCATCGTGTGCCAGCAATAGGTTAACAACGGGCGCATGGCCATTTTTGGCAGCCACAATTAAAGCAGTCGTTCCCCCCTTATTTTTCAGATCCGGTTTGGCCTTTTTTTCCAATAATGTTTTGACAGTAGCCGTGTGGCCATTTTGTGCCGCCACAATTAGTGCGGTGAAACCATTTTCATCCTGTATGTCAGGATTGATCCCTTTTGTTAATAATGCCTCGACAGCTGCAGTTTTTCCAGAGAAAGCTGACTTGAAAAGCTCCACCTCGTCATTACTTTCAGAAGCATGTGCTGATACGACTATGGTTATTCCAACTAATAATAAAAATGTACGTGTGAAGTTTATGAAATTCTTTATATGATTCATTATGACACCTATATCTAACATCATTTAATAATCAACTCACCGCGGTATGACATGGGCGTGTCAATTCTGTTTTATAATATTTAAAAGGAATGGATTCGGTTAAGATTTAATCTGGAATCATTTCTCTGGGATCTATTTTAACTCAGAAATCTGAGCAAGTTGGGTGCGTGAGTATTTTTGGGATATGTTGCAATACTCTTTTGTGTCCTAATAAAATCAGTGAGATCATCCGGATTCCATGCAATTTATTGATTTTTATATGATTGCTGTAATCGCCATTTGATCTGATAGTCAGCCGCCGATTTTTTTGAGGTTTTATAAGACGCGAATCTTGCACTATAATTTGATGTCAGATGAATTTTTGGATGCATGACGGTTGAGGCTTAAAGATAAGATCGGATATTAAAATAGACATTACGAGATTTTTACAAAAGCTCTCAGCATAAGTTTTATACTATTGATTATAAAGGATTAATTTTTAAATCATTGGGGTTTTACAAAGATCTCATTACATACAGGTGTTCATGCTACGGACATCTGGGGTAAAACGTTAAAATCTGCCCGTTTGACAATTGTTGGATAGGATAGGTGAGTAGCAATGGATTGTATGTGGCGATTTGTTATGTGGTCGTGTATTACCGGTGTCTCTTAACAAGCAGACTGATTCATATATTGCTAGTGTATTTTACGCGCCGCCGATTACTAGAATCGGACAAATAGTGAGAATTAATATATGCCCGATATGAATGATTGGATTATTCCCGATTGGCCGGCGCCCAGTCATGTTAAATCAATCTTTACCACCCGCTATGGCGGTGTAAGTAATGGGCCCAATGGAACTTATGCTTCCCTTAATTTGGGTGCTCACGTGAATGATCGTCCATCTGATGTTGCATATAATCGGGCATTGCTGTGTAAACATCTGCCGGGAGAACCCAGGTGGTTAAAACAAGTACACGGTGCCTTGCCTGTTTGGATAGATAACAGTGATGGTTTGCTTGAAGGTGATGCGGCATTGAGCCATCAGCAGGAGACAGTTTGTGTCATACAGGTGGCTGACTGTCTGCCAATATTTCTGTGTGATACCGCAGGAATAGTCGTGGGCGTGATTCATGCTGGCTGGCGTGGATTAGCTGCGGGTATTATTGAGAAGTCGGTCTCAAAAATGAGAGCAGGCCATAGTAATAGGGAAATCATGGCTTGGCTAGGCCCAGCAATTGGTCCTGAGCATTTTGAAGTGGGTGAAGAAGTACGTACAATCTTTTTGGATCACGATCAGGCATCTGAACCTGCTTTTTCGGCGCAGCATAATAGGCCAGGTAATAAATGGTTGGCTAATATCTTTTTATTGGCACGTCAAAGGCTTGCGAAAGCAAACGTGACTGAAGTTTATGGTGGTGGCATTTGTACTTTTAGTGATCCCACGAGATTCTTTTCTTATCGCCGTGATGGTGAAACCGGGCGTATGGCTGCGCTTATTTGGCTGGAAAAACAATAATCCCTCGATAACTTATTAAGTTACTTGCATAGAAGGCGTATAATCCCGTCTTTCCATGTAAATTAATCTTATGTCTACGCTTGTCTGGATCATTGGAGCCAGTTTGCTCGGGGGTATATTGAGCCTATTGTTTGCAGCTGTGCTGACACTTAACACAAGCGCTGCATGGGTTTCAATGCTGGTTTCTTACGCGATTGGTGCCTTGCTGGGTGCTGCTTTTCTGAATACACTACCCGAGGCATTTGAGATCTCCGAAGATCCAACACAGGTAACCGCTATGGTGCTTGCTGGGATTCTGCTGTTTTTCATTCTGGAAAAACTGGTTTTATGGCGTCACTGCCATATGGAGCAATGTGAAGCGCATGATCCGTTGCATGGTTATACGGCTGTTACAGCGACGAATGAACATGACTATGGACGCAGCGGATCGATGATTATTTTGGGGGATACCTTTCATAATTTTGTTGATGGTATTCTCATTGCGACTGCGTTTATGGCAGATATACAACTTGGAATTATTACTTCTATTGCAATTATTGCGCACGAAATACCCCAAGAAGCCGGTGATTTTATTATTCTCCTCAATTCCGGTTATACACGTCGACGCGCTTTACTACTGAATATACTGTCTAGCTTCGCAACCCTGGCAGGAGGAATACTGGCTTATTTCATGTTACACAAGCTGGATCATCTCATTCTGCCTTTATTAGGACTAGCGACTGCGAGTATGATTTATGTGGCGATGTCAGACCTGATCCCGGGTTTACATAAGCGACCTGAAATTGGTGCTACTATTCAGCAGGTTACGCTTATTCTTTTGGGGATCAGCTCCATCTGGATGGTTAATAATTTCTTTGCACATGCGCATTAGTAATATTAGCGTGACTTTGACTTGATTGTAGCGCTCGAAGCACGTGAAGTGAGTTTTATTAATTTAATGAATGGGCC
This sequence comes from Nitrosomonas cryotolerans ATCC 49181, assembly GCF_900143275.1. NCBI lineage: Bacteria > Pseudomonadati > Pseudomonadota > Betaproteobacteria > Nitrosomonadales > Nitrosomonadaceae > Nitrosomonas > Nitrosomonas cryotolerans. The sequence continues at coordinate 749,424 of NZ_FSRO01000001.1, forward strand.
TCTATTTTTCCTGTGAATCCTTGTGCCATTCGGTAATAAACACGGCGTAGTGGTATGCCATGCTTATCAATCATGCGATACTGAATTAGATCCGGTTGATCAAGCATTTGACTCAGATCATCACCTGCTTGATTGCGTTCTAGCTGGTGGCGTTTCATTCCCACGAGGATAATTGGCCGGTTGGTGGGTTGTTGTGATGGAAACCAGAAATCATACATCGCAGCACTATCGCCAAACATATTACGTGAGCGAATATCCATATGACTGCCATTTTGATTATAGAAAGATAAAGCGCTGGCAACGGACCACTTGCTCATGCCAACCACGATAGGTTTTTTTCCGGTTTGATGCTGTACTGTTTCTACAATCCGTTCAATCTCGATTGTTGCTTCGCGCCAGAAATAGTGTTCTGCAAAGATCTGATAGGGGATACCTGGTATACCCAGTACGACATAGTGAAGTATAAATGCATAGATAAACATGCAGATAATAAGAGTAGGCTGCCAGGCCTTACGTAAGTAGCTTGACAATACACGCATATCGCCCGTTTGCCCGATCATCCAGGCTATCGTCGGTAAGATGGCGAGCCAGATTGGGCCAGTCCAATGGAAACGAGGTAGATCAAAAGTACTCAGAATCAAAAAAATCAATAATGGAATGCCGGTAAATATCTGTACAAATAGACGACGCCTGTGTTCATATTGATCTTGTGTGTTCGGATTATACGAGAACAGAATGAATGCTGCAGCGAAGAAGCCTACTGGCGTAAGCATAATGATGATATGGAGAATCAGGTAATGCACCGAGAAGTGATAATCATCCGCTAGGAGGCGTGTTGATTGAAATAAAAATGATGCCCAGTTATTCTCGATATTCCAGATAATGACGGGAGAAAACAGCAGTAACGCAAGTATCGCCGCAAGATATGGATGTGGTCGTTTCATCCAGCGCCGTGCAGTTGGGTCTATAATGACAAAGACCAAAGCGGCAATACCCAGTAAACCCAGTGTGTATTTGGATAGTATACCCAGTCCGAACGCGATACCCATACCGAGCCAGGCTGAATTACGGCCGTTTATCAATGCGCGTTCCATATAATATAACGTAGCTATCCAGGCAGCGACTAATGGTGCATCTGGTATCATCAACAGACCAGAACTAAATCCAAAGGGTAAAACAGCTAATAACATTACCGCACGCATTGCGGTTGATTTGCCGTACAGATTATATGCAAATGCATAGAGGTATCCCATTGCTACCAGGCCACAAAGGAATGCTCCAATTCTTACACCAAATTCATTCTGCCCCATAATGCCTGTACCTAGCCAGATCAACCAAGCGACCATAGGGGGATGATCAAAAAAACTCAAATCCATATGCTGAGCATAATTCCAATAATAGGCTTCATCCGGAATGAGTTGCGCTAGGCCAGAGTAGACCAGGCGTAGCAATATAATAAAGATTACGATGCCGATTGAGGCAACGCGCCAGCGTATATCAACTGACGGAAGATTACTTTTATCTGGAAATACATAAAAAGCAGCACCGAAATAATTAACGATCGCAGTTGCGATGATTGCCGGATAAATCGCGATCGTGGCGGGTATATGTCCAACATAGACTAGCAGGGCTAATATGCCTCCACGCAGTAATAAGGCGAGCGCTCCAACAGTTAGAAAGCGTGCGAACTGGTTCCACTTTAAACAGTCTGTGTGATGCTGCCGAAACGCCCATTTTGAATTTAATGCATAGTTTACAGTTGCCGCGGCAAGGAAGCCCAGAATATGAGCTGTGGCCAGCCCAGCGGCTTGATTAATCAGCCATTGGAAAACAAACGCATCGATGAATACGCCAAGCAAGCCAACCAAGGCGAACCGACCGGCGGTATTTACATTGATTGCACCGCCGGCCAGTATCATTAATCTTTGAAGATAAGCCCATTGATGAGAAATCGACAGTTTAGAAGTCCCGTGCATGCGATCACGAAAACAGATGGGAACTTCGAGTATTCGATATTTGCCTTGGCCCGCCATGAGTAGCTCAAGTAAGATTTTGTAGCCGTATGCTTTATCGGATATATGGGCTGAGAGTTCTCGACGAAATGCAAAAAAACCGGAAGTGGCATCACTAACATCGCAGATCGATCGCGCCAGCCATCCGCCAATGCGGGATAGGCAGTGCCGATATAACGGCCAATTTTCAGTACTGCCGCCTGCTTTATACCGGCTGCCAATGACTACATCATAATTGTTATCCAGTATCGGTGTAACCATTGTGAGTAACTGCTCAGGCGGATGACTGAGATCGGCATCCATCACAACGATGGCGTTGCTGTGTGCGGCTGCTACGCCGGCTAGGATTGATGCCGTTAAATCCGGCTTTCCTCGTCTTTCAATGAGATGTACATTTGCATGGCTGGTCCAGATTCGAACTTTCTCAGGTGTACCATCGGTTGAGTTATCATCAACAATAATAACTTCGAAATTACCTGGATCAAGATGGAGTGCGAAGAGACGAGTTAAGAGTAAGTCAATATTTTGAGATTCATTTAGAGTAGGAACTATTATGGAAAACTGCATTATGTAGCTCTACTAATTCTAATTGGGGACTGTAACGTGGGAGACATTATGGTGCCGAACGTTTCTGATATTTGGCGACGGCACGATTATGCTCAGCCAGGGTAGCTGAGAATTGCGATTCTCCATTTCCCTTTGCAACAAAGTATAAAGCATCTGTTTCAGCAGGATTGAGTACGGCCAAAATCGAGGCTAATCCTGGCATAGCAATGGGGGTTGGTGGTAGTCCCGAACGTGTGTAGGTATTATATGCGTGATCAGCTCGCAGATCTTTTTTACGTAGATTTCCATCAAATTCTTCACCTAAGCCGTAAATAACGGTAGGGTCTGTTTGTAGGCGCATTCCTAATCTTAATCGATTCATAAAAACACCGGCTATTTTGGTACGATCACTTTCCAAGCCAGTTTCTTTCTCAACAATAGAAGCTAGGATTAAGGCTTCATATGGGGTTGTCAGCGGTAAGGATTGAGCGCGGGTAGACCAGATAGCTTGTAATTTATCGTGCATCCTATGATAGGCGCGCCGTAAGATATCGATATCACGACTATTTTTCTGAAAATAGTAAGTGTCTGGAAAAAATAAGCCTTCCGCCGCTGTCTCACTTGCTCCAATGAGTTGTAGAACTTCCTGATTACTGAAGTGAAGGGTATCGTGTCGAATTGCCGGATGTTCGTTTAATACCTGTCTAAGTTGTAAAAATGTCCATCCCTCAAGAAATTTGACTTCATTACGCCTAGCATCTCCCTTGATTAAATATTCCAGTAAGGCCGTTTGTGAGAGATTGCTAGTCAGTATGTAGTCGCCTGCCTTGAGCGAGGACTCATTACCCATGAGACGTGATAATAAAATAAAAGACCAGGCATTGGGAAGCACGCCCTCATCAACAAGTTGACGTGCAATATTTTTTAAGCTACTGCCGGGTTCAATCGAAAACTCATAGGGTGTAGCAGGAAGCTGGGTGTCTGCATTAATATGATAATGGAGATATCCAAGAAATAAGAGAATCGCTGATAAAATAAGAAAGGAAAGCCGTTTTAGTGTGCGCATGCACCACAACAGTATATAAATTATGCTTTACGAAAAACAAGCGTACCGTTAGTTCCCCCAAATCCAAAAGAATTCGATATGGCTACGTCTATTTTCATATCTCTTGCTGTATTAGGGATGTAATCCAGATCACACTGTGGATCCGGATCCAAAAGATTAATTGTGGGTGGTGCAATTTGGTGATGTAATGCGAGTATAGAAAATATGGCTTCTACACCGCCGGCTGCACCCAGTAAATGCCCTGTCATTGATTTAGTGGAATTGACCACCAGTTTCTCAGCATGAGCACCGAAACAACGCTTTACAGCGATCGTTTCAGCAATATCACCAAGTGGCGTAGAGGTGCCATGGGCATTCACATAATTTACTGCGCTACTATTTATATGCGCATTTTTAAGTGCATTTGACATACAGCGCGCTGCGCCTTCTCCATCTTCGCAGGGAGCGGTCATATGAAAAGCATCTGCACCCATGCCAAATCCTGCCAATTCAGCATAAATTTTTGCACCACGACGTTTAGCATGTTCCATTTCTTCCAGGACAATAACGCCGGCGCCTTCGCCGAGGACAAAGCCATCTCGCCCTTTGTCCCATGGTCGACTTGCCGTTGTAGGGTCATCATTGCGGGTTGATAAAGCTTTTGCAGCCGCAAAACCACCAATGGCAAGTGGGCTGACACACGATTCAGCGCCACCGGCGATCATGATATCGGCATCGCCATATTCAATCATTCGGGCAGAATAGCCGATACTGTGAGTTGCAGTGGTGCAGGCGGTAACAATCGCGATATTGGGTCCTTTATAACCAAACATAATAGATAAATTACCGGCGATCATATTGATAATGGTGCCAGGAATAAAGAAGGGCGATATCTTACGTGGTCCCCCAGCATGGTAGGCAGTATCAGTGTTTTCAATCATAGGAAGACCACCAATACCAGAGCCAATGTTGACGCCAACACGTTCTGGCTCTAGATTGGTTGTGTCTTCAATCCCCGCATCCTTGATAGCTTGAATAGCCGCCGCCATACCATAGTGGATAAAAACATCCATACGACGTGCGTCCTTAGCTGTCAAGTATTGTTGGACATCGAAACCCTTCACCTCTCCAGCAATTTGAGAAGAAAAATTTGATGCATCAAAGCGAGTAACCCGAGTAATGCCGGATTTTCCGGATACAATATTTTCCCAGGCATCTGAAAGTGTGTTTCCAACGGGTGAGACAATACCCAACCCGGTAATGGCTATCCTGCGTTTGGACAAAATAACTCCAATATTAAATACGTAAAGATAAGATATTAGTTTGTGTTAGAGGTAACGTAATCAATAGCTTCCTGGACGGTATTTATTTTTTCTGCCTGTTCATCGGGAATTTCGCATTCAAATTCCTCTTCTAATGCCATAACTAATTCCACGGTATCGAGCGAATCGGCTCCGAGATCGTTTACAAAAGAGGATTCATTTTTAACTTCGGCTTCATTGACACCGAGTTGTTCGGCTACGATTTTTTTTATGCGTTGCTCTATATTTTCCATCTAAATATTTCCTTCTCAGGTAAGAAAAATTCCGGCATTTTAACAAATTTTCAATGTTAGCAAAACTGAAATATAATTAGAAATCACGAATGTAGTGTTTATAATGGGAGTTCAGAACAAGAATAAATTATCTTGTTTTTCTCTATGTCACATTATAACTAATCCATATGCATTCCCCCATTCACATGCAGCGTAGTCCCAGTAATATATCCTGCAGCGGATGAAGCAAGAAAGGTGACTGCAGAAGCAATTTCTTCAGGCTGCCCTAGTCTTCCTAATGGAACGTGTTGAATCAGGTTTTGTTGTTGTTCGGTAGTAAGCGAGCGCGTCATGTCGGTATCAATAAAACCCGGAGCAATACAATTGACCGTAATATTGCGACTACCTACCTCACGTGCCAGCGATTTGCTAAAACCAACCATACCGGCTTTGGCAGCGGCATAGTTTGCCTGACCCACATTTCCAATTGAACCAACTACTGAAGAAATATTAATGATACGACCAAAACGGGCTTTCATCATGGGGCGGAGTACTACTCGACTTAAACGGAATACCGACTTCAAATTAGTTTCCATTATTGCATCCCATTCTTCGTCCTTCATGCGGACCAATAAATTGTCGCGTGTAATACCCGCATTATTGACGAGAATTGTAATCTCGCCCAATTGTTCTCGTATAATTTGTACCGTATTATTAATCTGTGTCGCATCGTTCACGTTCAATGCAATCCCCATACCTCTGATATTAGCTTTATCCAGGTATTGGCTGATTGTTTCGGCACCGCTTTGGGTTGTGGCTGTACCAACCACGATAATTCCCTGATTGCCTAATTGCAATGCAATAGCCTGTCCAATGCCGCGACTGGCGCCAGTTACTAATGCTATTTTATTTTCCAACATCTATCTCCATGAAGAGTATCGCTCATAATGATGCGTAATCAATACCCATCCTGTTCTATTTCAATATATTGATAGCCTGTCTAATAGCTTCACTATCGGTTAATGCCAGGCTATGTAAATCTCGATCTATACGTTTGTTCAGTCCTGTTAGCACCTTACCAGGGCCACATTCCGCGATATGAGTTACGCCAGCGGCAGCTAAGGTTTGAATGGTGTCTGCCCATCGTACTGGACTATATAACTGTTTTACCAGGCTATCCCTGATAGCAGCATCACTCTGGTGTATTTGTACATCAACATTATGAAAAATAGGAATTCTTGGCGGTTTAAAGTCTATTTTTTCTAATTGTTGATACATTTCTTGTGCGGCTGATTTCATTAGTGTGCAATGTGAAGGAATGCTCATGGGTAACATGACAGCACGTTTGGCACCTTTTGTCTGAGCCAGTTTAATTCCTTGAGATACGGCATTTCTATGGCCTGCAATGACTACCTGACCGGGTGAATTAAAATTTGCCGGTTCCAATGATTCTCCGTCAGCATTATTAGTTACTTCAATACAGACCGCTCGTATTGCATCATCATCTAGTCCTAGTATTGCTGCCATTCCCCCGGTGCCATCTGGGACCGCTTGTTGCATTACCTGTGCGCGAAAACGCACCAATGATAGCGCATCAGTAAAAGTAAGTGCTTCTGAGGCTACCAAGGCAGTATATTCTGCGAGGCTGTGTCCTGCCATAAATGCCGGTTCTGTACCACCTAGACTCATCCATGCCCGATATACTGCAATACCTGCAATCAGCATTAACGGTTGTGTATTGATTGTAAGATTTAGATCATCAATCGGATTATCATTAATGATTGCCCAGAAATCTTGATGGAGAATATCTGATGCCTCGATAAATGTTTGGTGCACAATCGGTATATCCGAATACCCGTGCATCATGCCGATTGATTGTGACCCCTGCCCAGGAAATACAAATGCAAATTTCATAAGTTACCAGCGGAGTAAAACCGCCCCCCAAGTAAAGCCGCCCCCAACACCTTCGAGTAGCACATATTGATCAGAGTGGATGCGTCCATCACGCACAGCAACATCCAATGCTAACGGAATGGAAGCAGCAGAAGTGTTGCCATGCTCATGAACCGTTGCGACTACTTTCTCCATGGGGATGCCCAGTTTTTTTGCAGTAGAGCGTATGATACGTATATTTGCCTGATGTGGAATCAACCAATCTATATCAGATATTTTCAGATTATTTGCAGCGACCGCTTCATGTACGACTTCCTCCAGTACTTTTACGGCAAACTTAAAGACGGCATTTCCATCCATACGGATGTATGGATTACCCTGTAGGCCACCGCCACAAATATTGCCAGGTACAGAAAGCACTTTACTATAACGCCCGCTGGCATGAAGATGATTGGATAATATTCCCGGTTGATCGCCTCCGGTTAGTACTACTGCGCCCGCGCCATCACCGAATAATACACAAGTACTGCGATCATTCCAGTCCACTATATTGGAATAAATCTCGCTACCTACTACCAATGCATTCCGACATTGGCCTGCGCGAATAAACATATCAGCTGTAGCAAGCGCATAGACAAATCCACTGCAAACAGCCTGTACATCAAATGCAGGGCAATCCTCTATTCCCAATTTGTCCTGCAAAATACAAGCAGTGCTGGGAAAAACCATGTCTGGCGTTGTCGTGGCAACGATGATCAGATCAATATCCTTAGCCGCTACATTGGCCGCATCCATCGCCATCAGGCTGGCGTTGAGTGCCAAATCACTGGCAACCTGACCCTTTGCTGCGATATGTCGCTGGGTGATACCCGTACGGCTGCGTATCCACTCATCGCTAGTGTCAACCATGCGCTCAAGGTCATGATTAGTAAGAATCTTTTCTGGTAGATAGCTACCTGTTCCAATGATTCTTGAATACATCATTTTACAGTTTCTCTCGGAGAAGGTTTGGAGTGATAAGACAGTTCTGCAACGCGCTCACTAATACGACGTAGCATTCCGCCGCGTGCCTCATCAACCGCACGCTTAATAGCGGAGCAAAATGCATAATTGTCGGCAGAGCCATGACTTTTAATAACGATACCACGTAGCCCTAGCAGACTGGCACCGTTATATTGGCGATGATCTACCCGGTTCTTGAAGGCATTAATTACTGGTTTGGCAAAAATACCTGCAAATTTTGTGAATAGGTTACGTTGAAATTCTTCGCGCAAGTAGGTCGCGAGCATTTGTGCTAAGCCTTCCGAAGTTTTTAGAGTGACATTTCCGACAAAGCCATCACACACCACTACGTCAGTTGTGCCTTTGTATATATCGTTACCTTCAACATTGCCATAAAAATTAAGCCCGCTATTACGTAACAGCTCTGCTGCCTGTTTTACTATTTCATTTCCTTTAATTTCTTCTTCGCCTATATTCAATAGGCCTACGCTTGGTAATGCTTTATCTTCTACTGATGAAACCAGAGAGGCGCCCATGACCCCGAATTGAAGTAAGTGTTCTGCGCTACAGTCAACATTTGCACCTAAATCTAACATATACGTATGACCCGTGATTGTGGGCAATATAACTGCCAGTGCAGGGCGATCAATACCTGGGATTGTTTTTAACACAAAGCGGGAAGTTGCCAATAATGCACCCGTGTTACCTGCACTGATGCAAGCCTGTGCTTCACCATTTTTGACCAGATTAATAGCAACCCGCATCGAGGAATCTTTTTTATTCCGTAGCGCCAGGGCAGGCGATTCATCCATACCAACGACTTCACTTGCAGCATGCAGTCTTAAACGCGGGCCCATCTCAGCCTTGATCGCGTGTAATTCCGATTCAATTGCATCGGATATTCCTACCAGAATGATATTGACTTCAGAGTCTTGACGAAGATAATCAACAGCTGATGGAACGATTACATGGGGGCCGTGATCACCACCCATGCAGTCTATCGCTACAGTAATGTCCAATTTGGGAGCTCTTATGACTGGAAAAGGCTATGTGCTTGACGTGGTAGTCTGGAATAATAGAATTTATATTTAATCGTTCTTAGTCTTGATCACTTTTTTACCGCGATAATAGCCATTGGGGCTAATATGATGACGTAAATGCACTTCTCCAGTGCTGGGTTCCACCGCTAGCGGTGGCTTAATCAGAAAGTCGTGCGAACGATGCATGCCTCGTTTTGACGGAGATTTTTTGTTTTGTTGAACGGCCATTTTGTGTTAACTCCTTAAATAATTCTAGTTAGTGCGTTTTTTTTAATGCTGTCAGTGCAGCAAAGGGATGCGTCAATTGTTCTGTACTATTTTTAACTAAATGATCTATTTTGCATGTGTCCTCCTGATGACACGGCGTCATGGGTAAATTTAGAATAATTTCATCCTCTATAAGTACCCAAACATCAATACTGGGCGTTGCCAAAATAGTATCAATTGAATCCTCTTCATCATATTGGCAAAGTTCAGCTTCATTTTCTACCAGTAGTAGGCTTGTTTTGAGATCAATTGCATGTGCCATTTTGTCAAGACAGCGTTGGCAATAGAGATTAACTTCACCTTTAATGCTGATTTGCAGTGTTGGTTTATTATCCTTATTCAGTCTTCCATCAATGGTGTAAATTAATTCATTAGTATTGTCAAATAGATAATCTTGTAGCCGCTCTAGTTCTGCGAGCGGAATTTTACCATGATGTGCTCCCGAATCGCGTACGAAATCAAGCAGGTTTATGACAAATCGTGCAGACATAATGGGCGCATGTTATATTTTTTACCTTTAAGTGTCAAAATCATCCAGAAGGTAATCTTGAAAACTCGCAATATCACTCAAAAACTTATACTAGGGTCAAGTTCCATCTATCGCCAGGAACTTCTCAGGCGATTAGAAATCCCGTTTGTAACAGCCAGCCCAGAAATAGATGAAACGCCTTTGCCAAGCGAGATACCAGAAAGGACCGCTGTTCGTTTAGCTGAAACTAAAGCTCGCGCTGTTGCTAGAACTTATACCGATGCGCTGATAATAGGCGCTGATCAGGTCGCGGTGCTAGATGGTATCCGGTTGGGCAAGCCTTTAAGTCATGCAAACGCAACAAAACAGTTACAGTTTATGCGCGGGAAAAAAGTGGTATTCTACACCGCTTTAAGTCTTCTTAATAGTCGGAGCGATTACATGCAAACGCGTGTTGTTCCTTATTATGTCAAGTTTCGCCAGCTAAGCGACCAACAAATTGAGAATTACCTTACCAGAGAGCAGCCATATCATTGTGCCGGTAGTGCCAAGTCTGAAGGACTGGGGATTGTATTGATTGAAAGTATGACGGGTGATGATCCTAACGCCCTGATTGGATTACCCCTGATTGCGCTAGTAGGAATGTTGGCACAGGAAGGAATTGATATTGTGTAATCGGATATTGTGTAATCGTTGTATTCTGGTAATCTCGGATGTGAAGCTGTTCTATTCATTCTGACCTAATTCAAGTCGCGATGAGTGATTAATGTTAGGTTGGTAGCGATTCCCTGTCGAGTATATAATCCTGACGCTATGAGCGGATTCTTAATTGTGAATTCAGTTGCCTTGACATTATTGTCGGTTTGCTGACAAATACACTTGGCCTGATCATTTCAGGGTGAGGTATTTGTTCATGAACTGGATCATCACCAGCATGCGTTGCCTTTTGCACAGATAGCAGATAAGACATTTCAACGGCAGAACGGCTTTTCGGATCAGGGAAGATGTGGATGTGATGATGTGCCTGTATTTTTCCGCAGCGGAACGATATCAATCCTTTTTCTTTATGCTTCCGTCGTTGATGTCGACTGCTATAGGCAAAGAAATTTTAGCTGTATTTATTCCTGCTTCAATTTCCGAATCAATTTTGGATTCGCTATTTCATCCTCCTCGACATGCTGCAAAACCGTTAAAGCCTTAGGTCGGGCAATGTCAATGTAAATTAATTTATGTAAAATGATGTTGAATAGCCTTAAATATCAGGCTGTTGAATAGATGCTGGTACTCTTTAAAAGACCGCTGCATAACTGTATTTTTAAGCTTTTCTGATTACTTGCAGCATTGATAAATCAAACACTTAAAAATCTTGCTCAGCCCGAGATAACCAGTTATGCAGTGGTCTTTTTAATATTACACAAATGGTTTTATTCATTGCCTGGTAGATAGCAAACCAGATGTAAATATAAATCTTGTAGAGGGTTCTTCATTGGTATGGCGCTAGATGCAATGATTATCGGATGGGATCGCATGATTCCAGAAGACAGAGCGCATGAGGTTTTGCCGCCTAACCGGGATGCGGCGCTTGATTGAGAATGGGCAGAAGGATCTAAGGGTGGAAAATTATTGATGGCGGGCGAATTACGTGACAGCCTCATTGGTTATGCTATCATTTATTCGTGATTTGCGCGCGCAGGGATACGCATTAAGCGATGCGGTTCAAACAGGCGCCCTGGCACGCCTGATCTTGGCCTGGTGACTACAGTAACAGATGCGGTTGGCTTTGTTCCTATGGCATTGGCTGCAAGTATTGGCGTAGACGTGTAGCGGCCCTTGGCGGTCGTGGTAATCGGAGGCGTTTTATCCCCTGCGGTATTAATTTTATGGATGCTACCGGTGCTTTAACAAATAAGGGGCAATAAAAAATTGCTCATACACGAGCAAATTCAGGTATAACTGTATATCAGCATCTAGTCTAGCCGATTTATCGATGAGCGCGAACCTGCTAGTACGAACTGATTTATCTTGATGCAATAGTTCATTTCGATATCGTGATGATTGTCGAAATTTATTACAACTGATAATGTGGTGCTCATTTAGTGAGACTATTTTTATTATAACTTTATGTATTTGTTGTTCTAATATTTTAGTCATTAATTTGGCATGTATTTTGCTTCTGATCTTTTAGAGAAACATTGCGTGAGATATATGATTGATAATAGGGATGGTTGGTTATATCTCAATGTTATTAGGAAACAAGGTTGGTTGTTTTTTTAATTGATTGATATGCCATGTTATGAATTTTCACATACTGTTAGCGAAGTGGTGGTTAGCTTAAAACTTCCTAATCTATCATGAGAGGTCAATATAAATGAGTGAAGAACAATTACGTAAACAGACTGAACAGCCTATATTAAAAGATTCGGAAGGTAATCCGTCGGAAGGTAAAAGAAGACGATTACTCAAAGGTGCGGTGGCGATTCCTGTGATTATGACGCTGCACAGTGGTGCTGCATTGGCTCGTACGAGTAACCTCATAGGGGAAGTTGGAATTGATGATGATGTCGCTAGAAACGAGCATGGTGATTTATATTGTCTTAACCATGAAGGGCAGCCGGATGGCAGTAAATATGATCTAGGAGATAGTCCTACAGCCACTCTTGTGGATAGAGATCTTAAACCGAAGCAGCAGGCTAAGGAATGTGAAAGGCGGGGTGGAATCATGGTTTCATCAACGGCATTTAATTCGATCAGTGCCAGAGTTCCCATATTACCGCCGACAATATAGGTCTATTTCAATCGGCCGAGTATTTTTAGATTCAAAACCATTCGATGCATAGATGAGCTCAGAAGTGATCTGGCGATCCACCAATTTTTCGTCTTTGCGAATAGAAGAGTGGGATGATGAATTCACCGTTTATCAGCCTGATTCTGGAAAAACCCATTTTATAAATCAGATGGGTATGCATGTTATTTCCACGCTTAATCAGACACCAGCATCAATAGATGAAATCTGCAGTGATCTGGCTAAACGATTCCAGTTATCCCCTGATCCGGATTTTGTATTGTCGATCAGAAAAGTATTGTATCGTTTTGAAGCATTAGGATTGATCGAGAAAACTGGATAGGAATCTTTTCATGTTTGTGGGGCAGCTTTCATTTAAAGAAGTCACTACCTTGCTTTCAAACACGGGGCTTAGAGTTGAAATGGGGCCTTTTAACGTGTGCATCAATACCAATCATTCATCGCTTTCGAATCATCTCTATAAGCTGTATAAGCATTATAAGCTGGCACAGGATGAAATAGCCGAATTTCATGTGCGTGTTGTTTCAACTCGTTCAATAAAAGCACCATTCTCTAACCAAATTGGTTTTTTGCTTGATGGATATTCACCATTTTCACTTTTTCCGCCTGAACAAGCGCTTGTGGCGTTGGAATGGGGAATTAACCTTGCTATTGCAGTTCGCGTTAACCATTTGCTGTTATTGCATGCAGCTGTAATTGAAAAGAATGGTCATGCAATTTTATTCCCGGCTTGGCCAGGGAGTGGTAAAACGACACTATGCACTGTTTTGGTGCACCGGGGATACCGCCTGTTTTCTGATGAATTTGGATTAATGGACCCCGGGCAGGGGCGCTTTCTTCCAATACCGCGTTTGATGCCACTTAAGAATGAATCTATTCGTGTTATCAGAGATTATTTACCTGAGGCCATATTGGGGCATGAAATATCCAATACCCAGAAAGGTACGGTCGCACATGTTTGTCCACCCAAGGAAAGTATTATACGCTCGGGAGAAACTGCAAAAGCAAACTGGATTTTGTTTCCTAAATGGATCGCAGGGGCTGCATTAAAACTGGATCCACTATCTGACTCGGAAGCTTTTTTATTGTTGGCGAGTAATTCGTTTAACTATGAAATACTGGGTGAGGCCGGATTTCAGGCTATTACACACCTTATCGAAACCTGTCGCTGCTATAAACTGGTGTATTCTAATTTTGATGATGTCTTAGAAGCAATTGATACATTGACTCGTGATGCATAAGTGGCAGGACCATCATAAGCTATTACTGCTTGGGCTGACTAACCCGGCGCGTCTGGTTGAATATAATGCGGCTGATTGGGAATTATTGTTAAGGCTGGCAAGAAAGGTAAAATTGCTGGGACGCTTAGCAATAGAGCTGAATAAAAGAAATTTGCTGGAAAAAATTCCCATACGAGCAGCCAATCAACTTCACTCAGGCCTTATTCAAGCTCAAAAACTCCAGCAGTTGACATATTGGGAATTGAATCGAGTCTTATGGGCATTACGAAAGGTTGATGCGCCAATTATTATCCTAAAAGGCGTTGCTTATTTGCTTGCCGGATTACCTGAAGCGAGTGGACGTGTTTATGTCGATCTGGATCTCATGGTTACAAAAAGTGATATGTCACATGTTGAATCGGTCTTGCAGAAAAAAGGGTGGCAGCATCATGAACTCTCAGCTTATGATGAATATTATTACCGAGTATGGAGTCATGAAATTCCACCATTGATTCACATTGAAAGAGAAACGGAAGTAGATATTCATCATACTGTTGCGCCGCCGACCAGCCGATTAAAAATAAAGCCTGAGTTACTTTTTGAGAGTGCAGTAGCCGTAGATAGCTTAAACGCGCAAATACTCGGCCCGGAAGATATGGTGCTACATTGTGCGGTTAATTTGTTTCAAAATAATGAGCTGGCCAATGATTTACGCGACTTGCTGGATTTTCATGATTTACTGCTGTTTTTCTATAGGAAGGAACCGGATTTTTGGAAAAAATTAATTACACGAGCAAATCAGCTGTGTTTAGGGCGTCCCCTGTTTTATAGCTTACATTTTAGTCGTGCCATATTTACAACGCCGATTCCTGATCATGTTGCGGATAACCTCAATGAGAAACCGGGCAGAATAATCTTATGGATTATGAATGGTTTGGTTCCATTGGGCTTATTCCCATTACATCCAGATCGACCGTCTAGACGTGCGGTAATCGCCCGATTCTTATTGTACATACGTAGTCACTGGATACGGATGCCACTTTACCTCTTGCTACCCCATTTAGCGTACAAAACATTTCTGGCGGTCTCTCAAAAGAAGTAAATAATTCTATTCATAGAATGGGAGTGCTCTCTTATTGGGATAGAACGTATTGATTATAAAGCTTAATCTATAACAAAAAGATTGTGGCCAGCCCTAGGAAAATAAAGAAACCGCCGCTATCAGTAACAGCGGTAATCATTACACTGGAGCCAATTGCAGGATCACGACCACATTTACTCAATGTCAATGGGATGAGTACGCCTAATAACGCAGCCAAAAGAAGATTGAGTATCATTGCAGCGGTCATGACTAATCCGAGTGACGCATTCTGATAAATAATAAAGGTAAATAGTCCGACAATACCACCCCACATTAAGCCGTTCACAGCGCTCACCCCGAGTTCTTTAGCGATTAATTTCCAGGCGCTATCGGTATTGATCTGTCCTAATGCCAGTGCACGTACAATCATGGTAATTGTTTGATTACCAGAATTTCCACCAATTCCTGCAATAATAGGCATAAGTGCCGCTAGTGCAACCAGTTTTTCGATTGAGTCTTCAAATACGCCAATGACGCGTGAAGCAATAAATGCGGTTACCAGGTTGACAGCCAGCCAGAACCAGCGATTCTTTACGCTTTTTAATACAGGCGCAAAAAGATCCTCTTCTTCGCTCAAACCAGCTAAGTTTAGTGCTTCGTTTTCGGCTTTTTCACGGATAAAGTCAATGACTGCATTGACTGTGACGCGGCCTAGCAATTTATCATCCACATCGACTACCGAGGCGGAAACAAGGTCGTAACGCTCAAAAGCATAGGTAGCTTGTTGTGCATTATCATTAGGGTGTAGCTTTACCATTTCTTTGGTCATTACTGCGGCAACTTGGGTTTCTGGATCGCTGACCAATAACCGACTGACCAATAATACTCCCTTGAGATGTTCGTCTCTATCTACTACGAATAGCTGGTCAGTATGGTCAGGTAATTCATCTAAGCGTCTTAAATAACGCAAGACAACTTCCAATCTGACATCTTCGCGGATAGTAATGACATCAAAATCCATTAATGCACCTACGGCATCTTCGGGAAAAGACATGGCAGCACGAAGTTGTTCGCGTTCTGTAATAGGCAACGCCCATAAGACATCTTCCAGTACATCTTGAGGGAGATCGGGTGCAAGATCTGCAATCTCGTCAGCATCCAGTTGCTCTGCTGCGGCCACTAATTCTGTATTACCCATGTCTGTAATCAGCGTTTCGCGAATAGCATCGGAGGCTTCTAGCAACACTTCCCCATCATGCTCTGCTTTAACCATATTCCATATCAATAGACGATCTTCCAATGGTAAGGCTTCTAAGACGTAGGCAATATCAGCAGGATGCAGTTTGTCAAGTAAGCATTGAAGCTCAGCCAGATTTTGCTTTTGTACAGGGGACTGGGTAAGTGCCTGATCCGGCTTTTCCTGTAGATTTACAAAGCCTTCAACGAGTTTATATTTGTGCAGTAAACAAATAACGCGTTGTAGAGGGGTCTGTGCTTCCTGGTTTTCATCCTGATTGTTGATTTTGGTCATAGCAGATTATCCAATGGAAAAATAGCAATGGCAAAATAGCACTCACTATTTTGATGAACTAATTTTATAATTTCATTTGTCATACTCAGCGAGTATAGATAAGCGAAAAGTATAAATCCTTCCTAATAGGCATAAAGCATTTCACGTCTGGTCTATAGACGAGTCGAAAGCGACTGGATTCATCTGAAATTCAAGGGGGTATCAAGGAATTTCTGCGGAATGTAATCGTTTGAGAAAAATTTTTCCTTTTTTTAATAGCCGTTGCGACTGACGATTTTTATCATAATAACGGGGATTAGTAACCATTGCTGCAAGATAGGTCGCTTGTTCTGCAGTGAGCGATAAAGCAGGTGTAGCATAATAGTGGTGAGCGGCGGCTTCCACTCCAAATATGCCATTTCCCCATTCGATGATGTTTAAATAGATTTCCAGGATTCGACGTTTTGACATAATATTTTCCAGCATTAATGTAATAATCGCTTCCTGGATCTTGCGTAATAGTGATTTTTTATCAGAGAGAAATAAATTTTTTGCGAGCTGCTGACTAATAGTAGAGCCTCCGGCAACCATCCTGCCAGCTTCTAAATTTTTCTCAAACGCATTCTGTATGGCATCAAAATCAAAGCCCTTGTGATTCTTGAATTTAGCATCTTCGGCGACAATAATGGCTCGCTTCATCTGAACAGAGATCAGCTCGTAGGGTATCCATGTTTGAAATAAAGTTGCTGCCGCATCCTTTTCCCGCATGACATTTAATCGGTTTTGCATAAATGCGCTGGTTGTTGGATTATAGACATTCCAGTAGACAACATGACTAAGAATCCATAGCTGGTACAGGAATATGGAATAAATAAGTATAAAAATAAACCGCCAGATCCAGCGCTTGAGAGTTTTTCTTCCGTATGTTTTATGGGGTTGTCTCGTAATAGAATTTTCCAAAATTTTAATTGTTAATAATTAATTTGTTGTATAGTAAAAGATGGATAAATTCCATATTACGAGACAGTTCCCTTATGTGATATCAAATTTCACAGAAATGAGCTTGTTGGTGGCGGCGAATAACCCAGATCATAGCAGGTGAAGTTATTGCTTATCTCAAACTAGAAATGGCATTAGTATGTCATGTTGACAGGGGGCAGATGGGTACGGCATATGGGAAAATATGATTCTTCGGTTTATGTTTTTAGCTTGAGTATTTCTATTATGCTGTTTGTTTCTGGCCTGACCCCGCGCCATAAAAAAAACGATTCAGCTGCTTGTTCAACCAGCATGCCAATCCCATCTGCCAGATATCGAACGCCTTGCTCTTTAGCAAACCTTAAGAAAGGGGTAGGTTCGTTGCTATACATCATGTCATAGGCTAATGATTCCTCTGTGAAGTTATTGGGAGATAATGGCGGTAATTTGTCATGTAAGCTGGCAGAAGTCGAATTAATAATAATGTCAAAACCCTGATCTGAAAAATCCGGATAGTCGCCAGATGCTATATTTCCATAGGTAATGAATTGTTGATGTAACCTGTTTGCTTTATGTTTCGTACGGTTGGCGATAACGAGTATGGCTGGTTTTTGTTCCAGCAATGGTAAAATCGTGCCACGCGCAGCCCCCCCTGCACCCATTAATAATATTCGTTTATTTGTAATGGGCATGCCTAGGTTGACTGCAATATCACGTACCAATCCAATGCCATCGGTATTGTCACCCAGAATTTCATTATTATCGAATTTAAGCGTATTAACTGCCCGAGCTAAGCTGGCTCGTTCAGTTAAGCGGGTCGGTAACTTGTATGCTTCTAGTTTAAAGGGGACGGTGATGTTTAAACCTTTTCCGTTTTGTTGATAGAAGTGTTTGACGGCTATCTCAAAGCCATCTAATGGTGCAAGAATTGTTTGATAATGCATCTCTTGACCGGTCTGGTGGGCAAACTGGGTATGAATGAACGGTGATTTGCTATGAGAAACTGGATTGCCGATAACAGCATATGAATCGATCATGGGCCTAGGATTTTATGTGTTAAACAAGAACCAAATAAGCTAAAGCTTAGTGAGTATGTGATTAGAATTTATTAAATCGGCTGGTTGAAACCTTTGTAAAACCTCAATAGATGAAAATTAACTATTTACAATCAATAGGTTAAAATTTGTAGCGAGAGCTTTTGCAAAAGTCTCCATAAATGAAACCGAAGTTCTTTTATGATGCAATGCTGTAAAATCCCGTGAATCTTCTGAGACCTGATAGTAAACGGATTTACTTATACATTCAATCAACGGTAGCCGACTATTATTGGCTGAGTAATTGATCAGAGCGGGTAAATACCCAGGTACGTGTAATGTGCAGAATATCTGTATCATGGCTGATATCGGGTGGAAAAGATGCAAATCCGTTTTGGCCTGCAAGCCTCACGATACGTATAGCAGCCTCATCTAGAATTTGTTCTCCTGATGAGCGATTGATACCAATTGATTCCAGGCTGCCATCGGATCGAATGCCAACGGTAAGCTGTAAGCTGCCATAAAGCTTGCCTTTTCTGGCTTCCTCAGGGTAATTGAGGTTGCCTATGCGTTCTACCTTAATACGCCAATCTTCAACATAACGTGCGAATCGATACTCTTTGGTATGTGCACCGATAAACTTTCGCTTTGGGCGTTTTTGATAGGTATCGTAATCTTGTGAGATTTGTGCCTTTAAGCGAGCAATATCAAGGCTGCGTTGGAGTAAATTGCTGGTATCCGATACATGATTTTTATCGGATGAGTTTGTCTGTGAATCGGGTTGATCAATATGCTGCATACTTTCTGTAGCCGTTATTAATTGCTTTGCTTTCTGCTCGAGTTGTTTAACTTTCTGCTGAGAAGTTACATTATCTATTAGAGGCTTGCTTTTAGGTAATGCCGGAAAAGGTGTTTTGGCACGACGATTATCATCAGTATTTCCACCGCCCTCTAAATTTTCTTGCGCAAGTATTTTAGTTTGGGTTGGTTCTGATGAGGACTTGTTATTAACCAGGATGACTTCTAAAGATGTGGCAGTTTTATTAAAGCTCGAGTCTGGGAATCGAAAAGCGACGCCAAATAATATAGCTGCATGCAGCAACAGCGAGAAAAATATTGCTACAAGCAAGCGATTCTTCTGTAAGCGCTGTTGATTATGAAATAAAGAAAATAAAGGCTTTAGTATATTGAGGATAGTTGCCAACGGATAACACCTTGAAAGTTAAATCTTGGAATATCTCATTATATTTATTAAGGATAGCAACTGGTTATTTGTTTCAAGGTTAATAGCCTGATTTCATGATTCTTGCTTGTGTAAAAATTGTGCATGCAGGCTACGTTCAAGTAAATCAATTTGAGATATTTTCAGTTTAACGTAGGTGCCGGGTAATATTTCCGGTAATGATGGAACACGAGCGACCAAGGGTAAATGATCGAATCTCACCAGGTTTTCTTTAATTACCTGCGCATCAATCGTGTGTACATTTTCCTGTAGCAGCCAACGTAAACACCAATAACGTTCCATTCCTCGCTGAAAATCACTGTAAATAGCATATGCTTGTTCAAAATCCCGCATGGGAATCAAGAGTGCATCACTTCCTTTAGTATAGGGAGGTGCTTCAGCACGTAGCAATGCAATTAACTGGCGTTGATTGATTAAGTCGACATATCGGCGTAGTGGTGAGCTGCTCCACGCATATTGAGAAACACCTAGACCCTGATGTGGCGCGGGAGAGGTGCTCATCTTTACTTTACCACCGCCTTGATTGCGATAAATTCCTGCAATGCTGGCGTCAGCCAATTGTTTACCCCACTCTGTGTTAACGTAAATCATCAATTCTGAGACCAACTTGTCTATTGGTGACCCCCGGCGCCGTTCACTAATGGTAACGCGATCATTTTTAATACTGAAGTTATAATCAATTTTCTCATTATTAAGATCGCTTGCTTTACCGCGCAGTATCTCCATTTTGCAAGAAAAATCCCATAATAGTCGTAATTCCTTACTAAATGGGTGATTCAAGTTGTTGTTTCTTAATGTGGTCTCATTAAAATATTCTTCTAGCGCCTCATGACGTAAATTAGTTGTAATCTTTATTCTTTCAATGCAACTCTCAGTGGAGACCACCGTAAAATCATCGGCTACATTCAGATAGAGGGAAAGCACTGGGCATAATCGTTCTTCACCTAGGGTATAGTGGTCAATTATGGTGGCTGGTAACATGGTAATTTTGTTGCCAGGTAAATAAACGGTGGAGAGTCGTTGTGCCGCTATTTTGTCCAATGATGATGCAGGCGTGATGCCAAGTGCAGGCGCAGCTATATGGATACCTATTCGGAAACTGCCCAATGTTAGTGGCGTAACTGAAAAGGCATCATCAATTTCTGTGGTTGTAGCATCGTCTATGCTAAATGCCGTAACATCTGAGATGGGTAAGTCTTGTAGATTGTCCCGGTTATTTTCTGGATTGACCTCATCAAAATCTATACCCTCTGGGAAATGCTCCCAAAGAAATTGATTTAAATGGTAGTCATGGGTAGATGGAATGGCACCACACTTCTCTAATAATTTCGATGGAGTAAGTTTTGTTGTAGCACAAGTGGCTTCGAGTGCCTTCCATTCGATGGAGTTTTTATCTGGGCTATAGAGTAAGCTTAATAATTGTGGTCTAAATGCCTCAGGTAAAGTAAATGCACTTAGTTGTGCTATATAAATCGCTTGTTGTTCTGCCTGACGCTGTTTTCTCTCCCGACTAGCCAAAGCTGCCTTAAGTGCTTCTGGCGGGGCAGCCTTATAGCGTCCTCGACCTTTTTTATAAAAATATATGGGTGCATCGTGCAGCATGATCAGGATTGCAGCTGCTTCTATTGGGCTGGGCGAGTGGCCAAAATAATCTGCTGCTAGAGTATTGCTGGCAAATTCAGTGTCGCTTTCACAGCATTCCCAAAGAAAGTCGGGATCTAACCGATCTGCTGTTTCCTGAGCATGGTTCATGAATTCGGATAAGGGTGGTGTGTCAAACCGGAGCAATACTGATGTCGCCTTAATTTTAGAGCGCTTGCCGTGCGAAGCTTCTATTTGCAAAGATGTGTTGTTGTCAATGAGTATCGAACCGACTTTGAATGCTCCTGCTTCTTCGTAAAAAACATTCATAAGATTGTTTTTATCGATATGGTCAGATGGTAAAACGAAAGTAGTTGAATTAAAGGAGAATTAGTTTTCATCAAAAGTATTCTTGGCTTTTATACGCAGGGCTGTGGTGAGCAAAAATTAATAACGTATGGAAGCATAAAAAAATTATATTATATACGAGCGGTCTGGCGAAGATGAAATATGGTTAGAATAAATTACTTGGTGCTTTGAAATGGAGTAGTGTTATGTTCTTTTATTGAAATAGTAAATCGGTGACTATTTGTAGTTGTTAGGAGTCCTCAATTAAGCTAATTTTTCATGCGTGCCTGGAAGGCACCGGCCTGTAAGATATAAGTTCCTTTTCGTGATAGCCCTTTATTTGTCGTGGAGTTTTCGTTGTTTTTCTAATAATAACTCGATAGCATGTCGGAGCACTGAATTAGGTAGTTTTTCGGCTAATTGGCTGAGATGTTTTATTCCCGCCTGGCTCATGAGTAATTTTTTTTTAGGAGTGCAATCGCTTGGAAAATTTGCTGTGTTCTTAGTAAAGTAATCTGCTTGCACAGTGATTTGAATTGCAGTAATCTGCCAATTGATTTTCTGTAATTTCAATAATAAGGATGGTGAAACTTGCTTCAGTTTTGTTGCGATTGATCCATTTGCGGTATATACAATTAGTGTTCCATTGGAGATTCGGCCTAACGTACATTGTTTTGCTAAGTAAGGCGGAACAACTGCCATAAAAATTTGCTGCATTTTGTTTAATTCATTGATTTTAGTAAATAAACCCTGATATTTAGGTGTTCTACCAAGAAGATTAAGGTAACTGTTTACTTTGCGCGTGGTCATAATTATATAAAACTAGCTAAAGCAAAAGGCAAAAGATGAACATTATTCTGATTTCTAATAAACTGGCGCGAACAAAGAGTTTGACTCTGACAGGTACGCATTTTTTATTGATAATCAGCGTTTTCTTTATCATAATCGTATTATCGTCATTAGGGTTGAATTATTTGTCATTGCGCTATGCAGATGGGATAAAATCTCCTCTTTTAAGAACATTGTTAGTTAATCCCCAAGAAGAAAGGCATCGTAAAATTCAGTTGCATCTACACAATAACCTGAATGTCATGGCGATTAAGCTCGGACAAATGCAAGCGCAGTTATTGCGATTAGACGCTTTGGGCGAACGATTAACGGAGTCATCGGGTATTCAGTCGCAAGAATCTTCGATTAACCATGTGCCTGGGCAAGGTGGCGGACATGCCGTCTTGCCTACTGAAGAGATAACTTTTAGTGAATTTAATCGGAAACTCCAAGCATTATCGTACGCGCTGGATGAACGGGCTGATAGACTAGGTGCATTAGATTCTTTATTCCGTTATGGTCGACTTGCGGAACGTGTACTGCCTTCTATTATGCCCGTTGATACAAAATGGTACTCCTCTGGCTATGGCTATAGAATTGATCCATTTTCGGGGAAGCGTGCTTTTCATAAAGGTGTTGATTTTGCAGTTAAAGCAGGAACCCCAATCAGAGCTAGCGCGGGTGGTGTGGTAGTCTATTCTGATCGTCATCCTGAATATGGTAATATGATTGAAATTGATCATGGAGATGAACTGATCAGTCGCTATGCCCACGCCTCCAAGCGTTTGGTTAAACTCGGGCAAGTGGTCTTGCGGGACAGATAATTGCCAAGGTTGGCAGTACAGGTCGTTCTACTGGCCCGCACCTACATTTTGAAATTAGATATAAAGATGTACCGCAAAATCCATCGAGATTTTTAAAAATGTCTGGCTGAACTATATTAAAAATTTATCGTGGGGTGAGGTCAAAGATCTCACCCTTTGTTTTTTCCTGGTTGTTTCAACAAAAAATTTTCGAAACTTTATGCTAAATAATCTACTCAAAAAAGTCTTTGGTAGTCGTAATGACCGAATGATTAAGCAATATTTTCAGGTCGTTCGCGATATCAATGGATTAGAGTCAGGTATTGAAAAACTATCTGATGCTGATTTACGTGCGAAAACGGATGAATTCAAGCAACGGATTGCTAACGGAGAGACGTTGGATGCCTTACTGCCAGAAGCTTTTGCAGTTGTGCGAGAGGCAGGTAAGCGCGTACTGGAAATGCGCCATTTCGATGTTCAGCTCATAGGTGGCATGGTATTGAACGAAGGTAACATAGCCGAGATGCGTACGGGCGAAGGTAAAACACTGATGGCGACATTGCCTGCCTATCTCAATGCTTTGACAGGGAAGGGTGTTCACCTGATAACGGTGAATGATTATCTGGCCAAACGTGACGCTGCTTGGATGGGAAGATTTATCAGTTTCTCGGTGTTAGTGTCGGCGTTATTTTTTCACAAATGGCGCATAGTGAAAAACAGGCGGCGTATGCTGCCGATATCACCTACGGTACCAACAATGAGTATGGTTTTGATTACTTGCGCGACAACATGGTGACGCATCCGTCTGAACGTGTGCAGCGCGTGCTTAATTATGCCATTGTTGATGAGGTGGATTCAATTCTGATTGATGAAGCGCGTACTCCCTTGATTATTTCTGGTCAGGCAGAGGGTGATACAGATATATATATTCGTATCAATGCATTGATTCCAAAGTTGATTCGTCAAGAAACAGAGGATAGCCCTGGCGACTTTAGTGTGGATGAAAAATCTCATCAGGTTTTATTGAGTGAATCAGGTTTTGAGCATGCAGAGAAATTGCTTGCTGAAGCTAAGCTTCTGGCACCTGGATCGAGTCTTTATGATCCAACTAATATTAATCTGATTCATCATCTTAATGCGGGCTTGCGCGCACATGCTTTGTATTTCCTGGATCAGCATTATGTGGTGCAGGATGATGAAATCGTTATTGTTGATGAATTTACTGGGCGGCTTATGTCAGGCCGGCGTTGGTCAGATGGATTGCATCAGGCGGTGGAGGCAAAGGAAGGTGTTGCTATTCAGAAGGAGAATCAAACGCTTGCTTCAATTACTTTCCAGAATTACTTTCGCATGTATCAAAAATTAAGTGGTATGACTGGCACTGCTGATACTGAAGCGGCTGAATTCCAGCAAATTTATGGGTTGGAGACGATCATTATTCCAACTCATCGGCCAATGATCGTGATGATCGCATGGATCAGATATTCGTACGATGAAAGAGAAAATCAGGCTATTGTTGAAGGTGTAAGGAATGTTACGAGCGGGGCAGCCTGTTCTGGTTGGAACGACTTCGATTGAGAATAATGAATTATTATCCAGGTTATTAACGAAAGAAAAACTGCCCCATCAGGTTCTTAATGCAAAGCAACATGCCAGTGAAGCCGATATTATTGTACAGGCTGGGCAGCCTAAGATGGTTACCATTGCCACTAATATGGCAGGGCGAGGCACGATATCGTGCTGGGTGGTAATCCAGAGCCTGAAATTCATCGTATTAGTCAGGATGAAAAATTGAGTGAGGAAGAGAAGGCTGCATGTATTGCTGAGCTGGATAAGCAATGGAAAATACGCCATGATGAGGTATTGAGTAAGGGGGGCTTGCACATTATTGGTACAGAGCGGCACGAATCACGGCGTGTTGATAATCAATTACGTGACGTTCTGGAAGGCAAGGGGATGCTGGATCAAGTCGTTTCTATCTTTCTCTTGAAGATCCACTTTTGCGTATATTCGCATCTGATCGTGTGGCTAATATCATGACACGCCTTAAGATGCCAGAAGGTGAAGCCATAGAACACCCATGGGTGACACGGGCGATTGAGAATGCCCAACGCAAGGTAGAGGCACGAAATTTTGATATCCGTAAGCAACTGCTAGAGTACGATGATGTAGCGAATGATCAACGTAATGTGATTTATCAACAGCGTAATGAGTTGCTAGAAGCACCGCAAAACATTTCAGAAACAATTAGCGCAATTCGAGAAAGTGTACTGAGCACTCTTTTCAGTCTTCATGTTCCACCGCAAAGTGTAGAAGAACAATGGGACATCCCGGGTCTAGAGAAGGCGCTGGCGGTCGAATATCAATTACATTTACCGATACAGGAATGGTTAGAGAAAGATCCCGATTTACACGAAGAAAGCTTGCAAGAACGCATTATTAGTTTTGCGCGTGATCACTATCAAGCAAGGTTGATCAGGTGGGTGTTGATGTGATGTATCAGTATGAGCGGGCCGTGATGTTACAAAGTGTGGACACGCACTGGCGAGAGCATTTGGCAGCACTAGATCACTTGCGTCAAGGGATTCATTTGCGTGGTTACGCGCAGCAAAATCCTAAGCAGGAATACAAGCGTGAAGCTTTTGAATTGTTTGGAAATATGCTGGAAGAAATCAAAAGTGAAGTAACTAAAATTTTGATGACAGTACAGATAAAAAATGAACAGCAAGTTGAAGCGGTGTCTGAAACATTGCGATCACCGACAAATATGCAATATCATCATGCGGCTTATGAAGAAACTTTGAATGAAAAATCGGTAGATGAGGAAACCCAAGAAGATAAGCCTCAGCCATTCGTGCGTGAAGGCGATAAAGTTGGCCGCAATCAGGCATGCCCCTGTGGATCTGGTAAGAAATATAAACAATGTCACGGTAAAATTCGCTAGTTATCGCCAGAAAATCCCGATGAAGCTTGGATTTTTATGGATGAATTAATTTTTTAGGTTGGCGTATAAAGGATTATGTCCAATATATTGGAGCATGGTTCAACTCATGTATGAAATATGGGAATAATGCATTATGGGTTGATGCTTTCCCATTTATTCTATAGACGAATGATGCCGATGTACGATGTGTAGCGTACTTTACACTATTACTATGAAAGAGTACTTTTGTGGTTTTAGCATATGGATGCTTGCTTGTGTATAGCACATTTTATGTAGACGGTTTTTGCATTTTTTTGATGAAAATTGGCTTACTTGCAGTATAAACTCGACTGAAATGTTTGAGCGTGTTGAGCGAACATGATTAGGGATGAGAGCGAGCATTTGTAATTATTGTGATTATATTTCAGGTAGATATGGTTTTTTCTGGAATGCTGTTTTGTGTTTATCAAATAGCGCGTAAAACTTCGTCCTTCAGGGCGGAGATATAAGCGCACAGGCGAAGCCTGTTTAATGCGGTCTTTGCTGTTGTTCAATATATTGCTTAATAATCGAGAGTGGTGCTCCACCACAACTACCCGCAAAATAGCTTGGACTCCAAAGCATATTACCCCAAAGCTTATTTTTAATTTCGGGATAATTCTTTTTGCGAATGAGTCGGCTTGAAACGCCTTTCAAACTATTTACCAAGTTAGAAATAGCAATTTTTGGTGGATAGTTAACTAAAAGGTGAATATGATCATGCTCACCGTTAAATTCCACCAATTCTGCTTCAAAATCCAAACACACGTTTTTAAATATTTCTTCCAAATCAATTAATACCCTTCCGGAGAAAACATCTCTACGGTATTTTGTTACAAAGACCAAATGAACATGAAGATTAAAAACGCAATGTCTTACTGTTCTTACATCGTTATTAACTTGCATAGACCAATTCCTTTTTGTATAATTATAACCATGAAGCAGATTATACGCAAAGCCTTTAAATCTCGACTCAATCCAAATTCTGACCAAGTACAGAAGATGGTTGAGTTTGCGGGTGCTAATCGGTTTGTTTGGAATAAAGCCTTAGCAATGAATCTGTTCAGATTAGAGCAGAAACAGCCATTGCTTTGGTACAACGAGTATTTTGGCTAAAGCTATGGAAGCTAATTGCCTAAAGCCCCGCGATTATAGTAAAAAATTTGTTCAGCATGGAAATTAAAAAATCCACGTTCAAAACAACAAGCGTTCAAAGACGGTTTTGATATTTAAAACGGATTCCAAAATTCAAGAAAAAAGGTTTGAATGACAGCTTTCGTTATCCACAAGGATTTAAGCTGGAGCAAGAGTCTAACAAAGTGTTCTTGCCTAAAATCGGTTGGGTGAAATATCGTAATTCACGCCAAGTCATTGGTGACGTTAAAAATATGACGATTTCCCGTAAAGGCGGTTATTGGTACGTGTCGATTCAGACTGAGTACGAGACCGAGCTAAAGCGTCATAGCTCAACCAGTATGATTGGTGTTGATATGGGCGTTACCCGCTTTGCAACCTTGTCAGACGGCTCATACGTAGAACCTTTAAACAGTTTCAGAAAGTTATCAAAGAAACTGGCTTTTGAACAGCGTAAGTGTCTAAAAAAGTCCGTTTCTCTGCTAACTGGAAAAAGCAGAAACAAATCATTACCCGACTGTATGAGCGTATTGCCAATGCTCGTTTAGACTTCTTACACAAAACCTCAACCGAAATCAGCAAAAATCACGCAATGGTCGTAGTTGAGAATTAAAGATAGGAAACATGTCTAAGAGTACCAAGGGCAGTGTTGAAAAGCATGGTAAAAACGTCAAAGCGAAATCGGGTCTAAACAAATCCATTCTTGACCAAGGATGGGGAATGTTCGTTTCGTTCTTGGAGTATAAACAGGCTTGTTCAGGCGGGGATGTATTGAAGGTAAACCCTCAATACACCTCTCAAACCTGCCCTAGATGTCAACATGTTAGTCGTGACAATCGCAAAAGCCAAAGTGCTTTTGAATGTACAGAATGTGGATTTAAGCCAATGCCGACTTGGTAGGTGCCTTGAATGTACTTGAGCGAGGACATCGCTTGTTAGCCTGTGGAGTTGAAACGTTAGTTTCGTCTAAGAAGCAGGAACCAGTAGGCAGTAGCAATACAAACCTACTCTTAACGGCTTAATAAGTCGCTAGGAATCCCCTTCGTTTAGGAAGGGGAGGATGTCAAGTAGTAATTCTTCATTTATCGACATGTGTGCCGAATCTGTCTGGCAGCTGCCAAAGGAATCGTCCTGTACTGATTAGCTGACGGCGTAGCATGACCCAATCCTCCGCCCGTTTTTTTGTTTCCAGGCAGCGCAATAAGCGTACCCTGAGCGCTTCATCTTGATGATGTAGCAGGGCAGCCCAAAGCGTGTCATCAACATTGTAGATCTGGTTAGGTACCAGGCAGACGGGAATGACCTGTTCAACGGGCGTAGCCAGATCGATCGCTATGGCTTGTATGGCAGCACGTATATTGGTGGCTTTGGTATTCTGCGGATTGGTCAGGTTATAGGGGGGTTGCCACACATTAGCCGGTCGCAGCAAATCAATGTGACTCGCTGCGATGAGTACGGGGGCTGGATGAGAGTGGGGCCGTCGGGATTGCGCTGTGCGCAATGCGTCTAAACAGTCGCGCTCAATCTGTCTATCGGGCCGATGCACTGGCGTGACCCACAAAATCAGGTCAGCATTCAGTACCGCTGTTTGCATCTGCTGAAAATCAAAATGAGGGCTATTACAGCCGGGACTATCGAATATCAGGGCCTGTGTGAATCCTTCGCGTGACAGGACGAATGGTGTGAGCATCTGGGTGGTGTCTGGCAAGACATCGGTAGCCGTGGCCAGTTTTTTGAATAGCGCGTTGATTAGGCTTGATTTGCCCGCATTCGCACGCCCTAAAATGAGAATACGCAGCGGTTCCTCTGCGGTCTCCGTATTGTTGCTCTTTTCCATATCAATATGGGATATGGGTGTTTTAGCCGTAATAGGTTCGCCATCATCCAGCGGCAACCGGCCACTGTAGAGATCAATTGCATAATAACCAATTTTGCGTATATAAGCGCGCAGAAACCAGGAATGGAGCTCGCTTCGGGCTAAGCCAAAGCTGCGTGCCTGAAGGTGACGCCAGGCCTCGCTGAGTAAGGCGTTCGCAGGATTGACTATCATGCGTCCTGCCCGATAGACATTAAATATCTTCTCTGCTTTGTTTTTCCAATGTTTTATCCGGAACAGGTCGCCGATTGTCAGGCGATTACTAAACGGTATATTTTCAGTTACATCCTGACGTAGGTCACGGCTGGCCCGCTCAATGATGAGTAACGTATGGGGTATGGTGAGTTCAAGTAATGGTTTTTCTACAGATGGGTGGTAACAGCGTGCAACGGTTTCCAGGGTACGTCGACCCAGTTCCAGTATCCACGATCCATCCTCGAGAGGCCAGTCATTTGGATTGCAAGTTTCTGCGAGTGTTTTAATTTGTTGCCAGGCAGCGTCTGCATCGGGTGGCCACTCTGGGTTGGGCTCGGCTCCTGCTTCAGTTAAGAATTTACGCTCACGTTGCGCCAGCCATTGCTGTAAGCCGTAACCGCAGCCACTGCATGTGATCGTGGTAAAAAACCAATAATGTAGATTGCCCGTTTGCCATAGCCATAGCATCCCGAGTCCAAATACGATCAAAACGGGTACCGTAAACAGGACGAGTGCAATGAGCTGTAACGGGTTAATTCGAAAGTGTGGTATTTTCATTAAGATGGATCACGTGAACGGTTTTTGAGTATGGATACGCCGTTCTTTAATGCGTCAGAATAGACCCGGCGCAGCGTATCTGGATCCACGTTAAGTCCATCCTTTCGCCTGACGAAGAAATAGACTGCGGCTTTACCTAAAGCGTAGGTTGTCGCGCCGCTGGAACTGGCACTCCATACCATGCCTGCGGTCTGACCCCAGAAGGGAATCAGTTTGACTATAGTACGTCCGATTACCCGTGCTAAAAAACCGGATGCGACTCCTGCGCCAACCAGTCCGAAGAATTCTGTAATGGTTCGTTTGTCCCAATGTTGACCGTAAAGACGAGCTAAACTGTGCAACAGTTTTGCCTGAACGGTGGATACCGCGACGAGGTCGACTACCGGCAGTGCACCTAATCCTGCTGCGGTTAGTGAGAAACTGACAATATGCTGATGCGCCGTACGTGCGTAGAGGTCACGAATTTCTTTATCTCCACTTAGCTGGCGCTGTAGGCCGAGTGAGGACAGGGATTCAATTGCGAGCCACAGTGCTTCCAGACCATAATCCGGTGGATTAAAACCATCTTCGGGCAGAGTCAGATCGACGGCGACCCAGTGAACGGGTGCAGAGCCGGGTAATTTTTTTGCGGCGAGTCGCTGCGCGAGGATAGCCCGTCTCAAATCAGCTGGAACGGCGTCAGGTAGGGGTTCGTTATCGTAGGGCCAAGGGCAGATATGATTGCTTTCAGGCGGATAGAGTTCATGCAAACCAGTTTGTACGATCAGTAAAGGCCATTCGGGATGACGCCCGCGAATCGTATGCAAAATTTCAAATACCGTTTCTTGGCATTGGTCAGCGACCTTCATAACGGCCAGTAGTAAATGAGCCTGAGATTCGCAATAGTGGATATCATCCTGAGGATTATAGGCAACTTCTCCCAGACCGCGTGTATCAAGAAATCTGACTACCGGCATCTCGGCCGGAAAGTCATAAAAGCTGGAATGCTGCGTGCATGGCTGAAAACCATTACCGATCTCAGCTGTTTTGCTGCCGGTGAGTGCTTTGATGATCGATGTCTTGCCTGCTTGCGATTTGCCCAGTAACCATAGAACGGGTACCGAGATATTTTCACGCGCATTCTGTAAGGATGTTGTCAATGCCGCTTCATCAACCTTGGGATCGAGCAGGGCCAGTTGTAATTGTTCCCAGTAGCTCTTCCAGTTTTTCAGATCATGAAAATTCATTAGACTGACTCCAAAACCGATAAAAATTCTGATTGGACAGGATAGATCAGTTGCGATTCGTATTACACTCAAAAATAGCATGCATCAGCAGAAATAGTGAGACAAAATGCCGATAAAATAATTTACCGAAATGTGCGAAGAGTCCCATTGCCTAGAATGGGGGATAAATGGCATGGTCGGGAAGGCCATTCTTTGATTGTATAATGAGGCATTTTCTACTTGTATAGGCCGATTTCTATCGGCACATCGCCGCAGCTACCAGCAGAGTAGATTGGCAATCATAAAGACTACTGCACAACTCCCCCGTCAGCGCGATAACCGACTAAAATAGTGACAAGTAAAAGACATTTGGAACAAGAGATGCAGATAAGTTTTGGAACACTGGAATTGGCACAGCGATTGAGACGAGACAGTGTGCTAATGAAGATTGATGTCCTGATTGACTGGGAGGAGTTACGTTCGAAGCTTACAGGTTTATACAAGCGCGAGTTATCGCATGGTGGAGGACAGGAACCATTTGATAGGTTGATGATGTTCAAGGCGATCCTGCTGGGACAGTGGCATAGTTTGTCGGATGCTGCGTTGGAGCAAGCACTGTATGTTCGGATTGATTTTCTACAATTTTGTGGTTTGTCCTTGTCGGATGCGATACCGGACGAAACCACCTTGTGTCGGTTTCGCAACCGATTGGTGTCCGGCGATCGGTTAGATGATCTGCTAGCCTCGATCAATGAACAGCTTCAATCACACGGATTGATGATCAAGGGCGCAACGGGAGCGGTAATTGATGCCACGCTGATTGAGTCAGCGGCACGCCCCAAAAAGGCTATCCTGCTTGAAGTGGATACCGAAGGTAAGGCTGTTCAATTTGAGGATGGCAGCCGACCAGGAATCACCTGTATTGAAGAACAAAGCGCGGATCCAGATGCGGCCTGGCTAAAAAAAGGCAAGAAGTCGCAATTTGGCTATCGCAGTTACCTGGTAGTGGACTCGCAAGACGGCTATGTGCGTGGAGTTCACACTGCCCCTGCCAACCAGAGCGAAATGATACATTTCGAAGCAGCTATCGAGGGTGCGCACCTTGAGGCAAATCGGGTATATGCCGACAAAGGATCAGCCAGCAACGCCAATCGGCAGTTTCTAAGAAATCACAAAATCAAGAGCGCAATCATGCATCGTGCGTACAAGAACAAGCCACTCTAGGCACGCCAGAAGCTGGCGAATAAATTGATCAGCAAAAAACGCTATATTGTTGAACAGTGTTTCGGCACGGCCAAACGCCTATTCGGGATGGGACGCGCCAGCTACTTCGGCACGGCAAAAGTCAACGCCCAAGTTATGCTGAAAAGTATCTGCATGAATCTAAAAAAAGCGGCCAACAAAATTTTCGTGGACAAGCCACCAAGGGGAGTAGTCCGTCCAAATGCTACATAAAGGGGGAAATTCCCTTTAAAAAGAGAAAAAACCTCATTTTTTTCCAAGATAACACGCATAAAAAATGTCATTTGGGCATTTTTTCCATTGTCACAGTAAATTTACGCAGTTGTGCAGAGGTCTTTCATAAAATATTACGCCACAGTTTTTTATTTCCAGAGTAGTTTTTTCCGGATAAGGGGATTAGGCAAACCTCTCAGGTTACTAACCAGTTTCGATAGAGCGAGTTTGAGAGGATAATTTACCAAGGCCATTCGCTTGGCCGAATTCAACCAATCCGTTCTCAAAGTTGATGGATATGTTGACGAATATCCCTTGAGGGTTGCTCGAAATCGACTTTGTGAATATGTCGTGTCTGCATTCTGCCAAAAAGATGCAATGAAATGTATTTTTAAAACGCAGGTCTATCGTGCCTGACATCGTCGTCATTGTTCATAATTCAGAGTGAGGTTTACATCCATTTTCTCCCTTTAAAAAATTCTAATGGAAAATTTGGATTAAAAGCATCTTATTAGGTTTTGAATCCGGTGATGCGAATAATCCTGCGGGTAATGTCATGGTTAACAAATGTTAAGGGCAATCCATTAAGGAATAAATAAAGATACGCCTTATTTTTAAATAAGAACATTATTTAGATTTCGCGATAGGGTGTGTGTGATGGGACTCATGCAAAGTGACGGGTAAAATTAATCCTGCTGATTGCAAGCGGTCTCCCATTCGGTTTCGCTTATTTCCGCAGGCTGTATTTTTTCCCATTTTTGAGGTTGGTTATACTTGCGGACTAATTGTCCACTCTCCATATTCCAGCTGAATAACGAATAAGAAAGTGTTCTCATGTGTTTTCCCTTGCAGTCATACTCCCGCCGAATTTTCTCAGATAGAAAAATAACGCCAGAGAATTTTTGTTCAAGCGTGTAATCAAAAAAAACCCACATCTTGACCCTGTTGCCGCCCTTGTGAATAGAAGTCAGATCAGCGTAAGCGGTGTAACCGCCTTTGTCGGTACTTTCGCCTATCTTCGTCCATTCGGCCATTGTGCCAGTACTGATGAGAGCCAGCATTAAAGCTAATAGTATTTTTTTCATAATCTGTTTTTATTCCCTGTGATTAAGACGGGATTGTCTGAAAGGCAATGCATCATATTGAGCATGGGTTTAATATGTGTTCTTGGTATTGAGCTCAAAGGATCTATATGAGTTCACTATCTTTTTAAGAACGATATCCAGTATCGATACTGCGTGGTCAATCCTATTAAAGATGTTATTTTATATACGCCATCCTTTGTAACGGAAGATTTTTGACTTGTCATTATAATAAGATGTCCCTATAAGTAATACAAGTATCAGATCCCTGTGTAACGGCTTTCTGAAGAAGAATGCATCAGGTTGAGATGAGGTGTGGGTGGTATTGAATCAGATTTTAGATTTGTTGCTGGTGCCGGGTGACTTTTGTTGTTTCTTTGATATATAGTGCTTCTAATAATCGCCTTGTTTTAATTAATAAAGCGTGACTTTAGCGCCAGATTATCCGAGATCGTGAATACGAAAAAGCTGATGAACGTTTAAGAGTAGGTCAGGGATTGAGCAATCTCGTGTAAACCTGAGAAGATCTGATTAATTTATCCTTTGATGCGGTTCAAAAGTTGAGTGGGTTGGGGTTTTTTGATGTTGTCAGCTATGCTCAGATACTCCCGGAAAAAAATAGAATTTAACTATTAAGCTTGGAGCTCAAGGGAGGCCGCTCGTACCGCCCACGACTTTTGGTTAGCTCGTGGATCTACGCCTTGAGAAAGAATGACATTGTCGATAATCAATCATTATAGGCGTTTTTCTAATTAGTGAATTTTTTCGGGATCCGCTTGTCAATCGCTTGGGAAACTCAATCAGTTGAATGATGTTATATCATTTTGTCTTTTTTAATAGTTTTTGTATTAGATTAATCATTGAAAAATGAGGTGCTTGTCAGTGATATTTGCCTTGTAATAAGACAGCATGTATTTAATTATCCAGTTGGATGATGTGGGATAATTGCGTTTCACGTGGAACATTTTTAGCTATCGGTTTATGTAGTCGTGTATTTATACAGACGCTCATAGGTAAATGACAGATTTAAATTTTTTACCGTAAAATAGGGTGATCAGCTCTTAATTTTAAATAAGCGGGTTTATGAGTTATATGGAGAAATTCGAAATAATTGTTGTCGGTGGTGGGCATGCGGGTACAGAGGCAGCGCTTGCAGCCGCCCGCATGGGTCATAGGACGCTATTGCTGACCCATAATCTTGAAACACTCGGACAGATGTCTTGCAATCCTTCTATCGGCGGAATTGGCAAGAGCCATCTAGTGAAGGAAATTGATGCCTTAGGTGGCGCGATGGGAGCAGCAATTGATGAAGCAGGCATCCAGTTTCGGATTTTGAATTCAAGCAAGGGTCCGGCTGTACGGGCTACGCGCGCTCAGGCTGATAGGGTGTTATATCGCCAGGCGATCCGTCGTCGATTAGAGAACCAACCTAATCTATGGATAATGCAACAAGGCGTCGACGATTTTATTATTGAGGGGGAGAGGATAGCGGGTGTGGTTACACAGCTGAATATCCGATTTTTAGCCCAAGCGGTTGTATTAACAGTAGGTACATTCCTGGCGGGTTTGGCACATGTCGGAACGAGGAATTTCCAGGCAGGAAGAGCAGGTGACCCCCCTGCGATTCGTCTTGCACACCGATTACGCGAGATGAAGCTACCGGTTGGTCGATTAAAGACAGGAACGCCGCCTCGCCTCGACGGACGCAGTATGGATTATACTGCTTTGCTGGAGCAGCCGGGGGATACTCCCTTGCCTGTTTTTTCCTTTATGGGGCGTGTTTCACAACACCCGCGTCAGCTTTCATGCTGGATAACCCATACCAATAATGAAACACACGATATTATTCGCAATGGTCTGGATCAGTCACCTTTATATACCGGCCTTATTGAAGGCATCGGTCCGCGCTACTGCCCGTCCATAGAAGACAAAGTCGTGCGATTTGCGAACAGAGAATCACATTCAATCTTTCTTGAACCAGAGGGATTGGATACGCATGAAATTTACCCTAATGGGATATCGACTAGTTTACCTTACGATATTCAGGTGAAATTGATTCATTCAATCAAGGGACTTGAAAAGGCACATATCACAAGACCCGGTTACGCCATTGAATATGATTATTTTGATCCCCGTAAACTAAAAAATTCGTTGGAAACACGGGCAATCGAAGGCTTGTTTTTTGCAGGTCAGATCAATGGGACAACGGGCTATGAAGAGGCCGCTGTCCAAGGATTATTGGCAGGCGTGAATGCCGGGCTTAAAGTGCAGCAGCGTGAATCGTGGTGCCCGCGACGTGATGAGGCTTATCTAGGGGTGCTGGTTGATGATCTCATTACACGTGGAGTGACTGAGCCTTACAGGATGTTTACCAGCCGGGCTGAATATCGCTTGCAATTACGGGAAGACAATGCCGACTTGCGCTTGACAGAGCTAGGGCGGAATCTGGGCCTTGTGGATGATGTGCGCTGGGAGGCATTCACAACCAAGCAAGCGGCGATCCGCTGCGAACAGGAAAGACTCAATACGGTGCGTATTTCTCCGCATACTTTGTCCGAAGATGCCGCCATCCGTGTTCTGGGCAAAACAATTGAGCGGGAATATACGCTGCATGATCTGCTACGCCGACCCGATGTAACTTATGCAAGTCTGATGTCTCTGCCAGGAGCGGGGAATGCGGTTTTAGATATACAGATAGCGGAACAAGTGGAGGTTCAGGCTAAATATGAGGGTTATATACAGCGACAGCAGGAAGAAATCAGGCGCCAGGCACATTATGAAGCCACATTGCTGCCACAAACGATTGATTATCGGGAGGTACGGGGATTATCCAATGAAGTACAGCAAAAATTAAATGAACATAAACCTGAAACTATAGGGCAAGCCGGTAGAATTTCGGGTATCACACCGGCAGCAATTTCATTGCTGCTAGTGCATTTGAAACGTGGTTTTTCCGTACCAGAAAAGCAGCAAAGCGCATGAACTGGGTGAAACAGATTTCAGAAAGTCTGGCTGCCTTGGATTATGATTTTTCAGCAGACACGGAAATGATTCAAGCGCAAATTTTGTCGTATCTGATGCTCATCGAAAAGTGGAATCATGTACATAATCTGACAGCGATACGTAAACCTGAAGATATGCTGTATCAGCATATTATGGACAGTCTGGCTGTTGTCCCTCATATCAATGGCTCGCAAATAGCCGATGTTGGCAGTGGTGCGGGTTTGCCGGGTATTCCCATTGCGCTGGTGAAACCGGATTGGCATATCGTGCTACTTGAGAGTAATCATAAAAAAGCGGCTTTCTTACAACAAGTGAAAATTGAATTGGATTTACATAATGTGGAAATTTTTGCGCAACGGGTCGAGTGTTTTCAATCCAGCAAAACATTCGACACAGTTATTAGCCGTGCTTTTTCCAGTCTGAGCAATTTTGCCAATTTGGCTGGGCATCTTTGTATGGAAAAAAGTGAAACAAGCCGGCTGGTTGCAATGAAGGCACATTGCTCGAATGATGAATTAAGGGAGCTACCGAAGCAATATGCGATTGATAAAATAATCCCCCTGGTCGTGCCGGGTCTGAATGCCATGCGTCAGCTGGTGATAATTAAAAAAAACAATAACAATCTTTATTCACTTGATAATTCATAGTGTTGTTTTGGATTGTGTCGTGATACGGGAGTCAATACTTTGACAAGGATTCTGGCAATAACCAATCAGAAAGGTGGCGTAGGGAAAACTACGACCACTATTAACCTGGCGGCCAGCTTGGCTGCTGCGGACAAACGAGTCTTGCTGATTGATCTGGATCCACAGGGAAATGCCACAATGGGTAGCGGTATTGATAAGCATGCTCTGGAGCATACTGTTTATCATGTCCTGCTGAGATATCAGTCTATGGCAGCCGTGCGTATTGTCACAAAGCATGGCAAATATCATCTCGTTCCGGCGAATCAGGATTTAGCTGGGGCGGAGGTTGAGCTGGTTGATTTGTCACAACGAGAGGCGCGTTTAAAAACAGCCTTGCAAGCCGTTCAAAATGAATATGACTATATTTTGATGGATTGTCCGCCAGCACTGAATTTGCTGACGCTAAATGGATTATGTGCGGCGCATGCAGTTATTATTCCCATGCAATGCGAATATTACGCGCTGGAAGGATTGAGTGATCTCATCAATACGATCCAAAAAGTACGTGCGAATTTCAATTCGATGCTTTGCATTGAAGGCTTGCTACGGACGATGTTTGATCCACGTAATTTACTGGCACAACAGGTATCGGATCAACTAAAGGAGCACTTTGGCAATAAAGTATACCGTACCGTTATTCCACGTAATATCCGATTAGCAGAAGCACCGGGCTTTGGTATTCCGGTACTCTATCATGATAAACAATCCAAGGGCGCGCGCGCCTATTTGGCATTGGCTCAAGAAATACTGGATAAGCCGGGACCAAATAGCAAGGATGATGATCGTGATGAACGGCAACAATGATAAGGTAAAAAAATGGCGAGATTGAGAGGGTTAGGACGAGGTTTAGATGCATTGTTATCACGTAATGAAAATAGTGCAACAGAGGAATCGTTGCAAAATTTAGAGATTACCCTGCTTCAGGCTGGAAAATATCAGCCGCGTACCCATATGGATCCAGCGTCTTTGGCGGAGCTGGCCGAATCCATCAAGGCACAGGGTGTTATGCAACCCATTCTGGTGCGCCCTATAGCGCTGGAATGTTATGAGATTATTGCTGGCGAACGTCGCTGGCATGCGGCAAAAATGGCTGGGCTCACTGAGGTCCCGGCGCTTGTTCGTCAGGTAGCCGATGATGCGGCACTTGCAATGTCATTGATTGAGAATATTCAACGGGAAGACTTGAACCCACTGGAAGCCGCGCTCGGTGTTCAACGCCTGATCAAGGAATTTGGTATGACACACCAGATAGCGGGCCAGGCTCTGGGTAGTTCCCGCAGCACCATTTCAAATTTACTGCGCTTGCTTAATCTCTCCGCACCGGTACAAACGCTAATGATGCAAGGAAAAATTGATATGGGGCATGGTCGTGCTTTACTGGCATTGTCGTCCGCCCAGCAAATTAACATGGCTAACCTGATTGTACAGAAACAACTTTCGGTACGTGAAACTGAAAAGCTGATTAGCCAAATCGAGAGGCCAACGACCAGGAAAACAAAAGAGTTGGATCATGATTTATGCCGGCTACAGGAAGATATGTCAGAAAAGATAGGGGCGCAGGTAATGATTAAGTCAAGAAAAGATGGGGCAGGGAATATTGTCATTCATTATACCAGCCTGGAACAACTGGACGGAATATTGGCCCGGCTATAAATTATTTAAGTAAAATGAACTAGAGATAAAACGGGAGAACAAGGAACATGGATGCAAAATTGCTCGATATTTTGGTATGTCCGCTGTGTAAGGGTCCGCTTTTATATAAAAAAACGGCCAGTGAGTTAATCTGTAGACCTGATCGGCTTGCCTTTGCCATTAAAGATGGCATTCCAATTATGCTGGAAGATGAGGCGCGCCGAATACCGGATGAGGAGGAAATAAAATGATCAAATACTGTAGATTGTTGGGGTGTGCCGCGTACTGATTCAATCCGCATCCGATTTATTTGTATTCTAATATTAACGAACAGACTTCACCGATATGAATTTAACTATCCAGTTAGAACCGGGCGCCGCTGCCATTTTGGGTG
Source organism: Nitrosomonas cryotolerans ATCC 49181 (assembly GCF_900143275.1). Taxonomy (NCBI): domain Bacteria; kingdom Pseudomonadati; phylum Pseudomonadota; class Betaproteobacteria; order Nitrosomonadales; family Nitrosomonadaceae; genus Nitrosomonas; species Nitrosomonas cryotolerans. Next base: position 788,843 of record NZ_FSRO01000001.1, read on the forward strand.
CATTGATTGCAGATTCTGCTTCGCTTGGGCTGCATTGGTTGTATGACTCAGAGCGTATTGCCAGCATAGAAAAGGAATCTGGCCTCGTTTTTTTGCAACCCAATGCAGCATACTACGCCGACAAAAAAGGATTTTTTGCACATGGACATAAGCAGGCCGGCGATGGATCTGGTTATGGGGAATTATGTTTATTGCTGCTTCAACATATTGCAAGGCATGGTCGATTTGACCGAATGGCTTATCAGTCTGAGTTTTGCGCACATTTTGGTCCTGGCGGTACGTTTGTGGGATATATAGATGCGCCCACGCGACTCACGTTACGTACTTTATTGCCACTTCCATCATCAGAATATCCGGAATATTCCGGAGCGGATGATGATCAATTTGCAGCACTTGCAACAGTGCCTGTACTGGTAGTGACCCATCAGGGAACACCCACCGCGCTTATGGAACGGGTCGAGAATATTGTACGCATCACTAATCATAATAATGTCGCCGTAGCCGCAGCACAATATGCTGCCATGGTCTTATTTGAAATCCTCAAAGGCACGGTCGCGACAGAAGCATTCACTCGTGCATTACCATTTGCCGGCGAGCAGTTAAGGCCTTTGCTTGAACAAGTATTGGCCATTAACGCACTCGATAGCGTGGGAATTGCTGCTCGTTTTGGCTCAGCTTGTCATGTGATGCAGGGTTTGCCCATAATTGTCCATATTGCGCAGCATACCTCAGATTATCGCAGCGCAATCGAAGCAAATATTCGCGCTGGAGGGGATAGTTGTGGCCGCGCTATTATGCTGGGTGCAATCATTGCTGCGCAGGCTGCAAAGCAGAGTGCGCTTACGTCGGCTATTCCTTTGGCATGGATGACCAGGTATCGGAAATTGACTGATGTGGCCAACGCCTGCGAGCGAATTTAGATTGGTTTGCTGGGATCGGCATGAAGCAATATGCTAGCCCGTAAGTAGTCTGTTGACTGTGCAACGCTTTAAGAAGATTTGACCGTGCTGATCCTGTTATTTCATCGAAATAGCCTATCGTATTTAAAGTGTGGTTGTAACGAATGCTATAATCTTCCTTCTAATTGATCGACGAATGAAATAACCCTTTAAAAAAACGGAATCAATCAAAAAAACATAAATGATAGGTTAAATAAGTTTATCGTTGAATAATTAGGCAGATGTATTCTGCATACTACTATTATTTTTAATTTCTGGAGGAAAAATGAGTCACACGCTATATGAAACCACTATTCAACGAGTGCAACGCTGTGAATTGGCGGTTCCAGGTTCAAGCCCCCAGATGTTTGAGAAGGCCTTAAAAAGCGGTGTAGATTTTATTTTTCTTGATCTTGAAGATGCTGTTGCACCCGATGACAAAATTCAGGCGCGTAAAAATGTGATTCAGGCAATTAACGATCTGGACTGGAAAGGTCATGGCATAACGATCTCGGTACGGATTAATGGTTTAGATACACAATATATGGTGCGCGATGTGGTCGATCTGGTAGAACAAGCTGGCCATAAACTGGATACCATACTGATTCCTAAAGCCGGTGTTTATTCTGATATTTACATGGTAGAAGCCATGGTAACTCAGCTGGAAATGCAACAAGGGTTGAAAAATAGAATTGGACTTGAAGCCTTGATCGAAACTGCGCTGGGGATGGCCAATGTTGAGGATATTTCGCGTAATGGTGCAGCCGGACGGCTGGAAGCACTACACTTTGGCGTGGCCGATTATGCAGCCAGCAATCGTGCCAGGACTACCAATATTGGTGGTCTGAATCCAGATTATCCGGGGGATCAATGGCATGCGGCGATAAGCCGGATGATCGTTGCTTGCCGCGCCTATGGTTTGCGCCCAATAGACGGTCCATTTGGTGATATTCAGGATCCTGATGGCTACACACTTGCTGCAAAACGTGCGGCCGCACTGGGTTGCGAAGGAAAATGGGCCATTCATCCGACACAAATTTCGCTTGCAAATGATGTGTTTACACCGCCTGCTGCTGAAGTAGAAAAGGCCCAGCGGATACTGGCTGCATTAAAGACGGCAGCGGCACAAGGAAAAGGTGCAGCTTCGTTAGATGGCCGCTTAATTGATGCGGCATCAGAGAGAATGGCAAATAATGTAGTTAAGGTAGCAGAAGCGATTGCAGCGAAAAAATAAACGTTAAGAAAAAGGCCGCATTTAGCGGCCTTTTTCTTAACAACCAGTTTAAGCACGGCATATTATTTAATCGGACGGGTTGATTGGATTTTAAGATAATGCCTATTTTCGGGATAAATAGTTGAGGTCATATCAGTTATTTGCCTCCTGCATGTCGTAGATTGGTTTTCTATCTGACGCGCGTTCAGATAAAAAAGGGGCATCCCAATGAGTTTAATGTAATTGATGAGGAAATTGAGTTGAATATTCATGAATATCAGGCGAAAGAAATTTTGGCAGAATATGGTGTCAAATTCGCTGAAGGTGGTTTGGCTTACAGCGTTGAAGAGGCTGTTCAGCGTGCAAGGGAAATTGAAGGCGATGTTTGGGTTGTTAAAGCGCAGATACATTCAGGTGCACGTGGTAAGGCCGGTGGAATCAAAATTTGTAAAACGTATGATGAAGTTCAGGCAGCCGCAGAGGCATTGCTGGGAAAAAAATTGGTAACACACCAGACAGGCCCTGGTGGAAAAATTTGTTCTAGGTTATACATTGAGGCCGGAACCAGTATTGCCAAGGAACTTTACCTGTCATTTTTAATTGATCGTAGCTCTGAACGCGTCATCATGATCGGTTCTGCACAAGGCGGTATGGAAATTGAAGCACTTGCGGAGACAAATCCTGATGCTATTAAGAAAATTTATATTGAGCCTGCTGTCGGGCTACAGGATTTTCAGGCACGTAAAATGGCATTTGCGCTGAATCTGGATACGGCACAACTTAATCATGCGGTGAAAACTATCAAGGGTTGTTATCGTGCTCTACGTGATCTGGATGCCAACACACTGGAAATTAATCCGCTCGTGATCACGAGTAATAATGAAATTATTGCGCTGGATGCAAAAATGGCTTTTGATGAGAATGCCTTGTTCCGACGACATAAAATTGCAGAGTTGCGTGATAATACTCAGGTTGATTCGCGTGAAGTGGCTGCCGCTGATGCCGGCTTGAGTTATGTAGGACTGGATGGGGATATCGGTTGTATGATCAATGGCGCAGGTCTGGCTATGGCGACAATGGATATGATTAAACTGGCGGGCGGAGAACCGGCTAACTTTCTTGATGTTGGTGGTGGGGCTTCTGCTGAACGAACTGAAAGAGCTTTTCGTCTGGTTTTGGCTGATAAAGGTGTTAAGGCCATGCTCGTTAATATTTTTGCAGGGATTAATCGATGTGACTGGATTGCAGAGGGGGTGGTTCATGCTGTCAGGAATATTGATATGGACATCCCGTTAGTGGTCCGTTTGTCTGGCACAAATGTTGAGGAAGGCCGACGAATCATTGCTGAAAGCGGCTTGCCGATCATCACGGCAGATACATTGGCTGATGCCGCAGAAAAGGTGGTACGGGCTCGTAATGAAATGGTTGCAAATAGCAGGTAAGGGAGTAGAAAGTGGCAATATTAATTAACGAAAATACACGCGTTATTATTCAAGGTTTTACGGGCAGAATTGGTACGTTTCATGCGCAGGAAATGATCGACTATGGGTCCAAAGTTGTGGGCGGTGTTACACCTGGAAAAGGGGGGCAACGGCACCTGGGTTTGCCTGTTTTCAATACGGTAAAGGAAGCGGTGCAACAAGCGGGCGCTGAAGCGAGTATTATTTTTGTGCCACCGGCATTTGCGGCTGATTCAATTATGGAAGCGGCTGACGCGGGGATTAAATATTGTGTCGCGATTACAGATGGGATTCCTACTCAGGATATGATGACGGTTAAAAACTTTTTACGTCGCTTTCCTAAAGAAGAGCGCATGATGTTAACCGGGCCGAATTGTTCAGGAACGATCAGTCCTGGTCGTGCGATGCTGGGTATCATGCCAGGACATATTTATATGCGGGGTAATGTGGGTGTGGTCGGCCGTTCTGGCACACTCGGTTATGAAGCGGCTGATCAAATGAGATTGTTGGGAATTGGTATCTCAACTTCGGTTGGTATCGGCGGTGATCCGATTATTGGTAGTTCGCATCGTGATATTCTGGAAAAGCTGGAAGCGGATTCGGAAACTAAGGTGGCTGTGATGATTGGTGAGATTGGCGGTCCACAAGAGGTTCAGGCCGGCATATTTGCAAAAGAAAATATGAGCAAGCCGGTTATTGCTTATATTGCCGGGTTGACTGCACCTGAGGGACGGCGTATGGGCCATGCCGGGGCTATCATCTCAGCAGCGGGGGAAAGTGCGGCTGAAAAAGTGGCTATCTTAAAAGATCTTGGCGTGACAATTTGTCCCACACCCGCAATGATGGGGAAAACAGTGGCAGAAGTATTGGCCAAAATGTAATCCGTGGCCTTAGTGTTCAAAATAGCTTTGTTGGAAAATATAAAATTAATAATCAATAAATTAGATTATCTTATTATGCGGCATAAATATTAAAGTATTTGTTCAACCAAACGGATTGCTACTGTGAGACCCTGCTCATATTCCGATGCACTCAGTCGTATTTTGAGACCTTTGCAAAACCCCAATAGTTGAAAAATTAACTCTTTATAATCAATAGTCGAAAGCTTCTGGTGAGGGCTTTTGCAAAAGTCTCATTTTGTGAACAGATACATCAGTTTAAATTTCACGTAGTCGGCTTTGACAATGTTGTTTGGATTTTCACCTGCCGGTGAGCGGTATCCGGCGGGTGTTTTCCGTTGACTGTCACAACAAGCCTCGCCCATTTGCTAACGATAGCCCATGGTCGATCTCCAGAGCCATCTCAAACGCCATTTCTGGTACATAACGCTGAACGTAACGATAAACCCCTGGAGACTTTTGCAAAAGCTTCTTTGATTTAGTTCATTCAGAAAATGGAATGAAACCTAATGAAAAAAGCATATTAATAATTGGAGAGGAAAACCTCTCGTTTCCAGTAAATTCAACTGGCGTTGGGTTGACGAACATTTTCTGAATCTGCTGCCTGTCTGAATCCGATAGAGATTGACTAGGCACCCATTGCTCTACTTCCACAAAACCGCTGTCATTTATTAAGGTCATAATTGGATCAAGTGATAAAAGAAAGTGTTCAAGAACCCTTCCGTCCACAAACCTCAATATGACTGAACTATCATTTACACCCGTTGATATAATGTCGGCTTTTATTTCTACTGATAGACATGTTGGTGGAGTGTCAACTGAGCAAACTATTATTGATTGCACTACATTGCTATCATTAATTGTCATAGTGCCCGTTATGTCTATATCTCCTCTCAAAGTATCGAAGGACTGTCCAATGGGGGATATAAGAGTGCTTCGCTGCAGGACATACTCACTTGACCAAACTGAGTTTTGAATACAGCACGCTAATATAATAAATATATTAATTGTCTTTTTCATGTGATACCCCCAGTAGCTATGTATGTCTCTTGGATAAGCTAATAATAAGCTTTCAGAAAAAAAATAATATAAGTAAAATGCCTAATTTACACTAGATAGTGTACTCATGAGATGTTTGCCCAGAGAGCAATACATCTGATTTGCACAGCAGCAAGGAATGAAGCAGTATTTTTGGCGTATCTTGTGGCAATGCCGCGTCTCTTGAGATGAAGAGAAAATTTTCAACCAGATGTCGCAATTTATAGCGTTCTTTGTTGTGAACCCTTTGTGTTGTAAGGTTTTTCTTTGAGGGAATTACGATTTTCATGCCCTGTCTCCCTCTGTTCAATAATTACATTGCTGTCATAACCACGATTTGCCAGTAAATAATCCGCATCAAGTCCTTCGGCTAAGCGATTAGCCTGCGTACAACCTGTCGTGGTATCTTGTGAGGCCTTTGCAAAACCCCAATAATTTAAAAATTAACCCTTCATAATCAATAGCAGAAAACTTCTGGAGAGGACTTTTGTAAAGGTTTCTCATATTTTTAATTTCGTGACTACTATATTCAATAACTAAGACGAGCAGCCTCATAGGTCAGGTTGAAAATCGCTTGTAAAAAAAACTTGCAATAGTCAGGAACCGTGAGGGAAAATAACAGCAGTCAAATTTTTCATTGCAGGGGCAAGTCCCATTGGAGAATCCATGATAACCAAAATGCCTTTAAAATTTGTATTTGTATGTGCACTTCTCTGGTTTGTATCTCCGGTTTTGCAAGCCAAGAGCAACAAGGAATGTAACGACAGACACACCCCTGATATCACCTTTGTTGAATTCCAGTCCCTGAACCTGGAGCAAAGCCCACCGGGAACACTGACGATTAAAGGAAAACTGAAACTACCGCCGGGTAAAAGCGGTAAATTAAATTGTGCAAAATTGAAGAAGTCGGAAAAGAAAATGCCGGCAGTGCTTATTTTGCATGGCTCCTCGGGAATTGATGCGCGCGGCGATTTCTATGCCAGGGAACTAAATGCCCAAGGCATTGCGACGCTGGAGATTGATATGTGGGAGGCGCGTGGCCTAGTGGGTGAGCAGGATCGTCCACAGCTCCCAATTTTTACCTATCCGGATGCGTTCGCTGCCCTGGCATTTCTTTCCACGCAGGGCAACATTGACCCTGCCCGCGTTGGCATTCTGGGTTTTTCCTGGGGCGGTGTAGTGACCATGGCATCCGCTGAAGAGCTCTATGCCGATCGATTTGGTGGCGATCTGAGATTTGCTGCACACGTTGCGCACTATCCGCTTTGCTATGGTTACAACAACCCGGCCATTCCTCCGCTCAACCCATCAGATGAGAGAGGCACCCAGTGGCTGAACCTGACTGGTGCGCCGGTACTGATCCAGATTGGAACTGAGGATGACTACGACAATGGAGCCGAGCATTGCCGATCTTTAATTGATGGCTTGATAGATCCAAACGACCAAGATGTGGTCGAGGTCGTGGCCTACGAGGGCGCCTTTCATGCCTGGGACAGACTACAGATTCCGATTACGGTACTGGATCCTTTCGCAGACGAGGGCAGTATCTTTATGACCGGCATGGTTCCGTCGGTAAATATCATACCGGATGTAGATCAGGCGTATGAGGCTCGCAAGAAAGTGGTCAGGTTCTTTCGCCGAAATCTCTAGATAGTGCAATCATGAGATACTTGCACAGAGAGCGATGCTTCTGTAATGGCAAAGAAAAAACCTGAATACTCATACGATTAGCATAACCGGTCTGTCACACAATCTCGGCATGGATCGCTAATATGCTGAAGAGCCGTCCTCAAACCTTCTTCCAGTACAGGATGATAAAAAGGAAATTCCAGCAATTGTGCTACCGTAAGCTTTTGTTGGACGGCCAGTGCCAAAAGATGCGATAAGTGTTCTCCGCCGGGCGCTATCATGCAGGCGCCTAAAATAACCTGATTCCTTTTTGACGCATAGACTTTAAGCATACCGCGATTTTCTCCCATGATGCGTGCACGCCCTTGGTTATCATAGGAGACGGAGCCCGTTACAATCTCTTCTTCAATGTCATCTGGTTGTTGTCCTATCTGGGCGATGACGGGATCGGTAAAAGTGATTTGCAGTGGCACACGACGCTTAGGATTTTTAAGTTCTAAAAGCTGTGAAGCCACGATTTCGGATTCGTCACTGGCCTCATGTAACAGGGGGCGGTAAGCATTGACGTCTCCAGACAGATAAATAGAGAAATTATCGATTTTCAGAGTGTTCAAATCTATGGCGGGCAAGCCATTATCGGCAAATTTTACGCCGATATCTTCCAGCCCCAATCCATCCAGATTGGGTACGCGCCCAGCGGCCAGTAATATTTTGTCGCACTCAATCTTCTGGGTTTCCAAGTGCAGCGTATACCCATTCCCTCTTTTTTCAACTTTCGTAACATCTTTGCACAATATTAAGTCTAAATCTTCCGATAAGATGTCTTTCGCAACCGATAAGATTTCAGCATCCTTCAATCCTGCAATTTTATTACTACGATTGATTCCTGTTACCTTGACGCCAAGCCGCGCTAATGCCTGACCAAGCTCGATTCCGATTGCTCCCATACCGATCACGGCGATTCGTGCCGGAAAATCTTTTTGGTCGAAAAAATTATCAGTAGTCAGCATATCATTGGCATATGGTTTATATGGAGCCGGGATGCTCGGGGAAGTGCCAGTGCAAATGATAAACGCTTTGGCTTGATATCGTTTACCTGCTACCTCGATTGTTTCAGGATCAATAAAACGTGACTGACCGTAAATAATATTATATTTATCCATGCCATTTATGATTCCGCCTGCAAAGCGATCACGAAGGCTGCGCACATGTGCCATCGCATGTGGAATATTAACGTTAAGTTGATCTCCGCCATTAATTCCAAAATCATTAAATTTGCGGCGCTCATGAAATGATTTTGCCACCTGGATGAATGCTTTAGAAGGCATACACCCGCGACTGGCGCAGGTCGTACCTTTAAAACCATGGTGCACGATTAAATAATTAGCGTCTTTCTTTCTGAAAATACTGGCGGCGTTTAATCCAGCCGACCCCGCGCCTAAAATGATAACGTCGTACATCTTCACCTCCTTATCGGTTTGCTTAAAAAATTCTGGTATCGGATATGGCGGATAATGGGACAATTTCGCCATCAAATGTAACGAGTTTGAAAAGCATTATATAATCCTACCGAAATTTCACGCTTTTAAAGCGATCAGATTATGACTGAAACGAATAAATGTACTACCGATTATCATTAGTTTTCACCAGTATCTCAAGCTATTCCGGCAGGCGTCTCATGAAGAAGATCCAATATTCCCTGTAATGCGATGATGACGGATTGTTGTCTGATTTCCTGGCGATCGCCTGACAAATGGCGGGTTTGACTACGTGCCAGGCCTGCCTTAACTGCCCAGGCAAAACAGATCATGCCAACTGGCTTGATTATGGTGCCGCCTGTCGGGCCAGCAATGCCCGTGATTGCTACACTAACCTGCGCATGACTTCTGATGATTGCCCCCGCTGCCATTTCCTGGGCGGTCTGCTCGGATATAGCACCATATTGCTCTAAGGTTGAACTACGAACGCCTAACATCTCGCATTTAGAAGCATTACTATAGGTAATGAAGCCTCGTTCATACCAGGCTGAACTGCCGGATATGGCCGTTGCTGCTTCGCCCAACAAGCCACCTGTGCAGGATTCGGCACTCGCAAGCATAAATCCCCGGCGGATCAGGTTCTGTCCTACTTGTTTGACAAGCGGGAGCATTAATGAATCACTTGGTGTGTTAATGGTTGTTCCTCCCTTATGATTTGACAACTTGATTGGGACGCGTGACCCTGTGAACGACTCATGTCATACATTTGGCTTTTCATGGCACTAATGATGGAGCAATCCTGGCAGAAGGACCACCACAAATGATGAGCAAACCGCTGAATGGGAATCGTACGCCATTTCAAGTTGTTTAATCAATTAACTATAGAATAAAGCTGGCAATATGCGCAAGTCTGTCCAGATGAGCGCCATCAAACGGTTAGCTACCGTTGTATTTATTGTTGACTTGGTTGCGGGTTTACATACGGCGCGACGCGGATGCTGTAAGAAAATGATAAAGCTGAAAATGAATGCATCCGAAACAGATATAGTTTCTTATGTACTTTCTCGTTCTGCCTCATTATTGATGATAAATTAAGCAATTTTTTGATCGCTTGTCAATTTGACTGCTAATCAGGCTTCCAGTACATTTCAGCCTGATGAAAAAAAGCGTTTATTTTCCTATACTCCGGATTATTCCAAGCTGGATAGAGGGTTTTTAGTTGATGTGCGAAGGGGCTCAATGGATGTTGTATCTGTCGTCTGATCTTGCATACGGGATGGTGAGACCAACTATTGTGCTGAGCTCGGTCTTGGTTTACAAGGTTGAGCTGTTTGAAGTTAAGCCTGTTAAGTAATCGGAGTTTTGAGGCATGCAACAATTTAATCAGGAATTAATGAATTTTTTGACCGCTGCGCGAACACCGTACCATGCGGTGGCGGAGATGGTTCGCCGATTTGAATCGGCTGGTTTTGTCGGTTTGCATGAACGAGACGCCTGGAGTCTTGAGCCGGGTGGGCGTTATTTTATTAGCCGCAATGGCTCCTCGATCATTGCCTGGAGTATGCCCAAGTGTCGTGGGCTTGAAGATTCTGGCCTGCGCATGGTGGGGGCGCATACAGACTCGCCCTGTTTGAAGGTGAAGCCTGCGCCCGAATTGTACCGCCATGGTTTCTTGCAGCTGGGAGTGGAGGTGTATGGCGGGGCGCTGCTGAATCCGTGGTTCGATCGGGATCTGTCCATCGCAGGGCGGATTAATTTTCGTTGTACCGATGGCGCTCTCGATCAGGCTCTGCTGGATTTTGACCGGCCGATGGCGGTTATTCCGAGCCTGGCTATACACCTTGATCGGGAGGTGAATAACGGCCGGGCTATTAATGCTCAGACCTTTTTACCGGTGGTGCTGGGGCAGGCGGAAGAGGCGCTGGATTTTCGTGCCCTGCTTAAACAGCAGTTACGGGTTCAAGGTGTTGATGCGGTTGAGCAGGTGCTGGATTTTGATCTGTCGCTGTACGATACCCAGGCACCTTCTTTGCTGGGGCTGGCGTCGGAGTTTGTGATGTCCGCGCGGCTGGATAATTTGCTCAGCTGCTTTATCGGTCTGGATGCGTTGCTGGCAGGCGATACCGGGGAAGGGGCTCTACTGGTGTGCAATGATCATGAAGAGGTGGGCAGCATGAGTGCGATAGGAGCGCAGGGACCGATGCTGACGCATGTGCTGGAGCGCCTGCTGCCTCAGCCTGAAGCACGACAGCGGATGCTGGCAAGGTCGATGCTGATTTCCGCTGACAACGCCCATGGTGTGCATCCAAATTTCTCCGATCGTCATGATAGCAATCATGGTCCGTTGCTGAACGCAGGTCCCGTGATCAAGGTCAATGCCAATCAGCGTTATGCCACCAGTAGCGAAACCAGTGCAATTTTTCGTGATCTAGCGGCACGGGAGGAGGTACCGGTGCAGGTGTTTGTGGTGCGTTCGGATATGGCCTGTGGCAGCACCGTCGGGCCCATTACCTCGGCCGAAATAGGGGTCCGCACGCTGGATATTGGGGTGCCTCAGTTTGCCATGCACTCAGTGCGCGAAATGGCGGGCGTGCAGGACTCCTGGAGTCTGAGTCGGGTGTTGCGGCGTTTTTATGGGCAGGAAACGCTGGGGGGGTGAATACATTGCAGGACGGATTTCTGTCGTATATCAGGCGGCCCTGCTTAACGGGTCCGTTTTGTTATAAAATATTTGAAAATATGGTTTTGCCCAACTGATATGTGCTGTCAAAAATGGAGTCATCGATTTAAGCAGCGAGCAGATGGGCATAGGCTGCGAATTCTCCATTAAACAGATCTTTTATGCAGCCAGATACAACCAGCTTTCGTCCGTAGATAGGATAAATATACAATGAATTTTCTCAATGGTATTACGGTATTACTGATCTATCAGCTGGTGGGTGAGGTAAGCGTGCTGTTATTGAAAATTCCGCTGCCGGGACCAGTGCTGGGCATGGTGCTGTTGTTTATCACGTTGTTGTTGCGTAAAGGCATGGCTGATTCAATGGGTTCGACTTCCACGGCATTGCTGAACCATTTGCCATTATTGTTTGTGCCGGCAGGGGTAGGAATTATGGTTCACTTCGACCGCATCATCAGCGAGTGGATACCTATTAGTATTGCATTAGTGTTGAGCACGATCATTACCATGGCGGCGACTGCAATGATTATGCAAGCTTGCAGTCGTGTTTGTTCAGGAAGTTCAAAGCGCGATGGATAAGTCGAGCATCGCGGTGGCTTGGGTTTATCTTTCTGCTTCACCTTTATCAGGTTTGACGGTGACATTGGTGGCCTACGGTATTGCGTATCGACTTTATAGTTACGCAAAGTTCAATCCATTGCTGAATCCGGTATTAACTGCGGTTATTTTATTGATTACCGTGCTGCTGCTGTCAGGAATTTCTTATAAGGATTATTTTGAGGGTGGTCAATTTATTCACTTCCTGCTCGGGCCTGCAACAGTGGCACTGGCAATCCCCTTGTATCATCAAATAACCAAGTTGAAAAAAATATGGTTGCCGATAACGATCTCGCTTCTTGCTGGCGTGGTCATCGGTGCCCTGAGTTCTATTAGCATTGCCTGGTTATTGGATGCCAGTGTGTTAACCCAGTTATCATTTGCGCCGAAGTCTGTGACAGCGCCGATTGCCATGGGTATTTCTGAAAGCATTGGTGGTCTGCCTGCACTTACCGCCATACTGGTGGTTTCGACAGGCATTATCGGTGCCACGATCGGCACAAAACTATTTGAGTTGTTGCGTATTGATGACGACAGTATTAAAGGTGTTGCGATGGGGGTAACAGCACATGGTATCGGTACTGCTCGTGCGTTTCAGGTGAGTTCGGAAATGGGCGCGTTTTCCGGGCTTGCAATGGCGTTGTCAGCGTTTTCTACTGCGGTTATCCTGCCCTGGCTGCTGGCCTTTATGGGGTTTATTCCTTGAGGCTTTTGCAAAGCTCTCGAGCTGTGATTTCATTTGGCGGTCATTTCTCTTAGTGCCTCCCCAATCGTCAGCATTTTCCATCCGAGTTTTTGAGCTTCTTCCCGATCCTGCGGCGCAATGGCGATGCCTTTTTCTATGTCGGGCCAGGCTAATTCCAACCTGGCGACTACGGTCTTGTCCGCAGTCAACAGCTCATGGCTCACCTTGGGCAGGGTTATGCCTTTTTTCTCATAATAACGCAGCAGGCCATCTAGCGACTTGTCGGCCATGCTCCTTGTCTGTGCCCAACTATCGGTATTCAGTAGCCCTTGTTGTTTTCGTAGTTGATTGAGCAGCCGTTTATCTTCGGGTTTTACCCGCATATAGCCATGCATGGGCTGTTTTTGATGGCAGTCGATGCACAGGGCTTTAAGGTTATCTTCCCTGTTGTCTCGCTTGTTGCCGTTGATATGATGGGTATGCAGCAGCCGAGGATCAGCGCCAAGATCGACTTGGCAGGATTCGCAGTTAAAATTGACTGACTGGCGGTAGCGGGAGGAGATGTCCTTCCAGTCTTCAGAATAACCTCCTTTCTCCACAAAGGCCGCTCGCTCTGGCATGGCGTTGAAGAGGGTGCTGTATTCAGATAAAAAACCACCGATATTAAATTCATTATAAATTTGCGATTTGGTTTTGGTGGATGCATCGGATTGATAGCCTTTATAGTTAAGATACCTTAGGCAGTTTTTGCATACCTTAAGTTCGACCTCTCCCTTGATAGGGCGGGAGTCATGAGCGGTACCATATACCTCAAATTTCCCACTGAGATTGTAGGTAGCCTTGTAACGACTGAAACGCTGCATCTTTCTCATTTTCTCAAGGGTTACGCAATCTGCCACATGAAACTTGTTCCCATCTCGCTCTCCTGACAATACCGTCTCAATATTGAAGACTTGATCGGGGATAAACAGTAGAACCTGACGGCCCTTGAAACTAAGTACGCCATGGTCCAGCTCCAACTCTTCAATCGTAATATCAAGTCCGGCCGTACTAGAGAGTATCTGATCTGTTGTGAATTCGTCCTCGCTCCCCCTGGTAAGCTCGAAGGTTACTTCATGTTCCCCCATACGCTCGGCGCTGGCCAACAGTTCGGAGAAGTTGACGTTTAACTTCACGCCTGCTATTCCAGGATCTTCTTCATTTGAATTTCGGCGTTGGTGATCACTCGGAAGGTGACGCGACGAGATCTATCTCCCATTTCCTCGCCCCTGCCATTAAGTACTGGCCGAGAAGATGACAAGCCAACGGCGGCAAAGTGACGCTTGATCCAGCCCTGATATTCGGCTACATCGGGCAGATCATACACATAGGCTAGTACACTACGGGTGCGCCCCTGAGATAGCTCCATGTTGAGAAAGTAAGCTTCGGTAGCACTGGTCTGACTGTTCCATACACTGCTGGTATGTCCTTCTATTCGTACCTCATTGATGGAGTCGGTGAAACGCCCCAGTACCTGCATGTAGCGGGGGAAAAATTTGGCCAGTAACGCCCTGTATTGCCGGCTCAGATCGATTTTGCCCTGAGCGAACAGCACATTGGGAGATTGAAAAGTAAAAGTCAGGGAGTCGGAGTCGATGAATGCATTCCAACGAGGCAGATCCTCGGCAAACTCTCCCATCAGCGCCTCGTAAATGGCCACTTGATTTTCCTGATAGGCTACGGCCACCTCTCGAATTTTGTCCCGCTCCATAAAGGCATCCCGCATCAATGCGATGGCGATAAACAAAAATACCATCATCAGGCCAGCCATCAGATCCGACACCGACAGCCAGTGAGTTTCTTCTTGCTCTGTTACTCTGGGATCCAGCAAGTGACTCATGTCCTACGTTCCCCTCATCTTAACCACTTTGTGCATTTCATTCACCAACATTTGGTAATCAGCGGTGAATTTGCCGGAAATGGTGACCAGAGCCTGGCCCAATTCGGTCAGTACTTGATTAAGCTCGTGGGCTAGGGCGTCATCCAGCATTTTCACCTGCTTTTGCACCGCCTCGCCGGTATCTTTGAGCGCATTGTCCGCATGTTGGCTCATGCCCTTGAGCATTCGCTCGCTTTCCTGCCGTTGCTTTTCGACAAGCTGTTGTAGTTGTTCGCCGAGTTGCTTACGCATGCTGTCGAGGTCCTGTTCAAAGCGGGCCCGCATGATGTCAGTTTTGGTCACCAGTGATTCGCTGGCTGTTTTGTAGGATTGGGTGAGCTTGATGCTATCGTCTTTCAAATCTGCCACCAGCACCTGTAGTATGGTGTTGGTCTCTCGCAGACCATCTTCAAACATTTGACGGGTTTCTTCGTTGTTTTTGGCAATAACAGCGGAGCTACCCTGCAGCGAGGCATTGACCTTCTCACTGTTGATGACCAGCTCCTCGCCACTGCTCACTATAGCTTGCTGCAGAGAGCGCCCTGACTCGGCAATACCCTCGGTGACCGTTTCGGTCGCCTGTTGCAGACCTTTAGTCATGGTTTGAGTGGCTGTCTTCATACCATTGACGGTTTCATCAATCTGAGCGCGAATTTCCGGCACGGCTTTCACCGCTCTATCGCGGATGTCCTTGAAAGCTTCCAGATGTCGTTGTAGTTCCTGCAGCTGGTGTTGGTTGACTTCCATCACCCCTTTCAGCTCCTGCATACTGGCTGGGATCACCCTGGACTCCTCACTAATATGACTGACGGCAGATGCAGTTTGGGTAATGGCCTGCACTCCAAGCTGGTATTGGGTCGTCATCTGTTCCAGCTGCTGCCTGTAGTTTTCCTGCCATTGGACTAGTTCGAGCACGGCCGCGTTCAGTTGTTTGAAGTTGTCGCCAAACTGCTCTACCAGGTTGTTGTTGAAGTCGGCAATCACCTCCTTCAGCGCATGGATTACCTGCTCAGTGGCCGATTTGGATAGCATATCGGCAAAATCCTGTAGTTTTATCCACAAACGGTCTTGAAACTGAATAAACTCCTGCTGCTGTCGGCCGACCACCTCCTGCAGCTGCGTCAGGCTGACCGCCGCAGGCGTCAAAGTTTTTAGCATGGTTTTGTGGTTATCGCCCAGATCGGAGCGCATCAGTTTGATTTGGCTTATCAGGCTGGCATCGCCTTCACCGCCAATAGCGGTCTGCAGGCCCTGTATTCCCTTAGCCTGCGCCTGCATCACTCCATAAAGTTCGGCAATGCCAATTTCATCCTCATCTATTTCATCCTTCTGCTGGGGGGAAAAAAATCCAGTAGTCACCATTATCTTGTATAGGATGGAAAGCAACATGCCCACCAAGCTGGTAATAAAAGCTGTTTTCAGGCCAAACAACAATTGTTCGATGCTGCCGTCGATATCTTTAACATCAAAGCCGAGCAGGCCGATAACGATACCCACAAAGGTGCCCAGAATACCCAGAGTGGTGAGCAAGGTAGGCGTATACTGAGTAAACTGGTGAG
Organism: Nitrosomonas cryotolerans ATCC 49181; assembly: GCF_900143275.1. Classification (NCBI taxonomy): domain Bacteria; kingdom Pseudomonadati; phylum Pseudomonadota; class Betaproteobacteria; order Nitrosomonadales; family Nitrosomonadaceae; genus Nitrosomonas; species Nitrosomonas cryotolerans. Next base: position 804,937 of record NZ_FSRO01000001.1, read on the forward strand.
CTTTATTTTGCTTTTTCAGAACAAGTGAAACTAGCAAAACAGTAACCAGCACTAACAAAAAAATATCGGTAATCCCTTGGGCGTTACTGTTACGTAAAACATTCTCTATAAAGGATGTCATGCACCATTCCTGTATGTTACTGGTATATCGTTAGTGACAGAAAGTCAAAATTTAGCATAGGGCTTACAAATAACATTTTTCTTTTCTGAAAAACAGTCATTTCCGTTTATCTTCAATGGCTTTACCGGAGATAAGCCATTGGCATTAATAATGCCAGCACTATAGTACTCGGGAACTTGCGCTAGTCTAGTGAGAGAAGAGGGAATATTACCTTTATTTGCATACATTTTTTGTCAAGACTTTTCATGATTATATCAAATAAAATCATCATGTAGAGGCGACTCCTGTTGGTGTGTAAGCAAATGACGCTACATTAAAAACCGGGCCAAAATTTACGATTTTATTTGACGGTTATTTATTCGAAACACCAAAATGGATTTAATTTTCCAGTAGTTTGTGCTGATTGAATCGAAATTAGCTCAGATTACCTGTCGTAGCTTATCTTGAAAAAAGCCATAACTCTCGGTCAGTTAATTGCCTGTGTAAGCAGGGATAAATAGATGACATCAGCATCGTTCCAGGGTGAGAGTGCCGGCGTTTAAAATTTTCCATAGCTGAAAATAAGCTTTTCACCTATTTCTTTTGGCTGAGTGCTGCCCTACTATTAATGGTTATGAGTAAGTCTGAATATAAATAGTGCAGTAAAGCGACGTGCAAGCTGGTCCGGGGCTGTGATGGGCATCATGTGCGCACATACTGGATAATTAATCACAGGGAGCATTGGTAATGAGAAAAGCGGAAAAAGAATCCCTAAACATGGATAGAAATAGAAAAATAAATAAATACATATATTTATCGCTATTGGTCAGCTTGCCCTTATTAACAATCTCTTTCAAATCGCATGCAGAAACTTATCATGGTGATTTTTGTTGGCAGATACTGGAAAATGAAGTGCCAGCGTGGAGCTACAAACTGGGTGTATATGAGAAGGAAGGAGGACAATATGCACTATATGGCACTGAAGACAATGGCTTGGGAGACATTACTGCAGCGCATGGCAATGCAGCTGTGGTAGGTGACAATATTAAGCTGATAATTACGGGCTCTGGCTACACACAAGAAGCAGGTACATGGAGTGAAACGTTGAATGCAATGCTGAGCACTTCAACGTTGAGCGGTAACTGGCATGTCGTGGGCGTTCTGTTTGATACGAGCAATACACCGCAACAATATCATTCGAATGGGAGTATCGAGCCTATCGCGTGCCCGTAAGTATTGGACCTGAGGTATTCGAGTCATGAAGTAAAGGATGGAATGGAACGAGACGGGAACGGACACTTGGCTGCTGCTGAGCCTGTCGCTAGCCAAAATTTTACCAACAAGCGGAATGTTTTACCGACAAGTGCAATGGCATCATTGATCTGCAACCGTATTGTGCCAAAATAAACAGCGGCACTTGCCTTGTAGACAGGTGCCGCTGTACAGATCAGGCACAACAAAAGGCTTTATTTCAAAGCTTCGATGCCTGCACCAAAATTGATGTGAAATGCGCTTCCGTCCATAACCAGGGCAGGAACAGATTTGACACCGGCGGCTTCAGCTTCACTTACACGTCCCTTGTCATTACCAAGGTGAACATGTTCAACGTCATATTTTGCTGGATCAAGTGCGTTGGCAACACTTTGTTCTGCTTGAACGCATACGGGGCAACCTGCATGATAGAAAATGGCTTTGCTTTTCATTAATGTATTATCTCCAAAAAGGTTGTTTCAAACTGAGATCTCAGTAAAGGAGCAATTATAGGATCAAGGCAAGGTTTTGCATAGGGCATTAAAGAAATATTGTTTTTTAACAATAAATTATAGCGTATGAAAAACGCCCAGCGTATGTGACATACCGATTACATCGCTTAACTTGACATCCTCCCCTTCCTAAACGAAGGGGATTCCTAGCGACTTATTAAGCCGTTAAGAGTAGGTTTGTATTGCTACTGCCTACTGGTTCCTGCTTCTTAGACGAAACTAACGTTTCAACTCCACAGGCTAACAAGCGATGTCCTCGCTCAAGTACATTCAAGGCACCTACCAAGTCGGCATTGGCTTTAAATCCACATTCTGTACATTCAAAAGCACTTTGGCTTTTGCGATTGTCACGACTAACATGTTGACATCTAGGGCAGGTTTGAGAGGTGTATTGAGGGTTTACCTTCAATACATCCCCGCCTGAACAAGCCTGTTTATACTCCAAGAACGAAAGGAACATTCCCCATCCTTGGTCAAGAATGGATTTGTTTAGACCCGATTTCGCTTTGACGTTTTTACCATGCTTTTCAACACTGCCCTTGGCACTCTTAGACATGTTTCCTATCTTTAAATTCTCAACTACGACCATTGCGTGATTTTTGCTGATTTCGGTTGAGGTTTTGTGTAAGAAGTCTAAACGAGCATTGGCAATACGCTCATGCAGTCGGGTAATGATTTGTTTCTGCTTTTTCCAGTTAGCAGAGAAACGGACTTTTTTAGACAGCTTATGCTGTTCAAAAGCCAGTTTCTTTGATAACTTTCTGAAACTGTTTAAAGATTCTACGTATGAGCCGCCTGACAAGGTTGCAAAGCGGGTAACGCCCATATCAACACCAATCATACTGGTTGAGCTATGACGCTTTAGCTCGGTCTCGTACTCAGTCTGAATCGACACGTACCAATAACCGCCTTTACGGGAAATCGTCATATTTTTAACGTCACCAATGACTTGGCGTGAATTACGATATTTCACCCAACCGATTTTAGGCAAGAACACTTTGCTAGACTCTTGCTCCAGCTTAAATCCTTGTGGATAACGAAAGCTGTCACTCAAACCTTTTTTCTTGAATTTTGGAATCCGTTTTAAAGGCTGTTTTTTTATCAAAACCGTCTTTGAACGCTTTTTCTAAGTTTTTTAAGGCTTGTTGCAACGGTTGAGAATGAACGGTTTTTAGAAATCCATAATCTTCTGAGGATTTCCATAGCTTTAGCCAAAATGACAACTCGTTGTACCAAAGCAATGGCTGTTTCTGCTCTAATCTGAACAGATTCATTGCTAAGGCTTTATTCCAAACAAACCGATTAGCACCCGCAAACTCAACCATCTTCTGTATTTGGTCAGAATTTGGACTGAGTCGAAATTTAAAGGCTTTGCGTATAATCTGCTTCATGGTTATAATTATACAAAAAAGAATTGGTCTATGCAAGTTAATAACAATGTAAGAACAGGAAGAAATTGCATTTTTAATCTTCATGTTAATTTGGTCTTTGTAACAAAATACCGTAGAGATGTTTTATCTGGAAGGGTATTAATTGATTTGGAAGAAATATTTAAAAACGTGTGTTTGGATTTTGAAGCAGAATTGGTGGAATTTAACGGTGAGCATGATCATATTCACCTTTTAGTTAACTATCCACCAAAAATTGCTATTTCTAACTTGGTAAATAGTTTGAAAGGCGTTTCAAGCCGACTTATTCGCAAAAAGAATTATCCCGAAATTAAAAATAAGCTTTGGGGTAATATGCTTTGGAGTCCAAGCTATTTTGCGGGTAGTTGTGGTGGAGCACCACTCTCGATTATTAAGCAATATATTGAACAACAGCAAAGACCGCATTAAACAGGCTTCGCCTGTGCGCTTATATCTCCGCCCTGAAGGACGAAGTTTTACGCGCTATTTGATAAAATTTTTCTAGCGCCGGTAACGGTCATAATGATCAGCAAAAAACGAAAGCAAGTTATTCAATACGAATGCGGAGGCATTGAAAGACGCTAACGTATTGTTTTTACATTTAGATCACCCCTCAGATTTGCGATGATAGAATGACGATGGCAGTCAACGACATGATCATTGACCATACCAACAGCCTGCATAAAGGCGTAAACTATCGTTGGACCAACAAATTTAAAGCCTCTGGATTTCAACTCCCTTGAGATTTTTCGGCTGATGTCCGTTTCAGTCGGCACATCCTGCATGGTTTTGCAATTGTTCTGAAGCGGTTCGCCATCGAGAAAACCCCAGAGAAAATTCGAAAACCCGTTTTCTTTTTCCATGATATCCAGATACAGGCGGGCACCTGCGATAGTACCGGTGATTTTAGCGCGATTTCGAACAATGCCCGCGTTTTGCATTAGCTTTTCGACTTTTTTATCGTCATAGCGTGCGATAAGGGAAGGTTCAAAGTTATCGAAGGCCGCTATAAAACTGGGCCGTTTGCGCAGAATCGTAATCCACGAAAGTCCGGCCTGAAAACCATCCAGGATCAGTTTTTCAAACAAGGCCCGATCATCATATATCGGTACACCCCATTCTTCATCATGATAGGCTACGTATAGCGGATCTTTGCCGCACCAGGCACATCGATGTATTTCATCTACTTGAAGGGCCATATCCATTCTCTAATTAATCTGAATTATAAAACAACAGGCTTCTATTTTATTAAGCCGAGATCAAGCGATTTTTTGATCGCTTGTCAATATATTTGACCGCCAATCAGGCTTCCAGTACATTATCAGCTTGATGAAAAAGGGCGTTTATTTTTTCTATATTCGGCGCATGCTCACCTTATAAAGACGGTCTGCGCAATCCAATATTTTTTGCTTTCTGTTGTGGCTTTCAATCACCGAGACGTCATAATAGCGGAGATTTCTCATTCGCAGGATAGAGCATGCCCCATACTGAACTCGTTATTGCCCTGGTGTTACTGATTGCTATGTTGTGCCAGTGGACCGCCTGGCGTGTGCGCCTGCCGGCGATCCTGTTTTTGTTGATTGTCGGGCTGGTGGCGGGGCCAATATCCGGCTGGCTTAACCCCGACCTGCTGCTCGGTGAATTGTTGATGCCGATGGTGTCGCTGTCGGTAGCGATTATCCTGTTTGAAGGCAGTCTGACACTAAACCTGCATGAAATCCGCGATGTGAGCAAAGTGGTGCAGCGCATGATTACCGTCGGGGCACTGGCGACCTGGGTTATCGTCGCGCTGGCGACACGTTTTATTCTGGATTTTTCCTGGCAGGTGAGCGCGCTGTTCGGAGCAATAATGATCGTCACCGGGCCGACCGTGATAGTGCCCATGTTGCGCTCGGTGCGACCCAATAGCAAGATTTCCAATATTCTGCGTTGGGAGGGTATCGCTATCGATCCTATCGGAGCGCTGATGGCAGTATTGGCCTATGAATTTATTCTTGCCAGTCTCGAACACCAAGTCATCTTGCATGTGTTGGGAGTGTTTCTCGAAACCGTGTTGGTCGGTGGCATCAGCGGCATTGTGGCGGGTTACGTGCTCGGCCGCTTGCTCACCAAAAGCTGGATTCCTGACTACCTGCAGAATATGGCCACCCTCAGTATGGTGCTGGCTTCCTTCAGTATTGCGAATGCAACGCAGCACGAATCTGGCCTCATTACCGTCACGGTGATGGGCATGTGGCTGGCCAATCGGCGCGAGGTGGATATCCACCCTATCCTCAACTTCAAAGAGCACCTGAGCTTACTGCTGATTTCGATATTGTTTATCCTGCTGGCGGCACGCATTGATTTGGAGCAGTTGACCGAAATTGGCTGGCAGGCGCTGTTGTTGTTGCTGGTGCTGCAATTTATTGCGCGTCCGGTAAAGATCTGGATCAGCACCGTAGGGTTGGATGTCAGTTGGCCCGAGCGCGGTCTGCTGGCCTGGATTGCACCGCGCGGCATTGTCGCGGCGGCGATTGCGGCCATCTTCGCCGATAAGTTGGTGGCCGCGGGTTATGAGGATGCGGCGCTGTTGGTGCCACTGACCTTTTCCATGATTATTGGTACTGTGGTTCTGCAGAGCAGCACGGCGCGCCTGCTGGCGGTTTGGCTGGGGGTGGCGGAGCCGCCACCACGGGGTTACTTGCTTATCGGTGCCAATGCCTTTTCTATTGCTCTGGCAAAGGAATTGAACAATCTGGAAATTCGCTGCGTGTTGGCGGATCCCAGCTGGGATAGCGTGCGCGAGGCGAGAATGGCAGGGTTGGAAACCTATTACGGCAATCCGGTCTCGGATCATGCCGACTTGCACCTGGATTTAAGCGGTATCCGCGGGGTGCTGGCGCTGTCGCGCCTGCGCTACATCAACGTCATTGCGGCGGTGCATTTCCGCGCAGATTTTGGCGCCGACAAGATATTCAGCGTGGCTGCGTTGGCAGATAAAAATCAGGCGGATCAGCACAAGGCCTCCAGCAGCTACCTCGGTCGACGTTTGTTTCGTGATGATTATACCTATCTCGACTTGGTCGGTATGGTTGCCAAAGGCCAGCGCATCAAGCGCACTACTTTGACGGAAGAATTTGACTGGCAAACCTACTGCGAGAAATATGCCGCTACCCGGCTGCCATTGTTTCTGGTTGATGCCAAGGGCATCGCCACGCCGTTCAGCAGCGATGCTGAACTGAAACCGACCACCGGCGCAACCATTCTCTCCCTGCCACTGCGGGAGGAAGGTGTGCCTGAGATTGAGGCTGTCGCGGAGCCATTGCCTGATTTGACTTGAAACAACAGCGCTGTGAACAAAACCCTGTGGTTCAATGTCGGCATGGAGGACCGGTGAATGGCATACCGGTTTCTTGCTGACGGATAACAGGTAGCTTCTCCTGGCCGCTGCTGTTTTAGTGCCCAGCATTCACGCTTCATATTTGCGTGTTCACGCGCATATTTCTCCATGTTTCCACTTTGCTTTGCTTTATCTGGCGATTATCCTTGTTCATGCATTAATGGGTGTTTTTACTTCTGATTTTGCTGCGTTACCTATTTGTTGTGCTCATCGGCATTATCAAGACCGCTGCATAACTGGTTATCTCGGGCTGGGCAAGGTTTTAAGTGTTTGATTTATCAATGCTGCAAGTAATCAGAACAGCTTAAAAACACAGTTATGCAGCGGTCTTTTATCTGATACTGGATGGCATCTATCGCATGCACGGCCAGAAGTATCTTGGTGTTAAGCCCCCTTTTGTGCGACTCATGTCCTGATTTGCGCCCTTGCCCTCGGCGGCATGGGGATGATTGCAATGACTGACATCAATCATAAGCCACTCGTAATCAGGATCGCCAATCAGGGCTTCCTGTAGTTTTTTGATTGCTTGTCAGTTTGACTGCCAATCAAGCTTCCAGTACATTTCAGTTTGATGAGTAGGAGTGTTTATTTTTCTTATTCTCACCTCAGCCGCGTTTCAAAACCCAGGCTAGGTGACAGGTTTCATCAGGCGTGAGTGGTGGGGTGCGCATAGCGACTTTTATGGTTGTTCAGCGAACCTCGTCTTTTGTAATAACGGTACATATGTAGTATAGGTCTGGACGGGAGTCAAGAGTTGTTCTTCTTGGCATAATCCATCCACCTGAGAAGGGGGAGTACATGGGAGAAGACGTCTACAAGCACGCGTTTACACCAGCCGAGCATCAGGAATTCAGTGTGCGCCTGGAATCCCAGTTGAGGGAGTTGCGTGAGTTGCTGACGCAGGATGCTTTCAATCGCCGCGAACCCAGCATCGGTGCGGAGTTGGAGTTGTATCTGGTTGATAACGACTGTCATCTACCGGCCGCCGTTAACGAAGAGCTGTTGCGATTGGCTAATCACCCGCAGTTGACGCCGGAGTTAAACCGGTACAATCTGGAATTTAATCTTTCCCCGGTTGCGGCGAGCGGTAAGCCTTTTTTTGCTATGGAAAAGGAGCTGCGCGAGTTTCTCGACGTCTTACAGGGGCATGCGTTGAGTATTGGCTCGAACATCATCCCTATTGGTATCCTGCCGACGCTCAAGAATGAGCACCTGAGTCAGGCTTACATGACCGATCGTGCCCGCTATCATGGGCTCGCAGAGGGAATTTGTAAGCTTCGTGGAAAATATTTTCATATTGATATTAACGGTAAGGATCATCTGATCATGGACGGTGAAGGGGTGACCGTGGAAGGCGCCAATACGTCCTTCCAGGTGCATCTGCGGGTGGCAGCTGATGAATTTGCACAGGTATTCAACGCGGCGCAGCTGACCACTCCTATGGTGTTGGCCATGGCCGCGAACTCACCGCTGATTGGTGGTATGCGACTTTGGCAGGAATCGCGTATCGCACTGTTTAAACAAAGCATTGATCTTCGTGAGCACGGCAATTCGGATTGGCGACAACCGGCAAGAGTATCCTTCGGTCACGGTTGGGTACGTGAAGGGGCTTGGGAGTTATTTGCAGAAAACGTCGCCCTGTATCAGCCTATCATGCCAGTGCTGTATGCCCCCGAGGCGCGAACAGTGCCGCGGTTGCCAGAGCTTTCACTGCATCACGGAACAATCTGGCCATGGAACAGGGCAGTGTACGATGCCACTGACGGTGGCCATTTGCGGATTGAGTTCCGAGCGCTCCCCGCTGGGCCGACTGTGATTGATATGCTGGCCAACGCGGCGCTCTCCATTGGCTGGGCAGTGGGTTTGGCTGACTCTACTGATCAGCACCTTGCGCGTCTGCCTTTTCATTTTGCAGAGCTCAATTTCTATCGTGCGGCTCAACACGGTCTTGATGCGAAGGTCATCTGGTCGCGCAAGCGCGCCGGAGGAGTGGAGGAAATCCCCATTGTCGATTTGATCGAAGAATTTCTGCCACGGGCTCGCATCGGTCTTGAAATGCTGGGTATTGACGATGATGAGATTGACCGCCTGTGGCATGTGATCGAGCGACGTTTTGAAACCCGTCGTACCGGTGCTGCCTGGCAACTGAGGGAATATGAACGTTATCGTGAGAGCTGCGATCTGGATGAAGCCTGTTCACGCATGCTCGCCGACTATATCGATCATGTGATGGAGGGCAATCCGGTGGCTGACTGGTGTTAAACGTTATACGGGCACCACGGCGTGAAGACATCGCGCCTCGGGTCAATGAGTTCCTGCGCGCTTTGCCGGGTCCGGTAGCCATTCACTTGCCAGGCAGAGATAGCTCCAGGACGCGGGTATTGGTTACGTTGTCACATGGCAATGAGCCATCCGGACTGGAAGCTTTGCACTTGTGGTTACTTGGTGACGAGCAACCTGCGGTTAACGTGGTGGTGATATTGGGATCTGTGGAGGCCGCCCGGGCGGAGCCGTTGTTCTTCTTACGTCAGTTGCCTGATCAGCGTGATTTGAATCGCTGCTTCAACCCACCTTACAACAAGGATGAACAGGGTCAATTGGCCCAGTCTATCCTGCGTTATATCCGTGATTTAAAACCCGAAGCGGTCGTGGACATGCATAACACCTCCGGTTCCAGCGTTGCCTTTGCGGTCACTGTGGGCGATACGCCTGCACAGCGTGCTCTGGTCGGCCATTTTGTGAATCGACTGATTGTCACCGACCTGCGTCTGGGATCACTCATGGAGCAAGACCTGGGATGTCCGGTGGTAACCATTGAGGCGGGTGGCAGCCTGGATGAAAACTCGGATATCGTTGCCCAGCAAGGGATGCGTAATTTCTTTCTTGCCAGTGAATTATTTTCAGAATCACGGGAGATTGCACTCTTTCGGCATCCTTTGCGACTCGAACTGCGCCAGCATTCACGAATTGATTACGCTGATCGTGCTCTGCATGATCGCGATATCACCGTGCGTCAGGACATAGAGAAGTTCAATTTTGCACCAATTGATGTCGACGAGATGCTGGGTTGGCTGGGCGTTGATGGACTATCCCACCTGGTAATTGGCAGTGCTTGTCAACAACCTCACGCGGTGTCGGAATTTTTCCGGGTTGAGGCAGGTTGCCTTTACCCGGTCCAGCGTATGCACCTGTTCATGGCAACGACGCGACCCGACATTGCCGCCTCAGATTGTCTGTTCTATTTCGTTAACGACGTTACGATTGATACCATTTAGGGAAATGAACATCTAGAGACTTTTGCAAAAGCCCTCGCCAGAAGTTTTTAACTATTGGAGTTTTTCAAAGGTCTCATCTATTCTATTACGTCCGTTTTATGCGGGAAAATCCTTATTAAAACAGTTCACATCAAGGCGTTTGGATATATGGTGAGCACCTTCCCTTTAAGGTGGCGAGGATACTGCTCGCGATAAGCACAGCTCTAAAAGTATCCTTCGTGGAGCACCATGGCCTTCCACGCGGCCAGGCACAGTAATGTGAAAAAAGCGGCCAGTAAATCATCAAGCATGACGCCTAAACCACCCTTTAATTTATGGTCGTAGTATCGGATGGGCTGTGGCTTGGCTATGTCAAAAAAACGAAATAGGGCAAATGCCGCCGCTTGCCATATCCAATGATCAGGTGTGAACAACAAGACAAGCAGAAAAGCGACTATCTCACCCCACACCATACCTTGGTGATGCTGTCTGCCCAGCACTTTACCCGTAATGCCACAGGCCCAGATGCCAGCAATAAACATAATATCGATGAGTAATAAAAGCCCGATAGGTTCCAGGTAATAATTGCACAACCAGAATAAAGGAAAGGCTGCCAGTGTTCCAATCGTACCTGGCGCGATTGAACTCAGCCCAAGACCGCCTCCAAACGCGATAAAATGCACGAATCGACTGGATACAAAATTCCAATCAGCCGGTGGGTGCGATGATTTATCTTTTGATGGGTTCGTATCAGCTATGGAAGTGGTCATACCCCTTTGACTCCATTATGATTGGTTTACCTTGTCGGTCTTTCACAATTAAATCTTTTCCAGGCCCGATTTTTCCAATACGCGTCAATGAAATGGAGAGTTCATGTGAAAGCATGTCAATTTCCTTTCGATTTTCCGGTGGTGCGGTAAAACAGAGTTCATAATCATCTCCGCCTGCCAGCAAACAGCGGATGGCCCATGGCTGGGGCAGATATTTCTGCATAACGGTCGAACAGGCGATCGCGTTCATCTGAATAGTAGCCGAAACTTGAGAATATTCCAGTATATGTCCCAGATCGGCCATCAGTCCATCCGATATATCAATCGCACTGTGTGCGAGCCCAATCAGCCGTTGCCCCAGTTCAACGCGTGCTTTAGGTGTATACAATGCGGGTAGGCATTGTGTAACTTCACTGGTCTCAAGAACCTGTCGCTGCTGTTGATGAGCTAACACTAATGCGGCATCCCCCAGGAAGCCAGAAATCCAGATATCATCACCCGGTTTTGCACCACTTCGTCGCAGCGCTTTTTTCTTAGGTACTTCACCGATAATTTGTATGCAGATATTGAGTGGGCCACAGGTGGTATCTCCACCAATCAGGTCAACCTGATGCTGTTGGGCAAGCTCAAAAAAACCTTCTGAAAAGGCACTCAGCCAGGCTGTATTTTCTTGTGCCAAGTGGTTGGGAAGTGTGAGGGAAAGTAATGCCCATCGGGGTTTTGCACCCATTGCGGCCATATCGGAGAGATTGACTGCTAACGATTTATAACCGAGGCTGCGCGGATCGGTATCAGCCAGGAAATGCTTTCCGGCTACCAGTGTATCGGTCGAAATGGCTAATTCCGATTCACCTGCAGCAGCAATGAGTGCAGCATCATCGCCTATCCCTAATACGGTGCCAGTAGTTGGGCGTATAAAATAATGACGAATAAGATCAAATTCTGAATACATTCTTTAATAATTACGCTGGAGAGAATCATATAAAAGGATATGGTGCATTCTACTGTCCAGTTTATCCGTACCGACGTTTTTAACGTAACGCGGCAGCGGATATTGATAGTTTAACCTTTGGGCTGGGTCCGTGCTGCGACCTCTATTGCGCGCAATTGAACGGCCAGCTTGTCGAGTACACCGTTAACATATTTGTATCCATCAGTGCTTCCGTAGCTCTTGGCCAGTTCTATTGCTTCATTAATGATAGCCCGATAGGGAATTTCTGGATGATGCGCTAATTCATAAGTGCTGATGAGCAGGATCGCAAATTCGACCGGACTCAGTTCATCAAGAGGACGATCCAGACACGGTTGAATTCTTTCTTGCAGTATGGCTGTGTTATTCAATACGCCATGCAGCAGATCGGAAAAGTATGGTTGGTCTGCTGTCATGAACGTATCCGTTTCACGTAACTGGGCTTCAATGAAGTCTATACTGCCGCCTGTAACACGCCATTGATAAATGCCTTGCAAAGCAAATTCACGCGAATGTCGTCGTCGACTTTTTCTGTCTGTAGAATTGCTTTTCTTGTTTGTTGCCGGTGGTACAGGTATAGCAGCGGTCATTGCTCAATTTCATCAAGTTTAATTTGAAGGTTCGCCATTTCTATCGCAGCACGTGCCGATTCAGCTCCTTTTTGACTCATGCGGGCTATTGCCTGGTCGTCATTTTCAGTCGTGAGTATTCCATTGGCAATAGGAATTTCCGTGTCAAGCTGTACGGTAGTGATCCCACGGGCTGATTCATTGGAAACGATTTCAAAATGATAAGTATCACCCCGTATTACCGCCCCTAATGCGATGAGGGCATCAAATTGATCGGATAAAGCCATTTTTTGTAATACGAGCGGAATTTCCAGTGCACCAGGAACGCTTGTCAGCACTATATTAGACGCCTGTACACCATATTTTATGAGTTCTTCTGTACAAGCACTCAGTAATCCTTCTCCCACGTCAATATTAAAGCGACTCATCACGATACCAATTCGTAATTCAGATCCGTTCAGGTCCGTTTCATACTCTATAATGTTGTCATAGTAAGCCATTTTTGCTCCCCTATACCAATTGTAATGATGTATATTGCAATGTTAAGTTCAGAAAATATCTTTTCCGGTGAGTGAGATAAGTCTGTTCTTTGTTGTTATTCCATATAGCCGGTTACTTCGAGGCCAAATCCGGTCATGCTTGGCATTTTCCTGGGTGTTGCGAGTAATCGCATCTTGCCAACCTTGAGGTCCTTTAATATCTGAGCTCCGATGCCATGACTACGCAAATCTGTTTTAGTCGTATTCAGGTGCTCAGTATTGGATGATTTAAGACGCGCTATCAGATCAGTTGAATTTTCTTTAGGGTATAGCAATACGATAACTCCCTGCTCGGCTTTAGCAATGAGGCGCAATGCATTATTAATACTCCAGGAGTGCGTACTGTCATCGATACTCAGTAAATCAATGACAGATAAGGGCGCATGTACTCGTACTAATGTTTCAGTTGCAGGATTTATATCACCTTTTATCAAGGCAAGATGTGTCGTATTGGCTGTTTCATCACGATAGGCGGTCAGCAGGAACTCGCCATGTATGGTTTGAATGAAACGCTCAGCTACCCGGGATACGAGACTCTCTGTAAGGCTACGGTAATAAATCAGATCAGCAATAGTGCCGATCTTAAGCTGATGCTTTTGGGCAAATGTGATTAAGTCTGGCAAACGCGCCATGCTGCCATCCTCTTTCAGAATTTCGCAAATAACCGATGCCGGGGTCAGCCCCGCCATGCTGGCTAAGTCACATCCTGCTTCGGTGTGCCCGGCACGGACCAATACCCCTCCTTTCTGCGCCATAAGTGGAAAAATATGACCCGGCTGAAGGATGTCTTCCGGCTTCGCATCTGGCTTTACGGCCACCTGAATAGTACGGGCCCGATCAGCAGCAGAAATCCCGGTTGTTACCCCGCTCGCGGCTTCGATAGAAAGTGTGAAATTGGTGCCTAATGGAGAATAGTTGGCAGAAACCATCAGGGGTAAATTTAATTGGTGACAGCGTTCCGCTGTTAATGTTAGGCAGATCAGTCCACGCCCATGTGTGACCATAAAATTAATGGCCTCTGGGGTGACAAAATCGGCTGCGAGAACCAGATCTCCTTCGTTCTCACGGTCTTCTTCATCAACAAGAACTACCATTTTGCCGACCTTGAGATCGGCGACAATATCTTCGACCGCGCTGATTACCATGTTTGTATTGATCCTGTTTATACGTAAACGTTTATTAATCGGGCGATATACCGTGCCAGCATATCCGTTTCGAGATTCACACTGAAACCAGGTTTAAGTTCATTTAATGTTGTCATACTAAGGGTATGCGGAATGAGATTAACTGAAAACACATCCCCTTCGATCTGATTGATCGTTAGGCTGACGCCATTAACTGTAATTGAACCTTTTTCTGCCATGTATTTTAACAATGAAGAAGGTGCTCTAATCGCTAACAGAACACTTTCTCCTACCGGTTCAAATTTAATGACTTCACCAACACTATCAACATGGCCACTGACCAGGTGTCCCCCCAGTCTATCAGACAGGCGCATTGCTTTTTCCAGATTGACGCGTGTTCCTAATTGATCCAGGTTTTGTGTGCAATTCAATGTTTCCCGTGAAACATCTACTGTGAACATATCCGGATATATAGCGGTTACTGTAAGACAGGCACCATTTACAGCAATGCTGTCTCCTGTTTTCATATCATTTAAATCTAATCCGCCAGCTGTGATATTCAGACATAATCCATGCTGTTGTGATTTTTCTTGCGGTGTTATCTGTTTTATCTCTCCGATCGCTTCTGTGATGCCAGTAAACATTGAATAGCTCCTTTTAACTTCAAGTTAGTTAATGCGGATAATCGGGATAGCGAACTAGAGTTAATGAAGGCCTGGCAGGTTTGGAGATAAAGGTGGGTGATATTTTTTCATGATATCGTAGTATGCGCGTACCGATTCTGTCAGAATAACCGCTTCTCCACCACGCGTACGACCATATTTTAAAGTGTCAAAATATTTTTTCTTGCTTAGTAACGGTAAAGTTTTTTTTAAATCTATCCATAAATCCGGCTTTAGGTTGATACGGCGTGCCAGCGTGCGTGCATCTATAATATGTCCATAACCTTGATTGTATGCCGCGAGCGCAATCCAGGTACGATCGGGTTCGGTGATGCGTTGTGGCAGTCTCTTTTTCAATAGCTGCAAATAGCGCGCACCCGCTAGTATACTCTGTTGTGCATCAAGCCGGTTTGCCACTTTCATGCGTTTTGCGGTATCTTTTGTCAACATCATGATTCCTCGCACACCCGTTCGCGATGTTGCCAACGGATCCCAAAGCGATTCCTGGTAAGAGAGTGCGGCAATCAAGCGCCAGTCTATGTCTGTTAGTGCTTCTGCCTGATAAAAGTGCTTGCGTAGATTTGGCAATATGGCTGACATATCGTCTAGGAAATGACGTATATCAGCTTCTTCCAATCGATGAAGATGCCCATTATAGCGATCAAGTAATTGATTTAAAGTTCCATCCCGTTTTATCCGGGTAAAAAACTGTCCTGTTTTACCTATCAGTGCTTGTTCAGAAAATTTTGAGAAAATCCAGCAACTATTTGTTGCTTCGCCCAAATTGAATGCGACACCCAGATTAGGATAGAAATGTTTTGCTCGTTTGATTTGAAGGGAATCCGCAACGGTAAAGGTAATGACATCTTCTGCTAATTTTACGAGTAAATGATCACTGGATGTCTCCACGGCCAGCCATTTTAGATCAGGCAGTAACTGTTTAATGTTGCTTAATCGTGTTTCATAAATGGTGCCTGCTGGAATCTCAGTTGTCTTGCCAATCAGATGGGTAAAGTCTGCTGGCTTGGGCTGTGTTGTGTTGTAAGCGATCTGATGCTGTATTTGTTGATAAACAGGCCCCAGACGGAAACGGATCAGCTGGTTATCTGGAATCTGTAGGCCCATGGCAATATGTCCTTGTTGTGCCTGCAATGCAGCCAATGCTTGATCGGGTCGCTGCATGACTACGAATCTCGTTTTTAATCCTAATTCACGAGCAAACTCAGTTGCCAAATCGTATGTTAGGCCAGAATAACCACCATTCGTATTTTTATAGAAATTAACCGAATGTTTTACAGTGATGATGACCAGTTCATGCGTTGTTCCAAAGGGCGGCACTGGCTTTTTAAATGAATCGCAGCCGGACAGCAGGCATCCTAGAATTATCAATATAAAACGTGGTGAGGTCGTTCGCATGAAAAATAGCATTATCGAATACTAGATTGTACAGCGACACGAGATTGACACTGGATTGACCTGCATGTCTGTATCCGGTCAGTGTTCGCGATTATCGTTGTTACTCGTATCGATGAAAAAAGAAAACGGTATCCCAGAATCCTGAATCTGATTGTCTGGTTAAGTAACCGGTTAATATAATGGGAGTTGAAGAAAAGTATCAATCTGTCCATTAGTACTCCATTATTCTAAAGACGGATGTCTTTGAAACGGATAGATTTATTAGTTTTACATTTTTTTAGAGCACACGACAACATTATTACGATGTCTGGTGCACCTTCAGAAGCCATTGCTTTCTTTTCCTGAGATGATTCTTAGATTAGAAAGCGATTTATGGTTACCATAAATAAAAAACCGAGAGGTATTTTTTATTTCTATCTTAATATGGTGCGCCCAACACGATTCGAACGTGTGACCCCCGCCTTCGGAGGGCGGTACTCTATCCAGCTGAGCTATGGGCGCATATGAAACAAAATAGTCAAATTAAACAGGCACAGGATAACTGCTTTTGTTCTTCTCGTCCAACTTCATCTGTGACTAAAAAATAAATCATCAGGTTAGTATGATACCGGCTATTTTTCTTCTGTTATAGGTGGGATAGGATAAATGCGTACAATTTTTACCACCTGATTTTTAGTCTGAATAATTTCCATGGGATATCCAGCAATATTGAGGCCGATGCCCGCTTCAGGAATATCCTGAAAATATTCTAGTATCAGGCCATTTAAGGTTTTTGGACCATCCAGCGGTAATTGGAGATCGAGTTTACGATTTAGATCACGTAGCAGGCTACTCCCCTCAACGATAATACTGCCATCCTCTTGCTTCTGGAAAGTGCTGATTTGAGTTGGTGCTTGTGTTGTGAATTCACCAATAATTTCTTCGATGATATCTTCAAGTGTGACTAACCCCATCCATTCGCCATATTCATCTACAACTAAACCTACTCGTTTTCGACTCTCCTGAAATAATTGTAATTGTGAGAATAAAGGCGTTCCAGAGGGGATGAAGTAGGGTTGATGCATGACTTTTTCAAGTGTGGCAGCAGTTATTTTGCCATTTTTCATTTGATTCAACACCCTGCGTACATGCACAATGCCAACGATATTGTCGAGTCGCTCACGGTATACGGGTAATCGGGTGTGGTGACAGGTGAGTAATTGAGTATGAATCGTTTCGTCATCGGCATTTAAGTCTATCGCTTCGATCTGACTGCGCGGGACAATGACATCATCTACAGTAACGGTTTCAAGATCAAATAGATTCAGCAGTACACTTTGATGTTTTTTTTGTATGAAATGACCTCCTTCCAACACCAGTGTTCTGAGTTCTTCTGAACTAATATTATGCGTACCCTCTCCCTTTTCCAGATTCAGTCGCAGCATAAATAATAAAGCGCTTACAAACAAATTAACAAACCACACCACTGGATAGAAAATCTTTAGTAGCGGCGACAATACGTAGCTTGCTGCTAATGCAATACGCTCAGGATAAGCCGCAGCAATTACCTTCGGTGTAATTTCACTAAATATCAGAATGGCAAAAGTAATGCATATTGTACCAATCAGCAAAGCCAGCTCATCGTGACTGAAGAAAGTAGAAATAATGACGGCCACCAGTGTTGCCGAGGCCGTGTTGAGTAGATTGTTGCCAAGAAGAATGACACCCAACAATCTATCTGTATTGTCTAGTAATTTAGTCGTTAAACGTGCACCGCGATGCCCTTGTTTGGCGAGGTGCTTGAGTCGATAACGATTGATTGCCATCATGCTGGTTTCTGAAAGGGAAAAGAAGCCAGACAGAATTAACAAAAAGGCTAATATAATTAGCATTATATGTAATGGTATATTTTCCAAGAAACACCTTATTTCACATTAGAGAGAGATGTTGATGAAGCAACACACGAATGAGCTTAAAAAAAACGGTAAGTTCATATCGTATTTGTATGGTATGGCATAAGTCATCCTGGCAAAATCCAGAGTGGGTATAACAGACTTATCGTGACATCTAGTGAAAATAACATTGATTTTAATAAAATTATTAAATGGGATGCCTATTATTCCGAATAATTAATCTGAGATTAAAGAGAATGGGGAATATATGAAATCAAGCTGGCCGAAGCAAGAATCTTACGGCAAGACTGGGTCAATTATAAACCGTGTATCGCATTGACTATCAATCTGATACCAGTATAGGAAAACGAAAGGGATAGCGTTCATCATCTAAACTCTCGGGAAGTCTCGACTTTTAGGCCGAGGGAGTAAGAAAAAATTGTGGTTTTGGTTGCGGTCGATTCTTACATTGAACCACCTCGCTGTATTTTGTGCAGGATGGGTGCCAGATGTGCCCGGTATCTGTCATTCCAGTCGAAGCATGACAAACAAGTTGCCGAATGTACGGTTAGCGGCTTTAGGTGGAACGACAAGGCCTTGAAGCGGGTAGAAATGAGCGAGCCTTTAATTATTCGCCGGGCTGGTGGGGTGAGTCTTTGAAGATGCTTTAAATCCTGTTTGCATTGGGCTGTGCTCGAGTTGTGGTTAGTAGATTGGGAATCTGTTTCCTTCAAGGAGGGAAGCAGTGAATAATGCCAGGAGCACTGCTTGAAAAGTGAAGGATTGAAGATTCTGTATGGAGGAAAAGCGAAACAGCGTATGTTCAATGTTCTGTGACGGGATAATATGCCCTGTCTGGATAAAAGGAAACCTCAGTAAGCTGCGGTTTTATTCAAGTCATGGCGCATAATCAGGGATAGATTAATGCGGGGAGTCATTGTGATTACCCGCTATTTATTATTGAGAAAACACAATAATAAAAACAGAGCCAAAGAGGCTGAAATATAGACAATGTATTGAATGTTGATGACCTGTTCGAAAGCCAACCGGGTGTTAGATAGCGGATGCCCAAATATGACACGCATCCGCTGTAGTATACAGATTTGTATTATTCACCAAAATAGACGTAAGACTTTTGCCGTATACTTGAGTCTTTAAAGCGCTGTTGTTCATCTTTATTTGACTTTTTATCCCACCACATGGCTCTTGCGGCCAGTTGTTTTTCTACCAGAGTTGGGTCTTTCTCAAATAATTCACGCATAAACTTAGTATGCTCAGATTCGTACATGTAATCCATAGTTCAGTTTGCTCATTGTAGTAGGAAATTGTAAACTTTAGCATAGTAGTTATGTTTTAGGTATCTATACGATCTACAAATCATATGTAGACAGATCAAAATATACGGTCGTAATAAAATATAAAAAATGATTGGTAATGAAACGAGTATTAAGTTTGCAGGAAAATTTATCATTGTTGGTTTTGGTTGCGTTGGTCAGGGACTGCTTCCTGTACTGCTGCGTCATTTTGATATTCTGCCAACACAAATTAAAATCATCACGGCAGATGAATCTGGACGTGCAGAAGCGGATCATTATCAGGTTCCATTTTCAGTTTGCCCGTTGACGTTCAGTAATTATAGAGAGATTCTGGGTTCCGCTTTGAATCAGGGCGATTTCTTGCTCAATCTTGCGATCAATGTTTCTAGCACGGCGTTGATGGAACTTTGCCATGAACGACATGTGCTATATCTGGATGCTTGTATTGAACCTTGGGCGGGCGGTTATACGGATACCAGCTTATCTCCTTCGGATCGCTCGAATTATGCTTTGCGTGAGGAAATGCTGGCATTGCGACAAAAGCTGGGTAAAGGAGCGACCGCTATTCCATCCCATGGCGCGAATCCTGGGCTGGTTTCTCATTGGGTCAAGCAGGCGCTGCTTAATCTTGCGAAGGATATCGGTCTCGACAGTGAAATACCTCAAACGCGGGAGGCGTGGGCACAATTAGCCTATAAATTGAATATATCAGTGATTCAATGCGCTGAGCGAGACACGCAAATCTCGGATCCGCCGAAACAACTTGATGAATTTATCAACACATGGTCAGTGGATGGTTTTGCAGGTGAGGGTAGCCAGCCTGCCGAGCTGGGATGGGGTAGCCATGAAAAATATTTCCCGATAGATGGAAAGCACCATAACTTTGGCGGTGATGCAGCTATCTATCTGGAGCGCCCGGGTGTTTCCACTCGGGTACGCGCCTGGACACCGCGGGAGGGCGCCTATCAGGGTTTTCTCATTACGCATGGTGAATCTATTTCTATTGCTGACTACTTGACAATTAAGGAGCAGGATCGGCTATGTTATCGTCCCACTGTTTATTATGCTTATCATCCCTGTGATGGCGCTGTATTGTCAGTGCATGAGTTTAGCGGTAAAAATTTGACGTTACAAACAACCCAACGCTTATTAATGGATGATATTGTTGATGGCATTGATGAGCTGGGTGTATCGTTGATGGGGCATAGTAGAAATGTATATTGGTATGGATCTGTGCTTTCTATTGAGGAAGCAAGAAAACTGGCCCCTTATAATAATGCCACGAGCCTGCAGGTAGTCGCAGGCGTTCTCAGCGGGATAGTCTGGGCGATAGAAAATCCTGACGCAGGCATTATTGAACCAGATGAGATGCCTTTTGAGCGCGTTTTAGAAGTTGCGACGCCTTATCTGGGCAAAGTTGTGGGAGAATATGGTGACTGGACGCCGATTATGGACCGGGGCGTATTATTTGAAGAAGATATGGATAGCACGGATCCTTGGCAATTCAAAAACTTTCGTGTGACCTGACACTGATCAAAGTCTCCGAAAAAACCTGGAGTTCAGGCTATACAGTCTGGGCGCAGTAGAGACATTTTGATTTGAAACAGAGCTGGATAGTAAAGGCTCATCATTCCTGACATTGAATTGCTGCCTGTTCTCTCATTGCGCACACTATTTTAGAAATCTCAGATAGTTTCCATCATGGGGAGATTGCTGGCGTAATTTTGATACCAGTTTAGGAAATGGAAGTGAGTATTTTTCCTCGAGTGTTTTTGCCCGCGTTTTTAGCGATTGCCATGTCAGCCTGCCAGGATTCTGCTTGAATGCGAAAACAATCAGATTCCCGCGTATTTCGGACAACATGGTTACGATATGTCCGTTGAAACTGTTTTCAATGTGTCGCAGACAATGGTTCAGGCCTTTATCTCGACTGAGTAGGTTGATAACTAATATTCCATTTTTATTTAATATATTACGCGAATTATTGTAAAAATCCTGTGTGCAGAGTGATGGTGTCTGATGGCCATCATTAAAACCGTCAATCATCAATATATCTGTACCGGATGCCTGCCTGGCAATATATTCGCTGCCCTCTGCCACAATAATTTGAAACCGATCATCTTCAGTGGGCAGTGCAAAATAATGATGTGCTGTGGTGACAATTTGTGGATTAGTTTCAATCACAGTTGTTTTAGTCCCGAGCATTTTATGGTGAATAAATTTTGCCAGTGATCCGCCGCCCAAACCTATCATCAGGATATGCGCTGGATCAGGATGGAACAGCAAAAAGCCCATCATACATTGAGTGTAAAGCAGCTCCAGATTATTCGGTGCAGCCAGTCTCATGGAACTTTGTATCATACTGCCGCCTAAATGCAGTGAGCGGACACCATTTTGTTCGCTTATCTCAATGCTGGATTCATTGGCAGGGATACCGTGTTTAAAAAATCGAGACATAGGACAGTCGCAGAAAAAATAGAATAATAATGATGATCTTCACGCTTTCTGATGGATAATCTTTTCCAGGGGAATCTCCTTTGTGACGCTGCAGCAATTTTCACCTTTCCCAAAAGCAGACCGGTTAAATTATGTAAGTTTGCTGGGATGAGGTTTTTTGCTGAATGTCAGCCGATAGAGTCTGACTTATCGGAAGGCGGTATCTGTGTTTTGGGTGGGCTTCCTTGATCGCTCTTTTCCGGTTTTTTTGCCAATGAATGCAATCCAAGATGGAGCGCAGCCTTGGCAAGCATATGCGCGCTGACTGGAGCCGTGATAAAGAGAAGTAAGGCTACCAGTATTTCATGCATACTGATTTTGTCTGTATACAAGCTAAAGTAGAGAGCGGAGGCAATGAGTAAGCTGCCCACACCTAATGTGGTCGCCTTAGTAGGGCCATGCAGACGAGTATAAAAATCCTTGAGCCGCACCAATCCCAGAGAGCCAATGAAAGTAAACGTAGCGCCTGTGAGAATAAGCAGTGAAAGTAAATAATCCAACATAATTTATTCGATGATATCACCGCGCAATAGATACTTACATAATGCGACGGTACCAATAAAACCCATCAGGGCAATTAAAAGCGCTGCTTCAAAATAGAGCGTGCGGGAAAGGTGTATACCTAGTAACACCAGTAATGCAATCGTATTTACGTAGAGAGTATCCAGGGCCAGAATACGATCGGGTATGCTGGGTCCCTGCAATAGCCGCCAGAAACTCAAGGCCACTGCGACGGTTACTAATGCAAGGGCAATGGGAATCGCAATAGCTAACATTTTTCGAATATCTCCTTGAGAGGTGCTTCATAACGCTGTTTGATTGTCGTAATCAATGCGTCGGTATCGGTTTCATGTAGGGCATGAATTAACAGATGACGCCGGTCCAGCGAGAGTTCTGCTGACAGGGTACCGGGGGTTAGCGTGATGCTGTTGGCCAGAATACTAATGGCCAGATCCGTAGTGAGATCCAATGGTAGAAAGACAAAAGCGGGCCTGAGCTTAGCTGGGTGGCCGAGGATAAGGCGTGCTACAGTAAAATTAGCTAATACAATATCGATCAGCAGTACGCCAGCATAGCGTAGCAAGAGAAGTGGCTTATGGACACGTATGGCTTCGGGCCAGAAACGGATTGTCAGTATGGGAATAGCCCACCCTAATACCAAGCCAAGTACCAGTTGGCCTATCTCCATGCTGTTTGTTAATAACAGCCATAGTACGGCCAGAATGGGTGTCAGGAGAGGGTGGGGTAACCAGTGTCGCATTAGTACGGGGCTCCATGGCGCAGTACGGTATGGACATAGGCATCCGGCTGTAATAACTGATCGGCAGTAGCCAGCGCGAAACTGGTAATGGGCCCGGCCCATATAATCAGCGCAAGGCATAAAGCAAGTAAGCCAGCAATTGGTACGCATTCACCGACAATTGACAGGGGTTTTGTTCGGGTATCTGTTCCTGTGCTCGATATTATAACTTTTGTGAGTTGTGCTCGATAAAATAATAAACTGCCGCTGCGGGCCAGCGCGATTAAGCCAAGTAAACTGGTAATCAATATAACACTCATTATCCATGGTAAAGTTGGGTGAGTTAATGCGGCCTGTAAAATTAGAAATTTTCCGATAAAGCCAGACAAGGGCGGCAGACCCGCGATTAATATGGCCACTACAAAAAAGAAGGCACCCAATAGTCGTGCCTGTTTGATTACTGGCCCTGGATCCAGCCGATCGCTCATATCATCGCGTCGGATAGCAATTGCGTCTGCCAATAAAAAGAAAGCGGCTACAGCAAACGTGGAGTGTGGCAAATAATAAATGCCTGCAGCAATTCCTTCGTTCGTATTCAACCCAAATGCGATGAGCAGTGAACCAATTGAAGCAATGACCAGGTAGGCTACTTGCTGACGTAAATGAGTACTTGCCACGACGCCTAGTATGCCTGCCACCAGCGTAATTAATGCTAATGGTAGCAACAACCCATCGATCAAGTTGGCAACAGGACCAGCTTGTTCGCCGAAAATTAATGTATAAACACGTAAAATACTATAGGCACCCACCTTGGTCATAATGGCAAATAATGCCGCAACTGGCGCGGTAGTGTGCGCATAGGCAGCCGGTAGCCAGAGATAAAGTGGTAACAAGGCTGCTTTGAGAGCAAACACAGCAAATAACAGTAAGCCTGCTATGCGGATTAAAAAGATGTTTTCGGGTGGAACGGTCGCTACTTTAACGGCCAGATCAGCCATGTTGAGCGTTCCCAACACACCATAAAGCGTACCTACTGCAAATAGAAACAGGGTAGACCCGACCAGATTGATCACAACGAAATGTAATCCGGCTTTGGTACGTAACCGTCCTCCGCCATGTAACAATAAGCTGTAAGAGGCAAGCAACAAAATTTCAAAAAACACAAACAGATTAAACAAATCGCCGGTGAGAAAAGCACCATTCAGGCCGAACAGCTGTAGCTGGAATAAGACATGAAAATGTGGACCGGCAGTATCTGTACCTCGAATTGCATAAAGTAAGGCACACAAGGCAAGCAATGCGGTAATTACGAGCATCCAGGCAGCCAGGCGATCTGCAACCAGAACAATTCCAAAAGGTGGCGACCAGTTTCCCAAGGCATAAACCAGAATTTCACCATTACTGACGGCATGCAGTAACGCTACGGTCAATATAATCTGAGCAGCCACCGATGTAATACTCAGTATACGCTGACATCCTATATTTTTCTTCGGCAGCAACAGTAATAGAATACCAGCGAGCAATGGCAGTATTACGGGAGTAATGATCAGGTGGTTCATCATGATTTATGCTTTCCATCGACATGATCATTACCCAGTTCCATATGCGCTTTTAAGGATAATATAATAACAAAAGCGGTCATAGCGAAACTGATCACGATAGCAGTCAGCACCAAGGCTTGAGGCAAAGGATCTGCATAATTCATGATGCCATCGGTAATCACCGGCGGGCTACCGATAGTCAGTCTTCCCATTACCAGCAGAAAAAGATTGACTGCATAGGATAAAAATGTCAAGCCGAGCACTACAGGAAACGTGCGGCCGCGTAATGTGAGATAGACACCACAAGTGGTGAACACGCCAATAACCAGGGATATCAGCGCTTCCATTAGCGGGTATGTTTTCTAGAATTGAACGAATGATCCTGACTATGTGCCAGACCCAGATAGACAAGAATTAACAGAGTAGCTCCTACCACAACTAAATAAACGCCCAAGTCGAAGATCATGGCAGATGCCAGTTCAAACTCACCAATAACCGGCCAATATACATGGCTGAATGTGGACGTGAGAAAAGGATAATCAAACAACCAGCTGGCTAATCCAGTGCAGGTTGCTATGAACAAGCCCGAGCCAAGCACCACATGCATGTCGGCGGGCAGGCGGGATTGCGCCCAGGTTACGCCATTGGCCAGATACTGCATGATCAGCGCGACGGCAGTAATCAGTCCGGCAATAAAGCCACCACCCGGTAAATTATGTCCGCGCAATAGAATGAATATTGAAACTAACATGGCAAGTGGTAATAACAAACGAGCAAATGAAGCCAGGATGACCGGATGCATATCCTGATCCCAAGGGCGGCCCTGGCTATCATGACTGGAACCGGGTAGTTTTAAACAATCCAGCATCGCATAAATTCCCAGTCCGGCTAGCGCCAGTACGGTAATTTCACCGAGTGTATCATATCCACGAAAGTCAACCAGAATCACATTCACCACATTAGTGCCGCCACCGCCCGAAACGCTATTGGTAATAAAATAATCAGCGATGCTCTGATATGGACGAGTCAGAATTGCCCAAACTAAGATAGTCACACTACTGCCTGCAGCGATAGCGATGATCCAGTCGCGACCGCGGCGCCATTGGCTTGATTCGGATGGCGATTGCTGTGGTAAAAAATATAATGCCAAAAGTAACAGTACAATGGTGACGACCTCCACCGAGAGCTGTGTCAGTGCCAGATCCGGGGCTGAAAACTTAACAAAAATTAATGCCACTCCCAGCCCTGCCATTCCCATTAGAATCAGCGCAGTCAGGCGTTGTTGATGTAAAATAACCGTACCAAGCGCTGCTATCATGAGTATTAACGCAATGACCAAACTCACACCGTCAACCGGTAGTAATATGCGTTCGCCAGTGAGTGTGGTTGGGCTATCCAGATAACCCAGAGCACCGAGTATCACGATAAAAGTTATGAATATGAACAGCATTTGCTGCAATGACTGGGCATCCAGTAAACGGCTGACCGTTTTGGCACACTTGAACAGAGTCTCTAACAGATAATGATACAACGATTTGAGCTCCAGTCGCCCTTCCATCCGCTCATGTAATATAAATAAAGGCTGTCGACCAAGATAGATCAGTCCACCTCCAATCAAGGCAATAACACTCATCCACAATGCGGGGTTAAAACCGTGCCAGATAGCGAGGTTGTGTTCGGGCAATGGACCTTGTAATACGCTGGCAGCCGCTATTGCCAGAATGGGTTCGACTGTCAGGGCAGGGAAGATCCCTACCAGTAAGCATAACGCAACGAGTATTTCCACAGGCACTTTCATCCAGCGCGGCGGCTCATGAGGTGTTCTGGGTAAATCAACCGGTTCGCCTTGAAAAAACACATTGTGGATGAAACGCAGCGAATAGGCGACTGCAAATACCCCCGCGATGGTGGCGGCCGTGGGTAATAGCCATCCCCAGGGTTGATTAATCACATGCCATGTTTCAGCAAAAAACATTTCTTTGGATAAAAAACCATTAAATAATGGCACGCCAGCCATAGAAGCGGCCGCCACCATAGCCAATAGTGCGGTATGTGGCATGAATTTCCATAAACCACTGAGACGACGCATGTCACGGGTTCCCGTTTCATGATCGATAATCCCGGCTGCCATAAATAATGACGCTTTAAAAATGGCATGATTAATAATATGAAAAACGCCGGCTACTGCGGCAATGGGCGTACCGATACCAAATAATAGTGTGATCAGGCCTAGGTGACTGATGGTTGAGTATGCGAGTAATCCTTTAAGATCATGTTTGAACATCGCAATATATGCTGCCAGAAGGAGTGTGGTGAGTCCGGTCATGCTGACTAGCCAGAACCATTCAGGTGTGCCGGATAAAGCTGGGAATAATCGCGCCAATAAGAATACACCCGCTTTAACCATGGTGGCTGAATGCAAATAAGCCGACACGGGTGTAGGTGCAGCCATGGCATTTGGCAGCCAGAAATGAAATGGGAACTGTGCTGATTTAGTGAAAGCGCCGAGTAGCACCAAAATCAGCATGGGCAGGTAAAGTGGATGTGCGTGAATCGTGTCGGCAGATACCAGGATTACGGCTAAATCATAGCTACCCGTTATCTGGCCTAGTAACAGAAAACCGCCGAGTAAGGCCAATCCCCCGCCACCCGTTACTGCCAATGCCATGCGTGCGCCAATCCGAGATTCAGAACGGTGCTGCCAATAGCTGATCAGTAAAAAGGAAGATAAACTGGTTAATTCCCAGAAAATGAGCAGCTGGATAATGTTTTCGGATAATGCAATGCCGAGCATGGAGCCCATGAATAAAAGCAGATAGGCATAAAACCGTCCCATATCGTCTCGCTCGGATAGATAATATCGGGCATAGAGAATAATCAGCAAACCGATGCCTAGAATGAGTAATGCAAACAGGAGACTCAATCCATCCAGACGGAACGCAATATCGAGGCCACTCAGAGGTATCCAGCTCAAGCGTTGAATCAGCGTATATCCAGAAAAAGTATCTGTTATCAGCGGCAAGAGGATAATGAGTGAAGTCAGCGTTACTGCGCCGGCTGCCCAGGCAGCATGAAGTCGTCCTAATCGGGAAATCCAGGCAACAAAGATGGCACCGATGAAGGGCGTAAGGACAATGAGAAGTAAATTCATAACGCGAAGAGTTATAGTAGAGCCGGTTGAGTTGTATGGTAGGACTGCGTCCTCTATTTTTAAGAATACATATATAACTGTACCAGTTAACTGGTTTTATAACGTGTGCAGGAATCTCTGACCGGAATACGCCAGATGAATATGGCCAGTATAGCTGCTATTACACCGAGCATGACCTTATGCCAGACAGCAGGTACAAGCAAAATAGAGGTTCCAAATGACAGTGCCATTAATAGATATGCCCAGCGTTTTACGCGATAGGGAATGCTTTTGTACAGACACCATTCACGAATCACGGGACCTGCGATACGATTGGCTAATAGCTTGTTATGAAAAGATTCTGAGCTCCGTGCAAAACAGGCGGCAGCTAACAGAATAAATGGCGTGGTCGGCAGAATTGGCAGAATCGCACCGAGTGCGCCGAGTATGAGTGCGATGATGCCGCCCCCTAAATACAATCCACGCATAAGACGAGAATCGTGTATGCGCAATAAACTGTTTTCTTGGGTGTTTTGCTTTTTTTTATCCTGAGTTAGGTCTATTTCTTTATTCAAGGGTTGTTGCATGATCAATGAGTAAGCAAGTAGTCAAAATAATCTATGGAATCCTTTCTGATTATAAATATCGGCCGTAATCGAGCAGGCCATTTATCATAACGGATTGATCTGAAAAATCGATTGGGCGATTGGTCTTCAACACCAGTGAGCGCGCGATTCATACAACTAAAAACCCACCTGATTGACGGATAACACGTTAGCTGTTTTTTTATAATTATTTTAATCAGTGAGTTATGATGTTATTCTATGTTTAATTGATTTTCCGAAATAAATGAACCGTAATGACGAATGAATCATACCGAGTATAATACCTGAGAGCGAGTTATTAGAATTTATCCTGTTTTAATTTATTTTTCTGAGGAAATTATGTACAAAATAAAGACCCTGTTCCATTTGAGCATTATCTTTATGGCTCTGGCCACGCTACCTCAAGTGGCTTATTCCTATAAGGAACATGCCGTTGCTGGTCATGCTGAATCTAATGTTAGTAAGCTTGAGAAAATTGATAAGAAAATAGGAACGGGTGAGGAAGCTGTCGTTGGAAAAACCGTCAATGTCCATTATACCGGTTGGCTTTATGATGAAGCTGCACCGGATAATAAGGGAAAGAAATTTGATAGTTCATATGATCGTGATAATTATTTTTCCTTTTTACTTGGATCAGGGCGCGTTATTAAAGGCTGGGATCAGGGCGTTGCTGGCATGAAAGTCGGTGGGCGTCGGACTTTAATTATTCCACCCTCTATGGCCTATGGTGCACAGGGTGCCGGGAATGTGATTCCGCCTAACGCAACCCTGATTTTTGATGTAGAGTTAATGGGGCTGCAATAAACACTGCACTTGATAGAGGGACTGGGCATAGGGGAAAAATCGGGTAATTTCGGTTCTCTCCGCTATGCTGCCCGGATTGTTGTTAACAGCCCACCGAGTTTAAAGGATCAGGATAAATATTTATTTAATTTGAGTCAGGCTGTTAATGCGATTATTTTTCAGATTAGCGATTCTATTTTAATCTGAGAGAATGACGAAATAAAAGTGATTAGTATTATTAATCACGGTGTTTCATTCGGTCCGATATGTTTTCGGGAAACTATATCGCTTAAAAGGATATTACTATGACGCCGACTGCACAGCATTATTTTGTTATTCGTAAACGTCTTGCAATTAGTTTCGTTGTGCTGAACTGTGTCATTATCCTGCTTGGGCTGCTGAGTTATTTCTGGCTACCAGGCTATGCCAAGTCGCAAATTGAAATCAGGCTATCAGAAATGATGCACCGGCCTGTAACGATAGAGTCAATCAATATTCAACTCTTTTCACTGGAATTCACGGTCGATGGATTTCAGATAGGAGAAAGAAAGACAGGTAATCATGCGGATGAACGCTTTTTTTCTTTTGATCAACTCTATGTTGATCTGAGTGCCGCATCGATCACGCAACGCGCACCGATTATTAGTGCGATCACATTAAAAACGCCAACATTACGCTTGGTACGCGAAGATCAGAACCATTTCAACATCACCGATCTGATTGAGACACTGACACAATCTTCTGCAGATGATGAAATTAATAAACCAGAAACCCCATCTTTTTTCATTAGCAACATTATTATCGCAGGCGGCCATTTAGAATTTGTTGATCGCTTCAAACAAAGTCATCAGGAAATAGCCGACATTAATCTGGGGATTCCCTTTGTTGCTAATTTCACAAGCGCAGAAGCAATCTGGGTTCAGCCCCACTTCAATGCCAAGGTTAACGGTGCTCCATTTTCACTGGATGGCAAGTTGCGTCCGTTTATGGATGAACGCGAAGCCGTATTCGAAATCAAGCTTACTAATATCGATTTGACAGATATCGATGAGTACGCACCCACACCTATAGGCATCAGTCTGCTGTCGGGATATCTTGATAGTGACCTGGAGCTGACATTCAAACAGATGACAGGTGAGTTACCTAATCTTACCTTGTCTGGCCATGCGACATTACGACAACTGGCATTTGAAAATCAAGCTGTTGAAGCACCCTATCAGGTTGGACTCGACCAACTGGATATTCAGTTGACTGAGATCGATCTGACGGGTCGAAGACAATCACAGATGGCTGCTGCTGCCGACAAAATCGCATTAACGCGCAAGAGTGAATCCGTACCGGTATTATCCCTGTCTAAGCTGACGGTGAGTGATATTCAAGTTGATATTGAACAACAGAAGATTGGTTTGAATAAAATTTTGCTCGATCGTTTTAATGTTTCCATGCGCAGGGAAAAGGATGGCCATCTCGATTTGATCCGGCTTTTTACAGCATCCTTACCGAATGCGGCTATGCCTGTTCCAGGGTATAAGTCTGCTGCTACAGATAGAATCCGGATTGCTCCAAAACAGGCCATGGCGGATGTGGCTACTCCTATTCCAGCACATAAACCCGTTGTTACAGACAGAATCCGGATTGCTCAAAAACAACTCATGGCGGATGCGGCTATTCCTATTCCAGCACATAAACCCGCTGTTGCAGACAGAATCCGGGTTGCTTCAAAACAGGCCATGACGGATGCTGCCTCCGTTGCAGATTCCGCCCAGCCGGTGAAAAGCGTGCCGCCATCATGGGCAGCCGAGATTAAACAGATTAGGTTTACGGCTGGGTCATTTCGTTTTGAAGATGCAGCACTCACAAAAGTAGCTCCTATGGTGGTCGATTCACTTAATTTAACACTAGACCGTATTGATCTCAGTGGTGCCCAGCCTCTTAATCTGGCCTTGCAGGCCCGGTTAAATGAGTATGGCAGTATCGATACCAAAGGTTCGTTGGGGTGGGCGCCATTGGCGGTTAATTTAGACGTTGATCTTAAAGAGATGGATGTCGTGTCGTTACAGGGTTGGGCGGGAGATCATCTAAATGCGCTGCTAACCGACGGGGCTGTTTCCTTTCAGGGTAAAGTTGTCGCGAA
The DNA here is from genome assembly GCF_900143275.1 of Nitrosomonas cryotolerans ATCC 49181. NCBI lineage: Bacteria > Pseudomonadati > Pseudomonadota > Betaproteobacteria > Nitrosomonadales > Nitrosomonadaceae > Nitrosomonas > Nitrosomonas cryotolerans. The sequence continues at coordinate 836,008 of NZ_FSRO01000001.1, forward strand.
TGGCGAGCCATTGAAGGTGGTGGCAAAGGGTCAGGGGCGACTTTCCAATTTTAATATTTTTGATCAAGTGAATGGATCTGACTTGCTCCGCTGGAAAAGCCTGGATGTTACGGGTATTAATTTTATCAATGAGCCACTACGAATTGATATGACTACGGTTGAGCTGGATGATTTTTTTGCTCGTGTGATGCTTTCACCAGAAGGAGATCTCAACCTTAAAGCAATCATTCGACAGGAAGATCAAGCAGAAGCAGTCGCCACAGAGAATAATGTCGCATCCTCATCCAATCAGCCTGCTCCGATACATATTGATCAGGTGATCTTGCGAAATGGACGTGTCAACTTTAGGGATCAATTTATTAAACCCAATTATAGAGCGAATCTGACGGGCCTTACAGGCGAAATCGGACCATTGAAACCTGATCGATCAGGCACGATCGATATCCAGGGTGCGGTAGATAAATCTGCGCCATTGGCGATTCGAGGTAATATCAATCCATTTAGCAGTGAACTTTTGCTGAATATAACGGCTCAGGTCAAGGATATTGATTTGCCGTCTTTTAGCCCTTATTCGGGTAAATATGTCGGTTATACGATCAAAAAGGGAAAGCTGTCCGTCGATGTGCATTATGAAATTGAGGCGGGCGTATTGAAAGCAAAGAATAATATTTTTCTTGATCAATTGACGCTGGGCGAAGAAACGGATAGTCCGGAGGCATTATCAATTCCGTTGCGCCTTGCTATTGTCTTGTTGAAAAACCGACGCGGTGAAATTGATATTCATTTGCCTGTTAGAGGCTCATTCGATGATCCTCAGTTTAGCCTGGGTAAGATTATTTTTGATGCGTTTATTAACCTGGTTATGAAAGCGGCTACGGCTCCTTTTGCATTGTTAGGTTCAGTTCTCGGTGACGGCGAGGAATTATCGATGATTAATTTTGTGCCAGGCCAGGCACAGATTGCGGCAGAAGCTGAGAAACGTCTTGAAGCGCTTTCTCAGGCCTTAATTGATCGGCCAGCGTTGAAACTGGAAATCACCGGCTATGCGAGCCCTGAGCGTGATTATGAGGGGCTTAAACAAGTGATACTCGAGCGTAAGGTAAAAACACAGAAACTCGTGGAGGAGACAGAGCGTGGGGAAGCAGGGGGGGCGCTGGATGATATCGAGCTCGATTCCGGCAGCTATGACAAGTATCTGGAGTTAGTCTATAAAAATGAAGAATTTGAGAAACCAACCAATATACTGGGTTTCACCAAAAGCTTGCCGGTTCCGGAAATGGAGCAATTGATATTGGCTCATATTGAAATTGATGATAATGATTTAAAGGCACTTGCTGATCAACGTGCCAGTGCTGCACGCGACTGGCTTGTTGGTCGGGGCGGTATCGCTCATGACAGAATATTTGTGCTGAGCGCAAAAATAAAAGTGGAAACGGGTAATAAAATGGAGGGTGGGCAAGTTGAATTTTCAGTGAGATGATCGCTTATATAATCAGCTAATCTGAGATTCATCTGTCGCAGGTCTAGGAGTATTCATATTACGCGTTGGATAAGATGCTGAAAATTATGCGATATAACATAAAGTTACCGGAGTACCGGTCGTGGGATATTATAAACGCGAAGTGTTTGATTTAGCGTCACTATGAGAAAATGGAATTTAGACAGGCGTTTAATTTGATAAAGGAGACTGAATATTTCGACTGGGTATGAAGGCTATCGTTGTGTTATTTATATCGCTATATCGTCAATCAAGAGAGTGTATCGATGGGTTGGATAGCTGAATTTGCAGGTCACGGGTTAGCACGTTTCTTAACCACGCCGGTTCGACGCAATACTCAGGTTTCGACGACAACCCAGGAACAGCTTGCTGCAGTACTACAGCCTGCTGATGTTTTGCTTATCGAAGGTAATACGCGTATCAGTGTCCCGATTAAATATCTGACACAATCGACCTGGTCGCACGCTGCGTTATATATTGGCGACGCGCTGCCTGCCCGAGAACCATGGCAACTGCCACTGACGCTGATTGAGGCTGACCTGGAGGAAGGAATACGAGGAGTAACGCTTGCACATTATGCGTATATGCACACTCGAATTTGTCGCGCAGTCAATTTGAGTGACGAGGATCGTAGGCGGGTAGTGGAATATGCCGTTACCCGGATCGGACAACAATATGATCTAAAAAATGTATTAGATCTTGCACGCTACCTTTTCCCAATGCCGCCTATTCCAACACGCTACCGACGACGCATGTTAACGCTCGGTAGCGGGGATCCAACCCGTGCGATTTGCTCTACGTTGATTGCGCAGGCCTTTCAATCAGTGCATTATCCTATTCTGCCTGAGGTTCGGAGAGAATGGCTTGATAACCCCACGTATGCTGATTTTTACGCGGAGATCTATCGAGTTCGTCACCACAGTCTACTTGTGCCGCGTGATTTTGATATTTCACCTTTTTTTCAGATTATCAAACCAACGATAGTGAATGGCTTCGATTACCATTCACTGACATGGGATGATGCAATGTAAAGAGGTGAATATGGCGTTTTATATTTTAGCGATAGGAGGAGACCTTTGCAAAACCCCAATAGTTGAGAAATTAATCCTTTATAATCAATAGTCAAAAACTTCTAGCGAGGGCTTTTGCAAAAGTCTCGAGTAGTTTATTCTTTATTCGGCTTATGCACAGCGATATGGCTGATGAGGCCATCTGCAGTAAAATTAATTTGTTCCAAGCCTCGCCGTTCGACGCGCTTTCTGGATGTGGCATCTGTTGCATTCATGGTGAACTCAAATTCGACACTCAGATCTCCGGTGATCCGATATTCCGGTACATCCCAATGTACATCCGGAAAGCGAGAGAAAAAACTGACCATCATTTCATTGATGGCAGGACTTCCTTTAAGTTCACCGGAATAGGAGGAATGATAGGTCGCTTCATCAATAAACATCAGTGCGATATGTTGCAGATTGTGACTATTTGACAGAGCAACATAGGTTTTTGCTAGATCGACACATTTTGCTGCATTCATTTTAATCATATTTATCAAAAATATTAATTTAATATTTAGCGCGTGTCTGTTTATAACAAGCGCGGCGATAGTAATAAATGAGTGGGAAATCGACTAATGTAAATTACTATGATTCATCTTGATATCTTCTCGGGTAAAGATCCATTCATTGTCGGTGCTGGTGTGTTTATTAAAATGATAGCCTGAATAATCAAATGCCTTGATATCTTCAGGATCTGTTAGTTGGTGCTGGATAATATAGCGGCTCATTAGGCCCCGCGCTTTTTTGGCAAAGAAACTGATAATTTTATAAGTGCCATTTTTATTATCTTTAAAAATGGGCGTAATGATTCTGGCGTTTAACTGATCGGTCTTTATCGATTTGAAATATTCATTAGAGGCCAGATTTATTACTGTAGGATTTTGCTCATTTTTCAAATTCTGGTTCAGTGATTCGGTAATGCGATGGCCCCAGAATTCATATAGATTACTGCCTCGATTATTTTTAAACGACGTACCCATTTCTAGTCGATAGGCTTGAATAAGATCTAACGGGCGCAATACCCCATATAGTCCGGAAAGAATGCGCAGATGTTCTTGGGCAAATTTGATATCAACGGTATTCAAAGAGGCTGCCTCAAGACCGGTATAGACGTCACCTTTAAAAGCGAATATGGATTGTTTTGCGTTATCCATGTTAAATGGTAAAGACCATTCGTGATAGCGATTTGAATTCAAGGTGGCCAGTTTTGAGCTGATGCTCATCAAGCGACCGAGCTCATCCGGTTCTAATCTTCTGAGCTGCTGAATGAGTTCCGACGAACAATCCAGAAAGACCGGTAAGGTGTGCTCTTTGATAGCGGGCGGTGTTTCGAAGTCCAGTGTTTTGGCAGGTGAAATAACAATAATCATGCATCACTATCCTGAAATATGAGATTGATCATCACTGTAAATCTGATGTAATGTGATATCAGAAAAACTGATAAACGACTGTATGAATAGTACTGGTTTTTTGTGTTATGTCTATTTTATTTTACGTGCTGAGCGTATGAATTAAGTTCTGTATTCGTGCCACCCGTTCGGTCACTGATGGAATTTGTGCCTGGATTTTCAGGCGATCAGGGCCAGACAGAACATATTCACGATTACTCTGGATTAGTTGGATAATCCTGACGGGGTCGATGGGTGGATTCGGTATGAAATGAATCTGAATATGATCTGTGCTGGCATCAATACGTATAATGCCCAGCGGCTTAGCTGCAATACGCAGGCGATGACAATTTAACAATGCCTTGGCCGGATCAGGGAATAGGCCAAAGCGATCGATTAATTCGCGTTGCATGTCATCGAGTTGCTCATCATCGACACAATTTGCCATTCGTTTATATAAGACCAAACGTTCATGTACGTCATGACAGTAATTATCGGGCAGTAGCGCAGGAACATGCAAATTAATCTCGGTTGCGACACCCAGCGGATGCTGTATGTCGGGTTCCTGTCCTGCTTGCAATGATTTAATGGCAGAATCGAGCATAGTACTGTAAAGATGGAAGCCCACTTCCTGCATTTCTCCGCTTTGGGATTCACTGAGTACTGACCCGGCGCCGCGAATTTCCAAATCGTGCATGGCCAGAAAGAATCCTGAACCCAGTTCTTCCATGGTTTGAATGGCCTCGAGTCGTTTTTTGGCTTGTGCGCCCAGTGCCTCTTCTTCGGGTGTTAGAAGGTATGCGTATGCCTGATGGTGAGAACGACCGACTCGACCTCGCAGCTGATGTAATTGAGCCAGGCCAAATTTATTGGCCTGATTGATGATAATGGTGTTAGCGCTGGGGATATCAATACCGGTTTCAATGATCGTGGTGCACAATAGAATACTAAAGCGTTGTTGATAAAAATCCCGCATTACATGTTCCAGTTCACGTTCACGCATTTGCCCGTGCGCGACATTGATACGTGCTTCTGGTAACAGTTGAGTCAGTTTCTCATACATGAGTTGAATCGTATTGACTTCATTATGTAAGAAATAAATTTGTCCCCCGCGCTTTAATTCACGTAAACAGGCTTCACGAATAGTCCCCATCGAAAAGCGGTTGACAAAAGTTTTGATGGCGAGTCGGCGTTGTGGTGCTGTGGCAATCACAGAGAAATCCCGTAAACCTTCCAGTGACATGGCTAATGTGCGGGGAATCGGTGTGGCGGTGAGCGTGAGAATATCCACTTCTGAGCGGAATTTTTTTAACTGCTCCTTTTGACGCACACCAAACCGATGTTCTTCGTCAATAATGAGCAAACCCAGATTCTTGAACTTGACACTTTTCTGAATCAACTTATGGGTGCCAATGATAATATCAATTTCTCCCTTAGCCAGTTCTGCTAGTGCCTGGGTTTGTTCTTTGGCTGAACGAAAGCGTGAGAGCTCTGTAATTTTTATCGGCCACTGATCTGCAATCAGACTAAAGCGATCGGAGAAATTTTGAAAATGCTGTTCAGCCAGGAGCGTAGTTGGAACTAGCACGGCTACTTGTTTGCCATCTGCAGCAGCCATAAAAGCTGCGCGCAATGCGACCTCCGTTTTACCGAATCCCACGTCGCCGCAGATTAGGCGATCCATGGGTTTGTCTGATGTCAGATCAGCGATTACCGCCTTGATCGCTGCGGCTTGATCCGCTGTTTCTTCAAAGCCAAAGCCTTCAGTAAAAGCATCGTAATCATGCTGACTGAAGCCAAAGGCGTGCCCTTTGCGGGTAGCTCGTTGAGCATAAAGATTGAGTAGTTCGGCTGCCGTATCGCGAACTTGCTGCATGGCCTTGCGTTTGGCTTTATCCCATTGGTTGCTGCCTAATTTATGCAGTGGCGCAGACTCAGGAGAAGCGCCGCTATATCGTCCGATCAGGGATAGTTGTGAAACGGGCACATATAACTTATCTCCGCCATGGTATTCTAAAATGAGAAATTCACTGAGTGCGCCATTGTCTCCTTCTCCCATATCCATGCTGACCAGACCCAAATAACGGCCGATGCCGTGCTGTTCATGTACGACTGGATCACCGGGTTTGATTTCGGATAGATCACGTAACAGGGTATCTGTCGACGTTGTTTTGCGAGATTCGCGCTCACGTCGTCCATGTAGATGCGTGGCGTACAGCTCGCTTTCGGTTATAAAAGCAATCTGCGCTTGATCAAGGATAAAGCCGTTATGCAGTGGCGCAACACTCAGCATAAAAGGCTGTGTGCTGGCCAGGAATTGCGTGTAATCAGCACAATTATCTGGGTATAAATGATGCTGGTTCAGGTATTCAGCGATTAATTCACGCCGCCCCATGCTTTCCGCTAACAATAGAATTCGCCCATTAGACTGAGTAAACGCAGCCATAAATGCAGCGAGTTTTTCTAAAGGATTATCAGCATGCCGATTAACCTGAATAGAAGGCAGTGGACGGATTATTTTTTCCGCAATACATTTTATATCCTGTGCTTGTGGATCAGACAGCATTTCAATGCGTGCATAAGGCTTTAATTTGCTGAAAAAGAGATCACTAGGAAGAAACAAGGTTTCTGGTGGTAATAATGGACGATCGCTATCACCCCGAAGTAACTGATAGCGTGATTGAGTATCCTGCCAGAAATCTTTTATTACCGGCCGGATATCCTGGTGCAAACAAATCAGCGTATCTTGTGGTAAATAGTCAAATACGGTGGCTGTCTGTTCATAAAACAGGGGGAGATAGTATTCAATCCCTGCGGACGCCGTCCCTTTACTAACATCCTTGTATATGCGGCTCTTTGATGGATCGCCCTCAAATTGTTCACGGAATTTACTACGAAAACAAGTGCGTCCAGCCTCATCCAGAGGAAACTCGCGGGCGGGCAGTAACCGTATTTCATTAACAGGATAGATGCTGCGTTGTGTATCCGCATCAAAAGTGCGTATCGTTTCTATTTCGTTATCCAGTAAATCGATGCGGTAGGGCAGCGGGCTACCCATGGGGAATAGATCGATGAGTCCACCGCGAACACTATACTCTCCCGGTGAAAGTACCTGTGTGACGTGCGAATAGCCGCCCAGTGTTAACTGGCTGCGGAGTCCATCTAAATCGAGCTGGTCGCCCTGTTTCAGAAAAAAGATATATGCCGCAAGATATGCCGGCGGTAATACGCGGTACAGTGCGGTGGTGAGTGGCATGATCAGGACATCGCAATTTCCGCTCATGACCTGATAGAACGTAGCGAGCCGCTCTGAAATCAGATCCTGATGGGGAGAAAACGTATCGTAAGGCAGCGTTTCCCAATCGGGTAATAGGTGGATTCTTAGATCCGCTGCAAAGAAAGGAATTTCTTCCAGCAATCTTTGCGCATCCAGTGCATTTGCTGTAATGATAGTGATCGGTTTCGCCTGTTGTGCCAATTGGGCAAGTGCCAGCGAATCACTGGAGCCATCAAATCCAGCATAACGTGAAATGGCGCCGGGAGCAGGAGGTATAAGCTTTAATTGCATTGCGTGGCATATCGGTCATGGGAAACAATATCACTGACCGTGTAATATGACTGTTGGATTGTAGAAAGCGAGTATTATATGATAGTTCTCACCCGAAATTCTCCGTTCCGACTATGCAGCGGGAATTGACGTGAGCCGCGTCATTTTATGCATGATGCTTATTTTTATCAAGATCTTCGAAAAACCGGACCTTCAGACAAGGGAGGTAAGGAGACGATTCTGGTTTTCCGTCTTGGGCGGTTTTCACATTAAGTCGTGCTGCTGTGCTATGCGGTATGAGCGACTCTGGCCGATTAGCGTGATTAACTGGGTTTTACGTTCCGCTGCGCCCTGGATCCCGAAATGGCGGTGCACCTTATAAAATGACCCAGCTAAATCAGGATTGGCTATGGCGTCAATAGGGAGACAGGAAACAAACATTAGTGATTTATGCAAAGAAACTGGGATCACACCAAACGCTTTATCGACATATTTCCCCAGATGGATCTTTGCGAGTAGACGGCGAGAAGCTACTGAAAAAAGCTTAACGGCGGTTATATTCCGAATTTTGTATCGACTTCGTTATGATTTATTCAACAACGCCTCGTAAAAGCGCAGGGCCTATCAACTTTACGTTAGGCGCTCGAATAGCCTTTTTGTTTCGAATTTTTAACATACTGCAGAGATCAATAATGAAAAAATTAATCATGTGTTTTGCTTTCTATCTCGTGTCATTTTCATCGGTTTCATATGCTGATGAGGAAGCATTATCTTATATTGCTAATGTAGGCACCCAGTCAAACTTACAAGACCTGGAGAGAGTACAGCAAGATTTAGTTGCGCCGCCCTTTTTACCGAAGCATCAACAAGCTTATTCCGGGAAGCCTAGAATCATCGAAATGGAAATGGTGATTGAGGAAAAAGAAATAGAAATTGAACCCAATGTTTTTGTTCAAGCGATGACTTTTAATGGTACTAATCCTGGCCCAATGATGGTGGTGCATGAGGGTGACTATGTTGAGTTAACGCTTAAAAACCCTAGCACAAACATGCTCTTACATAATATTGATTTTCATGCCTCAACGGGGGCACTAGGCGGTGGTGCGTTAACCAAGGTGTCGCCAGGAGAGCAAGTCACATTGCGCTTTAAAGCTGAGATGCCGGGCACTTATGTTTATCACTGTGCGCCAGGAGGATTTATGACTCCTTATCATGTTGTTTCAGGTATGTATGGTGCGCTCATGATATTACCAAAAGATGGCTTAAAAGATCATAAGGGAAATAAGATTGTTTATGATAGGGCTTATTATATTGGTGAACAGGGCTGGTACATTCCAAAGGACAAAAATGGAAACTACAAACGATATTCAAATGCAGTAGAGCCTTATACTGATACTTTAACCGTTATGCGCGGGCTCGTTCCGACACATGTAACTTACAACGGGAAAAAAGGTGCTTTAACTGGCGAAAATGCAATGAAGGCCACGGTTGGTGAAACTGTCTTGTTTATTCATTCGCAAGCTAATGAAGATTCTCGTATCCATTTAATAGGGGGACATGGCGATTTAGTCTGGCCTGGCGGCTCTTTTATGAATACACCCACGGTTGACAGAGAAACCTGGCATGTCAATGGCGGTGAAGCAGTGGCCGCTATTTACACATTTAAGCAGCCAGGTCTTTATGCTTATCTCAATCATGATTTGATTCAAGCATTTATGCTTGGCGGCGAAGCTCATGTGGAAGTAAAGGGCAAATGGAATAATGATTTAATGGAGCAAGTTTCAAAGCCCGGTCCTATTAAAACTAATTGATACGCCTAAATAATGTAATTATGAAATGTTTGTCCGGAGAGCAATACATACCGCCGTTTTATCTGCTGGTAGATCGCAGTTATGACAGCAATGCAATGCTTGAACAGGCAAGGAGGCAGGGTATGGGAATCGTAATCTCCTCAAAGAGAAACCGTACAGCACGAAGGTCTTACGACAAAGAGCGCTATCAATTACGACATCTGGTTAAAAATGCTTTCCTCCATCTCAAGTGTTGGCACGGCATTGCCACAAGATACGCCGAAAATACCGCTTCATTCCTTGCCGCTGTGCAAATCAGATGTATTGCTCTCCGGACAAACATCTCATGATTAGATTATCTGATTAGATTATTCAGGTGTAATGCGATGACTTGTGCTTTTATAAATCGAATAGGGGGCCTTAAGAGAGTTGTCTTTCAGGGGAATGAGATAGCCGTCGAATTATTTGTCGTGGCGACCATTCTATTTTTGTTTACAAGTTGCGCCCAGCCCCCGCGTCATCTTTCTCCAAGTTCTCCTATTGATCTGAAAACAGCGAAATCAGTCCCGGTTGGAGAGGCCATTATTTTTGGACGTGTTAATGTTGTCACTAATGATGAATCCTTTATTTGGGATGAACCCTTGTGGGACAAATTTCATTTGTATCTGATGTCCGATTCGGATTCAGAACCAGTTGTCTATACCTTGGCTCACGATGGCACTTTCAGTTGGCATTTGCCGCCCGGGGATTATACGATCACGAGTTTTAAGTGGATGCGAGGGAATCATTATTTGATTCGGCCTGTCTTTGCGAATTTCTCGGTTTCTGAACAATTAGAACCTGCTTATATAGGTGAGCTCGTAATTAAGTTCATGCAAACAGGCGCTCGTGCGTATTCTAAAAAAACCTGGAAATTGCCACGAGCCTTTCCTGAAATGCAGGTTGTTGATAATGATCGATACGGGCTTCACCAACAACAAATCAATATTCCTGGGGCCAAAGGAGCGGCCAAAAAGAGATTGATGCGGCTGGAGAAGAAGCAATGAAGCGCTGGTGGCTGATGCTTCTGAGTGTTTTTTGGATTAGTGGCTGTGTTGGTTACGGTGGAACATTAAACGAGACCGTTTTCGCAGTTTATCCACCAACTCAAGCATCGGGGTATGGGTCTGTGTTTGTAACGGACGAGTCATATTCTCCACCTGTAGTTGATAGTCTGAGACCCACATTGCGCTGGAGTCCAATAGATGAGCCGATAGAAACCGACAAATATGATATCGCGATTCACGAAACCTACCAAAATAGCCCTTTAACGTGGGCGATAGGACCGGAAGTTTATTATCGCCAGGGACTTCAGGCATTAGAACACACACTGGAAATTCAACTTAAATCAAGCCAGGCATATTACTGGGCCGTGAGAATTCGACGTGACGAGAAGCCAGCGAGCAAGTGGTCCAGTTTTATCCTTTTGAGGGGTTGCACGTTCATCGGGTCGGGCTGCATAACCGAGGATTTGCCTTTTTTTCTTTTTGTTACACCAGATAAATAAAGTGCTCATCAACAGATTCCTCCTGAGAATTGGAGTGAATACAAAACGATTACTATATCTTATCAATCCATCTGTCATCGTTTATGGAACTGTCTCGTAATATATGATTTATTCGTTTTTAACTATACAACCGATTAATTATTAACAAATAGATGCGATAAGTATCTCAATTTTGGGTTATTTCGGGACAGGCTCATAGAGTCCACTACTGCCCGCGATATCTGACAGCCAGGCGGCAAAGGATAGTACAACGACGTAGAGTAGATCAAAGCTTGTTGCAGTATGAATCTCAAAAAAAGTGTCAGGTCTTGTTATATAACATCCATGCTGCTTCTTCTCTATATTTTTGGTTGTTGCTTACATTAATGCAAGACGTGATCCTTGTGTGTTCATCATACTATTGGATCTAAAGACTTTGCTATAATGAAAGCTAAATCTACCAAATGCTATAAAAATTAATGAAAAATCATGATACTTGCCTTAATAGATGTTATTTTTGACGCAATATATTGTGTCATTTCGGACGCCTAGTTCTAGTTAGGCCTCGCAAGCACGGCTGAGGTACTCCACAGCTGATGTGCGTTGTGATGCGTGGTTAACGCAGCTACGATTGGTCCTGGTTGTGCAACCCCCCAACCGCTAGGAGAGACACATGTTCAAACCAGACACCTGCTGCACCTTGGTCCCGTATTTCGAAGTACAGGAAAGTCAGCTTCCAGAATTCAAGGCTCTTGGTTCTCAGTTCGTCACCCGGACACAGGCTGAGCCCGGATGCATGCACTATGCATTCTCGTTTAATGGGAGCATCGCCCACTGTCGAGAGGGTTACGAGAATGCAGAAGCCGTCCTTGCCCACCTGGAGAATGTTAGCGTTTTGCTTGATGAAGCCCTTAAGATTGCGAAAATTATCCGGCTCGAGGTGCATGCGCCGACGTCTGAAGTCGTGAAGCTTCGGGAACCCCTGGCATCTTTGAATCCACAGTTCTTTGTTCTAGAAGAGGGCATCCGCAGAGCGAGCGAGGCTTAACCCTTCGTTCAAGCGGACCTGCAACGGCGTGCCGCTTAACTCAAACGTTAGACAGATCAGCTTGCTGAGGGCGAAACAGAACAATTCCAGGAGGGGGTCATGAAAAATGTGACGAGAGTTGTTGTCTTCCTATATCTCGTTTTGTCGGCTGGATGCGCTACGCTAAAAACGGAAGAACATGAATACCTGTACTTTGAATTTGAACCTGGTTGGAAGGCTGGGCACAACACCGAGATAGCTAACCAGTATTCTTTCACAGAGTTTATACGTGAAGGAGACGATATCAATAACTGGCGGGAACTGGTTACTATACAAAACTTTAATCGTAAGTCATGGCAGGGTGGTGATTCTCCAGAAGACTCGCTTAATGGTTTGAAAGCGATAAGGGAAAAGCAATGCCCCGGTGTAACAAAATGGAATGTAATTGAGAAGAATGAAAACAGCATTTTGTATGAATGGCAGGCAAGGCCTTGCCTGAGCTGGCCCAGTCAGCATGAAATAGCAAAGATAATATATGGAAAGTATAATCGGTTCATTGTTCATTACGTCGCTAAGGTGTACGAATTGTCGCCAGATACGCGAGCTAAATGGATACAAAGATTTACGGAGTCTAAGACTATTTTGCGCAGGCAGTAGAAATATGGGAAGGTGCGTTCGACGATCCGTCGTTTCGGCAGGACGACGAAGCCTTTGACCTGATCGGAACGTTTGACGATTTCGATGGGTCTGGGACTGTTGCTCTGGGCTATGGGTCCGGCGTAAGCGCCATCGGCGACAACCTTTTCGATAAATGGAAATCGTCCCGTGATTTTATCCAGCGCCAGAATCGCGCCGTCTCGATCCTGTATTCCGGCGGAGTGGACATCGGCTTTCAGGATCATACCCAAAATATCGACGACAATATGGCGTTTGCGGCCTTTGACATTCTTGCCCGCATCAAAGCCGATATCGCCCCGCGCGTCGGGACCGGTCTTGACGGATTGCGCGTCGATGGTCGCCAGCGTCGGGCTTTCTTTCCGCCCTTCCAGATCACGAATGGAACGGTACAGGGTATCGTGAATGTGGTTCCATGTCCCGTCCCTTATCCAGCCCCGAAAATATCGGTAAACCGTCTGCCACGGCGGAAAATCACCGGGAAGCATGTCCCATTGGCAGCCTGATTGCAAAAGGTAGAAAATAGCGTTCATCCCAGATTTTCCATTAGGAATTTCCCAATAACGAAAAACTAATGGAATGAATAGCCTACATCAAAACAATCAGGAAGAAAAACTTGCAAATTAAAGCAACCATAATTTAGAGAATTCCAAATGTATTCAATAGGTTCTCCTAATGGAAAATTTGGGTTCATGACCGAGCGAAGGCAGGTGGTACGCGGGCGACCGGTTTTTGCAGGGGGTGGAAAATACGGTTTTATCTTCTCCCATTCCGCATCCCTCATGTTACTTGCATATTCCTTGCGGCCTCGCACATAATCCTTGCGGGTGAAGGATGTTCATACCATTTGATCCTCCTTGTAAAGATTCAACAACTCTACTAGTGAATCAAAGGATTAGCCCTCACTCAACCCTGGGGCAGGAATTTTGAAACAGACTCTTAAATTAATTTAGGCATTTTCCTTATAGCATTTTAATTCCGGAAGCTTATTATTATTAATTTGTCTCGGAGATTTAATATGTTTAACGATTAATTTACTTCAAGGTCCGAATTACAGGGCCTTGTTGTGCCATCGTGGAATTTAATAATAATACTAATTTGGTGAGAGAATATATTAATGAAAAAAATATCCGGTTTACTTTTAGAACGCTCGGTGACAAAAGGATTTTTTTATCTGGTGGCTGCAGCATGTTGGTTGGTATTTGGTTCAGCAACATACGCACAGACCATGCAACCACGTCTGTGGATTACCGACGATTTTACTCGTAGTGCTTATGAGGTGACTCTTAACGGCGAACTGTTGTCATCGTTTCCGATTGAAACTACATTAGGTGCCCCTTCTGAAATTGATTTCAACCGACGAGATGGAACCCTGTGGATCGTCAGCGAGAATCCTGGCCGTCTCATTAACTTCAGTACCACGGGCGACCAGCTTGGCGAGCCGATATTAGCCGCGAGCTTTGGCACTAAAGGGACTGAAGGGGTTGCTGTTGCCATTGATGGATTCGCTGATGTGCTTTGGGTGGTGGATGACCCCGTTCCAGGCTCTGGTCCGACGCCGACGGTCTTCGAGGTAGAAAAAAACGGCACTGTAGTCAGTCGGTTTGCAACTGCGAAGTATGATCCTGCATCAATTAGCCCCCAGGGTATCGCGATTGACCCGTTCGACGGTACGCTCTGGATTGTCGACAACAGTACGGATACCATTTACAACATCGAGCGCACCGGCGAACTGATACAGTCACTGCCGCTGGGAGCGGACACGTCGTTCGATAATCTGCAAGGCATTACCGTGTCTACGTCAGACGGTTCCTTGTGGGTGTCGGACCGGGGTAGCGATAGGATTTACAATCTCAGCCGTACTACCGGGGCAGAGATTTTTTCTTTTTCGACCAGTAGTTATGACCCGGCTTCGGAGAACGCCACAGGCATCGCGTATCAACCCAGCGTAACAGGTATTGTCGAGATGGTCAGTGTGCTGGCATTTAACAAAGCAAAATTTAAGTTAGAGAAGGGAGCGATTATAAACGGTGACGTCGGCATTGCGGAGAATTCAGAAGCCGATCTTAAGGATGGTGAGATTACCGGTACGCTTTTCATCGACCCTGACGCCAAAAAAATTAAACTGGATAAAAAGGTGCCAATTCTCGGCGGCTCCGTCATGGCGGATCTTTCGCGAATGGTAGCACATGTGGTGCAGGCTGCGAAGATGACGGGAGATCTAAAGCCTACTCAAGAATTTGGTGAGATCAAAGAATCGACCACAATATTCGGCGATTCTGGTCTTAATGTGATTCAGGTAAAAAAGATCAAACTGAAAGATAATACGCTGACTTTGGTGGGCGATGCGCAATCCGAGTTCGTATTTAACGTTACTAGCGAAATGGCAATTGAAAAGGGCTCAGTTATCGTACTGCAGGGCGGGGTTACGCCGAACCAAGTGATCTTTAATCTGCTGGGTAAGGATAAGCTGAAAATAAAAGATGACAGTATCGCACGTGGGACTTTCTTAGTGCTCGATGGTGAAGCGGAAATAGAAAAAAACAGCCTGATTGAAGGCGCTATTTTTGTCGGAAAGGAACTAAAGATCTCCGATTCCGAACTGGTCGGCGCTCAATAATTAGCTATGTCGGGTCGATCGGCACTAGCGAGTGCCGATCCTTGATCTGACCCAATCAATAGCAATTAATGGGATCAGACTTTAATGCTGCTTACTGAGGAGGCAGTTTATTGTCTGCAATAAGACAGAGTTATTTGCGAAGTTTGGCATGGCCAAGTAAAACTGTATACCCCAGTTAAGCGACTTTTATCATTTTTGCGGCTTCTGCTTCATATTGATTTGGACTTTTGTATCCCAGATATGAATGTAGTCGGTAACTATTGTAGAACATGGAAATATACTGCAATATATCCTGCTGTGCTTCATAACGGGTCTGATAACTTTTCCATTGGACACGTTCCTGTTTTAGGCTGCCAAAGAAACTTTCTGCAACCGCATTGACGCTCCTATGTCAAATAATTGGTGCCGCATCTGACAAATCTGCGAGAATAAGCGGATACAGCTCGCGAACAATGTATCGCTTCAGGCAACGTTGAATTTCCTTATTTGACATCCCTTGAGCAGCACGTCGATTCACATAGGCTTGAGACCTTTGCAAAAGTCTCAGAAAGTTTCCTTTGCGGGTGCGACGCACGACATCAAAATCTGAGAAGCTCGCAATGCACACTCATCTCGTTGATTAAAAATAATATTTTACCACAAAGAGCAGTCAAATGTGCCGCCTGCCGTGCAAAGGTCTCATGGTTCGATTCATCGATCTGAACGGTGGCGTCGAAGGTAAAGAAGGATTCGTAGTACTGGCTTGTCAACAGGACGCGTTGAGCAAAGGCGTGAGAGGCATGTTTGGCGGATACGCTCCACTGATTTCATCGCGCTAACCGATGGTGCGAATATTCGGCTTGGTAAATTTGATTTGGTTGCAAAGAATAGCGCTTGATATTTTGCGATAACTTTTCCATTTTAGTTGAAAAGTAATAGTGCCAACCCTATGCCAATGCCTGTCGCAATCATACCGAAAGTGCATTGTCTGGCCAGTAACGGATTACCCATGAAAAATATCAATCCCAACTTAAAACCCATATTGGATAATATGCCTATAGAAATGGCGGTGACTGTTTCAGTGGCTTCTAGTTTGTCCAATCCGAACAGGCGCAGGCTTGTCAGCGTAATGGCGTCTACGTCAGTCATTCCGGAAATCAACGCGACCATATAGAGTCCACTACTACCCGCGATATCTGACAGCCAGGCGGCAAAAGACAGTACAACGGCGTAGAGTAGACCAAAACTTGTTGCAGTATGAATCTCGGTTGGGTTATTGATTTCTGGTATGGGTATTGTATTTTGTTGATTTAATTTATACCACCAGTAAACGGTTATCCCCAATCCGAAGATCAGGCCACAGCCGAGCACCGGTAATAGCACGGGCAATATGGCCGGAGAGACAACTGCGCTGACCAGCGCCAGCCGGATAAGTACCATGAGATTGGCAATGAGGATAACGACAACGGCAAGCTGAACAAAGTCCTGTTTATATTTGCTGCGACGTGAATACACCAGGGTTGTGGCCGTGCTGGAGACGAGTCCGCCGAATAGGCCCAATAGTACGGCCCCATAACGTTGGCCGAAGAGCCTTAATGCAATGTAGCCAGCCAGACTGACGCCAGAGATCAGTACAACCATGAGCCAGATATGATAAGGATTAATGGCCTGGTAAGGGCCATAGCTTTTGTCGGGTAATATGGGCAGGATAATAAAAGTAAGGACGGAGAACTGGAGAATGGAAACCACATCCCGCCGCTCAATGTTTTGGCTAATTCCGTGCAGCTCGGTTTTAAAATACAACAGGGTGGCCGTGATAATCGCCAGCATAATGGCCAGCGTGGTATCGCCATACCAGATTGTTGCACCTAATCCATAACACATGATAATGGCTGCTACGGTTGTCGTACCTGGATCATTGATTTCATCTTTTGCATGAAAGTAAGCGGCGATGGTCATCAAGCCCACAATGAGTAAACCTCCCAGCAATAACGATGGGGCATCGGTTTTCTCGGATAACATGGCGGCCAGTGTGCCGAATAATGCAACCAGGGAAAAGGTACGCAGGCCGGCTTTAGCGGCTGGATTACGTTCGCGCACCAGGCCAATTAGAAGACCAATTGCGAGGCTGGTAGCGAATTGAGGTAATGACTCCAGGCCTCCACCCTGCAAGAAGTCAATGTTCACTGTGTTGTTGGCCAGCGCTCAGATTGAGACCAGTGATCGATTTGAATCTGTAGGGTGGTGTTACCCCTGAACTGGTTTATTTGTAATCGATAGACTGCGTCAATGATTTCTGGCAGCGGATCGCTGTGGGCAAATAAAATAGCGTCATAGAGATCACTGGATTGCACAGAGGTCTGAAATTGTTCTTCTTCGAGGCTGCATTTTCTAAGTTTTAATTTCAGGTGTTTTTCACCGACGATGCGTTGTTCTTCCACATAAAAAGATGCATTGAATGTTGGCGGGGGGAAACCTTGCCCCCATACTTGTTGTGTCAGAGTATGCGCCAGTTCCAAGCAGATTTCGGTCTCATCGAGTTGGCCGTCGGTTTCGATAACGCGTGTCAGGTCGGCCGGCGTGAGTAACGCCTGTGCGGCTTGTTCGAAAGCCTCGCGGAATTGTTCAAAATTATCGCTATTGATGGTCAAGCCAGCTGCTGCTGCATGCCCGCCAAACTTGAGTATCAACTCGGGATGGCGTTTGGAAACCAGATCTAATGCATCACGTAAATGGAATCCGCCAATCGAACGCCCTGAGCCTTTGAGCTCACCCCCATTGCCGGGTGCGAAAGTGATGACTGGACGATGAAACTGATCTTTGATGCGGGATGCCAGTATTCCGATGACGCCCTGATGCCATTCCGGATCAAACAGACAGAGACTGTACGATGTGTCTATGTTCGCATGCTGTTTTTCGATAATGGCTGCAAGCATCTGCAGTGCGCTTTCCTGCATGTCAGATTCAATTTCACGGCGCTGGCTATTGAGTTCATCGAGTTGTTGTGCCAGATGCGTGGCGTGTGTTTCATCATCGGTAATGAGGCATTCGATACCCAGGGACATATCGTCTAGCCGCCCGGCGGCGTTCAGTCTGGGACCCAGCACAAAACCCAGTTCGTAGGCAGATGTTTGATGATAATCCCGTCGTGTTATTTTTAACAGGGCGTTAATGCCCGCACAGGCGCGGCCTTTTCGAATACGTTGCAAACCTTGCTGTACCAGGATGCGATTATTATCATCGAGTTTGACCACATCGGCGACCGTTCCCAGGGCGACCAAATCCAATAAACTGGCCAGGTTAGGTTCTTTTATGGCTCCGGATTGATGGCTTGTATTGTGTGTTGAGGTCGTCATGAATACGCCGCGCTTGCGTAGCTCTGCGCGTAGTGCCAGCATTAAATAGAAAATGACGCCGACACCGGCTATATTTTTACTGGGAAAATGACAGCCCGGTTGATTAGGATTCATAATCGCGGCTGCGTCCGGTAATTCGTCTCCTGGCAGGTGATGGTCGGTAACAAATACCTGCATGCCTAACTGATTGGCTGTGCGCACGCCCGCTATGCTGGCGATGCCATTATCAACGGTGATGAGAATATCGGGTTGTTTGGTCGTATGAGCCAGCTGCACAATCTCAGGTGTTAATCCATAGCCATATTCAAAACGATTTGGAACCAGATAGTCAACGGTGGCACCCAGTTTTCGTAACACACGCATTCCGACAGTACAAGCCGTTGCGCCGTCAGAGTCGTAGTCGGCTATAATTAATAGCCGTTTTTTTGCGAGAATGGCATCAGCGAGTGATGCGGCCATTGGAATAATATTCTTAAATTGATCAAATGGAAGCAAGCACGATAGCTCTGTTTCAAGTTGGTGCGTTTCTTCAATTCCCCGCGCTGCGTAGATGCGGGCTAATACAGGCGGCAGTCCGGATTGGCTAAGTATATTAAAAGCTTGTGAAGAATAATTGCGGACAGTAATTTTAGCCATGTATCAGGATAAATATTATCTTAAGTCTTGGATGGCTTATCCATTGAATTAGCATCGTTTCAGGTAGTGAGCAGTCTTATGAGTTTGCAACAATTTTTTCAACTTTCAGTATATGTAATCTACGACTATCAGCGCGTAATACGGTAAATTTAAAGTGACCGATAACAACAGATTCGCCGCGATCTGGTAAGCGGCCAAATTCCTTCAGTACCAACCCGCCAATGGTATCGCAGTCTCCATTACTAAAGTTTGCATTCAGTACATCATTGAAATTGTCTATTTCGGTAATGGCTTTGACGCGATAGTGATTATCTGATTCCAGCACGATATTATCTTCTTCCTCATCAAAATCATATTCATCCTCAATGTCACCAACAATCTGCTCAAGTACATCTTCAATGGTGACGAGGCCGGCTACGCCGCCATATTCATCAACGACAATAGCGATATGGTTGCGGTTACTGCGGAAATCCTTGAGCAGGATATTAAGCCGCTTGGATTCCGGAATAAATACGGCGGGACGTAACATATCGCGGATATCAAATTCCTCTTCTCCCGCATAATAACGGAGTAAATCTTTTGCCAGCAAGATGCCAATGATGTGGTCTTTACTGCCCTCGATCACGGGAAAACGTGAATGTGCTGTCTCGATCACAAACGGAATAAACTTGTCGGGCGTTTCGCTGATATCAATGACGCCCATTTGCGCGCGCGGTATCATGATGTCACGTGCCTGCATTTCAGAAACCTGCATGACTCCTTCGATCATGCTGAGCGCATCAGAATCAAGCAGATTACGCTCAAAGGCGGAATGTAATAATGTAATTAATTGTTCGCGATCTTCTGGCTTGCGCAAGAGCAGTGTACTAAGACGCTCCAGCCATCCAGATTTAGGTGCGGGGTCATCCATATGGTATAAATACATCAAATTGTCTGTTAGAAAAAATAAAAAAAACTTTTTACTAAAAGCGACGGGGTTAATCTACTCAAATCTACTGCTCCTTATAAGGATTATCATAGCCAAGTTTGGTAATAATCTCAGTCTCAAGTTGTTCCATGATTGCTGCCTCGGTGTCGTTCTGATGGTCATAGCCTTGCAGGTGTAGCACGCCATGTACTGTGAGATGCGCATAATGTGCCGTTAAATTTTTGTGCTGTTGTTGCGCTTCCTGTTCAATGATTGCTGTGCATAGAACGATATCACCGGAGAGCGGTTGTGTGTCGTCATAGACAAAAGTCAAAACATTGGTCGCGCTATTTTTGCCCCGGAAATGATAGTTGAGATCGCACCCCTCACTTTCATCTACGATGCGTAGTGTAATTTCGGCCGCTTGCATCAGTGCCGCTTTGATCCATCTGCGGAATTGTTGCCGGGTTGGAATGTCTGCAATATTTGTGGCATATTGCACCGTTAGTTTGAGTTTTTTCTCCATAACCGTGTTTCATCAATCGTCCCGTTTCTGTTCATCATAGCTTTCATAGGCATTGACAATACGTTGTACCAGTGGATGTCTCACGACATCTTCAGATTTAAAATGAGTAAAGGCGATACCACGTACCTGATTGAGTACTTGCTTGGCTTCAACCAGACCACTTTTCTGATGCTTGGGTAGGTCGGTTTGTGTTATATCCCCTGTAATTACCGCCTTGGAGCCAAAGCCAATCCGCGTTAAAAACATCTTCATTTGTTCCGGCGTGGTATTTTGTGCTTCATCCAGGATAATAAATGACTGGTTCAGTGTGCGCCCACGCATAAAGGCCAGCGGGGCAATCTCAATCGTATTGCGATCAAATTGTTTGCTGGTTTTATCAAAGCCCATTAGATCGTACAGCGCATCATAGAGGGGGCGTAAATAGGGATCCACCTTTTGTGTCATATCACCTGGTAGAAATCCCAGGCGTTCTCCCGCTTCGACTGCTGGACGTACCAATATAAGGCGCGCCACCATATCGCGTTCCAAGGCATCTACTGCGCTGGCTACAGCAAGATAAGTCTTGCCGGTTCC
The DNA here is from genome assembly GCF_900143275.1 of Nitrosomonas cryotolerans ATCC 49181. Classification (NCBI taxonomy): domain Bacteria; kingdom Pseudomonadati; phylum Pseudomonadota; class Betaproteobacteria; order Nitrosomonadales; family Nitrosomonadaceae; genus Nitrosomonas; species Nitrosomonas cryotolerans. Next base: position 857,110 of record NZ_FSRO01000001.1, read on the forward strand.
GGCGGGACCAATGGCGAAAGTAATATCGTGTTCCTGGATTTGTTGTAGATATTGAGCTTGACGTGGCGTCCGACCATATAGATTACTGCGCCGGGTCATTAAGGCGGGCGCTGCTTTTGATGTCGCCAACGCGTCAGTATTAGTTGGGTCTGGTAAGTGATGCGGATTGATGGCCTGGATCAAACCCAATTGCACTTGTTCAATAGACAGATAGTGTTGTGATTGATTATAGAAATTACGCAAGACTTGTGCGGCCAGTTTAATTTGATCTGCCTGGCCAGATAAACTGAAATGCTCGCCTCGCCGCGCAATAGTGACATCTAGTGCGGTTTCAATTTGTTTGAGATTTTCGTCTAATGCACCGCATAGATTTGCAAGGCGCAGATTGTCAGCTGGCGTAAAAGAAATCTCGATGGGTTTTGATTTCAAGTATGTAGTGGAACTGTTACGATAGTTTGATTTTCGCAGTGGTAGGATTACTTTGCAAGTGATCCCGCTCTGTTTTTAGTCGGAGACTATTTCGCCGCGTAATGAATGCGACCGCGCGTCAGTGATTTTAATGTTTACAAAACAACCAATTAGTTCTGGATCAACCGCAAGGTTTACCATGCGATTATTGTCAGTACGCCCACGAAATTCGGCTGCATTTCTTTTGGATACGCCCTCCATTAGAACGCGCTGTGTGGTACCTACCATTTGTCGGCTGATTCTCTGTGCCTGCTGATTAATTTTTGCTTGTAGGTGCTGCAGCCTTTCCAGTTTGACCGCGTAAGGCGTGTTATCCGGTAAATCAGCAGCGGGTGTTCCCGGGCGGGCGCTATAGATAAAGCTGAAGGATTCATCAAAATTCATTTCTTCAACCAGTTGCATAGTGGCTTCAAAATCGGCGTCTGTTTCACCGGGAAAGCCAATAATAAAATCGGACGTCAGTGAGATATTCGAGCGGATTGCGCGCACTCTGTGAATAATGGATTTGTATTCAGAAACCGTGTAGCCACGCTTCATTGCTGCCAGGATACTATCAGAACCAGACTGTACGGGTAAGTGTAAGTGACTGACTAATTTGGGTAGCTTTGAATAGGCGGCAATCAAGCGGGTAGTGAATTCTTTGGGATGAGAGGTGGTATAACGGATACGCTCAATGCCGGGTATCTCATGAACGCATTCAAGCAATAATGAAAAATCTGCAATAGCACCATCGTCCATGACGCCAAGATAAGCATTGACGTTTTGGCCCAGCAAGGTTATTTCCTTAATGCCTTGATCTGTTAATACTGCAATTTCTGTCAGAATATCGTCTAGCGGGCGTGAGACTTCTTCGCCCCGTGTATAAGGAACAACGCAAAAACTACAATATTTGCTGCAGCCTTCCATAATGGATACGAAAGCGGTGACACCCTCTGTTCGTGCGAGCGGAAGATGATCAAATTTTTCAATTTCAGGAAAAGAAATGTCCACCTGAGCTCGGCCTGTCGCTTTGCGTGCGGCGATTAATTGCGGCAATCGATGGAGTGTCTGAGGCCCGAATACCATATCGACAAATGGTGCACGACTAACGATGGTTTTGCCTTCCTGGCTAGCAACACAGCCACCAACGCCAATCAGTAAATGAGGATTGGATGCTTTCAGGTGCCGGACGCGCCCGAGATCATGAAATACCTTTTCCTGAGCTTTTTCTCGTACTGAGCAGGTATTAAATAAAATGATGTCAGCTTCAGCAGGATCGTTGGTTTGTTCCATGCCATGAGCAACACGAAGCACATCGGCCATCTTGTTCGAGTCATACTCGTTCATCTGGCAGCCAAAGGTTTTGATATAAAGCTTATTACTCACAAATAGGGTGTTGGAGTTGCAAATAGGTTATATGATAATTCAATCTGTTGTCTAGGTTGGTTATTTTTCTTCTTTTTTCGCCTGGCTAGTTTCATCAGCAGTCAGGAACCAGATACGATGGACATGCCCCATTATGTCTAGCTGGTAGCGAATAAAACCGGTTTCGTTCAGTGTTGCGGGCAAAATGATTAAATTATTTTTATCTCGAATCTGACTGCCCACACTTAAATACATGGACTGATCATTGATTCTGACTTCAGGAAATGCATATGTCGTCAGTCTACCTAGCTTGCTGTCTGTCGGGAAATTTCGTTGCAATTGAGCATAAACATTAGCGGTCAGATTGATCAGCGTGATGATGAGTATAAACCATATCACCCACAATCCTTTCATATGTTTAGTCAGTTTTACTATAGACAATAAAAAATATGGTGGCGAATCAGGGATTTGAACCCCGGACCAACGGATTATGATTCCGCTGCTCTAACCACTGAGCTAATTCGCCACACGCTTTAATGCGAGACTGAGTATTTTGCCTTTGAGGATGAGGCTTGTCAAGATCGATAATGTGACTTGACAAGGATTTATGTGAATCCATATATAAAGTGTGACAGGCAGTATTTTGTAGTATAAAAAAGATATTCCGATGGTAGGATGGTAGTCATGATCGATGGATGAATCAACATCCGATAGTAGATTATCACACGCGGATAAATCGATGCGATGCGAGACCATATAAAGAAAGTGGCGGCACATTATTATTAGTTATCAAGTGTAAAGGACCTGTATAATCTATTTATGAAATTTGACCTTGTAATTATCGGCGGTGGATTAGTAGGCGCAAGCTTGGTAGTCGCGCTTAAAGGTAGTGGTTTGAAAATAGCGCTGATAGAGTCGCGCGTGCCTGCCTCGCTTCCGGCTGATGCAAGCTGGGATAGTCGGCTTTATGCAATTAGTCCGGGTAGTGCGACATTTCTACAGAATCTGGGTGTGTGGCAGGGGTTAGAAGCCGATCGGATAACGCCGGTTTATGATATGACAGTATTCGGTGATGATGATACGACTCATCTGGATTTCAGCGCTTATGATATTGGTTTATCCGAGTTAGCCTTTATTATTGAGAATCGTCAGCTACAAACGGCGGTTTGGCATGTACTTAAATCCCAAGAACAAGATCTTGAAATTTTTAACCCGGTGCAATGCACTGAATTAGTCTGGCATGAGTCTCATGTTGATGTGCAGTTAACAGATGGCAGTCTGCTTCAAACTGCGTTGGTGATTGGTGCGGATGGGGTCAATTCCTGGGTGCGACAGCAGGCTGGCATCGAAGTTTCGCAGCATGCCTATCATCAAATTGGCCTGGTAGCTAATTTTAGTACAGAACAATCCCATCGTAACATTGCTCATCAGTGGTTTAAGCGAGATAGTGTGCTGGCATTATTACCTTTGCCGGATAAGCGGGTATCCATGGTGTGGTCTGTTAGCGAAGAACAAGCCGCTATTTTACTTGATTTGCCAGCGACCGAGCTATGCCAACTGGTAGCTGATGCTTCCTGTCAGACATTAGGTAATCTTCAGCTTATAACCAGCCCCGTGGGCTTTCCGTTGAATTTTGTGAGTGCAAAGAGGCTGGTTCGACCCCGCTTGGCACTGATTGGTGATGCTGCGCATGGTATTCATCCGCTTGCTGGTCAAGGGGTGAACCTGGGTCTGCGCGATACACGAGAGCTAGCGGCAATATTAAATGCACGCGGCCCGCAAACAGATTGTGGTGACTTCATGCTGCTGCGCCAGTACGAACGGGCACGTAAGGAAGATATTCTGGCTATGGAATTAATGACTGATGGTCTGCAAAAATTATTTAACAATACTAATCCAACACTTGCCCGCTTACGAAATTTGGGGCTGGAAATAACTAACCGTCTGCCGTTATTAAAGAATCGCTTGATGCAACATGCCTTGAGTTAAATGTTCAACCGGCTTTCATTAATTTTATTGGAGTGATCATCGTCATGCGTTTGAGTTTATTGGTTCTAATCTTGCTGGTATACACGCTTCCTGGCATGGTACTGGCTGATCAGTCAGAACTCAGGGAGTCAATCGGGTTACATTTCCCGGTTGATAAAATCGAGAGTTTGAAAAAAACGCCTTATCTGGGACTATACGAAGTAGTGGTTGATGGCGAGATATTTTATACGGATGCAACAGGGAATTATTTCTTTTTTGGTCATGTGGTTGATGGAAAAACTCGGAAAAGTCTGACGGGTGAGCGCTTACAGGAAATTAAAGATGCTCGCCGAATTGCTCTTGATTCCCTCCCATTGGAGCTTGCCATCAAAACGATTAAGGGGAATGGTGAGCGTATATTGGTTGTCTTTACTGATCCAAACTGCCCCTATTGCAAGCAATTGGAAAAGGAATTAACGAAGGTTACCGATGTCACCATTTATACCTTACTGTATCCAATATTGAATGGTTCTGTTGAAGTAGCTGCGGGAATTTGGTGTGCTACAGATCGAGTCAAGGCATGGGATGATTTTATGCTAAGGAATATTGCGCCAAAGGGCAAAGACTGCGAAACACCGTTGGCCACTCTTCTTCAAGCAGGTAAGGAAAACAAGGTAAACGGAACACCAACGCTCATTTTTGCTGATGGTTCGGTGGTAGGTGGAATGATTCCCATTGAGATGATTGTGAAAAAGTTGGATAGCGCAATAAAAAATCATTAAAGGGAAGAGACCTTTGCAAAACCCCAGCAGCTGAAAAATTAACCCTTTATAATCAATAGTAAGAAGCTTTTTATGAGAATTTTTGCAAAAGTCTCGGGAAATGTAGAAGCTAACGAGAGTCTGAACCGTCTGGTTTTTCGCCTGATTCAAAAGAGAGCATGAAAAGTATTGCGGTATGTTGTCAATCATGGAGCCCATGATTGACAACATACCGTAAAAGCCTGTTTATCTGAATAGATAAGCGGGCTTATTGTTGAACCAGTTTTGGTGGCGTGTACCCCTGCGGCATGAGTACCCACATTTTACCTTTTTGTTTCATTTTCCCGGCCTGTTTTCCGGCTTCTGAGCCGAAACCCCAGAAAAAATCGGCGCGTACCCCACCCTTGATCGCGCCACCGGTATCCTGTGCCATCATTAAACGATGTAATTGCTTATTAGAGTTTGGCCAGGTTGTGGCAAGAAATGTGGGAGCGCCTTGAGGTATGGCGCGTGGATCGATAGCGAGGCTTCTGCCGGCCGTCAATGGCACGCCCAATGCGCCCAGTGGGCCCGATAGATCGGCGGGTAGCTCACGAAAGAATACGAAACGTGCATTTTGTTGCAATAATTCGGCCAGTTTGTCCGGATTTCGTTGCCCCCATTGTTTGATGCCTTGCATAGAAGCTTTTTCTAGGGGTAATTCGCCTCGTTGAACCAGTAATTTTCCGATAGAGTTATAAGGATGACCATTTTGTTCGGCATATCCAATTTTCAGGGTTTCACCATTGTCCAGTGCAATCCGGCCGGATCCTTGTATTTGAAGGAAAAACAGTTCGATCTCATCATCTACCCACAGCAGTTCATGGCCCTGTAATTTTTCAGGATTATTCATGATTTCGGCACGACTGTAGTAAGGGACTATTTTACGTTCTTGTAATCGTCCGCGTAGCTTTAAGCCTTTGAGTTCAGGATATATTTCTCCTAATTCAACAATCAGGAGGCTATCTGGTGTAGCATAGAGCGGGTAACGATAGCGCGCAGATGGCTTACGACTGCCTTGCAATAAAGGCTCATAGTAGCCAGTGACCAGCCCATCATCACTGCCGTCTGCATTAATAACTTGGTGTGGAATAAAGTGTGTTTCAAAAAAATGTCTCACCATTGTGTTGCTTGGTTGTTGCATTGAAACCGCAGTTGTACAGGCTTTTTTCCATAATATTTGTTTGTTTAAAGCAACACAGCTTTGCAAAAATGCGGGCCATGCGGGTAAGAGATCGTCTTTCTCCCAACCTGTCAGCGCAGACCATGTAGTTGCTTTAAGCGTCGATATCGTTGGTGATCCGGTCGATGGTGAGATGACAGATGCGGGTGACTTATCTGGCATGACAGTGGGCGTAACGGTATCGGTAGAGCAGGCATTGAGTAATGTGACTAAAAGCATCACAGGAAAACTGAATTGGTTTTTCATCAAATTTTAGCTAGAGTAATATCCTAGAATTTATTAACTAATATAACGATCTTAGAATATGTGGGTAATCGCAATTGAAGCAGTTTTAGCCTTGGGGTTATTTATTTTTATTATGTGGTGGACTATGTTTTCGGGTAAAAAAAAGGATGATGATGACAAGAAAGACTGATGGCTGTTTTTTATCGATCTATATTAAATAATAGAGTACGGCTTAACTGTCTGAGCAATGGATAAATTGTATTCAGTTATTTGATTATACCGGGTTTTCGATATCAATGAATTGATGATGGATATCAAATTTCTGGGCAATGTGTTCTCCGAGTGCTTGTACTCCATAACGTTCGGTAGCATGGTGTCCGGCCGAGATAAATGCTACGCCTGATTCTCGTGCGATATGTACTGTCTGTTCAGAAATTTCACCGGTAATAAACACATCTACTCCGCGTTGAGCTGCTTCTTCGAAGTAGCCTTGAGCGGCGCCGGTACACCAGGCAATGTGTTGAACTGGTTTGTCCTGATCGCCGATGATCATTGGATCGCGCAGTAGAACCCGGGATATATTTTTCCCTAATTCTCGTAGTGTCGAGGGTTGCGTTAATTTTCCTTGTACAGCGATATCCTGCTCACCAAAACGAGCTGTTTCAACCAGACCCAATCTGTGAGCCAGTTGCGTGTTATTACCCAGCTCCCGATGAGCATCCAGCGGTAAATGATAAGCAAATAGATTTAGATTGTGTGCCATTAGCAGAGCAATGCGATGATGTTTTATGCCGACCAGTCGCTCGACTTCTCCACGCCAGAAATAACCATGATGAACGAGTATGGCGTCAGCATTGGCTGCTACAGCGGCTTGCAGGAAATCAAGTGAAGCCGTGACGCCGCTAATTACTTTACGAATTTTATCGCGCCCTTCCACTTGCAGCCCATTTGGGCAATAATCACGGAAATGAGAAATCTCTAGTAACTGATTCAGATAATTCTCAAGTTCATTTCGATGCATTAATGTGTCTCCCAGTTATTACACTATATAACACGATAGTGGTTATTTTAATCTTTAGTACTACTTTTGAATATGCGCAGACTCTGGATAATTTTTGCACAAACTGTAACGATGCTTTTAGCTATATTTTTTGTCGTTTCTACATTGCGTCCGGAATTGTTGCCATGGAGTCCTCGGGGAACATTAGTCACTATTAAGGAAGCAGCTCCTGTTACGAGCACCTTACGGCCAGATAGCTTTTATGATGCTGCAAAGATAGCCATGCCATCTGTGGTAAATATTTTTACCAGCAAGGAAGTGACGGAGCCTTCTCATCCATTAATGAATGATCCCATGTTTCAGCGATTTTTTGGAGATCGTTTTGAATCGAGACCAAGACGATCAACTAGTCTAGGTTCTGGAGTTATTGTCAGCCCAGAAGGTTACATTCTCACGAATCACCACGTGGTAGAAGCTGCAGATGAAGTTGAAATTGCGCTGTTAGATGGTAGAAAAGCCAGCGCCCGAGTTATCGGTTCGGATCCCGAAACGGATGTTGCCGTGCTAAAAATAAACTTGAAGGATTTACCGGCGATAACCTTTGGTCAATCTGATCAAGCCAAGGTTGGTGATATTGTACTTGCGGTAGGGAATCCTTTTGGTGTGGGGCAAACGGTGACAATGGGAATTATCGGTGCGTTGGGACGATCTCAGGTGGGAATCAGTACTTTTGAGAATTTTATTCAAACCGATGCTGCGATTAATCCTGGTAATTCTGGAGGAGCACTGACTGATACATCAGGCAACCTGATTGGTATTAATACAGCTATTTATTCTCGTACGGGGGGTTCTCTGGGAATTGGGTTTGCCATCCCTGTGCATATTGCCCAACAAATAATGGAGCAGATTATTCAATCGGGTAGTGTAACGCGTGGTTGGTTGGGTGTCAGTATGCAGGATATGACACAAGAGTTAGCTGAATCTTTCAAACTGACAAGTCCTACGGGCGCTTTGATAGCAGGGGTACTTAAGGATGGCCCTGCAGATCAGGCAGGAGTCAAGCCTGGGGATATTCTTATCGCTGTGGAAGATAAAGCTGTGAAGAATTCTGCTGACTTGCTAAATTTAGTTGCGGCGCTTTTACCCGGTGAGACTATTTCGCTGGCGATTATACGGAATAAGAAGGAAATGCCCATTCAAGTGAAGGTTGGTAAACGCCCCAAACAGCTATAATCACCGTCATAATAAATCGATTCCATTTCAAACGCTCCGATATGTAACAGTATGGTGTATCAGGAAATAGATATCGCTGTTCCTTGATACACTTGTCTGCTCTGCTTTATCTGAAATATTTTAAGATGTTTACGCACGCTCAGGTAGACAATTAATAGAAATTACGCTTATGACCACTACGCCTTCATCTGCTGGACTTCTTGCTATCCTTGGTCGCTGGTTTAGTATCAATATTCTTGCGCTAGGACGTGAAATGCGGCTTTCTTACTTGCCGCCTCTTATGGTTTATGCTGCCGCAGGTATTTCTGGCTTGACGAGCATTGTCGGTACCTTTTATGTCAAGGAAAGATTGGGCCTTTCGGCGGAATTTTTAGCAGCACTCGGATTCTGGATGATGCTGCCGTGGGCTTTGAAAATGCCGCTGGGCCATCTGGTAGATCTGGTATGGCGATGGAAAAGTTTGCTTGTATATGCAGGCGCAGGGTTGATCACGCTAAGCTTATTAATCATGATTGGATTACTTGGCTATACAGATGCAATGCTCGATGTTGCATCCGTAGAAACCTGGTATGTGACAGCGGCATTACTGGCACCAATTGGTTATGTGCTTCAGGATGTTGTTGCAGATGCTATGACTGTCGAAGCGGTGCCACGAGTTGATGCATCCGGTCAAAAACTGAGTGCTGATAAACGTAAATTAATGCACGTCACGATGCAGACGCTGGGGCGTGTTGCTATCATTAGCGGTGGTATTCTGGTTTCAGTAGCGAATGTTTTCTTGCTACGCGATGCAGGGATGTTGCCAGAAGCTGAAAAGGCTGCTGTTTATTTGCTAGTTTATGAATTGGCTTTGATTATCCCGCTGGTTTCAATTTTAGGTGTTGTTTTTGCTGCTTATTTACACCGACGCGATATGAAGCACTTTATTACACAAGGGCATAGTCATGAGGAAGCGTTAGCATTGCTGGGATTGCATATCGATGCACCATCGGTGAACTGGTGGATTCTGGGTGGTGGATTGGCTTTTACAATTCTGTCATTGGGTATTGGCCTAAGCCGTATAGCGGGAGGAGAGGAAATTATATTTCTGATATCCATGACTATTGTGTTGTTTCTGATGTGGCAGCTTACCGGAGAGCTGGATTCTGATGCACGTGATGTATTGGTTGGAACCGCCTTGCTCATATTTGTGTTTCGTGCGATACCGAGTCCTGGTGCTGGTTCGACCTGGTGGATGATTGATGATTTAGGCTTTGATCAGCAATTTCTTGCGATTTTGTCATTGCTTGGTGCAACCTTGACATTGCTTGGTATGTTTATTTTTCGTCGTTTTATGGCAGAACGTTCCATTGCTTATATTATCGGCTTTCTTACCGTGGTCGGTACCATACTTTCTCTGCCAATCGTGGGTATGTATTTTGGTCTACATGAATGGACTGCTTCATTAACCGGAGGCATTATAGATGCTCGTTTTATTGCGCTGATTGATACTGCACTGGAATCACCACTAGGCCAGATTGCAATGATTCCGATGCTGGCATGGATTGCCAATTCGGCGCCAGAGAAATTGAAAGCGACCTTTTTTGCAGTGATGGCATCATTTACTAATCTGGCCTTATCAGCCTCACAGCTGGGCACTAAGTATATCAACCAATTTTTTATCATTACGCGTGAGGTAAAAGATCCCGTTACGGATCAGGTTACAGTTCCAGCGGATTATAGCCAGCTTGGGAATTTATTGATTACCGTGACGATTATTGGTTTCGTATTGCCCTTATTATCTATCCTGTTTATTAGATATACTCGTTTTCGTAATGCTTGATTTAAGCCACATTTAGCCGGTTATTAGCTTATTTGATATTCCAAATTTTCTAACACTATTTGTTAAATTCAGCTCAATTGATTCTGAAAAGTACCGATATCACTCTCTGTCTTTGTATATAACTTCGCAGTTATAACTATATGTAAAGGCATTATTTTTATAAAAGCTAAATAAAAAAGGAGAGATTGTGAAGAAACTACTTTTGATTATGCTCTTGTCATTTGGATTTACAGGTGCTGTTTATGCGGCAGTTGATATTAATACGGCTAGCCAATCTGAGCTGGAAACGCTTCAGGGAATTGGTCCTGCTAAAGCTAAGGCTATTATAGAATATCGTGAAAAGAATGGATTGTTCGAATCTGAGAGTGATCTGGTTAAAGTAAGTGGTATTGGTTTTGGTATTATCAAGCAGCTCGGAGAAAATATTACCGTTGGTGATAATACGATATCGAAAACGGAAGAGAATGTTGCTGCACAGTAGAAGAATATAAAGCAGTCGTTTAATTCCGATAATAAAAAAACCCTGGATTTTATCCGGGGTTTTTTTATTATCGAGGTAATTAATATGAAAGGAGACTTTTGAAAAGCCTTTGCCAGAAGCTTTCTGCTATTGATTATAAGGAGTTAATTTTCAAACTATTGGGGTTTTGCAAAGCTCTCGAAAGGAATAATGAACCGAGAAATCCAGTCCCAATTTTCTGCTTTATGTCTATCTTTATTGTGGAATTATTCTGGAATAATGTTTCAGGTGTATTAAATTTTAAGAAGTAGAAGTAGAAGTCATGAAAAATGAAGCAGTAGTATTTTGTGATCACTTTGCCGTATGCTGTGCTGCGATTCTGATAGCATGTGCGATAATCTGAGACTGCTAGTTATGAATTGTATAAACCATGCACAAGACGATTGAAAACTTTGTAGGTAATACGCCTTTAGTGAGACTCAAACGTCTCCCTGGTAAAACCAGTAATATTATCCTTGCCAAGCTTGAAGGGAACAATCCAGCCGGATCAGTAAAGGATCGTCCGGCGCTGTCAATGATTTTACATGCACAGCAGCGCGGCGTTATCAAACCTGGTGATACACTCATTGAGGCTACCAGTGGCAATACGGGTATTGCTCTAGCGATGACAGCGGCAATGATGGGCTATCATATGACGCTGATTATGCCGGAGAATTTGAGCATAGAGCGGCGGCAATCTATGCGCGCATATGGAGCAGAGATTATACTGACGCCAAGCGATGGAGGTATGGAGCGCGCGCGCGATATTGCCGAGAATTTATGCAATGAAGGAAAGGGAATCATCCTGGACCAATTCTCAAATTCAGATAACCCCTTAGCGCATTATGAGGGGACTGCGCCTGAAATCTGGCGAGATACCGCAGGAAAGATAACTCATTTTGTAAGTAGCATGGGAACAACAGGAACTATTATGGGGTGTGCCCGGTTTCTTAAAGAACAGAATGCGGCTATTCAGATTGTTGGTGTACAACCAGAGGAAGGGGCACAGATTCCAGGTATTCGTAAATGGTCGCCAGCTTATTTGCCCAAGATATATCACGCTGAGCGAGTGGATAATATTATGTTGGTGTCTCAAGCCGAAGCGGAGGATTTAACTCGGCGATTGGCGCGCGAAGAAGGAATCTTTGCCGGGATCTCGTCCGGTGGTGCGCTGGCTGCAGCGCTTAAGATTTCCGCCCATGTAGAAAAGGCTGTGATTGTCTTTATAGTGTGTGATCGTGGCGATCGTTATCTTTCTACAGGAGTTTTTCCTGCCTGAATAAAATAAACTATATGAGATAGAAATCATATTATTTCTATGCAATATCTTGCAGGAATAATGCTGACCAAGCATTTATCTGGATTGGTAATACGAGATCTGCTTGCTGCCATAGCACTCATGATATTGTTGTCCAGTTCTTCTGTTTACGCGGCGTATCCCGAACTTACATTTACGCTTGATGATGTACACAGTCCTGTGCTGAGTGCAAAGATGATTCGAGTACATCTTTCCGGTTCACAACTATCTCGGCTGGAAGTTCGTATTGGTAAGGTAATGGTACAAGGAAAGGTCTGGCATAATTTGACTCTTTCCTGTTATCAGTTTCACCTAACCAGCCATCTTATTGATTGTACCCGTGGAAAATTATATTTATCCGATTTGGTTGTATTATCAACTGCTTTCCGATTTATTCCGCAAGAAAAAACGATAGAAATTGATATTAATCCTGTTGTAAATGAACATTGGCGGTTTTCTATGCGTTGGGACGAACGTATCTGGCGCAGCTCATTAACCATTATTAATGGCCAATCTCAATATGTTGCACAATGGCTTCCGAATAAAGAGACTTTGCCTCTTTTTAGTGAGGGAAGAATAAATGGAGTGGTGACGCTACATGGAAATGCGCAGGGTTTAAACAAAATTTTATTAGATTTGTCCGTAAATGCGCTCGCCTTTAGTGACCGCTCCGGGTTGCATGCAGGTGAGAACGTGAATATGGCAATGACTGTAATAGCGACACGCGCCGCTCGAAATAAACAATGGGAATGGCAAAGTGATATTAACTGGCTAGGTGGCGAAATATTCTGGCAGCCGATTTATCTTATAGGTAGTGGGCAGCGTCTAAGCTTGAATGGCACTGTAGATGAAAAAAATGTTCAGATACACAAGGGAAAACTTGTATTTGAAGATATTGGTCAATTTGATTTTTCGGGTGTTATGGTGCGATCTGACAATAGGCTACGCGATTTTGAGTTGCGTACAGACAATTTAGAATTATCAAATTTGTTTGATCGAATATTGAAGCCTTTTCTAGAAAACACCGTCTTCTCAGAAATGGAAGTATCAGGTTATGGCGCTCTTGATTGGCGTTATCGTAATGGTCAAAGCGAATCATTAATTTTAGATCTTAATAATGCTTCAGTAATAGATAAGCGGTCGCGGTTTGCATTTGAGGAAATAAATGCGCATATCCCGTGGAAGCGGGAAAGTATGACAACAGCAGATATTAGTATTCTGAATGGCGAAATATTACGTATACCATTAGGTAATGTGCACGTTCCACTAAAAATTAATAATTTTAATTTCAGTTTATCAGAACTTGTTTTGCCTGTGCTCGATGGTGCATTGAAGCTGGAAGAATTCAGTGCTTCGTACCGGGATCATGGCTGGCAATGGCAATTTAGCGGCGAGCTTTTTCCTGTGTCCATGGAGAAACTAACAGCAGCACTGCAAATCCAGAAAATGCACGGTACGTTATCGGGAGTGATTCCCTGGGTGAATTATGACGGGGCAACGATTGCTGTTGATGGTACGCTATTATTTAATGTTTTCGACGGAACCATGGTGGCAAAAAATCTAATATTATTCGAACCGCTAGGTCTTACTCCACATCTTAAAGTAGACTTGGAAATGCGTAATTTGGATCTTGATCTGCTGACACGAACATTCTCATTTGGAAGTATGCAGGGACGTATTGATATGGATATGCATAATCTTGAGCTGGCCAGCTGGCGGCCTACAAAGTTCGATGCGAATTTGCTGAGTAGTCCTGGGAGCTATCCACGCCGAATCAGTCAAGCCGCAATACAAAATATCTCGGCATTGGGTGGAATGAGGGCAGCAGCTATCATTCAGCGTAGTTTTCTGCGATTTTTTAAAGAATTTGGCTACTCAAAAATAGGATGGCGTTGTTCATTACGCAATAATGTTTGCCGTATGGGTGGAATCGAATCTGAATCAGATGGTTATGTCATTGTGAAAGGTGGTGGTGTGCCAGCTATTACTGTGATGGGCTATAATCAGGATGTAAGTTGGCACGAGTTGGTTAACCGTTTAAAACGAGTTACTCAGGGAAATGATCCTATTATTCAATAGAGTACAAGATGAAGAGTAATTTTTTCTGTATCAGTTTGTTGGCATTGATTGGCTTGATTTTGTCAGCGTGTGTCACCATTAATATCTATTTTCCTGCTGCTGCCGCTGAAAAGGCAGCTGACAGAATTATTGAAGAAGTGTGGCAACTGGAAGGCACGGAGGCTGTGCGAGAAACAGATAAAGTCGTACCTTAAGATTCTTGATCAAATTATTACATTATTGAGGTGACAACATTGAGTAACCCCATTTTTCGTTTGTTAGTGTGGGTGATATTATTTTTGGTATTACCTGCTTTAAGTTATGCGGCTGCAAATATTGAGATTAATACTCCTGCTATTACCAGTCTTAAACAGAGTATGCAGAATCGGCATAATCAGTTAGCAGCATATTATAGCAGTGGTGCGGTCGGCCTTACCCGAGATGGACTGATAGCAATGCATGACGCTAATGCGGTGCCATTAGCAACGAGGCAGTTAGTAAATTCCTTGATTGCAGCAGAGAACCAGGATAGAAATGCTCTTTATCGTGAGATTGCTCGTGCTAATAACCATCCCGAATGGGAGAGTGATATTCGTGCTACTTTTAGTCAACGCTGGATTAAATTAGCCAAGCCAGGATGGTGGTACCAGACGGCAAACGGTTCTTGGGTAAAACACAGGTGAATTCCTAACGTTGAGAAAGATGAGATGCTAGCTTATGAAGGTGCTGACTATTTTATTTTTAACAGCAACGGGTTCCTTGAGATTTGATCGTAATTTTTAAAAATATCTGATATCAAAATCTTTCTATTTATTTATGCTTTTTAAATTTAGGTTGTCGTGCAAGGAGGCTATGCCAGCCTCCTTTTTTGAATCAATTCCTAATCTCGTTCACCCGAGAACGCAAGCAATAACTGCAATAAGCTAATGAATAAATTATAAATGCTAAGGTAAATACCTAAGGTCGCCATGACGTAATTGGTTTCTCCGCCATTAACGATTCGACTGACATCAAACAGAATAAAGCCGGAGAACAGTAATACAGCAACCGCTGAGATAGCAAGCGAGAGGGCGGGTATAGCAAAAAACAGATTAGCTAACGATGCAATTATTATGAGGACAAGTCCTACCATAAGGAAGTTGCGCATAAAGCCAAAATCTTTCTTTGTTACGGTTGCAATCGTTGCAAGCGTAAAGAAAATTACACCAGTTCCAGCCGCAGCAATGCCTATCAGTTGTGCGCCATTCTTAAAGTGTAAGGCATATTGCAGCATGGGACCGAGCCACCAGCCTGCCACAAAAGTGAATGCAAAGAGTAACACGATACCCCAAATGCTATTACGTGTTGCGCTGACGGCAAACATCAAACCGATCATGACAGCTAACATTACTAGGGATCCGATGATTGGAGATTGAGCGAGAAATGAGAAATTCATATTGGTTCCAATGGCCGCACCAACAACGGTTGGAATCATGGTCAGGCCTAACATCCAATAGGTGTTACGTAATACTTTATTGCGCTCAGCGTCAAGCTTTCCTGTTTGTGTTGCAGATGTTGTATATCGTAGATTAGATTGCATATAAACCCCCCTTTGTACCTAAAAAATATAACTCATTAGACTACCCATATTTTTTAAAAGTTGCAATTGCATTTTTAATCTAAAATCAGATAAATGGTCTTGGTTATCCAGGTTGGAAATGTGCGCTTAGAAGATAAAATAATGCTTGGTTTCTGTGTTACTGCCTTCCGATTGAATCGTGGCAGAATAGCTGGCTTGATACGGCATCTTTTTGGATGCTATTGCTGTCAGAGTTTCTCTCAGAAGAAGGATCCTTGGCGGGATTTCTGTTAGATAAATTAGCGTTTTGCGTAGATTTTGGAATCCGTGGTTTTCCCATTCGTGAAGTGGAAGGAGAATCGTTTGTCTGCAATATTTTCTCCATTAGATTATTTTGGTCCATGGAAACCCTTGGTGAGCGACTGGATTATATTAGCGATCCTTTAAAGATCCTTTGTCCATACGACCTGGTGCTAGAACGCATGCGCCTGATCATGGCTAGTTCGAATTTTGTTTGTACATAAATCAATGGTAATAAATTTATGTGTATTGATAGATTGATTAATCGCTAAATCAGACTGGCCGCAATAAATAAATTGTTGTGAGTAAGCAATCGCATTCCATTTTGCTGATGGGGGTATATTTGAAATCGAAAATACGCTAATACCACTATTCCAAATAGGGGATATTGCTATAAAAATCATCAATTTCCCTTGTGAGAGTGATTGAGTCATGCTAAAATTTCGGCTCTAATTATTAGAGTATAGAAGTTACCAATAATTAAAAATATAAGTTGTAAATATATAGGAAGTTCGGCCAAGTAAAAGTAATTATCGTCAATCATGATATGGTTATTTTTATATAAGATAAGATTTCAATATATGGACTGTTTCACAAGCTGATTGAGTGATAATAATTGTTCAGATTTGTATGGGTATAGTTCGTATTCGGAATCGGTAAAATTAGTAATCACTGTGGGGGAAATATGAGCAGTAAATCAGCAGTAGCCCTAGCGGGGGTTTCCGCTCTCGCTTTTTACTCGAGTATGGCGGTCGGGTCTAAATATAATTTACCTGAGCCGCAAAGTGTTATCGCTCAAGATATATATGATCAACATATGCTGTTGTTGTGGGTTTGTTTGATTATTTTTGTTGGTGTATTCGGTGTGATGTTTTATTCCATACTTAAGCACCGCAAATCTTTAGGTTATAAAGCTGCAAACTTCCATCACAGCACAACGGTTGAGGTGATCTGGACAGTGATTCCTTGTGTCATTCTTCTTGCAATGGCTTGGCCGGCAACCAAAACAGTTCTTGCTATGAAGGATACTTCAAGTCCAGATATTACGATCAAGGCGACGGGCTATCAATGGATGTGGGGTTATGATTACTTGCAGGGCGAAGGCGAGGGAATCAGCTTCTATAGCAAGTTAACCACACCTAAAGCGCAGATAGAAAACAAGGAACCTAAAGGCGAAAATTACTTATTAGAAGTGGACAATCATGTAGTGGTGCCTGTAGGTAAGAAAATACGGGTAATTATTACAGCGAATGATGTGCTTCATGCATGGTGGGTACCTGCGTTTGGAATTAAGCAGGATGCGATCCCTGGTTTTATTCGAGATGGCTGGTTTACAGCTGATAATCCCGGTATTTACCGTGGGCAGTGTGCTGAATTGTGTGGTAAGGATCATGGATTCATGCCGATCGTGGTAGAGGTTATGGAGGCCGAAGACTATGCTCAATGGGTAGGTGAACAATTGAAAAAATCAGCTGCAGTGGATGATGAATCAATTGCGACTGAAGCCAATAAAGTTTAAGCCTTGTCAGGCGTTAGATTTTTCTCTGCGCATAGCGTGCAGCATGGAATAAGCGCCTTGCTTTCAAGCGTTAACGAATTCGGAAATAAGTAATAAGGAGATTAATATGGCAGCAGTACATGGTGACGTACATGGTCACGGACATGATGACCATCATCCTGGTGGCATAATGCGCTGGGTAACAACAACCAACCATAAAGACATCGGCACGATGTATCTGTGGTTTAGTTTTACTATGTTTTTGATTGGTGGGTTTTTAGCAATGGGTATTCGGGCTGAATTGTTTCAGCCTGGAATACAGATACTGGAGCCGGAGTTATTTAATCAGTTTACAACATTGCATGGATTGATAATGGTATTTGGTGCCATTATGCCGGCCTTTGTTGGTTTTGCGAACTGGCAAGTGCCTCTGATGATTGGTGCACCGGATATGGCCTTTGCCCGGA
This sequence comes from Nitrosomonas cryotolerans ATCC 49181, assembly GCF_900143275.1. Lineage (NCBI taxonomy): Bacteria > Pseudomonadati > Pseudomonadota > Betaproteobacteria > Nitrosomonadales > Nitrosomonadaceae > Nitrosomonas > Nitrosomonas cryotolerans. The sequence continues at coordinate 874,830 of NZ_FSRO01000001.1, forward strand.
TGAACAACTGGAGCTTCTGGCTATTACCAGTAGCCGCTTCTTTGTTGCTGACTTCATTCCTGGTGCCTGGCGGTGCTGCGGCAGGTGGTTGGACATTTTATCCGCCTCTGTCTGCTCAAGGTGGTCTTGGTGTTGATATGATGATTTTTGCAATTCATATTTTGGGGGCTTCCTCAATTATGGGTTCCATTAATATTATTACGACCATATTGAATATGCGTGCACCGGGCATGACATTAATGAAAATGCCGATGTTCGTTTGGACATGGTTAATTACTGCGTACCTGCTGGTTCTGGTTATGCCGGTTTTGGCTGGAGCGGTAACAATGTTGTTGACCGATCGTCATTTCGGTACCAGCTTTTTTAATGCTGCCGGTGGTGGAGATCCTGTTTTATTTCAGCATGTCTTCTGGTTTTTTGGTCATCCAGAGGTCTATATTATGATTTTGCCTGCATTTGGTATTGTCTCCGAGATTATTCCAACATTTTCTCGCAAGCCATTGTTTGGCTATTCTTCAATGGTATACGCGACGGCATCAATTGCAATATTGTCTTGCTTTGTTTGGGCGCATCACATGTTTACGGCAGGTATGCCAGCAGTAGGGCAGTTATTCTTTATGTACGCGACAATGTTGATCGCTGTACCTACAGGTGTGAAAGTGTTTAACTGGACGGCTACCATGTGGCGCGGTTCTATGACATTTGAAACTCCGATGCTGTTTTCCATAGGATTTGTATTTTTATTCGTGATTGGTGGATTCAGTGGCGTGATTTGCGCGATCGTTCCTATAGATATTCAGGTTCAGGATACTTATTATGTAATTGCACATTTTCATTATGTATTGGTGTCTGGTGCATTGTTTGCATTGTTTGCCGGTGCTTATTACTGGATACCTAAATGGACTGGACATATGTATGATGAAACATTGGGTAAATGGCACTTCTGGTTATCCATGTTCTTCTTTAACTTAACCTTCTTTGTGCAGCATTTTCTAGGTTTGGCGGGCATGCCTCGCAGAATTCCTGATTATGCGATACAGTTTGCTGATTTTAATATGATTTCGAGTATTGGTGCGTTTGGGTTTGGCTTAACTCAGCTTCTTTTCCTCTACATTATGATTAAATGCATTCGTAGTAAAGAAAAAGCCCCGGAAATGCCATGGGACGGCGCAACAACGCTGGAGTGGACTGCATTGCCTACCCCTGCTCCATATCATAGTTTTGAGACTCCCCCTGTCGTTAAATAGACGGAAAGAGAGAAACGTATGTCACATGATGATACAGATTTGAAGCGAAAAAAGGTTAGAACAGCAATCTATCTGTTCATAACGGTTGTTGTAACTTATTTGGTGGTTATTTTAAAGCAATGGTAAATAGTAAATCGAAGGCGAATGTCACGATGTTGAAAAAGTTGTTGATTTTCACATTGGTTATGTTTGGGTTTGGTTTTGCGCTCGTACCATTTTACGAGAAGTTTTGTGAAGTGACCGGAATTAATAATTTACTTCAGGCGGACATACCGGGGAAGGAAACCCAGGTGGATACCAGTCGCTGGTTAACGGTTGAATTTGATGCCAATGTGAGAGGTCTTCCTTGGCAGTTCAAACCATTACAATCCAGTATGCGTATTCATCCGGGTGAGCCGGTAGATGTGATGTATGAAATCAAAAACACCTCAAATCGAGAGATTAATGGGCAAGCGATACCCAGCTATAGCCCGCAATTGCTAGAGAGACATCTGAGGAAATTTGAGTGTTTTTGCTTCACAAAGCAAACGCTCAAACCAAATGAAACCAGACAAATGCCTGTGCAATTTATTATTGAGCCAGGTTTGCCGGCTGATATGCATACAGTAACGATTTCGTATACCTTTTTTGAGCTACCTGGTAGCAGTAATGCTATGAATAATAATTAAGGAGACGGTTTTGAATAAATATACTGAGAAACAGCAATCAACTGGAACGGTGTTTCAAATAGCTAAAGCAGTCATGTGGGGGTTTATGGGAATACGCAGAAAGAGTGATCTTGAATTTGATGCCGAAACACTCAGGCCTGTACAGGTGATCATCGGTGGTCTGATAGGGGGAGCTCTTTTTGTAACGGGTGTATTGCTTCTGGTTAAGTTGGTTGTAAGTTAAAAATTGAATAAATCATATGTAGGAGGATGAGAATGAGTCAGGAATCTGGTCACTATTACGTACCGTCTCCGTCGGGATGGCCTATCGTTGGATCTACAGCAATATTTTTTATGGGATTCGGCGCAGCACTAACTATGAATAAGATGGAGCTTGGCTATGGGTTGTTAGCCTTCGGCTTTGCCATTCTTATTTATATGCTCTTTGGTTGGTTTGGTGTGGTAGCACGCGAAAGCGAAAGCGGGAAATATAGTGGCGGTGTCGATAAATCATTTCGCTGGGGCATGAGTTGGTTTATTTTTTCTGAGGTCATGTTTTTTGCTTCATTTTTTGGCGCGCTGTTTTATATGCGTGTGCTATCAGTGCCTTGGCTTGCAGAAGAAAGTCAAATGCTTGGTCCAATCTGGTCTGCCTATGAAGGTGGGTGGCCTACATCGGGACCTGGCAAAACTGATCCATTTACTCCAATGGGTGCATGGGGTCTGCCAGCCATCAACACTTTATTGTTGCTTACTTCGGGCGTGACTTGTACGTTGGCGCATTGGGCGTTAAAAGAAAATAGACGCGGTGCGTTGAAGATGTGGTTGTTGGCAACCATATTCTTGGGCGTGTTATTTCTATGCTTGCAAGGATATGAATATGTGCATGCATACAATGATCTTAATCTTAAAATGACGTCAGGCGCATACGGATCTTCATTTTTTATGCTGACGGGTTTTCATGGATTCCATGTAACACTAGGCACGATCATGCTGATAGTAATATTTTTCCGTTCAGCTGCGGGACATTTTACACCTGAAAATCATTTTGGATTTGAGGGCGTTGCATGGTACTGGCACTTTGTTGACGTTGTCTGGCTCGGATTATTTATATTTGTATATTTATTATAAATAACCTGTAGCACTGATTCTGAAAACGTGAATTCCGGCTTTTATATATCATTTTTAATTTATGACAGCTGTTTTATAAAAGCTTGGAATTCTCTGATGGCATGTAGTAAACAAGGCAATAATAAGATCTGAGTGTTCTCCATCAATTAATAAACTGATTGTTTCGCACTGACACGATATTATCGTGAATAGACAGAAAGATAATATGTAAATACTATGTGTAAAAAACAATGACTATACTGGGATACAGCATTAAGCCAAAGTTATGGTCGGTTATTGTTACCATGATATTTTTTGTCTTGTTTATTCAGCTTGGGAATTGGCAGTTATCTCGTGCTGACGAGAAAAAAATGCGGCAAGAGCAATTGGATCAGTTGTCTAAGGAACCGATAGTTACACTTCCTGACTCACTCGTCAAACTAAAGGATTTTCAATACCGTATGGTAGAGGTGCGTGGCGAATACGTTCCAAAGCATACAATTTTGCTAGACAATAAAACGTTTAAAGGGATAGCTGGTTATCATGTGCTTACTCCAATTAGACTAGTTGATAGCTCCACACATGTATTGATTAATAGAGGTTGGATAGCTACAGGCCCAGATCGAACCCGGCTGCCTGAATTGCCTGTGATGGAGGGAGAAGTCACTGTTACAGGGATTGTTGTTTCCCCAATACAAAGAATGTTGCAGCTATCTGAGCCGGTTGGAAGGAATGTAGTATGGGGAAATTTTGATTTAAAGCGGTACGAAGAAATTACTGGACTTGTTTTGCAACCAGTTTTGGTGTTGCAGAAAAATGAGTCAGAAGATGGTTTAGTTCGTCAATGGGAAAGACCAGGTTCAGGATCTGATAGAAATTTAGGTTATGCGATCCAATGGTTTTCTTTGGCGGGGACAATAATCGTTATTTTTTTGGTGTTGAATGTCAAACGAAGTCGTTCAGAAAACAAACAGACGTAAGTTATTAATATTGATATTGTTAATGTGTGCGCCTGTCGTGGTTTCATACCTATTGTATTTTTTTGAATTTCGGCCAGGAAGTATTAATTATGGAGAGCTGATAGCGGTTAATAAATTATCAGGCTCAGGTGTTAATCAGAAAGATAATACGATATTTAGAATGCGTGATCTGCGTGGTAAATGGATAATGATGACAGTGGATTCAGGAAATTGTGATGAGGCTTGTCAAACGAAACTTTACCACATGCGTCAGGTTCGCCTGGTTCAGAATAAGGAGAAGCATCGTGTTGAACGACTTTGGCTCATCGATGACGATATTTCTCCTGAGACGGAATTAGCTGAAAAATATGAAGGCACATTTTTTGTTAACACAAAAGATAGTGATCTGCTTGATGCCATTCCACCGAGAGAGTTACAAAGAAAATATATTTATCTGATTGACCCATTGGGAAATTTAATGATGCGTTATCCTGAAGGTGCCGATCCGACAAAAATGGGCAAGGATATTAAGCGACTGCTACATGTATCGCAACTAGAACATTGAAGCTTTTTAGCAAAGTTTTTATACAGCTGGAAATGAGTAGTCAGGGTTTGTACAGTGTAATTTTATAAGATTGTACAAAATGGATATTAGGAAATTTTAGTATCCTGATTAAGGCATAAAAGAGAATAGTTAGTCACGTTCTATTACATGATGAATTGAGCATTCGATTCGTAATAAAATTGGAGATGAGTGAAATGGCAACGAGTATAGCATGGCAGACGACGGCATCGCGGATACAGCAATTCTATCGGTTGACGAAACCACGGGTTGTGTCACTGATTGTGTTTACGGCATTTATCGGTATGTTTCTTGCTGTTCCGGGTGCAGTTCCGTTAGATGCGTTAATATTCGGTACATTAGGGATTGCTTTAGTGGCAGGTGCAGCAGCTGCCTTGAATTGCTTAGTGGAATATAAATTTGATGCTGTTATGGCGCGTACACGTGGTAGACCGTTACCACAGGGACAAGTCAGCACACTAGAAACGTTGTTTTTCTTAGGTTTGGTTGGCGGTTCAGGCTTGTTTATACTTCACCAATGGGTGAATCCACTAACCATGTGGCTGACACTGGCAACGTTTGTTGGCTATGCGATCATTTATACCATTATTCTAAAACCCTTAACACCTCAGAATATTGTCATTGGTGGCGCATCAGGTGCCATGCCTCCCGTATTGGGCTGGACAGCGGTTACAGGTGAGATCACAGCCGATGCTTTACTTCTGTTTTTGATAATCTTCGCATGGACCCCACCTCATTTCTGGGCGCTCGCACTTTATCGAAAGAAAGAGTATGCAGAGATTGGTATGCCGATGCTTCCGGTTACACACGGTGATCAATTTACGCGTTTACACGTTTTACTGTACACCGTAATATTATGTATTGTGACTGTACTACCATACATCACGCAAATGAGTGGCCTGATTTATTTAGCCAGCGCTGTAATTTTAGATGCTGTCTTTATGTACTATGCTATAGAAATTTATCGTAATTATAGCGATCAGTTGGCACGGAAGGCCTTCCGCTTTTCGATTTTATATTTAGCGTTACTATTTGTTGCATTATTAATTGATCATTATTTTTATTTCTAAGTAATGCGGTGGAATGCGATCAAGCGATTATGACCCTGTAAACAAGTTGCCGCATTCCACCATTCTTTCTACGGGCGAGAGCTTGCGGGGGTATTGAGCGATGGTATCCAAGTAGCAAACGCTACTCGGAATGTGGGCATACGGTAAATAAGATGTCTTTGAATGTGTACGAATGGACTTTTCCGGAATGCGAATCAATCCATGATCGAGATATCAACGCAGCACGTAATGTTTTGGCCGCTGGACTAGCAGTGTCAGCCCTTGGAGAAAATCCGTAAGTCTTATTTGTATTTAGGTGCGCCGGGTTGGATTCGTTGAATTGGGGATTCTCTTCGTAAACGAGGGGGAGCGGTCAAGGAAATAATTTTCCGGGATTCAGGATGTTATTGGGATCAAATAATCGCTTAATCTGTTTCATTAGATTCAATGTAACAGGGTCAATTTCTTTATTGATATAAGCCCGCTTTTCACTACCAATTCCGTGTTCGCCGGATAATGTGCCTTTCAGTTTTATCGTAAGATCAAAAATTTCGTTTAAACATTCTTCGGCTCTGCTTACTTCCCCCGGATCGTCTGGATTAATTAATAAATTGACGTGAATATTGCCATTGCCGGCATGACCAAAGTTAACATTAGCGAGTTGATATCGATCACTTAGTTGAGTGAGCCCATCCAATAATTCCGGAAGCGAGTTAATGGGGACAACGATATCTTCATTTATTTTTTTTGGTGCAATGTCGCGAAGCAGCGGTGATAAAGCCTTGCGTGTTTTCCACAGATGAGCTGTGTCACGCGTGTTCTCTACCTGTAACAGCCCATCCGTATGGCACGCGTCCATTACTGTAGTAATGAGATTCGGAATATCATAGGATGAGCCATCAACCTCGATCATAAGCATGGCACGGGAATGTGCGGGTAACATGTTAGGAAAGCGCCCTCGTATCAGTGCTAACGAACCGGCATCCATAAATTCAAGTGCGCTGGGAATTTGAGATAGTGACATGATTTTAACGATTGCGGCAGCACAGCTTGCGATATCACGATAATGGGCCGTAATACCGGCAATAGCATCAGGCAGCGAGGTTAATTTGAGAGTAGCTTCTGTAATGACCGCAAGTGTTCCCTCTGACCCAATGAGCAAGCGAGTCAGATCATAACCGACGACACCTTTAGTCGTATAACAACCCGTTTTGATAATATCGCCTGCTCCTGTGACGGCTTTTAACCCCAATACATGATCACGCGTTGTGCCATATTTGACAGCGTGAGGACCACCTGCTGAAGTGGCGATATTGCCACCGAGACTACAATACATCGCACTGGAGGGATCTGGCGGCCAAAAAAAACCATGTGGCTTGGCTGCATCCTGAATAGATTGATTTGTTACGCCCGGTTCAGCGACAATGACACGGTTGGCCGGATCAACCGTGATAATATTCAACATCCGCTCAAGCGATAATGCGATACCGCCCAGCTCAGGTAAACTTCCCCCAGCTGTGCCTGTCCCTCGACCTCGTGGAATAAGTGGGATGTTGTGTTGATTACAGAGCAATATTGCTGTTTGTATTTCGGCGGAGGTCAATGGGAAAATAACAGCGTCAGGTGGATAGATTTTCCGACTGTTGTCATAGGCATATGTATAGCAGTCAACCGGATCAATATACAGCCGATCGGTAGGAAATACTGCTTGAAGAGATGAGAGAAGTTTGGATGGCAGCATCTTGGTTGGAAGGTTAATAAATAATAAGAATAATGAAAGCAACCGGTGATTGATATTAAATCGTGTTCAGTATTAATTTAAATATTCAAATACTTTAACGACTTTAAGTACACCTGTTGTGGAGCTGGCGATTTCTGCGGCACTTTCGGCTTCCTGTCGTTTAACTCTTCCGAGTAAATAAACGGTCTGATTTTCAGTGACTACTTTTATATGGTTAATCTGAAACTTCTGAGCGCTTAGGAATCGGGCCTTAATCTTGGATGTGATCAAAGCATCATTACTGCGCGAAGCTAATGAGCTTTTACTGGAAATGCTAATCTCATTAACAATATTGCGTACATTTTCGATGCTCATTACTAATTTCTCTGCCTGCTGTTTCATTGTTTCATTGGGCACTTCTCCCGTTAACAATACTATACGATTAAAACTAGTGACATTAATATGGACGCTATCTCCTAGTTGTTGATTAATGCGTCGGGCACTCTTTAATTCAATAGATTCGTCTTCTATAAATATGCCACCGCTACGCCGATCCTCGGATATAACAGCACCAGTACTAGCGCCGACGCCAACGCCGATTGCGACGAGCGGTACACAGCCAATAAGAGCGGGACTGAATAAGACAGTAAGAAATAAATAATTTATATTCAGATTTTTCATTTATGATGCTCTCAAGAATGGATCAATTTTACGTTTGATAATACAGTAAAATGGCAGGATATCGCACACTGGCTAGTTTAGATGCTTGCAATAGGTGAAACCAAAAATAAGGCTTATGTGGTAGGCTGATAATAAACCCGCTAGGTTATTTGTGAATTAAAGATGCTGATAATTAGAAAAATTCTGATAGTAGACGATTCGCCAACAGAACGACATATACTATCTAATATCCTGACCAGAAATGGTTATCAGATAGGCGTTGCTGGAAGTGGGGAAGAGGGTGTGGCAAAAACCAGGGAAATGATGCCAGATCTCATTTTAATGGACGTAGTTATGCCCGGGCTAAACGGATTTCAAGCAACTCGAATAATTGCAAGAGATAAAACGACTCAACATATTCCAATTATTATCTGTACCACTAAAGGCCAAGAAACTGATAAGATCTGGGGATTGCGACAGGGGGCCAAGGACTATATCATTAAACCTATTGTTGTTGAGGAATTATTACAGAAAATAATAAAACTAAACTAAGGCATGGTTGAACCAATAAGCATGAGGGCATATCAGCTAGCTCTTTCTGAGCAATTAAAGAATGCAACGGTGGCTGCACCTGCTACCACTATGTTGGGGGTGGCCTTGGGAAAAGATCGTTGGCTGATACATATGAATGAGGTAAATGAAGTATTACAAATGCCGAGACTCATGCCAGTATCGTTGACGCAGCCTTGGTTTTTGGGTATGGCTAATGTACGTGGGAATTTATACGGTATTACTGATTTGCGCGTGTATTACGGCGGTGTTCCTGCTCCGTTAAGTTTGAAGATGCGTATATTGCTAGTTTCACCTCGTTTTGGCATTAATAGTGGATTATTGGTCAGTAGCATGTTAGGCATTAGAAGTTTATCTGATTTTGAATTGATAAAAGATATAAGTGGCGAGGATCGCATAGGTATGGCTGGTCATTATAGGGATAAGACAGGACGGATCTGGCGTGAATTGAGCCTGCAAGAATTGATGGAAGATAGAAAATTTCTACAGATTGCCTTATAAATAATGAAAAGTTTTTTATCCGAATCTGTCAGGAAGAAATAATCTAAGAAATGTTGTTTTTTGTAGAAACAGACCATTAATTGTTTAATAAAAGTATGTTGACTCTCCCTTCCACCGGAAAAGATAAGGCCAAAATTTTGGCTGAAGCGCTGCCTTATATCCAGCGTTTTCATGGTAAGACCATTGTGATTAAATATGGTGGTAATGCCATGGTTGAAAAAAACCTTAAGCAAGGGTTTGCCCGAGATGTGGTGCTGCTAAAACTGGTTGGAATGAATCCTGTGATTATCCACGGTGGTGGCCCACAGATTGATGACATGCTGAAACGAGTAGGAAAGCAGGGCGAATTCATTCAAGGTATGCGTGTTACTGACGCAGAAACAATGGATGTGGTCGAGATGGTGCTGGGAGGCTTGGTCAATAAAGAGATTGTTAATCTCATCAATAGCCACGGCGGCCTGGCGGTCGGTTTGACGGGCAAAGATGGTGCTTTTATTCGTGCAAAGAAATTGCTGATGGAAGATAGCCAGAAAGCGGGCGAATGGCTTAATATTGGCCAGGTGGGTGAGATTGAGCGTATTGATCCCTCATTAATTGCATTACTTGATACACAAAACTTTATTCCGGTGATTGCGCCTATTGGAGTCGGTGAAAACGGTGAGTCGTACAATATTAATGCGGACCTGGTTGCAGGAAAATTAGCTGAAATTTTACACGCAGAGAAATTAATTCTACTGACAAATACGCCGGGTGTTTTGGATAAGAACGGAAATTTATTGACTGGATTGACGGCAGAAAGGGTGGATGAGTTATTTGCGGACGGGACGATCTCTGGCGGAATGTTACCCAAGATTGGATCTGCGTTGGATGCCGTGAAAAAAGGAGTGAAGTCCTGTCATATTATTGATGGGCGGGTTGAGCATGCTTTGCTGTTGGAAATATTAACAGACCAGGGTGTCGGTACCCTGATCCGAGAAAAATAAATAGGATAGCCAATTTTTATTCTGAAATAAGACAAAGAACCGATTCAGTATATTTATATTTTTTTTTCTAATGCGCTCAATATACCGCGCAGGATACTTACTTCTTCTTTTTCTAATCGGGCGCGCGCGTACAAGCGACGTATGCGCTGCATTAATCGCCTGGGTTTTTCTGGGTCAAGGAAATCGCTTGTAATCATCGCCTGTTCCAGGTGATGGTAGAATAATTCAATCTCGTTGAAGCTGGCCGGTGTACCGGGTGCCTGCGGGGGAGGCTCGATTCCGAGTAGTGCCATACGTAATTCATATGCCATGACCTGTACTGCGCTCGCAAGATTGAGAGAGGAGTAATCAGGGTTAGTCGGGATATGTACAATGATTTGACATTTATTGACCTCTGCTGTGGTAAGACCAGAAGTTTCCGCGCCGAAAACCAGAGCAACCGGGTGTTTCTGAGCGTAATTTAATAGTTCCTGTGCACCTTGGCGTGAATTGAACATGGCATGGGAAAGTCCGCGCGGACGCGCTGTCATCGCGGCTGCCAGTACTGTATTATCCAAGGCTTGATCTAAATGAGTACAGATTGTGATCCTGTTCAGTATATCGCGTGCATTAACTGCTCGGATTTCCGCTTCTTTATCAGGAAATTGCTTAGGATTTATGAGATAAAGTGAAGTCAGGCCCATTGTTTTCATGGCGCGTGCGGTTGCCCCAATGTTGCCGGGATGGCTCGTGTGGCTGAGTACGATGCGGACATTCTCAAGCGGAGAGGAAGGATTCATATTAAAATTATAACTTTATCTAATCTAATCTAGAATCTAAAAAAATGCACCCAATGCTTAACACAGCGGTAAAAGCCGCGCGCCGTGCTGGCAATATTATCAATCAGGCATCAAAGAATCTTGATTTGCTGCATGTCTCAAAAAAGTCACACAGTGATTTTGTCAGTGAGGTAGATGGCGCAGCAGAGGATGCTATTATCAAGATCCTGCTGGATGCGTATCCGAATCACTCCATTTTAGCAGAAGAGAGCGGCGCACGAGGCGACTTAAGTCAATCTGAATATCAGTGGATTATCGATCCGCTTGATGGCACCACTAATTTTCTGCACGGTTTTCCTCAGTATGCCGTATCCATTGCATTGACACACAAAGGTATTCTGAATCAGGCCGTCATCTATAATCCGACGAATAATGAATTGTTTGTCGCCAGTCGTGGGCATGGTGCATATCTGAATAATCACCGGTTGCGGGTAAGTAAACGTACTCGACTCGCTGATTGTTTGCTAGGCACTGGTTTTCCATTTAGAGAATTTTCTCATCTGGATGCCTATCTTGCCATGTTCAAGGATTTGATCCCCAGAACGGTCGGAATTCGTCGCCCAGGTTCTGCTGCATTGGATTTGGCTTATGTCGCTGCTGGCCGCTATGATGGTTTCTGGGAAATCGGATTGTCGCCTTGGGATATTGCGGCAGGTTGCTTATTAATTACTGAAGCAGGTGGACTGGTCGGGGATCTGCAGGGTAATGATACACAGATTCAAAGTGGTCAGATTGTGGCAGGTAACCCTAAGGTTTTTGCGCAGTTACTACAGGTTATTGCGCCCCACTTGACTGATGAGTTAATCGAGGCACAGAAACCAGCCGCCACGTAATACTTGATAGCCGGTTTCCGCTACTTATTTGCCCGGGGGTGTTAGCTCTATGGCAGGTAAAGGGCGTTTGTTCTCATTTGAGTCCACGTGTGATTCAGGCTCTTCCAAAGGAGGCAGGTCTTCTAGTGAAGATAAGCTGAGATCATTAAGGAAACACGGTGTGGTCGCGTATAGTGCAGGTTTTCCCGGAATGTTGCGGTGTCCGATGATATCAACCCAGCCACGTGTCATGAGTGTTTTGAGTATGGGTCCGGAAACACTGACTCCCCGTATTTTCTCAATGTCTCCGCGTGTAACTGGTTGACGATAAACGATAATAGCCAGTGTTTCTAATACTGCGCGCGAATAACGCGGAGGAGAAGAAGATCCGAGTCGATCAAGATATTGCTGCATTTCTGTTTTGGTTTGGAAGCGCCACCCGCCCGCTACATTGACTAATTCAATCCCACTTTCTGTCCACTTTTCACGCAATTCTTCCAGTAACTGATGAATGATTTTTGCATCCAATGTATTATTAAATAGTTTTTTCAGCTCGGCTAACGGCAATGGTTCGTGAATCGTCAGTAATGCGGCTTCCAGGATTCGTTTTATTTCTACCGAGGTGAGCGAGTCAGTCTGATTTGGTGATATCAATTGATTTAACATAAATGATTCCAAAAACTTCGGATTGTGTTATTTCTACCAATGCTTCCTTAGCAAGCTCGAGTAAAGCGAGAAAGGTGACGACGGCTTCTGCTGTATTGACAGCTGGGCTGAATAATTCATGAAATGCTACTACCTGCGTATGTTCATGCAAGTGACGTAAGATCCGGCTCATATAGGTACGAACTGACAGTGCTTCACGATTAATCTGATGATGACGATTGATTTTTGCACGCGCCATCAATGTGATCCAGGCATTCTGTAAATCATTTATATCGATATGAGGGAGTTGTACAATGGATTCTGATTTAATCCATACTTGAACGGCTGAGAAATCACGTTCGATTTGAGGCAATTCATTCAGTCGTAATGCTGCCAGTTTTATTTTTTCGTATTCGAGTAAACGCCTGATCAGATCGACTCGAGGATCCCTTTCATCTTCTGTTTTAGTAACAGGATTAGGCAATAGCATGCGTGATTTGATTTCAATTAAGAGCGCTGTCATGAGAAGATATTCTGCAGCCAGTTCCAATTGATTAATTCGCATGATCTCAACATAGGCCATATATTGCCGGGTGAGCTCGGCCATGGGTATATCTAAAATTTCTAAATTATGTTTGCGAATGAGATAGAGTAGTAAATCCAGCGGACCCTGGAAAGTATCGAGAAATACTTTGAGCGCATCGGGCGGAATATACAAATCTTGCGGGATTTCCATTAATGGTTCACCACAGATCTTTGCAACAGGAAGCTTTTCAGCCGAATCAACTGACAGATTCATGGGTTCACACTGGGGAATAAAAATTTTCCGGATTTCTGGTTTTGCTTGAGGGGTCGATATCAGGAATAATTTAATCCCATCGCCTCTCTGACATCGCGCATGGTTTCTTCTGCAAGCCTGTTTGCTTTTTCACAACCAACAGCAATAATATTTCTTACCAGAGTAGGATCTTCTTCATACATTTTAGCGCGTTCATGCATCGGTTTTTGTTCTGCTAGAATGGCATCAATAACTGGCTGCTTGCATTCCAGGCAGCCGATCCCGGCACTTTTACATCCCTGCTGGACCCACTCTTTGACCTGGTCGTCAGAATAAATTAAATGAAACTGCCATACTGGGCATTTGGCTGGATCGCCTGGGTCACTCCGTCGAACTCGAGCCGGATCGGTTGGCATTGTTCGTATCTTTTTATTAACACTGACCGGATCCTCGCGTAAGCTAATGGTGTTATCATAGGACTTAGACATTTTTTGACCATCCAGTCCAGGCATTCTGGAAGCGGGTGTGAGCATGGTTTCAGGTTCGGCAAGGATCATTTTTCCGCCGCCTTCGAGATAACCAAATAACCGTTCCAGATCACCCATATTCAGGTTTTGTTGTTCATCAAGTAATGACTTTGCTGCGGCTAATGCGCTTTCATCGCCTTGTTCCTGATAACGATTACGTAATTCATTATACAATCTGGATTTTTTGGAGCCGAGTTTTTTTATCGCGAGCACCGCTTTGTCTTCGAATCCTGCTTTCTTGCCATATAGATGATTAAAACGACGTGCAATATTACGTGTAAACTCAAGATGTGGGATCTGATCTTCACCTACTGGTACGCGATTAGCGCGATAGGCGAGTATATCAGCGCTTTGCAGCAGCGGATAGCCAAGGAACCCATACGTTGTCAAATCTTTTTCGGTGAGTTTTTCTTGTTGATCTTTGTAGGTGGGTACTCGCTCCAGCCAGCCAAGCGGTGTCATCATGGATAGCAGTGTGTATAGTTCCGCATGTGCGGGTATCTTTGATTGAATAAACAAGATCGCTTGAGAAGGATCTACACCAGCAGCAAGCCAGTCTATTACCATGTTCCAGACACTTTGCTCAATGGCTTCTGGCGTATCGTAGTGTGTGGTCAGTGCATGCCAATCTGCGACAAAAAACAGGCATTCATATTGTTTTTGTAATGCTACCCAATTTTTTAATACACCGTGGTAGTGCCCTAAGTGGAGATTGCCAGTAGGACGCATACCCGATAAAACGCGATCAGCAAACATATTACCTGTCCTAAATAAAGACGTTGTTAGATATATAACCCGAAAATAGAAACCATGATCAGTTTGATTGTCGTGATAATAGGCCAGATAATGGCACCGAGTACTCCGCTGAATAGCAGTAACAGTAAGATCATAAAACCATAAGGTTCGATTCGGGAAAATTGATAAGCTATACGTTGGGGCAATAAGCTGACAGCCATGCGGCCACCATCTAGCGGGGGTAACGGCAATAGATTGAGCACCATCAGTATGACATTAATTTCGATACCGGCTTTACCCATTAATATCATGGGAGTTGCAAAACTACTGTCAGACATTATCAGACCGAGTTTGATAATAAAAGCCCAGAAGAAGGTCATCACCAGATTTGCACCCGGCCCAGCGGCTGCGACCCAAAGCATATCGCGTTTGGGTTGACGCAAGTTACCAAAGTTAACCGGTACGGGTTTGGCCCAGCCAAATAGAAAGCCCGCTCCAACGGTGAGCTTGCTAAGAATAAATAAGGTTAGGGGGACAACAATGGTTCCAATCGGATCAACATGCTTGATGGGATTCAGGCTAATACGCCCTGCATTATAGGCTGTAAAATCGCCAAAGTATTTAGCAACATAACCGTGTGCGGCTTCATGCAGAGTAATGGCAAAAATGACGGGTAATGCATAAATTGCAATACCTTGAATGATACTATCCATGATCGATTCCAAATGGGGCAAGACTGCCTTTACCTGAACGTATGAGTTCAGGTACGTCGCCAGTCAAGTCGATAACGCTGGTCATTTCTATGCCGCAAGAACCGGCATCCATAATGAGTTCAACCTGATGTTCCATACGGTCCCGAATTTCCTGCGAGTCATTAAGCGGGAAAGTATCATCTGGTAATATGAGCGTGGAGCTGAGTAAGGGTTCGTTTAGCTCAGCCAGTAATGCTTGTACTACAGGATGATCAGGGACGCGTATTCCGATGGTATAACGCTTGGGATGCTGTAGGCGGCGCGGCACCTCACGGCTGGCCTGAAGTATGAAGGTATAGCTGCCCGGTGTGTTGGCTTTAAGTAGGCGATACTGACGATTATCCACTTTGGCATAGTGTGAAATTTCAGCTAGATCTCTGCATACCAGCGTGAAATGGTGTTTCTCGTCTACTTGTCGAATTGCGCGTATGCGCGTCATGGCGTTTTTATTTCCAACTTGACAACCCAGCGCATAGCAGGAATCCGTTGGATAAATAATAACGCCCTCATCGCGCAGAATAGTGACTGCCTGTCGTATTAAACGCGAATGTGGATTATGTGAATGAATAGAAAAGAATTGAGCCACGGGAACACCGTTACCTAATTTTAAATTGATATTGAATTACAGCATGAGTCGGTTTAAGAGAAACCCAGTTCAATTAATGGCCTGCCAGTTATGCCATATTGGAGTACAACCGGCGGGTAATTCGGGTAATTGGCCAAGATCATAATAACTTTCATCGGGTCCATGAAAATCCGAGCCGCATGATGCCAGAAAGCCCATACGCTGTGCATGCTGCGCAAATAGTAATACTTGCTCCGGAGAGTGGCTGGCCGTAATCACCTCAATTGCGGCTCCACCCAGATTACGAAACTCATGCAATAATTCGTTGAGTAAGTTTTTCCCCAGTTTATAGCGCGCTGGATGGGCAATAACAGCCGTGCCGCCACTATCAGCTATCCAGCTAACGGCCTCACTTAACAAAGTCCATTGATGTGAGATATAGCCAGGTTTGCCTTCTACCAGATATTTTTTAAATACAGATTTTACGTCTTTAGCATGGCCTTGCTCGACTAAAAAACGGGCAAAATGAGTGCGACCAATGAGCCGTCTTTCACCTGCATACTTGTAAGCCCCTTCCAGACTGCCATGAATGCCAACTTTATCAAGCTGCCTTGCAATGCCTAGGGCACGGTCTGTTCGGCCGTCACGAATAGATGCCAATCCCTGTTTTAGAGGTGAGTATTCGGGATCAATATCCAAGCCTACAATGTGCAGGGTTCGACCGCGCCAGCTGACAGAAATCTCTACTCCGTTAATAAATAGAATGTTTTTTGTGACGGCGACACGACGTGCTTCATCTAGCCCTGCGATATCATCGTGATCAGTAAGCGCAAGTATACTCACGCCTCGCATAGCTGCGCGTTCCACTAGCTGAGTTGGCGTCAATTGGCCATCGGAAATGGTAGAGTGACAATGTAGATCAATGTTGAGCATGCAGTAAATGATTCATGTGATGCATATAAGAAACACATCATAACAAATAAGTAGTGTGAATAAAAATCATTGGACTGAATAATGAAAGCGATATACTTAAATCGGCGACTATCAGGTTTGAAGTGGTTCAATAAATCGGCCGATATGCTATATTGATTCTCAGTGTGTAGGCAAAACGTTATCCGTAAGGAATGGGGATGAATAAACAGTCAACTATCTGGCAGCATTTTGCTGCTGCACCGCATCGCAGTTTATTTTTGGTTGGGGCGTTACAGGGAGTGGCGACACTGCTTTGGTGGGTGTTTGATCTGGCGGGACGATATGGCGTTATCGCTATTGCACCATCGTGGAGTGTGGCACCCATATGGGCACATGCTTTTCTGATGATATATGGCTTTTTCCCTTTCTTTATTTTTGGCTTTTTGTTTACGACTTATCCGAACTGGATGAATGGTGAAAAAATCAGGCCTCGTTATTTTCTTACGACCTGCCTGTTAATGACCATAGGTGTTGTATTGTTTTATTTGGGCCTGATAGCCGGTAGATCGTTTGTAGTAGCAGGCGTAGCAGTCATGCTGGCAGGTTGGAGTGTGGCTACTTACGCTTTACTGCACGTATTGATTCATGCACAGGCTCAGGATAAACGCCATGCAGTGGTGACGAGTCTTGCGTTTTTATTGGGTTGGCTAGGTGTCGCTGCCTATTTAAACTGGTTGCTAACGGAGAACTGGTTGATGCTGGATTTCTCCCGAAATGCGGGTATCTGGTTTTTCTTGTTACCCATTGTACTGACGGTATCACACCGAATGATTCCGTTTTTTTCGAGTCGGGTATTAGAAAATTATGTGTTGGTCAGGCCATACTGGATACTTTGGTTCATGCTTTTCTGTACGGTGATGCATGGATTATTACAGCTGTGGGGGTTATTCTCATATCTGTGGTTGGTTGATCTTCCGTTGGCTGTTTGCGCGTTATACCTGTCATTTGTTTGGGGCTTTTTGCGCAGTTTTCGTGTCAGTTTACTGGCGGTGTTACATATTTCATTTGCCTGGCTAGGTTTGTCGATGCTTTTGTTTAGTACGCAGAGTTGGGTACTCATGATCACGGGAGGGGAATCGATGTTGTTTGGGTTCGCTCCGTTACATGCGCTGGTTATCGGATATTTTGCGAGCATGGTATTGGGTATGGCTTCACGTGTTACGTTGGGTCATTCGGGGCGACCATTGGTATTGGATAATTTTACCTGGTTATTATTTATCGGCTTTCAAACGACGGCTTTCTTTAGGATATTAGCCGATATGGTACCTGCTGCGACGCAGATGACAGGGATGCTGTATTTGCTGGCAGGATTAATCTGGCTGGCCTGTTTTATAATCTGGGCTATGCGTTATGTGCCAATTTACTGGCAACCGAGAATTGATGGGAAACCGGGCTAAATAAAAGGTAAAATAAAGGGTATGTTTATAAGGGGTATTTTTAGCGTATACCTGCTTGCAAACGCAGCACTTCCTGTTGAGCACCCAGTAAGCTGACTTGGGTATTGATAATGACCTGTACCGGAATTTTATTCATCATTATGGAAAACCGGCCTTTATCTCGGAATGCACGTATAAATCTGCCGTTGCGTAAGGAGCCAATGATGCTGGGCGCAATGCCACCCGCAATATAGACGCCATTACGACAAAGCCCGGCTAAGGCCAGATTGCCTGCGTAAGCACCATAGATTTCATTGAACAAATCCAGTGTTTGAATGGCGATTGGATGTTTTTGCTTAAGCGCCAGTGCAGTAATTATTGGCGCGTCACCTTCATTAAGGGTGATCTTTGGTAATCGGGGTTCCTCTTGGAGGCCCATTTGCAGAAAATTAAAAATATATGTCAGGCCCGATCCTGAAAGGATGCGCTCGATGGATACATGGCCAAATTTTTTCTGTAGATATTCGAATAATCCAAATTGCAATCGATTAACGGGTGCAAAATCGATATGTCCTGCTTCAGTAGACAGTGACACATAATGTCCGCTCTGCCAGGTCAGCCATGCTACACCCATGCCTGTGCCTGCACCGAGTACGACACGCATCGCTTGTGCTTCTGCTTTTCCTGTCTGCAATGTTACCAGATCGCTACTGGATAATATTTCTACGGCCAGCGCGGCTGCTTCAAAATCATTAATGAGTTTTACTTTAGTGATAGAACAGGCTGCGGCAATATCTTTAGCATGGATGTGCCAGGGTAGGTTGGTTAGTTTTGCTTGTTGCGCTATCACTGGTCCTGCTATTGCAAAGCAGGCCGCAGTTGAATGGCCGGTTATTCCGTTTGCCTCGATCGTGCCCAAAAAATCTTTGAGCATAATGAGAAAAGAATGATAGGCGGCGCTGTCGTACCGCCGTTCCAGGTGTTGTTGTATTTTTCCATTGTGTAAGATGGCGGCTCCTAATAGCGTTTTGGTGCCGCCAATGTCACCGTAAATAAGCCGGCTACTCATTGTGTATCGATTATCGTGCAGTGACAGGGCATGGCTGGAGCAGGCCAGGATTCATCGACAGTAATCTGATGGGGATGATGCACAATACCAGATTCATCGCTATAGTTATAATCCAGAATAGATTTTTGAGGGCGGACGATAACTTCATTTTAATATTTTAAGGGCAGGACATGCCCAACTCGCCTGTCAAGCGAACGATGGAGCAATGTCGTCAACAACAGGAACTCACCGAAATCATCTACTCCATTCCGAGGTAGAGGCAGCAGGAATCTCCTTTCTTTAGGCGGGGGAGGATGTCAAAGCGCCATAGCAGTTTGAGTGCCTCTACTAGCCATAAGATTCCATGCAAATCGCGAGAGTAAATGATACGCTATTCCTCTTGCGATATCTTTATATTAATTAGTGTGTTGTGATTGTTGTGTCAATTTCTGTCATAACCAGGTATATACTTTTAATAGAGAGATGAATCTACTGTAGTGAAATGTGCAATGATGACTGTAAAAATTAAAACCAGTGTATCTGGAGAAGAGCGTTGTTTTTCATCATTTGATTAAGAAAAAATGATGATGAAATCCCCATCGCTGTATAGCAAATAAAATAAAGGAAGTTTGATGTCAAATTGGTTTAAAGATAATGCGCTGTCTATCGGACATACCCCCTTGGTTCGGCTTAATCGTATTACTGATGGTGCACCGGGAGTTGTGTTGGGAAAAATCGAAGGCCGTAATCCTGCGTATTCAGTTAAATGCCGCATTGGTGTTGCGATGATTGACGATGCAGAACGCAGGGGGTTGCTGGGACCCGGAAAAGAATTGCTAGAGGCAACGAGTGGTAATACTGGAATAGCCCTGGCTTTTGTTGCGGCTGCGCGAGGGTTTCCATTGACTTTAACCATGCCGGAAACAATGAGTCTGGAGCGACGGAAGATTTTGATGGCTTTTGGTGCCAAGTTGGTGTTGACAGAAGGTGCGCGTGGTATGAGTGGTGCATTGGCAAAAGCCGATGAAATTGTTGCTTCAAATCCGGACCGGTATGTATTGCTCCAGCAGTTTAAGAATCCAGCCAATCCAGCGATTCATGAGCAGACAACTGGTCAGGAGATTTGGAACGATACGGATGGTGCTATTGATATTTTGGTTTCAGGTGTGGGCACCGGTGGCACTATCACGGGCGTTTCTCGTTATATCAAGAAAACCAAAGGTAAGGCGATTTTGTCGGTTGCTGTTGAACCAACTGGAAGTCCTGTTTTGACACAACAGCGTGCTGGGCAACCATTAACACCCGGTCCGCATAAGATTCAGGGAATTGGCGCCGGTTTTGTGCCGGATACTTTAGATCTTTCGCTGGTAGATGAAATTGAACAGGTAAGTAACGAAGATGCGATCTGCTATGCACGTCGCCTGGCACGTGAAGAAGGCATTCTTTCTGGTATTTCATGTGGTGCTGCTGTGGCGGTAGCGGTGCGTTATGCGCAACGGGCAGAATATGCAGGCAAAAATATCGTGGTTATTCTGCCAGACTCAGGAGAGCGTTACCTGAGCAGTATTCTGTTTGACGGTATGTTTGATGCACATAACCTGGTCGCATAAGTGTGGCGAATACTAAAAAAATAGGTGATCTTTTACTAAGGAGCACGCATTTAGAAGTGGACAATATTGTCGTTAAGTTGCGCGCTTTACGTGTTGCCTCACTGGAAAGCCGACAGCGACATAACAGACCCCCCAAGCTACCCTCGCGGCGGATACTAATGGGTGTTGCTGAGGGTTTAAGTGCGGCTTTATTTCCGAATCGCCTGGGTTCATCTGATCTTGCTGATGAAGGTGTGGATCATTATGTCGGACATACTTTAAACATAACACTGCGGGAACTCATGGTGCAGATTCAACATGAGTTGCATTATAACTCAGGTTCAGCTGTGCTGAGTAATGAGGATCGTGAGCGATCTGTTGCGATTACGCAGGCATTTGCCAGACGTTTACCTGACATATATACCCTACTGGAAAGTGATATTGTCGCAGCTTATGAAGGTGATCCCGCTGCGCGTAATGTTGATGAAGTATTGGTTTGCTATCCAGGAATCATGGCGATTACCCATTACCGGCTTGCGCATGAATTACATTGCCTGGGCGTACCATTAATTGCGCGCATGGTTTCCGAAATTGCACATTCGATTACCGGTATAGAAATTCACCCGGGCGCACAAATTGCAGGCAGTTTTTTTATCGACCATGGTACAGGTGTGGTCATTGGTGAAACCGCCATTATTGGCCAGAATGTTAGAGTGTATCAAGCGGTAACCTTAGGGGCTAAGCGCTTTCCGGTAGATGAAAGTGGTGCCTTGGTAAAAGGTAATTTACGCCATCCTATAGTCGAAGATGATGTCGTGATTTATGCTGGTGCGACCATATTGGGACGCATTACCATTGGACGTGGTTCAACAATTGGCGGTAATGTCTGGCTGACACGCAGTGTGCCGCCTGGCAGTAATATTACCCAGGCACAAATGCGCCATGAGATGTTTGAGGGCGGGGCTGGTATTTAGCTTAAAGTGGGATTGGGCGGCGGGACAAATATTGACAGGTTTTATTTTTTGCCACAGGAGAATAAAACGGAAGACTGGAATAACTAATTTTAGGGGTCACATATGATAATGACTAAAGCAGTATTAACACTGGATGACGCAAAGCGTATTGCGAGTGGTGCGGAAACGGAGGCGAACCAAAATGATTGGCCTGTTGTCATCGCTATCGTTGATGACGGGGGACATTTGCTTTATTTGCAACGTTTTGATAATGCTCAGTTTGGTAGTATTGAAGTTGCAATCGAGAAAGCACGTGCCGCAATTGCCTTTCGTCGTCCTACTAAAATATGGGAAGAAAATATTGCGGCAGGGAGTCTGCGTTATCTGGGTTTGCCAGGATCACTGCCAATTGAAGGTGGTTTGCCCATCGTAATAGACGGAAAATTTGTCGGTGCAATTGGTGTGAGTGGAGTCAGGTCACATCAGGATGCACAGATTGCGCAAGCGGGTATAGAAACATGGATATCTGGTAGCTGATTTTCTGGTAATGCTGATCGTTGTTTTACGCCTACAAGACACCTTAATAGATAGAATACTCATAGTATAACCGTCATTACGATGATTGTATTATTCCGGATAACAGTTGTTAAAAATTAGACGGCTAATACGGTAGGATCAACATTTTTTCTGCGCATGCATCATATTTGAGCCCTTATCTGATATCTGATGTTGGAATTCTCCGATAGGGGCCAGATAGGAAATCGAGCGCAAGTGATTCTGCACGATTAAAGAATATTCAGATAAATAGCTAAAGTTTTCGAAGCAGAATTTGAATCCCGCCAATATTATTTAGGTATTTAATAATGTCATAAAATCGAGTGTATTTTTATTTTCTGCATGTATTGCAGGTATGCCGGATATAGCTAAAGCAGGGGGCCTGTGTGGTAGACGATGATTATGATCATAAAGCTGGCTTTGCAGCAAATGGTATCAGCAAAATTGTCTAAGGCAAAGGGGCGATCGACTGATTAAAGGCCTATTATTTTTTTATTGTTTTTATTCTGTCAGGCAGGCTCCTTTCTGGGATTTTTAATGACTTAATTGTAGAGGAATATAGTAAGTATGAAACCAAAAATTATCATATCAGAAATAGATTTTGAGAGACTCGAAGGGTTATTGAGTTCTTTTTCTGAAAATTCATTTCCTGGAAAAGCCGAATTGGAAGCAGAGCTAGGGCGTGCAGAACTTGTTGATTCAAAAGATGTGCCGCCCACTGTTGTTACCATGAATTCTACTGTGAAATTTAAAGTTTCATCCTCGAATGAGGAATTTTGTTTTACCTTGGTCTATCCTAAAGATGTTGATGCGAGTGGTAAAACAATATCGGTTTTTGCGCCAGTTGGTAGCGCACTCCTGGGTTTATCACAGGGAGCTGAAATTGAGTGGCCTAAACCGGGCGGAGGTACGCTGAAGGTTAAGATTGAAGAAGTGATTTATCAACCGGAACGATCAGGCGAATATCACCGTTGAAGTATATTTATATCGGTTTGAATGTGTTTAACCGTGATCAGCCACCGCGCTGATATTTGTAGATATTGAGAATAAACGGATAATTTCAGGCAATCGTATCTGCTGAGATTATCCGGAATAGTAAATGACTTTTTTGTCGCTGGTGAAATCGACCTAATCGTTGTTTTTCTTCGAATAATCATATAACTCAGCTTATAGCCACGTATGACAAGGAATCAAGCATGAATGTGCTAACTATAACCATAGTGATAAATAAGGGAATACATTGATTAATCTATGCGTCCGCTCTGATTCAAAATTGGCGTGTTGTAAAATTCGGATGGGCGAATATTCAGATCCCGTTGTGGAAAAGGAATTTTAATATTATTCGCTTTAAAGGCGCGCCGGATTCGTCGATGTATATCGTCGATTACGGGGAGTCTGTCGTCCATGTCACGCACAAACACGCGTAGTGTAAAGTCCAGTGAGCTTTCGCCAAAACCGATAAAAAATACGGATGGTTCCGGATCTTCCAACACCAATGGTGATTCTTCAATAACCTGCTTGAAAATACGCAGCGCTAGTTCTTCATCGGAACCATAGGCGATCCTGACAGGTATGACCACTCGAGTGACCGGATCAGTCAAGGTCCAGTTGATGAGCTTGTCCGTGATAAAAATTTTATTAGGCACTACCAGTTCCCTCTGATCCCAATCGGTGAGGGTTGTTGCACGAATTTGAATACGGCTCACTTTGCCGGTAACATCCCCGACTGTTACGGTATCACCCACCCGGATAGGTCGTTCGAATAATAAAATGATTCCGGATACCATATTGGCAAAAATTTCCTGCAAGCCAAAACCCAGACCTACGCTGATGGCAGCAACGAGCCATTGCACTTCAGACCATCTCCCCCCTAGCTCATTTACGACCGCAATGAAAGTAATCGTAATGACCGCGTAGCGGGTCAGATGGATAAACGCATAACGACTGCCGGAAGTCATGCTGTATCTGCCAACAAAGAATAAATCGATGAGGCTGGGGAAGTTATTAACAAAAATCAGCGTCAAGACTAGATAAAGCAGGCAGAAGAATACATTGACCAACGTAATGGGTTGCAGTGTTTCCTGTCCCTCTATTACGGCGATATGCTGCCACAACACGACTTGGTCGAAAATTGAGAAGGCGGGCATGATGTCACGTAAAACCAGCCAACAGCCCATAACCAGGATAGCAATGGTCATGGCACCGAGTAATTTCTCGCTTTGCTCATTAATTTTGGGGATATCCAATAAGAGCTCTTCTTCCGGATTAATCGTGCTGGTACCTGTCTTGGTTTCTGCCTGCTCCTGCAATTTGCGTTTTTGCCGGGCATTTTGTAACGCCAATTGTCGGTTAGCCAGTACCAACCAACGCAGGCCAATCTCATGTAACAACACAGTAAAAAATATTAACCGGAGTAGAATTACCAGCTTATGCTGCAACTCTAGTGCGCTCTGGTAATAGCCTGCAATAGCAAAGCCGATGATGATGAGTGGGGCCAATACCAGAATGGCATACCAGATATAGCGTAAACGGTATATCCAGCTATTTGGATTTTCCTGATAAAAATCTTTCCCCAATCCTGTGAGAGGGTGAGCGAAACGATGGAATAAATATGCGAGGGCCAGTAAGGCAATGATTAATGCTGTTCTGCCTAATGTATAACTGTGTTCGGAGTAAGTTCCGTCTGCAAACATGCCGATTAGAAACATAGTAGGGACGATAACCAGACGTATCCATTGTAATTGTCCGCGTAATAACTGGATACTGTGCTCTTGCCAGCCAAATAGAGTTTGTACAAATCCACCCGGCCTAAATAATCGGTAGAAAAATTGGATAATCAAAAATGGAATGGCTGCCATTAGCATACCATCTGCTACCGCGTGGCTGAAATCTGCTGCTTGTGTATTGAGGAGTAATAGCCATCCTGGCCAGACCAGCAGCATAAATAGCGGTAATACTAATAAGAAAATATAACCCAAACCATAAAAGGTAAATTCGAAGCGATCCGCATAGGGTTTATTCGCTTTTTCCAATAATTTTTTTAAATGGGTGTTGATTGTTTGTTTGAACCATAGTTGTGAAGAAATGAGAATAAAACCCAGGAATGCGAGTAGCGGGCTGACAGAGATACTATCTTTGATATCGGTTACCAGTTGATGCCAGTGTGATGGATTGCTGAGCCATAGGATAGACTCGATGATTTCCAGTACATAGTGTTTATCAATGACGGGTGCGCTGGGTACCCATAATAAGCGTTCATTAAGATAGTGATTGAATTTTTCTCCCAATTCAACGAGTTGCTGCAGGGAATAGTTGACATCGTCGAGAGCTCTGGAATAGGTTGAATAGACTGAAACGAGCTTTAGAACCAGCTCTCTTTCATTGTTGAGTAATGTGCGTAATTCATCACTCACTTTTAATTTCTCGGCTGCATCAAGATGATTTGAAACATACGACGCCATTCTGGCCGGAATAGCCTGATCGATATCGACTAAAACCCTTTTTTCTTCATCCAGTTGGAACTGTTCCAGACTGGCTAAGGCAATTTCTTCCTGAATATTGTCGAATAAATGTTGACTGTTTTTAGTCAAAGGTAGATTACGGCGCTGTTCGCGTAACAGATTACCCAGGGACGGGCTGAGCCCGGCTAAATTAATTTTTTGCTCGGCACTTTGAAAATCTTTTTCCAATTGTTTATAACGGGCATCAATTCTATTTTTCTGATCAAGATACTGCTCTAGTTTCTTATTAATTTCCTGTAATAACTGGTTATAACGAATATTTTTTCGGGCAGTTTTCTGTATGACGGGATGTTTTCCAGCTGTTTCTCTTTGTGCTTGGATTAGAATCGCCTGTTCTTTTTCAATTTCTCGTTGCCGTTGTTCAATCAGAAAATCATCGATTTGTTTGACCAAATTGGATAGCTGTTTACTTTGTAAATTTAGCAGCTGTAATTCAAGCTTTTTGGCGTCCAGACTGAGTGGATAAGCAATATTTTCCAGCTCGAGCTTGTTTAAGGTCACAGTCAATTTGTTGGCGCGGCTATCCAATTGTGCTTGGCGTGCATTAATTTCCTGCTTACTGAGCACCAGCTTGCTCAGCGCGACCTGCTCCTGCTGAATATTGGCTTGCGTCGTTTTAGCTTCGGCGATCTGTTCTCTGATTTGCTGGGGCCGTTTGAGTTGCTCGTCGATCTGAACTTCCAGCCGGTTAATAGAAGACTTGAGCTCATTTAAATTGGATTTTTCAATAACCAGGCGTTGTTCCAGGTTGCCACTGGGATCTAGGGAGAAATTTTCTTCTAGCTCAGTTTTAAATTGCTTTTCTGTTTCGTGGATTCGTTTTTCCAGTTGCTTGGTTTCAATTGGTAGATTCTTTAACTGACTCTGTATGATCTGAATCTGTTGTTCCAGGATTAATTGCTCTTCGAGATTGGTTTCAGTAGCATGGTAGGCATTCAGGATTCGCTGTTTTAGTGTTTCTTCAAGGTTGGCCTTTTTACTAATAACCTCAATTTTATCGCGAATGATTGTCAGGGATGCCTCTGTTTGTTCCGCATGTTCCGTTTGTGCTGTTTGATTAGTTGGCTTGACAGCCGGTTTGGCAACTTGAGCAAACAATGAGCAGGTTGGCAAAAAAAGAAATAACAGAAAACCGACTACCCAACGTGCTACAACATTCATATCAAATAATTCATGTAGTTTAGAATGGAGCAGAATAACTGATATTGCTAAATTAATCTGCCAGTAGGTCAATACAATATTTAAGATAACTGATCTATCTGTTATCGATAGGAATTCTATTATGAGTGTTACCTTTTCGAAAGGACATGATTTGCAGCAGCGAGCAGATAAAATAACGCGGAGCCGTTCGGCTGATAAATCAGGATTACCACCAGGTTCACTAATACATATCGGCGAAAAACACGCTGCCGAACGCAGTATCTCGGTCATTCAGTATAGTACAGATAAGCTGATAAGACACGATATCCGCGCCATAGGAGAACTCCGGCAGCTACAAAATAAAGCACTCATTACCTGGGTTAATGTTGACGGGTTAAATGACACGAGTGTCATCGAAGAGATCGGTCAGGAATTAAATATTCATCCCTTGGTACTGGAAGATATTCTCAGTACTCATCAGCGTCCGAAATTAGAAGAATACGAAGATTACCTCTATCTGGTGGCCAAGGGGATCAGCCTGGATCGTCAGCAACACTTTCATTTGCAGTACGAGCAAATTAGTATTTTGCTGCTGGCGAATTATGTAGTGACCTTTAAGGAAAAGGCGGATGATACCTTTAAACCCATTTACGCTCATCTGCAAAATGGAAAAGCCCGTTTACGACAATTTGGCAGTGATTATCTGGCTTACGTCATACTCGACACGATTGTTGATGAATATTTCGTGGTGGAAGATAGCCTGGATGAAATAATCGATTCACTAGAAGATGATTTGTTACTCGATGCGAATACGAGAATATTGCGGGATATTCAGCAGCTTCGTCGTGAGCTGATTACCATGAAACGCAGTATTTCTCCGCTGCGTGACCTGCTGGCAATAATCCAGCGTACAGATACCGTATTGTTGCAAGAAAAAACCTTGCGTTATTACGGCGATGTTTATGATCATGTGTTACGAGTCACGGATTCTCTGGATTCCTATCGGGAAAGAATTGCGGCCCTGCAGGATATTTATCTCTCCAGCATCAGTAATAAAATGAATGAAACCATGAAAATTCTGACTATATTTGCATCGATTTTTATTCCGCTGACTTTTATTACGGGTATTTATGGCATGAATTTTGAATATATGCCGGAATTAAAGTGGCGTTGGAGCTATCCGCTTTTATGGGTGTTGTTTATCTGTATCAGTATTGCTTTATTGATTGTTTTTAAAAGAAAAAAATGGCTTTAAAGATAAGGCATCCGCAGGGTAAAACAGGCATCCTGGTTGCTGATCAATATCGTCGGTAGATCTGTTCCAGTACCCCAAGGGTGATATGCTGTTCTAATGGTGTCGCCTTCTCAGAAGGGCAAAAAACGATGACTGTGATGACGCGTTTGGCCAGTTCATTGGTGCTGATAATGACGCGTGGCTCCGCACTGGGGATATCCACGCCGGTTCGTTTTTCTATAAAAGCATTATAACGTTTGGCGACTTCATAGAATTCGGCGGAAAATGCATTGATTTCCTCAACAATCCAGTCATGTAGATCCAAGACATGTATGCCCGGTTCAATAACAATATCAAAACGATGAAATACATACCGTTTAGAGAAATTTAAATTCTTGACTGATTCTGATAAAAACAGGCTATTGGGAATCAAAATCGTTTTGCCTGTAAATTCATAATGATTTGGCGTCTTATCCAATTCCTGTAGTATTGTAGAAAATATATTGTAATCAATAACCTCCCCTCTATGTGGGCCGACTTCGACCCAGTCTCCGATAGAAAAGGCGCCCGAACCCGCACGCATCAATGCGCCGCTAAAGCACAGTATGAGTTCTTTTGTTGCGATAACCAATGCGACAGCAACCGCTGCAATTGAGAGTGCGAAATTGCTTAATTCGGGCCACCAGATACTGAATAATCCGACGAGGATGATTAACCAGGTGAAATTTTTAGCGCGCGCAACCCACTGCCGTTGTCTCTCAGTCAAAATTGCACTATTACGTTTGATGAGATAAATGAGGACGAATCGAATAAATAATAACAGTATGATTAATATACAGCTTTGTGATAATTGACTGTCCATAAAAATGAGCAATGATGGGGGGAGCGTTAAACTCATGGGTAAAGAATACATGGCTTGCTTATTTTGGATGGCAACGAAATTGGGATCAAGTATATAAAGATTCAGATGGCCCGCTTGCGGTTCTAAATGGTGCCCTATCACGAAAAATCAGAAAGTTTACGTAATCCCATTGAAATTAACCGGTTTCATGCGATGGCTGGCAAAGACGCTGCTGCAGAAAAGTCTGATACGGACGATGAAATACCGTATTGGGTTGTAATCGTTCCGATCGCTATTTATATTGACTGTATTGACCACAATGCCATGAATAGGGGCACTCACACGGGAACTATCTGCTTATTCTGAATCTTGCACGTAGGTGCTATATTTTACAGGGAATAGATGGATATGGCGATGATTACGGGCGCAGGCTGGAAATTCATCTTTGTGCGAAAATAAAGCTTATGGTGGTCAACTAAAAAAGTAATATTAGCACATGATGCTGCTGCGTTTTTGTTTTATCAGCAGGTGTTGAAAGCGAGTGAAGTGGTACCGCTTCCTCTCCACGTATCGCTGCCAAGGCTATTTTGACTTTGAATTCTGTTGAATATTGCATGCGTTTCTTGCTCATGATTATGTCTCTCTCTATTTATTTCATATCAGAGCTTAACAACTTGTCCAGTTTTGCGGTGTTACTTCACATTAAGGATTGTGGATTATCTGGCACCCGACGTTGTTAGTAAAAGCCAGATTGAATGGCTGGCTGATTATTTCTACCTGAGAAAGCCTGGGTATGATGAAAGTAGTTTGTTGCGGGTGGTATTAGTTGACGAAAGTGGCGTAATTAAATTACTCAATCATAACGCGGTTAACGGCCACTATGATATCAACTATGATCCGCAGATGGGTTACCACAAGCTGATAAGAAATGAGGAGCGAAAGAGATGGCCGTAGAAAACCGTTTTAACTTGATTGATGAACCTTGGATTCCTATTGTGGATGCGGGGAGAGTGAGCCTAAAACAATTATTTAGCCATTCAAAATATCGCGCATTGGGGGGTAACTCAGTGCAGAAAATTGCGCTGACTAAATTTCTATTAGCTGTTGCCCAGGCAGCGCATACACCAGAGGATGATAATGACTGGACCCAAATCCAGTCGGCAGGTTTGGCTGACAGCTGTCTGCAATATCTCGATCGCTGGCATGATCGGTTTTACTTATACGGCACAAAACCATTCTTGCAGATGCCGGTTTTGGATCATTTGATCAGAGACGAGAAACCTAAATCGTTTGGAGCTGGTTTTTATCCAGATGTGTTATCGGATAACAATACGGTTTTGACCCAATATCAGATCGAAAGAAAGCTGAGTGATGCCGAAAAAGCAATTTTTATTATCACGATGATGAATTTTGCATTTGGGGGCAAACGTGTGCATAAAAATATTCCCCCGCTTACGCCAAATTATCAGGGTAAAAGCATTTCCGCTAAATCTGCGCCTAGTCTGGGAAATTATGTCGGTTATCTGCATTCGTATCTCATCGGCGACTCGGTACAAGAGACAATCTGGCTGAATTTAATGACGCTAGAGAAAATTAAAGAGACCGGAATTTGGGAAAATGAATTAGGTCAACCGCCGTGGGAAGAAATGCCTTCTGGAGAAGATTGTGAGGTTGCTCGGCGGTTAAAAAAATCCTACATGGGATGTTTGCTTGCAATGTCCAGATTTGTATTCTTAAAAGAGGGGGGTATTTTTTATCTTGAAGGCATTCAATATCCCAGCCATAAAGAAGGATGGATTGAACCCAGTATTAGTTTGAGTCAAAAAGATGATGCTACTCGGAAGGTTCTTTGGCTAGATGTGGAGAAAAAACCTTGGCGTGAATTGACTGCTTTACTTTCATTTTTAGCCGTTAGAAATGAGGCAGACTTTGATTGCCAACAAATTAGATTAGGTTTTGAAAGAAT
Source organism: Nitrosomonas cryotolerans ATCC 49181 (assembly GCF_900143275.1). Taxonomy (NCBI): domain Bacteria; kingdom Pseudomonadati; phylum Pseudomonadota; class Betaproteobacteria; order Nitrosomonadales; family Nitrosomonadaceae; genus Nitrosomonas; species Nitrosomonas cryotolerans. Next base: position 905,686 of record NZ_FSRO01000001.1, read on the forward strand.
AAAGCGGTGGGAAAAACCGGTAGGGATCTGGTCAGGCGGCTTAAAGGTCAGGGGATCAAGTGGAGATCAATCCGTAAAACAGAATGATGATTTCATTGAGTCTTACGTTGTTTTACCCGCTCCTGATTTGATCACGGGCAAAGAGAGTGCCTGGTTTGGAAATCTTTCAGTGGAAATGAGTCAGTTAGATTTTCTTTCTAAAACTGTTTATGGCACAACCTGTAATTATTTTAAAAGCCAGGGCCAGGAGAATAAAGCGAAGGTCAGGGAGCAGGCGCAGCTGGCGAGTAATCTTTTCTGGCAGCTATGCGAACAATTTTTTCAGGATCTGCTGGAAGCATGCGATAACGCAAATAAAACGCGGCGTATGCGTCGGATTTTTAAGCAATCCGCCTATAAAGCATACGATAATTATTGTGCAAAAGATACGGCCCGTCAGCTGGATGCCTGGGTAAAAAATCGTCCCAATTTAAGTCATTATTATGAAAATCTTACCAGGAAGCCATCATGAACAATGATATCGGACACGAAACAAAAGAAAAGATGGATTCTTCTCGTAAGAAACAGGAAGCATTTGTTGATTACATCATCCATTGTTGTCAGATTGACAGTGGGTTGCGCGCTGCACTCAAACGCGCTGACAATCCGGCCACGGAATACCAAAGTTGGGAAATACTGGCAGGTTTTCAAATTAATCTGGAGAAAGAAAATCAGCGTTTACCTTATGCGAGTATTGCAGCTGCGATTGCCCGAGCAAAAATTGATCAGAATGGTGTCGTTAAAATCGGACAAGCGATTGCGCGGTGCTATGAGGACGGCAACGCGAGCGCCCAGGCCAAAATCAAATTACGCCGCTTGTTAGCCTGCGACTCGGTACCTGAAGTTTGTCGTATTTTACGCGCATTGTTTAGTCTGATTGAGTCTAGGAGTAATATTATTCTGGATTATTCCAGTTTGTTGAATGATTTATTGCTGTTTAGCTTGAATGAAAGGCAGGCGGGCATTAAAACAGCCTGGGCACAAGGATTTTACAGTAAATCTGTCGAAGGAAATCAGGATGAGTGAAGATCACTTAAACGATATTCTGGCTTATGCCAGTGTATTGCGATTAAGTCGTACTGACATCAAAACCCTTAAAGTTAAGGATGCTTACGCCCTGCATAAAGTCGTATATGGTCTGTTTGAAGATGTGCGTTCAGATGTTGAAAAGCGAACCAGCATTCCCAGTGGCATTATTTATGCAGATAAAGGCGGTGATTTTAATACACGGAAAATCCTGTTGTTGTCTAATCGCAGGCCACATCAGACACCGCAGTTTGGTGAAGTACAGAGCAAACCTATTTACTCTGGTTTTCTAACACATGCACACTATGCCTTCCAGATTACTGTGAATCCCAGTAAGCGTGACAATAAGACGGGCAAAGTTGTGCCAATTCGCGGACGGGAATGCATTGAGGAATGGTTTAAAGAACACGCGCTGAAATCCTGGGGGTTCAGTGTCAATCCTGATAGCCTGCAAACCGAACGAATCAGTGTTCAGACTTTTGAAAAATCAGGAAAGCGCGTTACCCACGGCAGTGCTGTGCTCAAAGGTCAGTTGACAGTCATCGACCATGGTCATTTTATGCGAAGTTTTACCCAGGGTATAGGACGTGGCAGGGCATTCGGTTTTGGGTTATTACAAATAATCCCTTTAACTGCGGCTTAATCTTTTAATTTCGTTAATTGGAAAAATCATAAAAATGAACATTGATAACCCACTCAAGAATTTGCGTATTGAATTTCACATCTTGCAATCTTTTCCGGTTACTTGCCTCAATCGTGATGATGTGGGTGCACCTAAAACTGCCATCATTGGTGGGGTACAACGCGCTCGCGTCAGCTCACAGGCATGGAAACGCCCTGTACGTATGGCAATGCATGAGCTGGGCGGAACTTACGGTACTCGGACCAAGTTTATCGGTAAACTCATTTCTGATGCATGTGTTGCACAAGGTGCAACAGCTGAACAAGCACAGGCCTGTGGCGATAAGATTGAAGGCGCTTTTATCAAGAAAAAAGAACCCAAGAAACCAAAAAAGGATAAAGAAAGTGCTGCTGAAAGCGAAGCAGAAGAAATGAAAACAGAAGCCGATTCCGAGAAATCGGATACCTTGCTTTTCTTAAGTCCGAATGAGGTTGCCAGTATTGTGAATGCTTTTGCAGAAAAAGGATTTAACCAGAATGAAGTCATCACCAAAAAAGAGCAGAAACAACAGGCGAAAGAAATTTCCGGATTAATTAAGAACGTATCTAAAGCGATTGATGCAGCCGATATTGCGCTTTTTGGACGTATGGTTGCTCAGGCGGCTGACTTGAGTATCGAGGCTGCCGCGTCATTCTCCCATGCGATTTCCACTCACAGAGTCAGCAATGAGATTGAGTTTTTTACTGCGCTGGATGACCTCGCCACCGAGCCGGGCTCTGCACACATGGGTATTCTGGAATTTAATTCGGCTACTTATTACCGCTATGTGAGTCTGGATCTGGGTCAGCTTTATCAAACACTGGCGGGGCAAAATGTACCTGAAGTCGTCGAAAAATTCACCAAGGCGCTGTTTGTTGCCGTACCTGCCGCGCGTCAATCCACGCAGTCAGGCGCCTCACCTTGGGAATTTGCCAAGGTGCTGGTGCGCAAAGGCCAGCGTCTGCAGATTCCATTTGAGACAGCAATCAAGGCTAAGAACGAGGGCTTTATCGAACCCAGCATTGACACCATGATGAATTATTTAGCGAAACAAGAAAAACTGCATGGCAGCTTGTTTGGCAAGCAAGCGGAATATACCTATGGACGGGATGATCATTTTAATATTGATGATTTGATTACAGCACTCAAACGGCATGCCGCGGGTGAGTCTGTCAGAGAGCAGGTCAATGCATAATTCTTATCTATTATTATGGCTGGAGGCACCGTTACAGTCATGGGGGTTTGATTCCAGGTTTGGACGGCGGGATACACTGACTTTTCCGACTAAATCGGGTGTGCTGGGTCTGGTATGTGCTGCATTGGGTGCAGGTGGTGAGCAACGAATGTTTCTATCCAGGTTCGCCGCACTCACACTCACGGTGGTTTCTTTTGTACGCAGTAAACAACGCGCGAATGGGGTTATCAAACAGGATCGGGAGCCTTTATTGCGCGACTTCCACATGGTTGGCAGTGGTTATGACGATCGGGATCCGTGGGCGAGCTTATTGATTCCCAGAACTTATGAGGGAAAAAAGGCGGTGGGAGGCGGTGCCAAAATGACTTATCGTTATTATTTACAGGATGCCGCTTTTGCTGTGGCGCTGGAAGTGCCGGCTGATCAAGCTGAGGCGATAGCACAAGCTTTGCAGAATCCCGTATGGGATATTTATCTCGGGCGTAAAAGTTGTGTTCCAACTGATTTTATTTATCGTGGAACCTTTGCTGCTGAAACAGCAGCGTTGGAACAAGGACATGCGATTGCGAAAGAGAAAAACCGTATCGAGGATTTTCGAGTGTTGCAGGGTGCGCTCGATAAAGATCAAGCGGATGCAGTTTTTACTATCAACGATGTTCCGCTGCAGTTTGGAATAGAAAAATGCTACAGCGATCGTCAGGTGAGTTTGATTAATGCCAGATGAAACGACGTCATTGAAGGTATCCGGTAATCGATTGCTGATCAAGGTAACGCGCGATAGCTTGCCACGGGTCAAAGATAAATATCGATTTATCAATCTGTTGTCTTCCTCACGCCCGTGGGGTTGTTTCCAGGCGACGCTTCCACGAACACGACTTGCCCGTGTCTTCCCCACGCCCGTGGGGCGTTTCTCCATACACTGTTATTTCTACGGCTACTGATCCGCGTCTCTGTCTTGAAGTGTCTTCTCCATGTTTGTGAAAGGGTCTTGTTGCTGTACAATTTCAGATGCAACATCTCGGTTTTCCCCACGCCTGTGGAGGTGTTTCTAATTCTATTTTGCGGAGGTGTTGTCGGGATCAGTCTTCCTCACACCCGTGGGGTTGTTTCTTAAGAGGCCATCCAGTCGACTAAATGATTTTCGTTTTCCCCATGCGTGTGTGGGTATTTTTTTGGAAATATTTGCCGTTATCTAATATGCAGCGCCTTCCCCATGTCTGTGGGGGTGTTTCACCCGATTGGGCTGTAATAGCTTAATCTTGCTTGATCTTCCTCACATCTGTGGGGGTGTTTCTATATCACAACCGCTATATTGATCGCATGGACTGTCTTCCCCACGCTTGTGGGGATGTTTCTTGTGCCTGGTTTTTCTGCGGATTCTTTTCTCATCAAGGCTTTTCCGCGTCAACACCGGTATCTGGAATACGGCAAAACTGTTTACCTGTGAAAGAGTAACAGGACAGATCAAAATGATTGCGCGATAACGGTATATGTAATAAGGTGCCCAATCATATTTGGTAATAAGAAGTCTGAAAGTGCCGCAACACACTGCTTTAACGCTCGAATATCAGTCTCACGCCCAGCGTGAACGTCTGGCGTTTATTGATTTTTGCCTGCAATACCACGGCGCTGTGGGGCGAGGTGAGTTGATGGCGCACTTCGGCACGGCGGTCGCCTCTGGTGCGCGAGATTTTGCCCTGTACCGCGAGCGGGCGCCGAATAACCTGGTGCTGCGCCACGGAAACAAGCGCTACTACCGCACAGATTGCTTCCAACCCTTGTTTCATCACGACAGCCGAGCGGTTCTGAACACGCTGGCCCATGGCTTTGACGACGGGTTAACGATGCCGCAGGTCGAATCCGGTTTCTGCGAGGATGTACCCGATCTGATTGCATCATCACAAGGCGTGCTGGCCACCTTGTCCAGGGCTATCAATCAGGGCCAGGCGGTGCGGCTGGCTTACTTACCTCTGAATTCGGGACAAAGCGAGCGAGTGATCGTGCCGCACAGTATCATCAACAACGGCCAGCGCTGGCACGTGCGTGGTTTCTGCCGCAAACAAAATCAGTTCCGGGATTTTGTCTGTACCCGCGTCACTAATAGCCATATTAACGATACACCCGTGGTGGCACATGAACAGCAGGTTGCTGACACGGAGTGGAACCATTGGCTTACCCTGGAGCTGGTTCCGCATCCGGGGCATCGCCACCCCGAGGCTGTCGCGCTTGATTTCAACATGTCCCGAGAAAACAACCAGCCTGTGCGTCGGCTCAAAATCCGCGTCGCTCGGGCAGGCTACCTATTGCACCACTGGCAGGTGGATCTCAGCCCCGATCACCACCTGCCTGCTCATGAATACCACCTGTGGCTCAGCAATAGCAACACAATCTGTCACAACACCCTTGCCCTTTAACGAATATGACGCTGACACCGGGCTTTGTTGCCCCAGGCGAAGCGCCCATGAATAATACTGCCAGCCAGCCAGCCAGCCAGCCAGCCAGCCAGCCAGCCAGCCAGCCAGCCAGCCAGCCAGCCAGCCAGCCGATAACAGCACGAGGTCATAATGAATAACACTGAACAATCGTTCCTCAAGGAACTGGATGACAAACTCTGGAAAGCGGCCGATAAGCTGCGGGCTAACCTGGACGCCGCCAACTACAAGCATGTGGTGCTGGGTTTGATTTTCCTGAAATATGTGTCCGATGCCTTTGAAGAACGTCAACGACAACTGCTGAAGATGTTCCAGACTGGAGAGGCCGACAACATCTATTACCTGCCGCGCGACGATTTCGACAGTGATGGCGACTACCAGCAGGCGTTGGCCGATGAGCTGGAGCTTCTCGATTATTATCGTGAAGCCAACGTGTTTTGGGTACCCAAGACGGCTCGCTGGAGTACCTTAAAGGAAAAGGCCACCTTACCAACCGGTTCGGTGCTGTGGACGGATGATCAGGGTAATGCTGTCAAGCTGCGCTCTGTCTCATGGCTGATCGATAACGCGCTGGAAGAAATCGAAAAGAGCAACGCCAGACTCAAGGGTATTTTGAACCGTATCAGCCAGTACCAGCTGGACAACGACAAACTGATTGGTCTGATCAACTCTTTTTCCGATACCTCCTTCTCCAACCCGGAATATAAAGGCCAGCCACTCAACCTGCACAGCAAAGACATCCTCGGCCATGTATACGAGTATTTCCTCGGTCAGTTCGCCTTGGCCGAAGGCAAGCAGGGCGGCCAATACTACACGCCGAAAAGCATTGTTACCTTGATTGTGGAAATGCTGCAGCCTTACTCCGGTCGGGTATATGACCCGGCCATGGGATCGGGCGGTTTCTTCGTCTCCAGCGACAAGTTCATCGAGCAACACGCCAGCGAACAACACTATGACGCCGCCGAGCAGAAAAAGCACATCTCGGTCTACGGACAAGAATCTAATCCCACCACCTGGAAGCTGGCCGCCATGAATATGGCTATTCGCGGCATCGACTTTAACTTCGGCAAGAAAAACGCCGACACCTTTCTCGACGATCAGCACCCGGACTTGCGCGCCGACTTTGTCATGGCCAATCCGCCGTTCAACATCAAAGATTGGTGGAGCGAGTCCCTGGCGGAAGACGTGCGCTGGCAATACGGCACTCCGCCCAAAGGCAATGCCAACTTTGGCTGGATGCAACACATGCTGCACCACTTAGCCCCGACCGGCTCCATGGCGTTGCTGTTGGCCAACGGCTCCATGAGCTCCAACACCAATAACGAAGGCGAAATCCGCAAGCGCCTGATTGAGGAAGACCTGGTGGAATGCATGGTGGCGCTGCCAGGGCAGTTATTCACCAATACCCAGATTCCGGCTTGTATCTGGTTTTTAACCAAGGATAAAGGTGTAAGAAGTAACGCGACCGGCGCTGCCTTCAGCGATAGAAAAGGGCAAATCCTGTTTATTGATGCCCGCAATCTGGGCTACATGCGCGACCGGGTGCTGCGCGACTTCACCTTTGATGACATTGCCAAAGTGACTGACACTTTCCATGCGTGGCAACAAGGTGATGGCTACAAAGATATCGCCGGCTTCTGCAAATTCGCCAGCCTGGATGAGATCAAGAAACACGATTTCGTGTTGACCCCCGGGCGCTATGTGGGTGCAGAGGAGCAGATCGAGGACGGCGAGCCCTTTGTCGAAAAAATGGCGCGATTGACCGGACAGTTACAGGAGCAGTTTGCCGAGAGTAAGCGACTGGAAGCAGAGATCAAGCGGAACCTTGGGGGGATTGGGTATGAAGTTTAATACTCGCCTAGGTGAAATTGCAGAAGTAATTATGGGGCAGTCACCCAAAGGTGATGAAGTAAATAATTCAGGGAGCGGCTGTCCACTTCTAAACGGACCAACTGAGTTCACCCGGCGTCACCCCGAACCAGTTCAATATACTGAAAATGGTAGGAGGTTTGCAGAGAAAGGAGATCTTCTCTTTTGCGTTCGTGGCTCAACCACTGGGCGAATGAATTATGCAGATCAGAGATATGCAATTGGCAGAGGTATTGGAGCAATCAGAGGGAAAAACGGCTACCCAACTCCATATCTGCGTGCAATCATAGAGCAAAATTTAGATCGGCTGCTACAAGCTGTGACCGGTTCCACATTTCCGAATGTAGGCCGAGACACCTTAAATAATTTTGAAGTAGCAAGTGTTGATCAAGACGCAGCCAGTCTTATAAATCAATTTCTTGTTTCGCTTGAGGATAAGATTTATCTGAACTCACAGATCAACCAAACCCTCGAACAAATGGCGCAGACGATTTTCAAAAGCTGGTTTGTCGACTTCGAGCCGGTCAAAGCAAAGATGGCGGCACTGCAAGCCGGTGGCAGTGAACAAGACGCCTTGTTAGCTGCTATGCAGGCGATCTCTGGCAAGGATGAGGATCATTTGAGTCGTCTGCAAGCCGAGCAACCGGAACAATATGCCGAGCTGAAAGCTACCGCTGAGTTGTTCCCCTCTGCCATGCAGGACAGCGAACTGGGCGAGATTCCGGAGGGATGGAGCGTTAGGCCATTGGCTGACCTTATTGAATTCAATCCGCGACGGATACTAAAAAAAGGCACTTTAGCCCCGTATCTGGACATGAAGAATGTGCCGACTTCAGGTCATCTCGCGGAAGAGATTGTTTATCGAGGGATGAGCAGTGGAACCAAATTTATTAATGGGGACACTTTACTAGCCAGAATTACCCCCTGTCTTGAAAACGGAAAAACAGCTTACGTTGATTTTCTGTATGAAGGTCAAGTTGGTTGGGGATCTACGGAATACATTGTAATGAGACCTCAGAAAGGCTACCCAGAATCTATTGGCTATTTCGTGGCTCGTGATGCCAACTTCAGGCAATACGCGATTCAGTCGATGACCGGCACAAGTGGGCGCCAAAGAGCTAATGCCAAGGCTTTGGCGGAATTGCCGTGGATCATCTATCCAAAAGATGTTGTAGATGCATTCGACAGAATTGCACAGCTGTACTTGAGGCTTGCTAGGAAACACGGGGATGAATCCAAATCTCTTTCTCAGATACGAGACACACTTCTCCCCAAGCTCCTCTCCGGCGAGTTGGCTATTTCTAGCGTAACTGAGGCCGAGGAGGCTGAAGCATGACCACGCGTGTACAAATGATTATCCAAACGCTGCAAGTGTATCCTGAGCGTAAGTTTACCGCCCGTGAGTTGGCTAAAAAGCAATGTCCGAATGTGGCGACTCGCGATAAACCCAGGCCTCGGGTCTATTATTGGCAGCGCAACCCCGTGCCAGCCATCAGCCAGATTCTTATTCCTGCTAAAGAACGCCCCAATGTTGACTGGCAGTCAGCCAACCGTATCGCAGTAGAAAACAAGGATTTTCATCATTACATCGATCAGGTCAGTATCTACAATCAAACCGATCGTTTAGTGGCCAGTGCCTGGAATAAATAAAAGGGATTGATGCAAGATGATGACCGAAGATCGACTGGAACAGCTCTGTCTGGAGTGGTTTTCTGAGAATGGCTGGGAGATAGGTTATGGGCCGGATATCGCCTATGATGGCCCCACCCCGGAACGTAAAGACTACCGTCAGGTGTTGTTATTAGCCGATCTTGAGACCGCCATCGGCCGCATTAATCCGCACTTGCCCGCCAGCGCGGTTGATCAAGCAGTTGCACTGGTGCGCAAGCCGGAGAGTTTGGATATCGTGACCAGCAATCGCGCTTTTCATCGGCTATTACTGGAGGGGGTGCCCGTTGAATACAAGCGGGATGACAAGGTGGTGCACGACCGGGCTTTTCTGATTGATTTTGAACATCTCGCGGCCAACCGCTTTCGGGTCATCAACCAGTTCACTATCGAAGGCAGCAAGCAACCGCGCCGCCCGGATGTGATCTGTTTTATCAATGGTCTGCCATTGGCGGTATTAGAGCTGAAAAACCCTACCGCCAAGAACGCCGATATCTGGGATGCCTTCAACCAGCTTCAGACCTACAAAGACGAAGTGTCCGATCTGTTTGTCTATAACGAAGTCCTGGTGATTAGTGATGGCTTCAATGCCCGTATCGGCTCGCTGACCGCCAACCAGGAGCGCTTTATGCCCTGGCGTACTCTTAAGCACGAGGATGACAAGCCGCTGCTGGAATGGCAGTTGGAAACCATGGTGCGGGGCTTCTTTGACCGGGAATTGTTACTTGATTACATTCGCTACTTCGTTATTTTCGGAACCGATGCCGATCATCTGATCAAGAAAATAGCCGGTTATCACCAGTTTCACGCAGTGCGCGAGGCGGTGAAAGCCACCGTGATCGCCGCTCAGATGCCTGAGGGCAATAGGGTTGAGGAAAAGCGCGCTACCTATGGCGATGAAGTGGTGCCGGGCAGCAAGAAGGCGGGTGTGGTCTGGCATACCCAAGGCTCCGGCAAGAGTATTTCCATGTGCTGTTATGCGGGTAAATTATTACAGCAACCAGAAATGAACAACCCGACTTTGCTCGTGGTGACCGACCGCAACGACCTGGACGGCCAGCTGTTCGCGACCTTCAGCGCAGCCAAAGCGCTTTTAAAACAAACGCCGGTGCAAGCCGAAGACCGCGATAAGTTACGTCAATTGCTGGCTGAGCGCGAATCCGGCGGTATTATTTTTACCACCGTGCAAAAATTCGCGTTGCTAGGTGATGAGTCCGGCCACCCGATTCTGAACGATCGGCACAATATTGTGGTGATTTCTGATGAGGCACACCGCAGCCAATATGGCTTGAAAGCCACACTTAAAACCGATGGCAGCTATAAATTCGGCTATGCCAGGCATATGCGCGATGCTTTGCCCAATGCCGCCTTTATCGGTTTTACCGGTACGCCGATTGCCAACGAAGACAAAGATACCCGCGCCGTGTTTGGCGATTATGTGTCTATTTACGACATTCAGGATGCGGTGGACGATGGTGCGACTGTGCCTATCTATTATGAATCGCGGCTGGCCAGGCTGGATCTTAATCATGACCTGATCGAGTCGTTGTCCAATGAAGTTGAGGAAGTCGTTGAGGACGAAGAAGACATCAGCCAGCGCGAGAAAACCAAAGGTGAATGGAGCCGGCTGGAGAAGTTGGTCGGCTCAAGTCCGCGTTTGAAGCAGGTGGCTGCCGATCTGGTGGATCATTTTGAAACCCGCTCCAGATCCATGGATGGTAAGGCCATGATTGTGGCTATGAGCCGGGATATCTGTGTGCAGCTGTACAACGAAATTGTCACCCTGCGCCCGGAATGGGACGACCCGGAGCCAGAGAAAGGCGTGATCAAGGTGGTGATAACCGGCTCGGCCTCTGACAAGCCGCTGTTGCAACCGCATATCTACAGCAAGCAGACCAAGAAGCGGCTGGAAAAGCGCTTCAAAGACAGTAGCGATCCGCTCAAGCTGGTGATTGTGCGCGACATGTGGCTGACCGGCTTTGATGCTCCTTGCTGCCATACCATGTATGTGGATAAGCCCATGAAGGGCCATAACTTGATGCAGGCCATTGCCCGCGTTAACCGGGTGTTCAAGAACAAGCCCGGCGGTCTGGTGGTGGACTATATCGGCATCGCCAACGAGCTGAAGCAGGCCCTGAAAACCTACAGCGATGCCAAGGGTAGGGGTGAGCCGACCCACAGCGTCGGGGAAGCCTTCGCTGTCATGTTGGAAAAGCTGGATGTCATCCACGGCATGTTTGCGCCTGGGCCCAAAGGCAAGGGCTTTGACTACAGTCGCTTTGAACATGGGGCTACCAGGTTGCTGATCCCCACCGCTAATTATGTACTGGGGTTGGCAGATGGCAAGCAGCGTTTTCTTGATGCTGTGTTGGCGATGAATAAGGCGTATTCACTCTGTAGTACATTGGATGAAGCGCGTGCCTATCACAAAGAAGTGGCGTTCTTGTCGGCGGTGAAAGCCGCGATCACCAAGCATACCAGCGTGGACAAGAAGCAGACCCAGGATGGAAAAGACGCCGTCCTCAAGCAGATTCTGGATAGCGCCGTGGTAGCCAAAGGCGTGACTGATGTGTTTGCCTTGTGCGGACTGGACAAACCCAACATTGGCTTGCTGTCAGATGAATTTTTGGAAGATGTACGGCAAATGCCCTACAAGAACTTCGCGGTGGAGTTGTTGGAGAAGCTGCTGAAAGACAGCATTAAGGCGCGTACCCGTAACAACGTGGTGCAGGAGAAGAAATACGGTGATCGGCTGCAGGAAACTCTGCGCAAGTACAACAACCGCGGCATTGAAACCGCGCAGGTGATCGAGGAACTGATTGCCATGGCTAAGCAGTTTCAGGCCGAACTGGCGCGCGATACTGCCCTGGGCTTGAATCCGGATGAAGTCGCCTTCTACGATGCGCTGGCCAACAATGAAAGCGCTGTGCGTGAGTTGGGCGACGAGACCCTGAAGAAAATCGCCGTTGAAATTACCGAAAAACTGCGTAAATCCACCACTGTAGATTGGCAGGTGAGGGAAAGCGTGCGCGCCAGACTGCGGATTCTGGTACGGCGGACGTTGCAACGGTACAAATATCCGCCGGACAAGGCCCCGGAAGCCATAGAGCTGATTCTCCAGCAGGCTGAAGTGCTATCGAGCCAGTGGAGTGGCTGACTGTGCCGAATTTACAGGTCTGAGAAAGAACGGCTTGTACCGACTGACCCACGAGCGGGAAACTCCATTACTCAAGTCCAATGGTAATTCAGGCATACCGATATGCTGAAATGATCGCAAAAGTGTGGTGCCCAGCACGAAACATGACATTTTTGTTCATTCAGCCGCGAGTTTGACTGCATAAATGGCTTAACGTATATTTTACTGCCATAAAAAAGACGTTTATTTCTCTTATCTACCGATAACAATCAAAAATAGGGTACTTGTCGAAATGAAGCATGTTGATCTGCAACACCGAATTTTACGTTCTATCCTGCCCTGGGCAACGAAGCTTGGCTATTATGGTGCATTGGGTGTTCTGCTTTTGTGCGCACCGATGGTCGTTGCAGAAGACTATTCCAATGTTCCGATCGATAACCCGCCTTCAGCAATTCTGAAAGCGTTTGGAGCAAAAGAAAGTCCAAAAAGAATGGGCACGGCTGCTTTGCCAGACGAAATTTTTGCCCGTGAGGGTGAGGTGGAGTGGACGGCTCATATTCGCATGGTGAACGGAAAAATATTTAATCCCTATAGCGGTAAATACAACAAGGTTAATTTGCGCGCCTATCAGGGAGAAGGTGTCGATCCATCGGTTCCTTTTGTCGCCCCGACTATCAATCTGAAACCGGGTGAAACGTTCCGGCTTAATCTATTCAATGATTTACCAACTAATGATCCATCCTGCACTGATGTCACTGATGTCACTGATGTCAATATTCCACATTGCTTCAACACCACTAATATGCACACGCATGGATTATGGATCAGCCCTTCGGGCAATTCCGATAATGTGCTGTTACGGGTCCCGCCTGAGACAAGCTTCAATTACGAATTCAATCTGCCTCAGGACCATCCCGCCGGGACCTTTTGGTACCATCCCCATTTACATGGTTCGACTGCATTGCAGGTCGGAAGCGGCATGGCAGGCGCTCTGATCATTCATGGCGATCGTCTGCCACAACAGGATCGGACCGGCGATGTGGATACCCTGTTGCGCGACAGGAGCGGCAAACCCTTTCGTGAACGTGTCGTTCTGTTGCAACAAACGCCCTATGCCTGCCGCGATGAAAATGGCGCTATCAAAGTGGCCCTCAACGGCTATTGGATCTGCGACACAGACGATGTCGGCACCATTTCCAATTACGATCAATTTGGTCCTGGCACTTGGGAGCGCTCAGGGCGCCATACCACGATTAATGGCCGTGTCCTTCCGCTTTTTGACGGATCAAGATCCGGACAACTCGAGCGTTGGCGTCTGATTCATGCGGGCATTCGGGACTCGATCAAATTCCGGTTTTATAAATTTACAGGCGACAATGCCAAACTTGCAAGTGCCGCCGCTTATACCGCAGGTAGTGCGAAGAAACGGGAAGCGCTTGTCAGAAATATCTGTTCTGGGGCCCCGCTGGAACAGTTTTCCATGGCCACAGACGGGCTTACCCGTGGTGCCTTGAGAGAGCAGACTACGTCTGAACTGCATCCAGGCTATCGCGAAGATCTTCTCGTTGTCTTTCCCGAACCTGGCATCTATTGCCTTGTCGATGCCGAAGCACCCGAAAACGAAACGGTTGCTGATGAAGATAAAAGCAGAGCATTGCTGGGTTTCGTGACTGTCGCGAAAGGGCTGGACATAAATGCCAACACCATCACCAACTATGTGCGTCACACGCTCATTGAGGCCGCTCGAGTGCATATGCCTGATGATGTGAAGGACAGAGTCGTAGCAGATCTTCAATCCCATCTTGGCCTGGAGTCTTTTGAACCGCATCCATCGCTCGAAACAACCCAGCCTGACGGCACTCAGACCTTGGGTTTTAATATTGCCACCCAATCGTCGCCTGCCATTTTTCAGGTCGGAAATCTGGATGAAAATGGAAAGCTCATTAATGCCGCGCCTTATGATCCAGACCGGATAGATCGCAACCTGCCCCTTGGCACTGTACAGGATTGGGAACTCAAGACATTTCTGGCAGACCATCCGTTTCATATCCACGTGAATCCCTTCCAGGTCATTGAAATTCTTGATCGGGATGGCAATGACGTCAGCACAAATGCCCCTGGCAACACGTCTATGTATGCCGGTCTGAAAGGCGCCTGGAAAGATACGCTTTTTGTTGCAAAACAAGCCGATCCAGACCAAACGCCATATCGAATCCGCATCCGGACCAAATATCAGCGTTATGTTGGTGAATTCGTACTGCACTGCCATATCCTCGATCATGAAGATCAAGGCATGATGCAAAATGTGCGGATTGTGCCGATCAGCGTCCAGGGCAAGCCACTTTACGGACATCATTAATCCGGGAAGAGGCGACTTAACCGGGCTTCGGTCGCGAGTTTCGCTTATGCGCCAACTTGCCTGTTCTGCCGGGTACATGTCCGACATTGACCGTAACATACACAAGATAAATATAAAATATTAAGGAACTTCCAACTATGACTCACCCGATCGAGCATCCAACCTATCTTGGCGATATTCGCTTTCTTTTCACGCCCCAGGATCAAGGCTGTATGGAAGCGCGGGGGATTGATCTTCGCACCTATGACGGCGTCAGGCTTAATGCCCAGCGAATTTATTTTCATGTCCGTGAAGGCACAATGCCACCGCCATCACAGGGGCGCCGGTGGCCAGCAGAACAGGTCGATACATTCTATAACTGGATGCGCGATGGCTATCCGCGTGGCGTAGCACTACAGAGCAGGCTGTTAAAGGCCGCATCACCTGCAAAGCGCATACGTCGCAATCTTGCGGAAATGGACCCGAATGGTCCGGAAATTACCCAGCTTCGCAAGGCATTCCAAGGCATTATGGACAGGGACCCGGATCACCCACAAAGTTATTTTGCCATAGCTGGCTTGCACTGGCTTCCGATGCCGAACGTCTATTGCCGTCATCACGAAAATGCCTACAACCCCTGGCATCGGATTTATATGATCCAATTCGAGGATGCCCTTCGTTCCGTTGCGGGATGTGAGGATGTGACACTCCCTTATTGGGATATTACCGATGACACCTTGCCCGAGGTCTTGAGCCAGGCACCTTTTGATAAATACACCATTCCACGCAAACTGGTTGCGCTGGATGGACGTACAGCTGTGGAGGCGGATACTGACACCAGGCGATACTCCCCCGAAGTAATTATTGATAACCTTAATAGATACGATGTGTCAGGGACGATTAGAAAGGCATTGGGATCGTCCCGTTGGGAAGATTTTAATGGCTGGAATGCAGACAATCCATGGGTTGACGGACAGCCACGACATTCTGGAATTATCGCAGCACACGATGCGGGGCATAATTCATGCGGCCCAACAATGACCGATCAGGACATTGCATCATTTGATCCGATTTTCTGGTTTTTCCACAGTAATTGGGAACGACTCTGGTGGCGCTGGCAGCAGTTGTACAATGCAACAACGCTGGAGGATTTCAAAACCACGTTGCTTGGTGATGCTTTCTGGTTGACTGATCCGGTCGCCAACGAACTTAAGCCCTTTAAGGCCGGTGCTAACGAAACTATCGACCTTCGCGCGCTGGATGTTGACTATATGCATCCTGCAAATGAAGTCTTACCGGAAGCAAAGGCACCTCTTGTAGCCGGGGCAATCGCAAAGCTCGGAGTATCTGTCCCCGATACGGACGCCTTGCTGGTCAAGGTTTGCGGTGTGGATCGCCTCAAAATACCTGGCAGTTTTGACCTGGTGCTAACCGCAAATGACGAGCCTATTCGTCACCTGGCAGTTTTCCAGTCAAGCACGCCCCAGCATTGCGACACATGCCGCAAGGCCAATATTTTCGTGGGTGTCTTTGAAATTGACCGAAAGGAAATCACGGGTCGCCGTCTTGCCGCACGGATTGAAATGATCGATCGCTCTGGCAATCGCTCCGCCTTCCCTTTAAGCCAGGCAGGCGAACCGCGTATAAGCGTCAGCCTTCAAATGTTTGAATAAGCCGCCCGACGTAAATAGCACATACTCGAATGCACGAAAAAGCCCCCTTTTTCTACTCCGTTTTATAACGGACGAAGGAGGGGAAACACTTCGACACCAACCGCAAGAGACAGCCCCTGTATTAACTGGCGCAAGAATATGTCGAAACCTTCTTTGCACAAGTTGAGATTGAAACCGGATCGTGGTTACCTGATTTCGTTTGGCTTTCTTGCGGCGTTTGATGTTTTTATTTCCCGATGCAGAAATGGGAGAATATTTCACCTAATAAATCATCTGCGGTGAATTCTCCCATGATAGTGGCGAGCGCTGTTTGTGAACAGCGGAGTTCTTCTGCCAGCAGCTCCAGCTGATAATTATTTTCCATCAGAAGCCGGGCGTTTTCTAGATGTGTTTTTGCCGCCATGAGTGCTTGTAAGTGCCGCTGGCGAGCCATGAATAAACCTTCGCCCGCATTATTGGATTGCCAGCCCGCCATTTCTAATAACTTCTGGCGCAACAGTGTGATGCCCGCGCCGGTTTTAGCGGATAGATGAATAATCACCTGGTCCGCTTTGTTTTCAATACCGGGATCGATATTGAGCAAATCTATTTTGTTATAAATGATGAGCCGTGGCAAAGAAGCCGGCAGGTTATTCAGGATTTCATGATTACTGCTGTTGTCCGTCGCGTTACTGTCAAGTAACAGTAGCAGCATGTCCGCTTTTTGAATCGCAGCTTGTGTTCGTTCGATGCCTTTTTTTTCTACAATATCATCGGTTTTTCTTAGTCCGGCTGTATCGATGATATGTATGGGTACGCCTTCTATCTTGATGGTTTGTTGAATCGTATCGCGCGTTGTGCCGGGGATTTCGGTGACGATAGCGATTTCCTCTTCGGCCAGTTGATTCATCAGGCTGGATTTGCCAACGTTGGGCTGGCCGACCAGTACGACTTTAATCCCTTCTTGTAGCAGGCTACCCTGACGTGAGGCTATCAGCACCTGTTCCAGTTGGTCCTGAATGACTGCAAGCTGATGACCCACTTGCATTGATTGGAGGATATCGATCTCTTCTTCTGGAAAATCCAGTGTTGCTTCAATAATGACACGTAATTCTATGATGAGCCGGACCAGGCTGTCGATTGTGGCAGAGAAGGCTCCTTGTAGTGAACGCATTGCACAGCGCGCCGCCTCACTGGTGCTGGCTTCAATAATATCGGCGACACTTTCAGCCTGGACAAGATCTAATTTATTATTGAGATAAGCGCGTAGTGTAAATTCTCCTGGTTGCGCCAGTCGCGCACCCACAGACAGACAGCGGGCCATTAACAGATTCATGATTACCGGGCCGCCATGTCCCTGTAATTCTAAAATATCTTCGCCCGTATAAGAATGGGGTGCAGGAAAATAAAGGGCAATACCCTGATCGATAACTTGCTCATTCTCATCATAGAATTTGCTAAAGCAAGCATAACGTGGTTTTGGCAGTGAGCCGAGCATCGCTTCGGCAAACGGTTGGAGGTTTTTGCCGGAAACGCGGACGATACCAATGCCCCCTCTACCCGGTGGCGTGGCAACAGCCGCGATAATATCAGATCGTTTTTCGAGATCCGCAGCGTGTGACATGGTGATTTTTTCCGGGCAGCCTCAGAACAAGACAGCCCGGAAAATGATTATTTTCTCCTGCTTCTCTTGTTGCGCCGTTTACTCTTGGTGGCTTCTTTATTGAGTGCAGGGGGCGTTGATTCGCCAGTGCTCATATCCGTTGAATCAGCAGTCTGTACGGCTTCAGTTCCGTCTGCCTTCTCATCGGTGGGTGCTTGAAGCTGGGGCTTTTCCAGAGAAACCTTACCCTTACTCTTGCCTCTGCTCTTCTCCTTATTCGCTTCTGCCTCAGCCTTATTTTCAAACATGCGTGTTATTTGCCATTGCTGCGCTATGGACAGAATATTATTGACCAGTGAGTACAGGACCAACCCGGATGGGAAGAAGAAAAAGAACACACTGAATGCGACAGGCATAATCTGCATGACTTTGGCCTGGATCGGATCTGCAGGCTTGGGACTGAGTTTGGACTGAACCCACATGGAAACGCCCATGATCAGCGGTAACACGTAATAGGGATCGGGCACGGACATGTCCGTTATCCACAGTACAAAAGGTGCGTAGCGTAATTCTACAGCTGCTAATAAAGTCCAGAAAAGTGCAATAAATACCGGGATCTGTACCAGTATGGGTAAGCAACCGCCCATTGGATTGATTTTCTCTTCTTTGTAAAACTCCATCATGGCCTGATGCATGCGCTGGCGGTCGCCGCTATATTGTTCGCGAATACGTTGCAACTTGGGCGTAACCACGCGCAGCTTGGCCATGGAGCGGTAACCCGCTGCCGATAGTGGGAAAAACAGCAGCTTAACCGTGAGTGTTAACAGGATAATCGCAAAACCCCAGTTTCCTACCCAGGAATGATAGAAGGAAAGTAACCAGAACAAAGGCTTGGCAATAACAGTGAGCCAGCCATAATCAACGGTTAAGTCGAGTCCTGGTGACAGTTGCGCCAGTTTGTCCTGCTCTTGTGGGCCCGCATACAGTGGTAAAGTAATATTTTTTGTTTGACCCGGTGCAATGGCGCCGACGGGTACGATAATTCCTGCTGCGTATTGATTGGGCGCCAAACGCTTGGCATAGTATTCACGCGGCGTACCTTGTTTGGGCAACCAGGCCGCTAAAAAATAATGCTCTAGCATGGCAATCCAGCCATCGTCTGCATTCGTTGGGTACTCTGCCTTGTTTTTATCGATGTCAGAAAAATCGATTTTCTGAAATTTTTCGGCATCGGTGTAAATGGCAGGCCCGGTATAGGAATGAACCATGAAAGCTGCACCATCGGGTGCATTTGAATCGCGCAGCATTTGAAAATAAGAAAATGGCTGAATGCTCGATTCGCTATGATTAGTAATCTCAAATTCCACATCAATAACATAGCTGTCACGATGGAAAGTATAGATTTTGGCAATCTGTAAGCCATTTACTTCTGGTGCCAGAAGACGTACAACCACCTTATCTTCACCTGGCTTTAGCTCATAATCAGTGGTCGCCGAGTCCAGAGTAAACTGGGTTTTGTGACTGGGAAGTCCGTCTCCAATCAATCCGGATTGCGCAACATTGAAACGTGCTGCTTGATCCAGTAATAGCGCATAAGGCGTATCTTTGTCCTCTCTGGACGGGTGTTTGCGTAAACCAAGACGGCGGAGATCACCACCGGCAGTATCAATTTCTGCTACGACCATGTCTGTGGTTACGTGAATCTTTTCACCCATGGTTAATAGATTGGGTGTAATCGACGCCGATGCACCTTCTATTTCTGCCGCAATGCCCGATGCCTCAGACTGTGAGGAAGCCAGTTCATCTCCGGGTACCGGTAGCGGGCCATGTCGCTGATCGTTTGATTCCGCAACAGTTCCGGGTGTTACTTGAGAAGCGGGTGGCTGTGTTTCTCTTTGCCAGGCCTCCCATAGAAACAACAGTGAGGTGGATAAAATGATAATTAATACGAGTTTTTTTGTTTCCATCTTTGATCTGGTCAGGTTGGTTTTTCGGACAGCTATTCTTGGTATGCGAGGAACATTACAATTTATGCAGTGCCCATGTCTACTTTATTTTATTAATCAAGCAGTCATTCTGAAAAATTATTCTTGAAAAGCGCTGTGATTAAAGGTTATACCATAAACAGTTTTTGCGAATAAATTGTAATGCGCTAGGGAACAGGTTCGTAACCACCACGACTCCATGGATTGCAACGCAATATACGCCAGATACTCAGCAATATTCCCCGTACTAGTCCATATTTTGTTAAAGCTTCACAAGCATATTGTGAGCAGGTTGGACTAAATCGACAGGAAGGCGGCCGCAATGGACTGATACAATACTGATAAAATTTGATAAAACCAATAATCAGTCGCGACATTGTTGTAGTAGCTGAAGCATCAGTAGTTTGACTTCAATAGCTAGGTGGAATGAATCATTTCTGGTGATAGGTCGTCTTAGACGGACTACCCAGTCCATTTTTCTGACATCTGAGTCCTGCTGAGTCATACGAAATGCTTCCCGTAATACACGTTTTACTCGGTTACGCCTTACTGCTCGTCGTTCAATTCTTTTTGCAACAATCAATCCCAATCGTGAAAATGTAGCATTATTGGGTTTAGCATACACCTGGAGAAAGTCGCCGCTGACGGTGCATTTAACACGGATCACCGCAGAAAATTCTTCCGCCTTATGTAATCGACGGTTTTTCGATAGGGAATGAATCTTTATAAAGCTAATAATTCTATTCTAGCTATCAAATAAGGTTTAAACACCGAGACGGACGCGTCCTTTAGCCCGACGTGCCCGAATAACTGCTGCCCCGCCCCGCGTTTTCATGCGTACAAGAAAACCATGCGTACGCCTTCTGCGAATAACAGATGGTTGATAGGTTCGTTTCATTTTTCTCTCTAATTTCTGTAGTCAATAGAACCGCTTATTACAACTCGTTATGGGGTATGCTGTCAACTTTATTTTATCTTCACGAATACTCTCCGTCGTATTGACTGGGTTTGACTGGAAACCGTGCGGAACGGGTGTGTTGCAATTTATAAAGTGCGGAACTAAACTTTAGCGGTATGATGGATACTGGGTTGTTCCACTAGCGTTATTCATAAAAAACGCGCTGCTACAAAACGCGCTGCTACAGATATACCAATCAGAAATCGGATCGAGCATCTCTGTTTTCGTTGAGATGCGGCTAAACCGTATCATCGAATTTCAGCGCTCTATATTGTTTCTTTAAGGAGGCGAACATGAGGGTCAATATGACTGAAGTGGTCGATTGTCGATATCAGACGCGTCGTACCAGCATGCCATTCTTCTGTATTTATCATCTGGGTATTAAAACAGGTCGACGTATGGGTGAACGCAGAGCAAATAAGGGTCGTGCTGCGTATGTGGATCGCTATAGCAGTCGTCTGGTGTTGTGCGCGATCGGTATCCTCGTACTGAGCGGCCTTGATGCCGCGTTTACATTAGCGATATTGGCCAATGGTGGCGTGGAGCTGAATGGCCTGATGGCGGTTCTGATTGAAGCCGGTGTAGCAACATTTGTCGGTGTTAAATTGACGCTGACCGGTTTGGCATTGATACTTTTGATCATTCATCATGACGTCCGACTGACAGAAAAAATACGGGTCAGGCACCTGAAATATATGTTATTAGTCAGTTACAGTTGCCTAATTGGCTACGAAATTTACTTATTGCGACTGGCTAACGGTTAGGCATCTGCTACAATGGCGGAATCAAATGAATCAAGGGATTGAAATGGCTGATAACGAACAAAAAATCACGATTGATGGGACTGAGTATCCGTTGTCATCGTTGAGTGACGAGGCAAAAACACAGATTACCAATCTCAGATTTGTAGACAATGAGATTGCGCAACTCAAAGCCAAGCTCGCGATTGCGAGCACGGCCAAACTGACTTATCAAGCCGCATTAAAGAATGCGCTGCCCAAAGATACGCCTTGATACTATACTAAAGACCGCTGCATAACTGGTTATCTCGGGCTGGACAAGGTTTTTAAGTGCTTGATTTATCAATGCTGCAAGTAATCAGAAAAGTTCAAAAATACAGTTATGCAGCGGTCTTTACTATACTGATTATTTTAGTTTTCCGAAGTAAAATACGTTGCAATTTTCCGTAGATCATCCAGAACCAGCGTGCCCGCGGTGAGCTGTAAACGTAAATAGGCGAGTAAGTAATTGTACCTTGCCTGTGCGAGATCCCCTTGTGCGGTAAATAACTGTTGCTGTGCATTCAGCAAATCCAGGTTAATACGTACCCCGCCCTGGATGCTTTTCTGAGTGGCTTGAACGAGTAAACGAGCAGATTCAACGGCCAGCTCCAATGAGGCTATTCTTCTGACGCTACTCGATATGAGTTTGTATTGCTTGCGCAGCTCAACCAGCACATTATGGGTCATGGCATCTAAATCGGCTTCGGCACGCGCATGATTTGCTGTTGCCTGGCTGGTAATAGCGCTGACGCGTCCGCCTGCATATAAAGGAATATTAACTTCGACTCCGATGGTAGCCAGATTGACGTCCTGGTTGGCTGTAACAAATGAGGCGGATTTATTCCTGCTCAGACTGGCGACCAAGTCAATGCGCGGGGCATGCCCAGAGTGGCTTTTTCTGATCTGCTCTTTTTCGGACATGACGGTATGACGCTGGGTGACAAGTTCAGCGTTGCGGTCTAGTGCGAGTGCTTGCCAGTTGTCATAATCGGGTAGCTGTATGGCTTGTATCTGAAAGTGATCTGACAAGCGATCCAGTTGTGTGACTTCTTCTCCGATGATGCTTGCCAATCTGAGGCGTGAAACTTCTAATTCATCCTGGGCTTCAATAATTTGCGCTTGCGCGAGTGCGTATTTGGATTGTGTTTCCAGTACATCAGTCGTGGTCCCTTCTCCTTTTTGTAACATGTGTTCATTGACCAGTTTTAATTCTGCGAGTGCATCATGTTGCGTCTGAACGAGTTGCAAATGATTTTGTGCGAGTAGGACTTCCATATAGGTTTCCACCAACCGCACCAACAGTTGTTGGCTGTGACCGGTAAATTTGGCCTGACTGGAATTCGCCTGTGCTATTCCCTGACGATAGCCAGCCACCGCTTCCAGATTAAGCAGCGGTTGACGCAAGGACAATGTACTGATCTGGCTATCGAAATTTAATGGCTGCGCACCCGCCGAATTTGCTGTTCCGGTAATCGTACGCGTTCCGGTGTTTTTACTCTGAGTATGGCTGATTGATAAATTAGGTAATAAACCGGCGAGACCAATTTCAGCTGCTTGCTGGCCTGCCTCATTCTCATGTATCGCTGACTGATAAGTGGCATCATTTTTCAGGGCTGCTTCATACGCATCCAGCAGGCCAAGGGCCTGGGCATGGCCAGTCTGTAAAAGCAGGACAATTAACGGCAGGCTTAAAAGTCTGTTACGGGTGAATGACATCACGGTTATTCTTCACTCATGGATGAATGCATGCGATCCAGGATAGGTTTAAGCAGATAGCTGATTAATGAGCGTTCGCCAGTTCTAATAAAAACATCGACTGGCATACCTGCCCGTACTTCAAGCTTGGCAAGCTGCTCAACTCCTTCCGGTGTTACCTTGGCTTCCAGATTATAGTAAGGGTCGCCGGTACGCTCATCAGTCAGACGATCAGCAGATACCCGGGTGACAATACCGGGGATATGCGGTGTTTTGTTTTGATTAAAGGCAGAGAAAATTAAATCCACTGGCAGGTCCGTGTGAACCTTGTCGATCAGGTGAACCGGTACCTTTCCGGTGATGACCAGCATATCTTCGCTTGGGACGATATCCATCAGAAGAAAGCCGGGTCCTACGACGCCGCCCTGCGTGAAGACATTCATCCCCACCACAATGCCGTCAACCGGTGCTTTAACGAGGACGTTGGCTAATTCGAAATCCTGGCTCATCAGTCGGCTATTCAGTCCCTCCGCCTCGCGCTGAATATCGGATAATTGCTGCCGGATTTCTTTCTGATACTCTTGCTGTCGATAAATACGATGCTGTTTATATTCTGCTATCTGGCGTTGAATGCGACCAATGTTGCCGATATCGGTAGAAATTTCGCTATTTAATTGAGCCGCGGCGCGCTCTAGCTCTAATAGACGACTGCGTGGCACAAAGCCATCTTTGGCCAGATCGCGCAAACCGCGCAGCTGTTCATCCAAAAACTGTAGCTGCTGCTGCTTACTCGTCTGGGATGCCTGAAGGCCCTGTAGCTGCACTTTTAAGCCAGCGGCATTTTCGTCAAGAGCGGCCAGTTCGTGCCGTATTGACAATTTGCGTGATATAAATAATTGTTTCTGTATGAGCAGATTGCCTGCGATACGGGGGTCATCCTGGAGCATTAATAATGCCGCTGGAAACGCTATTTCATCTTTTTCATCCCGTTCAGCGAGTAGCCTGGCTTCTATGGCTCGGGCAGCATAAAGCTGGCTGCGCGTAATTTCCGCTTGCGCCCTGACTTGAATATCATTCATTTGCAGTAATACCTGGCCGGCACTAACGCGCTCTCCTTCTTTGACTAAAATACGGTCAATAATGCCCCCGGTTTGATGCTGTACCGCCTTGCGGTTACTGGCGACAGTCACTGTGCCAGAGAGAGGAACCCCTTTATCCAGTGGCGCAAGAAAAGCCCATAATAAGAAGCCGCCCACGCCAGCCAGCACAATCCACCAGCCAAGCCGGGTGTGTATGGTTTCATCGGTCTTCACCTGACTGGCTATGTCAGCTGGTGACTTATCCATACGGGTTTCTGTTTCATTAGCCAAAAGCTTCATGATCATTCCTGTTCGATTACCCGCACTGTTTCAATTCATGTTGGCCGTGCAGGGCGGTTGTATATCAATATTTACGGGGTTTTCTGGCCAGCTATATTTACGGTTTGAATGGCCTGCTGCTGCGTTGTTTCTTTTTTAGCGGCTTGTTTTTCCTGAAGAGCCTGCTGTTGTTGTTTCGCTAATGCGGCTAATACCTGATCGCTGGGGCCAAACATCTGCGCCATGCCCTCTCGCAACAATAACAGTTTGCTGGTGACGCTAATGATGTTGGTTCGATGCGTAATTAATATAATGGTTTTGCCGTGTTGGCGTAACTCCACAATGGCTGCCAGGAGCGCTTGTTCGCCGACATCGTCCAAATTTGAATTGGGTTCGTCCAATACGATCAATGACGGATCGCCATATAGGGCACGGGCCAGTCCGATACGCTGTTTTTGTCCACCGGAGAGTCCTGCGCCGCCATCGCCCAGCACCGTGTCATAACCTTTGGGCATATTCAGAATCATTTGATGTACGCCGGCTAGCTGGGATGCCTGAATGGTTTTTTCTGAATCAATCTCACCAAAACGGGCAATATTCTCTGTAATTGTGCCACTGAATAATTCGATATCCTGCGGGAGATAGCCAACGTGTGGTCCTAATTCATCCTTGTTCCACATATAGATATCAGCGCCATCCAGGCGCACCTTGCCATTTGCAGCGGGCCATACGCCGACCAGTAAGCGTGCCAGTGTTGATTTCCCGGATCCACTGGGACCGATGATGCCCAATACGTCACCTGGGGCCAGTGAGAAATTGAGTCCCTTGATGACCGGCACCGAAACACCGGGTGGTGCCGCGGTTACATTCTCAACTGAAATAGCCCCCTTTGGCTTGGGCAATGTCATTCCGGGCTCACGGGCAGGATTGTCTTCCAGTAGTTGGGTCAGGCGCTCATAAGCGCTGCGCGTACTGCCAAGTTGTTTCCATGTGCTGATCAGTTGCTGTACGGGTGCCAGTGCCTTGCCCATCAGAATGGAAGCGGCAATCATCATGCCGGGTGAAATGATGTCATCCAGAACCAATAAAGCGCCCAGTCCCAGCACAAGGGATTGTAACGAAACCGAAGTGAATTTTGTAATGGCGCCAACAATGCCGGCTTTTTCACTCGCATCGGCCTGAAGGTTCAGGAAGCGACTGTGTAATTGATACCAGCGTGTTTGCAGATTGGGCAACATTCCCATGGCTTCAATGACTTCGGCATTACGTAAATTGTTAGTGGCCAGTGTCGTTGATGCAACGGCCATCGAACTGGCTTCTGTCAAAGGCTTATGTGAGATTTTTTCGTTGACGTAAGCAAGTGTGATCAAAATGGCTGTGCCGCATAAAGCAAAAGTGCCCAGCCAGGGATGAAACATGAAGATGACTAGCAGATAAATGGGAAACCAGGGAGCATCAAAGAAAGCAAACAGTGCATTTCCGGTAAGGAATTGGCGTAAATTGGTTAAATCCTTTAATGCCTGTCCCGCATTACCCCCGCCTCGTTTCAGGCTTTCTTCAAAAGCGGCGGTATAAACCCGTTTATTCAGTTTGACATCGAGCTGTGCCCCGATACGAATGAGCACGAAGCTACGCACAAATTCCAGCGCACCCATGAAAATATAAGCGCCCAGCATGATCAGTGTCAGCATCAGCAGGGTCATTTCATTGCGGCTGGTTATGACGCTGTCATACAATTGCAGCATATAGATGGCAGGCATGAGCATCAGCATGTTAATCACCGCGCTGAAAACGCCGACTGTGCGAAAAGCATGTTTAAAGCTGGTTAACGTCTGCGCAATTTCATTTTTAGGAATTTTAAATTTCGATTTCATCTGGAAGAATAGTGGGTTGCTGAATGTGGAGACAAGCAATTCCTGAAAATAAGTTTGAGCAGAGGATACATCAGAATGTGATGTGTGTCACATATTTACTTGCATCCTGATTAATTTTCAGGCTTTTCCGGGCTTTTTACCAGCTTCTTTAATGCTTCCGGATTTACAATAATCAGACGGTGTGCATCCTTGCGAATAATGCCTTGATGTGCCAACGCCAGCAATGTTCTGGTGACCGTTTCACGACTGGTGTTGATCATGTTTGCAATTTCCTGATGAGTGGGCAGATTTTCTACTGATTCCTGTTTTTCAGTAGTCTTCTGTTTCATGAGCACCAGGAAACCGAGAATACGTTTGGCTGTATTATTAATACTGAGCAAAGCACGGAATTTATGATCGCGCTGTACTTTTTTTGCCAGATGAGACTGAATCTGGTGGGCGACCGAAGGTGAATGCGTGAAGAGGTGCAACGCTATTTTCCCGGGTAGAAAGGCGACCAATGCCTTGCTTAAAGCCACGACCGAGGCCGTATATGATGATTGATTAATCAGTGCGGTTTCGCCAAAAAAATCACCGGGTGACAATAGACTTAATCCGATAGCTCTTCCTTCATCGGTTAATTCAATGGCCTGCAGTCTGCCCGATAACAGAAATAACAGATTGTCACCTTGGGCATCTTTTTTGATAATCATTTCTCGCCGTGCATAATATCGAAGACTCAATTCCTTTTTAATCTGATTCATTTCGTCGGGAGACAATTTTTCCAGTAGTGGAATATGACGCAGATTAATCGTGATATTTACTTTATTTCCGGCCTGCACGGGAATAACCGACTTATCCTGTGATGGGGGTGATGTCGCGTCATTCCCCATCGAAACGAGTAATTTTTTATCCTGTTCTGTCATCAGCTTCTGGTGATCAGCTCTTTGATCGTGAGATTAAGTGGTCGGGGGGAAAAATGCAGATCTCGTCTCGTATCAGAATCATCAAACACCAGATCGGTATTCATTCTCTCTGCCATTGCGGGTGTCCAATGTCGATAGCGGGGTAACCAGCGTAACCCTTTTATTGCCAGTTGAAAGAAATAAGGGGACACAGTCAATAGACGGGGGCGTTGGCCCAATGCAGTAAAGATCCGCTGCACCATGTCGCGATAACTGAGCTTTTCCAAGCCTGTAAGATTATAAGCCCGATTGCTCACATGGTGCGCAGTGAGTGCTGCTAAACAGGCTGCCGCCACGTCTTCGGCATGGATGGGCTGACGTAATCCGTGAGCGGTTCCCAGCAACGGGAAAAAACCAAAACGACGAATAAAACGGGCTATTTCGGTGATATTTTTATCACGTCCATAACCATAAATCAGTGTGGGGCGTAGAATGATCCATTCTATCTCATTGGCAGCCGCCCAGCTGCTAAGCTGCGTTTCATTATCTGCCAGGCGCTGCGCTATTGCCTGTTCGCCTGGATCAGGAGAATTATTTTTGGTAAAACGACTGGTAGATGACAATACGATAATGCGTCGTGCACCGTGCGCGAGTAATAGACTGAAATAGGCTGGTAATATCCAAATTGGCGCGATACAAAGCCACATGGCGATTTTCTTGTGCGG
The DNA here is from genome assembly GCF_900143275.1 of Nitrosomonas cryotolerans ATCC 49181. Lineage (NCBI taxonomy): Bacteria > Pseudomonadati > Pseudomonadota > Betaproteobacteria > Nitrosomonadales > Nitrosomonadaceae > Nitrosomonas > Nitrosomonas cryotolerans. The sequence continues at coordinate 933,566 of NZ_FSRO01000001.1, forward strand.
GCCAGAATGAGCCCTGATTTGAGCAGGACTATCCAGTTGTCGCCAGCTAATTTGAGCATGGGATTGTGTAACCGGACGGCGCGAAAAAGCGGTCACCCGCCATTTATCTTGTGCCAATTGACGCAATAAGCATTCGCCCACCAGACTCGTGGCACCGAGTACGCCTGCCTGCCGTTCAAGCATGTTTTGTTCTGAGCTGCTGATAGAGGTGTCGAACGCCATAAAGCAGGACCAGGCCGCCGAAGCGCAGCCATATACCCCATGCGACTAGCCACATTAATAATCCGGGGTATTGATGACGGAAGAATTTCTGGTAAAAGCGCAACATGCCCTTGTGTTTGTGCCAGGCAACAAAAAACGGACGTGTGCGACTACAGGTACCCTGATAATGCAAGGCGGGCGCATCGGGTACAAAGTAGATCTTCCAGTTCTTTTGTCTGAAACGCATGCACCAATCGAGATCCTCACAATGAAGAAAATAATGCTCATCCCAGAGGCCGATTTCCCTGATGGTGGTCTGTCGTGTCAGCATCAATGCGCCCGAAATGGCTTCTACTTCAATGGGTGTGCGAGGCAGGGACTGTTGATGTAAATGAAAGTCAGGAAACAGACGCGGCCAATATTTCCCCAAACGGTATAAACCAAAGGCACGTACGAAAGAACGCCACGGTGTTGGAATCGCGCGCCGTCCGCCACCCTGTTCGGTGCCATCCGGATTGATGAGTCTTCCACCTGTCATACCGATGCATGGGTCGGATTCAAGCACGCGAAGCAGGTGCTTGAGTGTGTTTTCTGCAAGGATGCAATCCGGATTAAGGAACAAAATATAAGGCGCCGTGGCTACGTGCAATCCTTGATTGCAGCCCGCAGCAAAACCAGCGTTATGAGTATTGCGGATCACTGTCAGGCGGCTTTCTGCAGAAAAATGGCTGCTTAATGCAGCCAGGCTTGCATCGGACGATGCATTATCAACAACGATGATCTGAGCGGCTTGTCTGAGTGCAGCTTGAATGCAGGTAATTAATAACAGCCCGGCATTATGATTGACGATCACAACGGATACGGGCAAGTAAGCTTGCTTTTCAGTATTGAAGCAGTTTTTCCATGTAATACGCATAACAGGCAAATATTCCAGATATATCGTGCTGAATTGGACAAGATATCAGACTGTTTGTTTTTATCCAATAATCATGTCTATTCCTGCTGTCAGAAGAAAAGCCTGCCGCGATTGCTTTTCCATGAAGTTACCTATTTTGGAAGCTAAGGCACTCGGTCTTCTGTGTGTGTGCGTTTTTTAGCCGTTGTCAGAAAACCGCGGGGTAGCCAGGACATCATGCGTAGCAGATCAAGGCAGGAGCAGACCCGCTGGCGCTGATTTTTTTTGCGTTGTGCCAATCGAGGGCCTAACTGTCTGAGTGCATCCCATTTCGCCCGGGCATAGAGACTGAGGTGGCCGGAAGTAGCAAAAGACAGCCCCATATAAAGCGTCATAACCAAATGAATCGGCAGTAGAAGAAACATCAGCGGTGTCGGCACATTCTTGATAAAAGTCCAGGTAAGATTGCGGTGTCCGTGATAGATGGAGAAATCACTCGATCGGCCGGTAATGCCGGAACCCACATGATGTACCCTGGCATCGGGCAATAACAGGCTGGTTCCGCCTGCCAAACGCAAACGGAAGCCCAGATCGACATCTTCGGAATAAGCAAAATAGGTTTCATCAAAGCCGTCTAGTTGGCGAAAAGTGGCAGTGCGATACAAGGCTGCGGCGGCGCAAGCCGAGAAGATCTCGATGGGTTTTTCGGGAATGGCTGAGTGCTGCGCGCCATGACTACAGCGCCAATGAAGCCCGGAGACATGATAAGTATCACCGATTCCATCCAGTTGTGCCGGGTGGTTGGCGTCAATTAAGGTACACGCAAAGCAGTCGACATCGGGTATCCGTAGGATGCTATCCGCGATTATCTGAAGACATTCTGGTTCAGGATAAGCGTCCGGGTTGAGTAAAAATACCCAGTCGCTCTGAATATGGTGCGCGATGGCGAGGTTATTTGCGGCCGCAAAACCGATATTATGCTGCAGACGCACCAGGCGACAGGGAAAGGGCGCATTAGTGGCAATGCGCCAGGATTCATCCGCACTATGATTGTCGATGATGACGACCTCAAAATGCGAGTAGGTTTGTTTTGATAACGCGGTGATTACATTGGCGAGCATGATGCCGGCGTTATAGTTGACGATGACAATTGAGAAAAAAGGATGTGTCATAAATACGCGCGCTATCGCTATAAGAAACAGAAAAAAGAGGGCTTGCTGTGATTACATTGCTTGTGTTATTGCCAATTAACTCACCAGGCCGCGACCGCAATAATAGTCATCCAGCGTTAATGCACCCAGAATGTTCTGTTCCGATTGAGAAGGATGCTCGATAAATGCTTCAAACAATGTGTTCGCAACATCGGGTGGAACCTCAAAATCGTGGAGTAGCTTATCCCTGACGGCAATAGACTGATCTACAAAATCCATGATGCCGCGTCGTATTTCTGCACGCGTGGCCATCGCTTGATGTTCTGCATCGCTTAAATGGCGAAATTCAGGAATAATTTTGTCAGTGTTTTCTAACCGGTAGCAAATGATTTGTGCATCATCCGCACTGAGTAGCTTCTCCAGCGAAAAACTTTGTTTGAGTATGGTCGGCGGCTGTTCGAAAGCATTAACGTAATGACCGAAGCAGCCTTGTGCAATAACGTTATATTGTGTGGCTATCGTCTGTGCACGTTCTTCTGTCACCAGATAATAGCCGTGTATGGCCTTATTCATTAAACGGTTGAGACGCCCCTGGATGGTCGCTGCGTATCCAATGTCGACAATTGCCGGTGCGCTGATTGTATTGAGACCCAGCTGCTGTAAATAAGCGAGCAGGCCGGGGCGTTCCGCCTGTGCCTGGGCCAGAATACGTGCTTCGAGCGCCCCTAAGACCGGTACAAGATGGTGAATATCCTGATCTTCAACGGTGACCAGTTTATGCTCTGGCCAAAGTTTTTGCTGCGCCAGTTCCGCGCATTCCGCGTGTGATAGGGTCACCCCATAACGCTCGTGTATAAATTCGGATAAAGAATTGGGGAAATACCGAACGCGCGCAATTTCAAGGATATCATCCAGATTCGAGATCATGGGAACCGTGACGGTACGCCGTGAGAGCACAAGATAATCCGATGCAATGGCCTGAGTATCGTTAGCGACCCAGCGATCGTAAACCAGTTTAAGTATCTGTCCTTCGCGTGCGAGAAAATACAGGCATTGCATGCCATCGGCTGATGCTTTGGCCGCCAGCCATTGAACAAAAGAGAGAACCAATGGTCCGGCGACAGTATATCCGATTGCCCAGGGTGTGGCGGGAACGAGATCCGCTGGATCAAAGCGAGGGAAGAATAAGGGTTGAAAATTGGCTTGTACAATCATGCCCAAAGTGAGCTGTGTATTCAGATGATCTTGATGTAATGCGCGCTCGATTAATGGGCTTAAGCGAGGAATGGCGCGCGCCAGTTCAACCGGCCGGAGTACATGCCATATGCGCATTCCGATATCGTAGGGTATCTGCACATCCGAGTGTTCATTGTCGCCGATAACCAGAATCTCATCCGGCGCTACCTGTTCCTGAGTGAGAATATGTTGATAAAGATCACCGGTATCCTTGCGCAGGCCCGTATCTGAGGAAAGATAGAAAGTGCGCCAGCCGGTAATAGCATGGTTGTTTAGCATAGTTTCTATCGTTGATCTGGGTAGATACATATCACTGGCGAGTATGACCTGTTTATCCAGTTGCAGCGCGAGATTGAATAATGCAATGACTTCTGGCCTTGGCATGACGGCTTCCAGCTCGATCGTTTCCTCAAGATGGCGTAATTGCGCTATCGTTTCGGCGGGCAATTCAGAGAGAATCGACAGCTCCTTAAAAATCGCATCCAGACCAATATCCCGGCCGGCCTTTTGACGGGCATGGGCCTCCGCTGTCGCGCGCCATTTAAGATACAGTTTGCCGGATGTCTCGTCTGCGTGTCGCGCAATAATCGATTTAATATCTTCTGGGTTGAGTAGCGGGCGAATGAGGAGCGTGTCGAAAATATCGAAGACAACGACGCGTAAGGTTGGATCGGCCAGCATGGTCTGAATATGGTCCTGCCGGCGGGCCAGATATTGTTCAAAGCGCCATCGGGACCAGCTATCTGACTGGACATCCCGAAGTATCAGTGAGTTGTATCCTGCGTGTCTGCTGACCAGAACCAGCAGGCGTTCTAAGCAATGCGCCAGGGTTGCATCAGTCTGACCGGCCTCCTCTGGGAAGTCTTCTATTTTTATACCCGCCTTGAACAGCGGTTGTAGCGCTTCCGAACGGGCCCAGAACATGGATCCTGCCGGATAATCGAAATAACCTGCAGGAATAGGGGTGATGCCCAGGCGCTGGCACCAGGCTCGTCCCAGCGCACGGTTTGAGAGCCAAGTAGAAGCGGAATAGGGCAAACCCGAGAAATTCTGAGGATACACCAGTCCTATCTTATCTTCATGTGTCAGCAGCGTAAAAATCTTCCGAATCTGTGTTTCACTGCCGAACAGATTTGACAGCAAGTATTCTCGCCAGCCATTAGTAGCCCCTTGATTATAAAGTGATTTTTTGCTATGAATATGTGCGATATAATCATACTGCTGTAATGCTTCACCCAAAGTAGAGAAAAATGGTGCGATATCACGCCCGCGATTGGCCACAATGGTCACCCGCAGTGCTCTTAATCGTGGCAAACCGGAAAAGGTTTTTCGGCACAGATTATCGGTTTTTTCATCCGGCACGGAGACAAACAAATCATAAGGGAATGGCATATGGTGTAGCAACTTTGCAAGTTCCGTTGCCAAATCAGCATAGAAAATATGGGCATGGATGGCAATATTTCCCGCTGGTGCCTGTGCCAGGGGCATAACATTCGCCAGATCAATCATGCCGGTCAGCTGACCTTCCGGTGTTGCCAGGAATTGTGCGGCTGAATTGTGTGCGCCTGTACGCCAGCTCTCATAGTGCGGCATACCCGTAAAAAGAGGACCGGCTGTTCGATAGGCGCAGGTGAGCAAGCGATTGCGCCAGCGTGCAGGCAGATACCAATAGAGTGCCTTTAAAAATGGTTTAAATCGGCGTTGCACTCCGGTGAATGCTTCGCGATGCTGCCCGCGCACGATGCGTGCTAAAAACCGTAAAGGAGCCGATATTCGCCAGGATGTTGAATGTACGAGATCATCTATCGTTGCACGTAGTGACTTTTCCCGCGTCCGACTGGCGCTGATATCATGTAAGAGTTGATTGCGTTGTTCTTGCAAGGTCGTGATACGATTGTCATCTTGCCTCAGTTGTTCATGCAGTGTTGCTAACTGACTGCGGGTCTCCATCAACTGGTTGTGGCTTTCTGTTAAACGGTCATGAAGCTCGGTTGATTGATTCCGTAAATTTGCGATCAGCGTTTCTCTGTACTCAATCAGGTCATCTAATTGCGCACCCGTTAAAATTGCTTTCCATTTGTCATAGATCTGGCCCCTCGATTTGCGTAACAGATCGGAGTCTTGTTTTAATCCCAAGCCGGAATGGCCATGATTGCGGTAAACAGCACTGATCTTATTCACATGCATAATTTTGCTGTGCTGTGATAGTTGGAGCCAGAAATCCCAGTCTTCGAATAGCGCGAGCGTTTCATCAAAGCAGCAATGCTCAGTGACCAGGGAATGTGCGAACAACATGGCATGCATGGGGATAAAGTTTCTTCCCCAGAGTCGATGGAGATCAAAGGGCTCATTAAATTCAGCCAGCGTTTCTAATTGCCCATCAATATAGTGTTCTACGCGTACGCCCGCATAAGCACAGTGTGTATCCGGGTGGTTTTGCAGGGCGGTAACCAGCGCGGTAATGTGTTCAGGGTAAAATAAATCATCATCATCCAGAAAAATCAGATAGTCACCCCGGGCTGATTGCAACCCGATGTTTGCTGCCTGACTGCGATTTAACGGTTCGTCCTGGCTAACGAGTCGTAGCGGAAAAGGACCACACCATTTGTTCAGTGCGCCATGATCGATACCTTTGGCATTGACGACGACGACTTCAATGTTGGCATAAGTCTGTAAGGCGACAGAATCGAGCGCATCTGATAGCGTAGGGCGATCCATGCTGCGAATAATGACGCTGACCAGTGAGGTGTCACGGTTATCCAGGGTCAGGCCTAATGCCTTCTGGCGTACATGTTCTGACTGATAAAGCTTGAATGGATCATGCAGCAGATTCTCGGCCGTAACCAATATATAGGCTTCTGCGGCTGTAACAGTGGCCGGTAAGGTATAAGTACGATAGCGATTGAGAGCCGCAATATCCAGATCGTAGCGCTGTATGGTGTTCTGTGATTTAAAGCATTCCATGGCGGTTAACTTGCGTGCCGCCAGGGCGCTGATATCCAATAATAGATTCGGATGCAGCGGTATGCCAATTTCATATAATGCCAGACGCACGGTTCGGCCGAATCTGCGAACGGCTTCGACCACAACCATACCCAGCGCACGATGATCCGGGTGCATTTCAAAAACTGAGGGCGCGTAGACTAGATCGGCGCCTGCCTCCGTGATGGTCGTCATTATTTTTTGTATCAGTTTTTCGCTATAACGGATCTCCCGGTCGCGGTACTGCCAGAAAATGGGGGTGCCATAGCCGAGCACAGCCGCGGCGGCGCGGCTTTCATTTTGACGTTGCAACGTGTAGTCAGCCACCTTCTCATCACTGATGCCATAAGCACCATCGGATAGGATAATCACACCGACAGGGATGCCGCGTTCGATATGATGTAAAATGGCTCCGCCACAGCCGAATACCTCATCATCTGGATGAGGGGCAAATATGAGCGCGCGGGTACAGGGAATCTGATTTACAGCTTGGTACGGAACAAGCAAGTTTTCCAATAATTTCTCTCTAAGCAGTTAATCTTATATAGGTACTATCTTTGTTCATTCTTAAGACAATGATGGCTTATTTTAGGTCGATTAGTCTGATTGATGTGAATGAAACAGCATATCCGGCCAAGCTATCCGTATCGATAATCGGGTAAACCGACCTTACGGGCAGCGGCCAGTGGATTACCTGAAATCCGTATCTCCACTCATCAGCCACCAGCGATCTTTGAGTGTTTCAGGCGCTGGGCCATGGCTCCAGATGTTAGCGGGAATGCGGATATTTAACGCCTGCCGGATTCCGCCAGCTGCGCTAAAGGGCGCCGCAAAGTTTTCTGTAATACGGCAGAATAACCGCCGGTGGCCATTGAGACCAGCCAGTCGCCTGGCCTGCGTAACCAGCAGGGCTATTTCATTCAATGGCGCAACGAGATCCACAATTTCACAACCGTCGGCATCATGACGTAGTACCAGCAGGCCGCGTACACGCTCACTCAAGCGATTTTTCACCAGTACCATCTGATAGCGTTGACTGGGATGATTAAGATAACGATATTGCAGGAAACGCCAATCGCGTATCCCGACGATCATGTCTTGCAGATCTTCAGCCATGTGTTGCCAGCAGGCATCAATGGCGCGACCAGTGTCACTTGTCGTGGCCTGGTCGATGGGCTGTAATCGAGTTTTCCATTGCGGCAGCTTGGATAAGGGTTGCCAGGAAAACTCGGTCATGCGTCCTACCTCGGCGTACAATCCATGCCGCTCAGCGACCTTCATGGCCCGTTCATTTGGAAAACCAAAGCCAATGAGATAAGGTTTGCCATAGCCAATATAGCGTTCCAGGAAAGTGGCGGCCATCAGGAAAAACGGTCCCTTCCTGGTTAAGGTGCCGCGTTCGCTTGCGTCCACCATCACATCACCAATCTGTACAGCTGTTTGTGGTTGACCGCATAGCAGAATATGCCGGGCAATACCGCCGTAATGAGCGATCAGCTGGTCCTTTCGCCAGATACCGATAGCCCGTCCCGCTACCGCGCTATACTTCCAGTGCCAGGTTGCGGGTGTCATGCAGTGGTTAAATGTTTTTTCAAATAAATGTAGCATTTCTACTGACTGCTGCTGCTTTAACGATTTTAGGCGCCATTTCGGAGTAGATTCTTTCTTGAAATGTAATAGACCGTAACCGTAATAGCCGTCAGCATATTTTTTTCGGTAGTTTTGAATGGATGTGTTTAACTGGACCAGCTTTTCATGGTTGAGTGTGAGATCTCGAATCAGTTGCTGTCGATGCGCTGTTGTGACCGACAATCGGTAATCAAGCATGGGTGTGGCCATGGGCGTTAAGTCCAGCTGTTCGATGCATTTAAAACCGAATCGTTTTGCGAGCGATGTCATATCATTTAACAGGTGCAGTTTTTCAACAGTGGTTTCTGTGCGCTTGAGTGCAAACTCATCCATGATTAAGATGCTGCCCGATGGAGACAGTAAATCCAGCGCCTTATTAAAGATAATCAGGGGTTCGATGCATTGCGCCGACTCCTGAAATAAAATCAGATCAAAACTGCCTGCTTCTGCTTCAAAATCTTCCAGCTGTTGGCAGACGACTGTCGCCTGCTTTTTCAGACAGGTGCGCACATAGGTAATCTGCTGGGTATCGGAAGCAATGCTCTGAACAGAATAACCATATTGTGTCAGCAAGGAGAGCGTGGTGCCCAGACCCACACCGACTTGCAGGATACGACAAGGAAGCGGCGGTAATCGGGCGATCAGTAGGTCGGTGGCATATTGCTGCGCGGCTTGCAGATCAGTGATGTCATGCGGACATAATCCATAATGAAAATCAGTGATTCTGCCTTCCTGTAACAGTGAGGCATGGGCATAAACATTCCACGGAAAATGCCATTCCTTGTAGGTAGTCGGCGTAGGCGCGAAGGTGATGGGGCGCGTTGCCTGCCGGTAGAGTGGCAGGCTGGATTGGATTGGCCTGGAATTAATCATCCTGCGCCTGTTGTGTGATGACACGACTGTTTTCCCATCGATGTGGCAGTGCGAAGTAGCCCTGTAACCGGCCCGCCTGCTGTACTTGTAAGGTAGCCACGCCGTTGGCTGAGTCATAAATATGCAGGCCTCGTTCACATAATAAATGGGCGCTGAGCAAATATTCTCCTTTTAATAAGGGCAATTGATCAAAAGCCAGGCAGATTTCGCCTGATCCATCCGGGTTGCGTTGTAACACCAGGTTATCCTCCCATGTGGCTGCGCTGGTGAGTGTGCGCCCGTCCATGGCATGCAGGGTCACCGCCACGCAGGGACAGGGTAATGCCGGGTCTGAGGAAAAAGCGACGTGTATGGTTATATCGGATTGGCCACTGATCATGATCGTGTGTGGCTGATGTGGCGTCCCATTTATTTTGATCGCAACTTTGGCCAGTCGTGCACTGCCGCGCGCGTGATCGCGTTCATGTTCCAGTGCGATGGCAGTGGTGGGTGCGGGCACCGTAGTGGCGGGGCTAGCCTGCGCTGTGCTATCCAGTGTGCTTTTGTCCAAAAATGCCTGGTAGGCAGAGACGACCTGGGCTGAATCGGCGTCCATCATGAGTTGTCCCTGATTAATCCAAAGCGCCCGGGCGCACAGGGATTCGACCTGAAACAATGAATGGGAGCAGAATAAAATGGTTTTTCCCGCATCGCGCATTTGCATGATGCGATTAAATGATTGGCGGGAAAAGGCGCCATCACCGACGGAAAGGGCTTCGTCGATTATCAGGATATCCGGGTCCACATTAATGGCGACTGAAAATGCCAGACGCACGTACATCCCACTGGAATAGGTTTTAACGGGCTGGTCGATAAAATCCCGGACACCGGAAAAATCAATAATGTCATCCATGCACGCGGTGATTTCTGCCTGGCTGAGGCCCATGATGGTGGCACTCATCAGAATATTTTCACGGCCGGTAAATTCAGGGTTAAAGCCTGCACCGAGTTCGAGTAAAGCCGCGATGCGCCCCGTTACCTGCACCTGACCACCCGTGGGGGTCAATGTGCCGCAGACCAGTTGCAGCAGTGTGGATTTGCCCGAACCGTTACGCCCGACAATGCCCACGACTTCACCTTGCATCACGGTCACATTCATCTCGCGGAGTGCCCATAGCTCGCGGTAATATTGACGCCTGCCGCGCCACAGAAATTGCTTCAGGCGATCTTTGGGCTGCTGGTAAAGCTGATAGCATTTACTGAGTTGGCGTGCCTGGATGGCGATTTTTGGCGTGACTGACTTAAAGGGCATCGGCAAATCCCTTGCGTGTCTTTTCAAACCAGAGTGCGCCTAACCAGGCAATCAGGAGGGCAAATATATAATAAAGCCCCAGCCCGGGCCAGTCGGGTGACGCATCATATAAAATGACGCCCCGTGCTTGCTCAATGATAAAAGTGAGCGGATTGAGAAACAGATAGGCCCGCACAGATTCGGGGAGTGCCGATGCCGGATAAAAAATAGGACTCATAAACAGCAGCATGGTTAAAATCAAGCCAATGAACTGTCCGATATCCCGCACAAAGACACCCAGTGATGCGAGAAACCAGGACAATCCCATAATCAGTAATAAGAACGGCAGTATCACGATGGGTAACCACAGTAATGACCAGGAAATAGTATGCCCAATAGTGATCAGAAAGATCAACAGTATCAGCAGACTGATGCCGGCATGGAACAGAGCGGAACCCAATGTCACCCAGGGTAGGATTTGCAAAGGAAAGATGACTTTCTTAACGTAATTCACATGCGCTAATATCAGCCCCGGTGCGCGCGAAAGACATTCAGAAAACAAATTAAAAACGATCAGTCCGGCAAACAGAGATAAAGCAAACTCAAACCGGTCATCCGGACTTCCGTGCGTCTGATCCAGACGTATCTTGAATACGATACTGAATACAAAAGTATAAATAGCGAGCATTAAAACCGGGGTAACAAAGGACCAGAGTAACCCAAGAAATGAGCCGCGATATCGGCCGATGACCTCCCGCTTGACCATTTGCAGGACCAGTGGATGGTAGTGCCATACACTCAGGAAGATCTCTGAAAAAACAGATTTGGCGTGATGCAAGAGTAGAATGATGTGAATTAAAAGAGGGGGTAATTATCGCAGAAGCCCACCAACATCGCGCATAAAAAATGCGTTTAGTATGTTTAAATCATCAATTTCAGGAATATACCTATCGGATATAAGGAGACGGATTGCATGGGAATCGACACATATTTCATTGCCTAAAGTCGAATTATGTTATCTTTAAGCGTTATCATTTACTTCGAGTGTCGGTTTTTAGGCACTTTGTTTCTTCGATGTTTTTTTCGATATGTTCCCACGCAGTGTTGTAAAAAGCATGAATTCGGTTTGGAAATATACACCAGCGCTTGCAACGCTCCCGTTTTTTCGGCAGAATCCAAAACTACTTGGCTTTTGTGGTAATTTCTGATAGATGAGGCTATTTGTCTATCATGGCGGATACAACTTAGCTTAGCAGAGTAAGCAGAGTAAGAAAAAGTGAAAAACTTGCAAGAAATTTACTTTCGTATTGCGTAATAAATTTTTTAATTTTAATCAAGGGAGCTCCCATGGCTATTTCTAATTCACAACAAACCTCAATTTTAAAGGTTGTTGCAGGACTGTTTAATGCAGCGCCCGGTGGAAGCAATCTGACAGAATTGGCAAATCTGGTAGAGGGTGGTACATCGATACAACAACTGGCCAGAGATTTGGCAAAACATCCATTATTTACAGACGGGATTATGGCGGGCAAGGCAACCACCCCTGCTCAGGTCGGCGTATTAATGAACCATTTCGGTTTGACCACTGGTTCAGGTGATGCCAGCAGTCCCGATGCACAAGCCGAAGCCTTCTTTACGGCCCGTATTAATGAGGGCACCGGTTTTGGCGACATTGTTTTTGAAGCCATCACTTTTTTATCACAAAGCAACGTGCCGGCTGAATTCGCAGATGTGGCTGCGCTGCTCGATAACAAGGTTCTGGTTGCTGAAGTCTATTCCGAAAACAATTCGGCCACTGATCTGGCAACACTGCAATCTATCTTGATTGGCGTGACGGCAACCGGCCCGGCGACGCGCGACGAAGCGATCACCTTCCTGGAAGGTCAGGGAACCGGCCCTAATGCAGGTCAGGTGTTTACGCTGACCAGTGCGGTGGATAATATCGCGGGCACCAGCGGCGATGACGCTATTAATGGTGTGGTGGATACAACTGCTAACGGAGCGGGCGGTACGTTTACGCCGGGCGATCAGATTGATGGCGGGGCGGGGAACGATACAGCGACTTTTGTCATTACAGATACCGGCAAATGGTCTAACGGCGCCACCATCAAGAATGTAGAAAATATCGTATTCCGTGATGTAACTAACAAAGGTGATACGGTAAACGTAGCCAATATTAATGGTGCGACCAGCTTCACCAATTTGTCTTCGACCGCAGGCCAGACGCTGACTTTGAATAATATACAGAGTAATGCCAAGCTGGCCATTACCAACTCAAGCACAGCGGGCGGCACAGCTAATAGTCTGACGGCAAATTTCAAGGATGGTATTTTTGTCACCGGTGGCAGCACTCTGTCGGCTGATTTCAATGCGGCGGGCTCAAGCGTGGCTGGCACGACTGTCCGTTCCGACCTGACGGTGGGGCATGCCAGTGCTGCTGGAACAGCCACTGATCTAACGCTGGCGCTCAATGCGAGCGGCACTAACTTTGCTACGTTTACTAACGGTGCAAATAGCATCGGTGGGCTGAAAACGCTGAGTGTGGGCGGTACCGGCTCCCTGGATATTGTCGCTGCAGGCGCTGAATTTAATAACTTGACCACGGTGAATGCGGCAGCCAATAAGGGTGGTTTCAAGGTTGATCTGGCCGCCAACAACAAGGACGTCACTTTCACGGGTGGAGAAGGCAACGACACCCTGACCCTGCTGAACTTCAACACCAAGGATTCAGTGGACGGGGGTGCCGGGAATGACACGCTGAATGTGACGCTGGCAGATGTGCAGGCTTTCACCAAAGCGGCCCCGGTCAGTAATGTGGAAACCTTGGGAATTACATTGGGCGCTGGTCCGTTGAATGACACTTCGGTGAACGGAGATTTCTTTGGCATCAATAACATCACCCTGAATGACGGCCCGAATCTTGCGAATAAATCTACACTCAGTTTTACGAACCTGGCGCATGACGCCAATGTGACTTTCAAAGCGAGTTCCGCTTCGGCTACCGGCTCGACCGGTACCATCAGTGTCGACGTCAAGGGTGCGATTGCCGGTACTGAAGAAGCGGCAACCTTGACATTTGGCAAGGGCGTTAATTTCACCGATGACGGCATCACCGGGGCAGTCAAAGTGAATGCGGCCGGGCTGGAAACCGTTACCTTGGCAACGGCCGCCACGGCGGGTGCTGGCGCACAACTCAGCGAGCTGGCGGACGCCCAACTGAAAGCTCTGAATGTGACGGGTTCGGATGGTATCACTGTGGGTTCATTGGCAAACGCTAAGAACATCAATACGGTGGATGCTTCGGCGGTGGTCAAGGACAGCAACGGTAATGTGGGTGGTGTGACTGTTGATCTTGTCAATAATAGTACGGGCGTGATCTTCACTGGTGGTGAGGGTGCCGATACTTATACCGCATCGACAAAGGGTGATGCGATTACCGGTGGTTTGGGTGGGGATATCGTTACCCTGGGTACGGGTGCAGACAAGCTGGTTTATAATGTAGCCGATGATTCTAAGGCGGGTACCCAAGACGTAGTGGGTGGCTTTGATACTACGGCTGACGTGGTACAGTTTGCTGCCGCCCTGCAGGTCGGTACGGCGGCTTATATCGGTGCGGCAGCTTTCACTAATACCGGCGCGACGCAATTGCGCATGAACGGTGCCGATTTGGAAGTCGACTTGAATGGGGATACCACCGCGGATATGACCATTACATTGACGGGCGTGGGTGCAGGTGATTTTGGTGCGGCCAACTTTGTCTTTGCTTGATCGAGACTAAGCGGGAGCCGTTTTCCCGCGGCATCTGTTGAAACCCAACCCGCTTGCCGCAAGGCTGGCGGGTTTTTTTTTGATGAATTAGATGATGAATAAAGACTGGTCACAGGGTTATTTTACCGATGTGGGCTATACTTTCGGATATTACCGCGAGTTATCGCCGACGTTTATTCGCTTTTGTCTCTTGCTGCAGGGTATCGCGGCACCGGACCCCGCTGACGCTCATTATTGTGAGCTGGGCATCGGCCAGGGACTGTCGCTGAATCTGCACGCGGCAACGCACACCGGCCGGTTTTGGGGCACTGATTTTAATCCGGCACAGGCGGCCTTTGCACAGGGATTGACGCGGGCCACCGGATTGACTACCGATATCCGCGATGAAAGTTTCGATGAATTGCTGCAGACAGACTTGCCGCCCATGGATTTTATTACCTTGCATGGCATCTGGACCTGGGTCAGTCCTGAAAATCACCAGCAGATTGTGGCCCTTGCTCGCAAGCGGCTCAAACCGGGTGGTGTGCTCTATATCAGCTATAACACTTTGCCCGGCTGGTCAGCCGCTGCACCCTTGCGTCAGCTGTTCGCGCTGCATGATCGTTATGCCGGTCGTACACAAACGGCGCTGACCCGGGTGGACGCTGCGGTGCAGTTTGCAGATCGTTTGCTGGGCTGCAACCCGGCCTATAGCCGGGCGATTCCGGGTATCGCAGACCGCCTGCGACAAATCAAGGAACAGAATCGACATTATGTGGCACATGAGTATTTTAATCGCGAGTGGAATGTCATGTATTTTGTCGATGTGGCCGAGCAACTGGCTGCCGCGAAGCTCGAATTCGCTGCGAGTGCTGCGCTACTGGATACGGTGGACGCCATTCACTTAAATCCGGCGGCGCAGACCATGTTGAAGGAAATAGAGCACCCGGTATTGCGCGAACAGCTACGCGACTATTTCACTTTTTCTCAATTCCGGCGTGATTTGTTCATGCGCGGCACGTGTCGCTTGAGCGCGCAGGAAAAGCATCAGCGGTTGCTTGACACGCGTTTTGTTTTACTGCAGGCACCGGCAGATGTACCCCGCAAGGTCACAGGCAGCTTGTTAGAGGGCGACCTGCAGGCCGCCATTTATGAGCCGCTTTTATCGGTGCTGGCCGAGCGAGACTTTGCGCCCAAATCGTTGCGCGTACTGTGTGCTAGCGGTGAAAAGGCCGCGGTTTCCAGTGCACAAGTACTCGAGGCGATGATCATACTGGTGGGCATGGGACACGTGTCGCCCTGCCAGGATGAGGCGGCGGTGAAACAGGTGCGTGGCAACAGTGAACGAATGAATGCTGAGATTTTGCGGCGTGCAGTCTATAGTCGGGACATTGCCTATCTGGCGGCCCCGGTGATTGGCGGGGCAGTGCCGGTGAGCCGTGTTCAGCAATTATTTTTGCTGGCTAAGGTTCGCCAGCAACCCAATCCGGTTTTATTTGCCTGGCAGGTTTTTAAGGATAACAACGAACGCCTGGTTAAAGCCGGGCAGGTGATTGACAATGAAGCCGATAGTCTGCAAGAGCTGGAGCGGTTGTATGTAACTTTCAATCAGCAGACCCGTTTGCTGCTAAAGGCCGTTGGTGCGGTGCGCTAATACCAGGCACATCCGTGCCGTGTACTTGCTCGCGCCGTGATTCGTATCATAGCCGATTTTAAATAAGGACATCGAAAGCAGCCGTCTGGTCAGGAAGCGATTGCCTGATTCAATTGAATTAATGTTGCCAGTGGGTCTGTGGCCTGTGTAATGGGGCGACCGATCACCAGATAGCTTGCCCCCTGCTGAATCGCCTGACGGGGAGTAGCAATCCGCTGTTGATCGTCCAGGCGGCTGTTCACCGGTCGGATGCCGGGGGTGACCAGATCAAAGTCATGGCCGATCAATTGCCGGAGGCCGGCTGTTTCCAGTGCAGAGCAGACGACGCCATCCAGCCCGCAATCGCGCGCTAACAGCGCGAGTCTCTGAACGACATCGTTGGGTTCGCCCTGCCAGCCAATTTCTTGCAGATCATCCCGGTTCATGCTGGTCAGCAGGGTAACGGCAATGAGTTTGGTCGGGCTGGTGGCTAATGCTTCCCGTGCGGCGAGCAGCATGTTTCTGCCACCGGATGCGTGTACATTGACCATCCATACACCCAGGCTTGCTGCCGCTTTGCAGGCAGCGGCGACGGTATGAGGAATATCATGGAATTTTAGATCCAGGAAAATATCAAAGCCTGCCTGCATTAATTTTTCTATGAGCTGCGGGCCGGCTATGGTAAAGAGTTCTTTGCCAATCTTAAGTCGGCATAATTCCGGACGCAGTGTCCTGGCAAGCACCAGGGCGGGCTCAGCACGCGGATAGTCCAATGCGACAATAATGCGCGGTTCACTCATTGGGGTTATCTATTTTTTTCGAAATCGGGTTGTGAGGCAGGAGAGATAGCCGATCACCGTACCCAGCGTAAAGCATATTAGTAACACGATACTCATAGGGAGTTGCACGGTCTGATCGAGATAATAATAAAGTGTGACGGGTTCTGAATTTTTTGCTGCGAAACTGACCAGCAGCAAAAACAGAAAAATGCGCAGCAGCCAAATGAACAATTGCATGATGATCAGCCTGAAGTATAGGTCAACAGTTCTAAATGAAGCCCGATGCTGCAAGCACGCCAAGTGCAAGTGGGGCTATGCTGTATGATAACGAAGCAGACTGCGTTTGTAAATGTGGCAGCGTATCCATCGGTATCCCGTGGGTATCGCTGCCACCGATGATATTACAGTGAATAGCCGCGATTAGTCTTTCTGATAATCGACGCGTTCACGCATTTCTTTGCCGGCTTTAAAGTGCGGTACATATTTTTCTGGAACGTGCACTTTTTCCCCCGATTTTGGATTGCGGCCGATACGGGGCGGCCGATAGTTCAGGTCAAAACTTCCAAACCCGCGAATCTCAATCCGCTGCCCTTCTGTCAGACTTTTGGCCATTGCATCCAGTATCATCTTGACAGAAAGTTCGGCATCCTTCGTTACAAGCTGAGGAAAGCGCGCGGCAAGTCTGGAAATCAATTCAGATTTCGTCATGAATGTCCTCTTTATTGCTCTGTATTTTTACTATCCATCTTAGCTTTGAGTAATGCACCCAGGCTGGTTGTGCCTGCGTTGACTGGAACCTTGTTAGTCAGTTTCTGCATGGCACTGGCTTCATCTGATTTGTCTTTTGCTTTAATGGAAAGGTTGATTGCCCGATTTTTACGGTCAATGTTGATGATCATGGTTTCAACCGGATCGCCTTCTTTCAGATGGGTACGAATGTCTTCTACGCGATCACGGGACACCTCAGATGCACGCAGATAACCTTCAATGTCATCGGTTAATGCAATGACGGCGCCTTTGGCATCAATGGTCTTGACGGTTCCCTGAATAATGCTGTTTTTGTCATGTTCAGAAACAAAACTGTTGAAAGGGTCACCTTCCAGCTGTTTGATGCCCAGTGAAATACGTTCGCGTTCGACGTCAATGGAGAGAATGAGTGCTTCGACTTCATCGCCTTTCTTGTAGTTACAAACCGCTTCCTCGCCCGGATGAGACCAGGATAAATCGGATAAGTGTACGAGCCCGTCGATATTGCCGGGTAAACCAATGAAAACGCCAAAATCAGTAATGGATTTGATCTGTCCTTGTATCTTATCGCCTTTCTCATGGTTTATCGCGAATTCATCCCATGGATTAGGCATACATTGCTTCATACCCAGAGAAATCCGGCGACGTTCTTCGTCTATTTCAAGAATCATGACTTCGACTTCATCGCCTAATTGAACAATTTTGGACGGATACACATTCTTGTTGGTCCAATCCATTTCAGAAACGTGAACCAATCCTTCAATACCCTGTTCTATTTCGATAAAAGCGCCATAATCAGTTAAATTGGTCACCTTGCCGAATAAGCGCGTACGTTGTGGATAACGCCGTGCAAGACCAACCCACGGATCTTCGCTTAATTGTTTCATGCCGAGTGAGACCCGGTTTTTCTCTTGATCAAATTTGAGTACTTTAGCTGTGACTTCGTCGCCGATATTGACGACCTCAGACGGATGCTTAA
Source organism: Nitrosomonas cryotolerans ATCC 49181 (assembly GCF_900143275.1). NCBI lineage: Bacteria > Pseudomonadati > Pseudomonadota > Betaproteobacteria > Nitrosomonadales > Nitrosomonadaceae > Nitrosomonas > Nitrosomonas cryotolerans. The sequence continues at coordinate 951,688 of NZ_FSRO01000001.1, forward strand.
CACGGCGCCAGGCGAGATCGGTAATATGGAGGAGACCATCAATCCCACCCAGATCCACGAAGGCACCATAATCGGTAATGTTTTTAACAATACCGTTCACCACCGCGCCTTCCTGCAAGCTGGCCAGCAAGGATTCACGATCGGCACCCTGGCTTTCTTCCAGTACAGCGCGACGAGACACGACGACGTTATTCCGTTTACGGTCAAGTTTGATGACCTTGAATTCCATTTCCTTGTTTTCATAAGGCGTGGTGTCTTTGACGGGACGAATATCAACCAGTGAGCCAGGTAGAAAAGCGCGGATACCATTGATCATCGCGGTTAAACCGCCTTTGACCTTGCCATTGACCATGCCACAGACGACAGTCCCACTTTCCATGGCTGCTTCCAGATCATGCCATGCTGTGAGTCGTTTCGCCTTGTCACGCGATAAACGTGTTTCCCCATAGCCATCTTCCAGTGCTTCGATGGCAACACTGACAAAATCGCCCGGCTTGGCTTCAACTTCGCCTTTGTCATTTTTGAATTCTTCAACGGGGATAAAGCTTTCGGATTTAAGCCCGGCGTTTACAACGACGATGTTGTAGTCAACCCGGACAACTTCAGCAGTAATGACCTCACCAACGCGCATTTCCTGGCGTGAGAGGCTTTCTTCAAACAGTTTGGCAAAACTTTCTGGAGAGTCGGTTGCAGTGGCAGCAGTAGTCATGATAGAAATTACCTGATTTATAAGCCCGCTTAAGACATGTCTGGCGACGTGCTGGGCGGGATGGGTTAGTTAATAAGTTAGTCGTTACTTGAAAGGAGACAGGTCTGCTTCTTTTTCCTGGAAGGAAGAAGAGAGCGTGACCCGGGTTTCATTTCAAGCGCTATTTACTTGCACAAACTTCAGTATACCAAGCGATTACCTTGTTTAATACCTGAATTACAGAAAGCGAAGTGGTGTCTAATATGCGTGCATCTGAGTTTTGTTGCAAGGGTGCAACGCTGCGATTGCGGTCGCGCGCGTCGCGTTTTTGAATATCCTGCAATAAGTCAGGAATGGTAGCACTGATTCCTTTCTCCTTCAACTGCTTATAACGTCTTTCTGCTCGCACCTCAGCACTGGCCGTGAGAAATATTTTGAGAGTGGCGTCAGGAAAGACGACCGAACCCATATCCCGTCCATCTGTGACTAAGCCTGGGGGGAGACGAAAGGCATGTTGGCGTGACAGCAACGCATCTCTGACGGGCGGATAGGCGGCAATTTTAGAAGCCAGGATGCCACACTGCTCCGTACGGATGGCATCAGCTACGATCGTGCCCTCCAGTCGTACCGTTCCTGCTGCAAACACAACATCGAGCTGGGTGGCCATCGTTGCGAGTGTTGTTTGATCGGTCAGGTCAGTGTGGCATTGCATTGCTTTGAGTGCAACGAGGCGATATAACGCGCCGCTATCGAGATAGTGATAATTGAGTTCATTGGCAACCCGTTGCGCAATGGTTCCTTTGCCTGATGCTGAGGGGCCATCGATGGCGATAACGGGAACAGGATGAATTTTCATAAAAATGTTGAATAAATAAAACGATTTTTCAAATGTGAACCAGACGTGCAAATTCGTCAAAATACTCAGGAAAAGTCTTCGATACACACGCCGGATCGTGAATCCGGACGGCGACACCCAGACTTGCCAATGAAAAGCACATGGCCATACGGTGATCATCGTAAGTGTCAATGGTGGCCCCAGAGGTGAGACCCGAGGCCGGTGGTGTAATGCGCAAGCAGTCGCTCCCTTCTTCTACTGTGGCGCCCAGCTTACGTAATTCATGGGCCATGGCGCTCAGGCGATCGGTTTCTTTGAGCCGCCAGCTGGCAATATTACGCAGTGTGGTTACGCCTTCGGCGAATAATGCGGTGATGGCGAGGGTCATGGCTGCATCGGGGATATGATTGCAGTCAAGATCAATGGCCTGCAAATGTGGATTGGATGAACGGGGTTGAGCGGCGCGTGATTCAATCCAATTGTCCCCATAAGTGATTTGTGCGCCCATTTTCTCCAGCGCGTGCGCAAAGCGGACATCGCCCTGTGCACTGTTGTGTCCGACGCCTTGTACACGGACGGGTCCCCCTCCGATCGCACCGGCAGCCAGAAAATAAGAAGCCGAGGAGGCATCACCTTCTACCGTGATGGTGCCTGGGCTGCGATAAAGTTGTCGGGCAGGCAGTGTAAATTGTTGCCAGTCACGGTGCTCGACCCGTACGCCAAAATATTCCATTTGCGCTAACGTGAGTGCGATATAAGGTTGCGAAATTAATGTGCCCGTTACCGTGATGGTCGCTGCTTTTCCTGTTAGTGGTAACGCCATCAATAGTCCGGTCAGAAACTGACTGGAAACATCGCTTTTAACCGTAATGGCATGCTGCTGGCTGAGGCCTGTCTTAACCGGTTTTATTTCCAGCGGCGGAAAGCCTGCATTACCCAGGTAAGTGATGTCCGCGCCCAGCTGACGTAACGCATCCACTAGGTCAGCGATAGGCCGTTCGTGCATGCGCTGCACGCCAGCTAACCGATAATGTCCCTGCATTAAAGACAGTACGGCAACCAGGGGGCGAAAAGCAGTGCCGGCGTTACCTAAAAACAAATCGGCGGACTGCGTCGGAAAGCGGCCTTGGCTACCGGTTACGCAGTAATCATTGGCACCCGTTTGTGTAATGCGGACGCCCAGTATGCCGAGTGCATCGCGCATGTGCTCGGTATCGTCAGAAGCGAGCAGGCTATGGATATGTGTATTGCCTGTTGCCAAGGCGGCTAGCAGTAGAATCCGATTAGATATACTTTTGGACCCAGGTAGTTGCACGGTGCCTCGAGCTGTTTTAACGAGCGGAAGATCAAGCGATTTCATTGCGTGTTGAGCGTGTAAAATTGGCGATGATAGCGTATTAGGAACCGTATTAGGAACTTTAGGGAGCGCATTTTGTCGATTATCATCGTGCTCGTGCATGATTATTTAGCCCTGGATACAGATTTAAGGTGATTGTTCTACGTGATTCCTGTCAGCAGGATACGATCATCAATAATGATGAAATGCGGGAACAATGTGCTATCTTTCAAATGTGCATTAAAGTGGGTAAAAACCAGGCCTGGATTAGATATCCGGATAATTTATCGTTGTTTGATTTGTTCATGGGCTTGGAAAAATGGTTATCAATACAGCCTGTTCAATACAGCCTGTTTAAGGTAATCTATGACAGCGGGTTTTTAAAATAGTGCGTTTCTATTTTACGTAGCATTAGAATTGAGCACTATTAAGTGGTCAGTGATTATTTCATAAAGGAAGAGGTTGATTCATGGAAGATGCAGAAATTACTTTGATGTTTTCTCTATTGGCGATCCCTGTCGCTATCTGGCTGCAGCTATGGGTAAGAACCCGTAAGGAAGAGCGACGTAATGAGCTGGGAGAAGAAGAATTTGAAAATACCGGACGTGCTTTTTACTCGATTATCCTGGAAGGATCAGCTGTGGTTGGGGGGCTGATTATGGTGATTGTGGCTACCAGCGGGGTTGTTAAGTACATCATTGGTTTCTATAGCTGATATTGTCAGAGAATTATCTGGGTATTCGGGCAATGGGCTTGTCTGGTCATTTTCTATGATCGCATGTCAGCGAATTAAATATTTTGTATGCTGACAAGAACAGTCATTATGGCCCGAATTTCTTTTTTATCAAATAGCGCGTAAAACTTCGTCCTTCAGGGCGGAGATATAAGCGCACAGGCGAAGCCTGTTTAATGCGGTCTTTGCTGTTGTTCAATATATTGCTTAATAATCGAGAGTGGTGCTCCACCACAACTACCCGCAAAATAGCTTGGACTCCAAAGCATATTACCCCAAAGCTTATTTTTAATTTCGGGATAATTCTCTTTGCGAATAAGTCGGCTTGAAACGCCTTTCAAACTATTTACCAAGTTAGAAATAGCAATTTTTGGTGGATAGTTAACTAAAAGGTGAATATGATCATGCTCACCGTTAAATTCCACCAATTCTGCTTCAAAATCCAAACACACGTTTTTAAATATTTCTTCCAAATCAATTAATACCCTTCCGGAGAAAACATCTCTACGGTATTTTGTTACAAAGACCAAATGAACATGAAGATTAAAAACGCAATATCTTCATGTTCTTACATCGTTATTAACTTGCATAGATCAATTCCTTTTTGTATAATTATAACCATGAAGCAGATTATACGCAAAGCCTTTAAATCTCGACTCAATCCAAATTCTGACCAAGTACAGAAGATGGTTGAGTTTGCGGGTGCTAATCGGTTTGTTTGGAATAAAGCCTTAGCAATGAATCTGTTCAGATTAGAGCAGAAACAGCCATTGCTTTGGTACAACGAGTTGTCATTTTGGCTAAAGCTATGGAAATCCTCAGAAGATTATGGATTTCTAAAAACCGTTCATTCTCAACCGTTACAACAAGCCTTAAAAAACTTAGAAAAAGCGTTCAAAGACGGTTTTGATAAAAAACAGCCTTTAAAACGGATTCCAAAATTCAAGAAAAAAGGTTTGAGTGACAGCTTTCGTTATCCACAAGGATTTAAGCTGGAGCAAGAGTCTAGCAAAGTGTTCTTGCCTAAAATCGGTTGGGTGAAATATCGTAATTCACGCCAAGTCATTGGTGACGTTAAAAATATGACGATTTCCCGTAAAGGCGGTTATTGGTACGTGTCGATTCAGACTGAGTACGAGACCGAGCTAAAGCGTCATAGCTCAACCAGTATGATTGGTGTTGATATGGGCGTTACCCGCTTTGCAACCTTGTCAGACGGCTCATACGTAGAACCTTTAAACAGTTTCAGAAAGTTATCAAAGAAACTGGCTTTTGAACAGCGTAAGCTGTCTAAAAAAGTCCGTTTCTCTGCTAACTGGAAAAAGCAGAAACAAATCATTACCCGACTGCATGAGCGTATTGCCAATGCTCGTTTAGACTTCTTACACAAAACCTCAACCGAAATCAGCAAAAATCACGCAATGGTCGTAGTTGAGAATTTAAAGATAGGAAACATGTCTAAGAGTGCCAAGGGCAGTGTTGAAAAGCATGGTAAAAACGTCAAAGCGAAATCGGGTCTAAACAAATCCATTCTTGACCAAGGATGGGGAATGTTCGTTTCGTTCTTGGAGTATAAACAGGCTTGTTCAGGCGGGGATGTATTGAAGGTAAACCCTCAATACACCTCTCAAACCTGCCCTGGATGTCAACATGTTAGTCGTGACAATCGCAAAAGCCAAAGTGCTTTTGAATGTACAGAATGTGGATTTAAAGCCAATGCCGACTTGGTAGGTGCCTTGAATGTACTTGAGCGAGGACATCGCTTGTTAGCCTGTGGAGTTGAAACGTTAGTTTCGTCTAAGAAGCAGGAACCAGTAGGCAGTAGCAATACAAACCTACTCTTAACGGCTTAATAAGTCGCTAGGAATCCCCTTCGTTTAGGAAGGGGAGGATGTCAATTGACAAGGGGCAGGATTGGTTGTTGGCTGTATATTTCGGTATAAACCGGCATAGCGTCTTTGGCCATTCGATTTATCAGGATACTTTTGGTGTGGTCTTTTTGTTGCGGGCACGCTCCGTTTTAGCTTCAGTTGCTTTCTTCGGCTTCTTTTGTTCAAATTCGAATCCAATTTTTCCGGCTGTGTCTGTAACCAGATAGGCGGAAAATGGCCGTCCTTTTTTTGAGATGAACTGAGTAAGTAAATCGGTTCGGCCGGTTTCTAATAATTTGCTCGTTTGTTCCGGTTCAATAGATCGGTTCAGGATAATTTTTCCGGTTCTGAAGTCGCAGGTGCGCGTTATTCCAACTGATTTCTCACACAGATAGTACATACCGTGTTCATAAACAGCGTGGCCACATTTAGGACACTTTCCCAGAGAAGTGTGGTTAGTGAAGTCAACTGCCTCAGCATTGTCATCATTTTCGTTGCCAAAATCAAATTTCATTTCAAGGTCATCGGTAAGCTTAATATTGGCATTAAACAGGCGTCCCATTTTGCTGCGAAAGCCTTGTAACGGTCCTACCTCGCGCTGAGTAATGAGTGTTTCCATTTCTGCTACTTCAAATTGACGTCCTGCCAAAATTTTCCAAAGGGCAAAATCACACTGTTGGCATTGAAATTTTTTATAGGTTTCCTGAACTAATCCGCCACATTTTGGGCAGGGGGATTGCAGTGTCGAGAAATCTCCACTAATGGTTTCACCACGATGGTTTTTTGCCTGCTCAACAATATGGCGCGTCATGTCGGCAATTTTTTCCATAAAGGCACTGCGCTGAAGCTTGCCCTGTTCAATCTGACGGAGCTTAAATTCCCAATCGCCGGTTAATTCAGGTGAAATCAGTTCAGGTACCTTAAGGCCCCGTAATAATGTGATGAGGGATGACGCCTTGGCAGTTGGATGCAGTTCTCGCCCAACGCGATAGATATAATTTTCAAATACCAGGCCCTCAATAGTAGCCGCACGTGTAGCGGGCGTACCCAGTCCTTTTGTGCTCATGGCTTCGCGTAATTCTTCATGTTCAACCAGCTTGCCCGCTCCTTCCATGGCCGATAGCAGTGTTGCTTCATTAAATCTTGCTGGGGGGCGCGTCTGATTCGGCACGGTTTTAATTTCTTTTGCTATCACGCGCTCATTCGGAGCGACGGCAATCAGTGAGACTTCATCTGTGGCTCCCTGATGAGGGGCGCTCTTGCCATAAACCGCCTGCCAGCCTGGGCTGACCATGATCTTGCCTTCAGTTTTGAATGGTTCATTTTCAACCCGTGTTATCCGGGTGGTAATGAGAAACTCAGCCGGGGGATAAAAAATTGCCAGAAAACGTTTGGTCACCAGATCGTATAGTTTGGTCTCTGCCTCATTTAATTTTTTTGGTTGCAGCGAAGTGGGAATAATTGCGAAATGGTCTGAAATTTTTGTATTATCGAAAATACGCTTGTTGGGTTTTACCCACCCGGATTGCAGGATATGTCTGGCAAATTCGCCATAATCCGTCTGTTCCAGTGCCTGTAGGGCTTCCTGGACTGTGGCCGCGTAATCTTCGGGTAGTGCCCGTGAATCGGTGCGTGGATAAGTCAATACCTTGTGTTTCTCATATAGGGCTTGAGCCAATCCCAGCGTTACCTTGGCAGAAAATCCAAAGCGACCGTTGGCATCTCGTTGCAGGCTGGTGAGATCATATAGCAACGGACATGTCTCCTTGGCTGGCTTACTCTCATCACTGACACTGGCGGATTTTCCCTGGCATTTGATACGGATGGCTTCAGCTTTATCCTGCTCCCATAGCCGCTCGGCTTTTAATTCATTATTGATCTTATTTTTAGCGAATTTTTCATCAAACCATCTGCCCTGATAATGGCCGCTATCAGCTGAAAAAATACCTTGCACTTCCCAATAGTTTTGTGGTGTGAATTTCTTAATTTTTTCTTCACGCTCTACAAGAATGGCTAATGTCGGCGTTTGTACGCGTCCGACCGTTGTTTTATGAAAGCCGCCTTCCTGAGAGTTAAAGGCAGTCATGGCGCGTGTGCCATTAATGCCAACCAGCCAGTCTGATTCAGAACGACTGATTGCTGCATCAGCCAGTGACTGTACCTCGTTATTGTCTAGTAGATTGGTAAAACCTTCTCGGATAGCATCCGGCGTCATGGATTGCAGCCAAAGGCGTTTTATGGGTTTCTTTGTGCCAATATGACGTGCAATGTAATAAAAAATCAATTCTCCTTCACGTCCCGCGTCACAGGCATTAATTAATGTATCGACATCTTTACGTTTGATCAGTTTAGTCAGAAGCTTCAGACGTGATGCTGTTTTCTCGATAGGATTAAGATCAAAATGTGGTGGAATGACCGGTAGATTAGCAAAGCTCCATTTACCCCGTTTAACTTCATATTCCTTGGGAACGACCAGTTCGAGCAGGTGACCAATGGCGGATGAGATGATGTATTGATCGTTCTCAAAATAATCGGTGTGTTTAGTAAAATTACCCAGTACCCGCGCAATATCCGTTGCAACAGAAGGTTTTTCAGCGATAATCAAATGCTTACCCATGGTGTCCCTGTGAGTAGTGGCGCCTAGCCCGTGGTTGTTTGGAAAAAATAATTTGCCGGGCCTCGTAATGAATTAGGCAGATGGCCATAAGATTTATTTGAGTAGTGGGCACATTAAATCCGGGTAACGGTTGGTCTTTTTTAGCGGAATGAGAATATATGAGTGTTTTAATGACGATAATGTGAATCACTGACGATCAGTAACTTTTCCAGAATGGAATGGTCTGTCAGTTGATTTTGTATCCACAATTCGGTTAATACAATCAATTTGATCTTCTCTAAGCTGGCTGTCCCTTCATCCATCGCTAACACTCGGTCGATCAATAATTCGCGTTGTAATGGATTAAGCATGCCGGCTTGTTCCAGAAAAGCGATAAACCCCCTTCCTTCAGTATCAATTCTTTCTATTTCGAATGGGGTATAGCAACGAAATGAACTGTTTTGTGCCAGTGTAGCCGGGTAGTTTCCTGTGTCATGCCGTGCCAGGTCAGAAAGCCAGTCAAGCGCTTGATTAATATCATCATTATCAAATCCTGCCATAGTGAGTTTACGCGTTAGTGTGGCGGAATCTGGATAGCTTCCGGAATCAAAATAATTTTCAAATAAATAAACGAGAATATCGAACATAGTTAGCCTTGAGTTACTTCAAGTATGTTTTTTAGATCAATGTGTTGTGTAAAAATACATGTATACCGTTACCGTATGCGTTGGTAGCAGCCGCCTGGCAGACTGGCAATGAAACCGTCTAACTCAAGCGTTAATAGCATGGCGGATACTGCTTCAGCCGTCAAGCCACTGCGGACACACAAGGTATCGATACTGACGTTATCATACCCAAGATGTTCGAGTAGTAATGCGCTTTCTGCTGAATGTATCGTGTGGATTTCTTCCTGAGTGTTAGCTGTATTAGCGATAGCGTGATGGCCCAGTTCGTCGAGAATATCTTGCGTATTCTCAACCAGTTTAGCACCTTGTTTGATCAGGGCATGGCAGCCTTTTGAGAGAGGCGAATGAATCGAGCCAGGAATGGCCAGTACATCACGTCCTTGCTCGAGCGCTTGGCGAGCCGTAATCAGTGAACCGCTGCGCAGCGCTGCTTCTACTACCAGGCAGGCATGAGTCATGCCGCTGATAATGCGATTTCGGCGCGGAAAATTATGACCTATGGCTGGCATACCCAATGGGAATTCGGAAATGATCGCGCCATTTTTTGCTAATTCATGTGCAAGCTGATGGTTTTTTGCCGGATAAACAATATCGAGCCCGGTGCCGACTACAGCCATGCTGGCGGCCGAGCCGCGTAAACCACCTCGATGTGCGGCGGTATCAATGCCCAATGCCATTCCACTAACGATACAGAGCCCTGCATTACTGGCTGCTTCAGCAAAGGTTTCGGCATTGCTAATCCCTTGTGGCGTTGCATTACGGCTGCCTACTACGGCGAGTGCGGGCATACTCAGGAGTCGGCGTTGTCCTTTAAGATAAAGAAGTGGTGGCGGATCAGCGATATTGAGTAGCAGGTACGGATAATCTGAATCTGCCAGTGTAATGATCGAGTTGGCTGGATCTTCCAGCCATTTAAGTGCAGCCGATATTTTGTCGCTGTTAGGGCCCCGCTTAATATTGTTTGCAACGGATTTTTTTACGATGCACTCAAGTGCGCGGGTGTTTGCAGCAAAGATTGCAGTCGGGCTGCCAAACGCAACCAGTAATCGGCGTATTGATTCACCACCCAGACCATCAATCAGGTTGAGGCTGAGCCAGGATTCACTATCTGGCAAAATTTTCACGGCGGATACGTTACAAGTTTGCTTGTCAGGGTATTCCTACCGTATCATGAATTTGAATGGATTGGGTGCTTTGCATAACGAGTGCATAAGACACCTGATCAAAAACTCGAAATATAAAAGCGAGACCGGTACGCATGTCTGGTAGCTGCACCATTTTGCCTTCTGGTGCTTTGACGAAACTTTCCCGATAAATGGCGAGTACATGGCCAGCCTCCAGGTGATCATGTGTGCCCTTGTTAAGTGTGATAATTGCGCCTTTGCCGATCTCATTGACACCCCCGTAGACCGAAATAATACGTCCTTTTACGGGCAGTTCTGGTGCGCGCGGGATGTAATTGTTGAATAAAATATCAGGAGAGACAACCAGCCGATCCCCTTTCAAGATTTCTTGAACAGAATGCGTAATGGTTGCCGTGCTGATGTTAGCAAAAATGCTCACTTTGGCATCACCCAGATAAGTCGCTTCATAACCTAAGATTTGACCGTTCCGGTCAGGGTCTCTTAAAGCTTTTCCCGGTCGAAATATCTGCCATGTTACGCCTTGGTTTGTCGGTAAATTGTGAACATAGACCGTGTCGCCGCTACTGAGTATGACACGACGATCACTGGATCCCAGTAAGAAGGGTGCTTTCTCAAGGCCGTTTTGTTCAATGACGAGCGGTTGGCTCAGAAAGGGTTCGATAGCGCTTGCGGGAATACTGGGGATGGCTGCGTTACTGAGGCGATTTATCCGTATGCTGGGGGATAATTTAACCATTCCCTTTTTTTTTGCGAGCCGTAACCGGCTTCCATTAGCTGTTTCCTCCAGTACAACAATGTCACCAGGGTAAATTTTGTGTGGGTTTTTGACTTGTGTCCGATTGAGCCCCCAGATTTGTGGCCAACGCCAGGGGTCTTTTAGAAAACGGGAGGCGATACTCCACAACGTATCCCCTGGAAGGACGACATGGTGATCGGGTGTGTCACTGCGAAGTACAATATTATCCGCTTGGACAGGTAAAACAAAAAACAAACTTAGAAATAAAATCTTAGATATAATAAGCTTACGCATGGATGATTCCAGTTGCGGGAGTTGACTTTGTTTGTCAGGCACAATAATTGCCGGATAATAATGATACGATCTGAATTCTGTATTTAGTTTGTTAAACTACACAAGTTTTTTATGACTATTCTAAAGATATTACAATATCCCGACGAGAGGCTGCATATCGTAGCGGCTACGGTGCCAGAAGTCACTGATAATATCAGAATCTTAATAAAAGATATGGCGGAAACCATGTACTCTGCACCAGGAATCGGTCTGGCAGCTACTCAGGTTGATGTTCACAAGCGTGTCATCGTGATTGATATATCGGATACACATAATCAATTACTCACATTAATTAATCCTGAGATTGTGGCGAGTAGTGGGGAATCTGATTATGAGGAAGGTTGCTTATCGGTGCCAGGTGTGTATGGGAAGGTACGGCGTGCTGAATCTGTGACAGTTCAGGCGTTGGACATTGAAGGCAACCCGTTTGTTTTGGATGCTGATGGCTTGCTTGCTGTGTGCATACAACATGAAATGGATCACCTGACTGGCAAGGTGTTTGTTGAATACTGGTCGCAATTGAGGCAATCGCGTGTCATCGCGAGACTGAAGAAAAGACAGCGTAGTATCATGTAACTGAATGATTATGAAGCTATTGCACGCTTGATTTGTGGCGCAAATAAGGTAAGTGCTTTTGTCTGTCGGTTCTTCACGAGATCGGATGACTGCGTGCCTCAAAACTGAATCAATCTATTGCATAGCTTGGTTTTTTTGCTGTGTGCATTATGATCGTTAAAGTCCAGTATTTTTGACGATATTTCTTATGAATAAGTATTGAATCAATTGGTTAGGCTATAGGTTGTTAGCCTGCCGTCCGCGCTGTCTTTTATCGACGCGATACCGCGTTTAGCCAGGGTTTCAGGGGTATCGTGAAGTCAATCTTTTGGCTGATATTTTCATTGATTGATAGATTAGGATGCTGACTTTAGTGAATTCATATTATTAAAGATGAAAATTATTTTTGCTGGTACCCCGACATTTGCAGCTACTGCATTGGAAGCTTTGATTCGTGCTGGTCATGAAATCGTGCTGGTGTTGACACAGCCTGATCGCCCTGCAGGGAGGGGAATGAAAATGGCTGCCAGTGCGGTTAAGTTATTGGCGCAGCAATATGAATTAACAGTGTTGCAGCCTGCTACGTTGAAGTCGTCGACACTGTGCGAGCAAATCCGCGCATTAGAGGCTGATGTCATGATTGTCGCAGCATACGGATTGATTTTACCAGAGGCGTTATTAACGACTTCACGTTATGGCTGTCTCAATATTCATGCCTCTTTGTTGCCGCGCTGGCGTGGTGCTGCACCGATTCAGCGTGCGATATTAGCTGGTGATCGAGAAACCGGTATTACGATTATGCAAATGGACGCCGGTCTGGATACGGGCATGATGTTGTTAAAACAGCGTATTCCTATTACGTCGGGTGATACAGCGCAAACGCTGCACGATAAGTTATGTGCATTGGGTGCGGAGTGTATCGTGGAAGGGCTAGTGTTTTTACAGGACAAAAAACTGAATCCCGTTTTGCAGGATGAATGGTTGGCTTGCTACGCATCTAAAATAAAAAAATCAGAAGCTGAGATTGATTGGCGGCTGACTGCGGATCAAATAAATGATTGTGTGCGCGCCTTTAATCCAAATCCGGGTGCCTATACCTATCTTCAAGGAAGCCTGCTGAAGATTTGGCAAACCAAGGTTGTCTCGGAAGGTGTGGGTAGACCGGGTGAGATTATGGCGATAGGACATGACGGAATTGTTGTGGCCTGTGGTACGGGTATGATTTTACTGGAAATGGTGCAAAAGCAGGGTGGAAGAAAATTGAAAGCAGCAGAATTTCTGACCGGGCGCCAGACATTACAGCCCGGGGATTACTTTAATTCATGCGATCGGACTGATACCCGAAATGATTAAGACACAGCGTATTGCTGCGTCTGTTGTAGAGAAGGTATTGGCGGGTGCGAGCCTCACAGCCGTATTGCAGGCGTTATGGCAGCTATATCCGGCACTTTCAAGTCAGCAGAGAGGGGCTATTCAGGATTTAAGTTATGGTGTGCTGCGTTTTTACGGCCAACTCGATGCATTACTTGGATTATTATTAAAAAAAAGTTTGCAGGATAGAAAACTGTATTTTCTGTTATTGGTCAGTTTGTATCAATTGGAGTACAGTAAAACGCCCTCTCACGCTGTGGTGGATCATGCTGTTTCCGCTTCTCGTTTTCTGGGTGGTTCGAAAAGAATACCCGGTCTGGTCAATGCGATATTGCGTAACTTTATCCGGCAACATGAATGCCTGCTGCAACAAGTCGATGGCAACGACGTTGGGCGATATTCCCATCCACAATGGTGGATCGATAAGCTGCGCACACAATATCCTCACGATTTTCAAGCAATACTCGCAGCGAATAATAAGCGCCCACCTATGACCTTACGGGTTAACCAGCGCAAGATCAGCGTTGCGGATTATCAGGCATTACTTGACAAGAAGGAGATGAAGACGCAACTTTTATGGTGCAGTGCACTTCAATTGGTGCAACCTGTTAATGTGAAGGAATTGCCTGGATTCTCTGAAGGATGGGTATCCGTGCAAGATGCAGGCGCACAGTTGGCCGCGCCATTTTTGAATATACAGGATGGTATGCGCGTATTAGATGCTTGCGCTGCGCCTGGAGGTAAAAGTACGCACTTATTGGAGCTGGGTCAGGTGGCTTTGACTGTGCTGGATAATGATGCTACAAGACTTGCCCGGGTTGCGCAGAATCTTGAACGATCAAGGGTAAAAGCCGCGCGTTTGATTTGTGGCGATGCGGCGTATCCTGCTCAGTGGTGGGATGGTAAGCCATTTGATCGTATTCTGGCTGATGTTCCTTGCTCTGCTTCAGGAGTAGTTTGCCGCCATCCCGATATAAAATGGTTGCGCCGAGAGCGCGATCTGGCTCAGTTTGTCGTAACCCAGCAGAAAATTCTTAATGCTTTGTGGCTAATCCTTGCTAGAGGCGGCCAGTTACTTTATGTTACCTGTTCGGTATTTGCTGAAGAGAATCAGTGCCAAATGGAGAAATTCTTGTGTCACCATTCAAATGCTCAAGCATTATCACTTTCCGGAATGTCGATAATGAATGGGCAGTTATTACCGAATATGTATCATGATGGTTTTTTCTATACCTTGCTGCATAAAACCTGATTTATTTATGCGACCGGTACAGTTCCTGCATATCAAGTCCCTGCATATCATTCTGATGTTGTTATTGCCTGTCATTATATTTTCGATGGCCCTGGCGCGTGCTGAAGGCGGTATTCAGGTAAAGCATGTTAGCGTAGCGCCGGTGGATCATGGCTATGAGCTTAATGTCGATTCCGAAATCGTACTGAATTCTACCTTGGAGCAGGCGCTTGAAAAGGGTATTACCCTGTATTTTGTTACAAAATTTCTGTTGGTAGATCCGCGTTGGTATTGGTTTGATAAAGAAGTTGCGCGGAGTAAGTTGCGGATCGGTCTAAGATATTATGCACTGACTCGCCAATACCGTTTGAGCCATGGGCCCTTGTCACAAAGTTTTTATACGCTGGAAGAAGCATTACGGGTGTTGAGCCGGTTTCGCGGGCGGCCGATTATTGCACAGTCTGAATTAAAGCAAGGTGTCGAGTATATCGCCACATTGCGTGTATGGCTCGATTTGACACGCCTGCCTAAACCATTTCAGGTGGAAACGATTGGTTCCAAGGATTGGAATCTCAGTTCTGATGCGTTGGAATGGCGGATGAAATTACCGTTGCCAACGCAGGATTCTGATAGTGAAGAGAGTTTGTGAAGTACGTGCTGATTATCGGCGCAGGATTGGGCGCTGTTATGCTTTTCTTGTTGGCGACGGCTGGTGCAAATACTGAATTTCTTGAGCGTCGATATCGCCTGCTGATTGGATTAAATATCGTCCTGGTTCTGTTTCTCATGGTGATCGTGGGATATTTGTTGTGGCGGCTGAGGCGCAGACTCAAGTCGGGTGTGTTTGGTTCCAGGTTGGCGTTACGCTTGCTTTTAATTTTTTCATGGATGGCAATCCTTCCAGGCGCATTGGTCTATGCGGTATCGGTGCAATTCCTGGAAAGAAGTATTGAATCCTGGTTCGATGTAAAAGTGGATCGTGCGTTGGAGGGAGGGTTGAATTTAGGGCACACTATGCTCGATAATTTGCTGGGAGAGTTGGAGAAAAAGGCGCAAGTTGCTGCATTGAGATTATCTGAACCGAACGTTCTGCCTTTACCCGTCCTCAATGAATTACTGGCGCAATCACAGGTACAGGAAGCGACATTGTTTAATCAGGATGGAAAGGTCATTGCTTTTTCCAGTATCAATAATCAATCCCTATTTCCGGATATGCCAAATACAGCGGTGATGCGCCATATCAGGATACAGAAGGCTTATCGCGCAGTAGAATCGATTGCCGGAAGTGGTTTGTATCTGAGAGTAGTGTCGCCAGTTAATATATTGAATCTGAAAGAAGACATTCGTATGGTACAGCTTTTGCAGGCGGTACCGCAACAGCTGTCAAAAGATGCAAAAAGAGTGCAGGCAGGGTATCGTGATTATCAGGAGCTGTCTCTGTCACGTCAGGGGTTGACTCGATTGTATAGTGTAACATTGACATTGGCGCTGCTATTGGCACTATTTTCTGCATTGGCTTCTGCATCGCTTATCAGTGAAAAACTGAGTGCGCCGCTGGGTATGTTGGCAGAGGGTACGCGTGCTGTGGCTCAGGGTGATTTCAGTCGGCGTCACTTAGTGCAGAGCAGCGATGAGCTGGGTGTGCTAACGGAATCTTTTAATCTAATGACGCAACAACTAGAAGAAGCGCGTGCGACAGCGCAGCATAACCAGCAACAGGTAGAAAGTGCCCGTGCTCATCTGGAGAGTATCTTAGCCAATCTTTCATCTGGTGTATTGGTATTTGATGACAAATTATACTTATATAAGGCCAATCGTAGTGCGGAACAGATTTTACAAGTTCCGTTAATCAGCCTGGATGGTTCAACTATAGAGGGCTGTGTTGAGAACGAGCCGCAGCTGAGTACACTGATCAATGAGATCCGGGCGGGTTTTGATTCAGGAGAAACAGATGTGTGGCAACGTCAGATAACCCGTTCTGATGGGAATCAGGTGTTATTACTGCGTGGAACACGCTTGCCGCAGATTTCGGGTGGGGGAGGCGTAGTGATGTTTGATGATATTACACACCTGTTACAGGTGCAGCGAGCGGTGGCATGGAGCGAGGTAGCGCGTCGCTTGGCGCATGAAATAAAAAATCCGCTGACCCCGATTCAGCTTTCGGCCGAGCGAATGCTGCATAAACTGGCAGAAAAATTGAATGAACAGGATGAAAGAATTCTACGTCGTTCTACAGAAACGATTGTTAATCAGGTCGAAGCGCTCAAGAAAATGGTTAATGAATTTAGTGAATACGCGCGCGTACCTGAGCTGGAGCTATGTCAGTTGAATATCAATGCGCTCGTGCGAGAGGTTCTGGCTTTGTACGAGACAGAAAATGCTGCGGTAGAGGGTGGCACCTGTTTGCAGGTTCAATCACTGCTTGCTGCTGATCTGCCATCTATAAGCGGTGATTCAGCTCGGCTACGCCAAGTGTTGCATAATCTTCTGAAGAATGCGCAGGATGCACTGATTGATACCCCTGAGCCGACAATTATCGTCTCTACAGAAATGGTACAAAAGGGTGTGCAACTCAGTGTCAGTGATAATGGCGGTGGCTTTTCTGAGGAAGTTAAGGCACATGCTTTTGAGCCGTATGTGACGACTAAAACCAAGGGGACAGGGTTGGGTCTGCCTATCGTCAAGAAAATTGTTGAAGAACATGGCGGCGCTATTCAAATAAAAAATATGAAACCCTATGGCGCGCGAGTTTCCATTATCTTGCCAGTCACAGGCGGCAATAATGCATTGACGACAGATTATAGAGCGGCGTGAGTGTAAGTTGAGCCGTATTGAGTTGAAACTGGAACAGGTTCATTGTATTCCATCAACGGAGAAATTCTAGAGCGATGTCAAACAATACAATATTGATTGTTGATGATGAAATTGGTATACGCGAATTGTTATCGGAGATCCTGCATGATGAAGGTTATCGTGTTGCTTTAGCAGAGAATGCCGAACAGGCGCGTATCTGGCGCAGTCAAACGCGTCCTGATCTTGTGTTGTTAGATATCTGGATGCCTGATACAGATGGTATTACCTTGTTAAAGGATTGGGCGAGTAGTGGCATGCTCACTATGCCCGTGATCATGATGTCTGGGCACGGTACTATCGATACTGCAGTGGAAGCGACCCGTATTGGTGCCTTTGGTTATCTGGAGAAACCGATACCGTTACAGAAATTATTAAGTACGGTGGGAAAAGCCCTGAGAGGAAGCCAAAGTAAACGACCCTCTATTTTGTCGCTGGCTAGCCTAGGCAGAGGTGCGCTAATCGCTGACTTAAAGAAACGTCTGGAACAGGTTGCCAACTTGAAAGCACCGCTATTGCTCACAGGCGAGCCGGGCGTGGGTGTAGAGTTGTGCGCACGATTTATGCATCGACCGAATACCCCATGGATAGAACCAGAAACGCTTGGACTGTTGACTGAAGCACCATTAGATCTATTGGAGCAGGCGCGTGATGGTCTATTATTTCTTAAAGATATTGGCGAAATTAATAGATTAGGGCAAAAAGGATTATTATTATTGCTGAGTAAGCTTGAAAAATATAATGTGCGATTGGTTTGCGCGACTTCTTTACCGCTGGCTGAGCTAACAGCACAGGGTGTTTATAATGTAAAACTGTATGAAATCTTGAGTAATCTTAGTATTAGCATTCCTGCATTGAGAGCGCATAGAGAAGATATTCCGGAATTAGCCAATCAAATACTTTCACGTTTCGTGGAGTCAGGTGAAACATCTTCTTTGCTACAGTTGAGTACCGCTGCGCTTAATTGCTTACGGAATTATGATTGGCCGGGTAATCTCACCCAGCTTACAGGTGTGGTTCGTTCTTTGGCGCTAACTTGTGTCGGTGATGAGATTTCTGCCGAGTCGGTACAACAAGCACTGGCATTTCCGAAATCAACATCAATGCCGACAATGTCAGACACACCGTTGAATCTTTCGCTGCGTGAGGCGCGTGATTTATTTGAAAAGGCTTATTTTGAGAAATTGATTGATCAAGAAAGCGGTAATATGACGCGTGTTGCCGAACGTGCAGGATTAGAGCGAACACATCTGTATCGTAAAATAAAATTGTTAGGTATAAAGTTACGAGGCCACTGATTCCGGAGAGGTGTTGAAGCTGTGGTTATTGTAGAGAGATGATTTTATGCGTAAAGGCGGACTTATAGTTGTCGGATAAGGTATCTTAAGAGATAATAGCATTTTTCCGGTCTGTAGCGTCGCGAAGAACCTGCCGGGTTTCGACGATTAGGGCGAGCAAAGTGGAGAAGCGATTCAAATCAGATATATTTATAACTTGAATCACTTCTCCACTTTGCTCAGTAGATTCGCTTTAAATCTGGCAGGTTCTTCAGTGTAGGGGCGGGCTGTTTTTGTTTGCTGAATATAAGGGAGTTAGTGTCGATGGATACATTCAAGGATTTTGACGCGCCGGTATTTAAAAATTTAACGAGTGCAGTGCGTGCGCTGGCAATGGATGCGGTACAAAAAGCCAATTCTGGCCACCCCGGTATGCCTATGGGTATGGCAGAAATTGCGGAAGTACTATGGATACATCATTTGCGCCACAATCCGAATAACCCCAAATGGGTTGATCGTGATCGATTCGTTCTCTCCAATGGACATGGCTCCATGTTGATCTACGCGCTCTTGCATCTGACGGGCTATGATCTGCCAATGGAAGAAATTAAGCGTTTTCGACAATTCGATTCTAAAACACCGGGTCATCCTGAGTATGGGTATACGCCCGGAGTAGAAACGACGACGGGACCACTAGGTCAGGGAATTACTAATGCGGTGGGTATGGCGTTGGCGGAAAAGATTCTGGCTGCTGAATTTAATCGCCCAGGTTTTAATATTGTTGATCACCATACCTATGTTTTCCTGGGTGATGGTTGTTTAATGGAAGGCATTTCCCATGAAGCCTGCTCATTGGCAGGTACCTTGGGATTAGGGAAACTAATCTGTTTTTACGATGATAACGGAATATCGATTGATGGTAATGTCGAAGGGTGGTTTACCGATGATACGCCAAAGCGGTTTGAGGCTTATGGATGGCATGTTGTACCCAATGTAAATGGCCATGATCCGGACGCAATCGAGGCGGCTATTGAGGAAGCTAAAAAATGCTGTGATAAACCCACCATGATTTGTTGTAAAACGGTTATTGGTATGGGGTCGCCGAATAAGGCCAATACACATTCAGTACATGGGGCTGCCTTGGGTGATGCAGAAATTGCTGCCACACGTCCTCATATTGGTTGGCATTACCCACCTTTTGAGATTCCTAAGGAAGTATACGAAGTATGGGATGCGCGTGCTAAGGGTGAGAAACTTGAAAGTGACTGGAATGAGGTTTTCTCCCGCTATGCTGAAAAATACCCTGCAGAAGCAGCTGAATTTAAGCGTCGTATGGCCGGTGATTTGCCTGCTAACTGGCAGAGCCACGTCGATAGTGTAATCAATCAGGTAAATGCGAAGGGAGAAACAATTGCCAGCCGCAAGGCTTCGCAGAATGCGATTGAAGACCTGGCACCTGTTTTACCGGAATTAATCGGAGGCTCTGCTGATCTGGCAGGATCAAATCTGACTTTATGGTCTGGTTCGCAAGGCGTGAGCCAGAAATCAGGGGGTAATTATATCTATTATGGTGTGCGTGAATTTGGTATGAGCGCCATCATGAATGGATTGTCTCTGCATGGTGGCCTGATTCCTTATGGCGCTACCTTCCTGATGTTTTCGGAATATGCGCGTAATGCTTTACGCATGGCTGCCTTGATGAAGATTCGTAATTTATTTGTATTTACGCATGATTCTATTGGGTTGGGTGAAGATGGACCTACGCATCAGCCGGTGGAACAAACCGCAACATTACGTTATATTCCCAATATGGATGTCTGGCGGCCTTGTGATACCGTTGAGTCGGCGGTTGCTTGGGCGCGTGCTGTTGAGCGTAAAGAAGGACCTTCTACATTGATCTTCAGTCGGCAGAATTTACCATTCCAGAAGCGTGATGCAGCTACCATTAAATTGATTGATAAAGGTGGTTATGTTTTATCGGAAGCGGATAATGGTCAACCACAAATTATCCTGATTGCGACAGGTTCAGAGATTGGTCTGGCAATAGATGCGCAGAAATCATTGCTTGAAACCGGTATTCATGCACGTGTAGTCTCAATGCCATGCACCAATTTGTTTGACCGGCAAGAGGTATCTTATAAAGACAGTGTATTGCTGCGAAATGTAAAACGCGTTGCTATAGAGGCAGGTGTAACGGATTTTTGGCGAAAATATGTGGGCTTGGAAGGTGCTGTGGTAGGGATAGATACCTTTGGTGAATCCGCGCCAGCAGATGTGTTATTTGAGCATTTTGGTTTTACCGTTGAGAATGTAGTCAAGACCGTAAAAAATATCATTTGATTGATTACAATACCAGAATGATTGAACAGATCTTGCTTTCATGCAACGAGATATTTATTTAAGGAGTAATGAGTATGACGATTAAAGTGGGTATTAATGGCTTTGGCCGTATTGGACGCATGGTGTTTCGTTCAGCGGTGCAGAATTTTTCCGATATTGAAGTGGTTGCTATCAATGATTTATTGGAACCGGATTATCTTGCTTACATGCTGAAGCATGATTCAGTGCATGGTCGTTTTAAGGGCGATATTTCTGTTGATGGTAATACACTTGTTGTCAATGGAAAAAGAATTCGTTTGACGGCCATTAAAGATCCTGCTGAACTGAAGTGGGATGAGGTAGGCGTGGACGTGGTGATTGAATCAACGGGCCTTTTTCTGACCAAGGAAACCTGTCAGAAGCATCTGGCTGCAGGTGCCAAGAAAGTGATTATGTCAGCGCCATCTAAAGATGACACGCCGATGTTTGTATATGGAGTGAATGATAATACTTATCATGGTGAGAGTATTATTTCCAATGCTTCATGTACCACGAACTGTCTTGCGCCTGTTGCCAAGGTATTGAACGATACCTGGGGTATTAAACGTGGATTGATGACGACTGTACATGCTGCTACGGCAACTCAGAAGACTGTTGATGGCCCGTCCAATAAAGACTGGCGCGGTGGCCGTGGTATTCTGGAAAATATTATTCCTTCTTCAACGGGTGCTGCAAAAGCAGTGGGTGTCGTTATTCCAGAGTTGAATAAGAAGCTAACCGGCATGGCTTTTCGTGTTCCAACATCTGATGTATCTGTTGTAGATCTGACGGTGGAACTGGATAAAGATGCAACCTATGATGATATTTGTAAGGCGATGAAGGCTGCTTCTGAAGGAGAAATGAAGGGTGTACTGGGTTATACCGATCAAAAAGTAGTGTCTACTGATTTTCGTGGTGAAAGTTGTACTTCTATTTTTGATGCCGAAGCAGGTATGTCTTTGGATGGCAGCTTCGTCAAGGTAGTCTCCTGGTATGATAATGAATGGGGCTACTCCAGCAAGGTGTTGGAAATGGTTCGCGTGGTTGCTAAGTAATTTTGTAATGGAGAATGGGCAGCTGGAAGTCAGCAGCCTGCCTGTTCCCTATTTCTGACCATAAGCTATTTTAGCTAACCTAGACATAAGGGATGGCGCGCTATCCCTTATATTTTTACTTTAGACAATCTGGAGTGCGCTGTGTCTGTTATCAAGCTTATCGACCTTAATCTCAAGGGGAAGCGTGTTTTTATTCGTGCTGATCTGAATGTGCCAGTTAAGAATGGCATCGTGACTTCGGATGCACGTATCACTGCCTCAATGGCAACGATTAATCATTGTCTGGAGCAGGGAGCTAAAGTCATGGTTACTTCTCATCTGGGTCGTCCAGAAGAGGGTGAGTGGACAGAAGAAAATTCATTAAAGCCGGTTGCCGACAATATCGCTAGCCGTCTCGGTAAACCAGTACGTCTAATCAAAGACTGGGTGGAAGGTAGTTTTGAAATTAAGGAAGGCGAGTTAGTCATTCTAGAAAACTGCCGGATTAATATCGGTGAAAAGAAAAACGCTGAAGAGACGGCTCGAAAGTATGCCAAACTGTGTGATATTTTTGTAATGGATGCTTTTGGTACCGCTCATCGTGCTCAAGCTTCAACGCATGGCATAGCCAAATATGCGCCTGTGGCTTGTGCGGGTATTTTATTGACAGAAGAACTCGAAGCTTTAACCAAAGCATTATTGAATCCTGCCCGTCCAATGGTTGCGATCGTAGGTGGATCTAAGGTTTCAACTAAGCTTACAGTGCTTGAATCACTTTCTGAAAAAGTTGACCAACTGGTGGTTGGCGGCGGTATTGCCAATACTTTTCTTAAAGCGACAGGTAAGAATATTGGTAATTCGTTATGTGAAAATGATCTTGTGCCAACGGCTAAAATGCTGATGGATAAGATGATGAAACGTAACGCTTCAATTCCAATTGCCGTCGATGTGGTTGTTGGAAAGAAATTTGATGCGAATGAACCAGCGGTATTAAAGAAGGCCGATGCCGTGAATGATGATGAAATGATTTTTGATATCGGACCTGAAAGCGCGCAGGAATTGGCTGATATTATTATGCAGGCTGGCACGGTTGTCTGGAATGGTCCGGTAGGAGTATTTGAGTTTGATCAATTCGGTGCTGGGACCAAAACGATTGCGACAGCTATTGCAAATACGAAGGCTTTTACTTTGGCAGGTGGGGGCGATACGATCGCGGCCATTCAAAAATACGATATTTATGATAAGGTTTCTTATATTTCGACGGCGGGTGGTGCGTTCTTGGAGTTTTTAGAGGGCAAGAAGTTGCCTGCAGTAGAAATATTAGAGATGCGCGCACACTGACATATCTGAGATATATTCATACAAATGATCCGAAGAACAAAAATTGTAGCAACACTTGGGCCTGCATGTGGTAATCCAAAGGTTCTGGGACGAATGATTGAAGCTGGGGTAGATGTTGTTCGGATTAACTTTTCCCACGGTACCCGGGAAGAGCATATTGGATACGCTGAGTTAACCCGCTCACTGGCACGTGCCGCTGGCTATACAATCGGTGTATTGGCTGATTTACAAGGCCCTAAAATTCGCGTTGGTAAATTCGAGAATGGAAAAATCAAATTAGAAATTGGGGATGAATTTATACTGGATGCGGAGTGCGAACTGGGTAATCAGGAGCGGGTAGGCCTGGATTATAAAGAATTGCCTAATGATGTCGAGACGGGTGCGACATTGATGCTGGATGATGGCCGTATTGTTCTGGGCGTATCAAAGGTTAGAGGACATCAAATCTACTGCGTAGTCGAACAGGGTGGTATTTTATCCAATAATAAAGGCATTAATCGTAAGGGTGGGGGTCTAGGCGCTCCGGCTTTGACCAGCAAAGACCTGGAAGATATCAAGACTGCGGCGGCATTTAATGCGGATTTCCTGGCAGTATCTTTCCCCCGCTCTGGTGACGATATGCGACAGGCACGTGCCTTGATGACTGCAGCGGGCGGCAAAAGCCTGCTTATGGCGAAGATTGAGCGCTCTGAAGCGATTCTTGCATTGGACGATATTTTAGAAGCGTCGGATGCCATTATGGTTGCACGGGGGGATTTGGCTGTTGAAGTCGGCGATGCAGTAGTGCCTGCTTTACAAAAAAGAATGATTAGTGCCGCTCGTGCCAGGAATAAATTAGTAGTTACAGCGACTCAGATGATGGAATCGATGATTACGAATCCGATTCCGACTCGTGCAGAGGTATCTGATGTGGCTAACGCAGTGCTGGATGGGACGGATGCGGTTATGTTATCGGCTGAATCTGCTGCAGGTGTTTATCCCGTTGAATCGGTGGAGGCAATGGCGCGGGTCTGTCTAGAAGCGGAAAAGGAATATTTAGTAAACCAGGATGGACGAATACCCATTGTTCATCCAACAACAATTGAAGAAGCCATTGCCCGCGCGACGATGTTTACTGCCAGCGGCTTACAGATTCGTGCTATCGCTGCACTAACTCAAAGTGGCGTAACCGCATTGTTAATGTCGCGTAGGAGTTCTAAAGTGCCCATATTTGCGCTCAGTCCTCAAGAAGATACGCGAGGTAAAGTGACGCTGTTTCGTGGTGTTTATCCGGTAGAATTTGGTGATGGTTTGATTGATCCGGAGGTGATTTTAAGCCTTGCGGAAGATGAGTTGCTCAAGCGTGGTGTAATAAGAAATGGTGATCTTATGGTGATGACTATCGGCGAACCGGTTGGAAAAGCGGGCGGAACGAATACGATGAAGATAGTTAAGGTAGGTGAGTGTAAACAAAAAGAAGATACC
Source organism: Nitrosomonas cryotolerans ATCC 49181 (assembly GCF_900143275.1). NCBI lineage: Bacteria > Pseudomonadati > Pseudomonadota > Betaproteobacteria > Nitrosomonadales > Nitrosomonadaceae > Nitrosomonas > Nitrosomonas cryotolerans. The sequence goes on from NZ_FSRO01000001.1 coordinate 976,128, forward strand.
GATATGGTATGAGTGCATCGCTGGATAGTATATCGGTATTACCCTGTTTTTGATGATTGCTGACAGATATAGGCGGCAGCGTACATATACTGGGAGTTCGTTTTTTATATCATCAATAATTGATAGCTAAACACAGATATATTAAGATTATTTTTTGAAGGAGACTTAGATGGCGCTAGTATCATTACGACAACTTTTGGATCATGCGGCAGAGAATGGCTACGGCTTACCTGCTTTTAATGTTAATAATCTGGAGCAGATTCATGCCATTATGCAGGCGGCTGATGAATGTGACAGTCCCGTCATTATGCAGGGCTCTGCCGGCGCACGTAAGTATGCGGGGGAAGCTTTTCTGCGTCATCTGATTGCTGCAGCGGTGGAGGCTTATCCTCATATTCCAGTTGTTATGCACCAGGATCATGGCGCATCCCCAGCTGTTTGTATTAATGCAATTCGCAGCGGTTTTTCCAGTGTCATGATGGATGGTTCTCTGGAAGCAGACGCTAAAACGCCTTCGTCTTATGAATATAACGTTAATATTACAGCTCAGGTTGTGGATATTGCGCATTCAGTGGGCGTTTCGGTTGAAGGTGAGCTGGGTTGTTTGGGTTCACTTGAATCAGGCATGGGAGAAGCTGAAGATGGTCATGGCGCAGAAGGTGTGTTGAGCCATGATCAGTTGTTAACGGATCCTGAGCAGGCTGCTGATTTTGTTAAGAAAACAGGAGTGGATGCATTGGCGATTGCGATTGGTACCTCACATGGTGCTTACAAGTTTACGCGTAAGCCAACCGGCGATATTCTGGCAATTGAGCGAATAAAAGCAATCCATCAGCGTATTCCAAATACGCATTTGGTTATGCATGGTTCTAGCTCGGTGCCACAGGAATGGTTGGAAGTTATCCGTGAATATGGCGGCGAAATGAAAGAAACTTATGGTGTGCCGGTAGAAGAAATACAGGAAGGGATAAAAAATGGTGTACGGAAGATTAATATCGACACCGATATCCGCCTTGCTATGACTGGTGCGATTCGTCGTCATTTAGCTCACAATAAGAGCGAATTTGATCCTCGTAAGTTTCTTAAGGAAGCAACCACTGCGGCCAAAGATATTTGTAAAGCGCGTTTTGAAGCATTTGGTTGTGCTGGTCAGGCGGGGAAAATCAAACCTATTATGCTAGATCAGATGACAGAGCGGTATCTTAAGGGAGAATTAAAAGCGATCGTTAAATAAATCGCCTAGGACAGAAATTTGTCGGATTAAATCGTTTGTCAATAAAAAGAGAAACGGCCACTTTGTTTCGATCCTGTGAAAAATCATTTTTTCATCTGGGATTGGATGAAGCTGGCCGTTTTTCTTATTCACGCTATCATCATGATAGCAATCAATTAGCTTGCATTAGATTGTATTCATCTTTTTGAGACCTTTGCAAAACCCCAATAGTTGAAAAAATTAACTATTTATAATCAATAGACTAGAAATTATAACGAGGATTTTTGCAAGAGTCTCACCTGTTATTATGCATTAGGCTCGTTTTCCGGCAGTTGTCTTTTGCCAGAAAGGAGCTGTTTTATTGAAGGAGATCCAGGCACGATTGAGTGCTGGTTTCTGCAATAGGGTTTGATGCGCAACCCATCCGAGGATAATCCCGATTGCTTCGCTCTGTGTTGTTGTCTTGCGGGTAATCTTTATTTTCTTTAAATATTGTTTGATGACAGCCTGATCATTGATCACGCCAAGAATATCCTGTAACTCATGTAGCGACCGAAGGTATTGACTGGATTCCCTGCCTGGGTAAAGCGTAATAAAGAATTCGGTTAGATAACGTTGTTTCTTTATGCTGATACGAAAACTATGTAATGAAGATGTACTGAGTGTCGTCAACGAATTGCCATATTTTTTTAGCTGTTGGTGCTGGTTAGTCAACAGCGTATTTGAAAACGGTATTACGGATGTATGAAGTGATGCCGCGGGATTTCCTGATCTGAATTGAGGGGATAACTGTTTGGAATTAAGCCACAGGCTTAGCTTTAACATTATTTCTAAATAACGTTTTGATTTGACAGCATGCTGTGCGCTTTTATAGTGTTTATGACGTAACCGGAGACATGATTTTTTGAGTTTGTTGATGCCTGTATGATCGGGAAAGCCGGTGTGTATCATGGGAAGTGTTTGTGTGCAGAAAACATCCCAATCTCGAGCCGGGTTAAATTGACGGGTCAGCCATTTTAATTCGGGTGCAATGGCTAACAACAGGCGATCTTTAGGGAGTGCTTGTGAGAACTGGTTCAGTGCCGATTGCTGTCTTCTTAGGGCAATACGCATTTGATGCAGGTATTCACTATTAGAATCTTCCAATAGGCCATTCTCATTATTGTTCAGATGGGTTAGGCAATTCTGTAATACTTCTTTGAATGCGGCCGCTAGATCGGTATCAGGATGCATAACAAGGGGCTGCGCTTTGCTTGGCGGCCGCTTCTGCCCAGAATAAAGTGCAAAGCCGCGTTCCGCCTTGTTTGTATTCTCTAGTCTTAAGGGAAACGGGAAAGCGCGTGATAATACTAAGGCAAATTCAAGTAGTTGAACCGAATTACCTGATTTTAATTCTATCTCTATTTCACATAGCGCGCTTTTTTTTCGATCAGTAGAAATCTTACCTTGATCAAGGCTGAATTCAGCTTGACTACCGTCGTTTAATTGTAACAGGCGAGTGTGACGAGAAAAATCGGTTGTAAATATCGGGCGAAGTTGCTTACGTAACTGGGGGCCACTCAATAGTCGAATCAGATTGGGGTCTGTAATTTTCGTGAAATCGGGCTGTTCGTTTGATACCCGGGCTTCCCATTCATTATGTTGATGTAAACCGGCTGATGCCGATCCGCCTCCTTTAATAGTCTGAATCCAATGTCGGCCGACCCGGCGTAACCGCAATGCGATACCGTGATGCATGAGGTGCAGGTCTGGCGTATCATAATAAATACTATAGAGCTTTTGTGTAATGGGGCGGGTCATGCTCATGGATTTGAGTAATGGCAGGCACTGTAGATCTGCAACGTGTTTTGGTGACAAGCGTAGTTTGAGCTCAATTTCGGTGGGTATCACGTTCTTGATAGTTTTGTCCCGTATGATGACTGGATTATTTAACTTACTACGGCCAATTTTCCTAATAATGCTTCCTGAGCAGAATATCTTCGGCTAGGCCGGACGGATTTGCAACGATAGCCTCCATTCTGATCCATTTCCCATGCCTGGCAATTATCTCTGAGATAAGGTTTTAAGCCTTCATTGATGACACGTTTCTTAAGCCGATCATCTAAAACTGGAAAACAGAGCTCTATACGACGAAAGAAATTGCGATCCATCCAGTCTGCGCTGGAAAGGTATACATTGTGTGCGTTGTTGTTACAGAAATAGAAAATACGTGTATGTTCCAGGAAGCGTCCAATTATCGACCGAACCCTGATGTTTTCGGACATGCCCTGAATGCCGGGACGTAAAGCACACGCGCCGCGCACAATGAGATCGATACTGATACCAGAATTAGAAGCTGCGTAGAGTGTTTGAATAATCCTGGGTTCCAGGAGTGCATTCATTTTGGCGATTATTCGGGTAGGTTTACCTGCTTTGATATTTTGGATTTCATTATTGATTGCATTTAATATCTGACTATGAAGGTTGAAAGGTGATTGCCATAAATGTGTTAATTTGCCAGCTCTACCCAGGCCCGTTAGTTGTATGAATACCTCATTGACATCTGTGCAGATTTCTTCGTGACAGGTCAGTAAGCCGAAGTCAGTATATGATCGAGCTGTACCAGGATGATAGTTACCCGTGCCTAAATGTACATAACGGCGCAATTTGCCTTCTTCGCGGCGGACAATCATGGCGATTTTAGAGTGCGTTTTATGACCGACGACGCCATAAACGACATGCGCGCCAACTTCTTCGAGACGGCTAGCCCAATTAATGTTTGCCTCCTCATCAAAGCGAGCCAGTAATTCTACAACGACTGTAACTTCTTTTCCCCTGCTTGCAGCCGCAATGAGCGCATCCATTACCATTGAGTCTGTACCGGTACGATAAACAGTTTGTTTCACAGCGACCACATTGGGATCTATAGCCGCTTGTTGAATAAAATGGATGACTGGTTGGAATGATTGATATGGATGATGCAACAAAAGATCATGCTTGCGGAGCATCTGAAAAATATTAGTGATTTTCTTTTTTTGCGGTGATATAGGTAAGCCCGGAATAAATGATGGAAATTTTAGATCAGGACGATTAATCTGATCCGAAACGTACATGAGACGAGCCAGGTTTACGGGGCCTTCTACTTGGTAGAAATCATCTCGAGTCAGACAGAGTTGTTCTAACAGAAAATCCGCGATGTGCTGCGAGCAATTATCGGCGACTTCTAATCTGACAGCGTTACCAAAATGACGCTGGGGTAATTCTCCTTGTAATGCAATGCGTAAATTTTTAACTGCCTCTTCATCAACGAATAAATCGCTATTACGGGTAGCGCGGAATTGATAGCAACCTAATGTATTCATTCCAGAAAAAAGCTCTCCCACGTGCGCATGCAGAATTGATGAAAGAAATACAAAGCTATATTGACCACAACTGATTTCTTCTGGCAGACGAATGACACGTGGCAGTATACGAGGGGCCTGAACAATAGCGGTGCCGGAATTACGACCAAAGGCATCTTTACCTTCTAACGCGACAGCAAAATTGAGGCTCTTATTCAGTACGCGTGGGAAAGGGTGAGCGGGGTCAAGGCCTATAGGCGTTAATACCGGCATGAGCTCTCGGAAGAAGAAGGCTTTGATCCAGTCACGTTGCTTATCATCCCAGGCATCTCGCCGCAGGAAATGAATACTTTCGTTTGCTAATCCCGGCAAAATCTCCGCATTCAATAATTGGTACTGACGAGCCACGATCTGATGGGATTGTTCAGATACGAGTTTAAAAGCGCGATGTGGCACCATGTGATCTGGTCCTAAGCCAGGTGTATCTAATTTAATTTGTTCTTTCAGACCGGCTACACGCACTTCAAAAAATTCATCAAGATTGCTGCTGACGATACATAAAAAGCGTAGTCGTTCCAGAAGGGGATTATCTTTATTCTCGGCCTGGGCAAGTACCCGTCGATTGAATTCGATTTGACTGAGCTCGCGGTTAAGAAATGGATTCGATGTGGGAGAATAGCTCATGGAGAATAAAGCATATTTTATTTATTGAAGCTAATTGATCGGGTATCTTTTTATGTGTTGAATAATTCTGCTCCGGTATAGAGATCAAGATTTTTCCGGCGGCACATAGCCGACAGGATTTTCTGCACCAGCTCCAAAGAAATGAGCTTCCATTTGTTCGGCAAGATACTTGCGAGCTTTGATATCCGCAAGATTCAAGCGGTTCTCATTGACCAGCATAGTTTGATGCTGAATCCATTCAGCCCAGGCCTCTTTGGATACGTTATCAAAAATACGTTTTCCTAATTCACCCGGATAGGTTTGATAGTCTAATCCTTCTGCTTCACGCCCAAGTCTAATGCAATAGATCATTCTAGCCATTTTCAATTTCTCCAAATAAACTATTATAGTTAAGCTGCGGTTATGCTAATTCCATTTAATCGAATAGGCTACCGTACTACCGATCAATTCTAAAGGAGTATGTATAAAATGACGGTATGAGTCACGTAACCATGAGATATCTCGCTCAAATTACGACGGTAAGATAAAAAATGAAGAATCCTTTATTCCATTAAATAGGATTACTTTCCTTAATTTTCTCTGGAAGCGCGCTGTTCTTTTAGCACCCTGCTCTTTTTGTTACGCTGCCGGGATAATATCAAAAATACAGGTTCCATTTACCCCTGAGAGCGACTATATTGCCTCAGGATCGGTTGCCCACGCTGTTATGCAAGGGAAGTTCGTGAACTCATTGGACTAATATATAACAATGAGATCAATTGGTTGTTATATAACACGTTTGTTTTTTAGAGTCAGATTGAATGCCTGTTATCTTTCCCCATCTGTTGATTATGATGAGATTTTAAGATTTTCGTTTCAAGTAGCGACCGGTTGAATTATAAGTGCTTCATGAATACCTTGGAGCGACGTTGGTAATTGTATAATCCCTGTTTTGCTTTGGGTAAGTCTGAGAGTGCGATCTCTTTGAAGCCATGCTCAATAAACCAATGTGTTGTGCGCGTCGTGAGAGCAAATAATTTTTTGCTTCCTTGAGCGATTGTTTGGGCTTCAGCATATTTGAGTAGTGTATTGCCGCGTTCCGAATTACGGTAATCAGGATGCACCGCAAGACACGCAAGTTCACAGGCGTTCTCATCTGGAAAGGGATACAATGCAGCACAACCGATAATCATACCGTCATGCTCGTATACAATAAAGCGGTTGATTTCAATTTCGAGTAGCTCACGATTGCGTCTTACCAGCACTCCCTCAGCCTCTAGTGGTTCAATTAATTGTAGAATACCGCCCACATCTTCTATTTTTGCATTGCGTAAGGATTGCAGGGATTCTCGCGATATCATGGTGCCGATACCGCTGTGAGTGAACAGCTCTTGTAATATCGCACCATCGATATGGCGACTGATCAGGTGGACGCGCGCGATACTGCTTTCACACGCCTTGATTGCGTAGGAAAGGCATTGTTCAATTGCGAGCGGCAGTTTTATTGTATTGTTTGCATGTTTGGTGAGGAGTAACCGAGATTCAGCAACCGTTAATTCACGTAGCAGCGTCTGAGGTTTATCAGTAAATTCCTCTGAAATACCCGGCACATCCAGTAGGAAAATGAGCTTTTCTGCATTGAGTGCAATGGCCACTTCGGTTGCGACATTTTCCAGTGTTAAATTGAATATTTCTCCTGTTGGAGAATTACCTAAGGGAGAAATGAGAGCGACATCACCCTGTTCCAAGCGTGTGCGAATCATGGCTGCATTTATTTTGCGTACTTTTCCTGTATGCATTAAATCAACGCCGTTAATCACGCCAATGGGGCAAGCGGTAACAAAGTTGCCGCTGGTAACGCGAATAGCGGCATTCGCCATGGGTGAGTTGGGTAATCCCATGGATAGTAAGGCCTCTATTTCAATATGAATGCGCCCTACCGACTCTTTTACACGCTGTAATGTGGCTGGGTCAGTAACACGCATGCCCATTACAGATTTGGTTTGCAATTTACACTCATCGAGCCGTAAATCTATTTGTGAGCGCGCGCCATGTACTAAAACCAGCCGAACACCGAGGCTGGCCAGTAAATTGATGTCATGTATAAAGTCGACGAATTTTGCATCGGTTACCATTTCACCACTGAAAGCGATGATAAAAATTTTATTGCGAAATGCGTGAGCATAAGGTGCAACCGAACGAAACCAGTTGACAAAATCAGTATTGGATTTCATCTTTTAAATGGATATTAAGGATTAAATTAGTTTATTTGCTCGCTAATAAGTAGTGCAGTCGCTTGTCAATAATCACCCCATAGTGCTTGCATTGCCGCAATTGTAGCCAATGCCGCACTTTCTGTTCGGAGTATACGTTTTCCTAAGCGCAATGGAATAAAGCCCGTGTGTAAAATAGCGATTTCTTCTTCCTGTGTAAGACCCCCTTCTGGCCCGACAAGTAGCGTTAATACCGTATTAAGAGGGGGCTTCTGGAAATGGGTTAAACTCTTTTCTGCTGTGGTGGACAGCATAAATCCGAGATTCTGGGACGTCTTATTCATGTTTTTCTGATTTGACCAATCAGATAATGACATCAAGGGAGAGATTTGTGGTACATGATTTCTGCCAGATTGCTCACAGGCAGAAATGGCAATTTTTTGCCAGTGTTGCAGGCGTTTGATTGCACGTTCGTTGGTGAGATGCACGATGCTACGATGGGTAGTAACAGGAAAGATATGCGTGACACCGAGCTCTACTGTTTTTTGTATAATCCAGTCCATTTTCTCGTTGATACATATTGCCTGAACTAATTCAATTATCAATGGTGATTCCCGTTCAATGGCATGATACTCATTTATTAAAGCGGTAGTCTTTGATTTACTGATGTGTGTGATCTGTGCCAGGAATTCACCTCCCTTGTTATTGAATAGTGTGATTCTGTCACCCGATCTCAGACGTAATACGCGCGTGGCATGATGCTCAATATCGGCCGGTAATTCGATAGAATGACCTACAATGATGTCTTCGGTGCATTGACATCCTCCCCTTCCTAAACGAAGGGGATTCCTAGCGACTTATTAAGCCGTTAAGAGTAGGTTTGTATTGCTACTGCCTACTGGTTCCTGCTTCTTAGACGAAACTAACGTTTCAACTCCACAGGCTAACAAGCGATGTCCTCGCTCAAGTACATTCAAGGCACCTACCAAGTCGGCATTGGCTTTAAATCCACATTCTGTACATTCAAAAGCACTTTGGCTTTTGCGATTGTCACGACTAACATGTTGACATCTAGGGCAGGTTTGAGAGGTGTATTGAGGGTTTACCTTCAATACATCCCCGCCTGAACAAGCCTGTTTATACTCCAAAAACGAAACGAACATTCCCCATCCTTGGTCAAGAATGGATTTGTTTAGACCCGATTTCGCTTTGACGTTTTTACCATGCTTTTCAACACTGCCCTTGGCACTCTTAGACATGTTTCCTATCTTTAAATTCTCAACTACGACCATTGCGTGATTTTTGCTGATTTCGGTTGAGGTTTTGTGTAAGAAGTCTAAACGAGCATTGGCAATACGCTCATGCAGTCGGGTAATGATTTGTTTCTGCTTTTTCCAGTTAGCAGAGAAACGGACTTTTTTAGACAGCTTACGCTGTTCAAAAGCCAGTTTCTTTGATAACTTTCTGAAACTGTTTAAAGGTTCTACGTATGAGCCGTCTGACAAGGTTGCAAAGCGGGTAACGCCCATATCAACACCAATCATACTGGTTGAGCTATGACGCTTTAGCTCGGTCTCGTACTCAGTCTGAATCGACACGTACCAATAACCGCCTTTACGGGAAATCGTCATATTTTTAACGTCACCAATGACTTGGCGTGAATTACGATATTTCACCCAACCGATTTTAGGCAAGAACACTTTGCTAGACTCTTGCTCCAGCTTAAATCCTTGTGGATAACGAAAGCTGTCACTCAAACCTTTTTTCTTGAATTTTGGAATCCGTTTTAAAGGCTGTTTTTTATCAAAACCGTCTTTGAACGCTTTTTCTAAGTTTTTTAAGGCTTGTTGCAACGGTTGAGAATGAACGGTTTTTAGAAATCCATAATCTTCTGAGGATTTCCATAGCTTTAGCCAAAATGACAACTCGTTGTACCAAAGCAATGGCTGTTTCTGCTCTAATCTGAACAGATTCATTGCTAAGGCTTTATTCCAAACAAACCGATTAGCACCTGCAAACTCAACCATCTTCTGTACTTGGTCAGAATTTGGATTGAGTCGAGATTTAAAGGCTTTGCGTATAATCTGCTTCATGGTTATAATTATACAAAAAGGAATTGGTCTATGCAAGTTAATAACGATGTAATAACAGTAAGACATTTCGTTTTTAATCTTAATGTTCATTTGGTCTTTGTAACAAAATACCGTAGAAATGTTTTCTCCGGAAGGGTATTAATTGATTTGGAAGAAATATTTAAAAACGTGTGTTTGGATTTTGAAGCAGAATTGGTGGAATTTAACGATGAGCATGATCATATTCACCTTTTAGTTAACTATCCACCAAAAATTGCTATTTCTAACTTGGTAAATAGTTTGAAAGGCGTTTCAAGCCGACTTATTCGCAAAAAGAATTATCCCGAAATTAAAAATAAGCTTTGGGGTAATATGCTTTGGAGTCCAAGCTATTTTGCGGGTAGTTGTGGTGGAGCACCACTCTCGATTATTAAGCAATATATTGAACAACAGCAAAGATCGCATTAAACAGGCTTCGCCTGTGCGCTTATATCTCCGCCCTGAAGGACGAAGTTTTACGCGCTATTTGATAAAAGCGTGGGTACATTATAAGATTAGAGGTAGGCAATTAGTGATAGCGGGTAATGTGCCCATGATAATATAAATTTTCTTAAATACTACCAGTAAGGGGAGAGAAGATATGGCAAGTTTGGAAACACCCATTTGTGAATTTGGCTGGAAAGCGGTTGATTTTGATTTGTTAGGTGTTGATGGTCAACGTTATAACCTGGCAAAAGCTAAGGGGGAAAATGGGCTATTGATAATGTTTATTTGTAATCACTGTCCTTACGTAAAAGCGATACAAGATCGTATGATTCGAGATGTGAGGGAACTCGCTCCGCATGGAATTAATGCAATTGCTATTATGTCAAATGATCCAGCGGATTATCCGGAAGATTCTTTTGATAACATGATACAAATCGCAAAACAATTTGATTATCCGTTTCCTTACGTGTGGGATGAGACTCAGATGATCGCCAAGGCGTATGGTGCAGTATGCACACCGGATTTTTTTGGTTTGAATAGCAAGCTGGAATTGCAATATCGTGGGCGACTGGATGCCTCGCGCAAAGAAGCAGCGCCAGCAAATGTGCGACGTGATCTATTTGAAGGTATGGTGCAGGTTGCTCAAACGGGCCGGGGTCCTGAGAATCAGATTCCCAGTATTGGTTGTTCGATCAAATGGCGGACGTGAAAAAAGTGCTAGATGCCGTTATTAATGTAGTGAGAACCGTTGCGCAACAGGAAATCATGCCGCGTTATTTGCAGGTAGATCGGCGGATTAAAGCAGATGGTAGCTATTTCACAGAGGCAGATCTTGCGGTACAGGCAGTTCTGTTAGAGGAATTGCAAAAAATCTATCCGGGTGCTGCAATGGGGGAGGAAATGCCTGAGCTTGAGCAGCGTGAACAATGGGCTATGGGGGGTTCTGGATTGTGGAGCGTAGATCCGATTGATGGCACTTCCAATTTTCTCAATGGTTTGCCTTATTTTGCTATTTCAGTAGCGCTGATGCAACAGGGGAAAAGTATTTTAGGCGTCGTTTATAATCCTATCTCAAACGAGATGTTTTATGCTGAGAAGGGCGGTGGTGCCTATTTGAATGGCATATTATTACCCATCAATAAGCATGTTCCTTTGTTATCCAGTGCGATGGCTAATGTCGATTTGAAACGATTGGATCGGAAGCTTGCCGAAAGAATTGCGGGCAATCCACCTTTCTCATCTCAACGAAATTATGGTGCCTGTACGCTGGAATGGTGTTATACCGCTGCGGGTTATTTTGACTTATATTTACATGGGGGGCAAAAGCCATGGGATTATGCAGCAGGTAGTTTAATTCTGGAGGAGGCTGGTGGATATATGTGTGGTCTCGGACAGGATGATTATTGGGCGGGATCACCCTGGCGACGTTCGGTTATTGCCGCACGTGATCCTGTTTTGTTTACACAATGGCGAGATTGGGTGCGTGCGCATGCGTAGAGGTATCTGCGTCAACTTATTTATGGATAGTACCTCATGATATTACGGAATGGATCATCCAATTGAAGATTATCATTCTGGGTGCAGGCCAAGTTGGTTCATCGGTAGCAGAAAGTCTGGTCAGCGAAGCTAATGACATCACCGTGGTTGATATTGCTGCAGATAGGCTGTCGCTATTACAGGATCGTCTGGATTTGCGCACGATTATCGGTAGTGCCTCTCATCCATCGGTATTGGTTAATGCCGGTGCCGAAGATGCCGATTTAGTCTTCGCCGTAACTGCAAGTGATGAAACTAATTTAGTGGCTTGTAAGCTTGCTGCCACCTTGTTTAATACGCCAACTAAAATTGCCCGTATTCGGTCTACTGAATATCTTACGCATCTGGAAATCTTTTCTTCAGAAAATTTTTGTGTAGATTTTGCAATTTGCCCAGAACAAATTCTGACCGAATACGTAGAAAATTTGATTGAGTTTCCAGAAGCATTGCAGGTACTTAATTTTGCATCAGGTAAGGTGAGTTTGGTTGCTGTGCGCGCATTTTATGGCGGCCCGCTTGTGGGTCAACAATTGCAGGAATTACGTAAGCATGTTCCCAATGTAGATACCCGTGTGGCTGCAATATTTCGCAAGAATAGATCTATTATTCCAGAAGGCGATACCATAATTGAGGCTGAGGACGAGGTATTTTTTATTGCTGCGTCAGAAGATATTCGAGTTGTCATGCGTGAGCTGCGCAGTATGGATAAGCCTGTTAAGCGTGTCATGATTGCAGGTGGTGGAAAAATTGGTAAGCGTCTTGCTGAAACGTTGGAGAGAGATTATCAAGTAAGAATTATTGAGCATGATTATCGAGTATGCGAGCGGTTAGCAGCGAAGCTGCATCATGCGCTAGTGTTACATGGTGATGCAACCGATGAGACATTACTAGAAAATGAAAATATTGCTGAGATGGATATGTTTTGTGCGCTGACTAACGATGATGAAAATAATATCATGTCATCATTGCTGGCCAAACGTATGGGGGCGCACAAAGTCGTGGCATTGATTAATCGTAGTGCCTATGCTGATTTGGTACAAAGTGGTGGCATCGATATTGCGATTTCTCCCGCACAAGTGACGATTGGTTCGTTACTTGCTTATGTTCGGCAAGGGGATGTTGTCGCGGTACACAGTTTGCGCCGCGGCGCAGCGGAAGCATTGGAACTGGTGGTACACGGTGATGCAAAATCATCGAATGTAGTTGGAAGAAAGGTGGAGGATGTTGTCCTGCCAAAAGGTGCAACAATTGCTGCAATTGTGCGTGGTTTGCCTGTTTCCAAAGGCATGTCAGGGGAAATGGAGCAAGAGGTGCTATCGGCTGCTAATCCACAAGTCATTATTGCGCACCATGATACAGTCATTGAACCAGAAGATCATGTGATTTTATTCGTAATTAATAGAAAAATGATTCGAGAAGTAGAGAAATTATTTCAGGTTAATGTTGGTTTCCTGTAATTGAATTATCGAATGAATCGACTCTTTGTTGTTGTCAATGTACTGGGCAAGATGATCCTGGTATTCGGGTTTACAATGCTGCTTCCATTTGGTCTTGCATTCTGGATGGATGATGGATCACGATTTGCATTTGAAATATCTATTCTTATCACCATTGGCAGCGGCCTGATAATGTGGCTGACTACACGTCGTTTTAAGCGTGAGTTACAGATTCGGGATGGATTTTTGCTGGTTGTATTAGTGTGGTCGGTGTTGCCAGCCTTTGCTATGTTGCCGCTATTATTTTTTCTTCCGGGATTCAATCTTAGCGAGGCTTATTTTGAGGCTGTTTCTGGACTCACCGCAACGGGGGGTACCGTCCTGACAGGACTGGATGTACTACCGCATTCAATTAATTTATGGCGAGGGGAGATGATATGGCTGGGTGGGATGGGCTTGATTGTGTTGGCCGTTGCGATTTTGCCATTATTGGGTGTAGGTGGGAGACAGATATTTAAAGCAGAAACACCCGGGCCTATGAAAGAATCTAAATTGACTCCCCGTATTGCCGAAACAGCTAAAGGATTATGGTTGGTATATGCCGGTCTTACGCTGGTATGTATTTTGGCATACAGATGGGCAGGAATGAGTTGGTTTGACGCCGTAATGCACGCTTTTACTACGTTAGGGCTAGGTGGTTTTTCATCACATGACGCGAGTTACGGTTATTGGAATTCACCGCTAATCGAGCTTGTTGCCATTGTTTTTATGTTGATTGCCGGAATAAATTTTGCAACTCACTTTCTGGCTTGGCGGGGGAAAAAACTCTCGTTTTATCGTCACGATCCGGAAGTGGGGTTGTTCATCTTGATCGTTGTGGCCAGTTGTCTGGGATTTGCATTTTATTTATGGTGTATGGATATTTATAGCGATCCATTGTTAGCACTGCGCTATGCTAGTTTTAATGTTGTTTCTGTTGCAACGACCACTGGATATAGCAATGTAGATTACGGTGTATGGCCCATTTTTGCGCCATTATGGATGTTGTTTTTGTCGGGCTTCTGTACGTCATCAGGTTCTACAGGCGGAGGTATCAAGATGATTCGCGCGCGGATTTTATATCAGCAGGTGTACCGGGAAATGATCACGATTATGCATCCTAATGCGGTGATGCCCGCTAAGTTGGGTAAGAACGTTATTTCAAGCCGAATTATTTTTGCAGTCCTTGTCTTCTTATTCGTATATATCGCAAGTATCGTATTGATGACATTGATGCTTACATTAAGCGGACTTGATGCTATTACCGCTATTTCTGCTGCAGTCGCTTGTATTAATAATTTGGGCCCAGGGCTGAATCAAATTGGTCCGTCGAGCACGTATGCATCATTAACTGATTTTCAGACGTGGATATGTAGTTTTGCCATGCTATTGGGGAGGCTGGAGTTCTTTACAATACTGATTGTTTTTACACCCGCCTTTTGGAGAAAATAAGCTGTTCCAAAATAAATATAAAATACGACGAAAAGCCTTTAAAAAATCCCAATAGTTGAAAAATTAACTCCTTATAATCAATAGTCAGAACTTCTGGCGAGGACTTTTGCAAAAGTCTCGACGAGTGTTAGACGTTATCTGAATGAGCGAAAACAGATAGGATGTGAGGAGAGACCGAAAGTAGAGGTGACAGCGTATTTCCAGACAATTTAATAAGAGCCATAAAAATTTCAAATTTAACGGCAACGATAGCCAAACAGGTTAAGGAGTGAGTGTGAATGATGCAATGGATTTGAAGGGTATCAAAGTGATGATCATCGACGATAGTCATACAATACGACGTAGTGCTGAGATTTTCCTCGGTCAGTCGGGTTGTGAAATCATTCTGGCGACGGATGGATTCGATGCAATGGCTAAGATAATTGACTATCACCCTGATGTTATTTTTATTGATATTGTTATGCCACGCCTGGATGGTTATCAAGCCTGTATGCTTATTAAGAAAAATCCTCGATTCCAGTCGATTCCCATTATTATGTTATCCAGTAAAAGTGGTTTATTTGATCGTGCTAGAGGCAGGATGGTGGGTTCTGATGAATACTTAACCAAGCCATTTACGAAGGAAGCATTATTAAATATTGTACGCAAGTATACAGCACAGCATCACGCTGAGAATTAATTCAAATTATTTTCTGCCACCTTGCTTTCTTTGCTGCGCATTGCCCATTTACTTGAGATGGTTAATTTCTAACATCCACCTTGTTTTAGGCACGATATTTTTCCATGTCTTGATGTGTCAGCCAGATTGGTTGCTGTGAATCAGTTGCCAGATTATTATTTTCTCATCTCTTTTCTTAGCTACATGATTTTTTAATAGTGAGCAGTATGACAGATCTGGCAGATCGGATTTGACTATTTGATCTTGACCCTATTTTAGATGTTCAAGTGATGTATGGGGGAATGATATGCTTGCTGGGCGAGGCGGAATCATTAAAGATTTTTATATAACTTCCTCACGTCAGTCAAATAGATAACGAATATACGACATGTAAAAGCTAATTGGAACAGAGAGGATGCAGATAGGATTTGGATCGTTGGAATTAAGACAGGATAGTGTTGTCCTGATAAAGATTGCTGTTATGAGCGAAAACCCTGATGAAGAAAATGCTATATTTAGCCTGCCGGGCGATGAGGTGAAGAATTTTTGAGAAATCCCCATAAATTATTTAAATATATTTAATCCATTATGAAATAAGGGGAATTTAAGATATGCAGAAAATATCCACACCTTGAAAATGGAAGTTTTATGACAAATCACTTGACTTCAATCCCCAAGGTCGACTAGCCTGCGGGTTATAGCTAACGGGTAGGCGAAATTTGCTTGATCAAGCGTAGTTATTAATTTGTAGCGGTAAATATCGATTATTTTTTATGACTGATTGATATTAAAGCTAGAATAATGATTGTTTGGTAATAGTTTTGATTAACAGAAAGAAACAGGAGAAACAAATATGGCAACAACAATGGGAACAAGTAGCGCAGCCAGCGCAAAAGTCGACTATGACATGACGGAATGGTACGACTCAAAGTACTATAAGATCGGTCTAGCGACAATGCTTGCTTTAGCGACTTTCTGGATTTGGTATCAGCGTACATTTGCTTATTCACATGGTATGGATTCAATGGAACCGGAATTCGAACGCGTCTGGATGGGGTTGTGGCGCGTGCATATGACCGTTATGCCATTATTCGCATTAGTCACTTGGGGTTGGATTCTGAAGACTCGCGATACCAAAGAGCAGTTGGATAATCTGGATCCGAAACTGGAAGTCAAGCGTTATTTCTATTTTCTGATGTGGCTGGGTATCTACCTGTTTGGTGTTTACTGGGGCGGTAGTTTCTTTACTGAGCAAGATGCATCATGGCATCAGGTTATTATCCGTGACACTAGCTTTACCCCAAGTCACGTTGTAGTGTTCTATGGTTCATTCCCGATGTACATCGTTTGTGGTGTTGCTTCATACCTGTACTCAATGACCCGTCTGCCACTGTATAGCCGTGGCACATCATTTCCGCTGGTTATGGCAATTGCAGGTCCACTCATGATTCTGCCAAACGTGGGTCTTAATGAATGGGGTCATGCTTTCTGGTTCATGGAAGAGCTGTTCAGTGCACCGTTACACTGGGGTTTTGTGATACTGGGCTGGGCTGGACTGTTCTCAGGCGGGATTGCAGCACAGATCATTACGCGTTATTCCAACTTGACAGATGTGATCTGGAATAATCAGAGTAAAGAAATTCTCAATAACCGGATTGTTCCTTAATCTCAGGTTATGATGGATATCCCCGTATCGTGTTTTATTGAGGTGGGGATGTCCGCAAATTGTAATGACGTTAGTTTGTATTTGGGGAAGAAGTGAATGCAAACTAGCGGCGCGGTAAATCGTAGTAAAAAGTAGTAAAGGAATCGTCATGTTTTTAAATTTAATATCACACGAAACAATCGAAGGGAGGATCTAGTGAGCAGAACCGACGAAATTTTAAAGGCAGCAAAAATGCCGCCTGAGGCGATCAAGATGTCGAGAATGATCGACGCGGTATATTTTCCAATTTTATGTATCCTTTTGGTCGGAACCTACCACATGCACTTCATGCTATTAGCTGGAGACTGGGATTTCTGGCTTGACTGGAAGGATCGCCAATATTGGCCGGTGGTTACCCCGATTGTCGGAATTATGTATTGTGCGGCAATTATGTACTATCTGTGGGTTAACTATCGCCTGCCGTTTGGTGCGACACTCTGTATCGTCTGCCTGTTAGTAGGTGAGTGGTTGACACGTTACTGGGGTTTCTACTGGTGGTCACATTACCCGATGAACTTTGTGCTGCCGTCTACCATGATTCCTGGTGCGCTGATGCTGGACACGGTTATGCTGCTGACACGCAGCTGGTTGGTTACTGCATTGGTTGGTGGTGGTTTCTTTGGGTTATTTTTCTATCCAGGTAACTGGCCCATTTTTGGACCAACACATTTGCCCGTAGTGGTTGAAGGTGTATTGCTTTCATTGGCCGATTACACTGGTTTTCTTTATGTTCGTACTGGCACACCTGAATATGTGCGATTGATTGAGCAAGGTTCGTTACGTACCTTTGGTGGACATACGACTGTGATTGCCGCATTCTTTGCAGCCTTTGTTTCCATGCTGATGTTCTGTGTATGGTGGTACTTTGGCAAACTTTACTGTACAGCGTTCTACTATGTTAAAGGTGCAAGAGGCAAGGTGTCCATGAAACACGATGTCACTGCATTTGGTGAGGAAGGTTTCGCAGAGGGAATTAAATAATGAGTATAAAAAACATATTTAAGCTGGGCGTCATTGGCCTCTATGGGGTGGCGTATGGTGTAGCAACACTGGCATTAACGGTAGTATTAGATGTTTCACCCGTAGCGGCACACGGTGAACGTTCACAAGAACCTTTCCTGCGGATGCGTACCATACAATGGTATGACCTGAAGTGGGGTCCTCAGACGACCAAAGTGAATGATATCGCTACGATGACAGGTAAGTTTCACCTGGCAGAAGATTGGCCACGTGCAGTTGGCAAGCCTGAACGTGCGTTCTTCAACGTAGGTAGCCCTAGTCCTGTGTTTGTACGTTTGAGCACTAAGCTGAATGGTGAGCCTACCTTCATCGCTGGACCACTTGTCATTGGCCGTGACTATGAATTTGAAGTCAAGCTGAAAGCGAGAATTCCGGGACGTCACCATATGCACGCTATGGTGAACGTGAAAGATGCCGGTCCGATTGCGGGTCCTGCATCTTGGATGAACATCACCGGAAGCTGGGATGACTTTACCAACCCAATTAAAACGCTGACAGGCAAGACCATTGACACAGAAACATTCAATCATGGCAATGGTGTATTCTGGCATGCATTGTGGATGGGTCTGGGTGTTTTCTGGATTGGTTACTTTGTAGCACGTCCGATGTTCCTGCCACGTAGCCGTGTATTGCTGGCTTATGGGGATGAGTTGTTGCTGGACCCGATGGACAGGAAAGTCGGCTTGGCGGTAGCAATACTGACCTGTGCAATCGTCTGGGGCGGCTATCGTTATACAGAAACCGTACATCCTTATACCGTACCGATTCAAGCGGGTGAGTCTAAAGTAGCACCGTTACCAATCGCACCTAATCCGGTAGCGATTAAAGTAACCCATGCTAACTATGACGTGCCTGGTCGTGCATTGCGTGTGACCATGAGCATCACCAATAACGGAGATACCGGTATTAACATCGGCGAATTCACCACAGCAGGTGTTCGTTTTGTTAATGCGCTGGGCCAAGAACATCTGGATCCAGCTTATCCGAGAGAACTGGTAGCGACTGGCTTATCGATGGATGATGATACAGCGATTGAACCAGGCGAAACTCGTGAAGTTAAAATGGAAGCCAAAGATGCATTATGGGAAGTTCAGCGTCTAATGGCTCTGTTGGGTGATCCGGAAAGTCGTTTTGGTGGTTTGTTGATGACCTGGGACGAAGAAGGTAATCGTTACATCAATAGTATTGCTGGCGCGGTTATACCGGTATTTACTAAGCTTTAATCTAAGCTCGGCATAAAAAACCGGTACGCCGCTGTCGTAAGACAGACAGAGGTGTGCCGGTTTTTTTATAAGTAACGTAATATCACGAATTCAGAGTGCCGCACAAAATCCAGAAATGGAATAATAAAGACGGAGGGGCATAAGCAAGCCTTATCTGTTTGAAGGCGCTCACCAGACAGGAGGGTTTGTCGTGGTTAGGCAAATAATACAGGTAAGTATTGCAGCCCTTATTCTGGCTACGACGCTATATGCAGGTGCAGCTTTGGCACATGGAAAAGTTGCCATAGAAGAGGATAGCTGTATGCGTCGGATCGGCGAGAATATGATACATTTTAGCGCTTACCAGCCGCAAAATGATATAGGTGGTCATTATTGTACCGATATTCCGCATGCGGGGGACACGGTGCTTGTGGTGGATTTGATCGATCCGGCACTGCGGGATATGCCGATAGGAATGAAAGTAATCAAAGGGAATAATGCAACTGATGGTGAAACAATAATCAATATACAGCCAGGTTATTTTAAAGATGGGGTAATTAATACAGAGAGCACGCTAGAACAGGGAGAGCATGTGGTTATTGTGACGGCAGAAGGCGTGCCTCCGCTGAACTACCAATATCAGTTACGGGTAGAAATGATCAATTATGCAGCGGTGTTTCGTGCTGCGATTGGGCCGGTGATTGGATTACTGCTGATGATTGTGCTTGGCTATAAGCTCGTGAAGTCAAAGCGACTGAAAAGCTGGTTGGCTTCCCGCCATTCAAAAATAAATGAGCAGTCTGGCGATTAATGAAACAAGATTATTATGACCCATCATAATTTATACAGGAATACTCTCGCATGTTTTTGCAATTAAATTTAATAAAACAAACTCTAGTATCAGTATTACTCGCAGCAAGTATGATATTTTCTGTGCAAGTGCAGGCACACGGTGGATTGGCCCTGGCTGAGGATCTCTGTATCCTCACAGTTGGGCCTTATACCATGCATTTCACTGGTTATCAGCCATTAACTCAAGAAGAAGAATTCTGTGAAGATATTCCTGAGGTTGGTAAAACCGTCGTGGCACTGGATTACATCAATGATGAATTACGCCCATTGACCACGGAAGTACGTATTATTCGCGACACAGGTTCAGAGGAGAATCTGGATGATATTACCGTATATCATCTGCCGCCAAAGGTTTATCCTAGCGCATCCATTGCGGTGGAGCATGTTTTTCCAGAGAAAGGTAAATTCGTGGGCTTGGTTACGGTTACGGGTGGTGCGGAAGATTATGTATCCCGTTTTCCATTTTCGGTTGGTGAGGGAAGACCAACAAGTTGGGTGACAATTATTCTACCAGTTGTGATTATTGTGGGAGCTGGTGCTTTTTTCTTTTCACGACGTCGTAAGGTTGAAACAACAGATACTGCTTAAAGCGCTTTTTTGATGTTGAGATGAGGTTGCTGGATTGAACCCATTCTGATTAAAATTGTCTAATTCTAGATATAGAATTTCTCATAAAGCATGTGCTATCGAGGAGGAGTAATAATGAATCTTAAATCACTCATAATTCCCGTAATGAAGCGGATAATTATTATTTCGGGCATCATATTGATGCCGGCATGGCTGTTGCATGCCGATCCAGTATGGGCGCATACGGCATTAGTTAAATCGGAACCACCAAAACGTGCTGCACTTTCTGTACCGCCGACTCAAGTACAATTATGGTTTAACGAAGAAATTGAGGGAAATTATGCATCAATTTCAGTATTAAGTGCAGATAAAAAACCAATTATTAGCGCAAATGCAGAGCCCGTACCGGATGATTTGAGATCAGTTGTATTACCCTTGCCGGAAATGAAGGCAGGACGGTATACCGTAGAATTTCGTGTTTTATCTATGGACGGCCATGTGGTTGAATCGGCTTATGATTTTAGTGTGAAAAATTAAGTATAAGGAAATGATAGATGTGATTGAGGTGGCTACCCATTGGTTTCAGTTGGCAGCTAATTTAACGCTGTTGGGTAGCTGCGTTTTTCTTGCAATGACCGAAAGTAGCCAGCCTGTTGCCAAGAGATCGTGGATTAATAGATTAGAAGCATTATTTCCTTGGTTAGGGTTAGGTGTGATAGCTGGGTTGATCGTAATTTTGGCGATCACAGCAGGGCAGGCGACCGGAAATGCCGCCAATATATGGCGACCAGGGATCTGGGTTGATTTTTTAGAAAACACTCGCGTGGGAGATGTCTGGGTCTGGCGAGCAGTATTAGCGATGATACTATTAGGTGTCATCTTATATCTTCGATATACTGCTAGGTCACGCTGGCATTATGTGTTTTGTGCCATAGTTGCTACTTTACCGCTAATAGCGGGATCACTCACTAGCCACTCTGCGGCGGAAGAGTTATCCTTGTTGTCCATTTTGCCTTATGCATTACATATTATTCTGGCAGGCGTTTGGCTGGGTGCATTACCGGCATTCTTACTGTTGTTATTTGCTTATGTAAAGACAGAAAAGGATAAGCAAACAAAGAATATCGATATTCAGGTTTTACAGCGATTTTCATTGATAGCTTTGCCTGCGATGCTACTTATCATTGCCTCGGGTATTTTTGTAGCAGATAGGATTTTTGATGGAAACTATGCGGCCTTATTTGCGACACCATATGGCTGGCTACTGAATATAAAATTAGCTTTATTGGCAATTATTCTTGTGATTGCTGCGTATGTTCGTTCAAATTGCTTGCCAATATTTACTCAGGCTGATAACCCGGCAGTTATCAGTGCTAGTGCTAGAGTCATGAGAAAATGGGTGCGTATTGAATTTGTCATCGCCTTGGTATTGTTATTATTAGCGACAATTATTGCTAATACAACACCAGCTAAATATGCACCTATTGAGGAATGGCCCTATCCATTTCGATTTTCAATAGAGACCACTTGGAATGATGCTCGTGTAATCATTCAAGTTTGGACTGGAATTGCAATCCTGGCTTTGGCTGGTGGTGCTGTATGGCTGGGAAAATCACAGAAATGGAAATTGGGGCGCTTAATCATTGTTCCGCTTTTCTTAGTGATTACGGGTTTTGCTGTAGCGTTACCCCCTTTAGCTATTGAGGCCTATCCGGAGACTTATCGTAGAACACCGATTCCTTTTGATGCGGTTTCAATTGCGAATGGTGCCGCACTTTATGCGCAGTACTGTGTTAATTGTCATGGGCCACAGGGAAAAGGTAATGGTATTCAGTCCAGAACATTGTCTACGGTTCCTACTGATATGCTCACTGAACCGCATACTGAAGAACATACCGCGGGCGATTTTTTTCATTGGATCAGTTTCGGAATTAATGATACTGAGATGCCGGGATATGTGGATGAATTGTCGGAAGATGATCGTTGGGATCTAGTAAATTTTATTCATGCTTTATCACGTGGTTATCAGGCAAGAATCCTGACGCCGGAGGTGGTTCCAAACAGACCTTATATGGTCCCCCCCGGTTTTTTTTATACTGCAGAGGATGGCAGTAGTGGTATTTTGGCAGATTTTAGAAAACAGAAATCAGTATTGCTTGTTATATTTTCATGGCCAGAATCGCTTGATAGGCTGAAACAACTCGCGCAAGTCTACGATGTATTAAATGATCAAAACACGTTAGTGCTGGCTGTTCCCAAGGAGGGGCTTGATGCGGAAACAATTAAAAATATTGCGACTGATATCCCCTTTCCAATTGTGACGGAAGGCGCATCGGAAATTGCACATAGCTATGCCTTATCTCGACGAACATTTAGCCGTCCGGATATACTGGGAGCGGGAGTGATTCCTGATCATATGGAGTTTCTGATAGACCGTTATGGCTATTTACGCGCGCGCTGGATTCCACCAACAGAAAACACATTGGGTTGGGATGATACTGATTTATTGATAAAACAGGTTAGTTTGTTTAATCAGGAAGAGTCGATACTGCCGCCGCCAGATGAATATGTCAATTAGTATTACTCGAACCCGCTGTTTTCATCTATTTATATACTAAAAATGAATAAATTATTGATATTAATGTTAGGTATTGTGTTGTTGATTTTCCAGCCAATGAGTACGTTTGCTGAAGGAGCACAGAAGGCGGACGCATTACATGGTGGACAGCTTCGTAAAGCTGGACCCTACTATTTGGAACTTGTTGTCAAGCATAAGGAAATTGCACTTTACGTAACAGATCATGCCGGTAATGAGGTCAGTACTGAGAACGGAACAGGAAAAGTAAACATTCAATCTGGAAAAAATAAGCATAAAATAATGATTGAATTGGAGCCCGTATTGAATAATATTTTGCGGGGAGAGGGTGAGTTCTTGATAAAGTCCGATACAACAGTTATTGCTTTTATTAAACTCTCGGAGCAAGAAGCTTATACTGCACGATTTACACCGCTTAATTCAAATCGTGCAAAAGACAAAACAGATATCAGTAGGCATCATCATGATGACCATGACCATGACCATGACCATGACCATGACCATGACCATGACCATGACCATGACCATGACCATGACCATGACCATGACCATGACCATGACCATGATGCACATCATTCTATGGGTCATGAATCCAAATAGTCGTCATTTCTAATAGAATTCCGGATACTATCAATTGCGAACTATATTTCATTATTTCTTCTCGGAACGCATCAATATTCGTCACACATATTGAGACCTTTGCAAAACCCCAATAGTTTAGAAATTAACTATTTATAATCAATAATCTAAAACTTTTGACGAGGACTTTTGCAAAGCTTTCCTATTGTCTATCGGGATCGGTTAGTGACGTTGGCTGGCGGAGTTAGCTCTTGGAAATGATGTGGATCCGGTTTGTATTTAAGTGTGCTCGGATTGCGTACTGAGTGAGTAGGAAATTTCCTTCCTTTTGGGCGGAAGCAGTCAAATTAAAACTGCGGCAAGCAGAACGGCTACTTCTGTTATTTCAACTAGCGCACCTGCAGTATCGCCTGTTGTTCCACCTATGCGATGTAGCATACTGGCACGTACAGACAGAAAAACAATAGCCGCTGCCATAATCAGAGCCAAGCTATTAACAGTATAAATAAATAAAATAAATATGATGGTTGTGATGACCACTATGATGCTTAGGTTACGTGGCTGATGACGTGCCAGTGCAGAGCCTAATCCATGTGAACGGACGTAGGGGGTGGTTAATAGCAATAATGGTAATAGCGTTCTGCCAAGTATGACAGCAATGAATAGCACAATGGGTGCATCATTCACAAACAGCGCATGCAGTGTTGCGAGCTTGAGTTGTAGGACTAATAGAATTGCAACAACACCGAATGGTCCGCAGTTGGGATCTTTCATAATAGTTAGGGTCTTATCTCGATCACCCATGCCGCCGATCCAGGCATCCGCGCTATCCGCCAAACCATCGAGATGCAAACCTCCAGTTAGTATTACCCATAAAGTGACGAGTAGTGCGGCTGCGACAAATGGAGGTGTATCGCTGAGTAACCAGCTGGATGCGACCAATAATGCTCCAATGAGTAAGCCAACTAATGGGTAATAGAGTAGGGAACGTCCAATATCATGTTCACTGGGTTGTGATTTTAGCCGTACCGGTAAGCGTGTGAGAAATTGTAATGCAATAAGAAAAGGTTGAATCATACCGATATGTCGGTAATTAGCATGGAATGATGATGGTTTTGTCCGTATTCGACGCGAATACGTCGCATGGCGGCATGTTCTATCTCAAGTTCAAGCAGTCGCTCGATGGGGTGCTGCAAAATATGACAAAGCAAAGTGCGTATCACTCCACCATGTGTGATCAATAAAATTTTTTTGCCGGCGTATTGATCTATTATATGATGCCAGGCACATAAAACACGTGTGTTGAAATCGCTCAGACGCTCCGCATTGGGGGGCGTGAATTGCATGGGATTCTGCCAGAAACGGGTTAATGCAGCGGCATCTGTTTGCATTAATTCGGCTGCAGAATAGCCTTCCCACTGGCCAAAGTGTAATTCCTGAACACGCGCATCCTCTATCAAAGGTATGGCATAACGCTGTGCCAGTGCTTGAGCAAATTGGGCGCAACGGATCAAGGGTGAGGTAATAATGTGATCCCAGCCGAGCGAATTTCTTTCAACCGTATTCCACATCTGCAACCAGCCATGCTCGTTCAACGGCGTATCAGTGCTGCCTAGAAAGACGCGACCTCCTTGTGTTTCTCCATGGCGCATCAAATCGATAATCGTTGTTGTTTTCACTTTATTTCAGTTTTTCCGGAAACCTGTGCTTCAGAAAAAGTTGCCATTTCATTATGTAACGTACAGGCCATACGTAGCAAAGGCAGTGTGATCGCAGCACCACTACCTTCGCCAAGACGAAGGCCCAGGTTGCAAAGTGGTTTGGCATTAAGCCTGTCAAGGATTAGGTTATGGCCGGGCTCAGCCGAAGTATGTGAAAATAATAACCAATTCTTCATTCCAGGGCGCAATTGTTCAGCAGTTAATGCTGCAACAGAGCTAATAAAGCCATCGATCAACACGGGTATCCCCAATTGGGCGCAACGGAGGTATGCACCAGTTAAAGCTGCGATTTCAAACCCACCAACGCGGCGCAGCGCTTCAAGGGGGGATGTAATATGGTTGCTGTGCAGATCCAGTGCACGCTGAATGATTGTTGTTTTATGCGCAATACCGTGTGTGTCAAGGCCAGTGCCTGGACCCACAAGTAAGACAGCTTCAGTATCAAGCAGAATGCAGGCTAGGGCGGTAGCAGCTGTGGTGTTGGCAATGCCCATTTCACCGCCAATGAATAGCTGCGTGTTCATGGAATGGGTGCGTTCAATAGCATGGCGGCCAGCCTGTAGTGCTTGAGTCAGTTGATCTATGGTCATTGCAGGCTCATGAATAAAATTAGCCGTACCAGGACCCAGTCGGTAATCGCTTACGTTATGAAACGCTTCGGTATCCTGTGCTGTTCCCATATTGATTACCTCAAGTTGCACACCCAGGATTTGAGCCAAGACGCTAATCGCGGCCCCACCATTGGCAAAATTCCTGATCATTTCGCAGGTGACTGCTTGTGGAAATGCAGATACTCCCTCGGCCGCAACGCCATGATCTCCCGCAAATATGGTAATCTGAACGCGCTCTACGTCGGGTCGGAGAGTGCCTTGAAGCGAGGCAAGATGAATGGCGATATCCTCAAGCCGGCCCAGTGAGCCTGACGGTTTGGTGAGCTGTGCCTGGCGTGCTTGAGCAGCTTGCCGGGTCTTGGCATTGGGGATGACGAAAGGCTCATTTAGCCAATCGATTGCAGCTGTTTCATTCATGGGGATGCTCTTTTAATATGTGTGGCAGACCGGCAACGGTTAGAATAACTTGTTCGCAGCACTGTGCCAGATCCTGATGTAATCGCCCGGCTTCATCACAGTAGCGGCGGCTTAGTTCTCCCATTGGGGTGATGCCCATATTCGTTTCGTTGCTGACTAGAATAATTCGGCCTGTTAATGTGGGTATCGTTGAGAGCAAGGCCTCGCGTTCGTATAAAAATTGTGATGTATCCTGGGCTGTTAATAGATTAGTTAGCCAGAGTGTTAGACAATCGACGAGAATGCATCGCTCTCTGGTAGCTTGCTGATACAGTACCGAAGCGAGCTGTAACGGTTCTTCAATTACAATCCAATTATCGGGGCGCCGTACACGATGTAATGCAATACGCTTGTGCATTTCTTCGTCAAGTGCAGTGGCAGTAGCAATATAAGTGACAGGCAGTTGACTTTCGGTTGCCAATCGTTCGGCCAGGCGGCTTTTGCCAGAACGAACGCCACCAAGAATGAGGGTTTTTTTATTCATTCTGCAGATACCTTGTTTAGATTAAGCAGTTGATATAATTGGTTAACATCAAGGTGCTGATTGATGCTGTCTGCTAATCGATTCATAGTCGTTTCACGTATTGCATGATAATCGAGCGATTGTATATTGCCATCCAATCCGGCCCAACTGAGTAGCGCATTGCAGGCTGCTGTCGATTCAAATAATCCGTGCAGATACGTACCCAGAATGAGTCCATCCTGACTGATTGCCCCATCAGATTTGTTGTCGAAATAAGCAGCGGGTTCATAGGATGAATCATAGGTAGTGATCCCGGCGTGAATTTCATAGCCTGTCATTGCTGCATCGTTAAGTGCGAGCGTACCCTGTACATTGCGTAGTAATTTGTCAGGCGCTAGCCTGGTAACCATGTCAAAAAATGAAAATCCGGTACGGCCACCTGTTTTCCCTTCGAGACCATTGGGATCATGTATCTGTTTTCCGAGCATCTGGAAACCGCCACAGATACCCATTAGCTTTCCACCGTAGCGCAGGTGTCGCCGAATAGCCGTTTCCCAGCCTTGCTGGCATAGCCAGTCCAGATCGGCACAGACACTTTTTGAACCTGGCAAGATAATCAAATCGGCTGGCGGGATTGTTTCGCCAGGGCCGATAAATTTCAGATTGACTTGCGGATGCAGGCGCAACGGATCAAAGTCGGTATGATTACTGATGCGTGGCAAGGCAGGCACAATAATATGCATCAGCGCTTCTGTTGGATTGAGGTCAGGATTATAAGTAGCTGGCAGTGCATCTTCTGCTTCCAGATGTAGCCCTTGTAAATAAGGCAGGACGCCCAGAACCGGTTTGCCGGTATGTTGTTCCAGCCAGTCCAGGCCTGGTTTGAGTAATGCGATGTCGCCTCGGAACCGATTAATGACAAAGCCTTTTATTCGAGCTTGTTCGCTGTCACTTAACAGGGCCAGTGTGCCAATCAGATGCGCAAATACGCCCCCTCGATCGATATCGGCGACGAGAATAACCGGGCAATCGATTGCCTCCGCAAAACCCATATTGGCAATATCATTAGCGCGCAGATTAATTTCAGCCGGAGAGCCTGCACCTTCTACAATAATCTTGTCGTAGTTTGCCGCGAGGCGTGTATGAGACTCAAGTACGGCTTTTAGTGCGATAGTTTTGTAATCATGGTAACTGCGTGCATTCATATTGCCGATTGCATGACCGTGAATAATAACCTGTGCACTTGAGTCAGTATTGGGTTTCAGTAGCACAGGATTCATGTCGGTATGTGGCGCCAGGCCGCAAGCGAATGCCTGTATCGCTTGAGCACGACCAATCTCCCCGCCATCTGCGCTGACCGCGCTGTTTAATGCCATATTCTGTGGTTTGAAGGGTGCAACACGTACATTCTGTCGGGCTAGCCAGCGACATAAGGCAGTTACCAGTAAACTTTTGCCAGCATCTGAAGTAGTGCCCTGGACCATGAGTGTCTGGGTATTCATGTATTCATGCCGGTTATATTTATCATCTCAACTTCCGGAAAACCCCGGTCTTAAGGCCGGGGATGGATAGGGAGTCAGCTTCGCTGATACTAAAGCCTGTTTTTTCACCTATTTCTGTTACAGTGTGTTAATGGAAATTAAGCGCGCATACAAATTCAGGTTTTACCCAACTTTTGAGCAAGAAACTATTCTGGCTCAAACATTCGGGTGTGCTCGGTTTGTCTATAATCGCATGTTGCGCGTTCGTTCTGATGCTTGGTATACCGAGAAAAGAAGAATCGGGTATCATGCTACCTCCTCTTTGTTGACCGAGTTAAAAAAAGAGCCTGAATTTGAATGGCTGAACAAAGTTTCCAGTGTTCCTGTGCAGCAATCTCTCCGCCACCTGCAAACGGCATTTGGTAATTTCTTTGCCAAACGAGCCAAATACCCGTCATTCAAAAGCAAGCATGAGAAGCAATCGGCTGAATACACGTCCAGCGCCTTCAAGTGGGACGGTAAGTCTCTGAAACTGGCGAAGATGAAAGATCCACTGAATATCAGATGGTCGCGCACCCTTCCTAAGGCAACAAAACTAACGATTGCAACAGTCTCTAAAGACTCAGCGGGTCGATACCATGTTTCTATGCTTTGCGACGACTCTGTTGCGCGAAAGCCATGGGTTAGCGGCAAAGTCGGCATTGACTTAGGATTAACGCACTTCGCTATTCTTTCTACGGGCGAGAAGATTGCGTCTCCTAACACGCTACGAAAGAATGAAACCAGGCTTGCTAAGCTGCAACGCAAGCTATCTAAAAAGCGCAAAGGGTCGGCCAATAGACAAAAAGCCAGACTGAAAGTAGCGCGACTACATGCAGGAATTGCTGATGCTCGTAAAGACTTTCTACATAAACTCTCAACACGGCTAGTGAACGAAAACCAAGTGATAGCTGTAGAGTCTTTAGCTGTTAGCAATATGAAGAAAAATCGTTGCCTCGCAAAATCAATTTCCGATGCAGGATGGGGTGAATTTGTGCGGCAATTAGAATACAAGTCGCTGTGGTACGGGCGAGAGCTTGTAGGTATTGACCGATGGTATCCAAGCAGCAAACGCTGCTCGGGATGTGGGCATACCGTAAACAAGATGCCTTTGAATGTGCGTGAATGGACTTGTCCGGAATGCGGATCAATCCATGATCGAGACATCAACGCAGCGCGTAATGTTTTGGCCGCTGGACTGGCGGTGTCAGCCCTTGGAGAATCTATAAGTCCTGTTTGCATTTAGGTGCGTCCGGGTTGGATTCGTTGAATTGGGAATCCCCTTCGTTTACGGAGGGGAGCAGTCAAATTCACGAGTGCCTTATCTAATCGCCGCCAGTCAGTTTCTGTTCTTGGCAAGCCAAAGCGCAGGCTAGAAGGGTGTTCGAAACAGCGAGTTAGAATGCCCTGCTGTGCCAGTTTGTCGTGAATAGATTGTGCATCCGGTGACTGCACCCATTGAAAGAAGGCGCAGCCACCATCCGGGGAGAGATGATGCTGGGCAAGCAATGTTTGTAATCGCCGGCTTTGTTGAATCAGATACTGGCGGGTCGTTTTCTGCCAGGTTTCGTCCTGTAGTGCCTGGATGGCAACCCAGCGTGCAGGTGTGCTGATTGTCCAGGGACCGAGCAAGGCGTTGAGTTGTGATAGCAACTCAGCCTGTGCACATACAAAACCAACCCGTGCACCCGCCAGTCCAAAGAACTTACCTAATGAACGTAATACAATGAGGCCCGGAGAGGTGGTTCGCGATACGATACTGTGCTCAGGCGTGGCGTCAATGAATGCTTCATCTACCACCAGCCAGCCGCCGCGACGGGCAAGATGTGCGTGCCAGGCAAGTATTGTTTCCATCGGAAAAGTATCACCTGTAGGATTATTGGGATGAATAATAACCAGCACATCAGTCGCGGCCAGGGTGCTTTCAATTTGCTGTGGTGTTACCGCTGATACACTATGATTCGCGCGTTGCCAGGCATGTGCATGCTCGGCATAGCCTGGATTAAGTACACTGACGCGTGATGGTTTGCGCAATTGCGGTAGTGCCTGAATGGCTGCCTGTGATCCGGCAACGGGTAAGAGCGAATCAGTACCATAGTAATAACCTGCAATGGCGCTTAACTCATCCTCATCTTCCGGCAGTCGTGCCCAGATGGATGCTGGCATGGCCTTAACCGGCCATCCATTAGGGTTGATGCCGGTGGATAGATCCAGCCAGTCTCCAAGTGGAATTGCGTACCGTATAGCGGCCGTTCGCAAGCGGCCACCGTGATGTAATATCCCTTGTTGATCAGGCTGTGATAATAAACTTGACAAGCCATTCTCCTATACACAAAACAAATAACCAGAGCAAAAGTGAGCGTTTTATTAATCCCAGTGCGCGATCGATATCACCGGGTTCGGGTATGCGTCCTGTCCCTAACATTGGGCGGAATTCGAGCGCACCGTGATAGTAAGCGGGGCCACCTAATGATATTTCAAGGCTGCCCGCGCCTGCAGCCATCACAGGTCCGGCATTAGGGCTTTTCCACGTGGCACCTTGAGCCTGCCAGCAGATGAAAGCGCTGCGTATCTCTCCAGTCAACGCATAACTGAGAGCAGTCAGTCGTGCTGGTATCAAGTTCAATAAATCATCAAAGCGTGCAGCAGCCCAGCCGAAATGGCGGTAACGGGTATTGCGGTAGCCCCACATGGCATCCAATGTGTTGACCAGACGATAAATAAGCGCCCCCGGTGCGCCCGCGACCGCAAACCAGAATAAGACGCCAAAAATAGCATCATTGCCATTTTCTAATACAGATTCAATGGTTCCCTGAGTTATCGCGGTATGATCGAGCGTAGTTGTATCACGGCTGAGGATTAAGCTCACCTGATGGCGTGCTGCGTTCAGATCGTCTGCCAATAATGCATTTTGTACTCTTTTGGCGTGGATACTGAGACTATGCCAGCCGATGGCGAGATAAAGAATGAGCACATCAATTATAAAATGCCCGGGAAGCCGGTGTATCCATGTGACGAGCAGAGTAAAAGGAATCAGCAATAGCAATAAAGCGAGTAGGCCGCGTACAGTTGAATCAAGATAAAGATGCTGCTCTATGATGCGCGTAAGATGACCGAATCCAACCAGCGGATGGAAGCGGCGTGGTTCGCCTAACCATGCATCCAGTGCCAGTGCTATGCAAATAGCCAAGGTTATTGTCATCATGAAACGAATCGATTGTTTATGTTGATGATTGCGTGCAACCCCAGGTATTATGAAATAATAAATCTTGTAAGGGGTGTGCTTGTGCCCAATTTTCACGTATCAACATGGGTGCAGGATAAAAGGCTTCCACATGTCCGAGGCATAAAATAGCAATCGGTTTACTGCCGGCGGGCATCATCAGCAACTGGGCAAGTTGTACGGGATCAAACAAAGAAACCCAACCCATTCCCAGTCCTTCGGCACGCGCTGCCAGCCAGAGGTTCTGAATGGCGCAGGCGACGGAAGCCAGATCCATCTCAGGTAAAGTGCGTCTGCCAAAAATATGCTGTTCACGTTTGTCGCTCAATGCCGCAACCAGTAGCTCCCCGCATTCCCGGATACCCTCTATCTTGAGACGCATAAATTCATCACTTCGTTCAGCTAATGCGGCGGCGGTCTGGATTCGCTCTTCTTCTACCAGTGTGGTAATGGCTGTGCGTAGATCGGGCTCAGTAATACGTATAAATCGCCAGGGCTGCATTAGACCGACACTGGGGGCATGATGGGCTGCTTCCAGAATACGATTGAGTGTGGCCGGATCAACTGGGTCTGGCCGGAAGTGGCGCATATCACGTCGTTCCTTAATAACGCGGTAAACGGCTGCGCGTGCAGATTTGCTAAAGCGATGATTATTCTTCATGGTAAAAATAATCCTGCGGCTACGGTCGGGTTTGATGGCAGATACCAGTGGATATATGAGGCAGTCAGTTTATCCTTGCAAAATAGCGGTTCTGATCGGAGTTCTTTTCGTGTTGGCCGAGTCAGCGCGGAACATTCAGCCGATATTTCTAATCGAGAATAATGGAAGGTATGACCCCGTAGTTCCCCGTTTGGGAATGGGGCAGAATGAAGACCCAGGTTAACCAAGCGAGTTTGCATGACCGCCTGACCCTGAAGAATACCAACCATATTTGCTATTTGTCCTTTGCTATTTGTGAGTGTGGTCAGTAAATAGAGCATGCCACCACATTCAGCGACAATCGGTTTGCTGGCCGCGTGATGATCACGAATTGCATGGTGCATGGCGGTGTTATCCTGCAGTGCCTGCAGATGCAACTCGGGATAGCCACTCGGTAAATAGAGACTATCCACTTCCGGCAGCATGGTGTCTGCAAGTGGAGAGAAGAATATCAGTTCTGCTCCCATTGCCTGTAATAAATCCAGATTGGCGTGGTAAATAAAAGAAAAGGCTTTATCCCGCGCTATCGCAATGCGTATGCCCTTAAGTGTTTGTGGAATCAGCGTGCGTTGAGTGAAAGCAATATCAGGCGGAGTAAAACCCACAGCTGGGGGTAAGATACTCAGTGGTGTTTGAGCAAGGTGTTCTGCAAGCGCATTTAAACGCTGATCGATATCGTCAATTTCATTTGCTTGAACCAGTCCTAGATGACGGCTGGGTAATGGAAATTTTTCATTGCGTGATAATGCGCCCAGCCATGACAGGTTTGATGGCAGACTTTCTTTCACCATCGCAATATGTGCGGGGCTTGCGACCTGATTAGCGAATACACCGAAAACAGTGAGTCCGGCCTGATAGCTTGCTAATCCGTGTGCGACAGCACCCCATGTCTGAGCCATGGCGGTGGCATCAATGACGGCTACTACCGGAATGTTAAACAGGATGGCGAGATCGGCACTAGAGGGCTGTCCGTCATAGAGACCCATAACGCCTTCAATCAAAATCAGGTCCGCTTGAGTGGCCGCCTGATATAAAAGCTGTCGACAATGTGACTGGCCGCCCATCCATAAATCCAGTTGATAGACTGGATTGCCGGATGCGCGTTCCAGTATCATTGGATCCAGAAAATCCGGCCCCGTTTTGAAAACATGCACCCGTCGACCCTGATTACGATGTAATCTTGCCAGCGCAGCGGTAATCGTTGTTTTGCCCTGCCCGGAAGCGGGGGCAGCTACCAACAGGGCAGGGCAATACTTCACAAATCAATTCCTTTTTGCGCTGTGATCCCTGCTCTAAAAGCGTGCTTGCTGTCCTGCATTTCCGTTACGGTATCGGCTGCTTCACACAGTGCTTCAGGAGCGGCGCGTCCAGTAATAACGACATGTTGCATAGGTGGCCGATTTTTCAGGTCATTTAGTATGGTCGTTAAATCCAGCCAGCCAAACTTAAGCGGATAAGTCAATTCATCGAGCACAACGAGATGAAGAGACGGGTCCTGTAACATTGCCCGCACGATCGCCCAGCCGCGTTGCGCTGTTTCGATATCACGTGCCAGGTTTTGTGTTTCCCAGGTGAATCCTTCACCCAGGACATGCCAGGTTACGCCATCCTGACGTCGGAAAAAGGCTTCTTCGCCGGTATCCGAACGACCTTTAATAAATTGTGCGACGCCAGCCTGCATGCCATGACCCAAGGCACGGGCAACCATGCCAAAGGCAGAGCTGGATTTACCTTTGCCATTACCTGTCAGTATCAGCAGTAATCCCTGCTCTTTATCTGCACGTGCAATGGCTTTATCCACCACTTCTTTTTTACGCTGCATACGATGGCGGTGGCGTTGCTCACGATCAGGCTTGTCCATGTCGTTATCCGGCCGTGGTTTTGTGTGGGTTGAATTGATGATGTATCAATGTGCATGCGGTATGTATAGCGACAACAATGCCAATATAAAATAGGAATGACTCGATATAAAGCGGGAAGTATGCGATCAGACGTTGCCCGAATTCAATCAGAGTGGTCTCTTCAAAGCGCCCGGAAAAGAAATAGAATCCACCACTGGAAAATAGCTCGCAGAAGGTTAAACCTGCCACAATACTGAGTGAAAAAGGGATGAGTGTGCGCCATTCCATTTGATGTTGATTTGCATACCAGCGTCCAGCCAGCCACAGTGAGCTGTAAGCGGGTAACAGAAAGATATAGGCCGGCGTGAGACAAAAGCCACTAGTGCCGCCCCAGGTGTAAGCAGCAAAGTCCAACCACCAGCTTAATGCAAAGAATATGAATAATGATCCGACTGGGCGAAGATACACGCCAGCGAGAAAGAATATGACCCATGAAGCGCCTGGCAGGCTATGCAGTGAAGCGAAATGATGACCGCGCGTGATAATCATGAGCAGTGCCAGCATGAGGCCAATAGTAACCTGATTTCGGGTAGATAATGTGAGCATAGGTAACTCCTTTATAGATTGCGGGAATTAATAACATAGGGAAGCCAAAAATATTGGCCACTCTCAAAAAGCAGGGATACGTTGGTGATTGCTTATAGCCGAATTTGTACATATTATTGTTCCATTGTAGCGCTATACGGATTCAATAATTTATTTCCTAATACAAATATGCCGTGTACTATAATTGCAATACCAATATAGAATAAGAATGATTCAAAGAAAAGTGGAAAGTATCTCATTAATCTCTCTGCAAATTCAACGAAGGTTTTTTCTTCAAAGCGACCGGAAAAGAAATAGAACCCGCCACTGGAAAATATTTTACAAATTATCGTACCGATCACCAGGCTAAGCGACAATGGTAGCAACGTTCGCCATGCAAATTGATATTGATTTGCATACCAGCGTCCGGCCAGCCACAGTGAGCTATAAGCGGGCAGCAGAAAAAGATAGGCGGGTGTTAGGCAGGAACCGCTCGCGCTACCTCCATAATAAGCTGTAAAATCCAGAATCCAGGTTAGTACAAAGAATCCCGGTAATGGCCAGGGTGAACGAAGATAGAGACCGGCCAGAAAGAATGTGGCCCAAGAAGCACTTGGCAGGTTATGCAGCCAATTGAAATGATGACCCCGCGTGATTATGATCAGCAAGATGAGTGCAAAACCACACATTATCTGATTCCGCGTAGACAATGCTAACATATTATGTTCCTTTATAGAGGGTTAGGGTTGATATCGTAGTG
Organism: Nitrosomonas cryotolerans ATCC 49181; assembly: GCF_900143275.1. NCBI lineage: Bacteria > Pseudomonadati > Pseudomonadota > Betaproteobacteria > Nitrosomonadales > Nitrosomonadaceae > Nitrosomonas > Nitrosomonas cryotolerans. Next base: position 1,011,617 of record NZ_FSRO01000001.1, read on the forward strand.
TTGCGAAAAAATTTCGTCCGGGTTGATTGAAAAATGCAGCTGTTTCATAATGCTTATCGAATAGATTTTCCAGGCGCCCTTGTATGCGCCAGCTCTGATTAAAAGCATACTCAACGCGTAGATCCAGCTTGACATAGCTCTCAAGCTTGCGTGTGTTTGCCAGATCGTCATAGCGCTCGCCTTCTACAAGCAGCATCCCGCCCAGCGTAAACTTGCCAATCGCGCGATGAGCATCAAAACGAATGGATTCCTGGGCACGTCGTGGTAATGTATTGCCGTTGTTCGCACCGGATGCATTGTTCTCAGGATTCAGTAAAGTGAGATTGGCATTGAGATGCCAGCCCTTGATCTGCGTATTCAGTACGCCTTCCAGGCCACGAATGCGTGCCTGATCGATATTGGCAGGTGCACGGGTGCTGGCATCAAAAGCAATTAAGTCATCGATGTGGGTTTCATAAACATGAAGTGACCAATTTCCCCAGTCAGTCTGACCATTGGCGCCTAACTCGTAACTACGCGATTCTTCAGGTTGAAGACGGGCATTCCCAAAATTTGGAAAGTAAAGTTCATTAAAGGTGGGCGCTTTGTAAGCGCTGCCAAAACTGGCGGTTAAGCGCAGTCTTTCATTCAGTGCATACCCCCAGGCGGCCCCGCCGGTTACACGGCTGCCGAATTGTTCATTATCATCGTGGCGCAAGGATAACTGCAAGTCATGTGCTGCCAGCGATGCCTGATGTTGTGCAAAAACGCCAAAATTGTTACGTGAGGTGATTGCAAAATCTTCAGTACTGTTAATCTGATCGTTCTGATAGTCAAAACCCAGTGTTAACAGTTGAGTCTGGGTAAAGACGATGTCATTTAGCAGGGAAACGGTATCACGTTGCGTATTGAATCGGCTTTTAAAGGTATTCTCGAGGGCATCACGAAAGAAATTATCCGAATCCTCGCGACTACGACCGGCAGTTAAACTGATTCGCCAGATATCGATCGGAGAGTAGCGCGCAGTGCCTCCCAATACTTGCTGGATGATTTCCGAATTATTGACAAAGGTGCCATCAAATTCAGTTTTTCCATCCGAATGTAGAAAATTGGTTTCAATATCCAGTCCATTTTCAAATCGATAACCTGCGCGCAGGCTGCCGGCTATATTACGATAACCATCTCGGTCAGATTGTTCGTTCGTGAAACAGCCCGCGCCACCCGGCGAGGGTTTGCCGGTACAGGAATTAAATCCCCGGGTAGTCATGCCACTTGCGTTAAGGTTAAACCAGCCAGGACCATTGCCGCCGGAAAGCCCCACTGAGCCATTAAAAGTTTGATAACTGCCGCCACCAAAACTCAAATTTGGTTTGAGCCCGCGGCCACCCTTACGGGTAAATATCTGGATCACACCTCCAATGGCTTCAGAGCCATACAGACTTGAACGTGGTCCGCGCACAATTTCGATACGTTCAATTTGATCAATGGGTATATTCTGGAATGAAGTTGTACCTGATGTGGCTGATCCAACCTTAATCCCATCAATCAGGACCAGCACATGATCGGATTCGGTGCCGCGCATATTGATAGACGTTGCTTTGCCCATGCCCCCATTATTGATGATATTGACGCCAGGTACCCCTCGTAATAAATCCTGAATGGAGCGTGCTTGCTGGCGTTCAATATCCTTGCGTGAAATAACGGTCATTGCAGCAAGTGCTTCATTTGCGGTCTGGGTTGTTCGTGTCGCCGTAACCGTAATCGGTTTTTCCTGACGATCGATGTTTTCAGCGAATAAGGCAGTGGCTGTGCTCAGCCATAGCATAGCTATTGCCGGCAGGCAGCATTTTTGCATTGTGTTTTTCCTCCGCGCACACCCGCGCGATAATCAGGTTGTGAGTGATGTTTTGCGGAGGCGCTTAGGAACCAACAGAAAGAGTTTCCTGGGTTGGAGATCAACCAATTTGCATGCCCGTGCATTGCCCGCCGCAATACTGTACTGTAGTATGGCTTCAGGCCGGTCTCCGGACTCATGAGTGGGATTATTCCCGGATTCGTGCCTTCCCGTGTTAAGAACACAGTGGCATAATACAAATCCTTAGCTCATTTACCGTTGCGGGGGCAGTGCTGGAATGACCCTGGTTAATGTCAGAGTGCACCAGCTTCCCGTTTCATCCTTGAAGCATAAGCTAAAAGGACACCTGAAACAGATGTGCAAACTACAGAAACAGTTACGGTATGTCAAGTCATCCTGAAAATAGGATGTGCCGAATGCATTGTCGAAAATAAATCTCGAATTCATATGAATCCACGATTGATTCTTGGAAATGGCGGGCAGGAAACCACGATAACCCCCTTTTACAGTACCTTGTTTCATCAAGGCATGGTTACGTGTTGGTGTGTTCTATTTCCGTACGGTATTGCTGAGTATGAAAGAAATCACGAGTGGCACGCCTTATGGTGCAAGTACACTGGCCGGTGCGGATGGCCATCGCCAGCCATCCGGGAATGAACTGATAATCGCACCTTTTTAAGGTGAGGATGTGACGAGGATTGCACAGAAAATGACGGCATGATACGTATGACAGATTGTTTGAGTTGCTTAGGTTATACAGATAATAGCCAGTATTTGTCTGTGGAGATCCATCAATGCGTGCGAGTGGCTGCCTGATATCCGGTCGGTAACCATTTCCCAGGCTGCTGTAATTGAGTAGAGAAATGAATCGGGGCGATTGGTTCTGATCTGAGCCTGATGTGAGCGGTGAGTAGATTCGGGTATCAATTTGACCGGTATTTCAAGTTGTTTTATAGTTTTTGATGTTTATGAATTATTTGTGCCCGTTCTTTGCTAGGTGTCTTAAAGGACGAAAGCGGCCAATATAATTTTTCCATCGAAAAAATCCGAAGCTGCAAATGAATAATTTTGCCTTATAAACGCAGTCAGAGAATTAAAAAGATATAGGAAATAGATTAATCTGGAGAAATAATTAAATGATGCATTTTATTGCGATCCTGTTTTTTCTTATGGCATTCGTGGCAAATGCTGCTGGGGTTACATCGGCTGAAGTGCCTGATACGATGACTGAGCGTGTTAAGGCGTGTACGATCTGTCATGGCGATGAAGACAGAGTAAGTCAAGATATCTATTATCCTCGAATAGCGGGTAAACCAGAGGGATATCTTTTTAATCAATTACGTAATTTTAGAGACGGCCGACGTTACTATGAACCCATGGCCATGTTGCTAGAAAACATGTCAGATGAATATATGTTGGAAATAGCCCGTTATTTTGCCTCCCTGCAGCTGCCCTATCCGCCCCCGGAGCAAATCAGTATGAAACCTGCGGAAGTTAAATTGGCAGAAGATCTTATTCATTCTGGGGATTCAAAGCGGGATATTCCTGCCTGTCGTGCCTGTCATGGCCATACATTAATGGGTCGCGAGCCTTTTATCCCAGGTTTGTTGGGTTTATCTCGCACTTATATTACGGCTCAACTTGGAGGATGGCGTAATGGTGGATTGATGCGAGGACAGGTAGCTGATTGTATGTCAGAAATTGCTAAACGATTGACTGATGAGGAAACCAATGCCCTGGCAAAATGGTTAGCTACTCAGCCGGTCTTGGGGAAATCAGATTTAGCTAACGGGCTTTCGCTTGATTTGATGCATCGTTGCAGCAGTCTTGTTATGGAGAATGGAGGTGCAATAAAATGAAGCGCTTGATTATTACGTCTGTGACGAGAGACTGGCCGTTTGTTATCTTATTTTTTATAGGAATCCTTTTAATACTGTTGCTGGCCACAAAGCCTGTAATAGCCGATACATTGACTGAAGAACCCGGCCCTGTTGATCCTGAACTACAGCGAGAACGTGGGGCCTATCTTGCGCGTGCCGGAAACTGCATGGGATGCCATACGGCTAAAGGCAGCCCGCCATTTGCGGGCGGGCGTCGATTGTCTACCTCATTTGGAATTTTCGTTACTCCCAATATTACGCCTGATAAAAGAACGGGTATCGGCGATTGGGATGAAGATGATTTTTGGCAAGCTCTCCATGAGGGTAAGTCACGTGATGGCCGGCTTCTCTATCCCGCCTTTCCATATACGGAATATACCAAAGTAACGCGGCAGGATGCCGATGCGATTTTTGCTTATTTACGGTCGTTGCAACCGATCTCTCAACTGAATCCGCCGAGTGATATTCATTTTCCGTATGACTTCAGACCACTTCTGTATATCTGGCGGGCATTATATTTCAAAGAAGGGGTCTATGAACCTGACAGATCTAAAGATGAAGAATGGAATCGTGGCGCTTACCTGGTACAGGGATTGGGTCACTGTAACGCATGTCACACTTCCCGTAATTTATTAGGAGCCAGTCGGGATGAGACTCTGACGGGCGGGCAAATCATGGGGGCGAATTGGTATGCCCCATCGTTGACTTCACGTCTGGAAGCAGGCAGCCATGACTGGTCAATTGAAGAAATCGCTGAATTGCTTGCAACGGGCATATCAAAGAGTGCAGTACTTTCAGGGCCAATGGGAACAGTCACGCGTCAAAGCCTTCAGTACTTGTCTCAACAAGATATTCGCGCAATGGCTGTTTATCTTAAATCTCTTGCAAAAAATGAAACGAGTGGTATGTCCACTATTAATACGCAGATCGCACCGGAAGATTTGCGAATGTATCTACAGAAAGGTGGCAAACTGTATGAGCGACATTGTCAGGATTGTCATGGCGCTTCCGGAGAAGGTGTAGCTAATATTTATCCAGCACTGGCAGGTAACCGAAATGTGACGATGAGTTCCCCGCTTAATACGATTCGGATCGTTTTGAATGGCGGCTATCCCCCTGCCACGACAGGGAATCCACGACCCTATGGAATGCCTCCCTTTCAACAAATTTTTCGTGATGGAGAAATTGCACAAATAGTCTCTTATATCAGGAATGCATGGGGTAATCGTGGTAGTCTGGTTACGCCGATTGATGTGGACCGAAGTAAGGGTGATAGTCATTAGGAGAGAAGGAGTGCAACTTTTATGTTGCACTCCTTTCAGGCTGGGCTGCTAGGTGTATGCTGGTATCAACATATAGGGATGTGCTCATGAATAAATCTTGTTGCCTTACCTCGTTGAATCCGTTTTATTATGAATTGTCCACCTGACAGTAGCAGGTCAGCGCCTGAAAATACTGATTTCCGCCAACTGCTTGAATCATACACAAGTAAGGTTGTCGCAGGATATGTGCCCAAATTCGAATTGGGTTTGATTGGGGCCTGATTTTATTGTTGTTAAGATCAGGCCGATATGATGAATGATGGTCGAAAAAGGAATGGTTATGAAAAAACGGAATTATTTCGAATTTGGTATGGTCGCTCTGATCCTGATTACGATGGGCTGTGCGTCAAATGGAGGGGGTAATGATATTCTGGGATCGGTGGACAGAGGTCTGGCTTCGGTTGAGCAGACAGCGCAGGCAGGCCGACAGATCGTTACATCGGGAACAACCGGTATAACTACAGGACAGGTTGGCTTGACCGATATTCTTACACGGCAGCTGGGTATTTCGCAACAGCAGGCTCTGGGCGGAGCGGGTGCGATTTTTCAGGTGGCTCAAGCAAGTATGACTCCACAGGCTTTCTCGACACTATCTCAATCCTTACCAGGAATGAGTGCGATGCTGGGCGCTGCGCCCGTTATGCAGAGTCCAATTCCAGGCTTGGGTGAGCATGTTTCCTCAATGATTGGTGGTGCTGGTACTACCCTAAATAGCGCAGCTTCTCTAGCGACCTCATTTCAGCAGCTCAATCTTGCGCCAGAGATGGTGGGCCAGTTTATTCCGATTATGACGGATTATGTACGTAACACCAGTGGGCAAGTAACGGCGAACCTGCTGCGTTCTGCCTTGATTGTGCGTTAGACAGGCGTAGGATACCTTGGGAAAGCTATAAAAAATAATGAGGCTGGCCGGTCATCGCACGACTAATAGGCTGTGCGGCAGCAGGAAAAAGAAACGTGGCTAACCTGTGTCGATTCCAGATCATGTCAGCAGGTAAATGTTCTGAAATCGGTATTGTTTTACTAAACAATACCGATCCATAGTGATTAGTTTGATCAGACCAATCGAGATTTTTGCAAAAACCTTCGTCATAAGTTTTACACCATTGATTATAAAAAATTAATTTTTAAATTATTGGGGTTTTGCAAAGGCCTCCAATCATTACTTAACCCTGGGCGCGATCATGAATCAACTCTGGGGCAGGCTTAACTCTTAGCCATTGAAGTAGCGTATTGATGGGCTTATTCTGGACAGTGAGCACCCGTTTCGTGATCAAGGATTCGTCTCTCAGCTTGGACGATGTGTTGATGTCTTGGATGATCATCAGGGGGATGAGATTTCAGCCAGTTGTTGGTCGATATCGAATGGCCTGGCGAAGATTATCAAGTCGAGCTTCTGGCGCTGAAATCTTATTTTCTGGCAGGTGGTATTGAGCGGTGTGTATTTTTCTTGAGTTGATTGTGCCTGGTCTGTAGTCGTTTTCTTTTGCATCACTAATGAATCTACCCGTGCAAAAAGATATTCTTCATCATATGCCGTTATGGGTGCTATTACCGTTTATTCTACGGGCATTGTTAGTAATCAGGGTATTCACCAGTTTGACATTACAGCTTTCGTTAACCAGGCCGCCGCCGCCGGAGCCCTGAAAGGGTGCCTCGCCGCTAATCGTGACATTAGATATGTTAATTTCATGATTACTGTGGGTACAACTGACTACGATTGTCGGGGGAGGTGGATCCGAGTTGACGGATGGTCCACGATCAATGATCGTCATACCTGACCCGGCGCCCCTGAGGGTTAGGTTTTTATTTTCAATGGTGACAGGGCCCGTGAATATGCCCTGCTGTATCTGGATAATTTCTCCATCTGATGCGTCTGTGACGGCATCTTGAATATCTGTGTAGTCACATCCGCTCTTGCAGACAGTAAGTGATGCATGAGCAGTGTGCCCTCCTAGAAGGCCGGTGGCTAACAATATGTACACACATGTGCCGATGTATCGATTTGTGGAAATATTCATGGTATACCTTCAATGATTAGGAACGATGAAATAAATAGCGTAAACGCTTTCATGTTAGTGATGATTCACTGGAAATAGAATAAGTGAATTCCTTATTTTGGATTTTGTTAAAAAATAAGAAGAGAGAATGTTGTTTTTCAGAACGTGTTGTTGAGTCAAACGAAATTAAGTGTAATTTCAGCTGCTGATTGTTCTACGAAAGATTTATAGGTCTTCTGATAGTTTTTTTTCTATGATAAAAACAGCGGGTGAGCTCATTAAAGGCCTGTCTCAAAATAGCCAAAAATTAAGATGATTGTATAATATACTATAATAATCAATTAATTATATGATTAAAAACGGATTAATTGTATATTACGAGACAGTCCCGTCAAAGGCTTTGGATTGGTGTGTGCTCAAAGAGGATGGGTGAATACCGGATAATATGGATACGGTTTTGCGGACAAAATTTGCTTTATTGGAAGACAATACGATATTTTTAATGGATGGAGACTTTTGCAAAAGTCCTCACCAGAAATTTTATGCTGCCGATTATAAAGTATTAATTTTTCAACTATTGGGGTTTTGCAAAGGTCTCGGATGATCGATTCTATCAAAGAGATGGCTCTATCATGCTTGTTCTTTAGTGATTATTGGTGTGTGACAGATTGTCGTATTTTTACGTGAGCCGCTACGCTACGGTGTGTCGATCCAGAAAAATAAGCCAGTTTCAGTAGCTGGATCGCTGCGGCCGGATTTCTATAAATTATGAAGTAATTTTTTGATTGATAGTCAATCTATTGACAAGTAACCTCACTTGCAGTACCTTTATTTTCGATGAAAAAGAGTCCTGGTTTTTTTCTAGACTCTTTTACATGCTTGGTAATTCCTTTTAAATGCAAATATAGGAGATTAAGAACTATGAAATATTCTCTCTTCTTTACAGTCATTTTGGTATTATTTTTAGCGGGATGTGGTGAGCCCAAACCAGGCCAGTATCCTCCCAGTCAGGATATTCTGAGCGATCGTGATAACGCGAACAAGGAAGATAGTACGAATAAGGAATATTAACTGACTTAAAGGCATCAGGATAACAATGGACCGCTCCCTTGGGGGGCGGGAGTAGCTGAGGAATTTCATCCTGTTAGTTTAATTTTAAAAATCCCCGAATCCCCGAATCCCCGAATCCCCGAATCCCCGAATCCCCGAATCCCCGAATCCCCGAATCCCCGAATCCCCGAATCCCCGAATCCCCGAATCCCCGAATCCCCGAATCCCCGAATCCCCGAATCCCCGAATCCCCGAATCCCCGAATCCCCGAATCCCTTATGTTTTAAGATCTCCCATTTACCCGATATATTGATTACTTAAGGTGATGTGATGCGATATAAGTGGAACCGAATTGACCTAATTGATCTTGACGAGACTTTTGCAAAAGCCCTCCCTAGAGATTTTTTTACTATTGATTGTAAAGGGTTAATTTTTCAACTATTGGGGTTTTGCAAAGGTTTCGACAAATGTTGGTATATTGAATGTGGTTCTATTGAATTCAGACGGATAGTGATCTGTGTTTTTAACAACCAAGAAGCAGGTTGTTCATATTTGTTCCTGCCTCTTGTTGAATGCTTGAGCCAGATTTCCTATTTAAATAAATAGCGCACTTTTGGTAGGTGCCTTTTCCTTCTTTGGTTTTTTTGCTTCTTTATTTTTTCTCTGTTGTCCTTTAGCCATGATTATTCTCCTTGTTTCATTGTATGTGCATAGTACATAGTAATCTGTTTGAATCGATGCTGTGTGCTTATTTTGTGTTGTGGCATGGCTTAATCAATGAAATCGTCGCTGTGTTGGTTTTCTCAAAACTATTTATCAAATAGCGCGTAAAACTTCGTCCTTCAGGGCGGAGATATAAGCGCACAGGCGAAGCCTGTTTAATGCGGTCTTTGCTGTTGTTCAATATATTGCTTAATAATCGAGAGTGGTGCTCCACCACAACTACCCGCAAAATAGCTTGGACTCCAAAGCATATTACCCCAAAGCTTATTTTTAATTTCGGGATAATTCTTTTTGCGAATAAGTCGGCTTGAAACGCCTTTCAAACTATTTACCAAGTTAGAAATAGCAATTTTTGGTGGATAGTTAACTAAAAGGTGAATATGATCATGCTCACCGTTAAATTCCACCAATTCTGCTTCAAAATCCAAACACACATTTTTAAATATTTCTTCCAAATCAATTAATACCCTTCCGGAGAAAACATCTCTGCGGTATTTTGTTACAAAGACCAAATGAACATGAAGATTAAAAACGCAATGTTTTACTGTTCTTACATCGTTATTAACTTGCATAGACCAATTCCTTTTTGTATAATTATAACCATGAAGCAGATTATACGCAAAGCCTTTAAATCTCGATTCAATCCAAATTCTGACCAAGTACAGAAGATGGTTGAGTTTGCGGGTGCTAATCGGTTTGTTTGGAATAAAGCCTTAGCAATGAATCTGTTCAGATTAGAGCAGAAACAGCCATTGCTTTGGTACAACGAGTTGTCATTTTGGCTAAAGCTATGGAAATCCTCAGAAGATTATGGATTTCTAAAAACCGTTCATTCTCAACCGTTGAAACAAGCCTTAAAAAACTTAGAAAAAGCGTTCAAAGACGGTTTTGATAAGAAACAGCCTTTAAAACGGATTCCAAAATTCAAGAAAAAAGGTTTGAGTGACAGCTTTCGTTATCCACAAGGATTTAAGCTGGAGCAAGAGTCTAGCAAAGTGTTCTTGCCTAAAATCGGTTGGGTGAAATATCGTAATTCACGCCAAGTCATTGGTGACGTTAAAAATATGACGATTTCCCGTAAAGGCGGTTATTGGTACGTGTCGATTCAGACTGAGTACGAGACCGAGCTAAAGCGTCATAGCTCAACCAGTATGATTGGTGTTGATATGGGCGTTACCCGCTTTGCAACCTTGTCAGACGGCTCATACGTAGAACCTTTAAACAGTTTCAGAAAGTTATCAAAGAAACTGGCTTTTGAACAGCGTAAGCTGTCTAAAAAAGTCGGTTTCTCTGCTAACTGGAAAAAGCAGAAACAAATCATTACCCGACTGCATGAGCGTATTGCCAATGCTCGTTTAGACTTCTTACACAAAACCTCAACCGAAATCAGCAAAAATCACGCAATGGTCGTAGTTGAGAATTTAAAGATAGGAAACATGTCTAAGAGTGCCAAGGGCAGTGTTGAAAAGCATGGTAAAAACGTCAAAGCGAAATCGGGTCTAAACAAATCCATTTTTGACCAAGGATGGGGAATGTTCGTTTCGTTCTTGGAGTATAAACAGGCTTGTTCAGGCGGGGATGTATTGAAGGTAAACCCTCAATACACCTCTCAAACCTGCCCTAGATGTCAACATGTTAGTCGTGACAATCGCAAAAGCCAAAGTGCTTTTGAATGTACAGAATGTGGATTTAAAGCCAATGCCGACTTGGTAGGTGCCTTGAATGTACTTGAGCGAGGACATCGCTTGTTAGCCTGTGGAGTTGAAACGTTAGTTTCGTCTAAGAAGCAGGAACCAGTAGGCAGTAGCAATACAAACCTACTCTTAACGGCTTAATAAGTCGCTAGGAATCCCCTTCGTTTAGGAAGGGGAGGATGTCAAACCGCTTTAAATAATACTAGTGATGAGAGGATTGTTTAGATATGCTTCTTGTGCCGGGTAAATGTTGTTGTACCAATAGTGCTGGTAGGCAAAGATAAACAATGAAACGCGCGCTGTTGCTCCGTTTTATTTTTCAAAACGAACTCTCGATAGAAAAAATTAAAAATATGCAATCCTTGCGTTTTTATAAGAATCTCATATTTTTAATTTCGTAATTACATTATTTAGAATTGTACGAGGTAAAGTAAGGTGGGGCTTTTGCAAAAGTCTCAATCAGTATGAAGGCCCAGCTAGAATCGTTTTTCCGATGATTAAGCTGGGTTGTTTGAGTATCAGACCTGACTACAGGGTTGGTTCAGCAGGTTAGGTGGTTTGTTGGATGCCAGTGAGTAACCAAGTGGCCGTATTATCCTTTAAATCCTTTTGAACATGCCAGATTTCATCAAATGTTTCAGGTAAAGCATCAGGTGTTTCTCGTATCTGACCAGTAAAACGTACGCTCGCAACAGCTAATTCATCTGTAGTTTCAATATCCAGTAAATCCGCATCAATCGAAATAATTTCTGTTTTTTGTACTTTGTGCGTGCGTTCATTGATCTGCATGCTGATTTCAGCAAACATTTCAGGGGTTGTATATTCGCGAATATCATTGGTATCGCCAGTATCATGCGCTGCCTGCAAACGAATGAATGATATTTTTGCTTGGCGCAAGAAAGGTTCTACCTGAAAATCAGCCGGGATATTTCCGGAATGATGTGTGTGCGTTAATGACTCTTTAGTGGGTGTTGTCACCGATGCGGAAGAGGGGGGTGGTGGCATGATGCCGCTGTTACTGGGGTCAGTATTTGTATTTAAACCAGAAAACTGCATGGGGCGTGTGGGTGATTCCTTATGTGGTTTACGCATCATGCGTATGATAAAGAAAATAGCCGCTATCAGAACAACGAGTATTACGATATCCATCATATTCATGCCTTCAAAAGCGCCACCCATAAAGAGTGCGGCCAGTAATCCTCCCGCAGCTAAACCTGCAAGTGGTCCTGCCCATTTGCTCAGTCCACTCGCCGGTGGCGTAGCCGCAGGTGTAGCGGCCGGCGCTTGTTTTGGATTGGCAGTCGCCTGTTGATTAACGGATTCACGTTGTTTTCCAATATTTTTGCCGCCACCCATGCGCTTTGCCTCTACATCAAAAGCAGTCATCCCAGAGCTAAACATGACCAGAGTCAGAAGGGTGAATATTTTCTTCATGCTTGCCTCACAAGGTATTGTTAAGACAGGAAGTATAGCATTTCTACTTTATTCCGGGCGGAGATTGGATAGTGCGCTGTTTTCTGCTGGAGGAATTCAATCGGATCTGATATTGAGTGGCTAATGGCGTTGTCAGCGAAGCAGGATTAACTTGGGAATGGCGTTGATGTTGCTCCACACGATTGCATTCTGGTTAAATTGTTGTGCAATCGTCTGGGCGGTATCTAAGTCCAATCCAAGGACAAGCCAGCTCTTTTCCGCTGGCCAGGTGCCGGATGGATCGATACCCATACCTTCAATAATTTGCTTGGGGTGCTGAAATAATAGTTGATGGAGTTGTGTATGTGCTATTAAATTGTCTTCCGTGGATCGGAGTTGGCTAAATGGGTTGTATGCGCTGATAAAGGCTGCGCAGGCGGTATTGGTTGCGATGAATAATTGCGATAATGGTTCAGAGTGCTGATCAATGCGTAGAATAATCCTATCAGAGTCAGTGCCAACCTGATAATGCGTAGTATAGTAATTTGCAATGAGATCGGGTGATATATCAGACAATATGCAGTCATCTCTCTAGAAAGATTGGGTTTGCTATTATTTCAATAGCAAGCCCAAAATTTGCCAGGCCATATACTAGCTACAGGCCTTTGGTACATAAAGCGAGGCCTTTACAAAACTTCAATAATTGAAAAATTAATCTTTTATAATCAATAGTCAAAAACTTCTGGCGAGGGCTTTTGCAAAAGTCTCAAAGCAATCAACGCAATGCTAAGAATCAGACAGGTTGTGGGACTGAATGACTATGCGCAGCCCTTAATAACCGGCTATTTAAATTCAACCTGGCGACAGTGAGCAAAATATATCGCTTCTAATGATGATGATCGCCATTGCCGTGATGATCGCCATTGCCGTGATGATGACCATTATTTTCATTGTGCTGATCGGTATTGGAATTAACAAGTAACTGATATTGCTCAGCTGTCATGCCGTGCATTGCTAAAACAAAAGCAGTCATGGCCCAGATATCATCATCCTGATGACTCAACCCCCAGGCAGGCATTCCCGTCATTTTCAAGCCATTCTTAATAACCCAGAAGTAAGCCTTGGCGCGTTCTGGTATTGCTTCCTGATTGGTTATTTGTTCTCGTAAATGGAACACTGGTGCCTGCGGATAAAGGCCCAATGCGAGTTCGGTGGGTTCCTGGCCTGGTTGTGAATGACAGCCAGCACACATATCAAGATAGTGTTCGGCTCCTCTGGGAATCAGGGCAGGATCGTCCAATGATGGGACTACCACCTTTTCTGCGTGTGCCTTAATTGAACTATCACGTACCCATTCGATTATGTCTTCTGTGATAGCCCAGTGTTTATCAGTTGCAGCCATATTATAGGCACCCGAATTCAGCACAGTGATGCCAATGACCAAAAATACTAATAATGTCACGATTATTAATTTCATTTTATACCCCATTATCATGTGAATAATTCAAAATAATGTTGTAGCAAATTCATAGTCACAATATCATATTGTTTTGCGCCTCGGAATCAATTTTAGTTTAAGGAATAGAAATTCTTGATAGCGTGATCAATTAGAATATGCCATCAAATTGGCGAAGGTTAGACAAAGATATCATGCTCTTAGTGTTCTGATCCGGTTGAATTGAAATGGAAATGGTACCTAAAGCATTTTTTAAACATGATATAAACTGACTCATCCGTGATTTCGTTTTAAGGTTCTTGTGCACCGAGTGAGCATGATAATGAGGTAATAGATTGATCTTGCTAGATTGTTGGGTCGTTTTTTATTGCATCTTTAACTGCGTCTTGGTTAAGATGAGGTGCAAACATCTCTATAAAATCAAAGGTATATCCGCGAAGATAACTGTTCCGGCTGATGCCGATACGTGTGGTGCTGGGTTCGAATAAGTGGCTTGCATCGATAGATCTCAATTGTTTATCACGCGCGGAATCAAAGGCCATTTTGGCCAGGATACCCACCCCGAGTCCTAATTCCACATAGGTTTTTATAACGTCTGCATCTATCGCAGTAAGCACCACGTTAGGTGTGAGCCCCTTAGCTTCAAATGCCTGATTTACTTTTGAGCGACCCGTGAAGGCATGATCGTAAGTAATGATGGGATATAAACTGATGGCCTCAAGCGTCAACTCTTTTAATTTGAGTAATGGATGTCTGGCAGGCGCGATTACACAACGATTCCATTGATAGCATGGCAGCATGACCAGCTCATGAAAGAGCTCAATGCCTTCAGTTGCAATGGCAATATCTGCTTCGCCTGAAGTGACCAGTGCGGATATCTGGGTTGGGCTGCCTTGACGCAGGATTAGCTTTACCTTTGGATAGCGTGCTGTAAAACGCTGGATAACGGGCGGTAACGCGTATCGCGCCTGTGTATGCGTGGTGGCAATAGTCAGCGTGCCATTCGCCTCATGAATAAACTCCTGCCCCACCTTTTTAAGGTTTTCCGCGTCACGGAGTATTCTCTCAGCAATTTTAATAATCATCTGTCCGGGCTGTGTGATCTGAACGATACGCTTACCGTTGCGTATAAAAATATCGACTCCCAGCTCATCTTCAAGTTGATGGATCTGTTTGCTGACCCCGGGTTGTGATGTGTGGAGTTTCTTGGCCGCCTTGGATAAGTTGAGACCCTGATAAGCAATTTCACATAAAAAACGGAGTTGCTGTAGTTTCATGATATCCACCTAATAACTTTTAATTATAATAATCTAACATAATATTATTTTGTATTATATATCAGAATTGCTAATATGCTCACTTCCAAGAATAAGGCAAACAGGAAAACATATGGAATGGGGGTACACCCTGTCAGGCCTGCTGGTTGGATTTATAGTAGGTGTTACCGGGGTAGGCGGGGGATCTCTGATGACACCATTATTGATCATGTTATTTGGTATCCCGCCAGCGACAGCAGTAGGGACAGATTTACTCTACGCCGCTTTAACTAAAGCCGGTGGTGCATGGGTGCATGGCCGCCGCGGCACCGTACATTGGAAGCTGGTTGGACGATTGGCAATGGGGAGTTTACCGGCCGCATTGATTACCATACTCAGCTTAAATGCATTGAGTGTTGATGCTCAGGTGTTTTCCGGCCTGATCACCAGTACTTTGGGTGTGGCGTTGATTTTCACTGCATTAGCGTTATTGTTCCGTCAGCAATTGACGCGTATCGGACGATCACACCTGGGATTTTTGATAGAATGGCGTGATCGCCATTTGATGTTCGCAACGCTGATGACCGGTGCGATACTGGGTATCCTGGTGACGATTTCATCAGTGGGTGCCGGCGCATTGGGTATGGTTGTGTTGTTTATGCTATATCCACGCCTGCCTGCTGTAACCCTGGTTGGCAGTGATATCGCTCACGCTGTGCCACTGACCCTGCTGGCAGGCTTGGGCCATGTTTTTATGGGTACGGTAGATTTTGGCTTGCTGGGTAGTTTGTTGTTGGGATCTCTGCCGGGAATATATTTAGGCAGTCATATCGGTGGGCGAATTCCGGACCAGGTGCTGAGACCAATTTTAGCCACTATTCTTATCCTTATCGGTATTAAGCTCATTACCTGATCATGAGATGACGGACCCAGTGAAATGCGATAGTTTGTGTAAGATGCATGGCAGTGTCATGCCGGTTGTTTATATAATAAGCCGACCGGATAAAAAATGGCAGCCTGTGTTTACTATCCGAATTTCTTGTTGATACGATCCCGCTGCGTTTCACATGCAAACGTGAAAGGTAGACCCAAATAAATGACCATGGGACAATGGCTGTCATGGTTATATCAATTTCGGTATGCACATGCTGTGCTGAGGGCAGACTGTATTGCTTGTTGCCCTGATAATAACTGATACTGGATATTGTGTTTGTTTTATACGATTGGAACCAATAATATATCAGGTAATCAGATCTTGTGAATTTCTAGAAAACAATAACCCGGTATGGTCAAGCAGGCGTGTTTTATTACGGGTTTGCAAGCGGATAAAACTAATTATTCTGAGGCAGGTTCGTCCGTTGAAAAATAATGAGTCCAGCTTTGATTGCTTATTAAATTGCAGGCATTACCAGGCATGATCGTTGGGCTGTTTATTTAGGTGAGTCGATGTATTTTGATGCGGTTGCCACGCATCCTGATCAAGCAGGAGAAGGGGTGTTAAAGAGACTGACCGGCTTTCTGAGATTGTCCCGATTATAGTGGATAAAGATAGCCTTTATTTCATCATGTAAAATAGTAAGGGAATTTGAACGATAATTTAGCTAATGAGTGAATTACAACCAAAAATCGACGAAGTGGTTACCCTTCTGACAGATGTCGTGAACACTGACAGCCCTGTAGCTTTTGCTAATAGCATGGGAGCAGAGGACATGGTGCTGACGGATATTATTGATCGATATAAACTCGAAATAGAGATGTTTAGTCTCGATACAGGCCGTCTACCACAAGAGACTTATGATTTGATGCAAATAGTGCGTGAGCGGTATAGTGTACCGTTACATATTTATTTCCCGAATGATAAGAAAATTGAAGAATATGTCGCACAACACGGCGTGAATGGTTTTTATGAGAGCGTAGATTTGCGTAAGGGTTGTTGTTATATACGCAAAGTAGAGCCGTTGCGCCGTGCTCTAGCGGGTAAACGTGCCTGGATTACGGGTATACGTCGTGAACAAGCGACAACGCGGCGTGACCTGAGTCTCTCAGAATATGATCTGAGCAGTCAAATGAAAAAGCTGAATCCATTGCTTGAATGGTCTCATGCAGCGGTATGGGCGTATCTTAAACAGTATGACGTGCCCTATAACAAGCTGCATGACCGTTTTTATCCAAGTATAGGTTGTGCACCTTGTACCCGTGCGGTTACTCCAGGTGAAGATATTCGTTCTGGTCGTTGGTGGTGGGAAACGCCTGAGAACAAGGAATGCGGCTTGCATGTAGGTAAGATTACCCCACCAAAATAGGTTGGAGCAGTTATTAATTCGATTCTGAGCATTGAATCCGTTTAGTGACTCCTCTGTCGGTTATTTGTATTTTTAAAAGTTGAGAGAAAAGAATGAGCAACCATCCCTTCACCCATCTAGATATGCTGGAAAGTGAAGCCATTCATATTATGCGAGAGGTGGCAGCGGAATGTGCCAATCCAGTTCTGTTGTTTTCTGGTGGTAAGGATTCAGTTGTGCTGCTGCGGCTAGCTGAAAAAGCTTTTCGACCAGGCCGCTTTCCATTTCCACTGATGCACATTGATACGGAGCATAATTTCCCTGAGGTGATTGAGTTTCGTGATCGTCGCGCTAAACAGCTGGGTGAACGCCTGATTGTGCGTAGTATGGAAGAATCAATTAAACAAGGTAGAGTGGTATTGCGCTCAGAAAATCAAAGTCGCAATGCATTTCAATCCGTAACGCTGCTAGATGCGATTGCTGAATTCGGTTTTGACGCTTGTATCGGTGGCGCACGCCGTGATGAAGAGAAAGCGCGTGCAAAAGAACGTATTTTTTCTTTTCGTGATGAATTTGGTCAATGGGATCCAAAGAATCAGCGCCCGGAACTCTGGGATATTTATAATACGCGCACCCATCCGGGAGAAAATATTCGTGTCTTTCCCATTAGTAACTGGACCGAGCTGGATGTCTGGGAATATATTGCCCGCGAAAAGCTCGAGGTGCCTCATATCTACTTCGCGCATCTGCGAGCAGTAATTCGACGTGGCGCGAGTCTGTTGCCGGTGTGTCATTTGGTGGAACCCGAGGAAGGCGAACGTGTAGAAGAAACCATGGTGCGTTTTCGTACAGTGGGCGATATGAGTTGTACTTGTCCAGTAGAGTCGACAGCGACCAATATCGAAGAAATTATTGCTGAAACCGCCATGACCCGTATTACTGAACGTGGCGCAACGCGTATGGATGATCAAACATCGGATGCTTCCATGGAATTACGCAAGAAGGAAGGTTATTTCTAGCATCATCATGCTTGTCAAGACAACACTGATTGAAAAAAACACCGTATTCAGTCAGTTCAGCTACTTTCTTTGTTTATCCGGTAAGCTTGTTTTTATATTTTTGCGGTGATACGAATTTCCAAAAGGTTTTTAAATGTCGGCAATTGAAAATATTTCGTTAGATCAAACTGAGCTGTTGCGTTTTATTACCGCGGGTAGCGTAGATGATGGTAAGAGCACTTTAATTGGGCGTTTGCTGCATGACTCAAAATCTATTTTCGAGGATCAATTAAGCTCTATCACGAATACGACACGTAAGCGTGGCATGGAAGGTGTGGACTTATCCCTGCTCACAGATGGGTTACAAGCAGAGCGCGAGCAAGGAATTACGATTGATGTGGCTTATCGTTATTTTGCTACACCTAAGCGTAAATTTATTATTGCGGATACGCCCGGTCATGAACAATATACACGCAATATGGTCACGGGCGCTTCAACGGCGAATCTGGCGATTATCTTAATTGATGCGCGTAGAGGTGTCTTAACCCAGTCGCGTCGTCATGCTTACCTGGCCAGCCTGGTGGGTATTCCACATTTGGTTGTAGCAGTCAATAAGATGGATCTGGTCGACTATTCTCAAGAGGTATTCGATCGCATCTGTAAGGATTTTGCTGCTTTTGCGGAGAGACTCAATCTGCACAATATCGAATACATCCCCATGTCAGCATTGCACGGGGATATGGTAGTCGAACGGGGTGACAAACTTTCATGGTATAGCAACAGAACATTGCTGGACTTACTGGAAAATATTTCCATTAATCACGATATTAACCTGGATGATTTTCGCTTCCCGGTACAGTGGGTATGTCGACCACAGACCAAAGAGTTACATGACTTTCGAGGTTACATGGGGCGTATTGAATCCGGCTCGATACGAACCGGCGATGCTGTAACCATACTGCCATCTGGCCTGACATCACGCATTAAGGAAATTGTAACGTATGAGGGTTTTATTGATCATGCGGTTGCGCCACGATCAGTCACCTTGACGACAGAAGATCATCTGGATATTTCTCGAGGAGATCTCGTGGCAAAGACAGATAAGCTGCCGCGGGTTACCAAAGAATTTGATGCGATGCTGTGCTGGCTCTCAGATCAGCCGCTGGATCTCAAGCGTAAGTATCTAATTAAACATACGACGCGGATGGCTAAAGCCGTCATTAATCGAATTGATTATCGGGTTGATGTCAATACGCTGGATCAGGAGGTAGTCGATACACTCAAAATGAACGACATTGCCCGGGTAGGATTTAAGGTGCAGCAGCCGCTCATGTGTGATGACTATGCACATAATCACGCTACCGGTAGCTTTATCATGATTGATGAAGCCAGCAATAATACGGTTGCTGCGGGCATGATTTCGCTAGCGGAAGCGTAAGGCTGAATGATTAATCATGCGCCTGGTGCGCCCTTAGCTGAATGGCGAATCTGAGATGCGGGTATGCCGCCTTGTTTGCCTGTGAATCTGGTGCCGAATATTACACTCGTCCAATGAATGCGATCGTGCCGTCGCGTATCAATCAGGACTGCTGAGAGTCGATTCAGAATAAAACGGCCTCATTTCTAATAATCTGCCTGTTGGATTTATAAAATATTATTTATTGATTATGACAAATTTGGACTTAACGTCTTGCTCGACGCCAGAAACTGAAACAGCTTCACTGATTCTTAAGTTTGGTTTGACTATTGCTGATCTGTATTGCCGTGATGGTTTGGTGAAGCTTGATCAGGCATTTCTCGATTTTCTTGAAGAGGGTAATGCGGCTTTATATACCCAATTGTGTCATGCACGCGCCCATCCAGATAGCTTGCAGGGTAAAGATGAGTCTGCGCTATTGATTGAAGTGGCGCCCTGGCTGGAAGATTTTGTTGCCAGGCTATTTGATATTGAAGCTGAAGTTCGGGCGCTGGCCGCAAGACACCATGAGTT
This sequence comes from Nitrosomonas cryotolerans ATCC 49181, assembly GCF_900143275.1. Classification (NCBI taxonomy): domain Bacteria; kingdom Pseudomonadati; phylum Pseudomonadota; class Betaproteobacteria; order Nitrosomonadales; family Nitrosomonadaceae; genus Nitrosomonas; species Nitrosomonas cryotolerans. The sequence continues at coordinate 1,031,515 of NZ_FSRO01000001.1, forward strand.
GGCGCCGCTTTATTTCTGTAAACGACAATTTGTACAGCGTCGAGCAAAGAGCAAGGTCAGCGAGGCCGCTTTACTGGAAATAGATGGTATTGCATTAGAGCAGGCACTGGTAGATGAATTTGGTGTACCTTTTTCCGAGTTGGTTTTTGCCACCAAAGTTACTGAGTGGCTGGAAAATGAGGCCGAGAATGAGGCGCGTTTGCAGATGGCACTGCATTATGCGGCCTGGGCATTAAGAACTGAGGCGGGCCAGCAACATAGCCAGGACGGAATTTTATTCAAGATTCCGGCCAAGCTGGATTTTCAGCATTTATTATCATTGGATACGGATCATTCGGCAGGATATCCTGTTCATCGGCTTGGACATCTGCGGCAGCGTGAGGGTTTTACACTGACCGATCCGGGAACGGATTTGGCAGGTGCGCTGGATGAGGCAAATTATTGTATCTGGTGTCATGAGCAAGGAAAGGACTCCTGTTCAAAAGGGCTATTGGAGAAATCAAAGTCACCGGATATCCCGCCTGTGTTCAAGAAAAGCGAATTGGGTGCGCTGCTTGCCGGTTGCCCGCTAGAGGAACGCATATCCGAATTCCACAAGCTGAAATCGGAAGGCGTGGCTGTTGGCAGTCTGGCGATGATTGTACTGGATAACCCCATGTGTGCCGGGACCGGTCATCGTATCTGCAATGACTGCATGAAGTCGTGTATCTATCAAAAGCAAGAGCCTGTGGATATTCCCCAGGCGGAAACACGCACGCTCAAGGATGTATTGGCATTACCCTGGGGTTTTGAAATTTACAGCTTACTGACCCGCTGGAACCCGCTGAATTTACACCGACCTGTACCGAAACCGGCAACGGGCCGCAAGGTACTCGTTGTCGGGATGGGGCCAGCAGGATACACGCTGGCACATCATTTAATGAATGAAGGCCATACGGTGGTTGGAGTCGATGGGTTAAAAATTGAACCATTGGCAGCGGATATGACGGGTGTAAATCAGCTGGGCGAACGTGTGCCATTTAAGGCCATTCGAGATGCAAGTGGGCTGGAAGAGAAGCTGGATGAGCGGATTCCAAATGGTTTTGGTGGCGTGGCTGAATACGGCATCACGGTGCGATGGAATAAAAATTTTCTTAAGCTGATCCGATTATTGCTGGAACGACGCCCGGAATTCGCGCTTTTTGGAGGCGTCCGGTTTGGCGGCACACTGGCCGTGGATGATGCTTTTGCTATGGGATTTGATCACATCGCTCTGGCGGCGGGGGCAGGCCGTCCCACTGTTTTGCATTTGCCCAATGGGTTGGCTCGCGGCGTACGCGCGGCATCCGATTTTCTGATGGCACTGCAATTAACGGGAGCAGCGCAGCGTGATTCTATTGCCAATATGCAGTTACGCTTACCGGTGGTTGTCATCGGCGGTGGTTTGACAGCGATTGATACAGCAACCGAAGCATTGGCTTACTATCCGGGGCAGGTAGATAAATTTCTTCAGCGTTATGAAATGTTGGCGGCAGTCCAGGGTGAGGCCACGATTCGGAATGTATGGAATGCAGAGGAACAGGAAATCGCGGACGAGTTTCTCAGTCATGCACGCGCCATTCGTGCTGAGCGCAGAGCGGCCGAACAGGAAGCGCGCGTACCCCGCATACTGGCATTGCTGCAATCCTGGGGAGGGGCCACCATTGCTTATCGGAAGCGATTGGTCGACAGCCCTTCTTATACGCTCAATCACGAAGAAGTAGAAAAAGCCCTGGAAGAAGGCATCTGGTTTGCAGAGGGTCTAACGCCAACGCAGGTGCATATCGATCAGTGGGAACACGTCAGATCGGTGCAGTTTGCGGTACAAAAATTAGATGAAACAGGGCAATGGCAGAAAACAGGTGAAACTGAATTGCGTGCGCGGGCATTACTCGTTGCCGCCGGTACGCAGCCAAACACCGTGCTTGCAAGAGAAGATGCCGTCACATTTCAACTGAATGGCCGTTATTTTGCGGCTTGTGATGAAGAAGGCAACCTGGTTGACCCGCCACACGGAAATCCGAAGCCAGAGACAGCAATGGTGTTGCTGAGTCGTTACAAAAATGGCCAGGATGGACGTTTTATCAGCTTCTTTGGTGACCTGCATCCCTCTTATTCGGGTAATGTGGTTAAAGCCATGTCCAGCGCCAAGCAAGGCTATCCAGTGGTCAGCCGGGTACTGGGTTGCGTGGCACCGGCCTCCGATCTGTCCACTGCGCAGTTTTTTACAGACATGAATCAGCAATTGCGCCCCACTGTACAAAAGGTGGAAAGGCTGGCACCCAATATTATTGAAGTAATCGTGCATGCGCCGATGGCAGCAGCGCGTTTCCGTCCGGGCCAGTTTTATCGTTTTCAGAATTACGCCACTCTTGCGACGATGGCCAGTGGAACCAGGCTGGCGATGGAAGGCATTGCGCTCACGGGCGCGTCAGTTGATATTTCTCGTGGATTAATATCGTTGATCGCTTTGGAAATGGGTGGGTCTGCTGATTTATGTACCATGCTGTCACCCGGTGATCCGGTCGTGCTGATGGGACCAACGGGTACGCCTACCGAGATTTTGGCGGGTGAAACGGTGATACTGGTTGGCGGTGGCTTAGGTAATGCGGTGTTGTTTTCTATTGGCGCAGCTGCCCGTGCGGCGGGATCAAAAGTATTGTATTTTGCCGGCTATAAAAAACGGATTGACCGTTATAAAATGGCTGAAATTGAAGCTGCAGCCGATACGGTGGTGTGGTGCTGTGATGAATCTCCGGGCTTTGAGCCGACCCGGCCTGGCGATAAGCGTTTCGTAGGTAATATTGTGGAAGCCATGATTGCTTATGGCAGTGGCGCATTGGGTACCCAGTCTATTTTGTTATCAGAAGCGGATCGTATTATCGCGATTGGCTCTGATCGCATGATGGCGGCCGTTGGTGCCGCCCGTCACAGCCAGCTGAAATCGTACCTGAAAGCAGACCACTTTGCCATTGGCTCGATTAACTCTCCCATGCAATGCATGATGAAAGAAATCTGCGCACAATGCCTGCAACCACATCAAGATCCGAAAACGGGAGAGGTGACCTATGTGTTCTCCTGTTTTAATCAGGATCAACCGCTGGATCAGGTTGATTTCTCTGGTCTATCGTCCCGTTTGCGTCAGAACAGTGTGCAGGAAAAACTAACGAGTCGCTGGATCAGTCATTGCTTGAAGAATATGAATCACACTCGGCCATAACCAATCGTGTTGAACAAATCAAAATGGATTAAATAGCCCTGTTCTTCCGTTAATTGTTAGTGTTTTACGGACACAGGGTGAGCCCTTTGCAAAACCCCAATAGTTGAAAAATTAATCCTTTATAATCAATAGTAAAAAACTGCTTACGAGGACTTTTGCAAAGATCTCGATACGGACAAGCAAATTCATGAAACCTTTGGTTTGATGTAACAGTAGATAAAAGATTTTGAGCACATAGAGCTCGCGTCTTGTATTAAAAGACCGCTGCATAACTGTGTTTTTGAGCTTTTTTGATTACTTGCAGCATTGATAAATCAAACACTTAGAAATCTTATCCAGCCCGAGATAACCAGTTATGCAGCGGTCTTATTAATGTAAGCAATAACTGAAAATATAGAGAAGGAACGGCATGAATGTTGTATCGCAAGACCTGATACTTTTTGCTCTTTTTCATTGGGGCGCTTCGCCACGATGCGGCTCCACATCCCTTTGCAAAACGTTATAAGTCAGAGGATACTTTGTGACAATTCCCAAGCATGATGAAATTCGAATCCCGGCATTGTCATTACTCTCTGAACGCGGTCAACTAAAACTGAGTGAATTCGAAGCCCCTCTAGCGGAGTGCTTCGGTTTGTCTCAGGATGAAGTCCACGAGGAGTATGAGTCTGGTAACGGAAAAATTTTCTACGACAGGATAAGTTGGGCACTAAGCTATATGAATATGGCGGGTCTTCTGAATAAACCCAAACGTGGTATTTATAAGATCAGCCCTCTCGGTATTGAAAAGTTAGCTAGCCCCGAAAATCTTAATAATTTCATTGCTGCTGAAGTTGCTAAAAAACAGAAGAATAAACCAGCAAAAATTATTACGCAGCTAATAATAAACGACGAAAGCTTAACCCCCCAAGAAGAACTGTACGCTTCCGCAAAGAAAATTCGGGAATCACGGTATCAGGAGATAATCGACACTATTCTGAGCAAAACACCACGCGAGTTCGAAAAATTGGTGGTTTCTTTGTTACAAAAAATGGGGTATGGCGGTGAAATAAAGCATTCCGGTGTTGTTGCATCTTACACAAATGATCGTGGAATTGACGGAACCATCAAAGAAGATGTACTTGGCTTGGGTCGAATTCATATTCAGGCCAAGCGATATTCACAGCTAAATAGTGTCGGTAGAGAGGAAATTCAGAAATTCGTGGGCGCTCTAGCGGTTGCAAAATCAAATAAAGGTGTATTTATTACTACGTCATCATTTTCTCAAGGTGCTGTGACCTACGCAGAAAGCTTGAATGGCGCAACCACCTTAATACTTATTGATGGCCAACAACTAGCTGAATATATTTATGATTATGGAGTGGGACTTCAAATTGAACAAACTATCGAAATAAAAAAACTTGATAGTGAGTTTTGGGATTCAATGGAAAATAATCAGGTTAAATCTGACATATACCAAGGCAGTTAACTACGCGCCTTTGGTGCCGGACGTTCGTAACTCGCGCCAGTTATTGCGGCGTTAAAATTGAATTTTGCACTATCTCACAGTCAGCTATGGATCGGTTTCGTTCAACTGACTAAAATACTCGGGAATTTTTCTCAAGAATGACCTGACTCGGCCAAGACCGGCCAGTCGCTACTTTCAATAAACCTCTGGAATCTGGTTAAAATATTACACAGCTAATACTGTCATAATCTTTCTTGAGTACCAAGAACCTTCAACCAGTTATGGATAACCAAAATTCCTAAAATAATTGAATTTGCGCGGCATCATTGATTTTTTATTGAAATATTAAAGTTCCAAAATAAGAGAATTTATTAATTCTATTAAACCGAAAATATAGCCGAGCTATAGTGAAATCTGGTGTATCGAGGATCAAGCGGCTACCTGTTTTTAATCTCCATTTTGTTTAATGCCGTTAACGAATTTAATGCCGGAAATGATATCTGCTAACAATTTGTAGCCTCTTAATCGAAACCATTTTTTCTATGCCGTTTCCATAAGTTTGCACATAAGGGTCGCGTCTTGCATTAATTTAAGAAACAGTTAAGACCGCTGCATAACTGGTTATCTCGGGCTGGCAAGGTTTTTAAGTGTTTGATTTATCAATGCTGCAAGTAATCAGAAAAGCTCAAAAACATAGTTATGCAGAGGTCTTCAGTTAGAAGTATAGAGAGGGAGCTGCACGGATATTGTATTGCAAGACCTGACAATTTTTTCGTGTTCACGAGTCCTGGTTCGAGCGGCAATTAATAAGGGCGTTGTGCATATACGCAGTACCCTTATTACTCCGCTTTCTCTTTTAGTTGTTTTCCCTCGTTCTCCAATATTTTCCTTTCGTTTTCTAGTGCAGCAAAGGCTTTTTTAAGCTTTTCTTTATTAATGGAGTCCAAGTCGCCATCTAAACGTTCTTGAAGGTCAATTTTCTTTTGATCCCAATCATCTTTTCTTTCTTCCCAACTATCAATCTCCCTAAGTAACTCACCATCATCTTCTTTGAGTCTGCTTAAGACATTACTAATGTTATCTAGCGCCCCATCATACTTACCATCTCCATATTTTTGATATTCCGATTTTAAAAGACCGGCACCAGCGCCCACAACTTCAGCACCTTTACTGAAAATTTCTTGTGCTTGCTCCTTTTCCTCTGCAGTACCAAAAATATAGTTGTAGCCTAAAAGACCAATAACCAAAAAAAATGTGGTTGTGATAATAAATCGAATCATTGTAATTACACGCTATATAATGTTTTTTAATAATTCTGTATTAGTTTTTGTAAATTCCAACAAAGCTACGTCATTCATATCAGGATTCCTTGCCTTGATCTGGTCCAACCAGCCTCGGCCAACGGTCCTGTATCCAGGAATATTCAGGTGGTGTACTGAGAGTTATAGTCAAACCTGATGTATGGAAGATCAAGCGGCTACTTGTTTTTGATCTCCATTTTGTTTAATGCCGTTAACGAATTTAACGCTAAAAACGACACCGGCTAACAATTTGCAGCCTCTCAATCGAAACCATTTTTTCTGCGCCGTTTCCATAAGCTTGAATGTCATAGCCAGCGTCGTTGTTCGACTTCCACCGTTTTTTGTTTTAGCTGTTCTCAGCCTAACGGTTGCAAAAACTGATTCAATCGGACTGATGATTCTGATATGTTACCAGTTTTCTGCGGGATAATCGTAGAAAGCCAGCATTTTACGCGCGCCTTCTCGAAGTAGTTCCTGCAACAGATCATTTTTCTCTGGTTTGTTCAGTTTAAAAATATTACTATCTGTCATGCGGCGTTTTCCTTTTTATTGGTTGATCTGCCCAGATCTTTATCAACGGGTTACACCGCTTTTTCCTCTGCTGTCATGCACTAGAAATGATCATATCTCGAAATTCCGTGAAAGTGCTCGAACTTAAGATTCCACCGATTGTTTTGGTGGCAATTGTTGCTGCATGTATGTGGGCCGTATCGCGCATCTGGCCGAGTCTAAGTTTCACTATTCTCGGTGCAACCTGGCTGTCGTCTGGGATCGCGGTTGTCGGCGTTTGCATTATTCTTCTTGGAATCCTGGAATTCATATCCGTCGGGACAACAATGGACCCACGCGTGCCAGATCGTTCGACCAGCCTGGTAGTGCGTGGAATTTATCGACATAGCCGGAACCCGATGTACGTGGGTTTTTTGTTGGTTTTATGCGCGTGGGGACTCTACCTGAGCAGTGCCCTTTCTTTGCTGTTTCTCCCTGTGTTCATTGCATATATGAACCGTTTCCAAATTATTCCAGAGGAGCGCTATATGCGGGATAAATTTGCCGAAGAATACACCAAGTACACATCTGAGGTTCGCCGGTGGGTTTGAGGGGGCAACTAATCGCTGCGGGTGACTCATTTTTACCATGAAAAAAATAGGTAGTGGATCAAACATGCCTGAGTTCAAGCGTTAGGTATCAAAATAATGTACACGGAAGAGCAAATAGAAAAACTGCATCTAAAAAGTAGAAAACTTTACGCGAAGTGTTTTGATCTTCAGGAAAAACTCGTTACTATGTCTGAGAAAATGCCTCCTGAAGCTAGGGAGCACGCGGTATATGGTATTGCACGAAGACTTGTAATGTTAAGAGAGTGTATGAAGTTCTTTTTTGAAAATATTCCGCCTGAAATAAATAAAGAGGCAAATTCAGTCGTGTTGGCACAAGGCAATGCTAATCTTCATGCTTTTTTAATTAATTGCTCCGGTATTAACGATAATATAGCTTGGTTTCTGGCCTATCACCATGCATTAGAGCAGAAAATGGATCTAGAAAAAAATAAACACGATATAGGTTTATTCAATAAGGAATTCGAGAAATACTTACCTGAAAACGTAGCAAATAAAGTAGGGAGATTTACGGATTGGTATGCTGGTTTAACTCGTTATCGCCATCCTATAGCGCACAGAATACCCCCTTATGTTATTCCATATGTTGAATCTAAAGATATAGGGAAAATCGTTTATACACCCTGCTATATTCACGCTTTTGATAAGAGCTATCCAGTACCATTACACGCTCAGTTCGTATGTGATTTGGGCGCCGTGGTGGAGTTGGTTGAGGCTCTAAGTATTGATATTGAGGCTTCGTATGCCTAATAAAAGGTTTAGCAACGCTCGTTTCTCGCTGACGAGCTAACGCGTGCTCGTGTAATAGCTCAAAGAGGGGAACGCGAACTCTCGTTCCGGTGGAGAGCCACTCAGAGATTGCCGATTCCGTAAATCAAGTCGGGATATTACCCCGTCGTTGCAATGCGTTGTTATGCTCGTGCCCGCTCGTCACTTTATAACGAGATTTTCCGGTTTGATAACGACGGTTCTCGTTGTATCTATAGGGCATTGGCTTCTCTTTCGGCGTAATTTATCAGCATGATGCCTGGCAGGCTGTCTTCCCGTATTAAGCTCGATTTATTTAATAATGTCATCCTGCATCCTGGGTAATTTTTCCATACCGATTCTCTGTTTTGTGCCACAATTTTACAAAATGCCGGATGATATAAAAATCAGCATACACCACGATTAAGGGAGAAACAGAAATCGCATTTAGAGCGGAGACGGCCATTCATTTCAAGGATCAAACGGTTCTTTTAAAGCCATTTTTTAACCACAGATTAGAAATATCGAGTAAATAACACATGGAAAAATCGAAAGTCTTTAGAGTATTTCTGATTATTGAACAGGCTTTCTGGATATTTGCCAGTCTGATTACAATCGTGGGTGCTTTCAGTATGTTAGTGAAGGGAGGTATGTTGATTTATACTGACTTTTCTTTATTGAAAGGCGTGCTGAAGACCGAATTCTTTTACGCGATTATTTGTTTCGAATTAACTCAGATGGCGCGTATCCGATTGATGCGCGAATCGCACCGGATGGTACTCTATCATTTTGTTTTTATGGCTACTTTGACATTTGGTCGTGAGATATTCCTAATTCATAATCTGGATATCTGGATTGCGCTTGGCTTTGCCTTAATGGTGGTGAGTTATATGATTTTTTACGCCTGGTCACATAATCGACCCTTATGGAAAAAGGATGCGGAAGAAGGTGAGATCAGAGGATAAGCATATGGGTGAGTAAGCTGTATTTACGCTACAGGGACCACAGCGGAACCACAGCGTCGTGCTGAATTCGGCGATATCATGTGGCATAGCTTACTGCCTGCAATCGCAGCTTTCAGCCTGTTTTCCGGTAGATTGCGATTATTGATTCCGGTTTTCTACAGTGGCGTACTTACATTGTGCAAATCATCAGGTATAAAAGAAACCCCGATATGGATCGGCGGGGTTTCTGGTGTCTTTGAATTCAGTCTTGCGCGGGTGATCAGGTTGGCTTGAAACAGTAGACTGCTAATTTGTTGCCGTCGATATCGCGGGTATAGGCAGCGTAGGCATTGGGTGCCCAGTTACGCGGACCCGGTGCGCCTTCATCGGGGCATCCGGCAGCTAAAGCTGCTGCATGAAACGCATCGACAGCCGCTCGGCTGGGGGCCTCAAAGCTGATGGTAATGCCGTTACCGACGCTGGCTGGCTGGCCGTTTGCCGGCTTCAGTACAAAAAAGGCCGGCGTATCTATTCCCCAGATTGAACCACGGTCACCCAGATCGCTGATCCGCTTTATATTTAGCTCGGCTAAAACAAGATCATAGAAAATACGGGCTTGATCCAGATCGTTAGTGCCGACAGTGACATGCGTAAAGATACTCATTGTGTATTTCTCCAGATTTTGATCAATACTCGCTTATTGCGTACAGATCGCTATACTATAGCAGCATTGATTGTGTATTTGTGTTGCTTAAATCGATTCGTTTTTCAGGGTAACGCGTGTCATGGCTTGGGACAGCTGATCTTATAGTTTTCAAATAGATTGTTCTGGATCAGTTGAAAAAGAAACAAGCGTACCCATATGGATGACTGAGATCTTGTTTTGTTGTTGTAGGTTTCCTCTTTAAGGTGCCGGGACTCTGGTTCAGGTGTTGAATAAGAGGCGTAGAAAGTATGAGATCGGTATTTGATGCAGTGTGATGTGAGCATGATCGTTTGAATAGCGGAGCAGTAATGAATTGAATAGGTAGAGAGTCATGAACGAATGCTTACGCGTTTATTTTTATGTATTTTCAATCTGTGAGGAGGAATTATGGCTATAACTCGTTATGAACCCTGGGGATTGCTGAGTCAATTACAAAAGGAACTGGATCGCAGCGCAGTCGAAGGCTCAACAGCGACTGCTGAGTGGGCACCTGCTGTTGATATCAGGGAGGACCCGAATAGGTTTGTATTACACGCGGATATTCCCGGTGTTAAGCCTGAAGAGATCGATGTGAGCATGGAAGAAGGTGTGTTGACGATTAAGGGTGAGAAGAAAACCGAAGCAAAAACAGAGAAGGAAAACTATAAGCGGGTTGAACGAACCTATGGTTCTTTTTATCGACGATTCAGCTTACCGGATACGGCCAATTCAGATGCCATATCTGCGGTATGCAAACAGGGGGTATTAGAAATTATCATTCCTAAAAGAGAATCGGTTCAACCCAAGAAAATTAATGTGACTTCAGTAGATTAATGGTAGATTAATGAAATGGAGCCGGTCGGCTCCATTTTTCATACGGAGGCGCTTTCCAAGGCTTGAAAAGCATGACAGAATTGCGCCCTTCTTGAATAAGCGAAATAACTTTCCCCTATGCCTCTCATTACAATAGAAAAGGCCTGCCTTGCGTTTGGTCATCACGCATTACTGGATCACGTTAATTTACAGCTTGATCCCGGCGAGCGAGTGGGTCTGATTGGAAGAAATGGGGGGGGCAAGTCTAGCCTTTTGCGTGTGCTGGCAGGTGAAATCAAACCGGATGATGGTCAGTTATGGTATGCGCCTGGCCTGAAACTGGCGTATGTGTCACAGGAGCCGGTTCTGGAACCTGCTAATACCGTATTCCAGGAAGTATCAAATGGGTTAGGCAGTATTAGCCGGGTATTGCTGGATTATCATGCGGTTTCTCATGCTTTAAGCGAAGGGGAGAGCGATACGGAAGCTTTGCTTGCGCGTTTACAGGATTTGCAGGTTGAACTGGAAGCGCAAGATGGCTGGAGTATTCAGGCCAGAGTAGAAGCCATTATTGATAAGCTGAATTTGCCGACCGATGCGTTGCTTGGACAGCTTTCAGGTGGTTTAAAGAAACGGGTTGCATTGGCGCGTGCCCTGGTCATGTCACCCGATGTATTGCTACTGGATGAGCCAACCAATCATCTGGATTTTTCTTCGATCGAATGGCTGGAAAGCTTACTCAAGGATTTTTCCGGCAGTGTGTTGTTGATTACGCATGATCGTCGTTTTCTTGATAATGTAGCCACACGGATTATTGAATTGGATCGCGGTCATTTGGAGACTTTTACAGGTAATTTTACCAGTTACCAACGTAAGAAAGCAGAGATGCTGGAGATTGAGGCGATTCATAACCAGAAATTTGATAAGGTGCTGGCCCAGGAGGAAGTCTGGATACGCAAGGGGATACAGGCGCGACGGACACGTAATGAAGGCAGGGTGCGGCAGCTTGAGCGGCTGCGTTTGGAGCGTGCTGCCCGCCGTGAGCGTACCGGTACTGCAAATATCAGCGTTGATAGGGGTGAACGATCCGGAAAGCTGGTGGCTGAATTAGATCAGGTGAGTAAACACTTTGGCGATAAAACGGTCATCCAGGATTTCTCATGCCGCATTATGCGTGGTGACCGGGTTGGTTTGTTAGGTCCCAATGGCGCAGGAAAATCTACTTTATTGAAATTAATACTGGGTGAGTTGCAGCCTGATTCCGGCGAAGTGCGACAGGGAACTAAACTATCGGTCGCTTATTTTGATCAAATGCGGGAACAATTGAACGATGACATGACCTTGACCGAGACGATCAGTCAGGGATCTGATTTTATAGAGATCAACGGCGTAAAGAAACATGTCATTAGTTACCTGGAGGATTTTCTGTTTCCACCGCAGCGCGCTCGGTCGCCTGTAAAATCACTATCGGGCGGTGAGCGTAATCGTCTACTATTGGCGCGATTATTTACACGTCCCGCGAATGTATTGGTGTTAGATGAGCCTACTAATGATCTGGATATCGAGACACTGGAACTACTAGAAGCTTTATTGCAAGACTATTCGGGTACATTGTTTCTGGTTAGTCACGATCGTGAGTTTCTTGATAACGTGGTGACGCAGGTCATTGCATTTGAGGGTGATGGTCTGCTGCGTGAATATATTGGTGGTTATGAGGATTGGGCACGTGTGCAGCGTTTTGCGAAAGAGACGCCTCAGCAGAAGCTGGCATCAGCTCGACCGGCCGCGCTAAAAACCAAAGCAACAAAAGATGCCGCTCGTACTGCAAAGCTGAGTTATCATGAAACCCGTGAATTGGAAGCATTACCTGCAATGATTGAAGCTTTAGAGCGGGAGCAGGCAAATATTACGCTGCAGCTGGGCGACTCAGATATCTATCGTGACGATCCGGATAAAGCCAGGACATTACAGGCACGATATTCTGGTATTGAAAAAGAGTTGATGAGTTGTCTTGCAAGGTGGGATGAACTGGAGAAAAAATAGGTGGTGTTGATGTCCGATGAAGAAAATGGGTGATGGTAATTTCCCTATAAACAACATGGACATACTTTCACTATTCATTGACCAAATAAGGCGCATCGTTTAAAGTCTTATATTTTAGGGGAGGATTGTAATGAAACAAAAAGCAATTATGAATTTATTGCTTGCTACGAGCATGTTTATGGTATTTTCTGGCCTGGCTCAGGCAGCAGGTGATGCCGCTGCTGTAAAAGATAAAGTTTCCATGTGTATTGGTTGTCATGAGATAGAAGGCTATCGCACCGCTTATCCTGTGTTGTATCATGTTCCGAAAATAGGTGGACAGCATGAGGCTTATCTGCTTAAGGCGCTGGGAGATTACAAGAGTGGTGCTCGCAATCATCCGAGCATGAGCGCGATAGCCGCAACGCTTTCCGAGCAGGATCTTGAAGATTTTGCTGCTTATTACGCCGGAAAATAATTAAGTCATTTACGCAAGGAATAAGTTATGAAGAATTTTGTAATTGCCGCAGTGAGCGGCATGGTTCTGATGCTTGCCGGGCAAGCAGTAGCTGCTGATATAGAGGCAGGTAAGAAAAAGGCAGCAGAAGTCTGCGCTTCGTGTCATGGCATTGATGGTAATAGTCCTGCTCCGAATTTCCCGAAGATTGGCGGACAGCACAGAAGTTATCTGGCCAAGGCATTAAAAGATTATAAGACCGGGGGACGCTCTGATCCAATCATGGTTGGTATGACAGCTGCCTTGAGCGCAGAAGATATTGAAAACCTCGCATTTTACTATTCTAAACAGTCCAGCGGATTGTTCAGCGGATCAAAATAAAGATAAAAAACACAGATAAAAGCGTTTGCTTGTTTATTTTATCGATCTGAATAAAGGCGGGGTATAACATTGGTTCTGTTATGCTCCGTTTTTATTATCGGCTGGTTTTGCTGATCTGCCTGTCGAGACATTCGAAGTAAATCGCAGCATCAGGCGTGGATTGATTACGCTGCGCTTGCCAGATCATTTCTGCCAGGCACTCCATGGTTTGGTGTGTCGCATCATGCTCATTACCTGTTTTCTTTAGTAGGGACTCGAATCGCTGGCAGATACCGATGGGCTGATCTATGGACAGTTGTTCTTTAATGGCGACGTGCATGCTCATGTGTAAAAAAGGATTGGTGTCACCCATTTCCGGTAGATAATCCTTGTCGCGGTAATGATCGGCATTATCCAGAATGTCATGGTACTCCGGGTGCAGTAATATTACTTCAAGGGCGATATTTTCCAGACCGGAAAGAATCTCCCGCTGGCGGTATCGATGCCAGGCATCGAAGAATAATTGACGTGCTTGCTCTCTGGATGGTTTAAACATGGTTTGGATTTTAACATACTGAGTGAAAATCCTCTCCGCTCTCCGTTCAGGGGGAGGATGAATAGTGCGGCCGCCGCAGGCATCCTTATGACCGGCCAATCTGGCATTTGTTGTTGTGTGTCGAATGTAGGTACGCAGAAAATGCAGACCTCAACGCGGCCATCAATATTCTAAGGGCAGGACATGCCCAGCTCGCTTGTCAAGTGAACGATGCAGTTATGTCGTCAGCAACAGGAACCCACCGAAGCTATCTACCTTATTCCGGGTAGAGGCAGCAGAAATCCCCTGTCTTTAGGCGGGAGAGGATGTCAATGAAGGAATGTGAGTTGAGGCCATAATGGTTTGTACAGTCAAGGTACGTCGGTTGTTTTTTCTTTAAATTCACATAGCGAATTAATATTACATATGGGGCATTTTGGTTTTCTTGCCTGGCATATGTAACGTCCGTGCAGAATGAGCCAGTGATGTGCGTTATGCCGAAATTCCTTGGGTACGACTTTGAGTAGTTTTAATTCGACTGTCTGTACATTTTTTCCAGGCGCAATTCCCGTGCGATTTGCTACCCGGAAGATATGGGTATCTACTGCAATAGTCGGCTCGCCAAAGGCGGTATTCAATACGACGTTCGCTGTTTTGCGTCCGACTCCTGGCAATGCTTCCAGCTGTTCACGGGTACGCGGCACCTCGCTGTTATGATGTTCAACAAGCTGCTGGCAGGTCGCCATAATATTTTTTGCTTTGGTTTTGTATAAACCGATACTTTTGATGGCATCGAGCAATCCGGCTTCGCCCAGCGCCCATATTTTTTCCGGTGTATTTGCTTGGGAGAAAAGTTTTCTGGTTGCTAGATTGACGCCTTTGTCCGTAGCCTGCGCAGACAATATGACGGCTATCAATAATTCGAATGATGACTGATATTCAAGTTCGGTTGTGGGGTGAGGGTTGGTCGCTTGCAGGCGGGAAAAAATTTCACGACGTTTCGCTGCGTTCATCAGATTTCCGTTTTCTTATCGGCCGCCTGAGCCCGTGCGGCCGTAGCCCGTTTTATTGCTGCCTGGATAATCGCTTGCTTGCGGTCATCAGTCAGGGATGCGGCATGTGGTTTCGTTATATGCATTTTTTTTGTGAATCTTTCTTGATGTTCCTGTTCTTTCCGTGCCAGTCTTTCCAGTCTGAATTGATAGCGTGTGCGGGCGATATCTGCGGCATTATTTTTCGGGGTATATCCTGTCTGATTAACTGGTTTCTCATCTGGAATCATGCGAATACAATCTACCGGGCAAGGCGCAAGGCATAATTCACAACCGGTGCATTCTGCAGCAATCACCGTGTGCATTTGTTTGGCTGCGCCAACGATGGCATCGACAGGGCAGGATTGGATACAAAATGTACAGCCGATGCACAGGTTCTCATCAATTACCGCCACTGACTTAGGCTTGGGTATGCCATGAATGATATTAAGTGGCTTTGCTTCTATGCCTAATAGGTCTGCTAATTGCTGAATACCTGCCACGTCGCCTGGCGGACATTGGTTGATATCGGCGCGGCCTTCTGTAATTGCGATCGCATAGGGTTTGCACCCTGGGAAACCACATTGGCCACATTGTGTTTGCGGCAAAATGGCATCAATTTTTTCTATGAGTTCATTTTTAATCATAGGATGATATTGAGTAGTGATCAGGTGTCTGGACTCTGTTCGCTGGTGCAGATTTTTTGCGCTATTGCTTTGATCAGATCGGGACCATGGTAAATCAGGCCGGTATAAATCTGCACTAAACTGGCCCCTGCTTTTATTTTTTCTTCGGCATCGTTTGCTGACAAGATACCGCCCACGCCAATGATGGGTACGGCGCCCTGTAAAATCAGTTGTAACTGATGAATAACTGCGGTGGCGCGTTGTGTCAGAGGCGCGCCGCTTAATCCACCCGTTTCCCTTGACGATGGAAATTGCGTCACACCGGTTCGAGAGAGGGTTGTGTTAGTCGCAATGATACTATCAATCCGATGTTTCATTAGCAAGCGGGCAATCGACTCAATTTGTGATGATTCCAGATCAGGTGCAATTTTTACTGCCAAGGGCGTGTAGTAGCCATGTTTGTCTGCCAGTCTTGTTTGTTCTGATTTTAAGACATGTAGCAGATGATCAAGCTCCGCCGTATTCTGTAGTTGTCGCAGGTTTTGTGTGTTGGGCGAAGAGATGTTGACCGTAATATAACTGGCCAGGGAATATACCTTACGCAGGCAAGTCAGATAATCTGTGGCGGCGTTTTCTATTGGCGTATCAAAATTCTTGCCAATATTGATGCCCAGTATACCTTGATAATCTGAGCGTCTGATATTTTCTATCATTGCGTCCACACCCTGATTATTAAAACCCATACGGTTGATTACTGCCTGTGCCTGTGGCAAGCGAAAAATACGGGGCTTCGGATTACCCGGCTGTGGACGCGGCGTTACAGTGCCTATCTCAATAAAGCCAAAACCGAGTAAGGCCAATACATCGAGATATTCGCCATTTTTATCAAGCCCGGCTGCCAATCCAATAGGATTGGGAAAGTCCAGATTCATCACCCTGCGGGACGGACAGATAACCGGGTGATCGGGAAGTAGCCTCAATTTTCTCGCTTTCTCAAGCAGGCTGAATGTAACGCAATGTGCCGTTTCGGGTGAGAGTGTGAAGAGTAGTGGTCGAAGCAGGGTGTAGCGCATCAGATTGGTTTTACTTTAGAGGAGGTGTTCATTGATGACGGATATGGCGCAGGTGATTGGTTAACATGATTTCTTATAAAAAAGGCAAGTTGCTAAACGGTTGCCATTGTCCATTAAACAGTACCTCTAATGGTTGAAAATTAACTTTATAGCTCATTTTTTGATTCTTCTTGATCCAGTAACCAAGGTAAAGATAGGTTAAGCCAAGTTTGCGGCACTGTTCTATTTGCCACAATATGTTGTAAGTGCCAAAACTTGTGTTAGCTAGATCCGGATCGAAGAAAGTATAAACTGATGACAATCCGTCAGGTAGCAGATCAATAATACTGACCATGCGTAACTGCTTATATTCGTAGAATTCAATTAATTTGGAATCGACATTACTTTGTAGTAGAAAATTACAGTATTGTTCATGATCCTGATAATCCATGTCGCTGCCATCATGTCGTTTCGCCTGATAACGCTGATAGAGTGCGAAGTGATGTGCCTGGTAATGTAATTCACAGTGTTTTGCGATCAGATGCTGGTGTCGTTTTAAGGCGCGGCGTTGTGTCCGATTAGGCGTAAATTGATTGATGAGTATACGTATCGGCAAACAGGCCTGGCACTGATCACAGCAAGGACGATAAGTATAGTTACCACTGCGGCGAAAACCGGTTTGTATCAGCTTTGCATAGATACTTGCGTCAATTAAATGATCGGGTGTTGCTACTTGAGAACGCGCTGATTTCTCAGGCAGATAGCTACAGGGGTAAGATTGAGTCGTATGAAATTTTAGCACAGGCAATAAAGAGTTATCGAATTGGTTCATAATCAAAATACCACTTTTCAGGTTGTTTAGGATAGGCGGTTAATTCACATAGCCTTTGACTAAATTCAGCTCTGGGAATTTCACGTGCACCTAAAGAAGCCAGGTGAGCGGTTTTGAGCTGGCAATCAATCAGACCAAAATGCCAACGTTCCAGTTGCATAACCAGATGTGCAAATGCGATTTTGGAAGCGTCCGGTACGCAGGAAAACATGGATTCTCCAAAAAATACTTTTCCTAACGCAACGCCATACAGCCCGCCTACCAATTCTTCATTTACCCAAGTCTCAACCGAATGAGCGAGTCCCATCTCATGCAGTGTCATGTAAGCTGAAATCATTTCGGGATGTATCCATGTTCCGGGCTGACCCTTACGAGGTGCTGCACAGGATTGAATGACCTGGCTAAAATGACTGTCTGTACGAACTACGTAATGGCCTTTCTTCAACGTCCTATTGAGTGAACGTGAAATTTTCAATTCACTAGGGAACAAGACCATACGCGGATCCGGGCTCCACCATAGAATCGGTTCTCCTTCATTGAACCAGGGGAAAATACCCTGGCGATAGGCTGTGAGTAAACGGTGTGGCGAAAGATCGCCACCCATGGCAAGCAGTCCATTTGGTTTGCTCAGTGCCATTTCTACTCTGGGAAATGCGGTGTGTGATGCGAGCAGAGGAATCATAATGTTTATGAAAACATGGGTTAATTAATATTACCTTGATTTAGATCAAAGTTGATAGTGTAAATATTTTTTATTATCGATCCTTGGACGAGCACCTATAAATAAAATAGATGAGTAAAAGGAGCGTTAAATGAAATATGGTCTAGATACGCCGCGAGGAAGGATTAAGGCTATGGCCGGCTTGCTTGTGATTATCGCCATGATGGCGATGCAGGAAGCCCGGGCTCAAGATGATACCGCGGTCCGGGCTTTAGAACAGCACGTCGAGCAATTAGAAGCCCAGATGAAAGCCATTCAGAATGAATTAATGCGAGTGAAATCCCATTCTGCCCGAGAGGCACAGAAGGTGACGGAAGTTGAAGAAATGGCCCGAACAATAGACAGACGTGGGAGTGAGGATCATAAGCACATGCTGTTTTTTCGCGGTGGTTTTGCACACAGCATGCAAAATCGTAATGGTGTAACTTTGCAAAGTAATGTCGCCCCTGTCGGTGCCCAGGATCAGGCAGATAAAGATGCCTGGTATATTGGTGCGGGTTTTGATTTTAGTTTGACAAATGATCTATGGGGGATCATGCCTAAAACCGATGTGATGGCTGAATTGATGTTCGAGTACAAGCGATTTGGTGTCGCGCAGGGTAATGCTCTTGCCAATGCGCCCACTCAACTGGCCGGAGGTGGACTTAACCCACGCGCTGTGACGGTGAGCCAGTTTACCTTGACGGCAGCACCCAAAATAAAATTTTTGGATGGTTACAAGCTGAGACCCTGGATTATTCCTGCGGGCCTGGCGCTTCATGTAATTAGCCCTCCGTCCGAATCGATAACCGTCTTGACCCCGGGGGTCATGTTTGCCGCAGGTGCCGATTACAATATCTGGAAGGATTTTTATGTTGGTGTTGATGCCCGTTATCATGTGACAGGTGGTAAGCACGATGGAGTCAATATCGATGGTTTAACAGCGGGCGGCTATATTGGAATCGGTTTCTAGAGTACGGATGCTAACGACAATGCAGGAAAAATCCGCCTGACAGAATACGCGTATATTATCCGTCGCATATTTTGTTGGCTTTTCCCTGTTTCCGAATCCTGACCGTTAATTACTATTACCCGCTTTGGCCAGCAGCATATCAAGTATACGTGTGCTCAATATTCGTTTAAGAAAGCCAAATAAATAAGTGGGGACGGTAACATAATAACGGGGTTTAGGATTGCTGGATTCTAATGCATGGATCACTCTTTTTAATACGGCCTCGGGGGGTAAGGTAAACGGTACAGCAGGGCCTGGTTTGTGTAGTCGTTTGAGTACACCGAGATATCGCTCGCGATGAAAACTTTTGTCGACATCGATATATTGCCCTAATGCTTTTGCCGAATTTGCACGAAACTGACTGGCAATTGGACCCGGCTCAATTAAACTGATATAGATATTGCTTCCTTTTAATTCAAGACGCAGTGTATCGCTCAGGCCTTCGATGGCATATTTTGATGCATTGTAGGCACCGCGAAAGGGCATAGATACAAAACCCAGTACTGAACTGTTTTGAATAATCCGCCCATAGCCTTGTCGGCGCATAACAGGTAGTACAAGATTGGATAACTCCTGCCAGCCAAAAACATTGGTTTCAAATTGTATACGGAGTGCTTCCCGGCTAAGATCTTCAACCGCGCCGGGTAAACCGTATGCACCATTATTGAATAAGGCATACAATTCGCCATTGGTGCGTTGCATGACTGCCTCAAAGGCTTGTTGAATCGAATCTGAATCAGCCAGGTCCAGACGTAAGCTTTCCAGGCCCTCAGCTAACAGTGTATCGACGCTTTCTTGTCTTCGTGCGGTTGCAAAAACATGGTAGCCTTGTTTATGTAATGCATGGGCAACACAGTAGCCGATGCCGCTTGAACAGCCTGTTATCAATATCGTCTTTTTCATTTGCTAAGCTTAACCCGAAAATGGATTCCTTGTCCCGTGCGCTTGACAATTAATTGAGCTCGAAGATAGCATCCATCCACTAGGCAATGTTTTTTAAATAGAAAATAACATAGGGACGAACCCTTAATGTCAACGATTTTATTTAGACTGAATGGTGTTTCTGATGAAGAGGTGACGGATGTACGTGAATTGCTGGCCCATAATGAGATTGATTTTTATGAAACTTCACCGGGTAACTGGGGTGTTTCCGTTCCTGCGATATGGTTACGAGATGACGATCAGCTTCAAAAAGCACGTGTGTTACTTGACGAATACCAGGCGGCGCGTACACTCAGAATAAGAGAAGAATATGCACGCTTGAAAAAGGAAGGGAAGAGTAAAACTTTTATTGATAAAATAAAAGAGAGTCCAATTCAATGGGTGGCTCATTTGGTCGCCGTCTTGTTAGTGATTTACTTATCCATAAAATTGGTTGTTGATCTTGGGAATATGGGATGATGCACGATATTTAATCAATGCAGCGCGTGTATCAGCCGGGAAGGAAACGGAACAATATGACATCAGGTGTTGTCTTTAGATGTTAATAAGCCAGCTGTCAGTGTATTTAAATTGCTTCGTGGTGTTGATTTTGAGATACCGTATGAGTCAAGCGACTTACCTGATTATATAAAAAACGATTAATAAGGAGAATATAACTTGAAATACCCTTTGAAATTTATCGCGATACTATTTGCTGTTTTACCTCTCTATGCTTATGGTGGCGGCAATCCGGAGTTTGTGCAATTCCCGCTTGGCTATGAGAAATCTTTCACAAAGTATGCGACTGAGAATCGAGCAAATCAAAAGCAGGTTGCCAAATTCTATGCCAACCTGGCGATGGTTGCGAGCTATACACAAGGCAGCAAGGCCGCGCCTGGTTCTGTCGTGGTGATGGAGATATATAGTCCCAAAATGGATGCGGAAAATAAGCCTATTGTAGGTAGTGATGGTTTATTTGAAATTGATTCACTGGCAGCCGTTGCGGTTATGGAAAATAAGGATATCTGGAATGAGGCTTATTCTGCAAAAGATCGGACGGGACATTGGGGATTCGCAGTATATAACCCGGATGGTACGCCAAAAGATAATGATTTAAATTGCGTACAGTGTCATACGCCATTGCAGAATCAGGATTACTTGTTTACTTATCAGAAATTGATTGATTATGTAGAAAAACATGTCGGCAATCCGCTGGCACAATAAGAATAAGTAATCCATGCTGGATGAAACAAGATCGGCCATGTATGTATTAATACAGTAATTATGCTATCTAGTACATGGCCGACATGCGACTATACAACCTTATCATGCCCGGTATGGCAAGTTCCCCGCGCTTGGTGCGCCCCACTCGTTAATGACGTGATTGGCTGGATGTAGTAACGGCATCTTTTTGTTCCAATGGTTGAGGATCCAGTACGGCAACGGTCAAGCTATCATCCTGAAAATATTTCTTTGCAACACTGCGGACCTGTTCGGCTGTTACTGCTTTTAATTTCTGCAGCATGGTATCAATATCCCGATAAGACAAGCCAATACTTTCTAGCCTGCCAATCTGCATTGCCTGAGAAAATATAGAATCACGCTGAAAAACATGGCTTGCAACTAACTGCGCTTTCACACGCATGAGTTCTTCTTCCGTTACCCCCTCATTGATGAGTTTTTCTATTTCGTTACGTAATGCTGTTTCAAGTGCTGCCACGGTTTTTCCTTCACTGGGCGTGCTGCTGAGATAAAACAGACTGGGACCGCGTGCGGTGGAATTATAGCTGGCGTCAACCGAGCTGGCGATTTGTTGTTCGCGTACGAGTGCCTTATTGAGTCTGGCTGAGGCATTGCCATCAAGTACGCCCGCTAACATTTCCAGCGCATAGGGTTCCCAGTCATGTGCGACATCTTGCAATGAAGGCGTATGGTAACTCATGGCCAGATAAGGTAGTTTTGCGGGTGCTTTAACGGTGATACGTTTAATGCCCAGTTGCGGTGGTTCAGTTTGTGGCTTACGTAAAGCGAGCGATAAAAGTGTACGCGGTTCTATTTTTCCGTAATATTGTTCTGCCATCGCAAATACGGCCTTAGGATCGACATCGCCAACGATTACTAATGTGGCGTTATTCGGAGCATACCAACGATCGTACCAGTCTTGTGTATCCTGCACACGCATATGTTCCAAGTCATTCATCCAGCCGATAACAGGATAGCGATAGGGGTGGGCTTGATAAGCTGTTGCGATCATTTTTTCATACATGAGTGAGCGTGCTTGATCATCGGTACGTAATCGTCTTTCCTCCATGACCACCTTGATCTCTTTAGAAAAGGCTTCTTCTGTTAGAATCAGATTACGCATCCGATCAGCTTCCAGTTCCATTGCCAGGGGTAAATGGCGGGTGTGCAGTTGTTGGAAATAGGCTGTATAGTCACGGCTGGTGAATGCATTATCGTTTCCTCCAACGGCCGCAATTTGTTTTGAAAACGCGCCTTCTGGGACCTTATGCGTTCCTTGGAACATCATGTGCTCTAAAACGTGGGCAACGCCGGTCGTTCCGTTCAATTCATCAATGCTGCCGGCTTTGTACCAGATTTGTGTTACCACAACCGGAGAACGATGGTCTTCTTTGACGATCAGTTTTAAACCGTTGTCCAGTGTATATTCGTGAGGGTTGGCAAATGCTACGGACGAAGCCAATATGGCGAAAATAATCTGCCAATACAGCAAAAAAAAGGTAATCCGGTGATCAGGTTTCATTTTTACTAACCTAAGTTTGAGTAAACAGAATAAAATCAGGGTTTGCGAATTCAAATATAGATAACAGCCTACCAGAATGTTTAGTTTTTTTAAATCGAAAAAAGATCCTGCTGAACCGACGCCTGAATCCACAGCTGAATCGGTTAGCCTGGCTGACAAGGTCAGACATGGATTGTCTCGCACCCGACAAAATCTAGGTAAACAATTATCCGGCTTGTTTGGTGGCGGCAAGATAGATGAAGCGCTCTATGAAGAACTTGAAACTATCTTGTTAACTGCTGATACGGGTGTCAACGCAACCAATCGGTTACTTGAGGATCTGCGTAAGCAGGTAAAACGCGATGGTTTATCCGACGCGGCGCAGTTAAAGAAAGCATTGCAGGAAGCACTCATCACGATGCTGGCACCTCTGGAGCAACCACTTGATATGACGAAAGAAAAACCGTTTGTCATTATGATAACGGGCGTAAATGGTGTTGGGAAGACGACGTCTATTGGGAAATTGGCCAAATATTTTCAGTCAGAGGGAAAATCAGTTTTGCTGGCCGCAGGCGATACTTTTCGTGCTGCCGCGCGGGAGCAATTAATAGTTTGGGGTGAACGTAATAATATTGCCGTTATTGCACCGGAAAACGATCCCAATAACAGGAATGACCCGGCTGCGGTGATTTTTGATGCCGTGAATGCAGCTAAGGCGCGGAATATTGATGTCGTGCTCGCTGATACGGCCGGACGTTTGACCACACAATTACACCTTATGGAGGAAATCAAGAAAGTAAAACGCGTGATTGCGAAGGCCATGCCGGATGCGCCGCACGAGGTATTATTGGTGCTGGATGCAAATACCGGACAGAATGCGGTGGCACAGGTCAAAGCTTTCGATGAGGCACTCGGTGTGACGGGCCTGGTACTAACCAAGCTTGACGGGACGGCTAAGGGCGGTGTCATTGCCGCTATTGCGACGCAACACGTAGAAAATCCGCCGGCACTTCGCTTTCTGGGTGTCGGGGAAGGTGTGGATGATTTAAGACCCTTTGATGCCAGAGAATTTGTGGAAGCAATATTTGATTAATCGGTGTATTTTTCGTTGCGGCACATGGCTGCTGCTGAGTAAGATAAGCACAATATGATTAGCTTTAAGAATGTTTGTAAACGCTTTCCTGATGGATTCAATGCGCTAAAAAATATCGACTTTACCATTGAAAAAGGTGAGATGGTTTTTGTAACAGGTCATTCGGGTGCGGGTAAAAGTACATTATTAAAGCTGATTGCGGCAATTGAGCGATCCACGACAGGCAGTATTATTATCAGTGGTCAGAATATTAATCAGCTGAAAAGAAGTGCGGTTCCTTTTTTACGCCGTAATATCGGTTTTATTTTTCAGGATCAAAAGGTGTTATTTGATCGCACTGTTTTTGATAATGTGTTATTGCCCCTCCAAATTGGAGGCTTTGAAAGAAAATCAACCTCAAGTCGCATACGTGCTGCGCTCGATAAGGTGGGCTTATTAGAAAAGGAAAAGGCATTTCCCATTGCGCTTTCTGGAGGTGAAAGGCAGCGATTATGTATTGCGCGTGCAGTTGTTCATCGCCCGGTTATTCTAATTGCAGATGAACCGACGGGAAATCTGGATATGGATTATGCAAGAGATATCATGAGTATGTTTACTTCATTTCACCAAGTTGGAGTAACGGTGTTAATCGCAACGCACGATGCGACCATACTAGAGAATACGACACATCGTATTTTGGCGTTGGACCATGGGAAGCTGTTGGCATGATGAAAGCATGGCTTATCCAACATTGGCACGCATCGGCACTGACCATCACCCGATTTTTCTCTACCCCTATCGCGAGTCTGCTCAGTATCATTGTGATCGGGATTGCCTTTAGCTTACCTGTGGGCGTCTATACCTTGTTGGTGAATATACAGTCTTTTTCCGGTGAAATGGTTGGTTCCTCGCAATTGAGTTTATTTTTTAAACTAACCGCAAACAAGGCGGATATAGAAAAAGTAGAACAGCGTCTGACCACACATTCACAAATCGAGCATTTTGAGTTTGTGCCAAAAGCGGTTGCCTTGCGTCAGCTGGAACAAAGTAGCGGACTGACAGATGTCGTGAGTAATCTGGCACACAATCCATTGCCGGATGCCTTTATCGTTCATGCAAGATCCGCTCCAGCGGATATATTGGAGGAATTGCGTCTCTCGATACAGGCATGGCCGGAAATTGAATATGTGCAGTTTGATTCCGCCTGGGCTAATCGGCTGGATGCATTGCTTAAACTGGGGCAGTTTGCAGTACTCATGTTGGCGACTGTGCTCAGTATTGCCTTGGTTATGGTGATGTTTAATACCATCCGTTTGCAGATTCTGACCAAACGTGACGAAATCGAGGTATCCAAATTGATTGGTGCAACCGATAGTTTTATACGTCGCCCCTTTCTTTATTTTGGTGCGATTCAAGGATTGGCCGGCGGAGTAACGGCATGGCTCATTATCGCGTTGGGTATTCATATCATTAATGATAAGCTGGTCGTACTGACACAGCTTTATGCAATCGATTTTCATCTGCAACACCTTTCTACCGAAGATAGCATCAGTTTGCTGTTATTTTCATCATGGCTGGGATGGCTGGGTGCACGATTATCGGTTGCCAGTTATCTCTGGCAGATTGAACCAAAATGATTTTTGTATCATCTTATGATGATACATGTGGGAGTCAATCTGGGCTATTGGCACTCTCGGTAGTAGAGTGCTAAAATAGTTTTGCATGGTGCTTTGAGGCATAAATATGCCAAACAGAGAAGGAGAAAATGATGACTTGTGCCTTAGCGATACCCTCATTAGGAGGGAGTCTTGAAAGCTATATTCAATCTACGAGCGTATTCTCAATTCTTTCCCAGGAAGAAGAGGGTCGGTTAGCGAGACGCTTGCGAGACAAAGGTGACATTGATGCTGCGCAACGGCTGATATTATCTCATTTGCGATTTGTGATCGCGATTGCCAGGGGATATAAGGGATATGGCCTGCCGCAGGCTGATCTGATCCAAGAGGGAAATATCGGCTTGATGAAGGCAGTTAAACGCTATGATCCGGAACGCGGGGTGCGCTTGGTATCATTTGCCGTACACTGGATTAAAGCCGAGATTCATGAATTCATTATGCGTAACTGGCGGTTGGTCAAGATTGCTACGACCAAGCAGCAACGGAAACTGTTTTTTAACTTACGCAGCATGAAGCAAGGTCTGGATACGATGAATCCGCGAGAAGTGGATGCCGTTGCACAGCAGTTGGGTGTCAAATCAGAAGAAGTGGTGGAAATGGAAACTCGTTTCAGCGGGTATGATATTTCGTTGGAGCCGCTATCAGAAGATGATGAAACATATAGCCCGATTGCTTATTTGACCGATGGAGTGGAGCCATCGAAGGTGCTGGAAATTAAACAAAATGGTTATTTGCAGGGTGAAAGGCTGAAACAGTCGCTTGAAAGCCTGGATGCGCGGAGTCGCTATATCATTGAAGCGCGTTGGCTAAGGGAAAAAGATACGGCAACATTGCATGATCTTGCCGATAAATTCGGCGTATCCGCAGAACGTATTCGCCAGATTGAGGCTAAAGCCATTCAGAAGATGCGCGGGGTGATGGCTACGAATGTTTGAGTTTGATTGACATGCGTGTTGCTCACGACGAGATGAACTCAGGAAATAAATGAATGGTTGTCTTGTTGATACGATAAAATGGAGGCGCATCGCATTCAGAGCTTACTTTGTGCGCAGTACTGCCGCGCAAGATGTAAACAGGAATAAAATAAGCTGCTAAAATAGCATTTGCGTGTATTACTGTTTATTTATAGACAGGCTTGAAATGGAGAGGTACCGAAGCGGTCATAACGGCGCTGACTCGAAATCAGTTGGTCAAGGTAACTTGGCACGTGGGTTCGAATCCCACCTTCTCCGCCATTTCCTTATCCATAGCAACTCGGGTAAATTCATAAAATACAATAAACAAACTATTTAACGAGTTAGCCTATTTCATGGTAATCCAGAAAGCCCACTAGAAGCCACTAAAGAGTATGCTAATTTTGTAGTAGTTTTATAGCAAATAAAAGTGGCTCTGCTGCAAAATGAGCAAAATGTCTCACCCTACTATTACGAAATTAAAAGCGGAAGAAAAATGCCCGCACGGATACCGTGCACCCCGGTAGGTGAAAGATCTAAACGCTACCATCAATGCTGATTACGAAAAACCTAAACGACTAATCAACCTCGCTCGGGGTTGCAAATCAATAAAGATAGTGTATGTAACGATCAGAGGGGTGAGCTGATTTATCAGTTCAAAGAAGGATAGCGAAGAATGCACAGAAATGTGGACGGTTCTCACAGCAGGAACCCATCTTATTGAAAGACAATTCAGTATTTACACCGTTTAAAGCGGCTGTTAGATTATGTGACTTCGATGTTTTGCACTATCTAGCCATCAGCCTGCGCCTCATGCGGTATTTTTGCTCATCAATTCACAGTTTTACTAGCAGTTTCTTACAGGTCTTTCCTCGTAGGTTGGTCCTTGCTATTTGCTGGTAGTTAGCATCTAATAACGAAATATTCCTAAGGGTGGCGATCCTCTTGCAGAGGAACTTTTACCTCATTAGTTCATGCCCATGATGGACGATATACAAAACGCGCGAGCCGAGAGCCATTCGTTGCGCTCGCGGTTCTCGGTTGAGTTTGATCGCTATGCGGCGGTTAGCGGAGATTAGATATGAATACAAACAATTCGATTCCCTATTTTTCTGAAAGTCAACTTTCCGGCTTAGGAATTACCACAAGTGAGGTTGTCGATAGTATCGAATCGTTGATTCTGAATGCTGAGAATCGAACAGCCTGGAGTGCTTCGAAAGCTGTAATTTTGCCAGGTGACGGGCGATACATGATGGCGGCGTTAGCTGCCGCTGATAATCCACCTTTACTTGCAGTAAAAACAGTTGTTCTTAATCCGCGCAATCCGGAGCGGAGTCTTCCGCAAATAAATGGCCTTGTTACTATGCTTGATAGCAGTAGTGGACTTCCGGTTGCCATTCTTGATGGAAACTGGATTACGGCTGTCCGCACAGCAGGTTTAAGTGTAACGGCCGCTAAGCATATGGCAAGAAAAGATTCGTCTGTTATCGCCTTTATCGGATGTGGGGTTCAGGCTAAAAGCCATTTGCACGCATTTTCAGATCTTTTCCCACTCAAGGAGGCGCGTGTGTTCGGCCGGGGACAATCGAATATTGAGCGTCTCTGCGAGGAAGCAATGACTCGATCTGTATCTCCTGTAGTTTGCAGTTCTGGAGAGGAAGCGGTCACGGGGGCAGATCTCGTCATCAGTTCGGTGACTTATTCTGCTGACTTGGTTCCCTTTCTCGATGCTAAGTGGCTTAAGTCCGGCTCTTTTTCTGCTATTGCGGACTTAGCTGCACCTTGGAAGAAAGAAAGTTTCTCTGTGCTTGATCAGATAACGATTGACGATCTGGAGCAAGAGGCAGTACTACCCAATAAACTTGTGCCACCGGCGTTTGTTACGGGAGATTTATCTGGGCTAGTATTGGGAAAATTTTCTGGGCGAAACCAGGATAGCGATCGAAATGCATTTATATTTCGAGGTCATGCTATGGGAGATCTTGCGTTATCGATACTCGCCTATCAAAGAGCATCAAAAAGAAACTGATGAATATTGAGATATCGTTTTTCAAATCAAATTACGGCTTAAAGATGAGCTAATACTACATGGTAGATGTATGCGGTTGGATCTGATTTACTGACGAGAAGCGTTAGATTTAAGGAAAATGGTGCCTGGAAAGAAAAGCCATTAAACCAAGTTAAAGGAGATATTTGTAAAACCCGAATAGTTGAAAATTAATCCTTTATAATCAATAGAGTAAAGCTTATAGCGAGGGCTTTTGTAAAAGTCGCTAGAAAATTTTGTTGTAAAGAATAAGAAGAATATCTTCTACTATGTTTTCTAGAGCGGCTCATCAACGACAGATTTTAGTGGCATTCAGTGGCATCATAATCAGGAGATTTGAACTTATGCCTCTGCTCAAAAAAAGGACAGTGGAATGCATAAGAATATGGACAAGATTTTACAATAGAAATCTGTCTTATCGAGAGGCAGTTCAGTAATTTAAGTGCATAATAAAATAGATCAACGGGTTGATTTATGCCACTCTGATTTTTGTAACAGAATTCGTACTACAGGATAAAAATTAAAGCGAATGACACTGAATTTTTGAAGGGTGTAAGATAGGTCATTTGTCTAACATTGATTCGAATACATGCTTAAATTTTATGGTTATAAAAAGTGCGGGACTTGTCGCAAGGCGGAGAAAATTTTTCAGCAAGCTGGAATTGTTTATGAGTTTATCGATATCACCGAGAACCCGCCTTCGGTAGAAGAACTCCTCGCCGTCTCTGAATGTGCCAATATACCATTGAATAAACTTTTTAATACCAGCGGCGTGCAATATCGCGAATTAAAAATAAAAGAGAAATTGCCTGCACTATCCAGCCGGGAAGTTCTGGCTTTGCTCGCGAGTAACGGACGTTTAATCAAACGGCCGCTGATTACCGATGGAGAACGTGCGACCGTGGGTTTTAACGAAGAACAATTGGTGGGTATCTGGTGTTGATTTTAGCTGTATAAGATAATTGAAACGATAACCCATGCTTCGAAATGCTCATGCGTTCTGGTAATCACATACCAGGAAATGGCGGGAAAATGCAATGAATCGACGAGCACCGGATGTTTGGGTGATAAAAACAGGCAATGATGCTAGCGAACTAACTCAATTATTTAATTTATATAAATTCGTTTAGTCAGTATTAAACCGATGTATTTTTCAGGTGGTTCTCGGTTCAGGCGGTATCTGCTTGACAAGGATTTTTTTGTTCGATTCTAATAAAATTCTTCAGCCTGGAGGTTGGATACGTTGAGAACCAGGGTGCGGATATCTCTGGCAAGTCCCATGCCGAGATCGCTGATGGCCTCTTCACGCGGCTTTACAAAATTCTCAAAAATTATCGCATCATTCAGCTTCACCGTGATTAGGCTTCCACGAAGAGGGTCGATACGCTCACTAAATGCAATATTATATTGAGCGCCTTCCGGTGGATTCCAGTAACGGTTGAAAGCATCAAATAGCATGTGTCCAAATTTGGTGAGCGTGTTGTCGATCAGTAGGCCGCCTATCTCCAGATCCCCTTCCAAAGTATCGAGGCCTTCTAAAACGCCGGAGTCAATAAAGCCGCTGTCATTGAAACCGGGAATCGGTGCTGTTGCCGCGTTAGCGCCCGGTGTTGTGGATTCATACGTGCTATTATTGAGATCCTGTGCCGAGGTTCGTTCAGCGGTGCCTGTGAATATGCTTATCGTGATGATTGCTACAAAAAACGGCCTTCGATTCATCATTAGTTAACTGTATCACGCTAGAATTTCGTACAAACCGATTCTAATCGGTTGACTGCTTCTCAACCTGATGAGAGGATTGATTTGACAGACAAGAAACCATTAAGATAATTTGTTCCAGTAGACTGTATCCAAAACATGGGCCAGTATAGCGAAAAATGAAAAACAAGCAATCGGCCGCCAGAATATAAGAAAAGTAGCCATCGCAATGCAATAGCATCACCGGATGTCAATTCAGTTATATAAAGTATTCAAGCCAGCTGAAAGCTGTTGCAGAATCTTTTATGCATTATCCTAAAGACCGCTGCATAACTGTATTTTTGAGCTTTTCTGATTACTTGCAGCATTGATAAATCAAACACTTAAAAATCTTGCCCAGCCCGAGATAACCAATTATGCAGCGGTCTTTCCTATCCAATTGCTACCGTCCGAGACCTTTGTAAAACCCCAATGATTGAAAAATTAATTCTTTATAATCAATGATCTAAAACTTATAACGAGGACTTTTTCAAAAGTCGCCGTCTTTTTTCTGCCCGCTTGCACAAATGAATTACGATGATGCTGTGAATGTGATTTTTAAGGTATTTGAGCTGATTGCGCTCTGGCTTTAGCAGGCATCGGCTTGTTTGGCAGGATGAAGTAAAATAGCGCCTGCTGAGATAGGAAAAAATAACCAGCTTTCCAGGACACGCTCACCGCTTGCCTGTTCGACGGCGTATTTGTATGCCGCAATTTGTCCAGCATAGTGTTGTGCGACAGTAGCCCACTGATTCTGATTGCCCGGATTGGATTTATGATCGAGTAATATCCAGCCACCCTTCACTTTAAGCAATAGATCGATACGGCCTTGCAGTATCTGGCCATTTAGCATGCGTGTTTCAATGGGAATTTCTGTGAAGGGAATGGCATCCGGCCAGCGCGTTTTAATCCAGGTGCTCAGAGCAACAATCTGGTCTAGCAATGCTTGTGACTGGAGGATGCTATCCACGCCCATGCGTTGCAGCACCGCATCAATTTCAGCGATTGTCAACGGTGTGTTCAAGTCTGCCAGTGCTGCGCTCATACAGCCATGAATAGCCATGCCGAGCTGTGTCATATCCGCATTTTTTCTTAGATGTATACGCTTGCCCAGTGTCATACTTTCCCGCACTTCACATGTTTGTGGTGTGATTAGTGAGGGTGTGGTTTTGAGTGGCAGGCGTTGTTTCTTAACAAGGGTATTCGGTAAATTGACGCGTGTGTTGAACCAATAGAGTGGTTCTGCTTCGGTAGTATATTCCGTTTCTTCGGCGGATGGATTAAGTAAACAGTGCTGATAAGGGATGGTCTCGCCCGTTGGTAAATCCAATATGCTGGCATCCGCTTTACCTTGTAGCCAATTCGCCGCAACCGTGCTCATCCAATTATTCTCATTTTCTCTTGCTCCGTGTGTAAAAATGAGTAAATCGCGTGCGCGGGTCATGCTGACATAGAGGAGACGTTTGTCCTCCTCAATTGCGGCGTTATGAAAATGCTTTGCGATATCGGATTGGTCAATGGGCTCGGCAATGGTGACTTTTTCCATTTTACCGAATGGCCAGGGCCAGAAACGGATGAAGCGATTTTTCAGTGGATAGGTTACGTCCACCGTTGTCTGCGAGACCGTGCTGATTGACCATAACCGGCTTCTCACCTTGCTCTCCAGGCCGGTTAGGATAACGACAGGCCATTCCAATCCCTTGGCAGCATGATGGGTCATGACTTTGACTGCATTCGTGGCGGGTAAGGCAAGAAAGTCTTGTTGTGTTTGCACCTGCTCATTGAGCCATCGAATTAATCCAGAGATGCTGGCGCTTTGATGCATGTTCTGGCAGGCTTCCTCATATTGGCGTGCCATACCAAGCAATGTTTCGAGATTGGCCAGCCGGCTGGCTGCTTCAGCGCTGCTGCTACACCAGCGTAATACGACCGTAGATAATTGTCCTTGTGCAATGACCGTTTGCAGTGCTTCTCGCGGCGAGAAGAATGGCAGATCGATACGTAGTTTTGCTAGAGTTGCCAATAATGGATGAGCGTGCTTGCCGTTCTCCCGCCAATCATGGCCATAATCGTGTGGCCTGTCTTGTGGTGCATTCGCCATCAGCTGCAGGCGATCGGTTACCCAGCTTTCCGGTTCTTCACAGTTGGCCAGAGAACAGATTTCCGCGCTTGCAACCGTATCAGCCGGATCATTTAAGCGCCGTAGGCAAGCGATGGCCAGAACTGCTTCAGGCGTATTCAGGAGGCCCGCCTGTAAAATGGCGGCAGGAACGCCCTGTGTGCGTAAGATGGCAGCGATCTTACTGGCATTATCATTAGAGCGCGAGAGGATAGCGATGTCACGATAGTGAATGGCACGATTTTTCTGAGTAGATTTATCAAATACGACATAGCCGGATGCCAGTAGCTGTTTAACTCCCGTGACCAGTGCCGAATTACGCTTGTCGATATTGCTGCCGTCCAACTTCCAATTGGCAAACGCGGCGCCAGTTAACGATTCTTTGCGCTCTGCGGCCAATTGAATTTCCTCTGGTCGAAGGGTATTGGCGAATGCGGGTGTAAATACCGCATTGACTAATTTGACCAGCGGCTCGCGCGCGCGCCATGATTTATCCAACACTGTTTTATCGCCATGCAAGGTGGGGAGCGCATCAAGAATGGCTTGCATCAGCGTGGTATCGCTGCCACGGAAGCCGTAGATCGCCTGTTTGATGTCACCAACCCAGTAAGTTTTCTTGGCAAACTGTGCCAGTTTGAGAAACAGCGCCAGTTGAATGGGACTGGTATCCTGGAACTCATCCACCATCAGGAGATCCAGTTCCTCACGCAAGGTTGACGCAACAGTGTCATTATCCAACGCCATCAGCAAAAGATGTTCTTGATCGGTGAAATCGAGTATGCCCAGCTCACGTTTTCTGTCCTGATAGACTTGCAGTACCCTGGCACATAGGGTGAATTGCATTTGCAGATAATCCCTGATGTCACGTTGCAAATCGGGATGTTCAGCGTAGCGATTCGCCACCGTGCTGATATGTTCCGCGATGTGTATCATGCCTTTCTCCGGCGTGGTAGCCGCTAATCTGACCCATTCGCGCCAGACCGTTTCTTTAGCGATTAATCCGGCGTGCATTGCTTTTGCCAGTGTCAGGTAGGTATGGGTATTTTTCTTTTTTCCCTTGATGGCAGCCTGTTCCAGTTCGGGTAATCGATAAGCGATTGCCTGAATAAGCTGTGCATCCAGATCCTCTTGAGTGGCTTTAGGAAAATATCGAAGTAAATCATCCGCATTTTGTACGGCGAAATCAGCCAACTGCGCTATGGATATATCGTTTGAACGTGCCTGCTTGATTAGTTCAGAAAGATCCTTCCGCCAGTCATCAATACTCATGCGGCGCGCAATAGCGAGCATTTTTGCCATTTCCTGACTGCTCATGACTGAATCAGTGGCCTGTGCCAGTAATATTTTCTCCTGTGCTTCTTCCAGCACTTGCTGCTCAGTGGATATTCCGATTTCAAAGGCAAAGCGGTTTAGCAGATCGCCGCACACGCCATTGACGGTATTGATGCGTGCTTGACCCATCGCGTTGGCGATCTTGATTTCTCCTTGTTCAAGCAAGTAGGAGCGAACCCGCTCCCGCAGTTCGGTTGCAGCCTTACGAGTGAAAGTAGTGGCGATCACACCGGACGCACGGATTTCGCCTGCTGCAAGTTTTTTGTGCAGAATCTGGGTCAGGCGATAGGTTTTGCCACTGCCCGCGCCCGCGCTGATAAAATGTAAGCGAGTGTTCATGCGGGCCTCCAACCTGCCAGCACTCGGTAGTCGTTGTAGCAGGGATTGAGGGGTGTAATTTTTAAACCGGCTTCCGGGGGGGTAATGGCTTCGATTTCCTCCTGATCCGCCAGCGCTACTTCGATTCTCCCTTGCTGCAGTAGCGTATCGCGCCAGATATAGGTTTCCTTGAGTCGTTCCCATAGATGAGGTATCGATTCCTCGGTTTTTTTGTTTACCTGAATTGCATCCGGAAAATAAGCATCCTGTTGTGCGATTAATTTGGCTTCAGACAGGACGTAGTAGCCTACCGCTGGCCATGCGCCCGTCTTTTGACGCACCAGTTCGGCATAGATACCCAGCTGCAGGTGCGTATTTTCCCTAAGCTGCTCAGTGAATTTTTTTGTACCCCCCCATTTCATGTCCACAATCGCGTGCTGACCCTGACCGTTGGTTAGCATTAAATCAGCGTAACCGATAATCTTTCCGCCAGGGAACTGTCCCTTGAGGGCCTGTTCTGATTTTATTTTAGTCACGCCGGCGGTTTTTATTTGTGTGAGCAATGTGGTGATTGCGCGGTGTAAACGATACCGTAATTCTTCGTAATCCGAGCGACGGCCATGCATGAGTAACACCGCACCTTCGGCTTCTATTATTTCCGGAAAAATCCGGTCAAACCAGGTCGATATCTCAGACTTTGTCATTCCCAACGGAGCGGGCAAGGCGAAAAAATGCTCGATAAGCGTATGTGCAAGTCGCCCATCCAGTAAAAACCCATCGCTGACTGCCAGAACAGAAGATGTCTCAAGTCCTGCCGGGTAGCGCAGCAGCCACTGATAAGGGTTAAACAAAAACAATTCCAGGCTGGAGTATGAATGGTACGGATGTTTGCCGATGGGGGTGTCTATCGATAATTGCCACCAGCGTCTGGGCTGCGGTAATGGCGTGTGCGGCAGCGGTATGCTGCATGTCGTGGTTTGTGGATGATGATTGAATACCTGTTCAATGCTTTGCTCGGTAATATTGTGTATTTGTGACAGCATCATCTGCCATGTCGGATGTGCTTCCACATCCTGAGGAGGTAATACAATGATTAATTGTTTTCTGGCGGCGAGAACAGGTTTAAGCCAGTCTGTCGCAAGATTTCCCAGGACGTCGGCATGATCGGGCAGCATCACTCCAGCCCGGGCTAATGTATGCCGTTCCAAAGCGGACCAGGGAAATTCTTTCGGTGTATTAGGCATAACCGGTTGCCACCAGATAACCTGATCAAATGATTCGATGAGTGCGCCGAGATCATCGACTGTAGAGAGTGAGCCGACTTCGGCGATCCGATTAGGATTGACGCTACCTTGTGCAGTGGCTTGTGCTAGCAGTTTTTGTAGCTGGCGCGGACGAATACGGGCAATTACGCCATCTTCCTGCAATTGTTCCAGGGATTGTATAAAGACCGTCGTCTGAACCAATCCGGTATCCCATAAAATGTGTTTTGTTTCATCGGTATCGGTAAGCTGGACACGAAAATAATCTGCCATTTTCTGTGCCCGAATCAATACTTGATCAATGGATACGCCACCCTTTTGATCAAAGCGGGGGTGATCAATCCAGGTATGGATTTGTTCCCGTACGGCAGCAGCTTGATCACCATAGTGCGCATCGATCCGGTTGAGTGTATCCGTCCATCGCTGACCTCTTATACCGGGATAAGCAGCCAGCTTTTCGGCCAATTGGCGACGTGCAAAATGGCGAATAGGTGATATCGGGTGATTTAAAAATGAGATGAGTACCGTGAAGTCAAGCGGAGCCCACAATAATGTCAGTGCCATGGGTAATAGTTGCAGAACAGAACGGGCGCTGCTGGATTCATTCAGGCCATGCCGGGCTTGCTGGTTTGCGGCTAATATATCGTCCAGCAGGTCGGTGCTGTCTGTAGCGACCAGTATTCCATCCGCAATGTTTTCTGCCATGCGATCAGCCAGCCAGTGTGCTGCCAAAATACGGGTTTCTGCGCGTGCGATGATAACGGAGCCATCGGCTTTAAAATCAAGTCTGTCAACTTTCCCGAGCTTTTTTCCTGACTGTACATCGCGCAAACGATCTTGCAGGGTATGCAGGAACGATCCTGCGTGCGGAACGCTGGCCAGCTCCTGAAATTCGGTTTGTAAGCGAGACAATATCAATTGCCAGCGTTTAGGGTAGTGAGCGAGTGGCCTGGTGAGTGTGATGCTAGAAATAGCGGGAATACGCCGTTTCATGGCCTGGAGGATGTGCGCGAGTCGTTCTCCTTCAGATGGCGCGACCTTTTTACACGCTATGGACTCTACCTCGGACATATCGGCTAATCGCTTGGCTTCCATTCCTTCTATTTTCCCATCCCAGCCATATAAATACCACTGATCACGCCAGCCAAGCAGTGTTGCGGCGGTACCCAGTTCATCGGCTTCAAGACTCTGATGGTAAAAGCGTGCTGCATGATCGCATTGCTTCAGACAGGTTAGATATTGCACGATGCGCCGTGATTGCAGAGCGACTTTTCGGATCAGACCCAGCTGAGTTTCAAGAATGCTCAGCATGCCTTTTTCTCCCACTGTGATTTCCCCGAGTGTATTCCGTGTATGCCAGCCACGCTGGTTATCGAGTCCCATTCCAAATCTGATTTTCATACCATTCTTTTTATATAATATTTGGCCAATGTGTTGAGAAAAGGAAAGGGGGTTTTCCAGGGTCAGAAGTAAGCCACTATTCTCGCTGGCCAGTACGTTGTTTTACATGTGGACCGGTTGGCGAATAAATTCGTATCTTCAAGGGCGTAGATGAATAATTTCAGGTCACGGTATTATCGCTTAATATCAATACAGCCGGTCTTTGAGTGACAACCTAATTCAGTTGCTGCAAGATTTATTAAATAATTTCTGGTGAAAAGCTATGCAGTAACAGCCAATCAAAAATGCATATCCGGACAGCAAGCCAGGTAAGCTGTCGCTCGCTACTATAACTGTAAATACATGATGGGTCATCAATTCGTCGATCGGAAGTCTCGAATTGGAAGGATATCCGAAGCTGATTTACAGGCAGAGAGCATGTGGTTAAACCGGAGCGCATCATCGATGGAAACAACCAGAAATAGATTGAATGTATCTGAAATTTGGCAGGAAGCTAGAAAAAATTGATTTCAGAACAGCCTCTGCAAGGGTGTAAATATATTCCATTGCAGACTATTATGATCTGGCAGAAAGAAAGAAAGAAAGAAAGAAAGAAGGGTGGCGTGGAGTCATGTTGAAAAAAACGCAACTAGCGATGCTGATTAGTTTTGAGAGCTCTTTTGACGCAAATTACTTTGTTAATGGATTGTTTATAAATGATTTTGTATTGCTGTTAGACCCTGTGGTTGTCCTTCCGAGATACTTTTGTCTCTAATGGTTTTTTGGTTTTGAGCATGGCTTTTGGATGTAAATAATTTTTTCATTTATTTACTAATGCGTCTTGTCACCCTATTATGTTTAGGTTTTAAAAAATATAATTGAATATAAAAGGGGACAACATGAAATTGATTCTGTTTCTGGCACTCACCTTAAGTGCGGGTGCTTATGCCCAAGGTGGTCATCACGATCATGATGGAGAACATAACCATGCTCACAAGCGTGGTCACAAGCTTGATATGACCGTTATTAAACAGTTTTTTGAGCCATTACCTGTATCGATTATTGATGAGGAAGAGAATGCCGCGCTGATTAAGCTGGGTAAGAAACTTTATCTGGATCCAAGGCTTTCAGTAAATGATCAGATTTCGTGTAACTCATGCCATGGACTGGACAATTTTGGTGTGGACAATGAACCTACTTCGCCGGGTCATGAAGGTAAGCGGGGTGATAGGAATTCTCCGACAACGATGAATGCCGCGCTTCATATTGCGCAATTCTGGGATGGACGCGCTAAAGATGTCGAAGAACAAGCTCTAGGCCCTATCCTGAATCCAGTTGAAATGGGAATGCCGAGTGAAGCAGCGGTTATAGACAAATTAAAGGGGATTGATGAATATCAGGCATTATTTGCAGATGCATTCCAAGAAGAGGATGATCCGTTTGTATATGCCAATGTTGGTAAGGCAATCGGCGCTTTTGAACGGACCCTTTTAACGCCTTCACGATTCGATGCTTTTCTCAAGGGTGACGAGGATGCATTGAACATCGATGAGAAGAGGGGCTTGAAGAAATTTATTCGCGCCGGTTGTGCCACTTGCCACAATGGTGTTGCCATTGGTGGAAATTCATACAAAAAAATAGGCTTGGTAGAATCTTATGAAACAACCGACATGGGCCGTTTTGTCGTGACCAATATCGAAAGCGATAAAAAGGCCTTCAAAGTACCCAGCCTGAGAAATATTACCAAGACAGGGCCTTACTTTCATGATGGTTCGGTCGCAACATTAGATGAGGCAATTTATTTAATGGCGAAACATCAGCTGGGCAAAAAAATCGGCCCGGCATTTGTTAAAGATGTCAAAGCATTCCTGGGGACGTTAACCAGCACTGAAAATAGCGATAAGAAGTAATAGACAGCGCAGTATTCCGGTATGGGTCATGTCGTAATAATGGGAATGATCCATACCGGAGATTAGCAGGCCGGTCGGAACAAGGTTGTTCAATATGAATCATTTCTGGCGTATCCAGTGTGATGACCTGGCAATTCGGGTACCGATGGTATTCAGTTTATTTACTCCCTGATGCTGCGTTACCGGATTGTTTATATTCGAGTTATTTTTTCTCCGATTTCATTTTTATTAAATCCGGGTTATCCTCACAACATGATTTTGTACGTATGTTTGTGATGTTATCCACCGGTTAAGCTCAGTTTGAATAAATTCTACGTAGCATTCAGCATTACCTTCTGTCTAGGCGTCCTGACTGTTCTCGGTTTTGCACCTTTTTATCTTTTTCCTGTTCCTGTTGTTACGCTTGCGCTGTTGTTTGGCTTCTGGCGTAAAAGTACGACATCAAGACAGGCTGCCTGGCTGGGTTTTTCTTATGGCATGGGCATGTTTGGCGCGGGCGTCAGCTGGATTTATGTGAGTTTGCATGATTTTGGCGCAATGTCTATGCCTGTTGCTGTATTTGCTTTATTTTTGTTATGTATCTATCTGGCCCTGTTCCCCGCGTTAAGTGGCTGGATACTGGTCAGGTTGCGTATCATTTCACCGGTTATCTGGGCACTGACTGCTGCTGCATTATGGACATTGTCTGAATGGTTACGAGGAAGTCTGTTTACCGGATTTCCATGGCTGGCATTGGGTTATTCGCAGGTTCCATTTAGTCCACTGGCGGGCTTTGCGCCCGTACTGGGTGCTTATGGCGTTTCGTTTATATTGGTATTGAGTGCGGCATTCTTATTGTTGTGGCTGGCACAGGGTTTGCGCACCTGGCGTTATGTATTGCCGCTGGGGATGGTCTGGTTGTGTGGTTTTTATTTGCAGCAGGTTGACTGGGTGCAACCGTTTGAAAAACCCGTGACAGTGAGCCTGGTGCAGGGAAATATTGCCCAGGATATGAAGTGGCGGGAGGATCACGTGCTGAATACCCTGGAGACTTATGCCGGGTTAATATTGGAAAGTGATAGCCGTCTGATTGTTACACCAGAAATTTCTATTCCGTTATTTTACGATGTGGTACCACCGGCTTATCTTGAACACTTGGCTATGCATGCCATGAGAAACGATGGAGATGTCCTGGTTGGAATGATTGAATCCGCGCCCGATGGAAGTGATGCCTATTACAATACTATGTTTAGTTTTGGTTCCTCGGCTAATCAGCATTATCGCAAGCATCATTTGGTTCCCTTTGGTGAATTTATTCCACTAAAGCCTCTATTTGGTTGGATTATCGAGGTATTGAAAATTCCGTTGTCAGATTTTTCACGTGGCGATTTACAACAGCAACCCATGCATGTCGCAGGGCAGCGCGTGGCCGTGAATATTTGTTACGAGGATGTGTTTGGTGAGGAGATTATTGGCCAGTTACCGCAAGCGACCTTGCTGGTCAATGTTAGTAACGACGCCTGGTTCGGGCGCTCTATCGGGCCACAGCAGCATTTGCAGATATCACAAATGCGCGCTCTGGAAACCGCGCGCTATATGCTACGCGCTACGAATACGGGTGTGACGGCCATCATTAATGAGCGGGGGATCGTACAGCAGGAAATGCCTGTATTTACTACAGCTGCATTGCATGGTACGGCGCAGGGATTTACCGGGGCAACGCCGTATGTTCGTTTCGGTAATAGTCTGATACTCGGGCTGGCGGGATTGCTATTACTTGGTGGATTTTTGTCAGTCTTTCGCGCTTCACAGAAAACCCTGTAAAATCCCGGCTATTACGATTACTGCGGTCCAGCTGAAGCATCATTATGTCGACACTCACATTCCAGGAAATTATCTTTGCACTCCAGCGCTATTGGGACAAACAAGGCTGTGCATTACTGCAGCCCTATGATATGGAGGTTGGTGCGGGCACGAGCCATACCGCCACCTTTTTGCGTGCTCTCGGGCCAGAACCCTGGCGTGCTGCTTATGTGCAGCCAGTCCGGCGTCCTAAAGATGGACGCTACGGGGATAACCCTAACCGTTTGCAGCATTATTATCAA
This sequence comes from Nitrosomonas cryotolerans ATCC 49181, assembly GCF_900143275.1. NCBI lineage: Bacteria > Pseudomonadati > Pseudomonadota > Betaproteobacteria > Nitrosomonadales > Nitrosomonadaceae > Nitrosomonas > Nitrosomonas cryotolerans. The sequence goes on from NZ_FSRO01000001.1 coordinate 1,071,986, forward strand.
TTTCAGGTGGTGCTTAAGCCGGCACCAGCGAATATTCTGGATTTATATTTTGATTCTCTGCGGGAAATCGGCTTTGATTTGAAGCAGAATGATGTCCGCTTGATTGAAGATGATTGGGAGAATCCGACCCTGGGTGCGTGGGGGTTGGGATGGGAGGTATGGTTGAATGGTATGGAAGTCACGCAGTTTACCTATTTTCAACAGGTAGGCGGAATTGATTGTAAGCCTGTCACTGGTGAAATAACTTATGGGCTGGAACGATTGGCGATGTACTTGCAGGGTGTAGAGAATGTTTTTGACCTGATCTGGGCAGACGGATTAACTTATCGCGATGTCTATCATCAAAATGAGGTTGAACAATCTATCTATAACTTTGAACAGAGTGATACGGCATTTTTATTTATGGCGTTTACCAAGCATGAGGAACAAGCGATTCATTTAGTCGCCCAACAATTGGCGCTGCCAGCCTATGAACAGGTATTGAAAGCAGCACATACTTTTAATTTGCTGGATGCACGCAGTGCAATCTCGGTCACAGAGCGGGCTGCTTATATAGGCCGTATTCGTCATTTGGCCAGGAGTGTGGCGCAAGCGTATTATGCCAGTCGAGAACGTCTGGAACCGCCTTTCCCCCTGGCGCCACGTGAATGGGTTGCGCAGATTTCCAAATCGGCCGGATCAGGATCAGCATGACAATGAAAAATTTACTGGTGGAATTGTTGGTCGAAGAATTGCCGCCTAAATCGCTCAAACAGCTGGGCGATAGTTTTGCCGAGCTACTGTTTGCCAGCCTGGTAACTCAAAATCTGGTGGCCAAAGATGCGCCTGTAACAGCCTATGCCTCGCCTCGTCGCCTGGCCGTACATATTACGCATGTTTTAGCGCAGGCAGCGGATGAGTCGGTTTCACGAAAATTGATGCCTGTCGCGGTTGGCCTGGATGATGATGGACAAGCGACGCCACCCCTGCTTAAGAAGCTGGCCAGCCTGGGTGCTGATATGAGCGTTGTTCCTCATCTTAAACGTGTGATAGAGGGCAAGACGGAAGTCTTGTTTTTGGATAGTCGCGTTACAGGGATCGTGTTGGCTGAAGGCCTGCAAAAAGCGCTGGATGAGGCCCTGAACAGATTGCCTATTCCAAGAGTGATGACTTATCAGTTGGCGGATGGCTGGCAGAGTGTAAATTTTGTACGCCCGGCGCATGGATTGGTTGCGCTACATGGTACGGAAATCGTATCGGTGAATGCGTTAGGCTTGACCGCCGGACGCGCAACACAAGGGCATCGCTTTGAGGCAAAAATAAATCCTGTGGTGCTGAAGGGCGCAGATAATTATGCGCAGCAGCTGGAAACAGAAGGCGCCGTAATCGCTAATTTTGTTGCGCGCCGCACCGAAATTAAGCGCCAGCTGGCAATCCTGGTGGCAAAAGAAAATCTTGAGCATGTCGAGGATGAGGCGTTATTAGATGAAGTGACTGCACTGGTAGAACGCCCTAATGTACTGGCTGGTCAGTTTGATCCTGAATTCCTTGCGGTACCCCAGGAATGTCTGATTCTGACTATGAAGGCGAATCAAAAATACTTTCCAATGCTGGATGCGCATGGCAGGCTGGCCAATAAATTTATGATTGTTGCCAATATTCGCCCAGCGGATACGGGTCTGGTGATTACTGGCAATGAGCGTGTAGTGCGTTCTCGTCTGGCCGATGCGAAATTTTTCTTTGATCAGGATCGCAAAAGATCATTGGCTTCGCGTATTGCCGGATTGGATAAAGTGGTTTATCACAATAAGCTGGGCATGCAGGGTGAGCGAATAGAAAGAGTAAGAGCCATTGCGCATGCGATCGGTCTGCAGCTGGGTGGTGCCGCGCTTGCAAAGCAGGCGAGTGAAGCGGCGCAGCTGGCTAAAGCGGATCTGCTGACTGAAATGGTTAACGAGTTTCCTGAATTGCAGGGCGTGATGGGGCGCTATTATGCGCTGCAGGATGGGTTGAGTGAAGAAATTGCGTGCGCGATTGAAGATCATTATAAGCCACGCTTCGCCGGTGATACATTACCGCGTCATCAGGTGGGCATCTGTGTGGCACTGGCTGATAAACTGGAAACATTGACCGGTTTATTTGGGATTAAACAGATTCCGACCGGAGACAAAGATCCTTTCGCATTGCGCCGTCATGCCTTAGGCGTCATTCGTATATTGATAGAAAAGGCATTGCCATTATCGCTCGATATGTTATTGAAACAAGCCCGCGCTGCTTTTGGTGATCGCTTTACCGATGAATCTTGTACCCTGACGCACTTTATCTATGATCGGTTAGCCGGCAGTTTACGAGAGCAAGGCTATCAGGCGCAGGAAGTGGAAGCCGTTCTGGGTGGCTTGCCTGAACGACTGTCAGAGATTCCTAAACGGCTAGAGGCTGTGCGCGCTTTTTCTGAACTACCTGAGGCGGTGAGCCTGGCAGCTGCTAACAAGCGTGTACATAATATCCTTGAGAAGGGCTTGAAGAAGCAGTCTGTTGCTTTAAGCGAAGCTATCAATGTTGTCTGGCTGAAGGAACCTGCTGAGACAGCGCTCTATGAAATGTTGACCAGCGTGAAATCTCAGGCTGATGCGGCATTTGAGGCGGGCCATTATACCCGTTCATTGCAGGCATTAGCGGTGCTCAAGGAACCGATTGATGCTTTCTTTGATCAAGTGATGGTTTTTACGGATGATACCGATTTGCGTGCTAACCGGCTCTGTCTGCTGGACTTATTACATAAAACAATGAATCGCGTGGCGGATATTTCGAAACTGGTTACCTGATATGAAATTGATTATTCTCGATCATAATGGCGTTATCAATCATACTAGCCTTACCTTTATTAAGACACCGGATGAATGGGAACCTATTCCCGGTAGCCTGGAAGCGATTGCGCGTTTGACTCATTTAGGTTATCGGGTAGTGATTGTCACGAATCAGTCCGGTATTGGACGTGGATTATTGGATATGACCACTTATAACGCCATTAATGAGAAAATGTATAAAGCGGTTAATCAGGCAGGCGGGCGTATTGATGCGATATTTTTTTGTCCGCATACGAATATGGATAAATGTGCCTGTCGGAAACCGGCAACAGGTATGCTCAAGGAAATTATGCAGCGTTACGGTACTGATTTAAAGAATGTTCCTATGATTGGTGATTCGCTTCGGGATTTGCAGGCGAGTGCTGGGGTCGGTGCGCAGCCGATTTTGGTGTTGACAGGTAAGGGCGAAAGAACGCGTGCGGACAATCTATTGCCAGAGAATACGCAAATTTTTGAAAATCTGTCGACAGCGGTTGATTTTCTGGTTGGACAGGCATAATGCTGGCTGCATTACGTTCAGCATTGTATCTGTTGTTGCAAATCATCATTACACCGCCCTACGCATTAATAACGCTTGCCTGTTTTCCGCTCTCGGCGCATGGACGTTATCGTGTGACTTCTAGTTGGACGCACTTGATGCTGTTTTTGGTACGTGTGATATGTGGCGTGCGTTACCGTGTACTGGGCGCAGATCGTATTCCCAAAATACCGAGTATCGTGTTATCGAAACATCAATCCGCATGGGAAACACTGGCGTTCCAGAAAATTTTTCCACCGCAGGTATGGGTCCTTAAAAAGGAATTGTTACGTATCCCTTTTTTTGGCTGGGGTTTGGCGATGACGAATCCGATTGCAATCGATCGGAGTTCGGGGAAAGCAGCGCTGGAGCAGATTGTTGAACAAGGAAAAGAGCGATTAAAGCAGGGATTCTGGGTTGTGGTGTTTCCGGAAGGAACACGCATCGCACCGGGCAAGAAAGGAAAGTATCGTATTGGCGGCGCATGGCTTGCCACTCACGCTAAGGTCTGGGTGGTGCCTGTGGCACATAATGCGGGAGAATTCTGGGGAAAAAATTCTTTTATCAAGCAACCCGGTACGATAACGGTGAGTATTGGCGAACCCATTGATCCAGCCGGAATGGAGGCAGCCGAGCTGAATGAGAAAGTGGAGACCTGGATTGAGAAAGAGATGATCCGCATTCGTCATTTAGAAACTTAAACGGTATGGATCTGATAATCTTGCATAGATTGGCAGTCTATGTTTTTTTAAGCGCGGATTCAATTTCGAAGTGCAACAAGGAAGTGCAGGCCCATAACCGGTAATGTACTTTTGCTCGACCTGCTTTTTATTCGTCCGTAGTCTCATAATTATCATCAAAGAAGTGAAATCAATGCGTCCCTGGCCTATTCTGTAGTGCCAACCTTTGGTTGATTATTTTGCTTGAGAATTGTGATTTACTGATTTCAGATGGTAATATTGATTAGCTGGTTATTGCTTTAGATAGCGTAATCATGAGATATTTACCCAGAGAGCGATACATCTGATTTGCACAACAGCGAGAAATGAAGCACTATTTTTGTATTTTTGGCGTATCTTGTGGCAATGCCGTGCCATTTCTTGGGATGGAGGAAAGCGTTTTCAACCAGTGCCGTAATTTATAGTATTCTTTGTCGTAAGATCTTTGCACTGTATGGTTTCTTTTTGAGGAGGTTACGATTTTCATACCCTGGCTGTTCAATCGTTGCATTGCTGCCATAATGGCGACCTGACAGCAAATAATCCGCATCAAGTCCTTCGATCAAGCGGTCAGTCTGCGTTCAATCCGTTGTGGTATCCTGCGTAATAAAAACTCTGATCGGCATACCATGCGCATCCACGGCCAGACATATCTTGGTGTTGAGCCCCCTTTTGTGCGGCCCATGCCCTGATTTTCGCTCTTGGTCCCGGTGGCATGGGGATGATTCTTACAATGGCTGGCGTCAATCATAAGCCACTCGTAATCCGGATGGTCAATCAAGACTTCCAGTAATTTTTCCCAGATGCCCTTGTCGCGCCAGCGGATAAAACGGCGATGCGTATTGCTCCAACCTCCATAATCCAGCGGTAAATCCCGCCACGGTGCGCCGGTGCGCATAATCCAGAAAACGGCATCAATGAACTGGCGGTTATCTCTAGCTATGCCTCCCCAAGCACCTTGGCGGCCAGGTAAATGAGTCTCAAGCAACGCCCATACTTCGTCTGATATATCATGCTTGCGATGTGAATGTGTCATGCGAAATCCTTTCGTTTTTACAAGCATCTCATATTTTTCATTTTGTGATTATATTATTTAGAGCGACCGATACAGGATGATTTAAATTAATATAGCCGGCCAGTAGAATGCCTAGAGTTAAAGAATGAGTAAAACTGATGACTGTGTTTACTGAATCGAGACGTTTATTTGTAATTAACTGAGTGGAGGAAAGAGAACAGTGTGGCATGTTGTTCAACGCCTTACGCATTGATCGAGTCTGGATTCAGACACACGAAAGTGCATTCACGCTATTCTTTCTTGATATGACCTCGAGCTTTGGTAACGCCACTATTTCTTTCAAGATTAGAAGCTTTGCGTTCTTATCTCACGATAAGCTTGCCTTTCTCTACTGAAGGGGCCTGTCTCGAAATATCCCGAAATCAAGATATGTGGCGTATTGATTTGTTAAAATAGAGGCACGACTATTATTGGAAGAAACAGCCATGTTCCGTCAAGTTGAAATGATTTCACTGGAGGAGTTAGTTCCTCCTGATCACCCTTACCGTTATTTTAAGCAGATACTCAATGAAACATTTATTACGCGTTGTTTATCTGGCGTGCCATCTGATTTAGGCCGAGAGGGTTACGGCATAGTCCGTCTGTTCTACGGTTTGTTATTACAGTTTATGGAAGATTTAAGTGATCGGGAATGTGAACGATTTTTGAAAGAGAACCTGAGTGGCAAATGGTTGTGTGGATTTGGATTAAGTGAGATAACGCCAGATCACAATGCGTTTTATCGTACCCGTAAGCGCATAGGTACCGAACGGTTGAGCCAACTATTTGCTCAGATGCGCGAAGAGCTTGCCCGTCATGGCTTGATCAGTGAGGTATTTACGTTTGTGGATGCAACACACTTAATTGCCAAAGCGAATTTATGGAAAGAACGAGATCGGGCAATCAAAGCAAAACTGGACAAGCTTAACAACGAAGTACTGCCCAAGCTCGCCTGTGATAAGCAGGCAAAGATTGGTTGTAAAGGAAAAAACAAATATTGGTATGGTTATAAACAGCATAGCTCTGTTGACATGCAATCGGGTTTAATCAACAAGATAGCCGTGACACCAGGGAATGTGACTGATGCAAAAGGGCTCAAGCATGTATGCCCTAGTTCAGGGGCCATCTATGCGGACAAAGGCTATTGCACTAAACCTGCACAGCATGCCGCTGCAAAACGAGGTGTCCATTTGGCGGCAATCATGATGAATCACATGCTAGCGAAAAATCATGACAAAGATCGCTGGCTCAGTCACTTGAGAATGCCTTATGAACGCGTTTTCTCTAAACGTAACCGAAACGTGCGTTATCGCGGTATCGCCAAGAATCAATTTGCTGCGTTTATGTCTGCAATCAGTTTCAACCTCAAACGTATTTTAGTGCTTAATCCATCTGGTCTCGTCTTTTCTTGAGGAGCCATTGCGTCCAGAATCAGCTAAAACCGCATCAATCTAACAAATCTCATAGATATAACTACTATTTAGTCACTGTTTACGCAGCATCTAGACTACTATCTTAAAAAAAATAGTAAATCTTTTGCATCAAGGCGCAAATAATTGAATTACGCGACAGCCCCTGAAGATAATATGGCGCAAGATTTTAATGGGGCTTCATTTTTCTTGATAGTTTAGATGTCATAGCAAAAGGTAAAAAAATAGTGCTAGCATGATCAATTGCTTAACCTGATCAAATTTTCAGTATTAGGAGATAACCGTTTGTTTTTATACTGGTATAAACCTTATCGTGTAAATATCAAGGTTGCTACCATCCAGTTGGTGGAGTAGATTGAACCTATTGTATAATACTATATAAATGTGGCAAGATTTATTACAAACCATTACAAAAATGAACCAGAATATGACCCGCTTTTTTTGTTTCAAAGCTGTTACCTTGCTGTTATTAGGAGTAAATCTTTCTGGTTGTGCTTCATTTAACAATCAGCAGGATCCGTTGGAATCAATAAATCGTACTGTTTTTGAGTTTAATGAAGCAATCGATGATAAGGTATTGGAACCGGTAGCGAGGGGTTATAAGTGGGTAGTTCCTGATCCTATCGAAATGGTTGTGGGTAATTTTTTTTCTAATCTGAATGATGTCGTAGTGACAGCTAATTCTATTCTGCAGCTAAATTTTAGTAGTGCACTGGCCAGTAGTACACGTGTACTAATTAATACGACCTTTGGTATGCTGGGTATGATTGATATTGCGAGTGATATTAGTATGGCCAGCGATATCGATATAAGTAAACGTAACGAGGATTTTGGTCAAACCATGGGCCATTATGGCATTGCAAGCGGCCCATATCTGGTTTTGCCTTTTCTGGGACCGAGTTCTTTACGTGATGCAGTAGGAATTGGTGTGGATAGTTTTTTCGCTGACCCGGTTACGACCGGCGTTTATCTCAATAGTATTGATGCCGCCATACGGATACCAGTAGGCGGAGCAAGAGCACTTGATACGCGCGCGCAATTACTCGATGTCGAAAAAACTCTAGAAGAAGCTGCGCTGGATAAATATGAATTTATACGCGACGCCTATTTGCAGCGACGACATAGTTTAGTGCATAACGGTAATTTACCTTCTTCTGATGAAGCAGAATAAAACGTACTAGAATGCGGCTTTTGTTCTTCTATATTAATGGCATTATTCCCCGCGCATTAGATACTTCTGGATCATGCTTGGAAGTAATGATTTCAGGTATATACCGTTTCTGTCTCGTTGCAATCTGGAAATGCTGTTCTTATCTATTATCCGGAAAAAATATAACTTGAATGCTGACATTAATTTTTCAAGCATCAGCTGGGTGTTTTTTATAAAACATGATAATAATCTCAAGGAAGGTGGGTAGAAATGAGAAAGTTTCAATGTAATATATGTGGTTTTATCTATGACGAGGCCATTGGTGACCCGGAGCATGGTGTCAAGGCGGGTACTCGTTGGGAAGACATCCCTGAGGATTGGACTTGTCCAGACTGTGGTGTCGTTAAGGCTGATTTTGAAATGCTGGAGATTTAGATAATGCGTCATGAACCCGTAGTTATTATTGGCAGCGGACTGGCGGGTTATGCTGTTGCTCGTGAGCTACGTAGGTTAGACGGTGAATTACCCATTATCATGCTATCTGCGGATCATGGTGGTTTTTATTCCAAGCCAATGTTGTCGAATGCATTGACGACAGGAAAAACTCCCGAAACTATACTAAGCGGCGATGCTGTAAAGATGGCGGCGCAGTTGAATATATCCATTCGCTCGCATGCTCGGGTAGTGGCGATTGATAAGTCGAATAACAGGTTGTCGCTTGAAGATGGAGAAGTGATATCGTATGGCCAACTCGTTTTGGCTCTGGGTGCGGACCCTATTCGATTGCCATTACAAGGGGATGGAGTATCTGAAATATTATCAGTTAATGATCTCGATGATTACCGTTTCTTCCGTGGTGCATTATCCGGGAAAAAACAGGTTAGCATTATTGGTGCTGGTCTAATTGGCTGTGAATTTGCGAATGATCTTGTGGCGACGAATTATAAGGTTCATGTGATTGATATTAGTGCACAACCTCTGGGGCGACTTTTGCCACCGACGGGTGGCACTTTTATGCAGAATAAACTTGAAGCGGCCGGTGTAAACTTTCATTTGGATGCCATGATTCAGTGTGTGGAACGAGAGGGTGAATGTTTGCGTCTGGCTCTTTCGAATGGTGAAATTATCGAATCAGATATCGTGTTGTCGGCAGTTGGGTTGCGTCCACGTACCCAATTGGCGGAAGCAGCGGATATTCCGGTCAATCGCGGGATTGTGGTTAATAAATTATTGCAGACTGAGTCTGAGAATATATATGCGCTGGGTGACTGTGCGGATGTGGTGGGTAAGGTGTTGCCATTTGTAATGCCGATTACATATGCTGCACGCGCCCTAGCAGCAACTCTGGCAGGTAACCCTACTCCCGTGCATTATCCGGCAATGCCGGTTATGGTAAAGACACCAGCCTGTCCAACTGTAGTATCGCCCCCTGATTTTAGTGTCAGCGGTGAGTGGCATATTGATACGACTGAAGATAGTGTTAAGGCATTATATCAAGATAGAGCGGGTGGTTTGCTGGGCTATGCACTACTGGGTATGGCGGTTAAGGAAAAGAATACGCTGACTACGCAATTGCCGCCGATAATGATGTAGCGTGTTCTGAATTAAAATACTTGTTTGAATGGATTAACTATGCCCGGGCTGATTGGCACTTAACTTTTGGCTTATTACTCACGATAATAATTGGTATCAATGAAATTTCTTTTTGATCTGTTTCCGGTGATTCTGTTTTTCTGTATCTTCAAGATTTACGATATTTATATGGCTACAGCAGTAGCGATCGTGACTACTTTGATACAAGCCGCCTGGGTATGGTTTCATCACCATAAAATAGATGCCACGATGTGGGTAAGTTTAATTACGATTAGCCTGTTTGGTGGCGCAACACTTGCGCTAACAGACGAGACCTTTATCATGTGGAAGCCCACTGTAGTTTATGGGTTATTAGCTGTTGTACTTTTGATATCGAATCATCTTTTTAAGAAAAACCTGATACGATCGCTATTCCAAGATAAGATCGTATTGCCAGTGGCTGCTTGGAATAAGCTTAATGTGAGCTGGATCGTATTTTTTATATTTATGGGTGGTATTAACCTCTATGTAGCTTTTAATTACGCTATCGATACCTGGGTGACCTTCAAATTGTTCGGTTCGACGGGATTAATGCTTGTCTTCGTGGTTTTGCAGGCGGTAGTTTTAGTTAGATATATGAAAAATATTGATTCTGCGTTATACGATAATCATAGTTCATGAAAGCCGACCCTGGTCGCAGTGAACATATTGAGAATAAAAAAGGCAAAGGTGTATGATGCTTTATGTAATCAGTGGTGAAGATGTGTCGAATAGCCTAGATAAGCGCCTCGCAGCACGATCCGCACATTTGGAGCGACTCAAAGCGTTACAAACGGATGGACGTCTTATTTTAGCCGGACCCTATCCCACAATTGATAACGCTGATCCGGGGCCTGCCGGATTTTCTGGAAGCCTGATAGTGGCTGAGTTTGAATCATTAGAGGCGGCCCGTGCTTGGGGAGAAGCTGATCCCTATGTTGTTGCAGGAGTCTACGCAAAAGTAACGGTCAAGCCATTTATAAAGGTGTTGCCAGTGTAAACATGATTAGAGGAGAGTAAAGATTTTCATTTCTTCTCCGATAATCTGAAATTCAATGGTATGCGGCATATTAGCTGGATAGATCGTGAGCAAGGATTCACCTGCTTAGCGTTAAAGCGTATACTGCTATATGAATTTTAATTTTATCCAAATTATTAAAAAGGAATTTCCATGCGCTTGACGAAATTTTCCCGATTAACGATAGTTAGTATTTTTAGCTTGATTGCCATGTCAACTGCTCAGGCCCAGGCTGCTACGGCTGTGGCCAAGGTAAATGGCGTGATTATTCCTCAATCGCGGCTAGAGTTAATGGTCAAAGCTAATATTGCTCAAGGTCAGGCAGATAATCCAGAAATGAGAAAGGCTTTACGAGAAAATTTGATTACGGAAGAAATCCTTGCTCAGGAAGCAATCAAGAAGGGACTTGATCGTGACCAAGAGGTTGTTACGCAATTGGAATTATCCCGTCAAGCAGTATTGGTAAGAGCGTTTCAGGCTAACTATATAAAGAATAATGTGGTTAGTGATGAAACCTTGCGCAAGGAATATGAAATACTGAAAGTGCAAATGGGTGATAAGGAGTACAAAGCGCGTCATATTCTGGTAGAAAATGAAAATGAAGCCAGGGACGTTATTGCCAGTCTTAAGAAGAAGGGTGCCGATTTTGGAAAAATTGCATCAGAAAAATCTCGAGATGATGGTAGCAAGGATAGTGGAGGAGAGCTTGACTGGAGTCCTGCTGCAGCGTACGTCAGGCCTTTTGCTGAAACGTTAGAGAAATTGCAGAAAGGAAAATTTACCGAGGAGCCGGTACAAACTTCTTTTGGCTGGCACGTCATTGAATTAACGGATGTCCGTCCTATGACATTTCCTCCGTTTGATGAAATTAAACAGAATATACAGCAGCGTGTATTGCAGCGAGAATTCGCGGCGGTTGTTCAGGATTTACGTAGTAAAGCCAAAGTGGAATAATTCCATGAGTATTTGATAGAGGATTGGGATTTTTAGAGACCTCCGCGAGCACAGTGAGTTAATGTATGATCTTGTGCTGTCTTTGTGACTCGTGGAGTCAGCGCACATAGTAGTTCATAGCTAATCGTATTTGCTGCATTTGCCACTTCATCTATTGGCATTCCTTTTCCCCATAAGATCACCGGACTATTTAATTCAGCATCTTTAATCCCACTTAAATCAACGGTGAGCATATCCATGGATACCCGTCCAAGAATGCGGGTACGCTGATTATTCACTAATACCGGTGTGCCAGTGGGTGCATGTCGTGGATAACCATCGGCGTAACCTCCCGCAACTATGCCGATAAGCATTGGCCTATCAGCTTGGAAACAACCGCTATACCCAACCTTGTTTCCGCTTTGTAGATACTGTAGCGCGATAATTTTGCTCGTCACAGTCATAGCTGGGTGAAGATTTAATTCAGCAGCAGTTTTGTTGGTTAGAGGCGAAGCGCCATAGAGCATGATACCAGGGCGCACCCAGTCAGCATGGGTTTCAGGATAACGTATAACTGCAGCAGAATTGGCAAGAGAGCGTGGATAGCTATGACTCGTAGTCATGCTGTTGAAGCATTGTAGTTGCTTGATAACTTCTTGATCTCCATCGGTGTCACTCGCACTAGAAAAATGGGTCATTAGCGTAATGTGGCCAATGGCAGGGTTTGCTTTTAAAGCGCCTAATACCGATAAAAATTGCTCTGGTGCAAACCCCAGACGATTCATGCCGGTATTTATTTTTAAGAAGACATCAAGTCGGCCATGTTTGGATGCTGATAGCATGGCCAGTTGTTCATGATTATGAATGACAGCACTTAAACGGTATTTTTTGCACTGTGCTAATTCTGATACAGAAAAAAAACCTTCAAGCAACAGAATGGATTGCTGGTACCCTGCGTCGCGCAGACGTATGGCGGCATCAAGTTCTAGCATTGCAAAGCCGTCAGCTTTTCTCAACGCTTTGGCAGTATGTAATAATCCATGGCCATAAGCATCGGCTTTGATCACCGCCATGATACGTGTATGAGCAGCATAACGACGAACAACGGTTAAATTATGCTCCAGTGCAGCAAGGTCAATGAATGCACGAATAGAGCGGGACATCGATTTTATTTCCAGGAGGAGCGTTATTTATTTGCATTATATTTTTATAATAGCAATCGATATTTAGTCTTAGCGACGATTGATCCAAGTGTCATTCAATCATAACTCCGACCGTGAAGATAGTATCGAGACCGCAAATAGTAGATGGATAGAATGGTTCAGAGCTATTACGATTAGTTGCCAAAGTGGTTTCATGGTATAAAGCCACTGCTCTGTATTTGAGTACTTAATAAAAAATGCTAAAACTTTTAGAGGGAATAGTTTGAAACGCGGTTTCTATACTATCATGGCTGCGCAGTTTTTTTCTTCACTGGCGGATAACGCGCTATTAGTTGTGGCGATTGCATTATTGATAGAGCTGCATGCCCCAGCTTATTTGACGCCCATGTTGAAGTTTGTTTTTGTATTATTTTACGTGGTTCTCGCTCCTTTTGTCGGCGCATTTGCTGACTCTATGCCTAAGGGGAGAGTAATGCTTATTAGTAATACTATCAAAATTATTGGATGTGGACTATTATTCTTCTCTGTACATCAATATGTTGCACTCGCTGCATATGCCATTGTAGGATTAGGGGCTGCTGCTTATTCTCCTGCTAAATACGGCATTCTTACTGAGCTGTTGCCACCGGAAAAACTGATCATTGCTAATGGTTGGATTGAAGGGCTCACGGTGGCTTCCATTGTACTTGGTACCGTGATGGGAGGAATATTGATTACACCTGCCGTTTCCGATGTGCTGCTTGCATTTGGTTCTCCTTTGACTGCTGTCGGTATTGATTCTATATTGAAAGTCAGTATTTTCTTGGTGGCCATCATCTATATCGTCGCTGCTATACTTAATTTCAATATTCCTAACACGGGTGTCGATCACCGTATTCTTAAAAAAAGCCCGCTGTTTCTAATATATGATTTTGGGCATTGTGTGAAGCTATTGTGGACGGATAAGCTTGGGCAAATTTCACTGGCTGTGACGACCTTATTTTGGGGGGCGGGAGCAACGCTACAGTTTATTGTACTGAAATGGGCTGAGGTTGCACTTGGTTATCCTCTTAGTAAGGCTGCACAGTTACAAGGAATTGTTGCTATCGGTATTGCAATTGGTGCCATAATGGCAGCACGGCTGATCATGTTAAAGCAATCGCTAAAAGTAATTCCGCTTGGTATAGTGATGGGTATCGTAGTGATGACCATGATTGCAGCGCATGATTTATGGATTGTAATTATTTTACTGATACTAATAGGTGGACTTGCGGGATTCTTTGTCGTGCCGATGAATGCCTTACTGCAGCACCGTGGGTATATTTTGATGGGTGCAGGGCACTCGATTGCCGTACAGAATTTTAATGAAAATCTGAGTATTCTTGTGATGTTGTTATTCTATGCAATATTAGTATCATTTGAGGTGCATATTTATATTGTTATTGTTCTGTTTGGATTATTTGTGTCCATAACTATGACATTAATTCGGAAATGGCATTTGCTTAATCAGCGAAAAGAGGACTCGCTACATTTAATAGGTACACATAAAACACATTAACAGCTGCATCTATATTAGATTAGCTTTGATATGATTTTTTCAACAGCGCTGGTGTTTAATAATTCTATAATATTTATGAATATTCATAAATATTATAACTCTTTATTAGATTGGCAAAACTCTGCGTTATTCATTCCTGTCAGTTTTCTAGATTGCATTAAAAGACCGCTGCATAACTGTGTTTTTAAGCTGTTCTGATTACTTGCAGCATTGATAAATCAAACACTTAAAACCTTGCCCAGCCCGAGATAACCAGTTATGCAGCGGTCTTTTAAATAACATCTTCCTGGTGCAATAAAAAACTAACGCGAGCTCATTGAATACCTGGTTTAGTGGCACCTGTAAGCTTCTGGTTGCTAATGGTAAAGTGGTTGAATTGTATGGTATATGCCTACATTATATTTTGTGTCATGATTATTTGAGAGTCGAAGGAGTTGCAAAGAAGGGATATACTAAAATTAATGTTGGCTGTTATATTGTATCCTGTTGATGAAAAGGACTTAACATAGCACATGGTTTTTTAGAACCAAATCTGAATCTGATTTACTCACTTAAATAGGAGAATATTAATGTCCGTACTTGTCACTCATCCTGCCCCTGATTTCACTAAGCCCGCAGTTTTGCCCGATGGTAGTTTTAATGAAATTTTTAACTTTCATAAACATATTCAAGGCAAGTACGCGGTACTGTTTTTCTATCCATTAGATTTTACTTTTGTCTGCCCTTCCGAGATTATTGCTCATTCTCATCGAATGGAAGAATTCCATAAGCGCAATGTGGAGGTAGTGGGTGTATCGGTAGATTCCCAGTTTACTCATTATGCCTGGCGTAATACTCCAGTAAATAAGGGTGGCGTTGGTCCAGTGGGCCTTACCCTGGTAGCCGATGTAGGTGGCAAAATCATGCATGCTTATGGTGTCAGCCATCCAGATCAAGTCGCTTTGCGAGCTTCATTTCTGATTGACAAGCAAGGTATTGTGCGTCACCAAGTGGTTAATGATTTGCCGTTGGGGCGCGATGTAGACGAAATGCTGCGCATGGTGGATGCACTACAATTTCATGAGTCTCACGGCGAGGTATGTCCGGCCGGCTGGAAAGCTGGAGAGCCTGGTATGAAGGCTAGTCCCGAAGGTGTTGCTGAATATCTAGATACACACGCAGCAAAGTTATAACATCGGTTGAATGTCTCACCCTGGTACTTTTTTCACAATTAAAGAGGAGAAAAGCATGGATTTTGATAAAGATAAAGCAGTGATACTTTTGAACAAGATCATGGAGCTTGAGCTTGCTGGGGTGGTACGTTATACGCACTATTCATTAATGGTTTATGGTTATAGTCGTATCCCTGTCGTAGATTGGCTCAAGAAACAGGCTGAAGAGGGATTGTTACATGCTCACAAGGCGGGTGAGCTGGTTACTTTGCTTGGCGGCTATCCTTCATTGTCCATTGGGCCATTACTAGAAACGCATCAACATGATATCAATGATATTCTTAAGGAATCTTTAGCACATGAAAATGAGGCTCTCACAGTTTATTACCAATTGTTAGCGCTAATTCAGGGTAAATCAGTATTACTGGAAGAGTATGCTCGTGACCTGATTGTGGAGGAGGAGATGCATGTTGATTCAGTTAATAAGATGTTGCGCCGTACTGGCCAAACGGGCGTATTTGTAACGAAGCAGAAAAAATAACTGTTATAGATTTTACAGTGAAGAGATATTTGGAAGTGAGCATAAAATTATTTTATGCTTAAAACAGGGAGAGCCTGTCCTCATCTGGCTGATACCGCAGTACAGGATAAAACTGTCGTAAAACGCGTTATCAAATTAACCATTCATGATATTTCTTTATGTTTTTGTACGCTAGATAATGACTAAATATTTTGCATTAATTCCAGCGGCCGGTACCGGCTCGCGCATGGGTAACGAATTACCGAAACAATATCTATCGTTGGCTCACAAGCCAATGATATATCATGCGATACACACATTGTGCCAATCCCAATGGATTTCCCGTGTGTTCATCGTGCTTGCACCGGGTGATACTGAGTGGGCGCAATATGACTGGTCTGAATTTTCAGATAAGTTGATGGTATTGTACTGCGGTGGTGTAACACGCGCTGAAAGTGTACGAAATGGGCTTGCGGTAGGACAGGAAAAGGCTGTTATCAATGAAAATGACTGGGTACTGATTCATGATGCCGCACGACCTTGCTTAACCACAGTACAGCTTGAGAAGTTAATGAATGAATTAATGAATGACAAGGTTGGTGGATTATTAGCTATTCCAGTAGCAGATACACTGAAACGCGGTGACATTCATAATCGTATTGGTAGTACGGAATCCCGGGAAAATTTATGGCAAGCACAGACGCCACAAATGTTTCGTTATCATTTGTTGATAGATGCATTGAATAATGCAACAACTGTAAATATAACGGATGATGCAAGTGCAGTTGAGAGGCTGGGATTTCATCCAAAATTAATACTGAGCGATGTGTGCAATTTGAAGGTTACCTATCCTCAGGATTTTGCGTTAGCCGAATTAATCCTGCAGGAAAGGAAGATTCAATGAGCACAATGAGAGTCGGGCAAGGTTTTGATGTACATCAATTGGTTGAGGACCGTGAGCTGATTATTGGTGGCGTCGCAATTCCTTATGAGAAAGGCTTATTTGGCCACTCTGATGCGGATGTGTTATTGCACGCCATATGTGATGCATTACTTGGCGCCGCGGCACTGGGTGATATTGGCAGACATTTTTCGGATACAGACTCCCGCTATAAGGACATTGATAGCCGTGTACTGCTACGTAATGTTTCTGATTTACTAGAAAAAAGCGGCTATAAGGTAATCAATATCGATGCAACGATTATCGCTCAGGCACCAAGAATGTCGCCCTATATTTCAGCTATGATTATAAATATTGCACAAGATCTGGGAATCCGAAAGGAAGATGTTAATATTAAAGCGAAAACTGCTGAAAAATTGGGTTTTGTCGGGCGAGGAGAAGGCATTATGGCGGAGGCAATATGCTTCATTAATAAGACAAATGGCGAGAGTGGTTGAAGCGAATATCCATAAAGGAAAACAGAACGGTCCGAATATTCTTTGCAATTTGGCCAGATGAGGCTGTACGAAAACAACTGGCACATTTAGCAAAGCGGTCTGTATTAATTTCCGGAGGACGTGGAGTCAAAATAGAAGCAATACATCTTACACTGGTATTTCTAGGAGAGGTGAATGTTAACCGCGTGGATGACCTTTGTTCGATCGCTAAAGGAGTGATAGCTAAATCCTTCGATTTTTCCATCGATGAGATTTATTACTGGAAGCAGAATCGTATTATTTGTGCGGGAATGAAGCAGTATTCTCCGGAGTTATTGATCTTAGTGGATTCCCTGAGAAACGTGCTTTCTGATGCTGGATTCTTATTTGATAGGCGAGATTATAGGCCGCATATAACGCTCGTAAGAAGAGCGGTATATCCCGTCGAGTATAACCTGACTAGGCCGATAAGTTGGCGAATACACGAGTGGACTCTGATGCAATCAAAACAAACTGACAGTGGGGTTTATTATATTCCTCTGGATCGTTGGTCACTGAGATAAGTCCTGGTTTTTTAGAAAAAGGAAGGTCGCAGTATATATAAGTTCAGAATGCCTCTCACTATAAAGAGATGGCTGAATGAATGTTTGGTTAGAATCTCCGGATATTTTATCTATTTAGACACTTTGAAAATCCTCGCTTTTGATACATCCACAGAATATTGTTCCGCTGCACTCTGGCTGGATGGCAAGATATGTAACAAGGAAATACTTGCTGGCCGCCGACACTCCGAATTACTGTTATCAATGCTACAGGAATTATTAGCAGAGTCTGAATTATCGTTAACAAGATTAGATGGTATTGCCTATGGCGCGGGGCCAGGTTCTTTCACTGGTTTGCGTATTGCCTGTGGCGTGGCTCAGGGGCTGGCATTTGCTAGTAATCTTGCGGTTGTTGGTGTTAGTACATTGGAAGCGGTGGCACAAGGAGCGGGTCATCATCAGGTTGTTGTGGCGCTCGATGCTCGCATGGGCGAAATCTACCATGCTGCTTATATGAAACTCGCTGAAAGCTGGAAGGCAGTAACGGCACCCACGCTTTGTCAGCCAGAACAGGCACCGTCATTGTCGGATGGTCACTGGATTGGTTGTGGTAGTGGCTTTGATGTTTATAGCAAAGAATTATCTGCTCTGTATGGTGAGCATCTTCTCCATATTAAACGAGGTATGCATCCCCATGCACAAGAGATCGCTCAATTGGCTGTTCCAAAATTTGTAAGTAAGTCAGCCATTGATCCGATGGATGCAACACCGATATACATACGTAACAAAATAGCCTTGAAGGAAAATGAGCGATGAATGATGCTCTTTTACAGGAAAAAGTATGGATAAGAGAGATGCTTTCATGTGATCTGGATCGAGTAATCATGATTGAGCGAGAGATTTTTCTTTTTCCATGGTCTGTGGGAAACTTTGCTGATTCAATCAGTGCGGGATATTTTTGTCGGGTATTAGAACAGACGGATACATTTTTTGGCTATGGCGTTATGATGATGGGCCCAGACGAAGCACATATACTTACGATTGGTATAGCCGCTGAATGGCAAAACAAGGGATGGGGTAGTAAATTACTGCAGCATTTTATTCAATTCGCCAGACAACAGCGCGTGAAATCCATACTGCTTGATGTTCGCGAATCGAATCAGGGTGCTGCTCATTTATATAAACAGATCGGTTTCCGGCAGATCGCAATACGTAAAGGATATTATCCTGCAATGTGTGGGCGTGAAGACGCTATTGTTATGAAGTTTATATTATGAATAATAGACGGAAAGAAATACTTAAAGAATTAGGCTTAACACCGATATGGCGTATTAAACCGAATGATCAACAATATCATGCGCCATCTCAGATGCATTCGGTTAAAAAGAAACGGAATAAGAGTCAGAAGCTTGCGATTTCGATTAATCAAGAGCGTTGTTCAGAAATTCGGCAGATGAATTGGAGTCAGCTTAAAACTTCGGTGATGCATTGTACTGCTTGTCCATTAAGTCATACGCGTGCGCATACGGTATTTGGCATTGGTGATGAGAATGCGGATTGGCTTTATGTCGGTGAAGGACCAGGAGAAAAAGAAGATGCGACCGGAGAACCTTTTGTTGGTCAAGCTGGAGAGTTGCTTGATAATATGCTGGCAGCAATTGGATTGAAGCGTGGATACCGAGTTTACATCACTAATATTGTAAAATGCCGCCCGCCCAATAACAAAAATCCTGATTTGAATGAGATTAGTCAATGTGAGCCTTATCTTGAAAAACAGATAGCATTAATCAAACCCAAACTGATTGTTGCGTTGGGAAAGACTGCAGCGCAGAGCCTTCTTAAATGTAATGAGAATGTTTCTAATTTGCGTGGCAAGTTATATGAATATTCTGGTATTCCATTAATTGTTACCTATCATCCAGCCTACTTATTACGTGTGCTGTCTGAAAAAGAAAAAGCCTGGGAAGACTTGTGTTTTGCCAAGGCTACTATGCAATCTTTGTTATAGCCGGTTTTCTGAAGACTTTTGTTGTTGATGTGCCGAGTAATCGATGTGCTTGTTGATTGGATTATTGCTTTCAATCAGTTGGGATTGCTGGGTAATGAAGCAGTTGTCATGCGATGAAAGTGCAATCTTGTTATCAGATTAATGCTGTTGTTCGTGAGAAAAATATTGGATATTCAATGAGCAGCGCTACTATGAATGTTATACCCTGATTGAACCAGGTTGCCAGAGTCTTTAGGTTCTGACAATAGCGGCACACTGATGTTGAGGAAGTAGCATATTTTTATTTAAGCGATTGATATTCAAATCATGAGCATGAATCAATTCGAAGTCGATAGAATTATTCTACACAAAAGACGAATGTCGTTTTAGTGATATCGAGCGTCTATTAACTATCCCCAATAATTTTCCTGTATTACGATTAAATTTAGATTCAATAGCTAATTATTCCTCTTTGCATGGTTATGATCTAAGTATTGGGAATAGTAGAAAAACCATGCTTGAGCTCGTGAAATCTTGTTCAATAAGCCGTTTCAAGCTACGTACACTAAAAATTAATTTTTAGTGAGCATGATATGGAGGTATTTACGCGATATTAAGATTAAGATTTAATGTAATTGTATGCATGATTATTTATCAACGAATATTGGAGTGATTTAATGATTGAAAAGTTAAAGCCTGGTTTTGTCTTATATGCTTATTTGAATTTATGATTGTAAAAACAGATTTTGTGTGTGATTAGCATATTCGGTTCGATTATTTTTTATATATAATATTGATTTTAGGTGGATTTTATGGAAACGGAACAAATAAATATATTTTTAAACCAGCTCGTCGATCTTGATAATCGAGCAAAAGAATTGCGGAGGTTTCTTTGACTTTGATGCTAAGCAGACACGGCTGATTGAAATCACACGATTAGCTGAAGACCCTGTTGTTTGGAATGATAATCAGCGCGCTCAGGAGTTGGGGCGTGAAAAAAAAATGTTGGAAGGGATAGTCGTCACGCTGACTTCGGTTGAGCAAGAGTTGTATGATGCCCGCGAGCTATTTGTAATGGCGAGAGAAGAAAATGATATAGCGACATTAGAGAGTATCGGTAATGATATTGATCGGTTAGAAAAAACAATAGCCACTTTAGAATTTCGTCGTATGTTTTCTGATCGAATGGATTCAAATAACTGCTTTGTCGACATTCAATCTGGTTCGGGTGGTACCGAGGCTCAGGATTGGGCAGCTATGCTGGAACGTATGTATTTACGCTATTGTGAACGGCGTGGGTTTAAAGTGGAAATTTTGGAAGAATCATTTGGTGAGACAGCAGGTATTAAAAGTGCAAGCTTTAAAATTATAGGAGAATATGCTTATGGATACTTGAGGACTGAAACAGGGATACATCGATTAGTTAGGAAATCTCCGTTTGATTCTGGCAACCGCCGTCACACTTCGTTTGCAAGTGTATTTGTCTATCCTGAGATAGATGAAACAATTGAAATAGATGTCAACCCAGCTGATTTGCGTATAGATACTTTTCGAGCATCAGGTGCTGGTGGTCAGCATATTAATAAAACGGATTCCGCTATACGTATTACGCATAATCCAACAGGAATCGTCGTGCAGTGTCAGAACGGTCGATCTCAGCACCGTAATCGAGCAGATGCGATGGCAATGTTAAAGTCACGCCTATACGAAGCTGAATTGCGAAAGCGTAATGTGGAAAAACAAGCAATGGAAGAGTCAAAGTCTGATATTGGTTGGGGGCATCAGATTCGTTCTTATGTATTAGATCAATCACGCATCAAGGATTTACGTACAAACATGGAAACTGGGAATACTCAGGGAGTGCTAGATGGTGATCTGGATGATTTTATAGAAGCAAGTTTGAAGCATGGCGTAAATTAATATAAGGGTTCTATGAAGGAAAGAATCGCGCTAATAAATACGCTAATCAAAATGAAAATGATGATAATTAGATAAGCAACTGTATTTATTACATATTAATAATTATTAAAGCAACTGACAGTCTCAATAAGAGAAAAAATCATTATTAAAATAGAAAATAGCTTGACCACTGGATTATAGTCTGTATAATTCGATTCTTCTCTGCATGACGTAGCAAACAAAGCAGAGACGCTCTTTAAAAATATAACAATCGATAGGTGTGGGTACTTAGCAAGGAAAGCTAAGCCTGCTGCGGAATG
This sequence comes from Nitrosomonas cryotolerans ATCC 49181, assembly GCF_900143275.1. Taxonomy (NCBI): domain Bacteria; kingdom Pseudomonadati; phylum Pseudomonadota; class Betaproteobacteria; order Nitrosomonadales; family Nitrosomonadaceae; genus Nitrosomonas; species Nitrosomonas cryotolerans. Next base: position 1,093,760 of record NZ_FSRO01000001.1, read on the forward strand.
TAGCGGCTTGGTAATAAATTGAAGTACTCGCAAAACAAAATGAAATCATGATAATTCACTAATCATGAAGTCAAAAAACGTCAAGCGAGAGTATAACAGAATTAAACTGAAGAGTTTGATCCTGGCTCAGATTGAACGCTGGCGGCATGCTTTACACATGCAAGTCGAACGGCAGCACGGGAGCTTGCTCCTGGTGGCGAGTGGCGGACGGGTGAGTAATACATCGGAACGTGTCCTTAAGTGGGGGATAACGCATCGAAAGATGTGCTAATACCGCATAATCTCTGAGGAGAAAAGCAGGGGATCGTAAGACCTTGTGCTTTTGGAGCGGCCGATGTCTGATTAGCTAGTTGGTGAGGTAATGGCTCACCAAGGCGACGATCAGTAGTTGGTCTGAGAGGACGACCAGCCACACTGGGACTGAGACACGGCCCAGACTCCTACGGGAGGCAGCAGTGGGGAATTTTGGACAATGGGCGAAAGCCTGATCCAGCCATGCCGCGTGAGTGAAGAAGGCCTTCGGGTTGTAAAGCTCTTTCAGTCGAGAAGAAAAGGTTGCGACTAATAATCGTAACTAATGACGGTATCGACAGAAGAAGCACCGGCTAACTACGTGCCAGCAGCCGCGGTAATACGTAGGGTGCGAGCGTTAATCGGAATTACTGGGCGTAAAGGGTGCGCAGGCGGTTTTGTAAGTCAGATGTGAAATCCCCGGGCTTAACCTGGGAACTGCGTTTGAAACTACAAAGCTAGAGTGTAGCAGAGGGGGGTGGAATTCCATGTGTAGCAGTGAAATGCGTAGAGATATGGAGGAACACCGATGGCGAAGGCAGCCCCCTGGGTTAACACTGACGCTCAGGCACGAAAGCGTGGGGAGCAAACAGGATTAGATACCCTGGTAGTCCACGCCCTAAACTATGTCAACTAGTTGTCGGATCTTAATAGGTTTGGTAACGTAGCTAACGCGTGAAGTTGACCGCCTGGGGAGTACGGTCGCAAGATTAAAACTCAAAGGAATTGACGGGGACCCGCACAAGCGGTGGATTATGTGGATTAATTCGATGCAACGCGAAAAACCTTACCTACCCTTGACATGTATCTAAGCTCGCTGAGAGGTGAGTGTGCCCGAAAGGGAAAGATAACACAGGTGCTGCATGGCTGTCGTCAGCTCGTGTCGTGAGATGTTGGGTTAAGTCCCGCAACGAGCGCAACCCTTGTCATTAATTGCCATCATTTAGTTGGGCACTTTAATGAGACTGCCGGTGACAAACCGGAGGAAGGTGGGGATGACGTCAAGTCCTCATGGCCCTTATGGGTAGGGCTTCACACGTAATACAATGGCGCGTACAGAGGGTTGCCAACCCGCGAGGGGGAGCTAATCTCAGAAAGCGCGTCGTAGTCCGGATCGGAGTCTGCAACTCGACTCCGTGAAGTCGGAATCGCTAGTAATCGCGGATCAGCATGTCGCGGTGAATACGTTCCCGGGTCTTGTACACACCGCCCGTCACACCATGGGAGTGGGTTTCACCAGAAGCAGGTAGTCTAACCGCAAGGAGGGCGCTTGCCACGGTGAGATTCATGACTGGGGTGAAGTCGTAACAAGGTAGCCGTAGGGGAACCTGCGGCTGGATCACCTCCTTTCTAGAGAAATTCCTTGTTTGAGTATCCACAACCTATCGATTGTATTAGATTATATAAAAGTAGAGCTAAGAATCAACAAACAGCATCTAAATATGTTTATTAAATAGAATGCATGTTGCTTGGGCTCATAATTAGGGTCTGTAGCTCAGTTGGTTAGAGCACACGCTTGATAAGCGTGGGGTCGGTGGTTCGAGTCCACCCAGACCCACCAACTTAAATAGGGGGTGTAGCTCAGCTGGGAGAGCACCTGCTTTGCAAGCAGGGGGTCATCGGTTCGATCCCGTTCACCTCCACCAGTATTATACTTTTATATAATACATCTATAAAATTAAAGTTTTGAAGATGAGCTTTATACATCTTTGAAATATAATTAATATATGAAATTTAGTTTTGTATATTAGGTTTATTTTTATTGTTCTTTAAAAATTTGGAAGAAGTAGAATGTCTTGTATTTATACTAGAGTAAATTTATTCAATTAAATTTATGAAATATAAGTGCAAGGTAATGGGTTAGATTGTATCAAAGCATCATATCTTTCAATGTGATGCTTGCAAATACCTGTAACTGATAGTTTAATATGAATTTATTTTTGTAAAGAGCTCTTAAGGTTATAGGATCAAGCGAATAAGTGCATGTGGTGGATGCCTTGGCGATTACAGGCGATGAAGGACGTGGAAGCCTGCGAAAAGCTTCGGGGAGCTGGCAAACAAGCTTTGATCCGGAGATGTCCGAATGGGGAAACCCGACCCTTGCTTAATCGGTTTTTAATGTTTTTTTACTAAAAGAATCGATTAAGCAAGGGTCAACCTTAACTGAATATATAGGTTAAGTGTAGCTAACCTGGAGAACTGAAACATCTAAGTAACCAGAGGAAAAGAAATCAACCGAGATTCCCAGAGTAGTGGCGAGCGAAATGGGATCAGCCTCCAATTTTTAGCATATGAATTAATCAAACTTTCTGGAAAGTTAGGCCATAGTAGGTGATAGCCCTGTAGATGAAAATTCAAATGTGGAACTAGGATTGGGAAAAGTAGGGCGGGACACGAGAAATCCTGTCTGAATATGGGGGGACCATCCTCCAAGGCTAAATACTCGTAATCGACCGATAGTGAACCAGTACCGTGAGGGAAAGGCGAAAAGAACCCCGGAAGGGGAGTGAAATAGATCCTGAAACCGCATGCATACAAACAGTAGGAGCCTGATATTTCGATATCGGGTGACTGCGTACCTTTTGTATAATGGGTCAGCGACTTACATTCAGTAGCAAGCTTAACCGTATAGGGGAAGCGCAGCGAAAGCGAGTCTTAATAGGGCGTTTAGTTGCTGGGTGTAGACCCGAAACCAGATGATCTACTCATGGCCAGGATGAAGCGAGGGTAACACCTCGTGGAGGTCCGAACCCACTAATGTTGAAAAATTAGGGGATGAGCTGTGGGTAGGGGTGAAAGGCTAAACAAATCTGGAAATAGCTGGTTCTCTCCGAAAACTATTTAGGTAGTGCCTCACGTATCACCTTTGGGGGTAGAGCACTGTTATGGCTAGGGGGTCATTGAGACTTACCAAACCATTGCAAACTCCGAATACCAAAGAGTGTAAGCGTGGGAGACAGACATCGGGTGCTAACGTCCGGTGTCGAAAGGGAAACAACCCAGACCCTCAGCTAAGGTCCCCAAGACACAGTTAAGTGGGAAACGAAGTGGGAAGGCAAAAACAGTCAGGAGGTTGGCTTAGAAGCAGCCATCCTTTAAAGAAAGCGTAATAGCTCACTGATCGAGTCGTCCTGCGCGGAAGATGTAACGGGGCTCAAACTGTGCACCGAAGCTAGGGATTTACATTATATGTAAATGGTAGGAGAGCGTTCCGTAAGCCTGTGAAGGTGGTTTGAGAAGACCGCTGGAGGTATCGGAAGTGCGAATGCTGACATGAGTAGCGATAAAGGGAGTGAAAGACTCCCTCGCCGTAAACCCAAGGTTTCCTGTGCAACGTTAATCGGCGCAGGGTGAGTCGGCCCCTAAGGTGAGGCAGAGATGCGTAACTGATGGGAAACTGGTTAATATTCCAGTACCTTTGTTCAATGCGATGTGGGGACGGAGAAGGTTAATTCAGCCGGGTGTTGGATGTCCCGGTTCAAGCGTGTAGACGTGCTGCTTAGGCAAATCCGGGCGGCTTAGTTGAGACGTGATAACGAAACACTCTTCGGAGTGCCAAGTGAGTGATACCATGCTTCCAGGAAAAGCCACTAAGCTCCAGTTGAATGAGGACCGTACCGTAAACCAACACAGGTGGGTGGGATGAGAATTCCAAGGCGCTTGAGAGAACTCGGGAGAAGGAACTCGGCAAAATTGCACCGTAACTTCGGGAAAAGGTGTGCCCTTTGTACGTGTAGCGCCTCGCGCGTGAAGCGGAAAAGGGTTGCAATGAAATGGTGGCTGCGACTGTTTAATAAAAACATAGCACTCTGCAAACACGAAAGTGGACGTATAGAGTGTGACGCCTGCCCGGTGCCGGAAGGTTAAATGATGGGGTGCAAGCTCTTGATTGAAGCCCCGGTAAACGGCGGCCGTAACTATAACGGTCCTAAGGTAGCGAAATTCCTTGTCGGGTAAGTTCCGACCTGCACGAATGGCGTAACGATGGCCACACTGTCTCCTCCCGGGACTCAGCGAAGTTGAAATGTTTGTGAAGATGCAATCTCCCCGCGGCTAGACGGAAAGACCCCGTGCACCTTTACTGTAGCTTTACATTGGATTTTGATAACATTTGTGTAGGATAGGTGGGAGGCTATGAAGTGGGCTCGCTAGAGTTCATGGAGCCGACGTTGAAATACCACCCTGATGTTGTCGGGATTCTAACCTAGGTCCATTATCTGGATCGGGGACCGTGTATGGTAGGCAGTTTGACTGGGGCGGTCTCCTCCCAAATTGTAACGGAGGAGTACGAAGGTACGCTAGGTACGGTCGGAAATCGTGCTGATAGTGCAATGGCAAAAGCGTGCTTGACTGCGAGACTGACAAGTCGAGCAGATGCGAAAGCAGGTCATAGTGATCCGGTGGTTCTGTATGGAAGGGCCATCGCTCAACGGATAAAAGGTACGCCGGGGATAACAGGCTGATTCCTCCCAAGAGTTCATATCGACGGGGGAGTTTGGCACCTCGATGTCGGCTCATCACATCCTGGGGCTGTAGCCGGTCCCAAGGGTATGGCTGTTCGCCATTTAAAGTGGTACGTGAGCTGGGTTTAAAACGTCGTGAGACAGTTTGGTCCCTATCTGCCGTGGGCGTTGGAAGTTTGAGTGGACCTGCTCCTAGTACGAGAGGACCGGAGTGGACGCACCTCTGGTGTACCGGTTATGACGCCAGTCGTATTGCCGGGTAGCTAAGTGCGGAAGAGATAACCGCTGAAAGCATCTAAGCGGGAAACTCGCCTCAAGATAAGACTTCCCGAGAGTTTAACTCTCCTAAAGGTTCGTCGAAGACTACGACGTTGATAGGTCGGGTGTGGAAGCATAGTAATATGTTAAGCTAACCGATACTAATTGACCGTGCGGCTTGATCCTATAACCTTAAGAAATTATTTGTTATATAGGGTATATGTATACATATCTAATTATTTTCTACTTCTTCCAAATACAGGATTATTTTTAATCCTGTATATAGTTACGCTTGGCGGCCATAGCACTTTGGACCCACATCTTCCCATCCCGAACAGAATCGTGAAACGAAGTAGCGCCGATGATAGTGTGCATTCGCATGTTAAAGTAGGTTACCGCCAGGCAAATTTTTATAAAACCCTCATCCTAAAAAATGAGGGTTTTTTTTATTTATAATATGAGATTGGTGCAAATTATAAGACTCATGAAGGCACCTTGATAACGGGATAACAACAGGTATATTATTATTTATTTTCATGTTTTAATAGCATGAGCTTCATCTAAAATTTTCTAAATTTGCGATAATTTGAATCATTATAGAATTAATCTGAATGCGTCGATTCGTGAAACCGTCAGGGAGAAGCGGCTGATTGAGAAACCCGCCCTCGGTTGCTCATTTACACTATTTTTCCATTGCTTGGAGGAAAGGGGGAATTAATTCCAAGAGTGGATCGAGATTGTGGCAAGCGTATTTCTTTTTGATACGGAATTTTGGTTCTACAGGCATCTAATAGGTTGTTCTATAAGTTGTGTAAGCTTGATATTCGTGATCGTCTAGTTTGGGCTCAATTTTTCGACCTAGATTTATAGGCCTATCAATCAATTATCTTAATTTTTATATTCTTTTAGATAGAGTAATACGATATAAACATGAGATTATTTTTTTAAGATATCACGAATTATGGCTATCGTTTCTGCAAGACAAGCTTTTTATTCCAATTTGGTGTGTGTATTAATTTATATAGTATAGCGTTGAACTCAGAGTTGGGCATGATTCTGATATATGCTACTAATGGACGGTAATAATCATGAATAATCTTGAAAGTAAAAATGAGAATTGGGAAAGAAAACTTTTAGAAAAACTAGTTTTTTCTTCTATAAATGAGCAGAAGCGTACTCGTCGTTGGGGAATATTTTTTAAGTCATTGTTTTTTATATATTTATTTATTCTCCTTTCTCTAGGGCTGGGATGGATTGGTAATAGCGGGGTACGTATAGCAGATAAACATACGGCACTTGTTAATTTGCATGGTGAAATTTCGGCTGACAGCATTAGTAGCGCAAACAATGTTAATTCAAGTTTGAGAGAAGCCTTTAAGGATAAGAATACGCAAGGCGTAGTTTTACGAATTAACAGTCCTGGCGGAAGCCCCGTACAAGCTGGTTATATTAATGATGAAATTCGTCGTTTACGTACAGAGTATCCAAAGATACCATTATATGCGGTAATTACTGATATATGCGCTTCGGGTGGCTATTATGTGGCAGTGGCGGCGGATAAGATTTTTGTTGATAAGGCTAGCTTAGTTGGTTCTATTGGCGTCTTAATGGATGGTTTCGGTTTTACTGGGACATTAGAAAAATTAGGTATTGAACGTCGTTTGCTCACTGCTGGAGAAAACAAGGGCTTTCTTGATCCGTTTTCCCCTGCTGATCCTAAGCAGAAAGATCATGCTAGAGAAATGTTGAAAGAAATCCATGATCAGTTTATCGGAATAGTGCAACAAGGTAGAGGTGATCGTTTAAAGGATACTCCAGAGATTTTTAGTGGAGCCATTTGGACAGGTGAAAAGAGTATAGAGTTAGGGCTTGCTGATGCACTGGGAAGCACCGAATATGTTGCACGTGAGGTAATTAAATCTGAATATATTGTTGATTATACTGCCAAAGAAGGTATCGCTGAACGTTTTGCTAAGCGTTTCAGTGAAGTGAGTATGAATATATTATCTAATTCTGCTTGGAAATTCCGATGATATTGATGGGAAGTAATTAGGTTATACAGTGATCGAATCGGCTTGTTGTTCTGAAATGATTTTCATTAGTGCTATTACTAAGGGAAACTGGCGGATTAATTACCGAGGGATTTTGTCGTAACAACCTATCAGTAGTTCACTAGCCTGGCAACGAATCAATCATCGCTAGCTTTAGCATAGCGATGATTCTTACCTCTGAGCTCTTAGGGCACTGGTCTTCTTTTCAGCCTACGGATCTAATATCTAAGCTCGCTGGACTTAATTCAGTTGAGTGATTTGCTTTGAGCTGAGAGGAAACCTGAGTTGGAAGTGGGGCTGTCACGGCTACCTTGTTGATTAAACCCGATTGCATGTCAACGGGGCGCTATGCTGTTTATAGCCGTACCAATCTTTGCCTGCTTATCACAGGCGAGCTTGGGCAGTACTTCGTTGTTAAGCTTGTCCAGTTTTGCTTTGATTGCCCGATCTCGTTCTTTCCATAAATTCGCTTTGGCAATTAAGTGTGTTGCATCCACAAACGTAAATACCTCACTGATCAAGCCATGACGGGCAAGCTCTTCACGCATCTGAGCAAATAGTTGGCTCAACCGTTCGGTACCTTGCGCTTACGGGTATGATAAAACACATTGTGATCTGGCGTTATCTCACTTAATCCAAATCCACACAACCATTTGCCACTCAGGTTCTCTTTCAAAAATCGTTCACATTCCCGATCACTTAAATCCTCCATAAACTCTAATAACAAACCGTAGAAAAGACGGACTATGCCGTAACCCTCTCGGCCTAAATCAGATGACACGACAGATAAACAACGCGCAATAAATGTTTCTTGAGTGCCTGCTTAAAATAATGATAAGGGTGGTCAGGAGAAACTAACTTCTCCAGTGAAATCATTTCAACTTGACGGGACATGGCTGTTTCTTCCCACAATAGTCGTGCCTCTATTTTAATAAATCAATGCGCCACATACCTTGATTTTTGGATATTTTGGGACAAGCTCAATAAGTTCGGTCGCATCGATTCAATTAGACGGTATCCCATTGCGACTCCTTCGTCGAAATACACCGCACATCTTTTATGAAACCTCGTATCGTTTTGACTTCTGTCAATTCATGTTTGATTCCCGATAGCTCCAATTCGAGTGTTGGTAGCAATTTTTCTGAAACTTTTGCAAAACCCCAATAGTTGAAAAATTAACCCTTTATAATCAATAGCAGAAAACTTCTGACGAGGATTTTTGCAAAGGTTTCTTTTCTATATTTTGTCCTCCATTCCATGGATTAATTTTATGGAATGGAGGATTTCATGAAAATCGGCATGCCTCACTGGCTGTAATACTTAAATTTATAGATAGCATTAAAAAGCAGCTGGCGCCCATCTCAAAACAATACTGGTTATAAGAATCAGAGGTGTGTATTTCCGCAGATAAGAGAGTTTGTTGTATCTATGTCATAAAACTGTAACAAGAATTTAATAAACTCATCGCAGTTTTTTACCAATTATTGGGGCTAAAATGAGTTTCTCCAAGTTGATACTGGCATCTATTATGCTTATATGTGTAAGCCTATCATTTACTGCTTACGCAATAGACCTTTACGTGGATATTGAAACCAAACAAATCTATGTGGAACCTGGGGCTGGTAGAGAGCATTTAGGTTCCTTCCAGAGAATAGAGGATTCTTCCATTAACACTAGCGGAGAAGGTGCGACTTATTCTGAGCAAAAAGCAAAATCAGAAGAAACAAAAATTCCACAGGAAAGGCTCGCTACAATGGATACAACTAAGGTGTCGCTGGGGAAAGATGGTTTGAAATTCGAGACATCAGATGGTGATTTTAAGTTTAAGCTGGGTGGTCGTATTCATGCGGATGCTTCTTTTAGTAGTGGCGATAATTTTCGTGATGCAGATGGTCAGCGCATTGAGGCTAATGACGGAACAGAGCTTCGAAGAGGGCGTATGGAGTTTAGCGGTACTTTTTTTAGGGATTGGAATTTTAAAAGCCAAGTTGATTTTGCTGATAACCAGGTTGGGGTAAAAGATATGTTTATTAACTATACTGGCCTGGATTTTATCGATATTATTGTGGGAGAACAGAAACAAGCTTTTAGTCGTGAATTACAGGAAAGTTCAAATGATATGATATTTATAGAACGTTCAGTGATGAATGTTCTTAATGAATCAACAGTTGATCGCGCGTTGGGCCTTAATGTATCACGTCGCGGGCGAAACTGGACAGGTCAGGTTGGAATTTATGGGGATACCATCGCTGCGAATAAGAGGAAGACCCGCGCTGACGAAGGTTGGGCGGTCAGTTCTCGGGTCACCTTTGCGCCAATAATGGAAGAAAGTCGGGTTATTCATTTAGGTGTGGCCGGTAATTTCCGCGAACCCAATGATGCTGGTGAAATAGCTGACCGGCCTCTTCAGTTAGCAAGTGAGTCAACCCATATGTCTAATTTAAATTTGATTAGTGCTGGCATCACAGATATTAAGAATATCAAAATGCTTGGACTTGAAGCGAGCGGTGTTATGGGTCCTTTTAGTATCGGTGGTGAATACACAAATACCTGGATAGATCGTAAGAATGGGGAATCCAGTTTGAATTTTAATGGCTGGTATGGAGAAGCAGCCTGGACTCTAACAGGTGAGTCACGTAACTATAAGAACGGTAAATTTTATAAAGTGATTCCGGCCAAGAACTTCAGTTTTACGAATGGCGGTATGGGAGCATGGGAGTTAGCTGTACGTTATGCTGAAGTAGATTTAAATGATAATACTTTCAAAGGTGGTAAATTATCTAACCTTACGATTGCTTTAAATTGGTACCTTAATGAAACCGTTCGGTTGATGGCGGGTTACGACAAAGCATTAAAAATTACGGATTCGCCGCTTACTAAAAGTGATGGCAGTAAACTTGATAATTTAGATACTTTCATGATTCGCGCCCAATTAGCTTTCTAATAGACTGATCTTGAATATATAATTAAAGACCTTTGCAAAATCCCAATAGTTGAAAACTTCTGGCGAGGGCTTTTGCAAAAATCTCGATTATTGTATCAAGTAGTTCAGTCAGTATGAGACCTTTGCACGCTAGACGGTATATTTGACTGCTATTTTTGATAAAATACTATTTTTAATCAATGAGATGAGTATGTATTGTGAACTTCTCGGATTTTGATGTCGTGCGCCGTACCCGCAAAGGAAACTTTCTGAATCAAGTTGACCATCTGATTGGCTGGGCATCCATCGAAAAAGCAATTGGTCAGCATTATGCGCCACAATTGATGTTACGGATCGCCCAGCCTATCCAGAATTGCTCTTGTAAAGTGATCCCCATTAAACCTAGACAACCTGAAGATAAATTAAGATTAAGCTTTAACATGGCTGGTTAATCAAGCTCAGGCAGCTTGAGGAATTGCATGCTTCTGATAGTAAACCTCATCTGGTGTTAGATCATCAAGACTTTGATGAAAATATTCCTGATTGTGCCAGTTGAACCAAACATTTAAACTTTTCCTTATCTCCTTTAGATTGTTGAATTCCCGAGCATATAAATGTTCGTATTTGACTGTACGCCATAACCGTTCAACAAAAATAGAGATTTTTGTAAAAGCCCTCGCTAGAGGTTTTTTGGTATTGATTATAAAGGATTAATTTTTCAACTACTGGGTTTTTGCAAAGGTCTCGAATATTGTCATAGTAGCAGCCCTTGTCATCCATGCTGATCTGTATACCATTGGTTTTTAGTATTGATGTAAATGCCTCACTGGTAAACTGCACACCCTGATCACTATTCATGATTTTTGGACAGCCATGATCCTGGATGGCAGCTTCCAAAATCCGGACACAGAAGTCAGCATCCAACGTGTTGGATAAGCGCCAGCTCAGTACTTTACGCGAATGCCGGTCCATAATAGCAACAAGATAGCCAAAACCTTTTTCCATCGGCACGTAAGTGATATCAGTCGCCCAAACTTAGTTGGGACGACTAATGGTCTTACCTTTGAGCAGATAAGGATATTTCCTGTGCTGCTTGGCCGGGATGCTAATTTTGGGCTTTGATGCTGTGCTAATAATGCCCAGCATCTTCATCATTGAGGTTGTTTCCTTGTGCGGCCTATCATCATCCTCTGGCGCCTGAACCAGGTGGCATAACTGCGTGAAGCATGCTATGTGTTTTCAAATACTGTTCATTCATTTTACGCCGCAAAATTAACTCACTCTCACTTGTGGATTGTGACTGATAATAATACGGCGAGTGTGCAACACGAAGTCAAATGGCATTGACGCGATTGACTTAGTTTCTCGTGGTGCTCGCTCATTGTTTTGCGCTCAGCAACACTTAATGATCGCGCTTTCTGGCTAAAAAATCGCGTTCCACCGTCAATTGCCCAATCACGCGATGTAAATCGTCGACACTATGACCATTCTTATTATTGGCGTCACCATTCTTGCCAAACAAATCACTGGCCTTTTCAATCAAATAACGTTTCCAGCTATTAATCTGCGTGGGATGGATAGGATAACGAGGGCTAGTTGTGGTACCGTTTCTTCTCCACGTATTGCTGCCAAGGCTATTTTGGCTTTGAATTCTGTTGAATATTGCATGCGTTTCTTGCTCATGATTGTGTCTCTCTATTTATCTCATATCAGAGCTTAACAATTTGTCCAGTTTTGCGGTACCACTTCAGTCTACCGTGCGAAGGTTTCTAAGAATTATAGAAACCTGACAGCAAGGTTGGTTATAGAGTTGGCTCCCATACCGGAACTAGTCCCGATTCACCCGGTTTTACCTGGAAATTACAATCTATCCCGATTTCAGGGACCCAGACAAGATGCTCTTCACAAAATAATAATGGTAAAGTTTTACGTTTCCATGGTGGCATGCGCGCCTCCTGTAATAAGTTTTTTAGACTTCGGCGAGGTCGTTTGCAGTCAGGATAGAATCGTTCGCCACCTAAGCGTGGACGGATAGTTACGGGTTGACTCATTAGTTTCTGAATATTAATGCCTTGATTCTCCAACTGGATAAAGCAAATCGTGCCATTTAAATCCGCAAGAAACAATTGTTTTTCGCCATGCCAGGAAAGCCGCCATTGTGTTTCAGGCATTGTATTTTTTGGCATAATATACATTATGCCTTTGTAACAACGAATCTCTGTATTTCCGAAAGTGACATGCAATTTATTATCCCTGCGTGAGGATAGCAGTTGATGCAATATATCGGCTAGTTTTGCTGTGCTGGGAAGTATTACCCCCTGTTTTGAGAATACGTAGCGTAACAAATTCCGAGCGCGTGCGAGGCTTAGCTTATGCAAACTTGCCACCTGAATATTTCCAGAAACCGTACAGTTTTTATAATCTATTTCAGCTAATTCATCCAGAAGATTCGAAGCTTCTGCCAAATGACGACTTGTGCGTAGCAGTGTTTTTTGATAGCCCGGATATCGTTTTTTTAACAAAGGAAAAATTTGATGGCGCAAGTAATTACGATTGAAAGCAATGCTGTTATTGCTTTCATCGGTAATCCAGCTTAATTTATTTTGTTTTGCATATTCTTCAATACGTATGCGTGCAATTTCAAGCAATGGCCGGAGTATGTACGGAGCCATGTCTGCCGGCTGTTTTCTGATAATAGGCATTGCTCCCAGCCCCTTTGCTCCGGCTCCACGTAATAATTGTAGCAGCAGTGTTTCAGCCTGATCATCCAAGTGCTGAGCCAATACCACATAGTCAGCTTTTAGCTGATTGAATACTTGATAGCGTTCATTCCGGGCTGCTGCCTCAAGGCTAATTCCAGAGTGTTTGTTGATTTTTAAATGTACAACGGTAATAGGAATATCGGCAGCATGACATAGATCGCAGCAAAATTTGCTCCAGGCTGTCGCGTTGTTGCTAATTCCATGATCAACATGAACAGCCGAAAGTGTAAATTGTATTTTTTTCGATAGAATAACGAGTAAATGTAGTAGTACGACTGAATCCACACCGCCACTTAGTGCGACGACAAGATGACTGTTTTGCTTAATGTAAGCATGCAGAATTTTTTCTGTATAACACGACAGGTTATTCGATTTTAATTTCCTTGAAAGAACCATACCCCATTAATCGTTCAAGACGTTTTTCTAATAATGCTTCGATGGAATAATCCTGCAACTTTCTCAATGATTCCTGCAATACATTTTTGACCGATTGCATTGTACTCGGATAGTCGCGATGAGAACCTCCAATAGGCTCATTGATGGTACTATCAATGAAATTCATGGCTTTAAGCCGATCAGCAGTGATTCCCATAATTTCTGCAGCCTCAGATGCTTTGTCAGCACTTTTCCATAGTATAGACGCACAACCCTCAGGAGAAATAACAGAATAGGTTGCATACTGTAGCATATGTATACTATCACCCACTGCGACAGCCAATGCACCGCCAGATCCTCCTTCACCGATAATGATACAAACGATTGGCACCCGTAATTCGGATAGAACATAAAGGTTTTTACCGATGGCTTCAGATTGCCCCCGTTCTTCTGCATCAATGCCGGGATAAGCTCCGGGGGTATCAATAAAGGTAATGAGTGGTACAGAGAATTTTTCTGCCAGGCGCATTAGACGAAGCGCCTTGCGGTAACCCTCAGGTTTAGGCATGCCAAAATTACGATAAATTTTTTCTCGGGTATCACGTCCTTTTTGATGGCCAATAATCATCACTGTTTGGCCATTAAAACGTGCAAGCCCACCGATGATAGCATGATCATCAGAAAAGTTTCGGTCACCATGGAGTTCTTCAAAATCAGTGAATAGGTGTTGGATATAATCGAGCGTAGAAGGTCGCTGCGGATGTCGAGCGACTTGTGAAATTTGCCAAGGTGTCAATTTGGAATATACACTTTTAGTGAGCGATTGGCTTTTTGCTTGTAAACGTATTATTTCTGCTGAAATATCCAATGCAGAATCATCTTGAGCAAAGCGTAATTCTTCTATTTTTGCTTCAAACTCAGCAATGCTTTGTTCAAAGTCCAAAAAAGTAATTTTCATGTAGGCTAAGATATAATTACTAAAATAGTGATGATACAGGATTTATGTAGATACCTGCATCCATGAATGCGCTTTATAGGAATTGTAGGTGAATAGCCTTTCGAATATGAGATCCGCCCGGAAAATTTATTTGCGGGATACTGACCGTATGATTGTATTCATAATTTAGATATTTTATGAGGAGATCTTTATGAAACGACGTATATTTCTACAAGGCTTTGGCATAATTATGAGTTTGCCATTAGTTTCTTTCTATGTACATCGGCAGGCCATTGCAGATTCTGAAAATACGATTACCGTTATTCCTTTAGACAAGCCGCATGCAGCATGGCGTGATTTAGTTTCGCCAGAGGCATACAAAGTATTATTTGAGGAAGATACTGAACCACCAGGTAGTAGTGCACTTAATCAAGAATACCGTGATGGGACTTTTATTTGTGCGGCATGTTATCTGCCACTATTTGAAAGTATACATAAATATGAAAGTGGAACAGGTTGGCCCAGCTTTACTCAACCTATTCCAGGGCATCTTGGAACTCGTCGTGATTTTATGTTGATATTTCCACGAACTGAATATCATTGTGCAAGATGTGGTGGTCATCAGGGTCACGTATTTAATGACGGTCCGCCGCCACGTGGCGAACGTTGGTGTAACAACGGGATTGCCTTGAAATTTGTCTTGGATGCGGATTCGCTACCTGCGCTGAGGAGTTGATTTTATGGAAACGAATTTTTTGTCTCTTTTACCTCAATGGGCTTGTCACTGGTTGCGCTTAGGGGCGGTGCTATTATTAACCACTATGCTGACGGCTTGTCAGCAATCTGATAAATACGAGGGGTCATCAACCAAAATTCTTGAATCGACTGATTCAAATTTGAGCATCGCTACTTTTGCGGGTGGTTGTTTTTGGTGCACAGAATCTGATTTTGACAAACTGCCGGGCGTTATTGCAACGATATCAGGTTATATTGGCGGTACAGTTGTTAATCCAACATATCGACAGGTAGTTGCGGGTGAAACTGGACATGTTGAAGCAGTGGAGGTCTATTTTGATTCAACTAAGACTGATTTTGCCAAATTATTAGCTGCATATTGGCTTACGATTGATCCGCTGACCCCTAATCAACAATTTTGTGATAGTGGTACGCAATATCGTAGTGCGATCTTTTACCATAATGATGAGCAGAGAAAGCTGGCAGAGGCTTCCAGGGTTACTTTGGAAACTTCTGGGCGTTTTATGCAACCAATCGTTACCGAGATATTGCCCGCATCAGTATTCTATCCAGCAGAGGAATACCACCAGGATTATTACATCAAGAATCCGCTGCGATATACTTATTATCGAAAAAATTGCGGGCGTGACGCTCGCTTAGCAGAATTATGGGAATCATCAGATTGATATCATGAAAACAATTATTCTGGGAGATCTTACTCCGAGAGACTTTCTCCGAGATTATTGGCAGAAAAAACCATTGTTAGTACGTAATGCTTTAGCAGAATTTGAAGGATTATTGACTCGTGATGAGCTTATTAATCTTGCCTGTCAAGAAGATGCACAATCGCGCCTGGTTATCCGAAAGAATGAAAAGTGGTCCATCAAACAGGGCCCTTTTACGATCCGTGACTTTTCTGGCCTGCAAAAAAAACAATGGACATTATTAGTGAATGATGTGAATCATTTTTTTCATTCTGCACGTGACCTGTTGTTGAAATTTAATTTTATTCCCCATGCGCGATTGGATGATCTGATGATTAGTTATGCTCCCAGAGGTGGTGGAATTGGACCACACCTTGATTCCTATGATGTTTTTCTATTACAGGGCTTAGGCCGCAGGCGCTGGCAGATATCTGCTCAGCAGGATGATAGCTTGATTGCAGACGCACCCCTTAAAATCTTAAGTAATTTTTGTCCGGAACAAGAATGGACACTGGAATCGGGTGATATGTTATATCTGCCGCCAAATTATGCTCATCATGGCGTGGCAGAGAATGATTGCATGACCTACTCAATCGGATTCCGTGCGCCCAGTCATCATGATCTCATTACGCAATTCCTTATTTATCTGCAAGATCATATGGAAATTGATGGTTGGTATGAAGATCCTGGCATGCAACTACAATCTCATCCGGCAAGAATCAGTCAGGCTATGTTACGCCAGACACGTGGGATATTGAGTAAAATTAAGTGGCATCACGTTGATATTGAAAATTTTCTGGGTATTTATCTGACGGAACCGAAAGCCCATATTTTTTTTAAACAGCCCAGTTGCCCGCTTGTACGGGAAGTTTTTATACAGCGGGTTAAGGAAATGGGTGTGCAGCTTGATTTAAAAAGTCGCATGTTAATAAGTGGTAATAACTTACTTTTTCTCAATGGTGAAGCATACCCCATCGATAGTGATGCTTACCCATTATTAGAAAAACTGGCTGATCGCCAGATTTTACCGCCATGTGATACATTAGATAGTGCAGTGATTCATATTCTCTATGAGTGGTATCTTTATGGCTATATAACCATAAATGAGGCTACGAATTGATGGTTCGAGGGAGCTGGAGCATACAAATTTTTAAATTTTCTGGACAGTAATTTATAATTCTGGTATTAGGAAAGTGGTCTTTCTAATTAAAATGGCCAAAAGGTTGTAAGAGTTGGAAGAGTTGTTATACATAAATTTTAATTTATTATAAATTTATAGGAGATTAAAAAAATGAAATACGCTCTATTCGCTGCTACTCTTTTAGCATTATTTTTAGTTGGATGTGGTGAACCGAAGCCGGGCCAGTATCCACCAAGTTTTATGGATGAACGGGGAAGTGAACCTGATAAGTCGAATAATTAATTCGCATATAAGATTAATCAGGTTAATGAAAAAACGCTCTTTGCTCTGAAGGGCGTTTTTTTTGGATCTGTTTCTTTCAATGTTGTGATTAAGAATTATTATTTTCGAAGAAATAGTATCAATATCATACATTGATGGCTTAGAAAAATTAGCGAGTTCGTTCATTTCTTATACTATGTTAGCTTGTTTTTCTTTCTTATGGTTATTCAATTATTTCGCTAAGCTATTCATTAAAACCATTCAAATCCAATAAGCTGTTTGTGATTTTATGTCTCAGAGACTATTTGCGCGTTGCAAATTTGTATAATTAGATTACTTCGATTATGCTATCACTTTTAGTGTAAATAATATCGGAGATTATTTGATGAAGTATTCGTTTTTAGTCGCCGCACTTGCGATATTTGTGCTAACAGCCTGCGAGGGTAAAAAGAGTCTTGATGGGCATCCTATGGACAAGCCGCCTCCCTCTGCTTTTGCTCCGCGGGATTCTGAGCCTGTTTTTGATAAATCGACGACAGATGAAGCTAACGTAGTTAAAGAAAGCGATGAGGCTGATGAACAGGTAATAGACGATGAGAATCAGGATAACGAGGAATAACTCCAATAGTGGACTGAAAAGAGATTGGAAGGTAGCTCCTCTTCTTTTTAATTAACCTTCTTCTTATGGGGAAGGTTAATTTGAATCAAAGGGATAACGCAGTATGCTGTTATCCCTACGTTGATTTTTTAATCAGCGAAAAAGCCTTGCTTGAATGATCGGCTGATTTTGTTATACACTGTAGCACTTTAAGAATTTTTTATATAAGGAAATATGTAATGAGATTTTCACTTTTAGCAACTATCCTGGTTGTATTATTTTTAGCAGCATGTGGCAGACCGGAACAAGCGCTGCCGGAGCAGGAAAAGGAAAATTTTGAGAAATTGATGTCTGAACAAAGCAAGGATTAAGGAAAAATATAATGAAAGTTTCTCTTTTAGCGACCATCTTAGTTGTATTATTTTTGGCAGCATGTGATAGACCGAAGCAGGCGCTGCCGGAGCAAGAAAAGGAAAATTTTAAGGAATTAATGTCAGAACAAAATAAGGATTAAGGAAAAATATAATGAAAGTTTCTCTTTTAGCGACCATCTTAGTTGTATTATTTTTGGCAGCATGTGATAGACCGAAGCAGGCGCTTCCGGAGCAAGAAAAGGAAAATTTTAAGGAATTAATGTCAGAACAAAATAAGGAATAAGTTATCTCGTGATGTTTTATCAGAGATAACTAAAAAACCGCCTACAGGCGGTTTTTTGGTTTTGAGAAAGAATCTGTTTTCTAACTAAACAAACATTCTTAATCAAATCACTATATTTGCTTTCTGCTTTCTGCTTTATTTTAATTGCTCATACAGTAGTTTAATAATGCGATCAGTAGTATCAGATTTTGCGGACAGGCCGCTTTCATTCAGTACGACAACTTTACTACTATTCGTTCCAGTCTCGCTAACTTGTATACGATATTTTATTGCTTTTATATCAGTAGTATCTTTGCGCCAGAACATAAGCCCCGATAGAATTCCATCATCATCTCCGCTTTTATGGCTATCTGTTTCAGGATTAACATAGCGTACGTAATAAATACCTTCTAAGCGATTACGGTCTTCAACCGTAAAGCCAATACGGTCAAGAGCCAAGCCGACCCGTCGCCATGACCGATCAAATGCTTGGTTGACTATCAGTATGTTCTCTTGCTCTCGATCAATATATGCGCGCTCTCGGGTAGTGTTGCTTACAGTTGCCAATTCTAGTTTCGCATTCTCTTCTGCTACTCCAAAATAGATCATCAAACGAGAGAGCATTTCAGCTTCAAGGTCTGGATCAGCGGGACGTGGTTGCCAGATGGTACGTTGAGTGCTGCCGCCTTCGATTACTTCATCCATTCCACGATGACTGATATAAATTTCGGTTGTACCTGTTTCGCCACGCTCTAGGCGCGTACGAAATTTATCCCGTTCAGCTGTTGAATACAAGCTATCTAGCAATGTGGAGAGGATACTACGAATATAATCTTGCGGTAATTTAGCCCGGTTTTCTGCCCAGTCAGTTTCCATTATTCCCGTTTCGGGTACTTCTAGTTTAATCAGAAAACCGAGTTCCTGCCAAAATTCTTTTATTTTCGGCCATACTGCTTCTGGTGTCTGTGGTACGACTAGCCAACGCTGGGTGCCTGCGCGCTCAATATGAATATCCTTATCTGATACGGGTAACAAAGAAGAAAATCCTGTTCTGGGTTGTCCGCCACGTTCATTGTGATAAGCAGAATATGTTGCACTACCTGTTGCGTTGAGGTCAGGAATAAGATAGCGCTCATCGGTTGCTGGTGTAATCAAATCGGGCGGAATATCTAATGCAGGCAGTTTTCCAGCCGATTTGTAATCGATTTTTTTACTTTCGGATATCAGATTGCAACTTGTAACGGTTAATGATAGTACCAATGCCATATATGATATGGTTATTCTTTGCCACCTCATGTTCGATATTTCATCCCTTTAAATCATAAATCTCAGCTAAATTCATGGCTTCTCTGACAAGCTGGTGATGATGATTTGATAAGGGAGTCAATGGTAGGCGTATCCCTTTGTTGATTAGCCCCATTTGTGCAACTGCCCACTTTACAGGAATCGGGTTAGCTTCGATAAATAAGTCGGTATGTAAACGCATGAGCTTGTTATTGGCAGAGCGAGCTGCTGATAGATCACCAGAAAATGCCGCGTCACACATTTCACGTATCAATTTTGGAGCAACATTAGCTGTCACTGAAATAACACCATGCCCCCCCAGTAATAAAAAAGCCAGTGAACTGACATCATCTCCGCTATAAATCAGGAAATCCTGCGGTGCGCGCCGCAACAAATCACCACCTCGTCCGATGTCGCCTGTTGCATCTTTAATCCCGACAATATTTGGAACTTGAGCAAGCCTCAAGGCCGTATTGTTGGCAATATCTGCGACAGTTCTACCCGGTACGTTATACAAAATTTGTGGGATATCTACCGCCTCGGCGATTGCTTTGAAATGTTGATACAATCCTTCCTGGGTGGGCTTATTGTAATAGGGGGCTACAGATAAGCAAGCATTCACGCCCGCATTCTTTGCGTAAATGGATAAATCAATTGCCTCCCGAGTCGAGTTTGCACCAGTTCCAGCTATTATAGGGATACGTCCCGCAGCATGATCAACCGCGGTACGCATCAGAAGCTGATGTTCCTCAAAATCTACTGTAGGAGACTCACCTGTTGTGCCAACTACGACAATGCCATTGGTACCTTGAGTGATATGATAATCAATTAGGGCACGATAGCATTCTAGATCTAATCCGCCATCTTCATCCATAGGGGTGACGATAGCGACCAAGCTACCTTTAAACATGACAATCTATCCAGTGAAAAGTATACATTCTACCCGAAACTGATACTGCTTAAATATATTAACCCTGTTAACTTGTGTATTTTATTTATTCTAAATAAATCCATGTTAGATAGAACCACTTATTTTTGAAAATTGTATGATGCCATTCTTGCAATCTACCTGAATCGTATCTTTTGCGACAAAATGACCTTCCAATAGTTCCTTTGCCAGTGGGTTTTCTATTTGTGCCTGAACTGCCCGCTTTAATGGACGCGCACCAAAAACTGGATCAAAGCCTGCCCTGGAAAGCTCTGTTAAGGCCGCTTCCGTTACTTGCAGTTCTATTTCCAGTTTCGCCAACCTTGCTGTAAGGTATCTTAATTGTATCTGCGCTATTGATTTGATATGTTTTTCATCCAATGAATGGAAAACGATGACTTCATCTATCCGATTGATAAATTCCGGGCGAAAATGAAATTTTACTTCTCCCATTACAGCCAGCTTGATGACTTGATAATCATCACCTGACATTTCCTGTATCATCTGTGAGCCAAGATTAGATGTCATCACAATAACCGTGTTTTTGAAATCAACGGTGCGTCCTTGACCGTCAGTCATGCGACCATCATCAAGTACCTGCAGCAGTACATTGAATACATCGGGATGTGCCTTTTCAATTTCATCCAGCAAAATGACAGAATAAGGTTTCCTGCGCACGATCTCGGTAAGATAGCCGCCTTCCTCGTAACCGACATATCCAGGCGGTGCGCCAATCAGCCGTGCTACAGAATGCCTCTCCATGAATTCTGACATATCAATGCGAACGAGATGATCCACTGAGTCAAACAGAAATCCAGCAAGTGATTTGCATAACTCGGTTTTACCAACGCCGGTAGGTCCCAGGAACAGGAAGGAACCATAGGGTCGATTGGGATCAGAAAGTCCTGCACGTGACCGACGAATTGCATCGGAGACAAGCCGTACGGCTTCATCTTGACCCACCACACGCTCATGCAGCTTTTTTTCCATCAACAAAAGTTTTTCGCGTTCACCCTGCATCATTTTGGAAACGGGTATGCCGGTAGCGCGTGAAACGACCTCGGCAATTTCTTCTGCACCAACCTGAGTACGCAGCAGTTTAGGTATACTGGCTACCTTGTTTTGCCCGGTGAATTCGCTTTGCTGATGTTGATCATCGAGCTGAGATTTTAGTTGTGCCTCGAGTTTTGGAATACGCCCATACTGTAATTCAGAGACCGTCTGCCAATCTCCTTGGCGGGTCGCTGCTTCCATTTCCAGTTTAACCTTCTCCATTTCTTCTTTGATCTGCTGTGACCCTTGAACATGCGACTTCTCTGTTTTCCATATTTCCTCCAGGTCAGCGTATTCGCGTTCCTTTTGCTTTATTTCATCTTCCAATAACTGTAAGCGTTTTAAAGAGGCTTCGTCTGTTTCTCTTTTAATAGCTTCACGTTCAATTTTAAGTTGTATCAAACGCCGATCCAGCTTATCCATTGCCTCCGGTTTGGAATCGATTTCCATGCGAATCCGCGCTGCCGCTTCATCGATTAAATCAATGGCCTTATCGGGTAGAAAACGATCAGTAATATAGCGATTAGATAATTCAGCTGCCGCGACGATTGCGGGATCAGTAATGTCGACACCATGGTGTACTTCATATTTTTCTTGTAGGCCGCGCAAGATTGCGATAGTGGCTTCAACGGTCGGTTCATCCACCAGTACTTTTTGAAAACGTCGTTCCAGTGCGGCATCTTTTTCAATATATTTGCGATACTCATTTAGCGTAGTAGCGCCCACGCAATGTAGTTCTCCACGTGCCAGTGCCGGTTTCAACATATTTCCCGCATCCATTGCCCCTTCCGCTTTGCCCGCACCGACTACAGTATGAAGTTCATCGATAAACACGATAGTGCTACCTTGATCTTGTGCGAGTTCTTTCAATACGGACTTGAGGCGTTCTTCAAATTCTCCTCGATATTTGGCGCCGGCCAATAATGCGGCCATATCGAGTGACAGTACTCTTTTATTTTTTAGATTTTCTGGGACCTCTCCCTTGATGATACGTTGAGCCAGGCCTTCTACAATCGCAGTCTTACCCACACCCGGTTCACCAATTAATACCGGATTATTTTTAGTGCGTCGTTGCAGTACCTGGATGGCACGACGAATCTCATCATCACGCCCTATTACGGGGTCAAGTTTTCCTAGCCGAGCACGTTCGGTTAGATCCAGGGTATATTTCTTTAGTGATTCACGGCTAGTTTCAGCTTCCGCATCGGTGATGTTCTCTCCGCCGCGTACCGCAATGATTGCCTGTTCCAGCGCGGCATAATTGGCACCATGTTGTTTTAATAATAACCCTGTCTCACCTTTGTCTTGAAGAATGGCCAGTAGAAACATTTCTGATGCAATAAACTGATCATTCCGTTTCTGTGCTTCCTTATCAGCGAGATTGAGCAGATTACCAAGCGTACGTGAAATACCAATTTCTCCACCAGTACCCTCTACTTTAGATAAGCGCTGTATACTTTTTCTTAGTGCGTCCCGAATGGCTACAGCATTTGCACCAGAACGCTGTAGTAATGAAACGGTGCCACCATCTTGTTGTTGTAATAGCGCCAGTAGAAGATGCTGGGGTTCAATGTACGCATTATCCTGGCCAACAGCTATGCTTTGTGCATCAGCTAATGCCTGTTGAAATTTGGTGGTTAATTTCTCATAACGCATGGAATGCTCCCATAATAGATAATTAACTTCTAGGTGGGGGAATCGAGAAAAATTTCAAGAGCGCATTGTTTTGAAAAACCGAATTAAACAACTAGATATGGCAGGAATTCCTCGATAGTATCCAATATGCCGTAAGCTTTTATCGTTCAGATCTATGGGAATATGAGTATATTAATAGATTTTGCATGTGGCAATAGGTTGTAATATCAGATTCCAAGTCATACTGAACCGCCTCCAGACAGTGATTCTTCAATCTGTTGCACCCGGAGTCTGCTTTTGTACTTCATTTTGCACTTCAGGGTAAGGATACAAGAGGTTGAGTGCGATGCTTTTTCCCGCTGTCTCAGTGATACGTACGTGTTCGCGTTTTAATTCGCGTGCATGGTGCAACCCGCATGAATGAGCAATCATATTAATTTCTTTATTGACATTGATAGCATAATTAGCGACGCGCAAGTATTTTTCCTGTACAACCAGACCTTTCTGCAGACGTGCGTCATGCGTTGTGACGCCGGTGGGGCAAGTATTTGTATGGCAACGCATGGCCTGGATACATCCGAGCGAAAACATGAAGCCCCGCGCGGTATTAATAAAATCAGCACCTGCACATAGTGCCCATGCTCCTTGCGCTGAAGTTACTAGTTTTCCGGCCGCAACTATCCGTATGCGCTGCTTTAAGCCAGACTGCAATAATGAATCAACAACCCGCGGCAATGCTTCTGTAATCGACAGACTTACATAATCGAGCAAGGTTTCTGGTGCAGCACCGCTGCCACCCTCGCCACCATCAATAGTGATAAAATCTGGTGCGTATTCATGACCCCGTCGATTGATGGCATTGCATAATTCATTGATAAAATGCCATCCACCAATCGCTGTTTTTATACCGACTGGACGTCCTGTGAGATCTCGAATATAAATAATTTTATCGAGTAACTCGTCAATGCTGCCAATATCTCTGTGGCGATTGGGGCTAATCGAGTCCTGATGTGCAGGAATACCGCGAATGGCAGCGATTTCATGACCTATTTTAGCAGCTGGGAGTAATCCGCCTTTGCCTGGTTTGGCTCCTTGGGAAAGTTTTATTTCGAATGCTTTAACTACCTTGGCGAGTTCTTTGGCGCGTTCTGGCGAGAAATTACCGTTTTCATCACGAATACCGTATTTGGCTGTGCCAATTTGCATGATAACGTCGCAGTCGCCTTCCTGATGGTAAGGTGCAAGACCGCCTTCTCCCGTATTTAACCAGCATCCAGCCTTTTCTGCGCCGCGTGATAATGCACGGACAGCCGGTGCTGAAATAGCGCCATAGCTCATCCCGCTGATATTGATAATTGATCGGGCCGCAAAGGGATGCTTACAATAGCCTTCACCAATCAGAAGTGAGGGGGTGGGTAGTTGTTCTTCTTCCAAGATAGGAAATGCCGCATTAACAAAAATAATTGAGCCGGGTTCGCGCAAATCATAGGTAGAACCAAAGCCAACTATACTGCCCTTATCTTTTGCATTCTTATAAACCCAGGCTCGTGTTGCGCGGTTAAACGGCATTTCATCTCTGTCATTGGAAAAGAAGTACTGTCGAAAATATTTTCCCTGTTTTTCGAAAATAAAACGTAGCCGTCCGATTACTGGATAGTTGCGCAATACGGCATGTTTCTTCTGAGTGATATCCTGGATGAACCACAGTATGATCGTACCAATAATGAGAAGGCCCAACATAGTGCCTATACTATATATAATCAAATCTATTACACTTGGCATGTTGCCTCCTTTTTCATATGGCTGACATATACTATTCCATTTACATACGTTGCGTGAATTCTTTAGGCTGATAGGAGTTTTAAAATTTGCTAGATGAAATTAGAAATAACGTCAGGCAGGCATTGATAGAAGACATCGGAGAAGGTGATTTAACTGCATCACTGATTCCAGCTGAAAAGAACCTGACTGCTTATATTATAAATAGAGGGGTTGCTGTTTTATGTGGTATTCCATGGTTCGAAGCCTGTTTTCAGGCACTCTCATCAGAGATTCAGATACACTGGTTTGCCAAAGACGGAGAAGTGGTTTACGCAGATCAGAAGATATGTGAGATCAAAGGAAATGCCCGGATCTTATTAACGGCTGAACGAACTGCATTAAATTTTCTACAGGTATTGTCTGCAGTTGCAACCTGTACACAACATTACGTTGAGGCTGTGTCAGGCACAAAAGCAGTCATTGTTGATACTCGTAAAACGTTGCCAGGACTTAGATTCGCACAAAAATATGCGGTTAAATGCGGCGGGGGGGTGAATCACCGTTTTGGACTGTATGACGGCATATTAATTAAAGAGAATCATATTATTGCAGCCGGTGGAGTTAGGCAGGCTTTGAGTAGCGCACAGGAGATTGCACCCCATGGTATATTTATTCAAATTGAGGTAGAAACATTAGAAGAATTGCAGATCGCGTTGACGGCCGGTGCAAAAATGATTTTATTAGATAATTTTAGTCTGAATCAGTTGCGTGAGGCCGTTGTTCTGGCCAGCCAGGCAACAGGTGAGCGCGCGATATTAGAAGCATCTGGGAATGTTACCTTGGAAAAGGTACGCAGGATAGCGGAAACAGGGGTAGATAGAATTTCTATTGGAAGCCTGACAAAGGATATAAAGGCCGTTGATTTATCGATGCGTTTTTCATAGAGAACGGATGTTCAAATTAAAGCATATGATTGATGTTGACCGGCCCGTCTACCCGTAGATAGCGCTATTTTATCGGATACTGTTACTTTTATCAGTTTCAGTTGATAACGCCATCATGTATGCATCATGGCAACGACAGAGTATATTGGGTCGTTCGCCATAAATTCTGAGGATACTATCTATTTTTCCATAGTGTTAATGAAAGCATTTGCTTCATGAATGGATTTTTCCATCGAAGTGATCAAGGATGACACGTCCGCCTTCATGATTCCTAATTCTCCTTTTAGCGAAGCAATCGCGCGTGCATTAAGATTGTGCTTCAGAAACAATACATGGTCACTGAATACGCGGAGTACCGGTTTAATTTTGGTTTCTGCACTTTTCATTAAAGAGAGAAGCTGCCTGTAGTGTGTTTTAGTTGCATTCAGCTTATTCTGGCTGCTATGTTTAAGTGAGATATTGTTATATTGCGTGATTTCTTGTTCCCATTCGGAAAATAATGCTTGAGCAATATCTTCTATATCTGCAATACGCTTACTGACTTCCTGGGCTTTACTGACACTGGCTTCGTACTCACTGTTTAATTGATTGTATATCGTTTCGAGATCGCCTCCTTTAAAGTTGGTGACAGCGGTAAACTGTGCCAACGCGGATTTAAATTGTGCTTTGGTTTCCTCTTGTGTGTCGCGGGCTTTTTCAACCCGATAAACCATGACATCTCGTTTAGGGATGCCTACTTTTTCTAATATGCCGTATTGCACACTTGAGCAAGCAAGTAAGCTTGAAACAAAAGAGAAAATGAATAAACGCTGTAAAAAATACACAAGTGTCTCCATTGATAGTTTTAAATAAAAAAACGGTAGCCTGGTTTTATTTTTATAGAAAAGGTTTTTTAACGCAATATGCCGCGTCGTAGCAATTGCCACATGACTTTATAACCCCAAAGAACAGGGTGGCGTCGTAACATGGGCGTGATTTCAATATGGATGCCGGTATGCCGCTCAATTTTCCACGCGGCATAATCAAGACAATCCCGAAAAGTAATGCTGGCCTTGGTTAGGCGTAAAATAGATAGAATACGTCCTTGCCAGCGCCGCAGACGCCAATGCCATCGTGCACGCCGCCGAGTTGCTGTACTGGTTAGGCAGCGGTAATGCCCGCTTGACTGTATTTCAAATATGTCTGTTAATACAGGTCTTGCGGCCGCAGTGAGTTGCGCAAAGTTATCTAGATTCAAACGTGCGAGGTAGCGTGCTCGTGTTTCTCGTTCTGGTCGCAATTCTGCTGCATAAGTGAGCGTCAGGCAACGCGTCCATATTTCTTCGATATCGATTGTACAAGTGTTTTGTGCTTCAATACCTGTTCTGAGAAAAGTAATCACTGCATGGGCCAGTGCATGATAGATACGCTGGCGGCTTATTTCATTGCGTGCGTAGAGCAGGCGGGATGGCTGAGCAAAACGCGCCCAGATATAAGGGTGAAACCAGTATTGGGCTCCTTGTTCAAAATCCGTTGTTGAGATAACTGCATACTTGGCACGTAGTGTTTTGCCTTGATGAGAGACCTCAAGGTAGAACACATTGGGTGGTAACCAGGTATTCAGATAGCTTAAATGACGTTCTGAATAAGCATTACGGTAGCTATCAACGATAACGTAAAGATCCACGATTCCTTCATCCAGATCGCGGGAATGCAAACAGGATCCATACAGTATGACCGCATCCAGTGCGGTATCAAAGCGTGTGACAACGGCATCGACCAGAATGGAGAAATCTGCTGCTACCGTTTTTTCGCTTTGTGCTGTTATTTCAGCTAATAAGGCAGTGGGTAGTGGTTTGGTAGATACGGGAAAAGAAGCTGTCATTGTGAGTTGCAGATCCTATAGCGCTAAAAAGTTGATGGGGTCTGTTGCCGTAATATATAAGGGAATATCCTGGCTGACTGACCGATACAGTTCGCCATCTACAATATATTCGTCATTCATGTGCAATGCCAATGCGTGTGTGTTGTAGCTGTGATAACCTTCCTCTTCTTTGAGTATGCGCCCTCGGCCTGAAAGCAAAGGCCATAATGAGGACCAGAGGTGCTTGCGTTGTTGGTCTACCCATGTGATATGAAGTGGTGCCTGTTCTTGTCCCCAGTAGGGGCGTATGCCCAAGAGCAGACAGTCCAGTGCACTAACAAGCGCAAACAGGTAGGTTCCATGATGTGTTTTGCCATTGGCATCAAGTATGGACATTTGAACGGGTGCCCATTCATTTTGATGGCTACCCAGAATCATACCTGCCAGGGAACGTAGCATAATAAGAAGAGTAAATATCCCACCGGTTAGGCCCAGTTGTTTAACGCTACTACGGGAAAATTTGACGCCTCTTGCAACCAACCCGACAGCAAAGAATAGTCCATATATTTTGGTAGAGCCTGCTTGTTCGATACACAAAACAGAGCGTCGTATCAATATCGGTGTCGATGGCTGCAGCAGATAGGATCGGAGTCGCTGCAGGGCCTGCTCCGGTTTGCCACGAATGCCCAGATCCAGTGATGTCATATTGGTTGTGCCACCTGGAATAATAGCCAGCAGAGGCCATTTGGCACGTGGTTGAGTTGCGAACAAATGGCTGAGTACAGCATGTATTGTGCCATCTCCTGCTACAATGACTAATAAATCAATTTCAGCTTGCATGAGTGCATCGACTGATGTTTGGAACGCCACTGCACTGCTGGCTTCGCGGATAAGGCCGCAAGGTATGTCGCTGAGTGCTTTTTTTATAATCTTTCCACGTTTCCGGACCTGTCCACTCATAGGGTTAAAAAGCAACCCAACCTTGGCAGTCCCTGATTCCAGACGGTTAATACAGACTTGTTGGCTCATGGGTGCCATTCCGAAAAACATCGTTGACTGAAGTGAGTGATCCGCTTCCCGAGGGGGCGAATAAAATGTCTCCTGCTGAGTAGCCAATCTGATCGCTCGATGTGTTTTCTATTTTTGCATGCAGTTATTGGGAGCATGATTAACCCTGATTTTTGGATTCAATTGGTGCGCGGGTAAAAATTCTGACTGCGAGCTCATTCCTGTCTTGACTGGGGTCAATGTCTTGCAACCATGAACGTAAAGGTCGATGATGGCGCCAAGTGCGCCATCCAGCTATGAGTCGTCCGCTCAGAATAGCTGTGGAAAGTAAGTGCCAGATAATCACTAGCAAAAAACCGATATCAGGCCGCCCTGTTAGCCAGCCATAGGTTAATAAGATCAGGTTGGGATTGCGCCGTGCCGTAATCAAACGATTAAATGAATCGAGTTTGCGCCAGATAAAGATATCAAATGGGGCTAACCAAAGCTGAAAGGCTCCCTCGCATAAGCGCCCGCCGACATAGCCAATAAACATCAACCATATCAGTGATTCTAGATGCGTAATGGGATTTAACGTGGTTGCCAGTCCTATTCCCCAAGCGAAATACCAGATAGGCGGGTGAATAATATCCAGTCCGTGATCTAGTATATCGCCTAGGCGGCTTGATGTGACCGTGACGCGTGCCAGCTTCCCATCTACGGTATCTAGGAAGGTCATGAACCAGCCCATTGCCAAACCGGTGCCGAAGTAGCCTTGCCAGAATGCAATTCCGGCGAGCACGGCGAATACCAAGCTGAGTAAGGTAACCTGATTGGGTTGTATGCCATAACGAACACAAAAGTGTGTTGACCAGTATGCAGGCCAAGGCCATAGCCACTTTGTGACAAGATCGGTGACGCCTTTATACGACCCAGCAAAAAGCTCTGCTTCGAGTAACTTACGATTTGTCTGGTTGATGGGTAATAGGTAGGGTGGATCCTTTTTCTTCAAATTTTGCTGAAAATCGATTTTTAAATCTTTAAGGTCATAGCGGGGGAGTGCAGAAATAGCCCGTGTTGTACCATTATCTAATAGCGCTTTAAGTATCTGCCTGGCTTGAGCGCTATCCGTGCGTACTGCTACTGGCATCTCATGATAGCTGTACAGAGCCATTTGTGACTGCATTGTGATCAATGCTGTTAATACCCTGATGTCGAATAAATAATTGGCAGATAAAAAGAGTACCGGCGCTGTCGCTGGAATTTCTTCTATACTATTGACCAGTATGGTTTGTTTGATGCTCCTGAGCATACGTTGCAGGCGTTCTTGACCACTTAGACCCCAAATCTTTGTTTCACTTTCACCGATGATATAAATATAAGTTGACATTTTTATTATATTGCTGTCCAATTTTTATTTGAATATATAGCGCGATTAAATGTGGCCGTCTCGTCTGCAGTTGGCCATATGAAAATAATGCAGCTTACAAATAGACACTACATCTCTGCCACGGTAATGGATTTTAATGATTAATCAAGAAATATTTTTTTATCAAATAGCGCGTAAAACTTCGTCCTTCAGGGCGGAGATATAAGCGCACAGGCGAAGCCTGTTTAATGCGGTCTTTGCTGTTGTTCAATATATTGCTTAATAATCGAGAGTGGTGCTCCACCACAACTACCCGCAAAATAGCTTGGACTCCAAAGCATATTACCCCAAAGCTTATTTTTAATTTCGGGATAATTCTTTTTGCGAATAAGTCGGCTTGAAACGCCTTTCAAACTATTTACCAAGTTAGAAATAGCAATTTTTGGTGGATAGTTAACTAAAAGGTGAATATGATCATGCTTACCGTTAAATTCCACCAATTCTGCTTCAAAATCCAAACACACGTTTTTAAATATTTCTTCCAAATCAATTAATACCCTTCCGGAGAAAACATCTCTACGGTATTTTGTTACAAAGACCAAATGAACATGAAGATTAAAAATACAATGTCTTCCTGTTCTTACATCGTTATCAACTTGCATAGACTAATTCCTTTTTGTATAATTATAACCATGAAGCAGATTATACGCAAAGCCTTTAAATTTCGACTCAGTCCAAATTCTGACCAAATACAGAAGATGGTTGAGTTTGCGGGTGCTAATCGGTTTGTTTGGAATAAAGCCTTAGCAATGAATCTGTTCAGATTAGAGCAGAAACAGCCATTGCTTTGGTACAACGAGTTGTCATTTTGGCTAAAGCTATGGAAATCCTCAGAAGATTATGGATTTCTAAAAACCGTTCATTCTCAACCGTTGCAACAAGCCTTAAAAAACTTAGAAAAAGCGTTCAAAGGCGGTTTTGATAAAAAACAGCCTTTAAAACGGATTCCAAAATTCAAGAAAAAAGGTTTGAGTGACAGCTTTCGTTATCCACAAGGATTTAAGCTGGAGCAAGAGTCTAGCAAAGTGTTCTTGCCTAAAATCGGTTGGGTGAAATATCGTAATTCACGCCAAGTCATTGGTGACGTTAAAAATATGACGATTTCCCGTAAAGGCGGTTATTGGTACGTGTCGATTCAGACTGAGTACGAGACCGAGCTAAAGCGTCATAGCTCAACCAGTATGATTGGTGTTGATATGGGCGTTACCCGCTTTGCAACCTTGTCAGACGGCTCATACGTAGAACCTTTAAACAGTTTCAGAAAGTTATCAAAGAAACTGGCTTTTGAACAGCGTAAGCTGTCTAAAAAAGTCCGTTTCTCTGCTAACTGGAAAAAGCAGAAACAAATCATTACCCGACTGCATGAGCGTATTGCCAATGCTCGTTTAGACTTCTTACACAAAACCTCAACCGAAATCAGCAAAAATCACGCAATGGTCGTAGTTGAGAATTTAAAGATAGGAAACATGTCTAAGAGTGCCAAGGGCAGTGTTGAAAAGCATGGTAAAAACGTCAAAGCGAAATCGGGTCTAAACAAATCCATTCTTGACCAAGGATGGGGAATGTTCCTTTCGTTCTTGGAGTATAAACAGGCTTGTTCAGGCGGGGATGTATTGAAGGTAAACCCTCAATACACCTCTCAAACCTGCCCTAGATGTCAACATGTTAGTCGTGACAATCGCAAAAGCCAAAGTGCTTTTGAATGTACAGAATGTGGATTTAAGGCCAATGCCGACTTGGTAGGTGCCTTGAATGTACTTGAGCGAGGACATCGCTTGTTAGCCTGTGGAGTTGAAACGTTAGTTTCGTCTAAGAAGCAGGAACCAGTAGGCAGTAGCAATACAAACCTACTCTTAACGGCTTAATAAGTCGCTAGGAATCCCCTTCGTTTAGGAAGGGGAGGATGTCAAGCAACGTTACCAAGCATATTGTCAGAATAACTGATTCTGAAGAATCTAATATCGATAAAATAAAAAATCTGAATATTATGGATGTGGCTAGAATATGGTACCCGATAGGCTTTTAGTGATCTTGTGTTTTTTCTGAATTAACCGGCTTTGTAGTATTTATTTTCCATTTAAGTCAGAGGGTAGGAGCAAACAATCTCTTCAGGAATCGATCACCGGGCGAGACTTTTGCAAAAGCCCTCGCCAGAAGTTTTTAACTATTGATTGCAAAGAATTAATCTTTCAACTATTGGGGTTTTGTAAAGGTCTCTGGGCTAGTTTTATGGCCGACGGAGCGCGTGGTATGTACACCCGATTGTCTGTGTTACGACGCGCTTGTATTATTCATTTATACTGGATTGATTACTCGGATAAGGTAATGCCGATTTCAGTTGTGATAGCGAGGCATTCATATGTTTTTCTGTTAGTAGACTGAAGTGTCAGGATTTTTAAATAGACCTTAAGTAAGCTGTTTCTATTAAAAACTATTTTGTCAGTCGATTTATTTTTGCCATACTTCATGGACGGAGTTTTTGATAAAGTCTCTTGTGTAATAATCATTATCAATAATTTTATTATTCCAGACCACAATATCCAGGTCAATGACTCTTGGACCGAATTTAGGGAGGGAGCGGTCTCTGCCGAGTCTGTCTTCTAGATTCTTTAGATATTGAGTCAACGCTTGTTGTGATATAGCGGTCCGGATTCTTACTGCGCCGTTGATAAAATCGGCTTGATCGGTTATTCCAATTGGTGTGGTTTTTACCCATGAAGATGTGTCGATTACATTGACTTTCTGTTTTAAGAAGATGAGTGTCTTTCTTATATTTTCTTCAGGGTTAATGTTGGATCCAATGCTCAGGATGCAGTCATTCATGCCTTGAAGCTTCCAATTCTATCGAAACAGACTCAGCAAAACGTAAGGCATGTGGTTTATCTACCTCTACTTTTGCGAAACGTACATTTTTGTTGATCATGATTTCATCCAGAATAGATTGTGTCAGCTTTTCTAACATTCTAAATTTCTGGTCCTGAACAAGAAAAATTATCTTTTTGGTAATGGTTTTGTAATCATATGATTCATCTACAGAGTCATTTCTTATTGCATTGTTCAGATTTACATCAATCGTCATATTAATAATGACATCTTGTTTATTAGCTATTTCTTCTGAGTTAAAGCCAATATAAGTTCTTAACAATAAATTTTTAACGCGGATTATTGCCATGATGGGATTATCTCGAAGTCATATTTTGGATATTTGAAAGTATAATAATCAGAAATTAATAAAATGAAAAATCTCATTTTTAGGTATTTCGAGATAACCCCCATGAGTTATGGATTATTTTCCGCAATAATAGTCATCCAGGCAAAAGGAGCGGTTTTAGTATTGCGTTATTTTTCTTGAAGTAAATAATATTACATAATTCGCCTAAGCCATAAATTAGCGATTAGAATTAAGAATGATCCGGGCAAGAGCGCCGTAAAGGCTGGATTTATATGGAACAATAAGCCTACATTGGCAATAATCTGGTCAAGCAGGTAAACAGCGATTCCCATGATCGCAGCAAATACGAGCTTATTACCCAGACCTGAACGAATCGAGCCGAAAACAAAAGGAATTGAAAGGAGTAGCATGGCTATTGTCATTAGTGCGCTGCCTGCTTTTCTCCATAGAGCAAGTGCATAGGAGTCCGCTTCTTGACCGGTATTACGCAAGAAATCTACATGACGGAATAGTTCAATGGGTGACAGGCTTTCGGGTGGTTTGGTCAGGGTCGAAATATCTTCAGGATTGAGAAATGATTGCCAGCTTACTGAGCTTGCAGTAGTTGATAAAATTTGATTGTCTGTGAATGTTCTTACAATAACATTACTTAGTCGCCATAGATCATTTTCAATAATATCGGCATATTGAGCCTGAGTATGTGTTAATAAAAAACCATCCTTATCAAGGTGCAATATCTCAATATCGGCCGCTTTTTTGGCATGTAACATCTCACCAATTCTCAAGATATTCTGTTCATTTCTGGTCCATATTCCAAGACCTCTGCCTAGTTCCGCACTTTGTTCTAGTGCGACTGCACGATGTGAAATGGCTTTCTGTTGAAGCTGTGGTGCGACAAATTGCTCTAATGCCGCAATGAAGAACAGAAGAAGCAAGCCAATCCAGAGTGGTGCCCGGCTGATACGAATGGGTGAGATGCCCGCGACGCGCAATGCGATCAACTCAGAATGGACGGCTAACTTTCCGAGTGCTGCGACTGTTCCCAATAAGGCGACAAATGGAGCAATTTGAATAAATCTGCGTGGCAGTAGCAGCGCTGTGTATAAAAAGGCATCTTCGACGCGATAAGTACCCTTGCCAACGTCATCTAGTTGATCTAATAAATCAAAAAAGCTAAATAACGGTAACAGTATTGCTGTAGCAATAATCAGACCGATAAAAACTTGGAGAGCAATATAGCGATAAATGATCATTATTAACGTGAGAGTCGTTTCTGCACGGGTCCGAATGAAAGTAATCCGAGGCCGCCGGCCATCAGTAAATATAACCACCAAATACCGGGCATGCTGCTGACGACGCCTTGCTCAACCCAGGTTTGAGCTAACCCACTCAGATTATAGTAAATTGCGAAAACCATGGCAGCTATAAAATAGGTTCTGTCACTTTTGTCTTGACGTGGAGCCGTGCGAATGAAAGATGCGGCAATTAAAGCCAATAGAATCGTTGCGATAGGACGAGAAAGCCGCCATTGTAATTCGGCAATTTCTCGTGGCTGATCCGATTCCCATAAAATTCTTGTCGTCGTCGCTTTGCGTCTATAGTTTGAAACATCGTTAATGTCGGTAAAATAGGTCATTTTCTCAAATTTAATGACATCATCTTTTGTCGCGGCATGTGTGAGTCGATAAATATAGCCATCGGATAATTGTATGCGTGGCCGTTGATTAGGTGTTAACTGCTGCTGTGCTTCTTTAGCTACGATGATCTCATTGTGATCATTTTTCTTGATATAGTGGAAAATATTGGCCATTTGATTGTTAGCATCATCTTTGTTGCGCACATAAATCACTCTGCCACTATTTACACTGCCATAGAAGCGTCCCGCCTGAAATCGATTGGTATTTAATTCGGCTTCTGCCTGTGCATTCAGAATATAGCTTTCGGCATATGCCCATGGGCGTAGGTAGATAGACAGAATGCCACTGATGATTCCAACAGGAATGGCTACAATAAGCACGGCGTATATGATCCGTTTTCCACTGACGCCAGAAGAGCGTAATACATTAATCTCCTGATCTTTATTGAGTCTTCCTAGACCAATAATGACAGCAACGTAAAGTGCGATGGGAACCAATACTTCCAGGGCAATTAAAGTTTTGAGTAATACAAGTTTGAGCATGGCTGAGAGACCCAGTGTCTCGGTTACAGCACCTGCCAGGAGTCGAGCGCTACTGAAGCTAGCAAATAGCCCTGTTAGAAGGACTACCACCACCATAAATGGTATCAATAATTCGCGCGAAATATAGCGTTCAATTATTTTCATGGATTTATTTTGTTAATTGCGGCGCACAGTATTGGTGGGCAATGATGTAATCAAAGGAAGCTAAGTAGATTTATTTTGATTGTGAGAAGAAGCCGCTGTTTTTGTTAGGATCATCTCAGCAAACTGTAAATCTTTAACGCTGTCGACATCAATGCCCGCTTGTGGGTCCGGTAATATCACCGCTTGTATATTCACTCTCGATTTTTCCGAAACAGCCTTGAGTGCTTGTTTCAGTGTTAGAGAACCCAGTAAATATGCTAGTACCATTCGTAGACCAAGAATTTGTAAGATTAACCGCCAAGGGCGTTTGCGCATATCTTCTGCTTGCCGCCAGAAAGTAACCAGCTCACGCCCTCGGGGGTTAAATGTAAACAGGTTACAGCCACAAAAGCCACCATCCCGTAGTCGTGTGACGGTCCGTTTAGTACCTGGAAAAGCTGTCATCATATCTTCGTGCTTGACCAGTCCCACAGTAGCATCCGCATTAGCGGCATAAGATTGATTCAAAAAATATTCCAGCGTTGTTGGCGTTAATAAGGCGTGGTCCGCTGTCGTTAACAATACCGGTGTGTCTTTATCTAACAATTTAAAACCGCTTTCAGCGCTGCGCGCAGGAGAGTTAAGATTGGGTAGCCAGGTGACTTGACCAGACTCAATGCGATGTTTTAATTCCGGACAGGCGGGCAGAAATGATTCTGGGGGACCGCATAGAATTGTCGATGAGACTAGATCGCTTGCTGCTAATACATCGAGTACACGAATAATCATTGGTGTTCCGCAAACGGGTGCAATGGCCTTACAAGGCACGCCCGTGTACAGGGTAATCGGGTCATTGGCGGTACGATCCGCGGCTAGTACCAGTGCAGTAAATCGCTTGTTTCGTTTTATTTGAGTCATTGATTACAGTGTCTTTCCATAAATACGATAGCGCTTATATTGCTTACTGCCGATACTGCTCAGAATACCGCGCATAGCTTTATTGCTTTCCAATATCCATGACATTTCAACTTCTTTGATACCGCGAGAAAGTCCGGCTTGCCGTGGCGCATCGATTACCATGAAAGCTAGCGCCATGCCGAGCGGTGTATTATGAAATTGCTTACGGACACCCATAAGGGGAATGCGAGCAGTGTGAATTTTTTTATTTCGAATTTTATTAATTAATTTGGCCCAGCCGAAAGGAAATAAATTACCGTTGAGTTCGGAAAATATTTCATTGAGATTGGGTAGCACTATCATGAAGGCTGCAGGGATACCATCAACTTCGGCAATTTGAATAAAATCATTCGGCACCAGTAAACGCAGGCTATTACCAAGCTCGGCGAACTCTGTTTGAGTAAACGGAACAAACCCCCAATTGTCTGACCAAGCATCGTTGAATATATCACGTATCATTTCTATTTCTTGATTAAATTTGTTGCGTTGTAGTGGCCGTAATCGTACTTGCTTGGAAAATTTCTGTATAAGCGCTTGCATTACATGTGGCGTATCAAAGTCTACGCGTACCCAGTAAGCGAGTAAATCTTTTACTGCTTGATAGCCTTGCTCTTCGAGCAGCCGACTGTACCATTGTGGTGAATGTGGCATCATCACGACGGGGGGGGTGTCAAAACCATCTACCAGAATACCGCACTCCTGATTAATGGAGAAGTTAAAGGGGCCGGTGATATAACGGGTATGTCGAGCAGCTAACCATATTTCAGCATGCAGCATGAGTGCTGAAAATACTTCGGTATCATCCACACACTCGAGCAGATTGAAATGACCGGTATCTTCACCATAACGTTCGCGATGAAGCGAATCAATATGCGCCCCAATTCTACCGACGGGTTGATTTTCCCGATAGGCAATCCAAGCCTGCCACTCTCCATGTTTGAAGAAAGGGTTGAACCTGGAAAAATGAAAGCGTCTTTCCAGGCGTAACGGTGGAACCCACACAGGATCATTGATATAGATATGCCAGGGCACATCAATAAATGTGCTCATATCGCGATAAGACATTACTGGGCGAACAATCACTGTTGTAGAGATAGGTGGCTTGGTTTTGTTGTTCATGGTAGGTACGGAGATAACATGATTGAGACCTTTGCAAAACCCCAATAGTTGAAAGATTAATCCTTTATAACCAATAGTCGAAAACTTCTGGCGAGGGCTTTTGTAAAAGTCTCGATTAAACAGTAAAGCGGATAGCGCATTATAGCGATTATAGAAAATCCGGGCCGTATTGTTTGGCTAAGAATGAATGAAAGGTATCAGGCGCATCCGGGTACGTGGCCTGGGTAGGGTGAAAGTCGACTGACTTATGTAAAATTAAGTCAGTGTGCTATTTGGAAATTTCATGCGTTTAGGAATCAAGCTACTTTGATGCGCCTTGTCCATTGATTCCGAATAGGCTAAGAAAACAGGTTGACATCCTCCCCTTCCTAAACGAAGGGGATTCCTAGCGACTTATTAAGCCGTTAAGAGTAGGTTTGTATTGCTACTGCCTACTGGTTCCTGCTTCTTAGACGAAACTAACGTTTCAACTCCACAGGCTAACAAGCGATGTCCTCGCTCAAGTACATTCAAGGCACCTACCAAGTCGGCATTGGCTTTAAATCCACATTCTGTACATTCAAAAGCACTTTGGCTTTTGCGATTGTCACGACTAACATGTTGACATCTAGGGCAGGTTTGAGAGGTGTATTGAGGGTTTACCTTCAATACATCCCCGCCTGAACAAGCCTGTTTATACTCCAAGAACGAAACGAACATTCCCCATCCTTGGTCAAGAATGGATTTGTTTAGACCCGATTTCGCTTTGACGTTTTTACCATGCTTTTCAACACTGCCCTTGACACTCTTAGACATGCTTCCTATCTTTAAATTTTCAACTACGACCATTGCGTGATTTTTGCTGATTTCGGTTGAGGTTTTGTGTAAGAAGTCTAAACGAGCATTGGCAATACGCTCATACAGTCGGGTAATGATTTGTTTCTGCTTTTTCCAGTTAGCAGAGAAACGGACTTTTTTAGACAGCTTACGCTGTTCAAAAGCCAGTTTCTTTGATAACTTTCTGAAACTGTTTAAAGGTTCTACGTATGAGCCGTCTGACAAGGTTGCAAAGCGGGTAACGCCCATATCAACACCAATCATACTGGTTGAGCTATGACGCTTTAGCTCGGTCTCGTACTCAGTCTGAATCGACACGTACCAATAACCGCCTTTACGGGAAATCGTCATATTTTTAACGTCACCAATGACTTGGCGTGAATTACGATATTTCACCCAACCGATTTTAGGCAAGAACACTTTGCTAGACTCTTGCTCCAGCTTAAATCCTTGTGGATAACGAAAGCTGTCACTCAAACCTTTTTTCTTGAATTTTGGAATCCGTTTTAAAGGCTGTTTTTTATCAAAACCGTCTTTGAACGCTTTTTCTAAGTTTTTTAAGGCTTGTTGCAACGGTTGAGAATGAACGGTTTTTAGAAATCCATAATCTTCTGAGGATTTCCATAGCTTTAGCCAAAATGACAACTCGTTGTACCAAAGCAATGGCTGTTTCTGCTCTAATCTGAACAGATTCATTGCTAAGGCTTTATTCCAAACAAACCGATTAGCACCCGCAAACTCAACCATCTTCTGTACTTGGTCAGAATTTGGATTGAGTCGAGATTTAAAGGCTTTGCGTATAATCTGCTTCATGGTATATAATTATACCAAAAGGAATTGGTCTATGCAAGTTAATAACGATATAATAGCAGGAAGACATTGCGTTTTTAATCTTCATGTTCATTTGGTCTTTGTAACAAAATACCGTAGAGATGTTTTCTCCGGAAGGGTATTAATTGATTTGGAAGAAATATTTAAAAACGTGTGTTTGGATTTTGAAGCAGAATTGGTGGAATTTAACGGTGAGCATGATCATATTCACCTTTTAGTTAACTATCCCCAAAAATTGCTATTTCTAACTTGGTAAATAGTTTGAAAGGCGTTTCAAGCCGACTTATTCGCAAAAAGAATTATCCCGAAATTAAAAATAAGCTTTGGGGTAATATGCTTTGGAGTCCAAGCTATTTTGCGGGTAGTTGTGGTGGAGCACCACTCTCGATTATTAAGCAATATATTGAACAACAGCAAAGACCGCATTAAACAGGCTTCGCCTGTGCGCTTATATCTCCGCCCTGAAGGACGAAGTTTTACGCGCTATTTGATAAATAATTAAATTGAATGGCGCGTATTTTTTATAGCCATGCCTGGTATTCATGAAGCTGACGAACTATTTCAATTAGGGCAGAGAACTATAAAATCATAGATAATTCATCTGTCGGGAGATAATATCAAATTAGGTGCTTTAACAGATTGATTGCGAAACAGCGGGCTTCTAAAAACACAAATAGCATAGAGTAATTATTTATACTTTAGATGATAGTATGCTGTAACAAATCAGAAACCAGCTTATGAAAAACTTCTTTTGGATCCTGTTCAGTAGAGGACTGCTCAGCGGCAACGCATTTTTCATCTGTAATGCTATAACAAAAATCGCAATAGTTATTCC
Source organism: Nitrosomonas cryotolerans ATCC 49181 (assembly GCF_900143275.1). Classification (NCBI taxonomy): domain Bacteria; kingdom Pseudomonadati; phylum Pseudomonadota; class Betaproteobacteria; order Nitrosomonadales; family Nitrosomonadaceae; genus Nitrosomonas; species Nitrosomonas cryotolerans. The sequence goes on from NZ_FSRO01000001.1 coordinate 1,133,791, forward strand.
AGGCCGTGTTATAACTGAGTAGACGATCTTGCGGAATAAAGATTCTCAGAATCTCAAAATTCTCCTGCATTTCAGGCAATCTATCGCAAAGATAAGTATTGATATTTACTGGCCAGTTTACCGGCTTTGGATACATGCCAGACAGCTCTGATTCGATGGTATAACGAAAATTATGGATAGCATCAGCCCGCCGTTTTCGGTTGAGGACTTCAACACTTAAAGCAATAATGCCCAGTATGCCAAATAGAATAAAAGGCCATAGTGGCACTGTTTCAAAATATCCAAATATTTGATCAGAATATTCGCTCAAGTTTTTCTCGATATAATAAATAAAGTTTTTCTTCGGATAAGCTTTTTTAAAAGCACATCCGGCTTCAGTGATTATGGCAAACTAAGTGAAAAAAGAGATCTTCCTAGTAATGGGTATGTCTGCGGTTTTTCTCGTTTCACTTAGGTGACAAATCAACCCTTTAAACCAACTCTTTAATCTGGCAAATTTCAGATTAATATCACGCTATTTATCCTATCTTGCCATAGGAAAGAATATGTATCAATATGGATTTTCCATCTAGAGGTAAAATTTAAGGAAAATAGCCTGTGTTGAGTCTGTTAAATGATCTTTTCGATTTAAAATAATAAATAAATGCAGAAAAAATTTGTAAAGATATTCGTTCAAACGCAAACGGGGTTCTGCTGGATATTGTCGGTATTGTTGTTTGTCATTTCGACAAATGCCACTGCTATATATCCAGCGGCAATTGTATCGGCTCATCCGTTAGCGACTAAGGCGGGTGAAGCGGTACTTGCACAGGGCGGTAATGCATTCGATGCGGCAGTCGCTGTGAGTGCGGCGTTAGCAGTAGTCGAGCCTTTTGCATCGGGGTTGGGTGGGGGTGGCTTTTGGTTATTACACCGTGCTAGTGATGCCAGAGATATTATGATTGATGGGCGTGAAACTGCGCCTGGAAAAGCATTTAGTGGAATGTATTTAGATGAGAAAAAGAAGCCTGTAAAAGGTGCCTCACTCAATGGCCCGAGTGCCGCTGCGATACCGGGTGTGCCTGCTGCATTGATTTATATTAACGAACATTATGGTCAATTATCATTAGAGAAGACGCTTGCACCAGCGATCCGCCTAGCGCAGGATGGGTTCAGCATAGATCAACGGCTGGCCAGAACAATTGAGAATCATCAGAACAAGCTGCGCCAAAATCATCTTGCGGCACGGATTTTTCTGCATGGAGGAAAAGTGCCTGTTTCAGGTTGGTTATTACGCCAGCCGCAGCTTGCTGCTACCTTGAGAAGCATTGCGACACGAGGTGCAGATGGTTTTTATGGTGGCCATGTGGCTCAAGAGATGGTTCGATCTGTCAGGGAGGCCGGTGGGATATGGCAATATGAGGATCTGGCGGATTATCGTGTAGTTGAGCGTAAGCCAATTCAATTTACTTATCGTGGAACACAGATTACATCCGCATCGCTGCCCTCTGCAGGTGGATTGACTCTGGCACAGGGCCTCAATATGCTTGAGCATTTCCCGGTATCAGAATTGAGTGAATGGGATAAGATGCATTTAATTGCAGAAGTACTGCGATTGGCTTACCAGGATCGCGTTGAGTATCTGGGCGATAGCGATTTCATTAGCGTTCCTGAAAAACGGCTTATGAGTGCGTATTATGCTCGCCAGCGCGCTGCTCGGATCAGTTTGGATCGGGCAGGCTCTTCCAGTGCTGTGTACCCTACCGAAAGAGAGTCGGAAAAAGGAACTGAAACGACTCATTTTTCAGTGATTGATATAGAGGGTAATCGAGTCGCAGCAACGATCAGTATCAATACATTCTTCGGTTCTGGTTTTATTGCAGGAAATACCGGGGTATTACTGAATAATGAGATGGATGATTTCTCAATGGGTGATAATGTGCCTAATATTTTTGGCTTGTATGGTAGGGAAGCGAATGCAATTTTGCCAGGGAAACGTCCTTTATCCAGTATGTCGCCGACCTTTGTAGAGAATGAAAACGGTATATTGATTATGGGTACGCCGGGTGGCTCGCGTATTATCAGCATGCTTTTGTTGGCGATTATTGATTATGTTGATAATCAACAGCTTGATCCGTATAAACTGGTTTCTCGTCCTCGTTTCCATCATCAGTATTTGCCCGATCAAATTGAAATTGAGCCAAATGCGTTTGATGAGAAATTGATAGCTAAGTTGTTACAAAAAGGGCATGTAATAAAAACTGCAACACGACAATGGGGAAATATGCAATTAATTTTCTTCGATAAAAAAGAACAAAAATCTTATGTAGCGAGTGATCCACGAGGTTCTTTTGATACACGCTATTAGACTGAAAAAAGGGTACGTAATTTGCCGATACGAAAATAGAATTGACCTGACACAGACAATTGCGTTATTTTCAACGGTTTTAAGTGATAGAAGCGTTTGCTTTTTATTATTGTGCTGAGTGCATTATGACAAAATCATCCAAAGCTGCTGCGTATTCACAGCCAGAAAATTTTGAGGCAGCATCGACCGAGCTGGAGCATATTATTACGATGATGGAGGCAGGGCAGATGCCGCTGGAAGCTTCTCTTGCAGCTTATAAACGCGGCGCAGAATTGTTACAATATTGCCAGAATAAACTACAGGATGCGCAACAACAAGTGCGTATGCTTGAAGCAGATACGCTAAAAAACTTTATGACGTCTGGCATTGATGATCACTGATTTCCAGGATTGGGCGAGGAGCCGTCAGGCCCGTATCGAAACCTTTCTGGACAGACGGTTGCCTGCCACTGATTGTGTGCCTGAGAGCCTGCATGATGCCATGCGCTATGCCGTGTTGGGAGGGGGAAAACGTGTGCGTCCGTTACTTTCTTTTGCCGCGGGCGAATTGAGTATGGCTGATGTGGAACGCGTGACGGTTGCAGCAGCAGCGGTAGAGCTGATTCATGCCTATTCTTTGGTGCACGATGACCTGCCTTGCATGGACGATGATGTGCTGCGGCGAGGTAAACCAACTTGTCATGTGAAATATAACGAGGCTACAGCGTTACTGACAGGAGATAGTCTACAAAGTTTAGCCTTTCAGTTGTTGGCAGAAAATTGTTTAGCGGATACGCCACAGATTCAATTAGATATGATCAGGCAGTTGGCGCAGGCATCCGGCTCACGGGGGATGGCGGGTGGACAGGCATTTGACTTGGCCAGTGTTGGCAAAACTTTGAGTTTGCCAGAGTTGGAGTATATGCATATTCATAAGACAGGTGCGCTGATTCGTGCTGCAGTGATGCTGGGGGCATATTGTGGCAGTAGCTTAAATGATGTGCAGCAGGATAAGCTGAATCACTATGCCAAATGTATTGGTCTTGCGTTTCAGGTGGTTGACGATATTCTGGATGCCGAAGCGACTACCGCAACACTGGGAAAGACGGCTGGCAAGGATGCGGAAAACAAGAAACCAACCTATGTCAGTATTCTGGGCATTAGCCAAGCTCGTGAGTTAGCAGAAAGATTGCAAAGCGATGCTTGTCGAGCACTGGATAGTTTGGGTGAACGGGCAATTCGATTACGCCAGGTAACTGACTTTATTATTGAACGTAAGTTCTGAGCGCAGTATTTTTATTATCAAGATTATTTCATTTTCAGGTTTTGAATGTATCCACTGTTAGACACTATTAACACGCCTTCCCAGTTACGTGCACTGGAACGAAAGCAATTACCTCAGCTCGCTAAGGAATTACGCAGCTTCTTGATTGAATCTGTAGCGAAAACCGGGGGGCATCTGTCCTCCAACCTGGGTACAGTAGAATTAACGATTGCCTTGCATTATGTTTTTAATACAGCGCATGATCGACTCGTGTGGGATGTCGGTCATCAGACTTATGCCCATAAGGTTTTGACGGAACGTCGTAACGGCATGAGTAAATTGCGTATGCACGGCGGCATTGCCGGATTTCCGCGGCGTGATGAAAGTGAATACGATGCTTTTGGTACAGCTCATTCGAGCACGTCTATCAGTGCTGCGCTGGGAATGGCCGTTGCGGCGCAGTTGGAAGGGATAGATCGGCGCTCAATTGCGATTATCGGTGATGGTGCCATGAGTGCGGGTATGGCATTTGAAGCACTCAATAACGCCGGGGTAATGGATGCCAATTTGCTGGTAGTGCTAAATGACAATGATATGTCAATTTCACGCCCGGTAGGTGCGTTGAATAACTATTTTGCCAAGCTTATGTCTGGTCGATTTTATGCGGCAGCAAGACGGGCTGGTGAGAAAGTACTGGGTGTCGTGCCGCCGATGTTGGAACTTGCCAAGCGCGCTGAAGAACATATGAAAGGAATGGTAACGCCGGGTACATTGTTTGAGGAGTTTGGCTTTAACTATATTGGTCCAATTGACGGGCATGACCTGAATGTATTGGTGACGACATTAAAGAATATTAAACATCTTGAGGGCCCTCAGTTTTTGCATGTTGTTACCCGTAAAGGCGCGGGTTACAAGGTCGCAGAAGAAGACCCGATTCTTTATCATGGTGTCAATAAATTTGATCCAAATGCAGGTATTGTTCCTAAGCCTGCCGGTAAGCCAGCCTATACGCAAATTTTTGGTGATTGGTTATGCGACATGGCGGCGCAGGATGCCCGTTTAATTGGTATTACGCCTGCAATGCGCGAAGGATCTGGACTGGTAAGATTTTCGCAGGAGTATCCTGAACGTTATTTTGATGTTGGTATTGCCGAACAACATGCGGTGACATTTGCCGCAGGCGCGGCTTGCGATGGTTTGAAACCAGTGGTTGCAATTTACTCAACTTTCTTGCAGCGGGCTTATGATCAATTGATTCACGATGTTGCGATCCAGAATTTGCCAGTTGTATTTGCTATTGATCGTGCAGGACTCGTCGGAGCAGATGGTCCGACACATGCTGGTAGTTTTGACTTGACCTATTTGCGTTGCATTCCGAATATGACGATCATGACACCATCGGATGAGAATGAATGTCGGCAAATGCTGTACACAGCATTTCAGATGGATACTCCGGTTGCCGTTCGCTATCCGCGGGGTGCAGGAACAGGCGCGGTAGTGCAAAAAGAAATGCAGGCATTGCCATTAGGTCGTGGTGAGGTATGTCAGCAGGGAAACAAGGTGGCACTTCTTGCTTTTGGCAGCATGCTGACACCTTGTTTGGAAGTGGCAGAAGAGCTAGGTGCTACCGTTGCTAATATGCGTTTTGTTAAGCCGCTGGATGCTGATCTGGTTGCTTCTTTAGCAAATAATCACGACTTGCTGGTGACGGTCGAAGAGAATACCATTATCGGAGGAGCAGGTAGTGCGGTATTGGAGATGCTGAGTAGTAGAGGCGATCAGGTTAAGGTGCTGCAATTAGGCCTGCCAGATATTTTTATAGATCAGGGTGATTCGGTGCAAATGCTGGCCGATTGTGGATTAGATAAGTTGGGTATCATAAAGTCTATTCAGGTGGCCTTATCCACTTAATATCGATATCTTTAATGCTGATTTTGGAATGACGCTACATGTCTTTGATAATGTTTTTAGCGGGTGCTCCTTTTTGGATAGGAGGTAAATAGCATGAATAAACAAATAGATTTACCCATTGCAGACGTGCAAAGCTCGCCGGATAAGAGACGGATCGCAATTGATAGAGTTGGCATCAAAGCTATTCGTCATCCTATTATGGTTGCTGACAAGGATGGCGGTGTGCAGCATACGGTGGCCGTTTTTAACATGTATGTGAATTTGCCTCATAACTTCAAAGGTACACATATGTCTCGCTTCGTGGAGATACTTAATAGCCACGAGCGTGAGATTTCAGTGAAATCATTTGAAAAGATCCTGCGAGAAATGGTCGAGAAGCTGGAATCAGATTCTGGCCATATTGAAATGACTTTTCCTTATTTTGTCAATAAATCGGCCCCTGTTTCCGGCGTGAAAAGTCTGCTGGATTATGAGGTAACTTTTGTAGGTGAAATTAAAGATAATGATTACACTTTCACTATGAAGGTTGTCGTGGCAGTGACGAGTTTATGTCCATGTTCCAAGAAAATTTCTGATTACGGAGCGCATAATCAGCGCTCTCACGTAACAATTGCCGTGCGTACCAACAGTTTTGTGTGGATCGAAGATGTGATCAAGATAGCAGAAGATAAGGCGTCATGTGAACTTTATGGTTTGCTGAAACGCCCTGATGAAAAATATGTGACTGAGAAGGCCTACGACAATCCTAAATTTGTTGAAGACATTGTACGAGATGTTGCCGAAGTTCTGAATCAGGATTCGCGTATTGATGCTTATACCGTGGAGTCAGAGAATTTTGAATCAATCCATAATCATTCTGCTTATGCCTTGATTGAGCGTGATAAAAAGAGTATGCCTGTTATATAGAAGCAGCCGGTTTTCTAATTTTAAGCGCATTTAGTTTGAGATTAATCTCTGTTGTAGTGCTGTCGGTATCATCATTTGGTCTGACTCGTTTTGTCATGCTCTCAACAGGCGACAGGATCGTGGGCGTCCGCAAAGGTTGTCTGGACAAGCGTTCAGGGCAGCTGGTGAACGAAAATCAAAGGATCGCGATAGAGATGATGTTGGCAGTCGGTGACGTGTAGAATAAGGGTCTGTCTCGAAATAGCCCAAAAATTGAGGTGCTTGTCCGGTCTATTTGTTAATAATTAATAGGTTGTATAGCGAAAAAGGGATAAATCTTATATTAAGAGACAGTCTCAATGACCACTGTCTATCGGAGGTGGCCAGTGATCAAGGTTGGTTTGAATTCGCTTGGATTGCGGCCCTTGGATTGAGAATTCCCTTTTTTAGGGAGAAGAGCCATCAAATGATTATTAATGCTGCCTAACGAAATCCTTTAAACGGAAGCCAAGTATCCATAATGCTGCAAAATAACTGCTCGCACCCATTATGATTACGCCTGATAGTCGACCGATGCGCTGGCTTGCTGAATCCGGGAGCCATGAGGCATCGCTCCCTGAACTGAACCAGAGTGTCGCGGCCATTACCATTAAGGCTATTAATATTTTCAGGAAAAAAATAAGCCAGCCTGATTGCGGTTGATAAATTTTGAGACTACGTAATTTATAATAGAGTAGGCTGGCATTGAGGCAGGCACCCAGGCCAATCGCTAGTGCTAGTCCGGCATGTTGCAAGGGTAGAATGAACACAAGATTCATAAATTGTGTTGCAATTAACGTAATGATCGCTATTTTTACCGGTGTTTTTATATTCTGCCGTGCATAGAATCCGGGTGCCAGGACTTTGACCAATATCAATCCAAATAGCCCTATACTATAGGCAATTAATGCCTCACGTGTCATCCAGACATCGTTAGCAGTAAATTCACCGTAGTAAAATAGTGTGGTGATCAAGGGTGTCGCGAGTAATGCTAATGCCAGAGCAGCGGGGAGCGTTAATAATACGGTCAAGCGTAAGCCCCAATCTAGTAAGCGGGAATATTCTTCGGTATTGTTATTAGTGTAGTGCCGGGCCAGAGATGGAAGCAGTACTGTTCCCAGGGCTACTCCGAGAAGACCAGCAGGGAATTCCATCAAACGATCAGCATAGTAAAGCCACGACACGCTGCCAGTAATCAGGAATGAAGCAAATATAGTATTAATTAATAAACTAATTTGACCGATAGATACGCCAAAAATGGCTGGTCCCATGAGCTTAAGAATGCGCCAGGCACCAGTATCATGAGTTTGTAAACGTAGACGCGGCATCAGCCTAATACGCATAAGAAAGGGTATCTGAAATGCGAGCTGTAATACACCACCGATAAAAACAGCCCATGCCAGTGCGAATATGGGGGGGGTCACCATTGGTGCCAGCCATAGTGCACAGGCAATAAATGATAGATTTAATAGTGCTGGTGTAAAGGCCGGTATATAAAACTTTCCATAAGTATTGAGTATGCCACCAGCGAGTGAAACTAGGGAAATAAACAGGATATAGGGAAAGGTAATACGCAATAAATCGATTGTCAGTGTGAACTGCTCAGGATGAGCAGAAAAACCCGGTGCGCTTACATAGATGATGAGTGGGGCAGCAATGATACCGATTAATGTCACTACAAATAATATGATACTCAATAACGTAGTGACATGGTCAATCAGATGACGTATTTCTGCTGTCGAGCGGCCATTTTTATATTCTGCCAGTATGGGTATGAATGCTTGAGAAAATGCACCTTCAGCAAATAAACGACGTAACAGATTAGGAATACGAAAAGCTACAAAAAATGCATCAGTAGCCATTCCGACACCAAAAATCCGGGCGATGAGTACATCACGCAGAAATCCAAGTACACGAGATACAAAAGTCATGCTGCTAATAGCAGCGAGGGCTTTGAGTAAATTCAATTGAGTTTAAATGGCCTGAAAAGTTTATTGTGCAGTGTGTTTCCTTTGGATTGGCTATGCCGTTGTTGTTTCTGATTGATAATGAATATTCTCATTGGCTTTGGTGTTACGTGTCTGTAAATTCTGACTATCAACTTTCTATGTGTCAGTATAGCAATGATAGCAGGATGTTAAGCTCAGTACTTGGTTAGACAGAAAAATGCTGACCGCAGGAAAGTTTGTCATTAATGGTATCAGAGGGATCTATGATTGATGACAGAAAAATGGATACATGCTTATTCTTTGGAAATGGAAGATTTATTCCCTCTAAATATAAACATTGATGCGTGCTGACTAGGCGTAAGCTATGTTTGGATTGCTTAAACTAGTTCATGTTTAGCATAATTATTAAACCATAAAATGAAAAAAGGAGTCGTGCATGGAGTACGTGGTGCCAACTTTAGATATTGTGTTTAGTTTCTGGGTTGGACTTGCTCTCTTGTCAGTGATACTGATCAAAAATGCCGTTAAGTTTGTGCCCCAGAATATGGCTTATGTGATTGAGCGTTTTGGTAAGTACCATAAAACAATGGAAGCGGGTCTGAATGTATTGATTCCTTTTATTGATAGAGTTGCATATCAATGTACTTTGAAAGAACAGGCCTCAGATGTACCGAGCCAAAGTGCGATTACTAAAGATAATATCTCTTTGATTGTTGATGGTGTCCTGTATCTCAAGGTTTTGAATCCTTATAGGGCTTCCTATGGAGTTGATGATTATCTCTATGCGGTGACTCAGCTTGCTCAAACTACCATGCGTAGTGAGATTGGTCAGATGGATCTGGATAAAACGTTCGAAGAGCGTGAGAGCTTGAATACGAATATTGTCGCTGCAATTAATGAGGCAGCAGGCCCTTGGGGCGTGCAGGTATTACGTTACGAGATCAAGGATATCGAGCCACCTCGTTCTGTGTTAGATGCAATGGAACGGCAAATGAAGGCTGAGCGAGAAAAACGTGCGGTTATCTTAGAATCGGAAGGCAAACGGCAATCAGCAATTAATGTTGCTGAAGGAGAAAAGCAAGCGAGAGTGCTGGCTGCTGAAGCCGATAGGGCAGAACAAATTCTTAATTCACAAGGTGAGGCGCAAGCCATCATTGCTGTTGCCGATGCAAAAGCTAAAGCACTGAAGATTATCGGAGATGTTGCCAATACGGTACAAGGACAACGGGCGATTCAGCTCGAATTGGCGAGCGGTGCAATCGAAGCCAAAAAAGCGATTGCCAAGGAATCATCCGTTATATTGTTAGCGGATAGCCAGACTCAGGCGGCAAATATCGTGACGGAAGCAATGACGATTCTTGGCACACTTAATAAAAATTCTACTCAATACAGTCAATCTTAATTGCTAATGATTAGCAGTTAGAGAGCTTTGCAGAACTCCAATAGTTAAAAAATTAACTATTTATAATCAATAGTAGGAAGCTTTTGGCAAAGTCTTTTGCAAAAGTCTCAGTTAGTATATTTATCAAGACGTATGGATTATGGTGATTGAATATATCAACCAGCATCAGGGTGAATTTTGGATTGCTGTCGGATTTATAATGCTGATTACCGAAGTGCTATTGCTCGGCATGTCGACGGGTGTCTTATTGTTTTCCGGTTTAGGTGCTCTGGCGACAGGGTTCATGATGTTAACGGGCCTATTACCTGAAACTTGGCTGGCTGGTATCGCCAGCGTTGGAATTAGTGCTGGAATTATTACTGCCTTATTATGGAGAACCCTGAAACGCTTACAGGTCCATAGTGTGTCTGGCTCAGATCAGAGTAGTGATTTAATTGGCTTGGAATTGGTATTGGAAAACGAAATTCAAGTGCATGCGCCTGATAAAATTCGGTATTCCGGAATTGATTGGCGTGTTGAGATTGATATGACGGCAGGGGTAGAGTCAATAGCAGCAGGTGAGCGTGTATCAGTTGCATCAGTTGACGTGGGTGTGCTGCGGGTTAAGCCGACCTCAATCGAATCCCGCAAGGGAGCACCGGGAAAATAAATTGCGGTGTATTCATTAAGCCCGGAAGGATGTTTGTATTCCGGGCAATAAAAAAAACGGATATTGGGTTAATTAACGTTTATTCGCAGTACAGCCAAAAAACTGGCTTAGTTTTTTTAGCATATCTGCTTCAGGCCAGTCCCACTGTAAACAGTATTCAGCGCCTAAGATTGGGTTTTTTATATCTGCTTCAATTTTCTTCTGTTCTGTAATAGTAGGCGATGCGAGTATCTCATCTTCATCACCGTGCCGGCAAAATATTCTGGCTGAGGCAATCGGACGCCCTTCTGGCAACTCTACGACAAAGCGCAATAATTTAGTGTCGATATCAATGATATGGGAGAGTGTTTCCTGCGTTTTTGTAAAGGCGTTTTTACAGTCGTATGATAAGGTGATATCGAACGTCTCAGCAGTTTTCAGCTCGGGCGATAATTTCATCGATATATGAGTAACGCCATTTTCATCTCTTTGTTCTACTGGTGGATGACCATTAATTTTGAAATTACTGATTGTTCCGGCAGAATGAATATTCTTGAACCATAATTCTGAATTAGTAGCATGATTAGTGGTGATTGTTTGTTTTTGTGTTTGCGTTGCCTGTCTTCCCTTGGTGTCGTAGATAGTGAGTATCTTTTCTAAGTGTGAAATTGTGAATGCAGATTTGTTCTGATGATACTGATCACGTATCAATAATAGTGCACTGATAGAGAGGAATAATCCAATAACAATATAGTCGCTTAACAGAATAGTCAAAATTCCCAAAGTGCCAAGGAATACATTGATATAAAAAATAAGTTGGTTCGGTTTATCAAACATACAGAGTTCCTTAATTATGAGGTATTACGTTACTACAGCATTCATCAGAGGGTGGAGTTTAGCAGAGAGAGACAGGCAAAAAAAGGAAGTACAAGGCACAAATATTTATCATCCCAACTTCCGGAAAACCCCGGTCTTAAGGCCGGGGATGGATAGGGAGTCAGCTTCGCTGATACTAAAGCCTGTTTTTTCACCTATTTCTGTTACAGTGTGTTAATGGAAATTAAGCGCGCATACAAATTCAGGTTTTACCCAACTTTTGAGCAAGAAACTATTCTGGCTCAAACATTCGGGTGTGCTCGGTTTGTCTATAATCGGATGTTGCGCGTTCGTTCTGATGCTTGGTATACCGAGAAAAAAAGAATCGGGTATCATGCTACCTCCTCTTTGTTGACCGAGTTAAAAAAAGAGCCTGAATTTGAATGGCTGAACAAAGTTTCCAGTGTTCCTGTGCAGCAATCTCTCCGCCACCTGCAAACGGCATTTGGTAATTTCTTTGCCAAACGAGCCAAATACCCGTCATTCAAAAGCAAGCATGAGAAGCAATCGGCTGAATACACGTCCAGCGCCTTCAAGTGGGACGGTAAGTCTCTGAAACTGGCGAAGATGAAAGATCCACTGAATATCAGATGGTCGCGCACCCTTCCTAAGGCAACAAAACTAGCGATTGCAACAGTCTCTAAAGACTCAGCGGGTCGATACCATGTTTCTATGCTTTGCGACGACTCTGTTGCGCGAAAGCCAAGGGTTAGCGGCAAAATCGGCATTGACTTAGGATTAACGCACTTCGCTATTCTTTCTACGGGCGAGAAGATTGCGTCTCCTAACACGCTACGAAAGAATGAAACCAGGCTTGCTAAGCTGCAACGCAAGCTATCTAAAAAGCGCAAAGGGTCGGCCAATAGACAAAAAGCCAGACTGAAAGTAGCGCGACTACATGCAGGAATTGCTGATGCTCGTAAAGACTTTCTACATAAACTCTCAACACGGCTAGTGAACGAAAACCAAGTGATAGCTGTAGAGTCTTTAGCTGTTAGCAATATGAAGAAAAATCGTTGCCTCGCAAAATCAATTTCCGATGCAGGATGGGGTGAATTTGTGCGGCAATTAGAATACAAGTCGCTGTGGTACGGGCGAGAGCTTGTAGGTATTGACCGATGGTATCCAAGCAGCAAACGCTGCTCGGGATGTGGGCATACCGTAAACAAGATGCCTTTGAATGTGCGTGAATGGACTTGTCCGGAATGCGAATCAATCCATGATCGAGACATCAACGCAGCGCGTAATGTTTTGGCCGCTGGACTGGCGGTGTCAGCCCTTGGAGAATCTATAAGTCCTGTTTGCATTTAGGTGCGTCCGGGTTGGATTCGTTGAATTGGGAATCCCCTTCGTTTACGGAGGGGAGCAGTCAATCCAGTGTGCAGGATAAGATTGAGATAGGCAAATGTGCGATTAAAGCGGATAGGGAGAGCATCTGAATGGAGCAAAGGCGCACTGATTAATCAGAATATCGAAAAAATACGCCGTATTAGTTGAGATTTTTGCAAAGGCCCTCGCTAGAAGCTTTCAACTATTGGAGTTTTGCAAAAGTCTCCGGTTTTATTTACAAGCATAGAAGAGCAAAATAGCAAAGAAGCAAAAGAGATCAGTATTTTTAATATTTCAGCGAGAATACTCATTTCTTTGAACTTGTCACATTGCTTATTTCATTTTAGACTTGACCATTAGCTTATAAAATCAATTGAAAGAAATAGCTTTACAAAAGAACAGGAGAGTCGAGCACACAGGGGAGATTATGATTGACCTGAGATGTGCACAATCTATTTCTAGTAATTTAAATATTGGATATCCAGTTTTCAAGCGATATATAATGGATACAAAAGATGGGTGAGCAGTTATTTTTATACGCAGCCAGGATTAATGGGATCATATATTAATGAATAATCAGTTACTTTCTGATATTAGTGTGGGTTCGTGGGTGAAGGATGGACCCGTTACAATGAGCAATTTGATTGGTTCAGTTGTGCTGGTGGAGGTTTTTCAGGTTAATTGTCCGGGTTGTTTTCTCTATGCGTTGCCGAAAGCAATTCAATTGCATGAAAAATATCAGAAACAAGGTTTGATTACTATTGGGTTGGCGACAGCGTTTGAAGATTATGATAAAAATACGCTAGAAAATTTACAGCGATTGGTCGAAACCGGTGAAGTGATTGGGCAGACTTTCAAAGCACTGCGCCAACGCGATATGCTGGTTCATGATAAGCTGGGTTGGCAATTGCCATTCGCAGTCGGGATGGATCGAGTCGTGCGGGATACGGAGCCTGTAACAGACGAGAGAGTGCTGCGTTATGCATGCAAATTACTTCCGGAATTTCAGACACTTCCCGAAGAAAAAAGGCAAGCCATGCTGAATCAAATTAAAAATTATCTAGAGCAAAAAACCATGAAAGCTGAGACTTTCGAGCGGTTTTCTTTGCAAGGGACACCTTCATCAATTTTATTCGATCGGCGAGGTCAACTTAAAGATATATCGTTTGGTCAAATGGTTCATCAGGAATCCCTGATCGAGCATTGTTTGTCACAATCAGTTGATTAATAACAGTCTTTATGCAGTTAGCTATAATTTATGGACTGGTTAATTTAATCCCAATTTTTTCTAATCACTCTATATAAATCTTTCTTGATCAATTCATAAGGATAATCCAGGCGGCTACCATAGTAACCGGGAGAGTGATCAGTATCTGAATAAGTGTGTTTCCTCTTAATACTTCATTGTCCATGGTTCAGTATGCTGTGTAATTGATTGAGTGCTTTTCACTTGACATATTTTACCGACTTGAACGCGTCTCCCCAGCATTTTTCTTTTCGAGCAGTAAATACGATGCATTCATCTCTCATGTTCTTCTTAACATTGTTAAGACCGCTGCATAACTGGTTATCTCGGGCTGGACAAGGTTTTTAAGTGCTTGATTTATCAATGCTGCAAGTAATCAGAAAAGTTCAAAAATACAGTTATGCAGCGGTCTTTTGTTATTTGTTTCTGCTGTTCAGAAACGACTTCTTTATCAGGTAATTTAGTTAATTTCGATACCATTGAATTGATTGCAGGTGCTGCATTTATTGAATTTGCCTCCATGGATCAGCGGGCATCCCCAGAGAGGTTGCGAGCCTGTTGTAGAGAAGAAAAAGTAAGTTGAATCCGCCCTTTAATAACCGGTTAAAAGGCATGGTGGCGATCTGCTTCTATTCCTTGAGGCTTTTTCAAAACCCCAATAGTTGAAAAGTTAACCCTTTATAATCAATAGTTGAAAACTTCTAGCAAGGACCTTTTCAAAGGTCTCTCTTTGTTTTTTCACATAACATTGTAATTGTCCGGTAACAGCCCTTTACACCATGTTTCAATTGCTTGTCGTACTTCATTTGGTTTTTCGGTCAATGGCCAGTGATGGCAATTTACGGTTACTATCTGATTGTGCGGGAATCCTTGAGCAACTACTTGTGTTTGCGCGATGTCCGTAAAGACTGTACCCGTTGACAGCAGCACCAGTACTGGGGACTGAATTGTTGACGCGAGTGGCACGGGTCTAAACATCTCGGCTAATTCCTGTAGGTAGTGGGCGGTGTGAAATGTGTGTAGATCTGCCCAGATGGAGCGATAGCGTCGAATAAATTTACGCTCCAGTGCGGGTTCGAGAAGAGACTGGCGTGTGATTTTATCAAGTGTATACAGGTCTAGCAATGGAATATGAGTACGCCGTAATCCAATAGCATTAATCGCACGAACGAATTGTGCAATCCATGTGAATAGAGGATGGTAACGTGCCAGCCATTGCCATTTGTTTTGTAATGCTTGATAAAACACTGGATCAATTAAGGCCAAGGCCTGTACTCGTGATGCATGCGTACTACCAAAATGCAATGCAACCTGTGCGCCAAGACTATGACCGATCAGTACTGCTTGTGCATAGTTTTGGGTATCGAGTAATGCAACCAGATCATCGCTCCATAGCTCTAATCCAATTCGACCACAGGTTTTTGAATCACCATGCCCCCGCAGGTCAATACGGATGATGTCCCACTGTGATTTAAGTTGTGTGTTGATGAGAAACTCGGTCCATCGCGTCATATTGCTGGCTAGCCCATGCAACAATACGATAGCGCGTTGCCCAGGCATTTGCTCTGCTCGAGTTAAACCGTACATGATTTTGACATGATCAGGTCGTATCAGAGAATAAATTGTTTCAGTCATCATGATTATTAGACAGGATAAATAATGTGACGCTGATGACTGCCAGATAGTTCTCGGCGAGGATCTTAGTCTTTGTTACTGAATAACGGTAATCATAGAGGGGCCTTTGCAAAACCCCAATGGTTGAAAAATTAACTTTTTATAATCAATAGCTGAAAACTTATAGCGAGGGTTTTTGCAAGAGCCTCATAGAATATGCGATCTCCATACATCCTGGCTTGGTTCAATTCGAAACGTTTAAACTATTAGAAAAATGGAGTTTTATGATGAATGCAACAGGCTTGTTTTAGGAGAATAATGTGATCTATAAAGGAAGTTGCCATTGTGGTGCGATTACTTTTGAAGTTGAAGCCCCTGAGCATCTGGAAGTGAAAGACTGCAATTGCTCTATTTGTGTTAAATCAGGATTTCTTCACCTTATCTTGCCACTGAGTAAATTCAAATTAAATTCAGGTGCAGATAAATTAGAAACATATACATTTAATACGAACATTGCTAAACATACCTTTTGTAGGATTTGTGGTATCAAACCTTTTTATGTGCCTCGTTCTAATCCTGATGGTATTGATGTAAATGTTCGTTGTTTGGATATGCGTCCGAAATCAATTAACACGACTCCATTTGATGGAAAAAATTGGGAGAAAAATGTGCATCAAATTATCGATAAGAGTGAAGAGGTAGCCCGAAATAGCCTGAATGACGATCTTGCATGATGATTGAAATGGAATAGGCTAGATATAATCATTAATAGCATGGTGATTTCTTATCATTCATTTTTTATTCTGTTATAGCTGGGAGCAGGTGGTCGGTGCCCAATTAATTAATTGATCTCATGAATAGTTTTAATTCTGTAGTATGCGAGGTAAGCATTCCTATTTATTTTTGCCGAGCGGTTACAGGATCAAGTGCATAATGATACGGCTAGAGAATATTGGCCAGAATGGTTAAGAACTAGGGATAGCCTTTCGATACCAGCGGTAATGTTGTTTGGTCTGATTGGTTTGTTAGCCCTGCATTGATGATTGGAGGGTTTGAATGTACTAACAAGATATATGGAAAAATAATGACTGTGCATCCTGCGACTGGATTGAAACGGGAGCTTCACCATGTCAGATAAAATGGATAGTCGATCGTGCAGGCTGTACAAATGATATGGTAATAGTAGGTAACCGTCAGGTCTGGTAATCAAAAAAGGCAATGTAAGAATATCCGATGACATACAGAAATTAGGATTAATTTTCGTCAACGTCACGAGGAGAATTCAGTGGGATTTAACTCTCTTACCCAGCGTTTTGCGGTTTGGTTCACATTGGTTTCACTGTTGCCAATATTGCTGATTGGTAATATCGGGCTACATATTTTTGTAACCGAAATTCAAAAAACAGCTATTCAGAAGGTTTCTGCCGTTGCTGATAAAAAGGTCGAACAGATTGATACTTATCTGCTTGAACGACTCCTTGATGCAAGCTTGCTACATAATACCAGCGCGACACGGAGTGCAATGCGTGAACTCGCCGCAGCTTTTATTCAGGATGGGGCCGAGTCAGATGCTTATCGCCAACTTGATGCACGCTATCGTGAGCATTTCAGACGCTTTACTGAAGAGGCGGACTATTACGATCTGTTTTTGATTTCTCCGCAAGGTACAATCGTATATTCACAAAGTCATGAATCTGATTTTGCTACTAATCTATTAACCGGTCCTTATCGTGATACGGGGCTAGCCAGAGTGGCTCGTCGTGCATTAGATAAAAGAGAAGGTAGTATCTCAGATTTTGAATATTATGGGCCATCACATGGCGCAATCGCTGCATTTATTGCATTTCCGATTGTGATTCAGGATGTGGTCGAAGGCGTGCTGGCGCTGCAAATTTATAGTGAGCGCGTATTTGAGGTGTTATCTAATAATGTGGGTCTTGGAATGAGTGGCGAAACGGTTGTGGCGCGTATCCAGGACGAGCAAACCGCACTGGTAATGGCTCCTTTAAAATATGACCCTGATGCGGCATTGAAGCGTCAAATTCCATTGAATAGTCCTCCTCTTTCTACAGCCATTCATAACGCTTTATATGGTGGTTCTGGTGGTGCACTTACGATTGATTATCGTGGTAAAGAAGTTGTTGCAGCCTGGCGTCACTTATCGCGCATGAACTGGGGCATGGTAGTACAAATGGATGTGGACGAAGCATTCGCACCTATTTATCGTGTGCGTATATTTGGTTTATTGATTATGGGCCTCACATTACTGGCTGTCATTTTTGGCGCCATTTTATTCAATCGTCGAGTCGTTATACCGATAAAAAAATTAAATCAAAGTGCGTTGGATGTTGCTGCAGGTAATTTGCATCAACGTGCTCTTGTCGAAGGCTGGAATGAAATGGGACAACTGGCTCATACGTTTAATGATATGACAGTCCGTTTGAATGCAAGCAATCAGGAACGCCGGGCAGCTGAACAGAATCTTCGTCAACTTAACCAGGAACTCGAGAATAGGGTTGTTGCGCGCACCTATGAATTAGAATGTGCCAACGAATTTCTGGCGATTAAGGAAGAAGAAATGCGCTCGGTTGTTGAGCATATGGTTGATTGTGTGGTTACTACGGATGAAAAAGGGGTCATTCTTCTAGCTAATCCAGTCATGGAGAAATTATTCGGCTATACCCATGACGAAATAGTAGGAAAAAATGTTTCGCTGTTAATGCCGGAACCTGACCGCAGTAAACATGACAGTTACATGAAAAGATATTGTCAGGCTGGATATGGACAGGAATATGTAGGTCGTCCTTATATCCCGGGTTCACATGGTATTGGTCGTGGGCGTGAGGTAGAGGGAATTCACAAGAATGGCGAGCGGATTGCATTATATCTTGCGGTGAGTGAGTATTTCGTAGGGGAAGAACGACATTTTACCGGTGTGATGCGGGATATTCGGGAACATGTGCTGATGATGAAAGATCTGAAGCAAGCCAGAATTGAAGCTGAACAGGCGAATAAGGCTAAATCCGCGTTCCTTGCGGCCATGAGCCATGAGATCCGTACCCCCATGAATGGTGTTATCGGTATGGTCGATGTGTTGAGACAAAGCAGTCTCAGCGGTTATCAAATGGAGATGGCTAATCTGATTCGTGAATCCGCTTATGCTTTACTGGACATCATTGAGGATATTCTTGATTTTTCTAAGATTGAAGCGGGTAAGCTGGAAATAGAAAACATTCTCTTTCCATTACCCGCCGTTGTGGAAAAAGCCTGCGGTATGTTAGCACACCTGGCGTTAAGCAAAGGCGTGGAGCTTACCTTGTTTATTGATCCCACTATACCAGCAAAGGTATTGGGAGACCCTTTACGCTTGCGTCAAGTGTTAGTTAATATTGTTAATAATGCCATCAAGTTTTCCAGTAAACAAGAAAAAGCAGGCAAGGTATCAGTCAGGGTACTGCTAACCGAATCTGATTCAGATCAGATTGTGGTTACGTTTCAGATAACTGATAATGGTATTGGTATGGACAAAGAGATGCGAGAAAAACTCTTTAGCTCTTTTACACAGGGGGATACTTCAACCACGCGTCGCTTTGGTGGTACTGGCTTAGGATTGGCTATTTCTCATCGTCTGGTGAAACTGATGGATGCGGAAATTGCAGTACAGAGCCAGCCTGAACAAGGGGCTACTTTTACCATAGAATTTCCATTTAAGCTGTTGCCGGAAAGTTCAGTGGCTGACGGTCAAATCTTTGATCTAACCGGGTTGTCCTGTTTGGTATATGGTGATACTGAAGGTTTGAGTGATGATTTGTCTATTTACTTGAAAAATGCGGGTGCGAGAGTTAAACGACTATCTGATCTGACCACAGCCTGTAATGAAATTAAGAAGCTGGATTCTGGTTTGTGGTTAGTTGTCATTGATGCGGGATATGAAACACCACCGATTGAGGAATTGTGCGCAGCTTTTGTTAACCGAGACAGTTCAAAGCAACATACAGCTAAGGGTAAGTCCAGTGCGCGAGAATCGAATGTCGATCCACATTTTATTATTATTAAACGTGGTCGCCGTCGTCAAGCGCGTATTGAAGGCATTGATGTTGTCACGCTGGATGGGGACGTCATGTATCGTGAGTCTTTACTACGGGCGATGGCGATGGCTGCTGGCAGAGTACAGGAAAGCGAGACAAATGAAGCATTAGTTGGTGCAGCTAAATCAGCGCCGGTTCCGCCTTCACGTGAGGAAGCTTTGGAACAAGGGAAACTTATATTGGTTGCTGAGGACAATGAGATCAATCAGAAAGTGATACGCCAGCAGCTGACTTTGCTTGGTTATGCGGCGGATATTGCAGATGATGGGCGTGATGCGCTAAAGCGGTGGCAAAACGGTGGTTATGCCTTATTATTTACGGACCTGCATATGCCTGAAATGGATGGTTTTCAATTGACGAAGGCGATCCGTGCCGATGAGAAAGAGCACCAGCATATTCCAATTATTGCATTGACTGCTAACGCGTTGAAAGATGAAAAGGAACACTGTCTCAGCTTTGGTATGGATGATTATTTGAGCAAGCCGGTACAGCTTACAGATTTGCAATCCATGTTAGAAAAATATTTGTCGCGCAGTAAATCTGATTCAAACCTAGAAGATTTAAATTCTGCTGTGACGCCTGATGCTGCAGTGTCTACCACCAAGGTAGCAAAGTCAGTAGCGGCAACGGTAGACATACATATTCTCGAAGAGCTTGTAGGGGATGACCCAGCAACAATTAGGGAATTGCTGCAGAATTTTCGTATTAGTGCAGAAGATATAGCGAAAGAATTGCATGCGGCTTTTCAAGCAGAGGAATTTGGAACTTTGAGTTCGGTAGCACATAAGCTGAAGTCATCAGCCCGTGCTGTTGGTGCGACAGCGCTGGGTGAATTGTGTGCAGAAATGGAACAGGCTGGTAAGAAAAATGACGGGATGGCACTTTCAGAACTGTTACCTCGTTTTGATACAGAGATGGCTGCTGTCGAAGCTTACCTTGAATCATTGTCAAAATAGGAAGCGGATCTGTTTTCTATGGATTGTTGTGATTTAAGCTGTCTTTAATTAACCAGTCTGACATAAAATTCATATTCTGAAATAATTTTGCTACATAATTTGTAATTTTAATCAGGCAATACTGGAGGAAGGTGAAAGTATGAAAATACATGAATATCAGGCAAAAGAAATTTTGCGCAGATTCGGTGTTGCGACACCACAGGGTATTGCCTGTTTCAATGTTGAAGAAGCTGTAACAGCTGCTAGAAGCCTGGGGGGGGATTTATGGGTGGTGAAGGCGCAAATTTACGCGGGTGGGCGCGGCAAGGGAGGGGGGATAAAAATAGCCAGATCTCTTGACGAGGTTCGTCAGTTTGCAGGAGAAATCCTGAATATGACGCTTGTTACGCATCAGACTGGTCCGAAGGGGCAAACTGTGCATCGGATCTTTATTGAGCAGGGCGTTGATATAAATAGAGAATTCTATATCGGGATGATAGTGGATCGGAGTCATCAACGGGTTTGTTTAATGGCCAGTTCGGAAGGTGGTATGGAAATCGAGCAGGTTGCTGCTAATGCACCGGAAAAAATTCATAAGGTATTGATTGATCCAATAATAGGCCTTACCGAGCAGGATGCTGATGCGATATCCCGCAAGATTGGAATCACGGAATCTTGTCTGGTGGCTACAAGGACCCTATTACGAAACTTATATCGTGCCTTCAATGATACTGACGCTTCATTGATTGAAGTTAATCCGCTGGCACTGACCATTGATAACCATATAGTTGCACTTGATGCAAAAATGAATTTTGATGACAATGCATTATTTCGCCATCCTGATATTGCAGCATTGCGTGATTTGGATGAGGAAGACCCGCTTGAAGTCGAAGCATCTCAGCATCATTTATCTTATATCCCATTGGATGGGAGCATAGGATGTCTGGTCAATGGCGCAGGCTTAGCGATGGCCACCATGGATATCATCAAGCTATACGGAGGTAGTCCTGCTAATTTCCTTGATGTAGGTGGGGGAGCTACTGTAGAAAAAGTAACGGAAGCATTTAAATTGATGCTGCGTAATCCAAAATTGCGGGTTATCTTGGTGAATATATTTGGTGGTATTATGAAATGTGACGTGATTGCTGAGGGCGTTGTTGTGGCTGCGCGACAGGTAAGATTATCGGTCCCGCTGGTAGTGCGCCTTGAGGGTACCAATGTAGCGCTAGGAAAAAAAATCCTGGCTGAATCTGGTTTGTCGATTATATCAGTAGAAAATATGGCAGACGCTGCTAAGCAAGCTGTGGCGGCAACGGCCGATACTGGTCGCGCTGCTTATATATAATAGCTCAGAGAAATTAGCTCTGCGGATTTTACCTGTTAATTCCATTAAGTTGAAGGAGCAGTCACTATTATGTCAATTCTGATCAATAAGAACAGTCGAGTTATGACCCAGGGGATTACTGGTAAAACAGGCCAATTTCATACGCGTCTGTGCCGTGAGTACGCAAGCGGCAGGGATTGTTTTGTTGCCGGTGTTAATCCGAAGAAACCTGGCGAAAGTTTTGAGGGAATCCCGATCTATGGCACGGTTAAAGAAGCGAAGCAGGCAACTGGCGCAACCGTTTCCGTGATTTATGTGCCACCTGCTTCCGCATCCGCGGCCATTGATGAAGCAGTGGATGCAGAATTAGATTTGGTGATATGTATTACCGAGGGCATTCCTGTCCGTGATATGTTAAATACACGTTATAAAATGGAGGGAAAGAAAACGCGTCTAGTTGGCCCGAATTGTCCGGGCATTATTACACCGGATGAACTCAAGATTGGTATTATGCCTGGCTATATCCACAAGAAAGGCCGCGTTGGTGTGGTATCACGTTCCGGCACATTGACTTATGAGGCAGTCGCCCAATTAATGGAGCAAGGACTGGGACAATCGACTTGTATTGGTATTGGGGGGGATCCTATCAATGGATTAAAGCATTTGGATATCATGAAATTATTTAATGAAGATGATGAAACGGATGCGGTTCTAATGGTGGGGGAAATTGGAGGCACTGATGAGGAGGATTGCGCCTATTGGATTAAAGATAATATGCAAAAACCAGTAGTGGGCTTTATTGCGGGCGTGACAGCTCCTCCGGGTAAGCGCATGGGGCATGCCGGCGCGATTATTTCGGGTAGTCATGGAACTGCGCAGGAAAAACTGGCTGTCATGGAAGCGTGTGGCATCAAAGTGACGCATAATCCCGCTGAAATGGGCAAGCTATTAAAATCAGCGTTGTGCTAGAGCCCGAGTATATTCCAAGGTATTTGATTTATTCTTTAATTTTTTGTGTTGCATATGCTCTCTGGATCTATGCTACAAAGAAATTTTCTAATCAAACAGGCTCATTGCCTCAAAGCAGAATTATATTTAGTTTAGGAGAGCGGAATGCGCCTCATGTGGTTCACCATAACGATATTTGTGCTATCGACATTTTCAGGCTGTGCAATATTTGAATCTGCACCATATCCTCCAGATAAGGTAGAGTATCCATCAGGACCTTTACCTCCTAGTGTCCGGCCGACTTATAATCTTTCTGGTTATCCCCCGGCTACTAAGGAGGGTTATATTGACGGATGTGAGACTGCCAAGAAAACACGCTATGGACGTAAAGATGAGAATCGTTATGTTACTGACGGGCAATATCGAATGGGCTGGGATGATGGATTTGATTTATGTCATGAAAAATAATGAGTATTGATTATTACTCATATTAGAGATGTTTCAGCTCAAATCAACTGTTACTTCATTTCTGATACTTATTGTTGTATCAACCCCTATATTTTCTCATGGGTTACCGGCTCCCGTTCAACAGAAGCTGAAGCAAGCAGGCATCCCGGAGTCTGCGGTAGGTATTTATGTGAGTGAGGTTGGCGTAAATCAGCCTCTTATAGCTGTTAATGCGGATACAGCGATGAACCCAGCATCGGTAATGAAGCTGGTCACGACCTTTGCCGGATTAGAGTTGCTTGGACCTGCCTATACTTGGCAAACTGAACTGTATGCAGACGGTGAATTAAAAGATGGCGTATTGCAGGGTAATCTGGTGATTAAGGGTTATGGTGATCCTAAACTGGATTTAGAAAATTTCTGGTCGTTAGTTTATCGCTTGCGTCAAACAGGTTTACGTGAAATTAGGGGGGATCTGATACTTGACTATACGCATTACGATTTACCAAAAGAAGACCCCGGTGCTTTTGATGGACAGCCCTATCGTACTTATAATCTACTCCCGGAAGCATTACTGGTAAATTATCGGACGTCTGCACTATATTTCACGCCACAGCCGGATAATAATACTGTTGGGATTGTTGTGGATCCCTTGCCGGAATCATTGCAGCTAAATAACAACCTGAAGCTGACTTACGGACAGTGTGGTGATTGGCTCAGCTTGTTGAATGCGGATATCCATGTTGATGAAGGCGAGGACAAGCGGATATCGATCAGACTAAGTGGTAGTTATGCGGTCGACTGTGGCAAGAAAACCTACCTATTGGGCTTGCATGATAGTGCATCCTATACCAGGGACTTGTTTAAGCAGTTATGGATGCAGCAAGGCGGATTATTTCAAGGTAATGTGCTTATCGGTAAAACACCTAACAATATTTTACGATTAAAAACTTACCGGTCCCCACCATTAGCTGAAATTATTCGCGGGATTAATAAATTTAGCAATAATATTGCTGCGCGACAATTGTACTTGACGCTAGGTACAGTGCCCGCGAAAGCGAATGATGGTTCACCTGTGACACTCGCCCGGTCCGGTAGGGCCATTCGGCAGTGGTTTTCTTCCAGCGGTCTGGATTTTCCAGAACTCGTTATCGAGAATGGATCAGGACTATCACGTAAGGAACGAATTAGTGCGCATCATATGGGAAAACTTTTACTCGCAGCTTTTCAGAGTCCTGTGATGCCAGAATTTATTGCGTCATTACCAATCGTAGCGATTGATGGCACCATGAAGAATCGTTTAATCGGAACGCCTGTAAGCGGCATGGCTCACATGAAAACAGGCGCATTAAATGGGGTACAGGCGCTCGCTGGTTATATGCTGGATAAATTTAAACGTCGTGTAATCGTTGTTTTCTTTGTGAATCACCCCAATGCAAGTCAAGCCCGGCCTGCATTGGATTTGCTGTTGCAATGGGTTTATGCTAGATGATAGTGAGTTCTGGTATGGCATCAGCGTAGTAAAGCCCGAGCAGCCTGGGTTGATTGACTGGGTGGGTAACAATAAGCTTGCGCAGTATGTAAATGATGCGTTTATCCAGCCATCAAAGTTTCTCATATGAAGAGGGAGTTCCTGCTTCCGCTGTAACTGGCGATTGAATCTGCAGATGTGCTGTCGTTTGTTTGGATTGATCGGGTGTGTGCTCATCAGGTTGCTCATCGAACCAACGATATAATGTCGGCAAGACTACTAATGTTAATAAGGTGGAGGTAATTAATCCGCCAATCACGACAATAGCCAGTGGTTGTTGTACTTCGGAGCCCGGACCGGTAGCAAATAAGAAGGGTACTAGACCCAGCATTGCCACGGTAGCTGTCATCAGTACCGGACGGAAGCGCTGTTGGCAGCCTTTGACTACGGCCTCAGAAAGGCTGACTCCGTCATTGCGTAACTTCCGAATATAAGTTAACAGCACTACACCATTGAGTACCGCAATTCCCCACAATGCAATAAATCCTACTGATGCGGGAACAGAGAGATACTCGCCAGTGATAAATAAAGCGAAAACGCCACCAATGGAAGCAAAAGGCAGTACCAGGATAGTTAATCCCGCCAGTTTGACCGAATCAAATAATATGAATAATAAGAAGAAAATAAGGGCAATTGTAACCGGTACGATAATCGATAGTGTTGCCATCGCCCGCTCCATGTTTTCGAATTGTCCGCCCCATTCAAAATAATAACCAGGTGGCAGCTGAATTTCCTCCGCGAGGCGTTCTTGTATTTCTGCGACAAAGCCGCCGAGATCGCGCCCATCTACATTGGAACCAACAACGACCCGTCGTTTAGCGCCTTCCCGTGAAATCTGAGCCGGACCATCGATAATATTGATCCGTGAGACAGCACGTAATGGAATCATGGCACCATCCGGTGCACGTAATAAAAGATTCTTAATATCTTCGATATTGTCCCGGAATCTTTCGGGGAAACGCAGTGCAATTGCAAAGCGCCGTTCGCCTTCATATAAATTAGTTACATCCTTGCCACCAATAGCGGTTGTGATGAGTTCATTGACGTCAGCAACGTTGATTCCATGACGTGCAATTGCATCCCGATCAATATCAATCGTTAATGATTGTTGACCAGAAAGCCGCTCAATACGAATGTCCTGCGAACCGGGTACGGATTTTAAGATACGGGAAATATCTTCTGATAATTCACGCAATACCGATAACTCATCACCAAAAATTTTAATTGCGATCTCTGAACGTACTCCGGTCAGCATTTCGTCGACTCTTTCCGCGATTGGTTGCGATAGCACGATTTGTACACCTGGCAGCACGGAGAGTTTTTTACGAATATCCTCATCAATGTCCATTTGAGTGCGTCCGGCGCTTGTGTCCAGCGTGACGATTGGATCAGATTCATTTTGTCCGGCTGGGTCAGCGGGTGATTCACCCCGTCCGATTTTAGAAACAATACGCTCAACACCCGGTACGCTCATGATCATTTTGTGTGCTTCGAATTCCATTTCAATCGTCTCATTTAAGGAAATGGATGCGACACGATTGATCTGGGGTGTTAAAGAGCCTTCCATCAGTGTGGGAATGAAGGATGTGCCGAGAAATGGGAACAAGGCAAATGATGATAACAATAGTACGATGGCAACGGAGATGGTTGTTTTTTCTTTTGAAAGGGCTTTATCCAGTAAACGTAGATAAGCTGATTTAAGTATGGTAATAATCTTGGTATCGTGATCAGCACCGCCTTTGAGAATATAGGAACACAGTACGGGTGATAGTGTTAACGAGATAATTAACGATATTGCCAAAGCGATCGCTATAGTGAAAGCAAGTGGACTGAATAGCTTGCCTTCCATGCCTTGCAGGGTCATTAATGGCAGAAATACTAAGATAATAATACAAATACCAAAGATCACCGGTACGCCGACCTCGATAACGGCATCGATTATTGTGCGTATGCGTGATTCGTCGCTGGCATTACTCAGACGATGGTAAACATTTTCAACGACAACGACAGTAGAATCAACCATTAGACCAATGGCAATGGCCATGCCTCCCAGCGACATCAGATTGGCAGAAATATTCTGGTGATTCATGACCATGAATGTAGCCAGTGGTGTAATAACGAGCGTTGCTACCACAATCAGGCTAGAACGAACATCGCCCAGGAATATGAATAAAATAATGACAACAAGTATAATGCCTTCAATCAAGACCTTACTGACCGTCCACAAGGCAGAATCTACCAGTTCAGTGCGATCATAATAAGGTACAATCTGCAGTCCGTCCGGTAGCATATTGCGCTCATTGATCTCAGCCACCTTGGCTTTTACGTTACCCACAATTTCCTTAGCATTGCCCCCTCGTACCATTAATACGATACCAGAGGCGGATTCCGTGTAGCCCCCTTTCATGACCGCGCCATAGCGTACTTCTGTGCCGATCTTGACCTCAGCAATGTCACGTACAAATACAGGAACACCCCCTTGTTCATCAAGGACAATGTTGCCGATATCTTGTAATGTCTGGATCAAGCCGACACCACGAACCAGGTACTGCTCATTTTCTAATGGTAATATGCCGCCACTGGAATTGGCATTATTGTTTGCGATCGCTCTTTCAACCTGTTGTAATGTTAAATTGTAATGACGTAGCCGGTCTGGATTTGCCCAGACCTGGTATTGTTTGACATAGCCTCCCTGGGAATTGATTTCTGCTACACCTGGTATGGAGCGTAAAAGTGGCCTGACCACCCAGTCCTGAATAACCCGTCGATGAGTCAACTCTTCAACAGTGAGCGCCCGTTCGCCATCATCCGGGTGATCAAGGGTGTATTGATATACTTCGCCCAGACCGGTTGATACGGGTCCAAGGACTGGCACAATACCAGGCGGCATTTTAGTCGCTGCATTCAGCAGCCTTTCCATCACCAATTGGCGTGCAAAAAATACATCCGTATCATCTGTAAATACCAGAGTGATGATCGATAATCCACTTTTATTCAATGAACGCATCTCTTGTAAGCCCAGCAAGCCAGTCATTGATATTTCAAGGGGGATGGTTACCAAGCGTTCAATCTCTTCGGGTGTGCGCCCCAGAGCCTCGGTAGCAATCTGTACCTGCACATTAGTTACATCGGGAAAGGCGTCAATGGATAATTGCTGTGTTGCCCGTAAACCAAAGCTGATTAGAATAAGCGCGAGTACGAGTGTGATAAGGCGATGATGAATTGTGGTGCGTACAATTGATGCGAGCATGAGCTTAATCCAGTCCAGCGCGTTTGCGTTGATTGTTTATATGAAAAGCGCCATCTATGATGATGGATTGATCCTTATCGAGTCCTTTTAGTATTGGTCGTACACCATTAATAGTATCTCCTAGCTGGACAGGTGTCAGAATAAATTGGTTGTTATCTTGCGCAACGAATACATGATCCCGATTATTTTCGCGTACGACTGCTCCAGTTGGAACAACTAAATGTATTTTCGGGGCATCAGTGATATGCATAATGGCCAACATGGCCGGCTTAAGTTTGCGTTCTGAATTACTTACCTGCGTGCGCACAGTGACGATACGCTGCTCCGGGCTAACCGTATCGGCAACAAAGATAATCTGACCCGTGATCTTTGTATTATTTAGTGCGGGTATCTGAATTTCGACTTGCTGTCCTTCAGACACTTTACTGACATCCTGTTCCGGTACGCCACCGATTACCCAGACAGTAGCTAAGTCTGCGATCAGGAATAGTTGATCGGCAGGTTTGACTACTTGACCAACAGCGACATTACGCTCAATAACTGTACCATCTCTGGATGCAGTGATGCTAACAGAGGGTAGAATCTGTCCGCGTTTTGCGAGCTCATTGACTCCTTTTTTTCCAACACCCAGCATCCGTAGATGATCTGTTGCTGCGCTTAGCTCAGCGCGAAACACTTGCAGTTCTGATTCGCGTCGCTGCAGTTCAGCGCGCCCAATCACATCGGCCGCGAGCAGCTGATGTGCACGTTCGGCTGCTCGCTGCGCTAAGGTAGCTTGTGAATAGGCACGTAAATAGGCGAGTTGCGCCTGAGTTAATTCCGGGCTGGAAATATGTGCCAATGTTGTTCCGACCTTAACATCGTCACCCACCATGGCAGGCACATCAACGATGCGTCCTGTAACGCTAGCACCAATACGAGCCAGTTCATGCTGATTAACTTCGATATGGCTGGGAACCTTTAAGGTATCTACAATTTTGACTAATTTAGGCTTCCCTATTTTGATGCGTTGAGCCATATTTGGGCTAAGGGTTACACTATATTCATTTTCAGTCGATTCCGACTGAATTATTTCATCCTCAGAGGAATCCACAGGTTTTTCACTATCACATCCAGTGAGAAATAGAGCGGTGAGTAAGGCCGCACCCTTGATTAGGGCAGTAGTTTTCATTCGTGAGCTTGCTCCTTGGGATAATGGGCGCGTAATCGATCAATTTCTGTGGCAGCGGATTGCAATTCAAAACGTGCCTGCAATAGTTCCGCGAGTACGCCGCGTAATACACGTTGAGTGTCGAGCACTTCAATAAAACCGCGCTCACCAAGACGATAAGCAGTTTGGGCAATTCTCAGCGCCAATTCAGCCTCTGTGACGATACCTCCCTCAAACATTTCGACTCTGCGCTGGGCGATCTGTTTAGCCTGCCAGGCGGATTCGAGTTGCTGTCCAATCTCAAAGCGACGGTATTCCAGTGTTTCGCGTATTCTTGCGGAATCAAAGATAGCGCCATCAATCTCGCCTTGGCGACGGTAAAAAAGCGGAATCTTTACATTAATACCGGCTGTATTGGAGGCGAACTGGGCATCTTGAAAATTTCTGTATAAAATACTCACAGAAGGCAGTACGGTGGCTCGTTCTTCGTCAATACGTAACTGTGCGCGATCCTGCTCGGCCTCTAAACGGACAATATCTGGATTAACAGCTGGAACTTCCTGACGTAATACCGCTAATGGCGGAAATGCGACGGGGTCATTTAGTGAGGCATTAATTTTGAAGTTAGGCTGCAACGTACCGGCGGTGAGTCGTACGAGTGCAATCCGCGCCCGTTCCGCATTCAGGAGTGCGGCCTCTTTACGGCTGGCCGCACTGAGTACCTCTGTGTCGGCTCGAATTAACTCAAAACGCGCCGCTTCTCCTATATCAACACTGACTTTAATGCGACGAGATATTTCCTGCATCAGATCGTGGATGCTGGTTTCCATGAGCGCAAGTTCTTGCCGCAATAAGAGTTCATAGGCACTGACCCGTAACTGTGCCGCCAGATCTGCGCGTACTTGATGAAGACTGGCCTGACTTGCTCCGACACCTGCCTGGGCGGAATCAATGCGCGCTGCTCGCAGGAAAGGATTCTCAATGGGTTGACTGACCGTTATTTCGCGCTGATTTGAAGCCGGTCCCGTTTCTGATATAGGTAACCGTGGTCGGTCAGGACCCGCCATTACGGTTACTTCCGGATTGGGGAAAGCGGCAGCGCCGACAACATTCGCTTTAGCAATGTCAACCTGAGATTGCGCGGCACGTACGAGTCCATTGGCCTGCAATCCCAGTCGTTGTAAGTCTTCAATGGTAAGTGCTAGAGTGGGTTCTTCTTGGGCTGACGCAAGTGTGGCTGGAAGCGCGAGGATCAGACTGCTGAGTAATAAAAAAAGATAAAATGAGGACGTCTGCATACGGCCTTTCTAAATGTATTGGAATTATATGATATATGATTATCAGATTTCATCAATCTTAAATTAAACAGAATTAGCCTTCATTTCTTTCGGTAAAAGCAGTATTCTGAGTTTAATTTAAATTAAGAACGGGTAATTCTGGACTACTTTTGTGGACTTAAAATTGAATCCGGCCAGTTATAAGACCTGATTTTTCTGTGCGGAAAGGAACTTAAATATAAAAAATGGCATTGATTTAATCTCTTGAACTGATATAAAGAAGATCGAAGATTGTTCGGAGGTAACGGCAAGCTTGCTATCCAAGTTTGCCAAAATAGCACGGTATGTTCAATACGATATGAAGATACATATTAATTTTTGATATTTATGGGACACAATGATTTGGAAGCTAAACGTTACCGTTGCTGCGGTTATTGAACAAAATGGAAGATATTTGCTGGTGGAGGAAACAATACAAGGCGTTTCTAAAATAATGCTGAACCAGCCTGCAGGACATCTGGATCCTGGTGAATCTATTATCGAGGGTACCGTTCGAGAAACCTTGGAA
Source organism: Nitrosomonas cryotolerans ATCC 49181 (assembly GCF_900143275.1). NCBI lineage: Bacteria > Pseudomonadati > Pseudomonadota > Betaproteobacteria > Nitrosomonadales > Nitrosomonadaceae > Nitrosomonas > Nitrosomonas cryotolerans. The sequence goes on from NZ_FSRO01000001.1 coordinate 1,164,777, forward strand.
GAGACTGCCTATACCTTTGTTCCGCAATATCTATTGGGTATTTATCAATGGCATTCCTCCTGTAATGATACAACTTATCTCCGTTTTGCGTTAGGTGGGGATGCGACGAACCATGACTCTGAGCGTATACTGGATTCAGGAATCATACGTACAACCTGGCTTAGCGTGGCCGAGATGAATGAGTCGATTGATCGTCACCGTAGTCCACTGGTCATGCAATGTGTTCGAGATCATCTCGCGGGAAAACACTATCCGTTAGAAATGCTTACGTATTACAATTGATGCAATGAAAAAACAACGTGTAATAGTGGGCCTGTCGGGTGGTGTTGATTCATCTGTAGCGGCCTGGTTGCTGAAACAACAAGGTTATGATGTGATTGGCCTGTTTATGAAAAACTGGGAGGAGGAGGATACAGACACGTATTGTTCTTCGCGCCAGGATTTTATTGATGCAGCGTCGGTAGCTGATATCATCGGAATTCCGCTGGAAGTGGCAAATTTCTCTACAGAATATAAGGAACGCGTATTTTCCCTTTTTCTTGCTGAATATCAGGCGGGACGGACACCGAATCCGGATGTGTTGTGTAATGCCGAAATCAAGTTCAAGGCATTTCTGGATCATGCAATTAATCTGGGTGCGGATTATATTGCAACCGGTCATTATGCGCAGGTACGGAAAATAAATGACTCATATCAATTGCTAAAGGGAGAAGATGGTACGAAAGATCAAAGCTATTTTCTCTACCGGTTGAATCAGTCTCAGTTAGCCAGAACGTTGTTTCCCGTGGGAAATCTCTATAAACGAAATGTGCGTAGAATTGCACAAGAACAGAAGTTACCTAATTTTTCTAAAAAAGATAGCACGGGGATTTGCTTTATCGGGGAAAGGCCATTCAGAGAGTTTCTTAAACGTTATTTACCCCACGAGCCAGGGGAAATAAGGACATTCGAGGGAAAGACAGTTGGTGAACATATAGGTTTGATGTATTACACTATTGGACAGCGGCAGGGGTTAGGAATTGGTGGTGTCCAAAATAGCAGTGATAAGCCCTGGTTTGTTGCAGGGAAAAATATGACGGATAATATTCTGATTGTTGTACAGGGGCATGATCATGCTGAGTTGCTGCGTTCTACGTTGACTGCTGCCGATTTGACGTGGATTAACGGTAAAGCGCCGCACTGCGATTGGGTGTACACAGCTAAAACGCGTTATCGTCAATCTGATGCACCTTGCGCGATTGTTCGTGTCAATCAAGCTGCTTGTCAAATTGAGTTTGCTCAATCGCAGTGGGCTGTAACGCCCGGTCAGTCGGTAGTGGTGTATGAGAGCAAGGTATGTCTGGGTGGTGGGATCATCGTATAGTAAAAAGTAATGCGCCCATTATGTGGTTTTTACCTGGCATCTTTTGCGAATCCGGATTGATCCACGAATAGAAATATATATTTTAAATCAATAGGTTGTGTTTATTTTTTTATTTGATGGGTTAGATAGCCGCTCTGTTATCTGGATACGAAATAAGGCGACCGATGGTTATTGATCGACACGATCTTCAAGCTATGAGATCAGTTATTGTTAGGGAGTATTTATCATGGGATCATGGAAAAATAAACAGGGATAATTATCCTTTAGGTGCCGTGTCGATAAATGAGGTCCGTTGCGTGAGTCTTCCTGCAAGACCGGTAAGGTTAGCGTAAGTGGCACGCCACTGAATTTCTGGAAAGCGTAGTGTCAGATAATCCATTGCGCAGCCCAGTGCAATGTCAGCCAATGTAAAAGTATGACCATGACACCATTCCCTGTCCCCTAGCTCAACTGCCGCGGCTTTTATACCCATTTCAATTTTCTGTTGTTGACGAGCTATCCATTCGTGGCTCTGTTGAGAGGTAGGTCGCTTGCGTTCTAGAAAAATAGTAGCGGCAGCATCACATATTCCATCTGCTAATGCTTCCCAGCGTTTCACCATGGTACGATCGTAGCTGGACCGGGGAATCAGATGTATCGCTGACTGAGGGCTCTCGATACTGTCAAGATACTCAGCAATGACGCGCGAATCATATAGAATATCTTCATTATCCATAATCAATACAGGTATTTTGCCTAACGGATTATGACTGGATACCCGAGTACTGCTGTCCCATGGGTTATCGACACTAAATTCATAATGAATTTGCTTTTCCGCAAGGATAATCCGTACTTTGCGCACATATGGACTGGTAAGGGATCCGATAATTTTCATAATATACCGTAATATAAATTATAGATTATACTGTTTTAGTAGCCCGTCTGGGATGCCGCCCATGAATTCAAGTACATATATGCTAGAATGCGCAACTTTTCAAGCATTGGAAACAGCATGAATTTTTCTCCGATTACTGCACTTTCTCCCTTGGATGGTCGTTATCAAAGCAAGGTGGCTTCGTTGCGTCCGTATTTTAGTGAATATGCATTGATTCACCATCGTGTCAAAGTAGAGATTGAATGGCTAAAAGCATTGAGTCGCGAGGTGGGCATTCAAGAGGTCCCTTCTTTTTCTGCCAATGCTACCAGGCAACTGGATGATCTGGTAGCGAATTTTTCCTTGGCAGATGGGGAAGCAATTAAAGCCATTGAAGCGCGTACTAATCATGATGTGAAAGCAATTGAGTACTGGTTGAAGGAAGCACTGGCAGAAAACGACGAGATTGTCAGAGTTACGGAATTTATCCATTTTGCTTGCACATCGGAAGATATCAATAACCTTTCATATGGATTGATGCTGAAATACAGTCGTGACCAGATCATGTTGCCCGCACTGGAAAAAATTATAACCGGTCTCGGTGAATTGGCACATCAGCTGGCTGATATGCCCATGCTTGCCAGAACCCATGGTCAGCCAGCCACACCCACTACAGTGGGTAAGGAAATGGCTAATGTGGTATTTCGCCTGCAGCGCGGATACAAGAAGCTGGCGACCATAGCCATATTAGGCAAGATAAATGGCGCTGTGGGTAATTATAATGCGCATTTAGCGGCCTATCCCAATTTAGATTGGGAAATGCTGGCACAACATTTCGTTGAGCAACTGGGTTTGGAGTTTAATCCTTATACGACTCAAATTGAACCACATGATGCTATTTCTGAATTATTTGATGCTTATGCGCGTATTAATACAATCTTACTGGATTTAAATCGTGATTTATGGGGATATATTTCACTGGGTTATTTTAGACAAAGAACCAGGGAAAACGAGGTGGGCTCATCAACTATGCCGCACAAAGTTAACCCAATTGATTTTGAGAATTCAGAAGGTAATCTCGGTATTGCTAATGCGTTGTTGCGACATTTAAGTGAAAAATTACCTGTGTCGCGTTGGCAGCGCGATTTAACTGATTCGACTGCTTTGCGGAATATGGGGGTAGCACTGGGCCATACCCTGTTGGCCTACGACTCTTGTGTTAAGGGCCTGAATAAACTGGATGTTGATTCGACGCAATTAATAAAGGACCTGGATAACGCCTGGGAGGTTCTGGCCGAACCCATACAAACGGTTATGCGTCGTTATGGTATTGCAAATCCTTATGAGCAGTTGAAAGCATTAACGCGCGGTAAAGCAGGTATTACCCGAGAGACCTTGCATACATTCATAATGAATCTGGAAATCCCGGATGTTGAAAAAAGCGCTTTGCTGGCAATGACACCACAGAACTATACGGGTAAAGCCAGCGCGCTCGCTCGGAAAATTGCCATATAAAGTATATTGTTCAAATAGAATCTCAAGGCATGATTCTTAGATCATTTTTCTTGATTGCAGTGACCCTAATCAATTTATAAGCTCGGAATAATTTTATTTTCTGGTGCTTGAAATCCAGAAAATTATCCCAATCTTCACCGGACAGAAATTAGGAGGTATGATGCAAAATTCAGAAAATTCAAAATCCGAACATCCTGAAATAGATCTAGATATTCATGCCGATACGGCAGAAAATACTAAGGATAAACCAATTGAATCAGAAGCAGCTAGTCAGCCCAGTCTGGATCAATTACTAAAAGAAGCGGAACTAAAGGCTGCCGAACATCACGATGCGTGGTTACGTGCTAAGGCTGATGCGGAAAATATGCGTAAGCGGGCCCAGGTAGATGTTGCTAATGCACATAAGTACGCGGTAGAGAATTTTTCTAGCGAACTGTTGGCCGTAGTGGATAGCTTAGAGGCTGCACTGACGGTTGAAAATGCAAGCGTAGAGAATTTTAAAGATGGTATGGAATTAACGCATAAGCAATTGATAACTGTTTTTGATAAATTCAGTATCAAGGTGATTAATCCCGTGGGAGAAAAGTTCGATCCCCATCAACACCAGGCTATGTGTACAGTAGATTCTGAGCTTGTCCCAAATACAGTAGTACAAGTGATGCAAAAGGGCTACAGATTACATGATCGAATCATTCGTCCGGCACTCGTATCTGTTTCAAAAACCAAAGATACTTGAAATTTCGATAAGAATCTCCACTTTTTGATCAGTTGATAGACAGAATTAATATTTAAAAGGATCCAGTCATGGCAAAAACTATCGGTATCGACTTGGGTACCACTAACTCTTGTGTAGCAGTGATGGAGAATGGTAAACCCAAGGTAATTGAAAATGCAGAAGGTGCGCGTACCACGCCTTCTATTGTCGCGTATACAGAAGATAATGAAATCCTGGTAGGGGCTTCTGCCAAGCGTCAGGCAGTGACCAATCCAAAGAACACCCTGTTTGCGGTTAAACGTCTTATTGGACGACGTTTTGACGAAGATATGGTGCAGAAAGATATTAAAATGGTTCCTTATAGCATCATCCGAGCAGATAACAATGATGCGTGGGTTGAAGTACGTGGTAAAAAAATTGCACCACCCGAGGTTTCCGCACAGGTTCTAATGAAGATGAAGAAAACGGCTGAGGATTATCTCGGTGAATCTGTGACTGATGCCGTCATTACTGTACCCGCCTATTTTAATGATTCGCAACGTCAGGCAACAAAGGATGCAGGGCGCATTGCTGGACTGGATGTAAAGCGGATTATCAATGAGCCAACTGCTGCCGCATTGGCTTTTGGTATGGATAAAAAAGAGGGTGATCGCAAAATTGTTGTATATGATCTTGGTGGTGGTACCTTTGACATTTCTGTTATTGAAATTGCTGAAGTAGAGGGCGAGCACCAATTTGAGGTGTTGGCTACGAATGGTGATACTTTCCTGGGCGGTGAAGATTTTGATTCGCGTGTGATGGAATACCTGGTCAATGAGTTTAAGAAAGAGAGCGGCATTGATTTAAAGCAGGACATGTTGGCATTGCAACGTTTGAAAGATGCTGCAGAGAAGGCTAAGATTGAGCTTTCATCCAGTCAACAAACCGAAGTTAATTTGCCTTATATCACGGCTGATTCAGCGGGTCCTAAACATTTGGCAATTAAAATTACGCGTGCTAAATTAGAAAGTCTGGTAGAACAATTAATAGAGCGTACAGCTGAGCCTTGTCGGATTGCAATGAAAGATGCTGGTCTATCTGCCTCGGATATCGATGATGTTATTTTGGTTGGTGGGCAAACGCGTATGCCCAAGGTTCAGGAGAAAGTAAAAGAGATTTTTGGCAAAGAACCGCGTAAAGATGTTAATCCAGATGAGGCGGTAGCAGTGGGTGCTGCCATTCAGGGTGGGGTGTTACAAGGTGATGTTAAAGATGTGTTGTTGTTGGATGTCACGCCATTATCTCTGGGTATCGAGACACTGGGTGGTGTGATGACTAAACTGATTCAGAAAAATACGACGATTCCGACCAAGGCACAGCAGGTATTTTCAACTGCAGATGATAGCCAGACTGCGGTAACAATTCATGTGTTACAGGGTGAACGTGAAATGGCTTCGGGTAATAAAAGCCTGGGGCAATTTAATTTAACAGACATCCCATCGGCCCCGCGTGGTATGCCGCAAATTGAGGTGGCATTTGATATTGATGCCAATGGTATATTACATGTATCCGCTAAAGATAAAGCGACTGGTAAGGAAAATAAGATAAAAATCCAGGCAAGCTCTGGTTTATCAAGTGAAGAAGTTGAGCGCATGGTGAAGGATGCGGAAGCTCACGCTGAGGAAGATCATAAGACATTTGAGCTTGTTTCTAGCCGTAATCAATGTGATGCGATGATCCATTCCACAAGAAAATCTTTGGCAGAACACGGCGATAAGCTGGATAACGATGAAAAATCAAAAATTGAGACCGCATTGAAGGATGCGGAGGATGCGCTCAAATCAAGTAATAAAGACGATATAGATGCCAAAACACAGGCGTTGACGGAAGCTTCGCATAAATTAGCTGAGAAAATGTATAAGCAGGAACAAGGTCAGCAGGCTCAATCCGATGCGGAATCAGCATCATCGAATAAGAACGAAAAATCAGTTGAAGGCGAGGTGGTCGATGCAGAATTTGAGGAAGTTAAGAATAACAAAAAATAAATTGCACATTTGAGCGGTTAAGATGCAGAGACGCAAAGAACGATAAATAAGATCTCTTTGTGTACTCTGCGCTTTGGCATTCAGTTGGAAAATAAAGAATCTTCCTTGAAGGAATAGCCTTACTTATAGCATGGTAACAGAAAATATATATGAATAAACGTGATTATTATGAGGTGTTGGGCATCAACAGGAATGCTGATGAAGATGCCATCAAAAAGGCCTATCGTAAGTTGGCAATGAAACATCATCCCGATCGTAATTCCGGAAATGTTGAGTCTGAAGAATTATTTAAAGAGGCCAAGGAAGCCTACGAAGTATTGACTGATGCCAGTAAACGTGCGGCATATGACCAGTATGGCCATGCGGGTGTCGATGCTAGCGCAGCGGGTGCAGGTGGTGCTCAGGGTTTCAGTGATGCATTTGGTGATATTTTTGGTGATATTTTTGGCGGGCGCGGGGCTCGTTCCAATATCCACCGCGGTTCAGATTTGCGCTACAACCTGGAAATCTCACTAGAACAGGCCGCCCGGGGAACTGAAACAAAAATACGTATTCCGACCATGGATACTTGTGATGTTTGCCACGGTGATGGCGCGAAGCCAGGCACTTCTCCGAAGACTTGTCCTACTTGTAATGGTCATGGACAGGTAAGAATGCAACAAGGATTTTTCTCAATCCAGCAAACCTGTCCAAAATGTCATGGTAATGGAAAGGTAGTTGCAAACCCTTGTGGAACTTGTCATGGTGCGGGTCGCGTTAAGCGACATAAAACACTATCGGTAAAAATTCCGGTGGGTGTGGATGATGGTGATCGTATTCGCTTATCTGGTGAAGGTGAAACCGGAGTAAATGGTGGTCCACCAGGTGATTTATATGTCGTTATTCACTTATCGGCTCATTCCGTATTTCAACGAGATGGCAATGATTTGCACTGTGAAATTCCGATTAGCTTTAGTGCTGCTGCGCTTGGAGGAGAGATTGAAGTACCCACATTAGATGGTCATGCCAAAATAAAGGTGCCAGCAGAAACACAAACGGGAAAAATCTTTAGACTACGTGAAAAAGGTATTAAAGGCGTGCGCAGTCATACTTATGGCGATCTGCTATGTCATGTTGTTGTAGAAACACCGGTAAAACTTACTGCGAGGCAGAGAGAATTATTGCACGAACTAGAAGAAATTAGCCAAACAGACGGATCTCGTCATAGTCCTCGTGCCAAATCATGGATGGATAAAGCACGAGAGTTCTTTTCAGAATAATTCAAAGCGCTTCACTTTACGGATGAATCGCTAAGCATATTGCTTAGATTCTTATGTCATACATTCAACGCTGGAGCACAACTCATGGCTAGCTTGATGTATGTGATTTGTGGATTGAATTATGGTTTGTGATCGTAGCAGGCTTTTTTCTATGCGGATAGTCCTGTTATCATTATCTGATTTTTCTGTATTGGTATGTGTTTTAATACATGCCGTATTCAAATTCAGAAGTGAAGCGGGGTTGAGTAATTATTTGTCGTTTATTTTATCCGGAAGAATTGCCTTAAAATATCCAACAATCAGATTCCTTCTTGTTAAGTAATTAATTATTAATCAGTATTTTTCAGATAATCCTCCAAAAACAGTAATCATATATCTCTGTATCCGTTATTAGATCTATAAAAATCATGCTCACACTTCTAGCGAAGTGACATTGTTGAGTATTGGATAAACTGGATGAGACCTTTGCAAAACCCCAATAGTTAAAAAGTTAACTATTTATAATCAATAGTCGAAAACTTCTGGCGAGGGCTTTTGCAAAAGTCTCTGGATATGTTGTTTTCTATCCCGTCGTAAGTTTCATGATCCTATATCTCTCCTACGGAGCTTAAATCACTCCGCAGGATTACCGATATACTAATACTAAGATCTTCCTGCGAATAATATACAGCTGATTGGATAATAATCCTGACTGCGTCACGGCCGGAATTCAATATAACGAAAATCCAACAACCACCTAATCAGATAGATCAATATTGAATATCTGAACTGGATCAGTTATAGAAAATATTGCGCGATACCCATGCGTTGAGTATCCTTAACCTGCGCTAGGTAAAGTTTCCATCTCCTTGTGCTTAGATCATAAGATGGTGTGTGTTGACACGGTGCTCTTAATAATAATTAATTTCTAGAATAGTGGAGGATTTACTTTGCTTGCTTATCATAAAGTGCGTAGTAGTAAAAATCTGTCTTTTGCACTATGCGGTCTGTTTCTTCTCTCGTCTCTTGGGTATGCAGGTGACGACGGGTTGGCTAAAAGCCTCACCGGTTTCAATTATAATGAAACCACCTTTATGAAATCTCTGGGCATCAGATTTGGTGGTTGGAGTGAAATTGGATTCACTGGTAATGTAGATGATCCGAGAGGAGGTAAAAATGGTGCCGTCACCTTTAATGATGGCGCCAATGAATTCAATTTACATCAAGCATATGGATTCATTGAACATGAATTAGATATACAAGGGGATAGTTGGGATATCGGCTTCCGAGCAGATCTATTATATGGGACTGATGCTCGTTTCTCTTCCGCAACTAATTTTGATACTAATGTTCTTGATACAGATAAGCGACGTCAGCTAGTATTTCCACAAGCTTATGTGGATATTTACATGCCGATAGGGAATGGAGTTGTGGCAAAAATTGGTCATTTTTATACCATTATCGGCTATGAGGTCGTTCCGGCACCGGATAATTTCTTTTTCTCGCACGCCTACGCAATGCAATATGGCGAACCATTTACTCATACGGGTGCCATGTTATCCTACGCGATTGATGATAATATCGTTATCACAGGCGGGGTAGTGACGGGTTGGGATGCAAATTTTAAACAACCCGCTAATTTCCTGGGAGGAGTGACTTATACTACAGATGATGAGCGGACTTCTTTAGCAGCTTCTCTGATTACTGGTGACGTTGAAACAAATGGTTTGAATAATGACCATAATCGGACCATGTATAGTATTGTGCTTAATCATGATTTAACTGATAACCTTCACTATGTATTGCAGCATGACATGGGTATCGAAGAGAAAACATCCTTGGCTCATTCAGCCAAATGGTATGGACTAAATCAGTATTTATTGTATGATATTTTGCATAATTTGGGAGCCGGACTGCGTATGGAGTGGTTCCGTGATGAGGATGGAACCAGAGTTAATGGTGTGGGTGATCACTTTATTGGCGTCACGGGTGGTCTGAACTATACACCGATATCTTGGCTGACTATACGCCCAGAAATCAGATATGATCGATCCGTTAATAACCAAACGTTTAATGATGGCAAGGACGATGATCAGATTCTCTTATCAATAAGCGGTATTTTTCGTTTCTAATTCGATATCAGATAAGAAGAAGGAAGAGGTTTATGCGCACTTAAATTTCTTCTTTTTTTGTTCATTCGCTGCCTCTTGGTCTGGTAGTGTCTGCCAGTCTTTTGACGTTGTCACAATAATATGCGCTACCAGATATACGCGGACCAGACCCATATCCTGTGGAACCGTTATTCCATACTACATGGGTAGCGTTCAAATCCACCGCCTGCTCCAAGGCCTTATGCTTTCCTTTTTCTTTCCAAGCCGTTACACGGGTTTTTCCATAGCTTGATGAGCCTTGGACATCGGCTAAAAATGTACAATTACTTATTTCTGATTCCGCGACTTGCTGAATATCGTAGTCATATTTCGATTCAGCAGCAACTACTGGCGTTATAAACAAGATGAAGGAAAGTATAAAGCAAGAAGTGATAGCTGCCCGATATATCATTAACGGTAAATCTAGCGAAAATTCGAATTTCATCAACGCTGCTCCTTTTGGAATCTTTGCTTATTTTCTCATTCGGGTAGCTAAGTGAAGATGACTAAAATAATGATAATCTGCTCTTTTTAGTCGACAGTGATATATTTGAACGAATAGCTACGCGCTTATGTTTGAATTGTTTCTACCAATAGTACCCGTGAAATAAATAATAGATAAGTGCTAAAAATAGAACTACATTGTTTCAATATAAGATACAATAAATTCACCTATGCAAGATCTTAATCTTTTCATGATTTTTGCACGAGTTGTGGAAGCAGGTAGTTTTTCAGAGGCCGCACGGCGATTAAATGTTTCTCGTTCAGCTGTTAGTAAAGCTGTTGCTAAGCTCGAGAAGTATTTTGGCGCCCGCTTACTCAATCGGAGCACTCGACATTTGAGCTTGACCGAAGCAGGCGCTGCGCTTGCCGAGCATTCTATGCGTATTTTGGAAGAGGTTGAGCAGGCTGAACAAGTAATCGGTAGCTTGCAAGTCGAGCCACGTGGACTATTAAAAGTAAGCGCATCAGTTGCGTTTGGCACATTGCATGTTGCTCCAGCGCTTGCTGATTTTCTCGCACGTTACCCTGAGATTAGGATTGATTTGACCATTACGGATCGCCCGGTCGATTTAGTAGAAGGGGGATATGATGTGCTGATTTGTGTGACAGGTGAGCCGGATCTTAATCTGGTAGCTCGCAAGCTTGCGCCGGTACGTCGCCAGCTATGTGCTACATTTCAATACTTTCAGCAACATGGCATTCCACAAACACCAGAAGACTTGGTAAAGCATAATTGCTTGGATTATACGCTCTCAGGTGAGCAGGGCTACTGGCGTTTTACCGGACCGGAGGGGGAAATTGCCGTTCCGGTATCAGGAACATTGCGGATTAACGATGACGATGCGCTTGCCGAGGCAGTTCTTGGTGGATTAGGTATCGCATTGCTGCCGACCTTCAGAGTTGGTAAAGATTTGCAAAATGGAAAGCTACAGGCTGTACTCTCTGAATATATACCGGTAGAGCGCTATGTTTACGCTTGTTATTTGCCAAGCCGGCATTTGCCTGCCAAGGTACGTTCTTTTATTGATTTTCTTGCAACGCGTATTGGATCAATTCCTTATTGGGACCGATCCGTCGAAGTGAGCGAATAAATGTAATAGAGTCGCTTGTAGTAGGATAATATTTTTTGCTATTTTATAGCAGTATCTGCTGCTCTTTCAGAATGACCGCAATACTATGCATTGTCGGATATATGGAGACCTGATTCATTATTAAACTATGTAGAAAATAGATAAATACTCAGAATCGAAATACATGGTTGTGCTATAAAATAAAATGAGTCTGTTGCTGAATCGAGAAAATACTGCTGTATGAGCATTCATTCGGAATCATCAGGATTAAGAAAATTTTTATCGGACTTTGACTGATGATAATATTCTCGCAATTTCTGTAATAAATGATTCATATCTTCGGGTAAAGTTGCTTCCCATTTCATTTTTTGTTTATTGTGCGGATGAATCAGCTCTAATCTTTGTGCATGAAGTGCCTGCCTGGAGAAATCGGTAATAATTTGTCTGGTTTCATGGGTTATTTTTTTTGGTTTACTGCCGTAAGTTGCATCACCCACTAAGGGATAGCCAATCCAGTGCATATGTACACGAATTTGATGTGTTCGTCCTGTTTCCAGGCTGCACTGTAGCAGAGTGAAATTTTCTAGCTGTTCTAAAACTCGATAGTGGGTGCGTGCTTGCTTACCCCTTTCAGTGACCGCCATTTTTGTGCGCTGAATCGGGTGACGTCCTATAGGGGCATCGACACAGCTGCCGCGGCTATCTTTAACCTGACCATGTACTAATGCCAGATAATCACGTTTTATGGCATGTTCCTGTAATTGGCGTACCAGGTTGGTTTGTGCTTCCAGAGTTTTTGCCACAACCAGCAAGCCGCTGGTGTCCTTGTCCAAGCGATGAACGATGCCTGCTCGTGGGACACTGTTCAATTGCGCTGCGTGATGCAGCAAAGCATTTAATAGGGTGCCTTGCCAGTTACCGTTGCCAGGATGAACCACCATTCCAACCGGCTTGTTAATGATAATGAGAGTATCATCTTCATAAACAATATCCAGCTTGATGGCCTCAGCGATATGGCTGATATCAGATGTACTATCTTGCGGCTCAACCTGAATTTGCTCATGACCCCAGACTTTTTGTTTGGGGCTTGTTACTTGAGCATCTACTGTTATGCGCTTTTCGAGTATCCATGTTTGCAGGCGATTACGCGACCAGTTGGGTAGTAAACGCGCTAAAGCCTGATCAAGACGAAGGCCCGCGTAATCCAGCGGAATGACTAGTTTAATAATAGTTTGATGCGATTTATCCGCTGCTGATGTAACAGGCTTTACGTTATAATCACCGAATATTTCTTTGTTTTTTTGATAATTTATCATGATGTTGAGAAGTTTAATTTTATTTCTAGCGTTATTGTTAGCGGCCTGTGGTTTGTTGCCAGAACGCCAGGAGGAGACCAAGAACTGGTCCGCGAGTAAATTTTATACTGAAGCCAAGGAAGAATTGAATAGTGGCAATTATGGTGCTGCGATTAAATTGTTTGAATCACTAGAAGCACGCTATCCTTATGGCCGATTCTCACAACAGGCTCAACTTGAAATTGCTTACGCATACTATAAAGATCAGGAGCAAGCTTCTGCTATTATTGCTGCCGATCGATTTATAAAATTACATCCTAATCATGTGAACGTAGATTATGCTTATTATCTCAAAGGTCTGGCAAATTTCAATGATAACTGGGGAATTCTGGGTATTGTGATGCAAAATATTCTTAAACAGGATATGAGTGAACGTGATTCAAAGGCTTCTCGTGAATCATTTGAAAATTTCAGTGAGTTGGTGGTGCGCTTCCCTGATAGCAAATATGCTCCTGATGCGATTCAGCGTATGGCACATCTGGTGAACGTAGTCGCAATGAGCGAGGTATATGTGGCACGCTATTATATGAAGCGGAAGGCCTATGTTGCTGCTGTCAATCGTGCTCAATTTGCGCTAAAAGAATATCCACGAACACCTGCGGCAGAAGAAATTCTATTTATCATGATGAAAGCATACGAAGCGCTTGAAATGACTGATTTGCGTGATGATGCGGAACGTGTTTTAAGAAGAAATTTTCCCGATAGTACCTATCTTACCCATCCGGTTGAGATAGGGGGCAGACCTTGGTGGAAATTTTGGTAGTCTCGTAAATGATAGATTTCACAATAATCTGTTGGTTTGTGTAGATTCAGTTGCCCGGTAAACGAACCGCTAACACATCGCAGCTGGCATAATGCAGGATGCTATTTGCTGTTGAACCCAGTAGCATCGCCAGTCCATGTCGTCCATGTGAGCCAGTAACAATTAAATCAATATTCTCTTGCTGAGACAATCGAATGATCTCCTGCTTCGGTTCACCCCAGATCATCCAGCGACGAGACGATTCAATATTTAATTGATTACTGATGTATATCATTTTCGATTTTTCTACTTCCAGTGCTTCATACGTTGAGTTTATATCCAATGATATGACTGTACCATAAGCAGTATCAGGCATCGCAATATTATCTAATACATGCAGTATATTTAATTTCGCATTAAATATGTCCGCTAATTGCTTTGCTTTATGGGCGACATAATGATCATCATCTGAGAAATCTATGGTTAATAAAATATTTTGGTAATGATTCATAACGTATTTTTCTGTTAATAAATGCTGTTCAGATACGATATTCTGTCGAGTGATTTTCTTAATACAAGGTCAAAATGACAACGGTTATATTACTACCATGAAAATATTCAAAAAGGAAGTTTGCCGTATTATAAAAATTATTTTATTCTCATGACCAGTGATGAGAAATAGATGGCTAACTCCAAACGAGGAAGTTGTTTTCGATAGTTGATATTATGATCGCTCACTGCCGGAGATAATGGTGTAAGAAGGCGGTAATACGTTGCTCATATACTCTTCCTGCATAAGTGTGCATATTAAAGTGTCCGGCGCCAGGTATGATCCAAATTTCTTTAGGTTCTCTGGCCGCGATAAATAACCGTTCAGTTTCTGGTAAGGTTGTGTGTGTATCGTGAGTGCCCGATATAAGTAGTAATGGGGAATTGAGATTGGCAATTTGGGTTATGGGATTTAGTTGACTGGTAGGAATATCTAAATAGAAAGATAATTGTGAAAGTAGCAGGGGCAGCAATAGAGGGCCAATCTCGCCAAAATGAAGTTTTAGCCGATTTTCAACTGCTTCTTCAATAGTGGGGTGCAATGACTCAAGTATGACAGCATCCAGCTTGAAAGAATGTTTTGCCAGAACGATAGCGGCGGCTCCCAGAGAAACGCCAATAGCAGCGATCCGTTCATTCGGAAAATTTTGCTGAAGAAAAGTGATGGAAGCATCTACGCTTTCAGATTCTCGAAAACCGAAGGTGATTCTTTTGCCAGGAGATTCTCCATGCGCTTGAAGATCAATAAGTAGGACACTATATCCTTGTGCATTTAGAAATCTAGCCCGACTCAACATCTCAAGCCGATTACTTCTCATTGAGTGAACAAGTAATATAGCACCGTTTCCACGATCCCCGTGGGCCAGCCAGGCATGCACATTATTTTCAGCATTAACTGGAAACTGAATCGACTCAACTGGAAGATCGGATGATAATGTTTCGACAGCACTATGCGCTGCCCCTGTCAGAAGCTCACCGATTGCAAAGATGACAATGCTCATGACAACTATCAAGGATAAAACTTGGAGAAGCAACCAGCGTGGCATAATAAATTAGAATGAGATATTGGGGTTGGAAAGTATAGTGCAAGGATCTTCTGGATGTAGCTCAGGAGTCGGTGTAATGGCGTTGAGGTAATCAGTATCCTGAGTTTCTGGAAGATGATTGTTTTTTTATTTAAATAGTAGCACCTGCTGGTTTCTGCGAAAAATTGAGTTTATAAAGTAGAACTCTCTCATAAGTTTTGCCGCGAAGCCTCTTCTAAATGGCTATAATCGACTTGGAAAGGATTATAGAGCGATTCCAATATTGGCGGCTGTAGATAATTTTGCCGCTCTTCGTGAAATAATATTGTTTATTTATTAGCTGCTTATGTCATTATCTCTTTTTGTATCAGTGAAAAAATGGTAAATAGAATGACTAGATCGACTATATTTGGATCATTCAGATAGTTATAGTGTTCATTATACTGCACATTGCAAAACGACGGCATGTTGGAACGATAAATTGATGAAGCATGTGGTGTGTGTAAATGCGAATCTATCTGATTGAATATGTGACGAATTCTGGAATAAAAGGGGATTGAATACATTATCATGACAGTACCATACGCTGAAAAATTGCCGGGAAAAATCAGTGAAATTGAAACAGCTTGGAAAGATTTCCAGATTGAGCAGAATGCCGAGATACTGCATGAATTATATCGCTTGGTACATGGACTGGCTAATTCCAGTAAGGCCTTTGGTTTTTTAGAACTCAGTACCGTAGCGCGTGCCCTGGTGCAGGACCTGAAACATTTGATTCATGTTGGAATCGTTACTAGCGGACCAGAGTTTGAGCAGATAAATGGACAAATGCTGGAACTACGGCGTGCGATGAATATAGCACCGAGCTATCTTCCTGAAATTATTCTAACTCCCACAGATATGGGTAGAATAAAACAAGAGCCTATTAATTCTAAACAGATTTTTTTGATTGATGATGATGTTGAAACTGCAGAAGATCTGGCGTTGCAATTACGTTATTATGGCTATGAGGTTAAAGTTTTTAATCAATTAGGTGAATTTCAGTCAGCAATAAAGCAGATTCCCAGCGCAATTGTTTTAATGAATATTGAATTTCCAGAAGATAGGCTGAGTGGCATTAAAGCGATTAAAGAAATTCAGAAAAATCTTGCTCAGCCCGCTCGAGTTATATTCATCTCGGCATATGATAATATCATTTTACGACTTGGTGCGGTGCGCGCCGGTAGTATTGCCTATTTCGTAAAGCCGGTTAACTCTGCGGAGTTAATTGACCAGCTTGATTCGTTAACATCATTTCAGGCCCAGGAGCCTTTTCGTGTATTGATTGTGGATGATAGTTCAGCTTTACTTGCTTATCATGAAGCAATACTTAAACAAGCCGGTATGGCTGTGAGAACGGTGCTCAAGCCAATGGATATTATGGAAACGTTACATGATTTTAATCCAGATCTGATTCTAATGGATGTGTATATGCCTGAATGTAGCGGCATAGAGTTGGCAAAAGTTATCCGTCAGTTGAATAATTTTGTCAGCATCGCAATTGTTTACCTCTCTTCTGAGAATGATTTTAATACGCAACTTGAGGCAATGAGTCTGGGTGGAGATGATTTTCTGGTTAAACCAATTGAGCCGCAACAGTTGGTTTCGGCGGTAACATCGCGAATTTTACGTGCTCGTTTGTTACGATCTTTTATGGTGCGTGACAGCCTTACCAGATTATTTAATCATACTTCTATTAAGGAGCAGTTTTCTCGAGAAGTAGCACGTTCACGCAGATTGGGAACGCCATTATCATTTGCAATGGTCGATATTGATTATTTTAAAAAGGTTAATGACACTTATGGCCATGCTGCGGGTGATCGGGTGATTAAGAGTCTGGCGCGACTCCTGAAACAGCGTTTACGACGGACTGACATAGTCGGACGCTATGGCGGGGAAGAGTTTGCAATAATCATGACCGATACAGATGCATTTTCGGCCGCGAAAGTGATGGATGAAATACGCAAGGCCTTCTCATATCTGGTTCATGTGAGTGATGATAAGGAATTCTCAGTCAGTTTCAGTTGTGGTGTCGCTGATCTTGCGCATTTTGCGGATGTAGCTAGTTTGGGTGATGCTGCTGATAAAGCGCTTTACCAGGCCAAAGAGAAAGGCCGTAATCAAGTAATGTTACATTCTGATTCCTCAGGCAACATGCAACCGTTAATTTAGAAAGAAACGGCCTTGAGATATCATGATGCGGTATAGATTATTAAAACGTGTGCATTATAGGTGAGATGAGGGTGCTTCGAAGCTCTCTGAGAAAGTTTTTTGACTGAAACGAACGCGCTGCTCAGGGGTGAATTCCATATTTTCTATTGCTTCAATCACAGCAACACGTGGCGCGAGTCCGGCGCTATTAGCGACCTGGATAGAAAGTCCGGGTCGTGCATTGAGTTCAATAATCATTGGCCCTAGGTTTTTATCTAAAACAATATCGACGCCTAAGTATCCTAATCCGGTCATCTCATAGCATGCTGCTGCAAGGGGTAGTAGCCTATCCCAGTGAGGGATCGCTAATTCAGAGAATGTTCTGCGAGTATCAGGGTGATGTGTGATCGGCTTTCCGAACTGAACCGCATGAAGTGCCTTACCGGTTCTGATATCGATACCCACGCCAACGGCACCCTGATGCAGGTTTGCCCTTCCATCTGATGCATGTGTTGTGAGCCTAAGCATGGCCATAATCGGATATCCCTTTAATATAATTACACGTAGATCAGGTATACCTTGGTGGCTGTAGTTAGCAAAAACGGGATCAAGCTGTATAAGGGATTCAATCATGACCATATCAGGCTTCCCCCCTAAGCTATGCAAACCACTTAGGATATTGGAGACGTGTCGTTCAATATCGGCCAGTTTTAATGCGTCACCGCTTGGTTTGAAATAAAGGTTATGATCATGTTTTGTGATAACCAGAATTCCTTTTCCGCCGCTACCTTTAACCGGCTTGATAACAAACTGGTTGTGAGTATCCAATAGTCTTTTAAGCTGCTTAACATCATGTTGGCAACGTAGAGTTCCAAGTAGTTCTGGAACAGAGATCCCCGCTTTTTGTGCGAGTAATTTCGTTTTTAATTTATCGTCAACGAGCGGGTATAAACGTCGCTGATTATATCGGGCAATTAAGCCAAAATTGCGCTGATTCATCCCAATGATTCCAGAACTTCGGAGTCTCCTAGGGCTTGCCAGAAACATTGCCTTGCTCCAGAGATTTAAAGCGATATAACTCGGATAAACGGTATCCGGTATATTGACCTAGAATCAGAATTAATGCCAGATTCACGAGCATTAATTCTGGAAAGTTAAAGGTCATATATTCTACGATTCGGTTCGTCATAAACAAATAAGCTATGATCGCCGTTAAGAGACTGCCCGCACCTTGAATGAACACCTCTCTCGCACCATCTTCTTCCCAGAGAATCGACATACGCTCAATTGTCCAGGCCAAGATGATCATCGGGAAGAAAGTGATTGTGAGCGCCTGGCTAAGGCCTAATTTATTACTGATAATACTGATGCTTGCCATAATTCCGATGACGACGATAATAACTGCTGAGATACGTGCCACGAATAATAAATTTAAATGTGATAGATAAGAACGTATCAGCAGACCGATACTGACCACAATCAGAAACATAATAATCCCTGTTACCAGCGTGGTCTGGATCAACGCTAGCGCAATGAGTATGGGCATAAATGTACCCGAAGTGCGTATACCAATCAGCAACCGTATGATAACGACAATTAGTGCGCCAATTGGTAATAACAAGATCATTTTAAAAGCATTTTGTTGTTCTATGGGTAAGCTGTAAATAGAAAAATCTATTAAGCTCGCCTGCTTATTCATACTTTCGCGTATAACCAGGTTTCTTGTGGATTGAACATGTTTAATAATAGAAAAAGAAACCTGTGAATGCTCGCCACCAACAACATCAAGCAGTGACTGTCCCCCCCGTTGCCAGATTAAAAAATCATCAGGTTTTCCGCTGTCACCGCTATCCTGGTTAAATATAATCCACCGCTCCCCGTCATGAACTTCAATAAAATTACTCAAGGATTGCCGCCGACGGCCATCTTCCAGATACAGGCCACGTACTATGCGCGCACTGATACCTTCCAATGCCAACAGGTTAATGACGAGATTGGTTTTATAGTCAACGCTAGAATGATCGTTGAGTAACAAACGTTGATTCTGGCTTGGCGATTTGGAATTCAATGTCTGAATTAATTCGCGCGTAAATATCGTTATGTTGGCTGATTTGGCGCGAACCTGATCAAGCAACGTCATGGCAGCAGTTTTAAAAACTTCGTCGAACTCAGGTTGTTCCGGTGCAGCGGGTAGATCGGAAGGTGCTGTTTTCGCGATAACCCTATCATTCTCATAGACGCTCAAGCGATAATAGGCCGTTTGTGTTCCGATTGCATTTCTTTTGCTCCATTGAGCCCGGCGCCCAGCTTGTGACATTAATTCACTAAATCCGTAATCGGGCGAAGCAAAATCTTCTTCCATAAAAATGATATTTGGATTTTTAGGAGGTAAAGCAAAAGAGACGATAATTGGATCACCATGGGCGATAAAATCAATTTTTGCTTCGATTGTCCAGACCAGCTTTTTGTCATCGGGCAATAAGGGAAATCCGAGTATCAGATGTTTGTAAAGAATAAGGCCTATTCCAGCAGTCATTATCAAAATGACTAAAATGTATAATCTAAGTTTTGCGTGCATTACTTCGGTCTATGGTCAGTATTGTTGTCAGTCTTGGATGCCGTATATGCTTTGCTGACATCTACTATGGCAAGATCACGGAGAAAATTACGTCCGATCAGGATCTGGTGTTTAAATTTACTCCGATCTACCAAAGTAAAATCAATACTTTCGTCGATATTCGCTAATACTACGCGCATTTTGACAACGGGCCGCCGCTGTGATTCATTTTCTTGTTCCTTTACCCGTACATAACGACGTATACGACGCGTCAATTCTATTTTCTCGCCGGTGTCCGCATTAAAGACATGGAATTTCACATAAGGCTTTCCATCACGCTCGAAATTAATCATGTCAATGGCATTTAGAGAAGAGGTTTGAGCGCCGGTATCAATTCTGGCGCCGAATTCTAGACCCGGCGGATCAAGATAGACATTTTCAATCCCTCCTAATACGATACGAGCATCTTTAACATCTATATTATCACCTTGTTTTTCAGCGCCCATGTTCTTTTTGTTGTCGGCGTTAGGGCTGGTTCTGGCAGTGATTGAGTTTTCATCAGCCTGATTGTTTTCCAATGCTTTCTTCTGATTGAGTAATTCTGCAAATAAGGTGACTAATTCAGCTTCTCTAGCGCTGACGGCCGCTTCACGCGTCGCCACGTCATTCTCTCGCGGATTGCAGCCTGATAGTATGAAAAGAGTTAGAACGAAGAGTAAACAGTTACGAAAGGCTTGAGCTATAGGTAGAGTATCTATTTCCATAAAGAGTAACGTTTTCAGTATTCTAAATATTGGAGGATGACCACAGAATCAGTCTGGGCATTATCATATCGGTGTGTTTAAGTAGGCAATATGCTTCTTGGCACTCGTTATTTTTTTATTACTATTCTCTGGAATATATCGAACCCTGCCCGTTGCAGTAAACAAAGTATAAAAACAAGAATAGAATAACCTGATTGAAAAGTGCATATATATACGATGTTTTAAGAAATGAGGACTCCATAAGTTTTGATATTGAATGATAAGCACACCAATTTTAAATTTGACAGATTGGGGATATATTGAACTAATGGTTTCTTACGAGTATATATCACCGCGTTTTATAATAAAGAATGAGTTGGTAGGTGCTAAATTTATTCTGTTTGTGATATCTCTAAACTACATTATCACCCATTAATTCGACTTTCAAATATTTTTTAGTTTAGTAACAGGCGATATCATGATTCTTTTATTGAATTTGAGTGACAGTACAGGGTGTTGATTCAAACTTATTTTTAATGAGCAGCTAAGAATATCGTGATAATGACTTTGAGTCTCTGCATGGATTAAAAGTGGAAGATAAATAATCGTTTTTTATTTTGAAAAAATAGGCTCTTTCTAAGTAATTTTAGGAATCAATTCGGCTGTGGATTTTACAGAAATAATAAAGTAGTCATGAGTCAGTATTGAATTCGGATCTATTATTAAAATGAAGCAGATAGAGCTTTACCATCTCTTTTCAGTATGGCAACCCATCTCATATATGAGCTATACCGAGCGGCTGTTTCTTCTAATACCTGATTAACTTGCGGGATATCACTGTGGTTAATGCGTGTTTTCAGGGTATTTTGTTGGTTTGCGGCTTGCGATTTCAATGAGTAATGAGATGGGGTGGCCAGTCGCGGAAACCCAATTAATGTAGCTATTTTTTGGGTATATAAAGATCTGTAATAGAGCCCTCTGCAATTTCAGCCGCAAATAAAATGGTCTCTGAAAGGGTCGGATGTGGATGGATCGTGAGACTAATATCTTCCATATCGGCACCCATTTCTAGCGCCAATACTGTTTCGGAAATGAGTTCGCCTGCATTAACGCCAACGATGCTTGCACCCAAAATATGTCGGGTATTTTTATCCAGCAATAAATGAGTCATCCCTTCTTCACGAGCCATTGCAATTGCGCGCCCACTGGCTGCCCAGGGAAAGGTTACTTTTTCATAATCAATGCCCTGTTGTTTTGCTGCGTTCTCTGTCAGGCCCATCCAGGCAATCTCTGGATCGGTATAAGCGACTGAGGGAATGGTGCGCGCATCAAATACCACCTTATGTCCGGCAATAATTTCTGCGGCAAGTTTGCCTTCGTGAGTGGCTTTGTGTGCCAGCATCGGTTCGCCAACAATATCTCCAATTCCAAAAATATGTGGGATATTGGTCCGTAATTGTTGGTCAACCTGGATATAACCACGTTCATTGACGTGGATACCGATATTTTCAGCACCAATATCATGCCCATTGGGGCGGCGCCCAACTGCCATCAATATGCGATCGTAAGTCTGTGGCTCAGGTGCATTTTCTCCTGAAAAAGTCACTTTCAGGCCAGTTTTTTTTGCTTCAATTGCGGTTACTTTAGTCTTGAGATAAATCGCCTCGTAGCGTTTTTTTATACGTTTATAAAGTGGTTGAATAAGATCGGCGTCGGCGCCCGGAATAAGTTGTTCCATTAATTCTACAACACTGATTTTGCAACCCAGTGCATCATAGACTGTTGCCATTTCAAGGCCAATGATTCCGCCACCGATGATGAGCATGCGCTTGGGGATTTCTTCCAGCTTTAGTGCGCCGGTTGAATCAATAATCCGTGGATCATCATAAGGAAATCCGGGAATGCGTGCCACACTAGAGCCCGCAGCGATGATGCAATAATCGAATGAAACAGTTTTGGTTCCGGTGGGTGTTTCAACCTGAATCATATGATTTGTGGAAAATTGACCTGTACCTTGTATTACTTCGACTTTACGTTTTTTTGCTAATGCCTTTAACCCTTTGGTCAATTTACCTATTACGGATTCTTTCCAGGCCCGCAGCTTGTCGAGTGTGATTTTGGGTTTCCCGAAAACAATACCCTGGTGTTCAGCATCTTTCGCCTCAGTGATAACCTTAGCAACATGCAATAACGCTTTTGAAGGAATGCAGCCTACATTCAGGCAAACGCCACCGAGAGAAGGGTAGCGCTCTATTAATATGACTTTCTTGCCAAGATCAGCGGCACGGAATGCAGCAGTATAACCGCCTGGTCCTGCACCGAGTACGACTACCTCAGCGTGTATATCGCCATGTGGGAAATTTTTTATGCTGGCTAAGTCCGGTGCTATTTCAGGCTTGATTAACGGCGTATCTTCTGCTGTATCAATGCTGTTGCTCTGGATTTCAGTCGTTGGGAGGGTAGCAGTAGCTTCGGCTTGTTGATTGCTTGTTTCTAATGTCAGGATAGGCGATCCTTGCGATACCTTATCGCCGACTTTGACTGTTATCTCTTTGATGACTCCCGCCTGTGGGGCAGGTATTTCCAAAGTTGCTTTATCAGTCTCCAGTGTGATTAGAGGCGCTTCCTTCTCCACTACATCACCTGGACTGACCAATATTTCAATAATGGGAATATCTTTAAAATCCCCGATATCCGGGATTTCTATTTCGATGACTTGAATCATGGCTACCTTATTTAATTTGATAGATTGGGTTTGCATTCACCCAATTATGGAAATGCATGACTGACATGAATTATGATCTTATCTGTCCATTCCCCAGTACAATATATTTCTGGCTGGTCAGGCCTTCCAGTCCTACCGGACCGCGTGCATGAATTTTGTCAGTTGATATACCAATTTCTGCACCGAGACCGTATTCAAAGCCATCCGCAAAGCGGGTGGTAGTATTGACCATTACTGAGCTGGAATCAACCTCGCGTAGAAAGCGACGTGCTCGTGAATAATTCTCGGTAACGATTGAATCAGTATGTTGTGAACCATAGTGGGCAATATGATCCATGGCTTGTTCCAGTCCGTTCACGATACGGATGCTCAGAATGGGTGCAAGATACTCTGTAAACCAATCATCCTCGGTAGCTGAACTCATTTGCGGCATAATCTGACAGGCAGTGGCGTCTCCGCGTAATGTGACGCCTTTTTCGAGATAAATCTGACATAATGGCGGCAGTACTTCTTTGGCAATCGCTTCATGTATTAACAGAGTTTCCATGGTATTGCAGGTCCCATAACGCTGGGTTTTGGCGTTATCAGCAATACGAACAGCCTTATCTAAATCGGCTTGATCGTCAATGTATACATGACATACGCCATGCAGATGCTTGATGACGGGAATCCGTGCTTCAGCGGAGACGCGCTCGATCAATCCTTTGCCGCCGCGTGGGACAATTACATCGACAAATGCCTGCATAGTAATCAGTTCTCCGACTGCGGCACGATCTGTTGTTTCTATAACTTGTACCGCTGTTTCCGGTAATCCGGCACTTTCCAACCCTTCTCTGACGCAGATGGCGATAGCCTGGTTACTATGAATAGCTTCTGAACCTCCCCGCAGAATGGCTGCATTACCTGCTTTGAGGCATAGTCCAGCGGCATCTGCCGTAACATTGGGGCGCGCTTCATAAATGATACCGACCACACCAAGCGGTACCCGCATTTTTCCAACCTGTATCCCGGAGGGGCGATAATTTAAACCACTGATTTCTCCAACAGGGTCAGCCAGCGCAGCAATTTGCCGTAGACCTTCTGCCATATTGGTAACGCCTTCGGCAGATAGTGTTAAACGGTCGATTAATGCGGCATCGAGACCTTTATCTCGTGCTGCTTGTAAATCTTGCGCGTTGGCAGCCAGTAATTTTTGTTGATCACGATTAATTGCTTCGGCCATGGCGATGAGGGCCTGGTTTTTGACTGCAGTTTCAGCTTTGGCTATTAAACGAGCAGCGGCCCGTGCCTGACGACCCACTGACTGCATATATTGCTTAATATCTGTATTATTCATTATTACGGCTCCGATATTGAGTTGTTATACCATCCAAGAAATTAGACAGTGTTTTCTTATAATCTATGCTCATGATGCATGGTCTCTTCCTGAATCTGCAGAATTAAACTATAGAGCGCGGGAATAACCAGCAGGCTCAGTATGAGTACAGTCAGCATGCCGCCCAGTACGGGCGCAGCTATGCGCTGTGTGACATCAGCACCACTACCAGTGGCAAACATAACAGGAATTAAAGCGATCATGGTGGTAAAAGCGGTAATTGCCACGGGCCGCATACGCATGCTGGTGGCTTTTTTAACCGCCTCGTTGATTTCTACAGGGGATAAACGGGTTTGTTTTTGCCGCCGTAACCTGGCGATTTCAATATTAATAAAACTCAACACCATTACCCCGGTTTCCGCTGCGGTTCCCGCGAGTGCAATAAAACCGACATAAACTGCGACAGAAAGATTGAATTCCAAGATATATACTAGCCATATACCACCGATCAAGCCAAAAGGAATAGTTAGCATAACGATCACTGGTTCAGTGATATTGCGAAAGATAACATAGAGTAGAAAAAAGATCAGTGTGAGCGTGAGTGGTATTGCTATACGTAGCCTTTCTGCGGCGCGCTCCATATATTCAAATTGTCCTGACCAGCCAATAGTATAGCCCGTCGGAAGAGCTATCTGACGAGCTATAAGCTGTTTCGCCTGGGATACAAACCCACCGATGTCAGCATTCTTAATATCCACATATACCCAGGCATTGGGACGTGCATTTTCACTTTTAATGGCATCAGGACCTCGTCTCAATGTAACATCGGCCACCAGTGTCAATGGTATTTGCGCGCCGGTGGGCGTCGGAATGAGCATACGCTCCAGACTTTCCCGATTATCACGCAGTTCTCGTGGGTATCGAAGATTAACCGGATAGCGCTCCAGACCTTCTATTGTTTCGGTGATATTGACTCCCCCGATCGCACTTTGAATGACATCTTGTATATCACCGACTGTCAGACCATAGCGTGCTGCCTCTTCGCGTTTAATATTAAAATCCAAATAATAGCCACCGACAGCACGATCACCGAAGGCGGACAACGTTTCTGGCATAGTTTGCATGATCTGTTCAATCTGTTCGGACAAGTGTTGTAGTGTATTTAGATCCGGTCCCGAAATTTTGATACCAATCGGTGTTTTAATACCGGTCGATAACATATCAATGCGTGTTTTGATCGGCATTGTCCATACGTTGGCCAATCCCGGGAATTGAATCGTCTGATCCATTTCAGCCATGAGTGTTTGTGTCGTCTTATCGGGATCGGGCCATTCTGATCTGGGCTTAAGCTGTATGGTCGTTTCCATCATTGACAGTGGCGCAGTATCGGTAGCCGTTTCGGCACGGCCAATCTTTCCAAAAACATGTTGCACTTCGGGAAAGGATTTAATTATTTTGTCAGTTTGCTGTAAAAGTTCTTTAGCCTTGGTAATAGAAATTCCGGGAAAAGTACTGGGCATGTAAAGAATATCACCTTCGTCTAATGGCGGCATAAATTCACTACCAATCTTGGACAGTGGGTAGATGGTTGTGGTAAGCAATAATGTGGCCAGAATGAATGTGATGACGCGCCAGCGCATGGCTAGTTTGAGTATCGGGGCATGAATGAAATGCAATAATTGGTTGGCTGGGTTTTCACGTTCGGGAATAATTCTGCCGCGAATGAGATAACCCATCAATACGGGTACTACCGTGATGGTCAGAATTGCGGCGGCTGCCATCGCATAGGATTTCGTATATGCCAGTGGACTGAATAAGCGCCCTTCTTGTGCCTGCATCACGAAAATAGGAACAAAAGAAACGGTGATAATCAGCAATGAAAAAAACAGCGCGGGTGCCACTTCACGTGATGCGTTGCCAATGACCTGCCAGCGCTCCTTCTGAGTCAGCGCCGCTTTTTTCTTTGCAACTGCATCACTGAGATGTTTATGAGCATGTTCTACCATCACGATAGCGCCATCGACCATATCACCAATTGCGATGGCAATGCCTCCCAAAGACATGATGTTCGCATTGATACCTTGCCATTTCATGATGATAAATGCGATCAGTATACCCAGTGGCAGTGTGATAATAATGACCAATGATGAGCGCAGGTGGAGTAAAAACAAGGCGACTAAAACACTGACAATGGCGAGTTCCTGAATTAAGGTGTTATTCAGTGTGTTGACTGCCCGTTCAATCAAATGGCCACGGTCATAAACCGTCACTATTTCAACGCCTTCCGGTAGTCCTTGTTGAAGTTCTTGTAGTTTTTTGTGTATTCTTAGTATGGTTTTCTGGGCGTTTTCACCAAAACGCATGATAACGATGCCTCCGACGACTTCACCTTCGCCATCCAGCTCGACCACACCGCGACGCAGCTCCGGGCCAATCTGAATATGCGCAACATCCTGTAGGCGAACCGGTGTGCCATTGCTATCAAAGCCCACAGGGATACTTTGAATATCCTCCAAAGAGCGGATATAACCCAAACCGCGTACCATATATTCTGTTTCGGCCATTTCTATGAGTCGTCCCCCAACATCATTATTTGAACGCTGGATGGCTTGTTTTACTTTGGATAAGGGAATTCCATAGGCGAGTAAGGCATTGGGATTAACTTCTATTTGATATTGCTTGACGTAGCCGCCGACTGATGCGACTTCTGATACGCCTGAAACCGCTTGTAACGGATACCGCAGATACCAATCCTGAATAGAGCGTAATTGAGCCAGATCATGTTTGCCTGTTTTATCAATCAGAGCATATTCATAAATCCAGCCAACACCGGTCGCATCCGGTCCCAGTGACGGACTGATTCCCTGTGGTAATCGCTGGCTGGCAAAATTGAGATATTCCAATACCCGGGACCTGGCCCAATAGGGATCGACGCCATCCTCGAAAATGATATAAACAAACGATGATCCAAAAAAGGAATAACCACGCACTACTTTTGCATGGGGTACGGCTAACATGGCGGTGGTCAACGGATAGGTGACCTGATCTTCAATAACCTGCGGTGTCTGTCCGGGATATTCGGTATATATGATGACTTGTACATCGGATAAGTCTGGAATAGCATCCAGCGGTATATGCTTGAAAGACCAGAGACCGGCTACGGCCAGAACAGCTGTTGCCAGCAGAACCATGAAGCGATGCTTTAAAGAGCCATTAATAATGGCATTAATCATGTTGATGAGCCCCTTGCTCGATCTGCAGTGGGTTGGGTTCTGGTTCCTGTAATGCGGGATCTCTCATTTTGGCCGTGGCTTCACGTAAACTTGATTCGGAATCAATTAGAAACTGGGATGATGTGACAACCGTTTCGCCTTCTTCTAACCCATCCAGGATGATAGTTTTTCCATTAGACGATAAACCGGTTGTAATAGAACGTGGTTCAAATTTTCCGCTACTGCGTGTCACCAAGACCTTGTCGCGTATACCTGAACGAATAACTGCCTCAGATGGAATGACTAATGCATTGATTCGCTTGCTTGCATAGATGGTTATTTCGGCAAACATATCCGGTTTTAGTAACAGATCCGCATTATTAAATTGCAGGCGTGCCTTGATTGTTCGAGTTTTGGCTTCGGCATAAGGATAGATGAAAGTCAGATGTCCTCTGAAGGTTCGTCCAGGAATGCCGGCTAATTGCATTTCAACCAGATCACCTTCTTTAACCCAGGGTAATTCATTTTCGTAAATATCGGCGTATACCCATATTTCGGATAAATCGGCAATCATGTAGATCTCGGTGGCGGGGGTTACATATTGACCTTCACGTGCGCCAATGCTGACCACAATGCCAGATGCCGGGCTGTGAATATGGAGACTTTTATGTATATTATGGTTCTGGCTCAGATCGTATAGTTGATGCTCGGGCACGTCCAATAACCTTAATCTTGCACGTGAACTGCTTACGAGTTCCTCCGCGCTGCGACGGATATTTTCAATTGGACTGCGCTTGAGTTCTTTAAGACTATTGAGAGCCAGAATATATTCTTGTTGACTGGCAACTAACTGGGGAGAATAAATACTTAACAGGTTTTGATCTTGCATCACTTTCTCACCCGTGTTGTGCACGTACATCGTTTCTATCCAACCTTCAACTTTAGGGTGTAATCTTACGATGCGCTCTTCATCATAGGAGACCCGTCCGACTGTCCGCACAACATGCGAAAGTATGTCCTTCTTGACCGTTGCAGTACGTACCCCGATATTTTGCATAGTGACTGCGTCGATGATAACGGTACCCGCTGGATTGCCTTCTTCGCTGCCAGGGTTAGCGTATACTGGGATATAGTCCATACCCATGGAATCTTTTGCAGGAGAGGAAGAAGTAACGGATGGATTCATTGGGTTACGATAAAATAAGGGCTTATTATCCCTTGCTGCATCCCGCTGTCCGTATTCTGGCTGATGCATAGTCTTATCGGTGCCATTTGAGAGCAACGGACTATTTGCCAACCAGTAGCCGCTACTCATACCGACTAGCAGCATAACAACAGCCGTGGTAGTAAGTGATTTATTCATAAATGGCTTCCTTTCCGACAGCAGCCGTTAACTGAGCTAAAGCCTGATTGGCTTCTGCAAAAGCATTCCAATATCGCAGTTCATGATTAAATAAAGCGATCTGACTGCGAATCAGATTCAGAAAATCGACTTTACTCACCTGATAACCAAGCAACATCGATTCGACGGTTTGCCTTGCCTGGGGAATGATGCCGGTTTTAAACAATATTGTTTGTTCCGTGGCACGTTGGAAATCGCTATAGCTTTGTGAGATCTGGGCGCGCACTTTATTCCATTCATCTTGTAGCATATATTTCTGTTGCATCAATTCACTATTACGCTGATCCACTGCCTTGGCTTGTTTTCTATCCAGGAAAATAGGAACGTTCATACTCAGATCCAGTGTTAAAAAATCTGCTCGATCAATCCCTGTAGGGCCGTTGCGCCGGAATCCATAAGAGGCCCCTAATTTAAAGTCCGGATAAAAATCTCTTTTAGCCAGATCTACACGGGCCCTTGCAGCATTGATAGATTCATGTTTCGATGCCAGCAGTGCCCTGGAATGTTCGGCCAGCTGGTACAGTGCAGTTTCAGAAATAACAGTTGGCAATTCTTCTGCTATTTCTTCAGGCAATGTTACCGGCTGGTTGGCGGCTTGATCCAGTAATGCGTTCAATTGCGCAGCAGAATTACGCCGCGCACCTTCTAGTTTAAGTTGTTGATCTAATAAGTTGGAGAGCTCCAATTGTGCCAACAAAATATCCTGTTGCAATCCTTCACCCACCTCATATTTTATACGTGTGATCTGAATAAACTGTTTTAGCAATGATTGGTTGTCTTTTACGACTTGTAGCGCATGATCCAGGTAAAAAACTTGCCACCAGATTTGTTTGACGTTACTGAGTAACCACCACCGAGCTTCCGTTACATTTTCTAATGCAGCTTTTGCCTCAAAAGTTGCCGCTGAGCTACGTAAGGCTAATTTTCCTGGAAATGGAATGGCTTGAGAAATACCTGGACCTATTTGTGTCATATCTTCCTGGGCGACATTAAATGAGTTGGTCGGCAAGCTCATAGCACTAAAACTGATTTCTGGATCGGGCAGCGTCCCTACCTGAGATGGGATGGCTGCCATTGCTTCGGCGCGCGCTTGCATTTGCGCCAGATCGGGATTGTTTTGGATGGCCATCTCGATGGCTTTTTCAAGTGTTAGTATGATTTGTGTTTCCCCATTTACGATGCTGGGTGCGAACCACAAGAGTGCTAACGTAAGATACTTTAAAATAATTTGTAATGGCATGCTGCCTCGTCGATTTATAGTGAAGAAAAAAATCTTAACGCTATGCTGGCAAAACCAAAGAAAAAACTGCGGAAAATGCTGACAGATATAAGAGTAAAACTGAGCATTGAGACGTGATCTGTTTTTGAGGATCCCGGCAGTGATTGCTCAACCGTTGTTTTCAGTCTAATGTAAACGGTATAGTGTTCGGTCGTGTTATCGCGAATGTCCTCCCCAGTTGTAGTAACTCATCCCAGGTATCGCCTTTGCAGACACCTTTACTGATTCTGTCTATCTTTGCGGCATGTAGGAGGGCGAGTGTCAAGGATTTGAGACCGATACGTCTGGCTGCGGCGAGCATAATTTTCTGTCGATCTCCCCATAATCTGGCTTCTGTCATTAGTTGAGCGCTGGGCTTGCCAGCATTCAGGCCTTTGCAAATAAAGATGAGTGTGCGGATCTGTTCTGCCAAAGTAGTCAGAATTAAAGGGGGCGCCACCCCTTCTTCCTGCAATCCTGTCAGTATGCGGGCGTAACGAACGATATTGGCAGTGACCATCGCTTCCGATAATTGATAAACATCATAACGTGCGACATTAAGTACGGCATTTTTTACCTGATCGAATGACAATATACCAGTCGGATAGAGTAATGCGAGTTTTTTGATTTCCTGATGTGCCGCCAATAGGTTACCTTCGACCTTATCTGCCAGGAATTGTAGCGTGTCAGCATTGACTTTTTGTTGTTGAATGCTGAGACGTTGTTCTATCCAGATGGGTAATTGTGTACGTTCAATGGGATAAAACGCAATCATGACGCCCGTATTCTCAAGCACTTTAAACCACTTGGCAGATTGATTCTGTTTATCAATTTTGGGCAGTGTTATGAGTGTGAGGGTATCAGGAGGTAATGCGTGACAATACGCTTCGATTGCTTTGCCACCGACTTTACCTGGCTTACCTGATGGGATACGTATATCCATGATTCTGCGCGTACCAAACAGCGATAAGCTGCTGCTGGCATGTTGTAAATCCGACCAGTCAAAGCGCTGGTCCACTGTAAAAACTTCTCGTTCCGTATAACCTTGCTCATAGGCAATACTGCGGATTAAATCAGCTGCCTCAATTACGAGTAACGACTCATTGCCAAACAGCGTATAAAGTGGAACGATCTGCTTTTTGAGATGTTGGGAAAGATGATCAGGTTTTATCCGCATGTTTACGAATATACCCCTTTAGAAATCTAATGAGACTAAGTGATTAGAATGATGCATTACTGGTTTCTGAGTGCCAGTAGAAGCGTCATGCCATTATGGATTGACTGTTGATAGACGCCATATGATTTGCTGTACTGCATCATCCTGCATGTCTTTATAAAGCATTTTTTCTTCTGCTTCCTTAGCTAATATCTGTGCATCCAGAAAGGGGAGATTACGCATCAAAACGAGCTCACTGGCTGGTGCCAGCTCTATTCCTTTGGAATCAACAAGACGGGTCGAAACTCGGTAGATTAATTCAAATTCACGTACTCTGCCGCCACCTGATAGAGACAGAATCCTTTTTTCATTGGTTGCGCTGATCACTTGCAGTATTGCTTCGGCATCTTCCGCTTTATGGACAACCTGGGTTGTTGTTCGGGCATCAATAGAGCGTTCCAGGTCTGTTCCAATTGAATGTCCTGCTGGTGCGGAGACGTATAGCGATTTAAAGGGCAGGTTGGAAATCTGCCCGCGCAATTTAAAGCCGCAAGCAGTCAGTGCACATAATATAACAATGACAAAGATTTTTTGTTTGTTTAATCTCATTGGATTGGTCGGCTAATAAAATCGAGACAACCCAGCATAACAACAGATGAGGACGTAATGACAAGATTAATCGTTCTTTTTTTAAGATATATCTGAATCAACATAGCCACCCAGCGTTTCAAGTACTATTATATAACGATATTAACTAGTCTGTTTGGGACGACCACGATCTTTTTAATCACCTGTCCATCAACGTGTTTTTTTACATGAGCATTATTTAATGCTATATCTTCAATTGCTGTACGATTGGCATCTTTGGCGATGTATATTTGGCCGCGTAATTTGCCATTGACCTGAACAATGAGTTTTATTTCGTCCTGAATCAGTGCTGAAGCATCTGCTTGCGGCCATGGCTGATCAAGTAACTGTGTTCCCGGTTTGAGCTCTTGCCACAATGCGTGACAGATATGAGGCACTATGGGCGAAAGAAGTAATACAATGTTTTCCAATGCTTCCTGCATCAGGTTACGGCTGGCCGGGTCTGCTGCTGGTGCTGCTGAGAGGTTATTCATTAATTCCATTATGGCTGCGATGGCAGTATTAAAAGTATGGCGCCGCTCCAGATCATCGCTGACTTTAGTGATAGTCTGGTGTAACTGGAAGCGTAAAGATTTCAGTTCAAAAGAGTATGCATGGTGCTGTGTGGTATCAGCTTGCACCATCCCTTGCTGTAAGTGAGTATAGACTTGCTTCCACAATCGTTTCAGAAAACGGAATGCGCCATCAACACCGGTATCTGCCCATTCTAATGTCTGTGTCGGTGGGCTGGCAAACATCATAAACAAACGCGCAGTATCTGCGCCATATTGTGTGACTAGTTTTTGCGGGTCAACCCCATTATTTTTTGATTTGGACATCGTGCCGATGCCGCCGGATTCTACCGGTTGATTATCAGCTTGTAGTATGGCGCCACAACGCTTGCCTTGCTCATCAAATTGAATATCAACTTCGGTTGGATTGAAATATGTGATACGCCCGTGATCGGTTTTCCGAAAGAAAATTTCGTTTAATACCATGCCTTGGGTTAACAGGTTGGTAAATGGTTCATCCAGTGTAAGTAACCCGAGATCGCGCATTACTTTGCTCCAGAAACGCGAATATAATAAATGCAGAATGGCATGTTCGATGCCACCGATATATTGATCTGCCGGTAGCCAGTAATTTGCTCGTTCATCAGTCATGGCTTTGTCCTGATCGGGACAAGCGTAGCGAATATAGTACCAGGATGAATCTACAAATGTATCCATGGTGTCTGTCTCTCTTCTAGCGGGCTGACCGCACTGGGGACAGGTACATTCATAGAAAGCAGGTGTTTTGGCCAGTGGATTGCCTGAGCCATCCGGTACGAGGTTTTCGGGTAACACCACGGGAAGCTGATCATCCGGGACAGGAACAACGCCGCAGGTTTGACAATGAATCAGTGGAATCGGACAACCCCAATAGCGTTGACGTGAGATACCCCAGTCACGTAAACGATATTGTACGCGTTTCTCTCCCAGCCCTTTTTGTTTGAGCGCTGCGGCAATAGCATCGACAGCTGCTTGAAATTCCAGGCCAGAAAATACACCTGAATCAAAGGTAACGCCATAGGCTACAAATGCTTCTTTCAGTGGCACCTCTAAATCACAATCGCTTGCTTTGATAACCGCTCGGATCGGCAAGGAGTATTGAGTTGCGAATGCAAAATCGCGTTCATCGTGTGCAGGAACCGCCATGACGGCGCCTTCACCATATCCCATGAGCACATAGTTAGCGATCCATATTGGCAGCTTTTCACCATTGAGGGGATGTATGACAAATAAACCGGTATCCATTCCCTTTTTTTCCTGGACAGCCAGATCAGCTTCTTTGGTTGCGCCCTGTTTGCATTCCTGAATGAACGCATCTAATGTCGGATTATTTTTGGCGGCATGTAATGCAATGGGGTGTTCTGCCGCTACGGCAACATAAGTCGCACCTAGTAGGGTATCTGCTCGGGTGGTAAAGACTTTCACCGCGTGTGGCGTACCAGATGCCGCATCAGCGGGAAAAGTAATATCGACGCCATAGCTTTTGCCAATCCAGTTAGCTTGCATGGTCTTGACCCGTTCAGGCCAGCCATCCAGCGTGTTCAAGGCTTCTAACAGTTCATCCGCGTAAGCGGTTATTTTCATGTAATACATCGGGATCTCGCGCTTTTCCACAGGGGCACCCGTGCGCCAGCCACATCCATCTATTACCTGTTCATTAGCGAGTACGGTTTGATCGACAGGATCCCAGTTTACGGTACCTGTCGTTTGATAAGCCAATCCCTTTTCTAGCATGCGTAGAAATAACCATTGATTCCAGCGGTAATAGTCCGGGTTACAGGTAGCCAGTTCGCGACTCCAGTCGATACTGAGTCCCAGGCTCTTCAATTGTTCTCGCATGTAAGCGATATTGTCATAGGTCCATTGAGCGGGCGGCACATTGTTTTGCATGGCAGCATTCTCAGCAGGCAGGCCAAAGGCATCCCAGCCCATGGGTTGTAGTACATTGTAGCCCTGCATACGGCGATAACGGGACAGCACATCCCCAATGGTATAGTTGCGCACGTGGCCCATATGTAACTTACCCGAAGGATAAGGGAACATTGAGAGGCAGTAATATTTTGGTTTACTGGAAACTTCAACCGATTTAAATGCAGCCGTTTCTTTCCAGTATTGCTGCGCTTCTTGTTCGATTTCCTGGGGATGGTATTTTTCTTGCATGGAGCTTGGTTTCTTTGCTGTAAAGCGTTGATTATACCGTGAATTAAAATTCCTAATAATGGGCCTGTCTCGAAATAGCCCAAAATTGAGGTACTTGTCTCATCTATTTGTTAATAATTAACAGGTTATATAGTAAAAATGGATGAATCGTATATTACGAGATAGTCCCGTAATGTGTACCCGGGTCTATCGCACGAATTAATTATGAATACTAACATTGAAACCAGCCGGTTTTCTTGCTATATGGATTCGGATATGAGGGATAGTGAAAACGTGTGGGAATAAATCGTTAATTTGGGGCATATAAAAATCGCGTAAGATAAATTGATAGGCATCATAAAGGAAATTTCTGAATAAGAGAGAGATAGAATATGTTCGTGAGAAATTTGATCTGGGCATTTCTTCTCATTGCATTATTATTAATGCCTTTACTTTCTTAGGGGGAATACCGCCATGAGGATACAACTGATTTTTGTTTTATCGATTGTATTTTTTCTTGCCGCCTGTTCGACAACGCCCACGGGTAGAAGTCAATTGGCTTTTATGCCTGACAGCGAACTGGATGCGATGGGACTGCAAGCGTTTGAAAATTTAAAAAAGGACAAGGTAACCAGTGGTAGCAATAAACAGACGCAGTTTGTTCAATGTATTGCAGCCAGCATCACTCGCGAAGTGGGTGGTGAATGGGAAGTGGTGGTATTTAAAGACGAGTCGCTGAATGCGTTTGCATTACCGGGCAGAAAAATTGGTGTACATACCGGCCTGATCAATCTGGTTGATAATCAGGATCAACTGGCGGCAGTATTGGGCCATGAAGTCGCTCATGTGCTCGCTAATCATAGTAACGAGCGTATGTCTCAAAAATTGGGAGCACAAATGGGCATATCTCTGGTTAGCGCGGTTGCTGCACCGCAAACAGCATTGGGACAAACGGCCATTAGTCTATTGGGTATTGGTGCGGAATATGGCGTAATTATGCCTTTCAGCAGGCTGCATGAAAGCGAGGCCGATATTATTGGTTTGGATCTGATGGCGAAGGCTGGATTTAATCCGACCGAAAGTGTTACGTTATGGCAGAAAATGGCGCAAGCCAGCCAGGGCGCGCAACCTGTGGAATTTTTATCGACTCATCCATCGCATGCGACACGTATTGAAGATCTGCAGGCACACATGCCCAAAGCCCTACAATTAAGGCAGCAGGCGAATACGATGGGTAAAAATCCACGTTGCATGAAGTAATTTGATTGAAAATTCTTCAGCTAGCGATATATCAGGTAGAACCCAAAGTGTTCAGAGCGCTCATTTATGCAATTCATCGTTTAAGGAAAGTCCAATTTTAATAGTGACTTGCCAGTGTGCAACCTTGTCTTGATCAATGTGACCGCGAGTTTCAGTCACTTCAAACCAGTGCATGTTGTGTATCGTTTTTGCGGCTCTGGCTATCGCATTCTCTATGGCATCTTGTATGCCAATGGTCGATGAACCGGTCAGTTCTATTTTCTTATAAATATGATTTGACATGATTTTTTTATTTACCTATAAAATTTAAGGGCTTGACATCCTCCCCTTCCTAAACGAAGGGGATTCCTAGCGACTTATTAAACCGTTAAGAGTAGGTTTGTATTGCTACTGTCTACTGGTTCCTGCTTCTTAGACGAAACTAACGTTTCAACTCCACAGGCTAACAAGCGATGTCCTCGCTCAAGTACATTCAAGGCACCTACCAAGTCGGCATTGGCTTTAAATCCACATTCTGTACATTCAAAAGCACTTTGGCTTTTGCGATTGTCACGACTAACATGTTGACATCCAGGGCAGGTTTGAGAGGTGTATTGAGGGTTTACCTTCAATACATCCCCGCCTGAACAAGCCTGTTTATACTCCAAGAACGAAACGAACATTCCCCATCCTTGGTCAAGAATGGATTTGTTTAGACCCGATTTCGCTTTGACGTTTTTACCATGCTTTTCAACACTGCTCTTGGCACTCTTAGACATGTTTCCTATCTTTAAATTCTCAACTACGACCATTGCGTGATTTTTGCTGATTTCGGTTGAGGTTTTGTGTAAGAAGTCTAAACGAGCATTGGCAATACGCTCATGCAGTCGGGTAATGATTTGTTTCTGCTTTTTCCAGTTAGCAGAGAAACGGACTTTTTTAGACAGCTTACGCTGTTCAAAAGCCAGTTTCTTTGATAACTTTCTGAAACTGTTTAAAGGTTCTACGTATGAGCCGTCTGACAAGGTTGCAAAGCGGGTAACGCCCATATCAACACCAATCATACTGGTTGAGCTATGACGCTTTAGCTCGGTCTCGTACTCAGTCTGAATCGACACGTACCAATAACCGCCTTTACGGGAAATCGTCATATTTTTAACGTCACCAATGACTTGGCGTGAATTACGATATTTCACCCAACCGATTTTAGGCAAGAACACTTTGTTAGACTCTTGCTCCAGCTTAAATCCTTGTGGATAACGAAAGCTGTCACTCAAACCTTTTTTCTTGAATTTTGGAATCCGTTTTAAAGGCTGTTTTTTATCAAAACCGTCTTTGAACGTTTTTTCTAAGTTTTTTAAGGCTTGTTGCAACGGTTGAGAATGAACGGTTTTTAGAAATCCATAATCTTCTGAGGATTTCCATAGCTTTAGCCAAAATGACAACTCGTTGTACCAAAGCAATGGCTGTTTCTGCTCTAATCTGAACAGATTCATTGCTAAGGCTTTATTCCAAACAAACCGATTAGCACCCGCAAACTCAACCATCTTCTGTACTTGGTCAGAATTTGGATTGAGTCGAAATTTAAAGGCTTTGCGTATAATCTGCTTCATGGTTATAATTATACAAAAAGGAATTAGTCTATGCAAGTTAATAACGATGTAAGAACAGGAAGAAATTGCGTTTTTAATCTTCATGTTCATTTGGTCTTTGTAACAAAATACCGTAGAGATGTTTTCTCCGGAAGGGTATTAATTGATTTGGAAGAAATATTTAAAAACGTGTGTTTGGATTTTGAAGCAGAATTGGTGGAATTTAACGGTGAGCATGACCATATTCACCTTTTAGTTAACTATCCACCAAAAATTGCTATTTCTAACTTGGTAAATAGTTTGAAAGGCGTTTCAAGCCGACTTATTCGCAAAAAGAATTATCCCGAAATTAAAAATAAGCTTTGGGGTAATATGCTTTGGAGTCCAAGCTATTTTGCGGGTAGTTGTGGTGGAGCACCACTCTCGATTATTAAGCAATATATTGAACAACAGCAAAGATCGCATTAAACAGGCTTCGCCTATGCGCTTATATCTCCGCCCTGAAGGACGAAGTTTTACGCGCTATTTGATAAAATTTTTTCGGATTTCTATATTCATCC
Organism: Nitrosomonas cryotolerans ATCC 49181; assembly: GCF_900143275.1. Classification (NCBI taxonomy): domain Bacteria; kingdom Pseudomonadati; phylum Pseudomonadota; class Betaproteobacteria; order Nitrosomonadales; family Nitrosomonadaceae; genus Nitrosomonas; species Nitrosomonas cryotolerans. The sequence continues at coordinate 1,203,146 of NZ_FSRO01000001.1, forward strand.
TGTTGAAGCACATAGTGAATACTCGTATGCGCCGTGCATCGTTATTATCGACAGAAAGACTGACGAGTTATCATATTTCAAATTAAGAATGCGGGATACACAGACAGAATAACGCGTTATCTGTGTTTGATAAATATGCTGAGCATGGATTATTGATTGACAAAAATAATTTCCTGAAAATAGGAGGCAATTGAAACCCATGCAGATTATCAGTACACTGACCTCGTATCTTTGAGAAAAGTGTTCCTAAAATGGCTGTGTTGTAATGTATGCTGGTAGCCAGGCAGTTCGGTTTGACTGCCTGGAACAAGGGTAAACATAGAGATATACCGGCTAGCGTATGGAAGTATTGCCATATTAGAGGATATATTCAATCTCACGTTGTCATTTAATATGGCTTTTCAAATGTACTCAGGTGACGAGATGAGAAATCGTGGAATCACTTGGAATGATGACTGCTTAAGGTCGACCCTTATTTAATTTTTTACGGAGACAAAATATATGTCTAAAAAATCAGTAAAACCGATATCGCTTGCAGTGGGTACTGCGTTTATAACGAGTCTGACCGTTGGTCATCTTTCCGCTTCAACGGACACTGACGTGAATCCTTTTGCCATGAATGAATTATCAAGTGGCTATATGCAACTGGCATCTAGCGGTGAACATGGCGATAAAAAATCTGAGAAGGAAGGTGCCAGTGACAGCAAAAAATCTGAAAAGGAAGGTAAATGCGGTGAAGGCAAATGCGGCGGCAAGATGAAAAGTGACAAGGAAAGCAATGCCGATGGCAATAAGCAACCTGAAAAAGAAGGCAAGTGAGAAGCAGGTCGGCGCAATCTAGAAGATAAAGACGCTACCTGACCATGAACAAGAAACATTGTTCCGTTTATGGTGCTGGACTCGGTTTGCGGCGGGCTCTAATGAGTCCGCTTGCTGATCAGTCTGTTCAGCCAGTCGATTTTTGGGAAATTGCACCTGAAAACTGGATGGGTGTCGGTGGTTACTACGGTAAAAAACTGCGCGAATTGACTGAACGATATCCATTTATTTGCCATGGTTTATCCTTGTCAATTGGTGGCCCTTCGCCATTAGATCAAGCATTTCTACAGCGTTTGAAACGTTTCATGACAGAACATGACGTTCGTTATTATAGCGAACACTTGAGTTATTGCAGCGACGATGGTCATCTGTATGATTTGCTGCCGATACCGTTTACTGAAGATGCCGTTGACTATGTGGCTGATCGAATCAGGCGCGTGCAGGATACCTTAAAGCAACGTATTGCAATGGAAAACGTCTCTTACTACGCTGCGCCTGGAAAAGAAATGGAAGAGATTGATTTTTTAAACGCGGTATTGGAGGCAGCAGATTGTGATTTATTGCTGGATGTCAATAATATTTACGTAAACAGTATAAACCACGGCTATGACGCGGAAGATTTTCTCAAGAGATTGCCTGCTGAACGCATCCATTATATCCATGTAGCGGGTCATTACGTCGAAGCGGAAGACCTCATTATCGATACCCATGGCGCAGCCGTCACTGATCCGGTTTGGACATTACTCAAAAAATCATATCAATATTTTGGTGTTATGCCCACATTGTTAGAGCGTGACTTCAATATTCCATCCTGGACTGAATTGTTGACAGAGGTCGACACTATTCGCACATTGCAATTGCAGCAACAAAGTCGGAATGACAATCACATACAACACGCCTGACCGTCCTGCCTTTATCCGTAAGCAGTACGCTTTTGCGGCTTATATTCGTGATCCGGAGAATCATCCGCGCCCTGATGATGTTGAGGCGCGTCGCATGAAAATCTATCGTGAATTATTTTATAATAATGTGGAAAGTTATCTGGCCGATACTTATCCGGTGTTACGTAAGATTATGCCGGATAGTCATTGGCATGCCATAATCAGGACATACTTCTCCCGTCATCTGTCTCAGACACCTTTGTTTCCAGAAATGCCCCGCGAGTTTTTGAAATACCTGGAACAAACGCGTGCGCCTCACCCGGATGATCCCGTCTTTATGCTAGAGCTCGCGCATTATGAATGGGCCGAACTTGCACTCTCTATCCTGGACAAGGAAGTGGATGAATCCACTATAAATTCTGAGGATAATCTGCTTGAAAGTAGAATGATCATCTCTCCGCTGGCCTGGTTGTTGAGTTACCGCTTTCCAGTACATAAAATCAGTCCGGAATTCCAGCCAAAGGAAGCCGATGAGAATTTAACTCATCTTGTTGTTTACCGTGATCGGGATGATCATGTTCGTTTTATTGAGGCGAATCCGGTGACAGCGCGTCTCATACAGCTGATTATTGCAGAAGACGAAAAGACCGGCCGCGAGTTGCTAGAACAAATTGCTGCCGAACTCAAGCATCCTCAGTCTGAGGTTGTGGTTAGTCACGGTCTTGATATCTTGAACAACCTTAGAAATCGTCATATCATTTTTAGTATTGGCACCTAATTAAACCATTAATCCGGTTGAGTCCGCCTTTGCCCCCGTTAGACTAAGAACAACCAGTACCCAGCATTGCGGAAGCTGGGCAACAGTGTTGGCTATGGCGTTCAAGCTAATGGAAATGGCGCAGAAAGAAGGGTTCCGATTAAGAAGCTATAAACGATTAGCGGATGCATCAGTGGCATTCAATTTGTAAATAGCATTAAGCAAAGAAATGATCAAAAACAGGCAGTTGCTTGATTTTCTATACACCAAATTTGACTATAGCTCCAAGACATACAATCAACTCAGTTCTCGGTTTTGAGGCAATAGAATAATTTGATTCCTTGAGAAGGAAAGCGTATTCCAAGGTGCCATAAGGGAACCGTTTTGACACAAGAAAGGGCAGGGGATCGTGGTTGCTGACTTGAATAAAAATTGAATGCGGGGTGATTATCAAATTAGGGTTGCTTTGCACCGATACCCAAGCGAACACTCCTAAGCGCAGGCCCAATAGCTGCTCAGGTTATCAGGGTTGCCTTGATTGCAATCCCCAATGCTCTCTATTCGTAATCATCCTGCACAACAGGATAAAGTGTTCACATCTTTATCGAAGGTCTGCGCGGCAAGTTTTAATCCTTCTACACCTGTCAGATAAGGAAAAATTGTATTTGCTAAATCCGCTGTGGTCATGCCCATTTTTAAAGCCAGCACCATTGTCTGAACAAGCTCACCGCCATCAGGTGCTAATATATTCGCACCAAGCAGCTTATCGGTTTCCCTGTCTGCCACCAGCTTTATAAGTCCTCGCACATCCCGTGCGGCAATATAGCGCGGTACATGATCAAGTGTAATGATGCTGGTTTTAACCTCATGACCTTGGGTTCTAGCCTGAGTTTCGGTTAATCCAACCATGGCTGTTTGTGGATCGGAAAAAACAACAGATGGCATGGCAGCGTTATTATATTTATGCCCGTTACCGTCAAGTGCGTTTTTTGCTGCGAGCTTGCCGCCATAAGCCGCCATGTAGACAAACATATCATTACCCGTAACATCCCCTGTCGCATAAATGTCGGGATTAGAAGATTGCATAAATTCATTGATTTCAATGCCACCATTCTTGAGCAGTTTAATGCCTGCTTTATCTGCATCAAGGGCATCAGTATTCGGTCTGCGGCCTGTGGCTACTAGAAGCTGCTCGGCTTCAATAGCATCCAAACCGGCCCGCGTCTCGCATACCAGCTTAATGCCTTTAGTCGTTTTTTCGATTTTCTGATACCTAACGCCATCACAGACAGTCACACCTTCTGCCCGCAGATAACCCGCTAATGCCCGAGATACTTCTGGCTCCGCTTCAGGTAACAGGCGAGAACGACAGCATATCGTGACCTTGACCCCTGCGCGGGCAAACATCTGCCCCAGCTCTACACCGATCACACCACCACCAATCACGAGTAATGACTTGGGAAGCGCTTCAAGCTCAAGGGCCGATGTGCTATCTAGCACCGGTACGCTTTGGATACCATTGATGGGTGGCAATGCGGAAGATGATCCTGTAGCAATCACAATCTTTTTTGGGTGATAGAGAACGCCATCAATATCAACTTCCGTTCTGTTGCCAGTGAAACGGGCCTTATCTTCCATGTTCACATAGGTAATATTTGGATATGAAGGGAGCACATCCTCATACTTAGCCTTTCGCAATTCATCGACAAGGCTTTGCTTTTGGGCTACCAGCGCTTTCCAATTAAAAATTTCCGATGTTCCTTTTATCCCGTCAAAGCGGGCCGCATCCTTGGCATGGTGCACAGCTTCCATCGCTCGTATCATGGTTTTTGATGGAACGCAGCCAACATTGACGCATGTGCCGCCGATAGTGCCATGTCCGGCAATAACGACATTGGCTCCGCTTTCTGCCGCAGTAATAGCCGCAGAAAAACCACCCGATCCACCGCCGATTACAAGTAAATCAGGCTGTGTCATTTTTTTTGTTTCACTTATGTCAGAGACTTCGGTTGAGCAACAATCAGACATTTCTTAACTTTCCCTATTTTGAGTTTTGCATTCTTTTCTGGCGGCACATTGCCGCTTTCGCCACAATGCATAAGCTGTCAGTCCGATAAAATTACCAAAGCTGGTAAAAGAACAACATCGAATTTTCCCGTTATCTCAGCTAAGCCCATTACGCTTAAGAGACCAACAAGAGTCGGTGTGAAATAATAAAGAGCCAATATGGGTGTTCCACCAATGGCGAAGGCGAGTAACGGCCTGTCTTTCATTTACTGCTTCTTATCGCTCAGGCGTTGCGGGATATCCGGCATTGGTCGAAGCCGGCCCTATTTATTCTAACGTTGTCACGGTAGGATCAAAAACAACTATTGCTGTTTTTTCGTCAAAATTAACCTTGACATTGTTAACGCCTTCTACGGCTTGGGTACACAAAAAAGTGTCAAGTCTTGCAATACAATATCCATGACGCTCCTTTTCTATATTTTTTAATTGCTGCCGAACTCAAGCATCCTCAGCCTGAGGTTGTGGTTAGTCACGGTCTTGATATCTTGAACAATCTTAGAAATCGTCATGTGGTTTTTAGTATTGGTGCCTAATTAAATTATTCCGAACTATATGGATGTATTCGATTGGTCAGCCGCCTGGTTCCTTTTGCCAGCGCAGATGTAAAATTGACTGATAGTTATCCCATAGGCCTGTTGCTTGATTTTAAACCGAATAGATTGGGCTTTCGACAAGAAATGAGGAGACTTCATTACGTTCATATTAATCAAAGAAGACCTTCCGATTCTGAAAGGAGAAGTATGAACTGGATTATGCTTGTTTTTGCGGAATTGTTCGAGAATGCCTGAAGGTATGATCAATTCTGGTGTATGACAGGAGGGGCGTGCGGTGTAACCCTTTGATAAGGATCTTCGCTGATCAATCAATAAAAAAAAGAAAACGTCGCTATGCCTGATATTGCCGTATTTGAAACGCACCAAGAACATCGAGGGGTTTTTACCTTGGTTATTTGAAGGGAATTTCAACGGGAGATTTTCAGAAACGCTGAAGCATTTACTGAGAGCGGGTGTGTCTGGATTTTGGAAAACAGTAGCCAAGCTCTGGCCAGAAACCGATCAGCGGCGTTGCTGGGTGTATAAAAGGTTAATGTCTTGAAGAAACGACCAAAAGCCATGCAATTCAAACAAAGACAATGCTTTCATGCTGTCTTTCCATGATTATCCCACCGAAAAACTATCCGCATATCAGAACCACTAATCCGGTTGAATCCGCCTTTGCCCCTGTTAGACCAAGAACAGCCAAAACCAAGCATTGTGGAAGTCGGGCAACAACGTTGGTTATGGTGTGCAAGCTCATGGAAATGGCACAGAAAGAAAGGTTCCGATTAAGAAGCGATAAACGATTAGCGGATGTCATCAGCGGCATTCAATTTGTAAATGGCATTAAGCAAACAGATGAGCAGATGATCAAAAACAGGTGGTTGCTTGATTTTCTATACACCAAATTTGACTATAACTCCGTTTTCTACTTTTAAAATAAGGAAACACCATTAAGTGGATCAACTATCAAATTTAAAATCGATATTACACTCCAAACGAGCCAATATTTACTATCTCGAAATGTGTCGAGTGATGCAGAAGGATGGGCGTGTTCTTTATCTGACGGAAGCCAAAGAAGAAAGATTTTATTGGAACATCCCCATTGCCAATACGACAGTTATTTTGTTAGGCACTGGTACTTCTATCACACAAGCGGCAGTACGTATGCTTGCGTCAGCGGGTGTTTTGATCGGTTTCAGTGGTGGCGGCGGCACGCCACTGCTGGCAGGTAGTGAGATTGAGTGGCTTACGCCGCAGAGTGAATACAGGCCCACCGAATACGTTCAGGGGTGGTTGTCATTTTGGTTTGATGAGGGGAAGCGTTTGCGGATTGCCAAGCACTTCCAGATACTGCGTATCAATTATCTGCAATCTGTCTGGTGTAAAGATAAAGATCTTAAGAATGAAAGATTCTTTGTTGATGACGAAGATATTATCCGGGCGCTCTCTGGTTATTCTGAAAAAGTGGAACGAGCCAACACTGTCACCGAATTATTGTTGATTGAAGCTCAGCTTACCAAAAGCCTCTATAAGATAGCCGTTAATCGCACACAGCAAGAAAATTTTGTTCGCAATTTTGACAATACGGACAGCGCAAACTTGTTTCTCAATCACGGGAATTATCTCGCTTATGGTCTGGCAGCCAGCACGCTCTGGGTATTAGGCATCCCTCATGGGTTTGCGGTCATGCATGGAAAGACCCGACGTGGTGCGTTGGTATTTGATGTAGCCGATCTGGTCAAAGATGCTTTGATTCTACCCTGGGCGTTCATTTGCGCCAAAGAAAAAACCACTGAGCAGGAATTCCGTCAGCAGATTTTACAAAAATTTACAGATCATAAAGCACTGGATTTTATGTTTGATAGCATCAAGCAAGCCAGTTTGCGCGGTGGCACGATATGATGGTCACTTTTGTGTCCGAGTGCGAGAAAAAAGCCTTGGCTAGAACCCGCCGGGTACTTGATGCCTTCGCCAATCGAATCGGCAGCCGTGCTTGGCAAACGGTGATTACTGAAGACGGCTTAATTGCTATCAAAACCTTGTTAAGAAAAACTGCCACCAAGAATACGGCAGTTGCTTGTCATTGGATACGCTCCAGAAGTCGCAGTGAATTGGTTTGGATTGTCGGGAATCGTGCACAATTCGATCAACAAGGTATAGTGCCCGTAAATACTACTTCTAAAGAGTTAATCATGGATATAACAACGGATAAGCCCAATCCGGATTTCTTATATGCAAATACGCATTTGCAGTCGTTAGCTGAACATTTATTCGCTGTGGGTTATGTCGCAGAGCAATTGCATAGACGGCTGATGCCTAATCAAGAAAAACAATCAATCGCTACATTTGTTGCAGGTTGTTTACATGATTTAGGCAAAATAGACCCTTGTTTTCAAGAGTGGGCAAGAGATCCTAAAAAGAAAGATTTCGTAGCTGAAGATGGTCAGCATATTGATGATGTTAAATTCAGCTTTGAGAAGCATCCTCGGCATAATGAGATTTCCGTATTGCTTTATTACTTGCTTGATCACATAAGCCTCAAGCTAGTAAACGCTAACCATAAGAAATCTATTAAACATGTGATTTATTGGCATCATGCCAAACCCTTTCGCAAGGAAAAAGAAAAGGGCTTTGCCAATTATGGTGATATTTATACCAAATTGACCAATAACCTAAAAAATATCTCTTTTATTGAATTATTAGACAAAGCCATCAAGCTGCTTAACGGTGTATGCACTATTGATGTCAGGTATCGAGTGATTGAAGAATCGCTGCTTTCCAAAGTTTTTAATGCTGATGTTGATTTAGATGCGATCGAAACGCTGGATGGATTGTTATTGCCGTATTATAAAAAATACGAACTGTCGGAACGTATTGAACAATATGAATCACAAATCAAGCACAATGCTGACAACAACATCATGCGTGCCTGTGTTATCTCAGCTGATCGTTTGGTATCTGCACTATTAGCCACTGATTTGCACGCTCACATAAAAGACGGTTCGCTTGATAGCTTGGTAAATGAAGTTCTCTCGTTTGAGTCTACGTTGTGTTCCCATATTGAGGGATGTCTAAATCAATTTCCACCTGGAGAACGGAGCAACAAACAAAGCGAAGTCTCCAACCAACTCACCAAAGCCCGGGGCGTTAGCGTTCTGGCTGGCCCTGCCGGTTGTGGCAAAACCAAAATTGCTTTGGAATGGGCCAAATTAAAGAATGCCCAACAATTAATCTGGATATGTCCACGTGTCCAAGTCTGCCAAGGTTTGTTTGATGAATTAATATCTAAAGATTATTTTGAACTTAACTTACCCAGCATAAGTATTGAAATTAATACGGGAGAATTTAAATATACCAATCAGTGGAATAAACAAACGCCAGAAAAAGATTATTTCTCTGGCGATATAGTTATAACCACTATAGATCAAATACTTAACGGCATCATCACACATAACAAAGTCGATACACTGATTGGTTATCTTAATGCACATGTGGTGTTTGATGAGTTTCATGAATATATCAACATGCCCGCATTCAATTTGTTGTTTGCGGAGTTAATCGCTTGCAAACAGCAACAAGAATCCGCAGCCAATACCTTGCTGGTATCTGCTACGCCACATTATTTTTATCTTAAACAAGTGCTGAGGCTTGAATCGGAAGATATCGTTGCTATGCCGTCTTTTAACCAAAGACCCTATTTTGTGACGTTTAAGGTCTTTGACGAAACCAGGCAGGATGATACCAACCCGCTGTATCAGAGCCAAAATTCCAACACTATTGTTATCAGTAATACAGCCTTAACAGCACAAAAAAGTTTTATTCGCAATCAGCATCAAGAAAATGCTGTGCTATTACATTCAAAGTTTAAGAAAAGTGATAAACAAAAATGGTTTGAAGAGGTTTATGAATCGTTTAAAAAAGATGGTATACGAAAATTTGAAGTCTTGCGCAGCGGGCCGATTATACAGGCATCATTAAACATTACGTGCGATTACATGGTGGCGGAAATTACCAATGCAGAAGATTGTTTGCAACGTTTAGGTCGACTAGATCGTTTTGGCGTAAATAAAGAAGGCAGCGTGTACTGTATAGCTGTGCCCGAACCGATTCATCAAGGTAAAGGTACGGGCTTTGCGGCTCGTTTCCTGTCCCGGATGTTTACATTCGGAGCTACCAAAGCATGGTATCAATTGCTAAAAGCAGAGTTGGATGACAAAGCAGTTACTTTGCCGCGGCTCTACAAGTTGTACGAACAATTTCATCACTCTGACACGGGTAAGAAATTCATTGAGTTGGATTTGATTGCTTCGCTCAAAGCCAGTGTGAAGTTGATCGATCAGAAAGTGATTGACCCGATTACCATTTCACCTAAAAAAGCACTGGTGAAAGGCCGAGCCAAAATCAGTAAAAATTCACTACGCGGCGAGAACCGCTTCGTGCAGATGGCGATATGTGATGTTAATGATCCAGGTCAATTTAAATTTTTGGATCAATATGCCTATCAGATGCCGATCAATGAGCGGGATAGTTTTGACAATTTAACTGCTTCTAAAGATGAGATAGAAGGTTATGGTGATAGCGATAAAAATTTGCTGGCGCACATGAAAGCTAAGCACCACAACATTATGGGAGGTACCAAAGCTTTTAAAGACTTTATTCTACTCAATGAGGCAAGAGATCCAGAGCTTCCTGTTTATCTGAGCTATACGCCTGGCGATCTAGTTCCGGTTGGTGGAGAAGCTGCACGACATAGCTACGCTATTTATTACGCCGTTTGCGACAGACAGCCAATCGGCGCAATTTCAATTAAGCAATTAACTTCAAATGAGGAATGACTGATGCAAAAGATAACCGGTATTAAAAGTGTGGATTTTAAAATAGTCGCATTGGGCCACGGAGTAGTTAATTGGAATGGACCGACGACGTTAGTAGGTGATGGTGGCAAAACGGTTGACAATCATACACTGCCAAAATTAAGGGGCTACAGTAATTTAACCGGCAAGGTAAAAGAAGAAACAGGCTATAAATACAAAAAGCAGGCAGAGGATATAAATTTTAAAGAAACGCCGATGTATATTAGCCAGAATTGCATTCGCCATCACTTATTTAGAAATCAGGCTTTTGATTTGCACTATGCTAAAGATAAAAATCTACAAGCTGTACTGGCTTCAATAACAGGTTTGATACGTGGTTATGTTGTTCCTTCAAGTCAATGCAAACGTACGAGTCCCTTATTACTTGAGGATTTTGTTGACCAATTGGGCAACGGCAATTTTGAACAAATGGGCCGTTCAGGTTCCAAGGAAAAAGGCAAAGATGATAAAGGTGATGATGTTGCCAGCAATTCCTTTTTCTCAAAAACGACATTTGGGGAGACCGAATACCTTGCTTATGGTTCTATCAGCATAGAGCAGTTGGAATTTATTTCGCTTGATAAGAAATTTGACCGCGCCTCCATGATTATTAAAGACGGTGAAGGTGAGAAAATTGCTGAAGTTGTACAAAACTTTATCAAAAGCCTTGATCCCTCCCGCAATCCAAAAGCCACATTCCATCAAAACTACGTTCGTGGCGGCACCATATTTGAAGAGGGCGAAGTCGGTATTTTATTGGATAACGAAGCCATTGATATCCTGATTCAGGAAACCATTCGTATGATTAGCGAGTTAAGCATTCGCCAGGCCAAAGGTTATATGTATGTGGATAGTATCCTTGTGGACTACAACGACAGCCATAAAATGATGCGCATTAAACGCTCGGAAAGCGAAATATCAGAAACGCCGGAAACCAGCTATGCCGTTTATTTCTACGCCAAGTAGAGGTGGGTATGCGAATTACGATTAAATACGAAGCTGCTTGGCAGAATTCTTTTTTGGATGGTTCTAATAATGAACCCTTGCCTAAAAGTGGACGAGGATTTGTTGGATCGATGACCAATTTATCCAAACGAGATAGCGAAGGTCAATATTCCAATTTTATTGAACGAAAAATAAGCAAAAATACCATCATGGGCATTTTGAACCGACTGATTGGCGACCAACGTAAACTGTATCAAGCAAAGCAGGATCAAAGTTATTTTTTTATGGGCATAGAGGATCAAATAAGCTTTGAAAATAGCCATGATCGTTCTAAGCCAATCAATACAGAGATGGTTTATATTCGCAATATAACCGGCAGCACTGATCAAAACGCTTTTACGGGTATGATTAAAGCAACTGACCCTGCTTTTAGCTCTGTTTTTTCAGGCCAGCTTTGGGGCGTGCTTCACTTGGAACTATGCGATGTTTTGAAACTTATTAATGACCCAGGTTATACGATCAATAACAATGCTGGTTTTGATCCTTTAACCGTTATTAACCAATTTGAACTACTTGGCGGCTTCAAAGACATTGATGTGACAGGTGAAGTAGAAGCCACATTAGATGTTCTAAAATTAAACTATCCCGATATTAATTACGAATTAACCGCCAAAGGACAAATCAAGCCGATTATATTGTATTGCTCAGCACTTTATTTGCAAATAGGGCGTTTGGAGAAATCTGGTTATGATTTGTCAACAATTGTAACGAAAAAGGGTGGATTAAGCGGTATTTCAAAACGAGGATTTACTCTAAAAGATTTTATGGATCGCTATACCACGGGCAGTAAAAAAAAGATTTGGGGGAATCCCTATCTTTTGAAAGAAAAACGCAAAGGCGAAGGTGAAGTGACCTCACTGCTAACTAAAGCCAATGGCACACTTGAAATACAGTTAGATATTCCCCAAGAAAAAGCACAACAACTTAAAGATATGATAGAAGCAGCCGGTGTTTCAAGTTTTTATCTGGGTAAAAAAGGGCTGGCGTATATTGATAGTCTTAGGATATAGGGAAAAATCATGAAACATTATCTTGAAATAACCTTATTGCCCAATCCAGACATTAACCTGTTGACCTTGTGGTCAAAAGTATTTCAACAAATCCATTTAGGCTTGGTTGAATTGCAAGATGAGCAGAAGCGGGTACCGATTGGCGTTTCATTTCCAGAATACATTATAGGTGAAAAATATAGTGTGCTTGGTGGCAAGTTGCGATTGTTTGCGCAAGACGAATCTATGCTAACCCGGTTTGATGTTGCGAAATGGTTGACTCGATTAAGTGACTACGTGCACTGTACCAGTATCCGCTCCGTACCGTATGAGCTGAAAGGTTACGCGATATATCAACGTGAACAACCTAAAACTAACAAGGAACGCTTAGCCAGGCGCTATGCTATCCGACATCATATTGACTATGTCACAGCTATTCAGCGTTATAGCGATATGGAGTATAAGTTAATACCTACCCCATTTATTCGCTTGAAAAGCTTAAGCAGCGATAAAACATTTTGTTTGTGGATCAAGAAAAAAATAGCAGTAGAGTCTTCAAATAACACTTTTAGCAGTTATGGCCTAAGCGCTTTCGCTACTGTTCCTGAGTTTTAACCCATTTTTTTAGCTCTTTAAGAAATAGCATACAAATTAGCCAGTTGCATATATCGGTTTTGGGAATGGTTAAGTTAACTAAAATTTCCTGTAAACTGCGATGCGACTGGCTTTAAGTTTTTTTATTGCCAGTTCGCTGCCGCACAGGCAGCTTAGAAATTCGTTTTGTTGTGTTGATGTATGTCATTATAGTTCGCTGCCGCACAGGCAGCTTAGAAATTAGCGCTCTAGCAGATAGTTTTTTTGGTGGCGTTCGCTGCCGCACAGGCAGCTTAGAAATTATGATATTTGGGCTCGTGACGGATTTTTAAGTTCGCTGCCGCACAGGCAGCTTAGAAAAGGAGGGAAACTACGACGGCAGAACAGAACTAGTTCGCTGCCGCACAGGCAGCTTAGAAATGATTTAAGTTTAGCTAACCCCTCCCCCACCTGTTCGCTGCCGCACAGGCAGCTTAGAAACATTGTATGAAATTTACTCTTATCATGACGGTATTCGCTGCCGCACAGGCAGCTTAGAAATCATTGCCACTGTAATTAATGCGATATTTAACGTTCGCTGCCGCACAGGCAGCTTAGAAAAGTTGCCCAGCTCGGTATTTATCATACCTTTGGTTCGCTGCCGCACAGGCAGCTTAGAAAGATTTGAGCGAACCTCAATAAGAAGACCGCGAAGTTCGCTGCCGCACAGGCAGCTTAGAAAAGATTTATCTGCATAGGTTTGTACATTAAATGGTTCGCTGCCGCACAGGCAGCTTAGAAAGATCAGGTGCGTGCATTTGTGAATAATTCGGGGTTCGCTGCCGCACAGGCAGCTTAGAAAAGGGATTCATTATTGGCTCGCTCTTCGGCTGGGTTCGCTGCCGCACAGGCAGCTTAGAAAGAATGGCGCTGACGGAACATTATATCTCACATGTTCGCTGCCGCACAGGCAGCTTAGAAAAGCATGGGCGCGTCAGTCGCGGCTATTGCAGGGTTCGCTGCCGCACAGGCAGCTTAGAAAAACACCAGGTAAAGATATCCCAGTACCACCCGGTTCGCTGCCGCACAGGCAGCTTAGAAAAAAACGTGAAATGTATATAGATTCTAGTGTTGGTTCGCTGCCGCACAGGCAGCTTAGAAAATTATTAACGTCAATCAGATATCTATTTTCGTGTTCGCTGCCGCACAGGCAGCTTAGAAATTATTTTGTCGATAATGACTACAAATAACTATTGTTCGCTGCCGCACAGGCAGCTTAGAAAATTGAGCACTTAATGTGCCGAGCGTGGCTTCAGTTCGCTGCCGCACAGGCAGCTTAGAAATGACATGCATACCAAAATGATAAAAGAAGCTAGTTCGCTGCCGCACAGGCAGCTTAGAAAGGAAGGATGGCTAGACACGGAAATAGAGGAGAGTTCGCTGCCGCACAGGCAGCTTAGAAATGAAAGAATTTATATTAGCAATATTAGCATTTGTTCGCTGCCGCACAGGCAGCTTAGAAATTTAGAATATGGTAGGTTTCTTGTAGTTTTCCGTTCGCTGCCGCACAGGCAGCTTAGAAAGTGACCCGCTTATCTTGATAAAGCATCGGCTCGTTCGCTGCCGCACAGGCAGCTTAGAAATTGAAATTACCTGATTTTTTACTCTTATCCGGGTTCGCTGCCGCACAGGCAGCTTAGAAAGATCAATAACTGAGATAAGCTGCTCTGTTCCCGTTCGCTGCCGCACAGGCAGCTTAGAAATTTGTGGGAGATGACAGGTTGATAGAAGGGTAGTTCGCTGCCGCACAGGCAGCTTAGAAAAGTACTCATTCGCGTCATACGGCTCCAGCGTTGTTCGCTGCCGCACAGGCAGCTTAGAAAATCGATCATCTGCTTCATTCTCGTTTTTATCAGTTCGCTGCCGCACAGGCAGCTTAGAAAAGATAAATATATGAGAGGTAGTAGAGAACAACGTTCGCTGCCGCACAGGCAGCTTAGAAATTAGTCTCTGCACCTTCTAATGCTTTTATACAGTTCGCTGCCGCACAGGCAGCTTAGAAAATCTCTATTTCGTCATCAATACGTTTTTCGATGTTCGCTGCCGCACAGGCAGCTTAGAAAATGATTCATCGGGCTGGCTGGTTAGTGACGGCGTTCGCTGCCGCACAGGCAGCTTAGAAATACGGAACTTAAGAAGCACTACCATGTTCTTAGTTCGCTGCCGCACAGGCAGCTTAGAAAGTCGCTAAATATCGCATTAATGACGGCGGCAAGTTCGCTGCCGCACAGGCAGCTTAGAAATAGAAAAAGCAAATCTTTCCCATAAAAATCTTATTCGCTGCCGCACAGGCAGCTTAGAAATTGTCTGTAATTCACCCAGATTTCCCATTAAGCGGGAATTTTAATGGAAGCCATTAAAATAAATGGTTTTGACATCCTCCCCTTCCTAAACGAAGGGGATTCCTAGCGACTTATTAAGCCGTTAAGAGTAGGTTTGTATTGCTACTGTCTACTGGTTCCTGCTTCTTAGACGAAACTAACGTTTCAACTCCACAGGCTAACAAGCGATGTCCTCGCTCAAGTACATTCAAGGCACCTACCAAGTCGGCATTGGCTTTAAATCCACATTCTGTACATTCAAAAGCACTTTGGCTTTTGCGATTGTCATGACTAACATGTTGACATCTAGGGCAGGTTTGAGAGGTGTATTGAGGGTTTACCTTCAATACATCCCCGCCTGAACAAGCCTGTTTATACTCCAAGAACGAAACGAACATTCCCCATCCTTGGTCAAGAATGGATTTGTTTAGACCCGATTTCGCTTTGACGTTTTTACCATGCTTTTCAACACTGCCCTTGGCACTCTTAGACATGTTTCCTATCTTTAAATTCTCAACTACGACCATTGCGTGATTTTTGCTGATTTCGGTTGAGGTTTTGTGTAAGAAGTCTAAACGAGCATTGGCAATACGCTCATGCAGTCGGGTAATGATTTGTTTCTGCTTTTTCCAGTTAGCAGAGAAACGGACTTTTTTAGACAGCTTACGCTGTTCAAAAGCCAGTTTCTTTGATAACTTTCTGAAACTGTTTAAAGGTTCTACGTATGAGCCGTCTGACAAGGTTGCAAAGCGGGTAATGCCCATATCAACACCAATCATACTGGTTGAGCTATGACGCTTTAGCTCGGTCTCGTACTCAGTCTGAATCGACACGTACCAATAACTGCCTTTACGGGAAATCGTCATATTTTTAACGTCACCAATGACTTGGCGTGAATTACGATATTTCACCCAACCGATTTTAGGCAAGAACACTTTGCTAGACTCTTGCTCCAGCTTAAATCCTTGTGGATAACGAAAGCTGTCACTCAAACCTTTTTTCTTGAATTTTGGAATCCGTTTTAAAGGCTGTTTTTTATCAAAACCGTCTTTGAACGCTTTTTCTAAGTTTTTTAAGGCTTGTTGCAACGGTTGAGAATGAACGGTTTTTAGAAATCCATAATCTTCTGAGGATTTCCATAGCTTTAGCCAAAATGACAACTCGTTGTACCAAAGCAATGGCTGTTTCTGCTCTAATCTGAACAGATTCATTGCTAAGGCTTTATTCCAAACAAACCGATTAGCACCCGCAAACTCAACCATCTTCTGTGCTTGGTCAGAATTTGGATTGAGTCGAAATTTAAAGGCTTTGCGTATAATCTGCTTCATGGTTATAATTATACAAAAATTAATTGGTCTATGCAAGTTAATAACGATGTAAGAACAGGAAGACATTGTATTTTTAATCTTCACGTTCATTTGGTCTTTGTAACAAAATACCGTAGAGATGTTTTCTCCGGAAGGGTATTAATTGATTTGGAAGAAATATTTAAAAACGTGTGTTTGGATTTTGAAGCAGAATTGGTGGAATTTAATGGTGAGCATGATCATATTCACCTTTTAGTTAACTATCCACCAAAAATTGCTATTTCTAACTTGGTAAATAGTTTGAAAGGCGTTTCAAGCCGACTTATTCGCAAAAAGAATTATCCCGAAATTAAAAATAAGCTTTGGGGTAATATGCTTTGGAGTCCAAGCTATTTTGCGGGTAGTTGTGGTGGAGCAGCACTCTCGATTATTAAGCAATATATTGAACAACAGCAAAGACCGCATTAAACAGGCTTCGCCTGTGCGCTTATATCTCCGCCCTGAAGGACGAAGTTTTACGCGCTATTTGATAAATAAACATGTTTGGGTAAATTAAAGCGATTTGATTGATGCATATATTTCTTCCGATTTATCGGTTCAACCGAAATTACAACACCGGACTAAATAATCTGGCGACAATGGTTCCGGTACGGATGTACCACGGCCGCAGCTGACCATGGCTCGCATTCATATTATCGGAAACCGCGAAATCTTGTTCCAGCATTTGCGCTGCTTCCTGAACAAGAGCGGGATCTGCCACTGCCAGCATCAGTTCGAAATTCAGGTGCAGAGAGCGATTGTCCAGATTAGTTGATCCGATCAGTACCAGATTGTCGTCCGCCAGAACGCATTTCTGGTGCATGAATCCTTCGGAACAATAGCGGTATACCGGAATGCCCAGTGATTCGAGTTGCTGTTCGTAATAGAAACCGGCGAGGAACACCAGCCAGGAATCCGCCTTTTCGGGGATCAGAATTCTCACGTCGATGCCTCTTGCCTGAGCCATCGACAGTGCCGTCATGCAGGAATCGTCCGGAACCAGGTAGGGAGAACTGATCCACAGCCGCTTTCGAGCACAGCCGGCAATGGTGGCGAACATCATCGTGGCACGCATACGGCCGTCTGCCGGGCCGGTCGCGCATACCGCCGCCATTCCATGTTGATCGTCCGAAACAACTGGTGCTTCGACAGTCGTGCTCCAAACAGCTTCCGGCAGATTCCGTCGAGTGGCCCAATAGTAGTCACTGGCGAATACGGCCTGAATTTTTCGGACAACAGCGCCGTCAACATGAATTGCCGTGTCCCGCCAGCGAGAAACCCAGGAGATACGACCAAGATACTCGTCACCGATATTCAGGCCGCCCACGATTGTTCGCTGCCCATCGATCACGACAAGTTTGCGGTGGTTGCGAAAGTTTAACTGAAAACGATTGGCCCAACCCTGGCGTGTATTGAAAGCCAACACATCTACACCTGCATCGCGGACTCGTCGCAACCATGCCCTTGTCAGTTTCATGCAGCCGACTTCGTCGTACAGCAGACGTACGACGACTCCGGCCTGAGCGCGTTCGCACAAGGCCTCTGCAAACTTACGGCCAATGTCGTCGTCGCGGATAATATAAAATTCGATGTAAATGTAGTTTTTTGCGCTGCGGATCTGTTCAAACAATGTATCAAAAAACGACTCACCATCGATCAGCAGCCGAAAGGCATTGTTATAGCTCAGCGGTGTATCAAGAACGTCTGCCAGCACATCCAGCGGCGATTCGCCTGTTGCACTGCCGGCGTTTTTCCCCGTCATCAATTCACGACGGACCGCTTCGACGGAGGCCTTGCACTGCTCGCCCACCTGTCGAATGGCATCTCGATAGCCTGCGAACCGTTTCTGTCCAAACACCCAGTACAGCGGCAGCACCAGAATCGGCATCGCGACGAGGCCAACCGCCCATGCGACAGCCGCCTGGGACGTTCGAACCTTGTTCATCGCATGCCAGGCAGACGCAATTCCAAGCAGTTCGGCGGTTGTGACAAAGACCAGGACCAGGACAGTCCACGATTCATTTAGCAGATTCAGGACAGCACTCATTCCGATTCGGCTCCTTCACCTTTTGTTGATTAGCCCCCAGAAGATTTTCACGATAGTAGCGGCCGGGCTCATTTGCTATCTTGGAAGGGGCCCTGAAGTGGCCCCTTTAACTAGAAAATCTGAAGATAATTAAGCGCTAATATGGCTGGTTAATCAAGCTCAGGCAGCTTGAGGAATTGCATGTTTCTGATTGTAAACTTGATTTGGCGCTAGATCATCAAGACTTTGATGAAAACATTTCTGATTGATTGTACCAGTTGAACCAGGCATTTAAACTTTTCCTTACCTCCGTTAGATTGATAAAATGATAACCTAATGTTGATTAATGTTTGACTACTCCTTCGACGTTCATTTTCTCTCTTTCTACAGCTTTATAATCAGTGATAAAACCGAGTACGATAACAATTAGGCCAACCGCGATATAAAAGTTTCTTGCGGTTTGGTCATCTGTAAAACCAAAGATAAAAGGTAGTGCAATCAGCGAAGGGCCAACCAGGCGTTCAATCCAACCGTGAATGGTAAATGGAATCAGCTTAAATATACCAAATGCAAAATCAGAAGTGATCGTGATGACCAGATGAACGCCAGCGATGACATATGCCAATGTGGCAGGAAGCTGACTTAATCCTAATACTGTAGGAGCGAATAGAAAAATAGCGACTGTTAAAAAATCAAGATAACCGTGTATACGGGGTGAGATTACTTTCATGTGAATGCTCCAATTTTAATTTTCTCTTAAGAGTAATATTTGCACTACAATTATTGTAGTGATCGATACAATATAATTGATGATCTCTTATGTCAAGACTTTTTGTAGTGATCGATATAAAATGATAAAACATGAATGCATCTTAAGGATTAGCTCAGGATGACCAGAACAAAAAATTTTGATGAAACTAAAGCACTGGAAACGGCAATGCTGCTTTTCTGGAAGAAAGGCTATTCCGCCACATCCATGAAAGAACTTGAGCAAGTTATGGGGCTTAAAATAACAAGTATCTATAACGCATTTGGAAACAAGCGTGCCTTGTTTGAGAAGGCACTTAACTACTATTTACAACATATCCTAATTAAATTCATAGTGGCGTTAGATAATGCAGATTCACCAGAAAATGCGCTAAAGGCTGTATTGATGGAGGTGATAAATTTACATTTTAATCCCTCGCATCCCGGTGGATGTTTAGTTGTATTTTCTATATTAGAGAATGAACAGCATGACGAAAGCTCAAGACATATCTTGAGCTCTGCATTAGGTTTATTACATAACGCTATTATTAAAAGACTTGAGAGTGACAAAGAAAAAGGAAAAATAGTGCCTGAGATTGACTGCCATGCGATTGCAAATCATGTTGCAGCATTGATAACAGGTATGATAACGATGGCAAAGGCCGGTTTTCCACAAAAAGAATTAGAAAAACTTATTAATAATGCTGTCGAAATATTGTTTAAGACGTAAGCATAATATCAATCTTGGATACTTTTTCGGATTCTGTTGCAAGAACCCTCGCCAGAATTTAGACCATTGATTATAAAGCTCTCATCCTGTGCGCAGCTCTAAATCGATGAGGACCGCCTATGGAACGATCAAGGGATTTGAGCTCATGCATAGGTTGAAGAAAGGACAGATGGATGCATGGAAATAGGGGCACAAGGTCTCAGAGGAGAGATTCGTCTTATTGAAAGGCGACTCGATATTTACACCGCATAATCAAACCTATCATAGGTTTACTTTGATACACGCTATTTTTTGCAACAAAGCCCGCTGTATTAACCAGGTAATGAACGTTGGTACATGATAGCTTTTTAAATCAACGGGCTATTTGTTTTTTTTCTGAAAATAATTGCAATTAAGGTGACCACTAATACACCTAATAACCACCCCTGATTTTATCTGCGCGATCTTCTATTTTATCGGCTTTATCTTCAGCTGATTCTCTAAACTCATCCGCGTGATCCTCCATTCTGCCGGCTTTATTTTCACGCATTTCTTCGTATGCCTCATTTGCATCTTCACCTCTCTCCCTAATCTGACCCGCTTTTTCTTCTAATCGATCAGCTTGTGTTTCTGCATCAGTCATTCCGGGCATAATATTTTGCGAATAGCTATTTGGTGCAACGATAATCAATAGAGAAACGCTTAAAGCCGCCAAGATCGTTTTTATTAACTTATTCATGTTGATATCTCCTTTTAATATAAGGGGTCTGTCGGAAAATAGATTTCTAAGGGAACTTCAATTTTCAACGCATTGATTAATCGATAATTTATTTTTCTAAAATGACCGTTATCTCTATTTTCCGACAGCTCAATAAGGTATACCTCGTTTAGTATTTAGAATTTGCTGCTGAAATCATCAGCTTGTTTTTCAGCTTCTTCTCTGGCAATGCCATATCTTTCCTGAATTTTTCCAACCAATTCCTCACGCTTGCCTTCGATAACATCCAGGTCATCATTAGTTAATTTCCCCCATTGCTGTTGTGCTTTACCTTTAACCTGTGTCCAATCACCTTTAATTTGATCCCAGTTCATAATGAGCACTCCTTTTATTGACATTAAAAATATTTAAAACAACATTTACATTTGTTAGGAACATTTAAAATAATTAATATTATTAACTCCTTATAGGGATATTGGGGATATTGCCGGTTTATTTTGACGACTAATCACAAATATCATCCAAGCGGCGGACGTCGACCTGCTACCCAGAATAGAATAGCTAAAACGATGCCGATTACAAATAAAATCCAAGCCATTTCCATAGCCATGCCAGCGACACCGGTAACACCTAATAAAGCCGCAATAATCGCTATAACTAAGAAAGTAATCGCTAAATTTATCATCTGGTTTCTCCTTATTTATGACTCTAGATTAGCGCATTAATCAGGCATTAATCAGGCATTAATCTAAAGATGTATCCTCAGAAACATTGATCCTTTTGACTGTTTTTATCACGCATACCACTTGTCATATGAGACATGCTACCGTAGGAATCCTTTGCGGTATGTGCGATGACGCACAAAGGAAGATGATGTATGCTGATTTTCATGGAGTCCAACGTTTTGTAAAATTGAGGTATGAAACGGAGGATAAAAATGGAAAAATCACCGAGAGCGAGGTACAGTCCGGAATTTCGCCAAGAATCAGTAAAGTTTTTTAAAGAAAGTGGATTGGTGCTTGTTGAAGCAGCAAAGCGATTATCTTTACCCAAGGGGACTTTAAAAAACTGGATCTATACAGATAAGCAAGGTGAGCTTGCTGGATTAGGCAAAAACCAGAAGCCACTATCTGATCTTGAATTGGAACTATCCAGAGTAAAACGTGAATTAGCAGAAGTCAGAATGGAGCGAGACTTTGTAAAAAAGTGTGCGGCCTATTTCGCGAAGGAGTCACAGTGAAATATGGAAGACCTCTGCACAACTGCGTAAATTTACTGTGACAATGGAAAAAATGCCCAAATGACATTTTTTATGCGTGTTATCTTGGAAAAAAATGAGTTTTTTTCTCTTTTTAAAGGGAATTTCCCCCTTTATGTAGCATTTGGACGGACTACTCCCCTTGGTGGCTTGTCCACGAAAATTTTGTTGGCCGCTTTTTTTAGATTCATGCAGATACTTTTCAGCATAACTTGGGCGTTGACTTTTGCCGTGCCGAAGTAGCTGGCGCGTCCCATCCCGAATAGGCGTTTGGCCGTGCCGAAACACTGTTCAACAATATAGCGTTTTTTGCTGATCAATTTATTCGCCAGCTTCTGGCGTGCCGAGAGTGGCTTGTTCTTGTACGCACGATGCATGATTGCGCTCTTGATTTTGTGATTTCTTAGAAACTGCCGATTGGCGTTGCTGGCTGATCCTTTGTCGGCATATACCCGATTTGCCTCAAGGTGCGCACCCTCGATAGCTGCTTCGAAATGTATCATTTCGCTCTGGTTGGCAGGGGCAGTGTGAACTCCACGCACATAGCCGTCTTGCGAGTCCACTACCAGGTAACTGCGATAGCCAAATTGCGACTTCTTGCCTTTTTTTAGCCAGGCCGCATCTGGATCCGCGCTTTGTTCTTCAATACAGGTGATTCCTGGTTGGCTGCCATCCTCAAATTGAACAGCCTTACCTTCGGTATCCACTTCAAGCAGGATAGCCTTTTTGGGGCGTGCCGCTGACTCAATCAGCGTGGCATCAATTACCGCTCCCGTTGCGCCCTTGATCATCAATCCGTGTGATTGAAGCTGTTCATTGATCGAGGCTAGCAGATCATCTAACCGATCGCCGGACACCAATCGGTTGCGAAACCGACACAAGGTGGTTTCGTCCGGTATCGCATCCGACAAGGACAAACCACAAAATTGTAGAAAATCAATCCGAACATACAGTGCTTGCTCCAACGCAGCATCCGACAAACTATGCCACTGTCCCAGCAGGATCGCCTTGAACATCATCAACCTATCAAATGGTTCCTGTCCTCCACCATGCGATAACTCGCGCTTGTATAAACCTGTAAGCTTCGAACGTAACTCCTCCCAGTCAATCAGGACATCAATCTTCATTAGCACACTGTCTCGTCTCAATCGCTGTGCCAATTCCAGTGTTCCAAAACTTATCTGCATCTCTTGTTCCAAATGTCTTTTACTTGTCACTATTTTAGTCGGTTATCGCGCTGACGGGGGAGTTGTGCAGTAGTCTTTATGGTCTAATTGAGTCGATGCGACAATCGTACCCGATTGTATCCATGTGTCGTATATTTGGTGTTTCTGAAAGTGGCTTTTATGCTTGGAGAGTTCGTGCGCCGAGTGAGCGTGAACGGGAGAATGCAAGGCTGGAAATAGAGATAAAAGCTGCCCATCAACGAACACGTGAAACCTACAGTGCAACACGTCTGCATAGTGATCTAGCAGATCATGGCGTGCAGGCCACCCCGTACCGTGTGCGAACGCTACGTAAGAAGCTGGGTTTACGCTGTAAACAGAATCGAAAATTTAAGGTGACAACCGATTCTAAACATCGCTTGCCAATAGCGCCTAATGTATTAAAACGTGAATTTACTGTTAGTGCACCAAATAAAGCATGGGTAAGTGACATCACCTATATTTCTACCGATGAGGGATGGCTATATTTGGCTGGAATAAAGGAACTATTTAATGGAGAGTTGGTGGGTTATTCTATGAGTGAAAGAATGACTAAGAACCTTGTTATACAGGCTTTGTTTCGTGCAACTGCCAAAAAACGTCCGCCCATAGGATTGATTCTTCATTCAGATCGTGGCAGCCAGTACTGTGCACATGATTATCAAAATCTATTGAAGCAGTTCGGCATGACCGCCTCCATGAGCCGCAAGGGTGATTGTTGGGACAATGCACCAATAGAAAGTTTTTGGGGAATACTTAAAAATGAACTGGTGCATCATCGGAAATTCAAAACACGACAACAGGCAATTCAGGAGATTACCGAATACATCGAAATATTTTATAACCGACAGCGTAAGCAAAAAAGACTGCGCTATCTGTCACCGGCAGCATTTACTCAGCAATATTATGAAAAGCTTATAGCTGCTTAACCCGATGGACTCCATATTTGACAACACACATCAGATGAGTCAGAAGTGCTAATGTAAGGCATCGATTTTACCGCGAAATGGTAATGTCTATCCATTCTTAGGGCCTAACAAAAACCATAAGATTAGGCCAATTAATGGCAGAACTAGAATTAACACTACCCATAATACTTTGCTTTCCGTGCTTGTTGAGCCCTGAACAATCTTTATAATTGCCCACACATTCAAAATTAACAAAAGAAGACCAAAAAAGCCACCAACTTCGATACCCATGTTTATATCTCCTTATTTTTCAAATTAATTTTGTCCTATGAGATTTTTAGAAAATATTCAGTGATCCAAAAATCAAAATATTATTGTAGTTATCATAAATAAATCCGCCCATCCATAAATTCTACACCGTAAATAGCGAGGAATAACTCGAAGAGATTTATCCAGATAATTTTCCAGGAAAACTAAACTAAAGATTAGATGCGGGGAGAAAATTGAAAGATTTAATGAACAAAGAGTTACATGGATTATTATAGCTATTCTATGAATAATTTTGATGAAAGAAGCCTAGCTTCAAGGTCACTTATCATTGGATTTAGCCATTCTAAGACTGCTGCATAACTGTGTTTTTGAGCTTTTCTGATTACTTACAGCATTGATAAATCAAACACTTAAAAATCTTGCTCAGCCCGAGATAGCCGGTTATGCAGTGGTCTTATATCTGTAATAGTAGTTAGTATTCGCTGTCGTAGATTGGGGTTTGCGTCGCGCACAGTCCAGTGAACAATGTGGCTAACGCAATATCATTACTTTTAAGCGCTTACATATTCAGAAAATAAATGATGACCAATACGATCCCTGGTACTCCCAGCAGCCATGCTAGAAAATATTTACCCATTTGAGCCTCCCTTTCTGGTTTACAGATAATTGTTTTGTTGGCCCAATAAGATTACTTACTGGGTAACTCAAGTAAAGCATCTATAACTTCGTCTGATCGTTATGTCTGCCATACTGTCACGATCACATGCTACGACAGGAATCCTCCGAGGTATGTACGGCAACACACAAAGAGGTACTATAGATGGATGAATGGGAATACGGACAAGGCTTCATAGGATAAATTCGTCTTATTGAAAGACAATCCGATATTTACATCGCATAATTAGACATATTAGAGACTTACTCTGAAACATGTTATTTTTTGCAACAGAGCGCCCATTGCTGCATGAGGCGATCGCTTTTACATGTATTGAGGCTTTTTCAAAAGCCCTCGCCATATGTTTTAACTTATTGATTATAAATATTAATTTTTAACTATTGGGGTTTTGCAAAGGTCTCGTGCTACGAACGAGCGTTATGATGGCTGATAAAAAGGAATAAACATGATCGATACAAAATTGATCGATACCGCATGGTGTGAACTATATAAATCAGTGATCGAATACAAAGGCCAACCCGTGGGAACCGTGGCAGCGCGTGATCCGGGTATCGATATTCTCAATTACGACCATTGCTTCGTAAGGGATTTCGCGGTTTCTGCATTAGCCTTCTTGATGCGGGGCGATACCGAGATAGTACGAAACTTCCTCACTATCATGGTCGAGTTGCAAGGGAAAGTAAAATATATGAACTGCTTTATGGTCGGCAAGGGTTTGATGCCAGCCAGTTTTAGGGTGGTTAAGACAGATGGCATTGCTCAACTTGAGGCGGATTTTGGTGAAAAATCAATTGCCCGCGTGTCACCAGTAGACTCAGGGCTTTGGTGGCTGATTGTGCTGCGCGCTTATGTGCGTGCCACTGGAGATACCACATTAATAAAACAACCCGAATTTCAACAAGCCATAAAGTTGACGTTAGAACTTTTTCTAGAGCCGCATTTTGATATGCGTCCGACTTTATTGGTTACTGATGGCGCTTACATGATCGACCGCCGTATGGGTGTTTATGGTTATCCCTTTGACATTCAGTCTTTACTCTTTGCCGCTTTATCCGCAGCCCGGGAACTTCTTATTGAAGACGGTTATTACTATCGTTCAATCACAGAACGTTTAACCCATTTAAGCGTTCATTTGCAAAATTATTATTGGCTTGACTTCGATCGGCTTAATACGATTTACCGTTATAACGTTGAGGGGTATGGCAGCCAGGTCATCAATGCTTTCAATATTCAACCAAGCACGATTAAACCGGCGCTTATAGACTGGTTGCCCGCAAAAGGTGGTTATTTCGCTGGTAACGTGGGCCCTGGACGTATGGACTTTCGTTATTTTGCGCAAGGAAACCTGTTGGCAATAGTTTCGTCGTTAGCAACGCAGGATCAGTCACACAAAATTATGGCATTGATTGAGCAACGTTGGAACGACCTGATTGGGCAGATGCCAGTTAAGCTCTGTTTTCCTGCATTGGAAGGGAATGATTGGGAAATCGTAACAGGAGCTGATCCGAAAAATTCTGCCTGGTCATACCATAACGGAGGGAATTGGCCTTTTTTGCTCTGGCTGTTTGCGGCGGCCGCACAAAAGTCGGGTCATCCAACATTAGCCATGCGCGCATTGGAATCCGCTGCAGAAAGACTAGCGGACGAATGTTGGCCTGAGTACTTTGATGGACACTATGGTCAGCTCGTCGGGAAGGAAGCGCGACGCTTTCAGAGTTGGTCAGTAGCCGGTTTTTTGGCCGCTTATCAGTTACTCGAACAACCAAGCCAGCTGAATTTAATTGAATTTGGGTTCCAGCTCAACTGACCGTCAAACTTGGGGATGGAATCAGATACTTTATCATCTCAACTTCCGGAAAACCCCGGTCTTAAGGCCGAGGATGGATAGGGAGTCAGCTTCGTTGATACTAAAGCCTGTTTTTCACCTATTTCTGTTAAAGTGTGTGAATGGAAATGAAGCGCGCATACAAATTCAGGTTTTACCCAACTTTTGAGCAAGAAACTATTCTGGCTCAAACATTCGGGTGTGCTCGGTTTGTCTATAATCGCATGTTGCGCGTTCGTTCTGATGCTTGGTATACCGAGAAAAAAGGAATCGGGTATCATGCTACCTCCTCTTTGTTGACCGAGTTAAAAAAAGAGCCTGAATTTGAATGGCTGAACAAAGTTTCCAGTGTTCCTGTGCAGCAATCTCTCCGCCACTTGCAAACGGCATTTGGTAATTTCTTTGCCAAACGAGCCAAATACCCGTCATTCAAAAGCAAGCATGAGAAGCAATCGGCTGAATACACGTCCAGCGCCTTCAAGTGGGACGGTAAGTCTCTGAAACTGGCGAAGATGAAAGATCCACTGAATATCAGATGGTCGCGCACCCTTCCTAAGGCGACAAAACTAACGATTGCAACAGTCTCTAAAGACTCAGCGAGTCGATACCATGTTTCTATGCTTTGCGACGACTCTGTTGCGCGAAAGCCAAGGGTTAGCGGCAAAGTCGGCATTGACTTAGGATTAACGCACTTCGCTATTCTTTCTACGGGCGAGAAGATTGCGTCTCCTAACACGCTACGAAAGAATGAAACCAGGCTTGCTAAGCTGCAACGCAAGCTATCTAAAAAGCGCAAAGGGTCGGCCAATAGACAAAAAGCCAGACTGAAAGTAGCGTGACTACATGCAGGAATTGCTGATGCTCGTAAAGACTTTCTACATAAACTCTCAACACGGCTAGTGAACGAAAACCAAGTGATAGCTGTAGCGTCTTTAGCTGTTAGCAATATGAAGAAAAATCGTTGCCTCGCAAAATCAATTTCCGATGCAGGATGGGGTGAATTTGTGCGGCAATTAGAATACAAGTCGCTGTGGTACGGGCGAGAGCTTGTAGGTATTGACCGATGGTATCCAAGCAGCAAACGCTGCTCGGGATGTGGGCATACCGTAAACAAGATGCCTTTGAATGTGCGTGAATGGACTTGTCCGGAATGCGGATCAATCCATGATCGAGACATCAACGCAGCGCGTAATGTTTTGGCCGCTGGACTGGCGGTGTCAGCCCTTGGAGAATCTATAAGTCCTGTTTGCATTTAGGTGCGTCCGGGTTGGATTCGTTGAATTGGGAATCCCCTTCGTTTACGGAGGGGAGCAGTCAAGAGCCTTAGAGATAGCGATCTCCGAACAGAAACAGTATCAGCGATGCGCCCAGCATACCGCCGGTGAACTACACCAGCGCGTAGAGTAACGCATCTCATTTCGTAATCTTTCCCAGGCGAAAAAATGTCAAAGTCACGGCTGGGTTGAAATGTGGGCTGGGCTGGCGGCCCAAGAGAGAGTAGATGATTCCAATGGTGGTCAAACCCATCGCTAATCCAATGATGATACGACGCAAGTCGCTATCAGTGATTGATTCACGCAGAAGATAGTCGGGAGATTCCAGAAGGATCATTGAAATTCCGGCCATGATCATGAACATGCTTGGGCTCCAGCCGTCTATAAGGTACTCATGCCAGTATCCCCTTAGTGTGCCTGTAGCAGATTCATTCTCAACCACCTTCGGCGAAGCCTGGGTAGAGCGTCATGCCACCATCTACAAATAGACTGACGCCAGTAATGTAGTCAGCATCGTCAGAAGCGAGCCAAGCTACCACGCGAGCGATATCTTCGGGTTCTCCGATGCGCTTATAAGGGATCAGTTCCATCAGCTTATCGTAAGCTTCCGCAGTTTTCCAAGCTAAACGATTAATTGGCGTACGGATGGCACCGGGACAGACGCTGTTGACCCGTATACGATAGGGCGCGACTTCCTGGGCGATGCTCTTGTTCATCAGCATGACGCCGCCCTTGGAAGCGGCATAATTAACGTGGCCGGCCCAAGGGATGACTTCATGTACCGAGCTGATACTGATAATTTTTCCGGCGGCATTGGATACTGCCGGCACCACACCACGACGCTTAAACTCACGAATCGCCTCGCGTGCGCATAGAAATTGGCCGGTGAGATTCACGTCGATGACTTTTTGCCATTGCGCCAAGGTCATTTGGTCGAAAGGCGCGTCCTGCTGCAAGCCAGCGTTGTTCACCAGAATATCGATGGTACCAAAAGTCTCAATTGTCTGCTGGAACATGGCCTGTACCTGATCCTCACGCGATACATCTGCCTGAACAGCGATAGCATGGCCACCGCTGGCTTTGATAGCTGCGACCATCTCATTGGCGGCATCTTCCGAGCCAATGTAATTGATAGCCACATCGGCGCCCTCCTGAGCGAGGTAGATGGCTATATTTTTACCGATACCAGAAGTCGCACCGGTCACTAAAGCTTTTTGTCCTCTTAGCAGATTGCGGTGCGGGCAGTGCGGCATTACGACATCAGGCAGTTGTTCGTTGGTAGCCATTGGGGGTTTCCTGTGTTTGTGCAAGCAGTGCTTAATGGGGGTTAGCTTAAAATACGTTACCACTAGTTGGCAAAATATTTCGTTGTATAGTTAACCAAGTGCTTGTGTGGCGGCCGTCATGATTTAGTTGCACCCAAGTGGGTTTGCGCCAATACAGCACATTTTGAAGTGATGCAGGCCATCAGACTATTCCAGGATTTTGCAAAAGACTGCTCACCCTCTTGCTGAAGCCGTGCAGCGAGTGCAGCGAGTGCAGCTTCATTCACCCCTGCTTGCGCAAATTCAGCAAGCACAGCCTCGGCATTGCCACCATCCAGAGGTAGAGTGCGCCCAACGGTACCGTGTTCAGCAAAAGCTAGCAGGGTCTTTTCGGGTATCGTGTTAACGGTATTCGATGCGGCGAGTGCTTCAAGATAAAGTGTGTCCGGCGCGTTAGGGTCTTTGGTGCCGGTGCTGGCCCACAGCAGGCGTTGTGATCTTGCGCCGGCGTCAATCAATTTTTGCCAGCGTGGTGACGTCAATAATTCACGATAAGCTTTATAGGTACGCATGGCAATAGCAATACCGAGACGGTTGCGCAGTGTTTCGGACACTTTGGCCTGAATAGCGACATCCCAGCGGCTGATAAAAAGCGAGGCTACACTGGTTACTTTGGGATCAAGCCCGACAGCGAGGCGTCGTTCTATGCCGCGCATATAGGCTTCGGCTGCAGAAATGTAATGCTCGCGAGAGAACAACAATGTCACATTTACCGGCACGCCTGCAAAGATCACTTCTTCTATGGCCGGTATGCCGGCTTTGTTGCCGGGTATTTTAATGAAAAGATTTTTGCGGTTTGCTTGGGCGTAAAGTTGTATTGCCGCTTGAATGGTGTCTGCTGTGTTATTTGCCAGCAGAGGAGATACCTCCAGTGATGCCCAGCCATCGACACCGCCGGTAGTGTCATGCACGGAACGAAATAGATCGCTAGCCTGCCTCAGGTCTTCCAGCGCCAGTTCGAAAAAAGGGGCTTCCCCGGATTTTCCGGCAAGCGCTTTCTCGCGAATGGCAGCATCATAAAAATCGCTATTCCGGATCGCCTGATCGAAGATACTGGGATTGGAGGTTAAGCCTGTCACGGAAAGCTCGTTGATATAGCGGGCCAGTGTGCCGTTTATTAGCAGCCCACGGGTGATATTGTCAAGCCAGATGCTTTGGCCAAGTTCGTGCAGTTGCTGCGTGGTCTTCATGATGACTCCTATTGAATATAAATATAAAATGCAAATTTTTCTTTAGATATAATAGTCATGAGATATTTATTCAGAGGGCAATACATCTGGTTTGCATAGTGGCGGGGAATGAAGCAGTATTTTTGGCGTATCCTGTGACGATGCGGTGCCATCTCTTGAGATGGAGGAAAGCATTTTCAATAAGATTATGGGATTCTTCGTCGTAAGATCTTTGTGTGTGCGATTCTTCTTTGAGGGAATTGCGATTTCCATATCCTGCCTCCTTGCCTATTCAATAATTGCATTGCTGTCATAACCACAATTTACCAGTAAATGATTCGCATCAAGTCCTTCGATCAAGCGATCAGTCTGCGTGCAATCCATTGTGGTACCCTGTGCAATAAAAATACTGACCGGCATACCATGCACATCTATGGCCAGATGTAGCTTAGTGTTGAGTCACCTTTTGTGCGGCTCATGTTCTGGTTGCCACCCTTGGCCCCTGCGAAATAGGAGTGAGCCTTGCAGTGGCTGGCTTCAATCACCAGCCATTCGTAACCCGGATCGTCAATCAAGACTTCCAGTCTTTTTCCCAGATGCCCTTGTCGCGCTAGTGGATAAAGCGGCGGTGTGTATTGCTTTGAGACCTTTGCAAAAGCCCTCACCATAAGTTTTTGACTGTTGATTATAAAGGATTAATTTTTCAACTGTAGGGGTTTTGCAAAGGCCTCGCTTTAACTCCCGTAATTCGGCGACAAATCCCGCTGCGGTACGCCCGTCTCGTGCGCATAGTCTAGAAAATGGCATTAATGAAGGGATAGTTATCTCTAGCTATGCTTCCCCAAATGCCTTGATGGCCAGGCAAATGGGTCTTAAGCGGCCCGATACGAGGTGAATGTCATATGTGCTCCTTTTGCTTTTACAGGGATCTCATATTTTTCATTTCATGACTATATTATTTAAGGCATCAAGCAAGATAGAAAACACTGCTACCGCTCGGTATCGTTATGCGCCTACGTGTCCGGGGCCGGGATTATGCCAATTACCATTTGGAGCGATCAACACGTCAGCTGCTCCGGGTCCCCAGCTGTAGGGCTGGTAGAGGTGAACCGGGCAATGTGATGTAAGAACTGGGTCAACCACTGCCCAAGCAGCTTCAACCGCGTCTTCGCTAGCAAAAAGTGCGCCATTACCCGCCATGGCATCGCTTAGTAGCCGTTCGTAGGGTGTTTCGGTTTCCCGCCTTATGATTCGTTCGCCACCCAGATAGAGTTCATGCTGGTCGCCGACGAATTCTTTCCCTTCACGTTTAACGCGCGCGGCAAGTGCGATACCGGAATTGGGAGAAAGCCAGAAACGCAGATAGTTTGCGCGTCCACTCGTTGGTTGCGAGTCGGCGAATAACTTTGATGGTGGCGGCTTTAGTTGAATTAGAACCTCGGCAACCGACTCACGCATGAATTTGCCAGAACGTAAATACCAGGGCACACCCGCCCAGCGCCACGAATCGATGAAAAGCCGCAGGGCACAAAAAGTTTCCACATCGGAATCCGCTGCCACCCCGGGTTCTTCTCGGTAGCCAATGTACTGGCCACGTACCAGATCGTTTGGTTTCAATGCACACATGGCTCGAAACACTTCGGCTTTCTGTGTATGCACGGCTGCATAACCTCTGTATGAAGGCGGCTCCATTGCAAGCAGAGCGACGATCTGAAAGAGGTGATTTTGCACGACATCGCGTAAACACCCAGTGGTTTCATAAAACGCACCGCGCTCATTTACTCCAAAATCTTCAGATAAGGTTATCTGAACGCTATCTATATAGTTGCGGTTCCAGATCGGTTCCAAAAAGGAATTGGCGAAACGAAAATAAAGAATATTCATAATCGCTTCTTTTCCCAGATAATGATCGATGCGTAAGATCGATTCTTCCGGAAACGCTGATCGTAGTGCACAATTTAGCTCATGTGCCGTGGCTAGATCACGACCAAATGGCTTTTCGACGATGACACGCGCATTTTTTGTACAACCGGATTTTGCCAGTGCCTGGACAACCGTTCCAAACATGCCGGGATGAATTGCCAGGTAATGTAGCGGGCGTATAGCGCCGTTAAGTGCCAGTTTTAGCTGGTCGAAGGTTGCCGCATCTTGGTAGTCACCATCGACATACTGTAATAGTGCCGATAGCCTGGTGAAGGCATGTTCATCAACGCCGCCATTATGTTCCAGACTATCGCGCGCATGCTCACGTAGTTTATCCAGCGTCCAGTCAGAGCGCGCAACACCAATGATCGGCACATTAAGATCGTTGTGTAGAATCATGGCTTGTAATGCGGGGAATATTTTTTTGTAAGCCAGATCTCCGGTAGCGCCGAAGAAAACAAATGCGTCAGAATGCGGTATATTCATGGCATATTTTTGTCTCTACTATTACTTAATCGGTTTTTCCGTATGGCCACCGAACTCATGGCGCATGGCAGACAGTATTTTATTGGCGAAATCCGCATCACCGCGCGAGCTGAAACGTTCATAGAGCGCAGCACTCAAAACCGGGACAGGTACGGCTTGATCAATGGCAGCTTCGAGCGTCCATCGTCCTTCGCCCGAATCAGACACACGGCCGGAGAAATCCTTTAAATCAGGATCAGACAGCATGGCGATTGCGGTGAGATCCAGTAACCATGAACGAATTACGCTACCACGGCGCCAGACTTCAGCGATCTCGCCCAGATCCAGGTCATACTGGTAATACTCCGGATTACGTAGCGGTGTTGTTTCAGCATCAACATCATGGTCACGTTTACCGACATTTGCATGATGCAGAATATTCATGCCTTCGGCATAAGCGGCCATGACACCATATTCAATGCCGTTGTGCACCATTTTGACAAAATGGCCGGCGCCATGCGGTCCGCAATAGAGATAGCCTTGCTCAGCAGTGCTGACGCGTGGTTGTCTGCCTGGCGTGAGTGAGGCTGCGTCAATTCCGGGTGCAAGCGTTTCGAAAATCGGCGTGAGCTGCTGTGCAACCGCTTTATCACCGCCGATCATCAGGCAGTAGCCATTCTGTAGACCGGTAATACCACCACTTGTTCCAACATCCAGGTAATGAATCCCACGCTGTTTCATTTCCTTACCACGCCGGATATCATCATGATAATGCGAGTTACCACCATCGATGACGGTGTCAGCGTCCTCGAGAAGCGGCAAAAGTTTTGTCAAAAACTGATCAACCCGCGCAGCAGGAATCATCAACCAGATTGTGCGTGGTCTTTCCAGTTGAGCGACCAAATCTTCTGGCGATACTGCTCCAGTAACACCTGGATATGCGAGTTTTTTAACAGCATCGAGATTAACATCGTAAACCACACACTCGTGACCTCCCTGCGACAACCGTTGCACCATATTGGCACCCATACGCCCCAGACCTATCATGCCGATATGCATTTTAATCTCCTTGTTTTAATTAAATAAAAATTGAAACAATTATTTCTGATGCGATACCTTTTTTGCTGTGTAGTATTTCCGTCAGGTTTCCCAGAGCCGGAAGCCGCCCGTGAATGCATCGGCATTGTCACCTTTCCGGCAGCCAGTTGGCAAATCCTTCAGATTCCTGATGTTACCGCCCCCAAGCACTGTCTCGTCGGGTAGAAGAGCCGCCGTCAATTGCTCGATTACATCGGTAACCTGCCTACGCCATTTCTTTTTACCCATGCGCTCCAGTGCATGAGCGCCCACATAATCTTCGAATGTGCCTTTCTTGTAGGGCAAATGAGCAAGTTCCATTGGAACGATGGTGCTGTCCACAATCAAAGCAGAGCCAAGGCCGGTACCCAATCCCAGGAATAGCATCTTGCCGCCGTGATAGCTGCCTAATGCTTGCATGGCTGCATCATTGATAATCTTTACTGGTCGTTCGAGTGCATGCTCAAAGTCGAACGTTATCCAGCCGCTTGCCAGATTGTGGGGTTCAGCTATTGGCTGATTGTGTAGAACTTGGCCGGGATAACCGATAGATATGACATCATATCGCCAGTCATCACTCAGTTTCTTTACGCGCACGACCATTTGCTTGGGTGTTAATGTTGGCCCGGAAGAGAATTCACGATGAGCGATTTGTTTGCTCATGAGAATCTTGACGTGGGTTCCACCGATATCAATGACGAGAATACGCATTATTCTAATTAGTTATCTTTAAGAGTAATATAGACGGATTATTCGCATGCAGCCATCGGCTATTTTGATAGATTGTACTTTCTAGACTGTATGTAATCACGAAGATGGTTTTTATATTCAATTCTTTGTCCCTAATCATGTCGATTCGCTTGCAGCAGTTTGGCAATCAACCCTGTCCACCCGGTCTGATGTGAAGCGCCGAGAACACGTCCATTGTCGCCGTGCAAAGGTCTCAACTCATGTATTTTTTCCTTACAAAAAATCAAAAGTCATTGCTCTTCTACAGTAAGAATTTGTTTTTTATAGATAATTTACTCCAGTCAATGCTATTTTTTTCAGCGGAGCCGTTTTTTTTCCATTCGACAAGTCCATGCGATACCAATTTATAGTATGCGCCGCTTATTTATTTTGTGGTCTATTTTTCCAACAGGTTTAGTATCATTACCCATAGCATACCCGTGAGTGCACATGTCATGATTACTTTCATGATATCTGTTTTATATCGCCATAAAGCCAGAAAAGCGATGATGGTTACAATGAATGGGAAGTAGTGAAATGTGCCTGCAAAAGGGGCTGTTGTCGTGCCTTGTGGCCAGAAGGTATGCCAGGCAAAAAATACTGCGAGATTGAAAATAACACCCACTACAGCAGCCGTGATACTGACCAGTGGTGCAGTAAATTTGAGTTCATTGCGTGTCGCTTCTACTAGTGGGCCGCCCGCCAGGATAAACAGGAAAGATGGCAGAAAGGTAAAAAAGGTTGCGATACCCGCGCCTGCGATACCCGCAATAATAGGATAATCAGATACATTTTTGGCGACGCCACCGAGATAGCCTATCCAGGTTACTATCATGATCAAGGGCCCTGGCGTTGCTTCACCCAGCGCCAGCCCATCCATCATTTGTGGGCCAGTCAACCAATGATAATGTTCAACGCCGCCCTGATATACATATGGCAATACGGCATAAGCGCCACCAATGGTTAAAAATGCGGCCTGGGTAAAAAAACGGCCTAGCTCCAGGAGCGCCGGTTGATTGCTGATGCTAAGCAAAGCTATTAGCCAGATCGCTATGAAAATAAGGATGGTCAGGCTCAATTTACGCCAGGAAAATTTCGCATGCGCGGGTGTCGGGGTATCATCATCGATGATGGCCGGGCCATAGGCCGCGTTGCTTATATAATGCCCGTTATTATTCTGGAACTGAGCGGGTGCAAATTTGCTGCCCACTGCGCCAAAGATCGCTGCTGTTAAAATGATCCATGGGAAACCGATGTTGAGCAGGAAGATTCCGATAAAAGCGAACATTGCGATGCTCCATAGCATTGCATTTCTCAGTATGCGTGAACCAATGCGCCAACCTGCAAACAACACAATCGCGACAACTGCCGGTTTGATGCCGTAGAAAACACCTTGTATTAGCGACGTATCTCCGAATGCAAGATAAATGCCCGCCAGTACGGATAACAGGATAAATGCCGGTAGAAAAAACAATATGCCGGCCACGATCGCGCCATATGTACCGTGCATCAGCCAGGCGATGTAGATTGCAAGCTGTGTTGCCTCCGGACCCGGTAACAACATACAATAATTGAGCGCATGCAAGTAGCGCTGCTCTGAGATCCATCGCCGTTTTTCCACCAGCTCCTGATGGATGATTGAGATCTGTCCCGCAGGCCCTCCAAAGCTGATAAAACCCAATTTTAGCCAGTACCTGGTCGCCACACTCAAAGTCACTGGCGCAGGGGATATTTGCTTTTCATCGATCATCTTTTCGCTGCTATTATGCCTGTCAGAATTATTCACGATATGATACTGCCCGGTATCTGCTTTGGGTAGGTTGATTGATAGCCGTTATGAATATAGAGGGGTGTTTGAAATAATATTTCTGACGACTTACCTCGTTATTTATTAACCTTAGCTGCCCAGCTTTTGTTGTAAGAGGGATCAAAGAGTGCATCGTAATTAGCTCCATGAACGGAGTGGGTCGTGCCCCTGATCATTGCACTTGGTAATGCTTGCTATATTCTGGGCTGGAACAGTATACTGAACTTCTGTTCACTGAGAGGGGGGGGGGCTTTTTCCGTGCTAACGTCAAAATTCTCTTTCATCGTATGTGTTCTTTTCCTGCTTTTCATAAATACCAGTCAAATTCTGGCCGAATCTTCCAGTGGCTTATGGACTACAGGTGCGTCTGCGCCGACTGAACGAACAGAGGTGGCTGCCGCTGCTGTTGAGGGCAAAATTTATGTCACAGGCGGTTTCAGTAGCGAGTTGAGCATAAGGAATGCGCTGAATCTGGCGATTAGTCGCGCAGTGGAAGTATATGATCCTATTTCAAATACCTGGTCCCTGGCTACGCCGCTTCCGGAGGGCCGCCATCATGCGGGTATTGCTGTTCTAAATGGTATGTTGTACGTAATCGGTGGGTTTACCCAATCTTTTCTATCCGTGTGGCACGCGGTTCCAACTGTTTATCAATACAATCCGACGACTGGCCTGTGGAGTGAGCGCGCGCCGATGCCGACAGCACGCGGTGCACTAGGCATCGCTGTCTATCAGGATAAATTATATGCCGTGGGGGGCTATGATGGAGAGAGTAATCCTGATGTGGTAGAAGTTTTTGATCCACAAACGAATACCTGGTCTTCTGCCGCGCCATTACCGACGCCACGGGATCACTTGGCCATCACGACCGTGGGGTCCAGAATTTATGCCATCGGGGGACGATTAAATCTGGACTATAGTCAGAATCGGAACACCGTTGAAGAATATAACCCTGAAACGAATCAATGGCGATCGCGTGCTAGTTTGCCGACTGCCCGTAGTGGAATGGCCGCAGGCGTGATCGATGATCGAATCTATGTTTTAGGGGGTGAATCCGAAGAAGGCACCTTTGCGACAAACGAAATGTATATTCCTAATACAGATCACTGGCATGTGATGACTCCGATGCCAACAGCACGTCATGGATCGGGTGCAGCGGTGGTTGATGGTCGGTTGTATATCATGAATGGTGGACCGACGCCAGGGGGATCTTTTAGCTCGGTCAATGAGGTTTTTACGCCGCCTGCCTTATTGCACTAGATGTAATTTTTCTGATACGAGCCATCAAACAAGGCATTCTGCTCTTACGTGCCTTTTAAGAAATGGCTATGGATGATCAGTCGCCGGTGTGACTGAATGTACGGTAGACGTATCATTGGTTGTCATTCCATAGGGGTGCGATAACGATATCAGAAAAGCTGAAATCTGCTGAGTAATAGCCGATAGTAATCTCTTGAGAATGATTAGATCAGTGTATCTGAGCAGAAATTCGTTTAGTTCGCTGCTTGTATATTTTGATGCTTGGCCGCGAGAGAGGGGACATGATCAAGAGAAATGTAGAAGTGCTTGAAAAAACGATCTGCTATGAAGGTTTTTTTCGCTTGGAACGTTATTGCTTACGTTATCGCTTGTTCAATGGTGATTGGAGCCAAGCGGTCGTACGTGAATTATTTGAACGAGGGCACGCTGCGGCCGTGTTGCCGTATGACCCGTTCAGAGATGAGGTGATCTTGATCGAACAATTCCGGATTGGTGCCATGACGGAACCGAATGGGCCATGGCTAATGGAAATCGTGGCGGGTATTGTTGAAGCAGGTGAAACGGGCATTGATGTAGTTAAACGGGAAAGCATTGAAGAAGCCGCCTGTACTATTGTAACGCTGATTCCTGTATATGATTATCT
Organism: Nitrosomonas cryotolerans ATCC 49181; assembly: GCF_900143275.1. Classification (NCBI taxonomy): domain Bacteria; kingdom Pseudomonadati; phylum Pseudomonadota; class Betaproteobacteria; order Nitrosomonadales; family Nitrosomonadaceae; genus Nitrosomonas; species Nitrosomonas cryotolerans. The sequence goes on from NZ_FSRO01000001.1 coordinate 1,241,370, forward strand.
GGTGAGTCCTGGTGGTACAACAGAGCGCGTTGCTTTATTTTGTGGCAAGGTAGATACTACCCAAGCAGGTGGTGTGTATGGTGTAGCAGAGGAAAACGAAGATATCAGAGTGCATGTTATGACCGTGGACGCAGCCTTAGCGCTGCTCAACGCGGGTAAGATCAGATCGGCCAGCGCCATTATCGCACTGCAGTGGTTAGCTTTAAATCGGAATCATGTTCGTATGTTATGGTCAACATAATAACAATCATGGGGGATGGTCATGTGGCGCTGCATACATCATCGAATACTGCGATATCACGTTATTATTCTCTTGGTCATTTTCTGTTGGCCTCTTGTATTGTTTGCACAGGGCGGAGGTCATGCCTTGTGGTTAAGTATTGATGGTGCAATTGGACCAGCCAGTCATGATTATTTAGAACGCGGTTTTCATAAAGCGGCTGAGAAAAATGCCCAAATGATTATCATCCAGATGGATACGCCCGGTGGTCTGGATGCATCAATGCGTGGAATCATCCAAGATATTATCGCTTCACCCATCCCTGTTATTACCTTTGTGTCACCTGGCGGTGCCCGTGCCGCGAGTGCCGGGACTTATATTCTTTATGCCAGCCATATTGCGGCAATGGCTCCCGCGACTAATCTGGGTGCTGCAACACCGGTTCAGATCACGGGCTTTCCTGGGAGCGATTCATTTGATGAACAGCCGGAAGGAGCTCATGATCAGGAATCAGCTCGACAGGATCACCTGACAAATAAGATCATCAATGATGCGGTCGCTTACATCCGTGGACTGGCGCAGATGCGGGGACGTAATGCGGAATGGGCTGAAATGGCTGTCAGGCAGGCTGCCAGTCTGACAGCGGAAGAGGCGATAGGAGAGGGGGTGATCGATCTGATCGCAACCGATATTTCGGATCTATTGTCCAAAATTGATGGGCGGACAGTTAATGTACTGGGGCAAGAAAAAGTGTTGTCAACCCAGCATATTACAGTGCAACGTTTTAAGCAGGATTGGCGCACACGTCTATTATCCGTGATTACGGATCCTAATGTGGCTTACATTCTGATGCTGATCGGAATCTATGCTTTAATTTTTGAGTTTTCTAATCCAGGGGCGCTATTACCCGGTGTTGTTGGCGCTGTTTGCTTGCTGTTGGCTCTGTTTGCTTTCCAGGTGTTGCCCATTAACTATGCAGGATTGGCGCTGATATTACTGGGTATTGCTTTTATGTTGGGTGAAGTATTTGTGCCGAGTTTTGGAGCGCTGGGTATTGGTGGCATCATTGCTTTTGCTATTGGATCTGTCATGTTGCTGGATACGGGTGTGCCGGGTTATGGTGTTTCTGTACCACTGATTGTTTCATTTGCATTACTGAGTGCAGGATTTTTTATGCTAGTGTTGGGAATGGCCATAAAATCACGACAGCGCCCGGTAGTCAGTGGTATAGAGGCGCTTATGGAACGCGTCGGCGAAGCTACTGAAGATTTTGATCAGCAAGGCTGGGTTAGAATTCATGGCGAACTATGGAAAGCACGGACGAATAGCCCGCTTAAACGAGGACAGAAAGTGCGAGTAACGACATTAGATGGCTTGATTTTAATAGTGGAACCCGCTACGGATCATTTAAAGGAGAGTTAAGATGAGCTCAATGACGATCATTTTTTCTATGCTAATCATTATTATTATCTTTTTAGCTAGTGCTTTCAAGGTACTGCGCGAGTATGAGCGTGGTGTCGTGTTTCAGCTGGGGCGTTTCTGGAAGGTTAAGGGCCCGGGGCTCGTTATTGTCATTCCGATAATTCAGACCATGGTGCGCGTTGATTTGCGGACCATTGTCATGGATGTGCCAAGTCAGGATGTTATTTCACGGGATAACGTTTCGGTGAAAGTCAACGCTGTGCTTTATTTCCGGGTTATTGATCCTGAAAAGGCAATTATACAGGTCGAAAATTTTGATATTGCGACTAGCCAGTTAGCACAAACCACATTGCGTTCTGTACTCGGTCAGCACGAACTGGATGAAATGCTGGCCAGCCGTGATAAACTTAATCAGGATATCCAAAAAATTCTGGATGAGCAGACAGACGCGTGGGGTATCAAGGTAGCCAATGTTGAGATAAAACACGTTGATCTCAATGAAAATATGATCCGAGCCATTGCAAAACAGGCAGAAGCCGAGCGGGAGCGGCGTGCAAAAATTATTCATGCCGAAGGTGAATTGCAGGCCTCACAACATTTATTAGAAGCATCGCAGGTATTAGCCAAGCAACCTCAGGCATTACAGTTACGTTATCTGCAAACGCTGACGGAGATTGCGGGTGAGAAAAATTCTACGATTGTTTTTCCGTTACCCATGGAAATGGTAGCATCTCTTCAGACAATTCTTAAAAAACAGGCAGATAAATAGGTGATCATTATTCCCAGAATATACTGTTTTTTACTAGGCAGAATTCAGATTCTGCCGGGTAAATGTGAACGGTAATCTGATATATTGATTTAGATTTTATCCAATGATGATCATTCTTTAGGAAGATTGTCAGTTCAAATTTGAGCCAGGCTTTTCTGGCGAGGTCGATTGTTCGATCGTTTGCTCAAATGGCATAATCGAGATCATGTCATATTTCTATACGATTTCTTTCAATGATCGCCAGATTAAATCAAATCATTACGCAACTGGAGAATTTTCGGTGAAGCCCAGCTGTTTAGCCGTATGATGTCAATATTTGTTATAACTAATTAAGTAAATTTAGGTAGCTTGTTGCTAAGCGTATTGAATGTAACGCTATTTGTCGAGTTTGTCTGAAAGTGTCAGATTGAATCTGTATCTGGGAGAAACTATTCTAGTACAATCAGATTTTATCCTTGAACCAGTTTCTTCGTGCTTCCCGTGCCTCAGAAAACAAATCCTTCAATGCAGGTCCGTTACTATCCTCCAGCATTTTCTGTAAAGATGATAATGTATGCTGATAAGCATCAATTTGTGTGAGTAATGTTTCACGATTGGAAAAGCAGATATCATGCCACATTTCTGGAGAACTGCCGGCAATGCGGGTGAAATCTCGCAGGCCGCTGCCTGCAAAACGGAGCAGTTGATCTGGATCGTTTCCAATATTGGTACAAAGATAATTCATGAAAGTGAATGCCAACAGATGGGGGAGGTGGCTGGTCGCAGCAAGCAGCCTGTCATGTTCATCCGCCTGCATTTCTGAAACCTGAGCGCCGCAACCTTGCCACAGCGCTGTAACCCGAGCTAAAGCAGTATCGCTGGTCTCTTCCAGTGGGGTGATGATTAAATGTTTATTATGAAACAAGTTGGCTTGTGCGGCATTGACGCCACTGTGTTCTGCACCGGCAATGGGATGGCTGGGGACAAAGTTCTTTAAGTGCTTGTCGAGATAGGTACGTGCGGCAGCAATGACATCTTGCTTGGTGCTGCCTGCATCGGTTATAACGGTTTCGGGTTGAAGATAGGGTGCGATTTTTGCCATGATATCGGCAGTTTGTCCTACGGGCATGGCTAGTAGAACAGCATCCGCATCTTGCATGGCCAGTGCGGGATGATGAGCAATTTCATCTATGACTCCCAGATCAAGCGCACGTTGCATATTCGCTTGGCTGCGGCCGATACCAACGATCTGTTTAACTAAGCCAGCCTGACGTAGCGCGAGTGCAAAAGAACCCCCGATCAGACCCACGCCGATAATGACCAGCTTATTAAACATCGGGTTTATCATATCTGCCCTGGTTATATGGTTCGTCCGATGACTCCCGCAATTCCCTTCAGGGATGCCATGAGGTCTTTAAGTTCCTGCGGGTTGAGTGCCTGATCCGCATCGCACCAGGCTTCACATGGATTGGGGTGCATTTCTATTAAGAGGCCATCGGCACCTGCCGCAATAGCAGCACGCGCTAATGCAGGAACCATCCATGACTTACCACCAGCATGGGAAGGATCAACGATAACAGGCAGATGTGTTTCTCGTTTCAGGACTGGAATGCAGGTCACATCCATGACATTGCGATAAGCGGTTTCAAAAGTACGAATACCACGCTCACAGAAGATAATATTGTGGTTGCCACCGGCGGCAATATATTCTGCGGCCATTAACCATTCAGAAATTGTTGCTGACAAGCCGCGCTTGAGTATAACTGGTTTACTAATGCGCCCCACTTCTTTCAACAAATCAAAGTTTTGCATGTTGCGGGTGCCAATCTGTATGATATCCACATCGTGTTCGAGAAATGTGTCCAGCATGCGAACATCCATTAATTCAGTGACAATGGGAAGGTTATACTTGCTTGCAGCCCGGCGAAATATTGTTAGTCCATCTTTGCCTTTTCCCTGGAAGGTATAAGGGCTGGTACGGGGTTTGAAGGCTCCACCTCGCATTAAACGGCATTCTGCGGCAGCGACAAATTGTGCGGATAAGTCCATTTGCTCCTGTGTTTCTACCGAACAGGGACCACCGATGACCTGGATTTGTTGGCCACCGATTGGGATACCGCTGACATCAATGACTGAGTCCGTTGTCTGTGATTCACGCGATACGATTTTGTATTGTTTGACGATGTGCATGGAATATTCAACGCCCGGTAAGGAATCGAATAGTTCGGGAGCAAGCTTGCTTTCATCACCAATAGCGCCAATCACGATACGGCTGGTGCCGCGTGAGATATTGACTCCATGTCCAAAATCCTGCAGTTTTTTTGTAATCGTACCGATTTGCTCCTCGGTAGCATCCTTATTCATTATGATGATCAAGCTAACTCTCCAATTGCACGCTCAAGTGATTTTAAAAATTTTTGATTTTCAGATTCCAGTCCAATCGTAACCCGAAGGTGTTGCGGCATTTCGTAAATACCGAGAGGGCGCACGATAACGCCTTGCTGCAGGAGGCTTTGATAGACTTTTTTTGTATTTGCGACATCACCTTCGACACGAAAACTGAGAAAATTCCCAAAAGAAGGAATATATTCAATCCCAAGTTGACGCAGCCCATCGGTCAGGTGCAACATGCCTGTTCGATTAAGTGCGTACGACCGCTCTACAAATTCAGTATCCTGTAATGCTGCGAGCGCACCGGCAAGTCCGATGCTATTGACATTGAAGGGCTGGCGTACCCGGTTCATCAGATCCGCGACATCAGTATGCGCTAATCCGAATCCAACACGCACACCTGCAAGACCATATGCTTTGGAAAAGGTACGGGTAATTATCAAATTTGGAAAACGTTTGAGCCAGCTGATACTGTTTCTTTTATTGGCTTCAGGCAGGTACTCATTATAAGCCTCATCTAAAACTACCAGTACGTCCCGAGAAACACGCTCCAGAAAACGCAATAAATCATCTACTTCAGATAGCGTGCCAGTAGGATTATTGGGGCTGGCAATAAATACAATCCGTGTTTCGGGTGTAACCGCATCCAGCATAGCTGCCAGGTCATGTCCATAATCTCTGGCTGGAACGGAAATACCGTTGGCCCCAATTGTTTGCACGACTAACGGATAAACTGCAAAAGCATGTTGTGAATAAACAGCTGCAGCTCCGGGTTTTAGAAATACGCGTGCTGCAAGATCGAGAATGTCATTAGAACCATTGCCCAGTATAATCTGATCGGTATTCACACTATAGCGCTGAGAGATGGCCGCTTTTAATTCAAAACCACTGCCATCCGGATAGAGTGAGATCTGATTGAGCGCATTTATCATTGCTTCGCGTGCGAGGGGACTTGTTCCGAGAGGATTCTCATTGGATGCAAGCTTAATCACGTTATGTTCATCCAGTCCTAGTTCTCTTACTAACTCAGAGATGGGTTTGCCAGGTTGATAAGGCTGGATTGCGCGGATATATTCCGGAGCAAAATCACAAAGATTCATAAGGTTCAATTCGTAAACAGTAGAGAAATGGAAGTAGGGAGAAAATAATTTAATGCTGGATTATGGGCATGTTCAGTTATGATCCAGCTTTTTTAAATATGCGTTATGCTACAGGATAAGATCCGAATATCTTTAAGAATGTTGCTTTCTTACGTAGTTCTTGAAGTGCAGTTACAACATTCTGGTTTTCCTGGTGGCCTTCAATATCAATAAAAAATACATATTCCCACAGCCCGGTACGTGATGGACGTGACTCGAGGCGACTCATGCCGACACCATATTGGGCCAGTGGCGCGAGTAGTTCATGGATTGCGCCAGGGCGATTATTCGTCGAAATGACCAGTGACGTTTTATCTTTACCGGAGGCCGCGATATTTTGTGTTCCAATGACTAGAAATCGCGTCGTATTTTTTGGATCATCTTCGATATTTTCGGCACAGATAGCCAGTCCAAATACATCAGCTGCTCTTTTGCTTGCAATTGCGGCCGCATTTTTATCTGCTGCAGCTAATCGAGCTGCATCGGCATTACTGGGTGCATTGATGCGTGCAGTATCTAATAAGTGAGGTAAATTTCTGTGCAACCATTCGTGACACTGAGAGAATGATTGCGGATGCGAATAAATTTTATTAATTTGTGAAAGTTCAGTATGCTGGGCCATCAGATATTGATGTATGGGTAACTGAATTTCACCGCATACAATTAATGGTGTTTGTAACAATAAATCCATCGTTCTGCCAATTGCACCTTCAGTAGAATTCTCTATCGGTACGACGCCATAACCTGCTGCCCCTGATTCTACTTTACGAAAGACTTCATCAATTGAATCACACGCTGCTGTCGTGATAGCGTTACCAAAACGTTTTAAAGCTGCTTCTTCAGAGAACGTTCCACGTGGACCTAAATAGGCCACAGTTATGGGTTCTTCCATGGCACGGCACAAAGACATAATTTCAGTAAATAGCTGAATAATACGTTCATTTGCGACAGGTCCGAGATTGTGTTCCTTTAAACGCTCCAGTATCTGGGCTTCCCGGTCAGGACGATAAATGATGCCACTCTTTTTTTTCTGTCCAATCGCTTGTGCAAGTTTGGCACGCTCATTTACCAGCTTGAGTAATTCATTGTCAATGGTGTCAATCTTGTCGCGTAAGTGTTGGAGTTCTTCAGTCATCGAATATAATGATATCTGGCTTAACAAAAATTATTGAATCAAAGTGGGCAGGTAGCGTGTCATGAGAACACCAGGTATCCTGGCAAGATCATCGATTACCTGTTGGGGTACCATGCTGTCGACATCCACTAACGTGTAAGCCATTTCTCCACGTGATTTATTGGTCATATTGTGTATATTTAAATTAGCTTTTGCCATACTGGTAGAGATTTGTCCCAGTAGATTGGGAACATTGGCATTAGCTACTGCTACTCGATAAGGTGATTCACGTTCCATTGTGATATTAGGAAAATTAACCGTATTAGTAATATTACCATTCTGGAGGTAATCTACGAGCTGATTCGCTACCATCACAGCGCAGTTTTCTTCTGCTTCCAGAGTAGATGCGCCTAAATGGGGTAAGGTAATAACTGCCTTGTGGTGCAGTAATTTCTGACTTGGGAAGTCGCAAACATAGTATTTGATTTTGTGATTCTGGAGGCCTGCCAAAACTGCATTTTCATCAATAACGCCGCCACGTGAGAAATTCAGCAAAATCGTATCTGGTCTCATGCTGCTCACGTTTTCTTCATTAATAAGATGGCGTGTTGTATCCAATAATGGAACATGCAGTGTAATAAAATCACTGCGACGTATAATTTCTTCAATATCTTGTGCTTTTTTTACTGCTGACGATAGGCTCCAGGCAGAATCGATTGTTATCTTGGGATCATAACCGATGACTTTCATGCCCAGTTTAAGTGCCACATCCGCTACGAGTCTTCCGATTTCACCCAAACCAATAATGCCTAACGTGCGCCCAGGTAATTCTATGCCAGAAAATTGTTTTTTTTCCGCTTCAGCTGCTTTGTGTAAGGTAGCATCATCGCCTTGCAAATGCTCGGAAAAGTGTAGTGCGGGCACTAAATTTCTTGCCGCCAGTAGCATTCCGGCCAGCACCAGTTCTTTGACTGCGTTGGCATTGGCTCCTGGAGTATTGAACACAGGGATGCCCCGGGAACTCATATTCGTAACGGGTATATTATTAGTTCCGGCTCCTGCACGTCCTATTGCTAGGACGCTGTCCGGGATATGCATTTTCAGCATATTATGTGAGCGTACAAGGATAGCATCCGGGTTAGCACTAGTATCGCTCACCTGATAGTGATTTGCCGGGAAGCATTTCAATCCTCGGGGTGAAATCTGATTAAAGGTCCGGATATTGAAGATCTTGTGTTGACGTTCAGGCATGATTACTTGCAAATTCCTTCATAAATGCTACCAGTTTCATGACACCTTCAATGGGCATTGCATTGTAAATTGAAGCACGCATACCACCTACGGAGCGATGACCTTTTAACTGGATCAATCCGTGTGCCTGAGCCTGCTTCAGAAATTCACTATCCAGAGCCGGATTTTTTAATGTGAAAGGCACATTCATATGTGAACGATCAGATTTGGTAACGGGACAGTGATAGAAATCATTCGTATCAAACAAATCATATAAAAGATTAGCTTTGGCAATATTGCGTTTTTCTATTGCGGCCAGTCCACCTAAATTCTTTAGCCATTCGAATACGAGCCCGGTAATATACAAAGCATAGGTTGGTGGCGTGTTGTACATGGAATCATGATCCGCATGTACCTTGTAATCAAACATAGTGGGTGTCCCCGGTATAGGCATTCCCAACAAATCTTCACGTATGATCACTATGGTCAATCCTGCGGGTCCCATGTTTTTTTGTGCACCCGCGTAAATCAATCCAAACGAAGCCACATCTAACGGGCGCGAAAACATACTTGAAGACATGTCCGCAACGAGTGGAATATTATTGTTTGAATGAGTTAATTTAGGTGTCCAGTTGAATTCTACTCCTCCAATGGTTTCATTCGGTGTGTAATGAACATAGGCTGCATTGGAATCAAGCTGCCATTTATCTTGAGCTGGTGCATAAGTGAAGTTTGCATCTTCTGAAGAAGCTGCAATATTGACAGTACAATATTTTTTTGCCTCATTGATTGCTTTTTGAGACCACTGACCAGTATGAATATAATCCGCTGTTTTTTTGCCGCGCAATAGGTTCATTGGCACCATGGCAAACTGACTGGAAGCGCCTCCTTGCAAAAATAATACTTTGTAATTATGAGGTATCGCAGCCAGCTCACGTAAATCACTCTCAGCTTTTGCAGCAATAGACATAAATTCTTTGCCGCGGTGACTCATTTCCATAACGGACATACCACAGCCATGCCAATCCAGCAGCTCATCGCGCGCCTGCTGCAAAACTTCCTGCGGTAACACGGCCGGTCCGGCACTAAAATTATATATATGATCCATTAAATTTAGATGCTGATATAAAAAAAGATAGAGGAAATATCAAGGTTATATATACTTATTATGCGTTATTATTCTTCGTCAGTTTCAACAACTCTCTCTAATCCGGCCAGTTTTTCGCCTTTATCCAGATTGATCAGTGTCACTCCTTGCGTTGCACGACTCATTTCGCGAACTTCATTGACGCGAGTACGGATGAGGACACCTCCTGTTGTAATGAGCATAATTTCATCATCCGGCTTAACCAATTTTGCAGTAACAACTTTTCCATTACGACTGCTGGTCTTGATGGCAATCATACCTTGAGTGCCGCGATTATGACGGGTATATTCACTAATGGGCGTGCGTTTGCCATAACCATTTTCAGTGGCAGTTAATACCGCCAGTTCTTCACTTTCGGCAACTAGCATGGAAATGACTTTATGTCCCGCACTGAGCTTCATTCCCCTGACGCCTCGTGCGCCACGTCCTACCGGCCTGACGTCATTTTCATCAAAACGCATTGCTTTGCCATTATCTGAGAATAACATGACATCATGTTTGCCTTCAGTTAAGGCAACACCAATAAGATAGTCACCCTCATCCAAGCCAATTGCGATAATACCGTTGCTGCGGGGTCGTGAAAATTCCGATAAGGCTGTTTTCTTGACGGTACCGAAAGAAGTCGCCATAAATACATAACGATTCTCATCGAATGATTTTACGGGTAAGACGGCATTAATTTTTTCACCCTCTTCCAAGTGCACCAAATTAACAATAGGTTTACCGCGAGATGACCGGCTGCCCTGTGGTACGGCATAAACCTTGATCCAGTACACGCGTCCGCGACTTGAAAAACATAAAATATAGTCGTGTGTGTTCGCAATAAACAGGTTGTCAATAAAATCGTTTTCCTTTGTTCCTGTGGCCTGTTTTCCTCGCCCCCCCCGCTTTTGTGCACGGTAATCATCTAATAACTGCGATTTAATATAACCACCGTGTGATAATGTGACGACCACATCTGCTGGTGTAATCAGGTCTTCCATGCTTAAATCCTGAGTACTGGTCACGATTTCACTACGACGTTTATCGCCAAATTGCTGTTTGATGGCCAGAAGTTCTTCCGTAATGATGGCGGTAATACGTTCCCGATTTGCGAGAATATCGAGGTAATCAAGAATTTTATCTATGATATCTTTGTATTCTTCAACGATTTTATCTTGTTCTAATCCGGTTAAACGCTGTAGACGTAATTCGAGAATCGCTTGTGCTTGTATATCAGACAAGCGATATCCTTTTGTTTGTAATCCAAACTCCGCGGTCAGGCTATCCGGACGAAGTGCTTTTGCATTTGTTGTTGCACGGGTGAGCATTTCTTTTATCAGTTGAGAATGCCATACTTTTGCCAGTAATGCCTCTTTTGCTACGGATGGTGTGGGGGAAGCCTTAATGAGGGGGATGATCTCATCAACGTTGGACAGGGCTACTGCTAAGCCTTCCAATAGGTGACCCCGTTCGCGGGCCTTTTTGAGTTCAAAAGTAATACGCCGTGTTACAACTTCGCGGCGGTGACATAGAAACGCATTCAGGATTTGTTTCAGATTCAGCAGTTGAGGCTGGCCATCAAGTAAAGCCACCATATTCATACCGAAGGTATCTTGCATCTGTGTTTCTTTGTACAAGTTATTTAATATTACCTCGGGTACTTCGCCACGTTTAAGTTCGATCACGACGCGCATGCCTGATTTATCCGATTCATCGCGTAAATCAGAGATACCTTCAATTCTTTTTTCCCGGACTAGTTCGCCAATACGAATGAGCAAATTGGCTTTATTTACCTGGTAAGGTAATTCGTCGACAATGATACATTGCCGGGTACCTTTATCCATATCCTCAAAATGCGTACGTGCCCGCATCACAACGCGGCCGCGACCGGTATGATAACCGTCTCTTACGCCAGCAATGCCATAAATAATGCCGGCTGTCGGGAAATCGGGTGCTTGAATGCTATCAATAAGCTCATCGATGCTGATTTCAGGATTTCCCAACAACGCGAGGCAGGCTTCTACCACTTCGTTCAAGTTATGAGGTGGTATGTTAGTTGCCATACCAACTGCGATACCCGAAGAGCCATTAATGAGTAAATTGGGGATTTTTGCAGGGAGAATTAAGGGTTCTTTTTCTGAGTCATCATAATTTGGACCAAAATCGACTGTCTCTTTATCGAGATCTATTAATAGTTCATGTGCAATGCGCGACATTCTGATTTCGGTATAACGCATCGCTGCTGCATTATCTCCATCAACTGAACCAAAGTTACCCTGACCATCTACCAGCATATAACGAAGTGAGAAATTCTGCGCCATACGAACAATGGTGTCATATACAGCCGTATCACCATGGGGATGATATTTACCAATGACATCACCGACTATACGGGCAGATTTTTTGTAGGAACGGTTCCAATCATTAGACAGCTCATGCATGGCAAATAATACTCGTCGATGTACTGGCTTAAGACCATCACGAACATCTGGAAGCGCGCGCCCTACAATTACACTCATTGCGTAATCAAGATAAGATCGCCGCATCTCTTCTTCAAGACTGATGGGCAAAGTTTCCTTTGCAAATTGATCCATTTTTATAATTATTTGAGAACAGTAAGTTGGTAGGTCATGATACAGGTATATCACTTTACAGGTGTTTTATAAATACCCACACATAATTGACTGCCTATTCTAACATGTTGCTATTATTTCTTTGTTAACTTTGATATTTTAAATACAATAAATTTGCTGTGAATCGACGGCCGAAGAAAAAAAGCTTGAAAAAGCAAGATAAATAGGTAAACATGCTAAATTATATAATTTAGCATGTTGCGACAACATTAATTGTCGTATTGCGCATACTTCTTTTGAAAATTGAGTACCGTCCTGTGTCAAATCTAATGAATACTTATTCACGACTTCCTGTTTCCTTTGTTAAAGGAGAAGGGGTGTGGTTGTGGGATAACCAAGGTCAGCGCTATCTTGATGCGCTTGCCGGTATCGCTGTGTGTGGGTTGGGGCATTGTCATCCAAAGCTGACAAAAGCGCTTTGTGAACAGGCCAAACGGCTGATTCATACTTCTAATCTTTATGGTATTGATAATCAGGAACAGCTGGCTACCAGGCTGGCCACATTATCGAATATGGATAATGTCTTTTTCTGTAATTCAGGTGCAGAAGCCAATGAAACGGCAATTAAGTTAGCAAGACTTTATGGGCATAACAACGGTATAGATTTGCCCACTATTATTGTGATGGAACGGTCATTTCATGGTCGAACTATGGCAACTTTAACAGCAAGTGGCAACCGGAGGGTGCAAGCTGGATTTGAGCCGTTGCTGACCGGTTTTGTAAGGGTTCCTTATAATAATCTGGAAGCAGTGACGCAGGTGGCGGTTAATAATAAAAATGTTGTTGCGATATTGGTTGAGCCATATCAAGGTGAAGGTGGTGTTAATATCCCGCAGGCACATTATTTGCAGGATCTGCGTAAAATATGTGATCAGCATGGCTGGCTGTTGATGTTAGATGAAGTGCAATGCGGAATAGGTCGAAGTGGAAAATGGTTCGCTTTTCAACATAGCGATATTATTCCAGATGTGATGACGTTGGCTAAGGGTCTGGGTTCTGGTGTGGCTATTGGTGCTTGTCTTGCTAGCGGCATAGCTGCTGAGGTGTTTAAGCCTGGTAATCATGCGTCTACTTTTGGTGGCAATCCGCTTGCTTGCGCGGCTGCACTTACTACATTGGATGTGATTGCAGAGGATAATCTTATCGAGCACGCCATGAATTTAGGTAACTTGATACGTGATAGATTAAAAAAGCAGCTTGCAGACGAAGCAGGTGTCGTGCAAATTAGGGGGCAGGGGTTGATGATGGGTATCGAACTCTCTATTCCCTGTGGTGAGCTAGTGAAAAAAGCTTTAGAGAAAAAATTATTGATTAATGTAACATCAGACAGAGTAGTGCGTTTATTGCCGGCGCTGGTAATGCAGCAAAGCGAAGCTGAGCAAATGGTGGATGCCGTCTGCTTGTTGATAAAAGAATTTTTTAGTGACTGAGCAGGTAGTAAATACTGTAAAGCCAGTCGGTTTTTCAGTATATATCCGGAGACTTTTGCAAAAACCCTCGCCAGAAGTTTTCGACTATTGATTGTAAAGAGTTAATTTTTCAACTATTGGGGTTTTGCAAAGGTCTCATCCGTTCTATTGTTTTCATTGGCTTAGCTTATATATGGAATTAAAGCACTTTTTGCAGTTTAATGATTTTTGTCGTGAAGAATACGAGTATGTGTTTGAGCGTGCTCGTTGGATTAAGCAGGAATTCAAGCAGTACCGGCGATACTGGCCGCTGGCTGATCGAACATTAGCCATGATTTTTGATAAAAACTCTACGCGTACACGATTATCATTTGAAGCAGGTATGCATCAGCTTGGCGGTACGGCTATCTATCTTTCAACGCGAGATACCCAGTTAGGGCGTGGCGAGCCGGTTGAAGATGCTGCGCGAGTAATTTCGCGCATGGTTGATATCATAATGATTCGTACTTATGAGCATGACATTATCAGACGTTTCGCTGAGAATTCGTGTGTACCTATTATTAACGGGCTGACAGATGAATATCATCCTTGTCAGATTATGAGTGATATTTTTACTTTTATTGAACAAAGAGGCAGTATTGCGGGTAAAACAGTTGCATGGATTGGTGATTCGAATAACATGTGCAATACTTGGCTGCAAGCCGCTGAGATATTTAATTTTAAGATGCACGTTTCTACCCCACCCGGTTATGAAATCGAGCCGGAGCGTGTCGGACTGAACGGCACCGGCCATTTTGAGGAATTTGCTTGTCCATTAAATGCGGTGAAAGATGTGGATCTCGTTACAACCGATGTTTGGACCAGCATGGGTTTTGAGGCGGAGACTGAGGCACGGAAAGATGATTTTGCTAATTTTTGCGTAGATTCTGAAATGATGTCTTTTGCTAAGAAGGATGCTTTGTTTATGCATTGTTTGCCTGCTCACCGTGGAGAAGAGGTTTCTGCAGAGGTTATTGATGGTCCGCAATCTATTGTATGGGAAGAGGCTGAGAATCGGTTGCATACGCAGAAAGCTTTGATGGAATATTTGTTACTAGGAAAGATTCGGATAGAAAGTTAGGATAATTAATGTGAATAAAGATTCATTTGGCTGGAACCTGGTTGGATAATATTGGCTAATAAGAAGAGTATGGATAAAATTAAAAAAGTAGTCTTGGCTTTTTCAGGGGGATTAGATACCTCAGTAATTCTGAAGTGGTTACAGGATACTTATCAATGCGAAATTGTGACATTTACCGCTGATATTGGTCAAGGGGAAGAGGTTGAGCCGGCCCGTGTAAAAGCGAAGCAGCTTGGTGTGAAGGAAATTTACATTGAAGATTTGCGTGAAGAATTTGTGCGCGATTTTGTGTTTCCTATGTTTCGTGCTAATGCTATTTATGAGGGCGAATACTTGCTGGGCACCAGTATAGCGCGCCCGTTGATAGCAAAACGACAGATTGAAATTGTAAAAGAAACCGAAGCTGATGCCGTTTCACATGGTGCAACTGGTAAGGGTAATGATCAGGTACGCTTTGAATTAGGCTATTACGCGTTAAAGCCTGATATCTGTGTCATTGCGCCATGGCGGGAATGGGATTTAACATCTCGAGAAAAATTGGTGCAATATGCGGAGCGGCATGGTATTCCGGTGGAGATGAAGAAGAAAACAGGTTCGCCTTATAGTATGGATGCGAATTTGCTACATATTTCCTATGAAGGTCGGATGTTAGAAGATCCTGCAAAGGAGCCCGAAGAATCCATGTGGCGTTGGAGTGTTTCGCCTGAGAATGCGCCTGATAAGGCGGAATATCTTGATCTGGAATACCAGCGAGGTGATGTTGTTGCACTTAATGGTGAAAAATTATCTCCGGCGAATGTGCTTGCAAAACTGAATCAGTTGGGTGGAAAGCATGGGATCGGCCGTTTGGATTTAGTTGAAAATCGCTATGTTGGCATGAAATCTAGAGGATGTTACGAGACGCCGGGTGGTGCTATTTTACTGCGCGCTCATCGTGCCATTGAATCTATTACGCTGGATCGCGAAGTGGCGCATTTGAAAGATGAGTTGATGCCACGTTATGCGACTTTAATTTATAATGGCTACTGGTGGAGTCCGGAGCGTGAACTGATGCAGACTATGATTGATGCTTCGCAAGTTAATGTGAATGGGTGGGTAAGAGTTAAGTTATATAAAGGAAATATTATCGTTGTGGGTCGAGAGTCACAAACTCATTCTCTGTTTAATGCTGATATTGCTACGTTTGAAGAAGATAAAGGTGCGTATAATCAGGTAGATGCGGTAGGTTTTATTAAGCTAAATGCATTACGAATGCGAATTGCCGCGGGGATTGCAGAAAAAAACAAATAAGCAGGTTGGTTAGATTTTAATGAGTTTTGTTTTTGTAATAGGACCTATGTTGCTGGGTATGTCGCTATTTCGAGAAGGCTTTGGTGTTTGTTGTTGAATTAAAGGGAATTGTCATGCCGTCGTTTGATATTACTTCTGAAGTTGATAAACAGGAAGTCCGGAATGCAATTGAGCAGGTTAACAAAGAAGTTAATACTCGATTTGATTTTAAGGGATCGGATGCGCGCGTAGAGCAAACGGATTATAATCTCACGGTTTATGCTGATGATGAATTCAAGCTCGAGCAGATAATGGATATTCTTCGAACAAAGCTCACCAGAAGAGCAGTGGATGTGCGTTGTTTGGACAAAGGGCAAGTAGGGAAGATAAGTGGAAATAAGGTTAAGCAGTTAGTAACGGTAAAGACGGGTATTGAGACCGAGTTAGCAAAAAAAATTGTCAGACTGATTAAAGACAGTAAATTGAAGGTCCAGGCAAGTATACAAGGTGATGTAGTCCGTATTACAGGGGCGAAGAAAGATGTGTTGCAGGAAACAATAAATTTAGTCAAGAAATCAGTTCTAGAATTTCCGTTGCAATATCAAAATTTTAGAGACTAATATGAATGTATTGGTTTTATTGATTAGATGAATTGTAGTAATATAGATTATAGATTTAATCTATTGAAGGCTTGACACAGGAGAATAAACCCCATAGAATCCGCTCTCTTTTTATCGTACCTGTCGAGTGATTTGATAGGGTAGGAATTGCTAATATAAAGTTAGTAATCAGGATATTATAAGCAGAGTGAATAAAATACAATATGGACGGCTATAAGCCGTCTCAGTTTTTTAGGAAACAGAAATGCCGACAATTAGTCAGTTAGTCCGCAAGCCCCGTACTGCAAAGAGACTCAAGAGTAATGTTCCTGCGCTAGAAAATAGTCCGCAGAAAAGAGGCGTTTGCACAAGAGTTTATACAACAACGCCAAAAAAGCCTAACTCAGCGCTGCGAAAAGTGGCGAGGGTACGTTTAACAAATGGATATGAGGTATCAACTTATATCGGTGGCGAAGGTCATAATTTGCAGGAGCATTCTGTAGTACTAATTCGTGGAGGTCGTGTAAAGGACCTGCCGGGTGTGCGTTATCATACGGTGCGGGGAAGTCTGGATACTGCGGGTGTGAAGGATCGGAAGCAGGGACGGTCGAAATATGGTTCTAAAAAACCGAAGACTGCGTAGTCTTTTGAATTAAAATAGTTTATACAGTTTTTGTGTAATAGATAGATAAAATTAACGAGGTCAAGGAATGCCAAGACGCAGAGAAGTACCGAAACGTGAAATATTGCCAGATCCAAAATACCATAATATAGAGCTGGCAAAATTCGTTAACGTGCTCATGACGCGTGGTAAAAAATCAGTGGCGGAGAGAATTATATACGGCGCTATGGATGCTATTGAGAAGAAAACGGGGAAAGATCCGTTAGAAGTATTTACTCAGGCGCTATCGAATGTCCGGCCAATGGTGGAAGTCAAAAGTCGTAGAGTAGGTGGCGCAAATTACCAGGTTCCAGTTGAGGTGAGGTCTGTGCGACGTAACGCCTTAGCGATGCGGTGGCTTCGTGACGCAGCTAGAAAAAGAAGTGAAAAGTCCATGGATGTGCGGTTAGCAGGAGAACTTTCTGAAGCATCGGAAGGCCGTGGCGGTGCTGTGAAGAAACGAGAGGAAATTCATCGGATGGCGGAATCAAATAAAGCATTCTCGCACTATCGATTTTAATTTGACTTAAAATAAGTCAAAATATTGAATTATACTAATAACAGATAATTGTAGAACCGAAATACCCTATTAAGGTTAAGGGTATAAACTTAAGGCAATAATACCGTGGCAAGAAAAACTCCCATTGAGCGCTATCGAAACATCGGAATTATGGCGCATATCGACGCTGGTAAAACAACAACGACAGAGCGCGTTCTATTTTATACTGGTGTGTCTCATAAAATTGGCGAAGTGCATGACGGCGCTGCTACAATGGATTGGATGGAACAGGAACAGGAAAGAGGTATCACTATTACCTCGGCGGCAACGACATGTTTCTGGAAAGGGATGGACGGTAGTTATCCCGAGCATCGAGTTAATATCATTGATACACCCGGACACGTGGATTTTACCATTGAGGTAGAAAGGTCCTTGCGTGTGTTGGATGGTGCCTGTACGGTATTTTGTGCGGTGGGTGGAGTTCAGCCTCAGACCGAAACAGTTTGGCGTCAAGCAAATAAATATAAAGTGCCCCGACTGGCTTTCGTAAATAAAATGGATAGATCGGGTGCGAATTTTATGCGTGTTTATGAGCAAATAAAAACACGTTTAAAAGCAACACCGGTGCCCATTCAGCTGCCAATTGGAGCAGAAGACAAATTCGAAGGTGTAATCGATCTGGTTAAGATGAGGTCTATATACTGGGATGAAGCTAGCCGCGGTTTGAAATATGAAGAGCGTGAAATTGCTCCTGAGATGCTTGAGGAAGCAAAAGAATGGCATGAAAAAATGCTCGAATCTGCTGCAGAAGCAAATGAAGATTTAATGAATAGATATCTTGAAAGCGGTGAATTGAGCGTTTCAGATATTAAGAAAGGATTGCGAATTCGTACAGTTAATAATGAAATTATTCCTATGCTATGTGGTACGGCATTCAAGAATAAAGGCGTTCAAGCGATGTTGGATGCCGTTCTTGATTATTTGCCATCGCCCGTAGACATTCTTGCTATTGAAGGAGAAAAGGAAAATGGAGAGGCAGATAAGCGTCATGCTACGGATGATGAGCCTTTCTCAGGTTTGGCATTTAAAATTGCAACAGATCCTTATGTAGGGCAATTGATATTTTTCAGAGTTTACTCTGGAGTTGTGGCATCTGGCGACACTATTTATAACCCTGTTAAGGGTCGTAAAGAACGGATAGGTCGCCTGTTGCAAATGCATGCTAATCAACGCGAAGAAGTTAAAGAAGTACGGGCTGGGGATATAGCGGCAGCGGTAGGGCTAAAAGAAGCAGTAACAGGTGATACGTTATGTGATCCGCAAGCAATTATCACATTAGAGCGTATGGAATTTCCGGATCCTGTTATTCATGTAGCAGTAGAGCCAAAAACTAAAATTGACCAAGAGAAAATGGGCATAGCATTGAATCGACTGGCACAGGAAGATCCGTCGTTTCGAGTGCGCACAGATGAAGAGTCAGGCCAAACGATTATTTCCGGTATGGGTGAGTTGCATCTGGAGATAATTGTAGATCGTATGAAGCGAGAGTTTGGTGTTGAGGCAAACGTTGGTGCACCACAGGTTGCTTATCGAGAAGCTATTAAAAAGCCAATTGAGATAGAAGGTAAATTTGTTAAGCAATCTGGTGGACGTGGTCAATATGGTCATGTGTGGCTTAAGATGGAGCCGAATGAGTCTGGAAAAGGATTTGAGTTCGTTGATGCGATTAAAGGTGGTGTCGTGCCACGAGAATATATACCGGCAGTTGAGAAAGGACTGCGTGAAACATTGCCTAATGGTGTGTTGGCTGGATATCCAGTAGTGGATGTTAAGGTCACTTTGTTCGATGGTTCATATCACGATGTTGATTCCAATGAAAATGCTTTTAAGATGGCTGCATCGATAGCATTTAAGGATGGAATGAGAAAGGCAAGCCCTGTACTGCTTGAGCCTATGATGGCCGTAGAGGTCGAATCGCCCGCAGATTTTATGGGTAATGTGGTAGGTGATTTGTCATCACGTCGTGGAATGATACAAGGTATGGATGATTTGCCTGGCTTAAAGGTGATACGTGCTGAAGTTCCGCTAGCTGAAATGTTTGGTTATGCCACAGCATTACGTTCTGCTACACAGGGTCGTGCAACATATACAATGGAATTCAAGCACTATGCTGAAGCACCAAAGAGTGTTGCGGAAGCAATCATGAATAAAAAATAATTGTTTGGAGTGTAAAGGGATAAGTCATGGCAAAAAGCAAATTTGAGCGGAAAAAGCCGCACGTTAATGTAGGCACTATAGGTCATGTGGATCATGGTAAAACTACGCTAACTGCAGCGATTACAACGATATTAACAAAACGATTTGGTGGTGAAGCGAAAAGTTACGCGCAAATTGATTCAGCTCCTGAAGAACGTTCACGTGGGATTACTATCAATACTTCGCATGTGGAATATGAAACAGATAATCGCCATTATGCGCATGTAGACTGTCCAGGTCATGCTGATTATGTTAAAAACATGATTACAGGTGCGGCACAGATGGATGGAGCCATATTAGTAGTATCGGCTGCTGATGGGCCAATGCCGCAAACACGTGAGCATATATTGTTGGCTCGCCAAGTCGGAGTGCCCTATATTATTGTTTACATGAATAAAGCGGATATGGTTGATGATGCCGAGTTATTAGAGTTAGTAGAGATGGAAATACGTGAACTACTGTCTAAATATGATTTTCCCGGTGATGATACGCCAATTATTGTAGGCTCAGCATTAAAGGCTCTTGAAGGAGATCAAACTGAAATCGGTGAGCCGTCTATATTGAAATTAGCAGAGGCATTGGATAGTTATATACCGGATCCTGAGCGTGCAATCGATGGGGCATTTATTATGCCGGTAGAAGATGTTTTTTCAATTTCTGGACGTGGAACGGTTGTAACAGGACGTGTCGAACGTGGCATTGTTAAAGTTGGTGAAGAAATAGAAATCGTTGGATTGAGGCCTACATTAAAAACAGTGTGCACCGGTGTGGAAATGTTCCGAAAGCTGTTGGATCAGGGGCAGGCGGGTGATAATGTTGGAGTATTGTTGCGCGGAACCAAGCGCGAAGAAGTCGAGCGAGGTCAGGTTTTAGCCAAGCCGGGTAGTATTTCTCCGCATACTAAGTTTACGGCTGAGATCTATGTGCTTAGTAAGGAAGAGGGAGGGCGACATACCCCGTTTTTTCCAGGCTATCGCCCTCAGTTCTATTTTCGCACTACGGATGTCACTGGTGCAATTGAATTGCCATCTGGAACCGAAATGGTAATGCCGGGCGATAATGTTTCTGTAACGGTAAACCTGATAGCGCCGATTGCAATGGAAGATGGTTTGCGTTTCGCGATCCGTGAAGGTGGTAGGACGGTAGGTGCGGGTGTGGTTGCAAAGGTTATTGAATAACATAAATAGAATAGCAGCGAATATTCTATATTTAGGCTGATATCACTATATCGCAAGCTCTTAAAACTGAGGTTTAGAATATGCAAAACCAAAAAATTAGAATTCGCCTTAAGGCTTTCGATTATCGATTGATAGATAAGTCTGCATTGGAGATTGTTGAAACCGCAAAACGAACTGGTGCTGTTGTAAAGGGCCCTGTTCCGTTGCCGACGCGTATCGAACGCTTTGATATTTTACGTTCTCCTCATGTTAATAAAACGTCTAGAGATCAGTTTGAAATACGTACACATCTTCGTTTGATGGATATTATCGATCCAACAGATAAAACGGTTGATGCATTGATGAAATTAGATCTACCTGCAGGTGTGGATGTTGAAATAAAACTATAACCTTGTTTTATATTGGCCGGATTGGATCTGGCCGAAATTACTGAGGTTAAATATCTGATTAACTCGCCATATACGGCATATTGTCGATCAATTGAAATCGACACCTTTATAAAAGGGAAAAAAATGAGTTTAGGATTAATCGGTCGAAAGATCGGTATGACCCGAATTTTCTCGGAAAATGGCGAGAGTCTGCCGGTAACGGTTCTTGACGTGTCGCATAATTACATCAGCCAAATAAAAAAACCTGAAACTGATGGGTATTTTGCAGTTCAAGTATCATTTGGGAAAAGACGTGCAAGTAGAGTAAGTAAATCAGAAGCGGGACATTTTGCAAAAGCTGGTCTTGAAGCAGGAAGCAGGCTAAGAGAATTTCGAGTTGTATCTGAAGAATTGGATAACTATCAATCTGGTAATGCCATTGAAATTAGTATTTTTGAGATAGGGCAAAAAATAGATGTAACGGGCACTACTATCGGAAAGGGTTATGCTGGTACGATTAAGCGCCATCATTTTTCTTCTAATCGTGCGAGTCATGGTAATTCAAAAGCGCATAGAAAACCGGGTTCAATCGGTATGGCTCAGGATCCTGGTCGCGTTTTTCCAGGAAAGCGGATGTCGGGGCGCTTAGGTGGTGTGCGTCGGACTACTCAAAACCTTGAAATATTAAGAATTGATGTTGAACGTAGTCTGTTGCTGGTAAAGGGTGCAATTCCTGGTTCTAAGGGTAATGAAGTATTGATACGCCCAAGTATTAAGCATGCTCAGTTAGCGATTGAAGAAAAAAATGGTAAGAAGGTGAATGCATAATGGAACTGAAGCTTGTTAGTGAAAAAGAGCAAGCAGTGGGCAGTATTTCTGTTTCAGATGCTTTGTTTGGACGGGAATATAATGAAGCGCTTGTTCATCAGGTAATTAGATCATACTTGGCTAATGCCAGAAGTGCTAATCGTGCGCAAAAAGGACGATCTGATATTTCGAAATCCAAACGGAAGCCATGGCGTCAGAAGGGAACAGGTCGGGCGCGTGTTGGTGCTGCATCCAGCCCGATCTGGCGCGGCGGTGGAAAAGTGTTTCCGAATAGTCCTGATGAGAATTTTAGTCAAAAAATAAATCGAAAAATGTATCGTGCTGGTATTTGCGTTATATTGTCTCAATTAGCTCGTGAGAACCGTATTTCGATAGTCGATACAATCACTGTAGATGAACCAAAGACAAAAATATTTTCTGCGAAATTAAAGAATCTCGATCTTGATGAAGTCATGATCATTTCTAATGAAATTAATGAAAACTTGTATCTGTCATCTCGCAATATACCTAAGGTATTGATTGTTGAAGTGAAGCATGCTGATCCTGTTAGCCTTCTCAGATATAAGAAAGTTCTAATAACTACAGAAGGACTTAAAAAATTTGAGGAGTTTCTGATATGAAAAACGCGATAAATAATCAAGAGCGTTTATTACAAATAATTCTTGCTCCTCAAATATCGGAAAAAGCGACACATATTGGTGAAAAAAATAAACAGTCGGTTTTTCGTGTTGCTCATGATGCAACAAAAATAGAGATTAAAGCTGCAATTGAGTTATTGTGGAAAGAACAAAAAATCAATGTGGATAGTGTTCAGGTTTTAAACGTAAAAGGTAAGAAAAAACGTTTTGGCCGCCATATGGGACAACGCAGTGGTTGGAAAAAAGCTTTTGTAAGTTTAAAAGATGGTAAAGAAATTAATTATACAGAATTTTCAACGGGGGAGGATAAGTAATGGCACTTGTTAAATTAAGGCCAACATCTCCTGGACGCCGTTCTGTTGTTAGGCTTGTTAATAAGGAGCTATATAAGGGGGCGCCTTATAGTAAGCTTTTAGAGAAACAATCAAAAACAGCTGGCCGTAATCATAATGGTCATATAACGACGAGACATAGAGGCGGTGGCCATAAGCAGCATTATAGGCATATTGATTTTCGCAGAAATAAAGATAATGTAATCGCCAGAATTGAGCGGATTGAATATGATCCTAATAGAAGTGCCAATTTAGCATTGGTTTGCTATTCTGATGGTGAACGTCGTTACATAATTGCACCTAAAGGTGTATCGGTTGGAATGCAACTGAGTAGTGGACCTGGTGTGCAAATTAAAACGGGTAATGCTTTGCCGTTAAGAAATATTCCTATTGGTACTACAATTCATTGTGTTGAACTGTTGCCGGGTAAAGGCGCCCAACTTGCAAGGTCTGCTGGTACATCGGTACAATTGCAGGCAAAGGATGGAAATTATTCACAAATAAAGTTACGTTCCGGTGAAATAAGAAAAATTCATCTTGATTGTCGTGCTACTATAGGCGAAGTTGGTAATGAAGAACATAGTCTAAGATCAATTGGAAAAGCTGGTGCGCAACGTTGGAGAGGTATTCGTCCAACTGTTCGTGGTGTAGCAATGAATCCTGTCGATCATCCACATGGTGGCGGTGAGGGTAAAACGGCTGCCGGTAGGCATCCAGTAAGTCCTTGGGGAACGCCAGCTAAAGGATATAGAACTCGCTCAAATAAGCGTACTGATGTGATGATTGTTCGTCGTCGTTATTCTAAGAAGGGATGATAGTTAAATGGCTCGTTCTGTAAAAAAAGGACCATTTGTAGATCTGCATTTAATAGATAAAATTGAAGCAGCTCGTGCTACCAATGATAAGAGACCAATTAAGACATGGTCTAGAAGGTCTACTATAATACCTGATTTCATTGGACTTACAATTGCAGTGCATAATGGTAAGCAGCATATTCCGGTATATGTAACAGAGAATATGGTTGGGCATAAATTTGGAGAGTTTTCAAATACGAGAACTTTCAAAGGTCATGCGGGGGATAAAAAAGCCGTTGGATCTAAAAGATAGGAATTAGCATAATGCAAACAACTGCAATATTACGTGGTGTTAGGTTATCTAATCAAAAAGGACGTCTTGTGGCAAACCAGATTAGAGGGATGCCGGTTGACAAGGCTCTGAATTTGTTAGCTTTTAGCCCAAAGAAGGGGGCGGCTATCATTAAGAAACTGCTTGAGTCAGCAATAGCAAATGCAGAGCATAATGATGGTGCGGATATTGATGAGCTTAAAGTATTATCCATTTATGTTGATCGTGGCACTTTCATGATGCGGACAAGCCCGCGCGCAAAAGGACGCGGGAATCGTATTGCTAAGCCTACCTGTCATATATCGCTTACTGTAGCTGATTAAGATGATCCTACTTAATAAAACAAACTAAGATATTATGGGACAAAAAATACATCCAACTGGATTTCGTCTATCCGTTCACAGAAATTGGTCTTCTAGATGGTATGCGAATAGCGCTACATTTTCAGACATGCTTAATGAAGATATCAAGGTACGTGCATATCTTTCAAGTAAATTGAAACACGCATCGGTGGGTAGGGTTTTGATTGAGCGCCCATCAAAAAATGCACGCATTACAATATTTACTTCACGTCCTGGTGTGGTTATTGGGAAAAAAGGTGAAGATATTGAAGTTTTGCGTTCAGAGTTGCAAAAAAGAATGGGGGTTCCTGTTCATGTTAATATTGAAGAAATTAGAAAGCCAGAAATAGATGCGCAGCTTATTGCAGACAATATAGCGCAGCAACTTGAAAAAAGAATTATGTTTCGACGTGCGATGAAGCGTGCCATGCAGAATGCGATGCGGCTGGGTGCTCAAGGCATAAAAATCATGAGTTCAGGTAGGCTAAATGGTATAGAGATTGCTCGTACAGAATGGTATCGTGAAGGAAGAGTCCCCTTGCATACGTTGCGAGCTGATTTGGATTATGGTACATCCGAAGCGAGAACAACCTATGGCATAATTGGCATTAAGGTTTGGATTTTTAAAGGTGAGCTTTTGGGTAAATCTGATCAAGCTAATGCTAATATATCAAGCCCACCATTTCCTGCTGATTCAAATAAGAAAAATTAGATTTTGGGATTTCCACTTTTTATCTATAGTCAATCTTTCAAATGGACTTAATGGATAAGGGTTTCTATTTCAATTTAGTATATATAAATAGAATTTTTTAACTTTCTGTTAGTGGAAAGGTATAGAGCTAGGAGATAATGATGTTGCAACCAGCTAGAACAAAATATCGAAAGCAACAAAAAGGACGTAACACAGGAGTTGCAACTCGCGGTGCTAAGGTTAGTTTTGGTGAATTTGGTTTAAAAGCAGTTGGGCGTGGACGTATAACTGCGCGTCAAATTGAATCTGCAAGACGCGCAATGACGCGCCATATTAAAAGAGGCGGCCGAATTTGGATCAGAATATTCCCTGATAAGCCGATATCACATAAACCAGCTGAGGTAAGAATGGGTAAAGGTAAGGGAAATCCTGAATACTTTGTAGCTGAAATTCAGCCTGGGAAAATGTTGTATGAAATGGATGGTGTTAATGAAGAGCTTGCTAGGCAGGCATTTAGATTGGCTGCATCGAAATTACCTATTCAAACAACATTTGTTATACGACAGATTGGTGGTTAATCATGAAATTAAATGAACTAAGAAGCTTAACAGTGGATGAGCTGAAGAATGAGTTATTGCTGCTTCTGAAATCTCAATTCGGTTTGAGGATGCAACAAGCGGCACAGCAATTATCTAATCACAATCAGATTCGTAACACTCGTAGGGATATTGCGCGGGTGAAAACTATTCTTTCTCAGAAGACTCATTAACTATGAGTAATGATAATTTAAATCGTACTCTTACAGGTAGAGTGATCAGTAATAAAACAAGCAAAACGGTCACCGTACTTGTTGAGCGAAAAGTAAAACATCCGCTTTACGGAAAAATCATTTCTCGCTCAAAGAAATATCACGCTCATGATGAAAAAAATGAATATGAAATGGGTGATGCCGTGATTATTGAGGAATGTCGTCCATTGTCTAGAACCAAAGCATGGCGCGTAATTAAATTACTATCGAAATCTACTTTGGTTTGATTAGTTAATGGCTGTTTGTTTGTTGGATTGTTACATTTTATTGTTATTAACTAATAAATAAATTGTATTTATGATAGTGAGAATGTAAAATGGCCGATTACTTGCTATTTGTTCTTTCTTTATAATATAATCAGCGTAGTTTTCTTTGGCCAAACTTAAACCATTCCTGTGTTAGTCACATTGTTGTGACTAGTTGATGCAGAAGAGAGAGTAAAAATGATTCAAATGCAATCTATACTTAACGTTGCGGATAATACTGGCGCGCGTTCTATTATGTGTATCAAGGTTCTAGGCGGATCTAAGAGGCAATATGCAGGAATAGGCGATATTATTAAGGTAAGTGTCAAGGATGCTGCTCCGCGGGGAAGAGTGAAGAAAGGTGAAGTATATAATGCAGTTGTCGTTCGCACTGCCAAGGGAGTGCGTCGTGTAGATGGGTCCCTTATTAAATTTGACAGTAATGCTGCGGTTCTTTTGAATAATAAACTTGAGCCGATAGGTACTCGTATATTTGGACCAGTAACGCGCGAATTACGAAACGCACGTTTTATGAAAATTGTTTCGCTTGCGCCTGAGGTTCTTTAGTTTAGAGCAGGATTACAGAAGAGAATAAGATGAGAAAGATCAAGAAAGGTGATGATGTAATTGTTATTGCGGGTAAGGATAAGGGTAAACGTGGATCAGTTATGCGTGTTGTTGGGGATGATGGTTTGGTTGTTCAGGGTGTGAATAGAGTTAAAAAACATCAAAAACCTAATCCAGCGAAAGGGCTAGATGGCGGCATTACTGAATTAGAGATGCCTTTGCATCTATCTAATGTAGCGATATTTAATTTTTCAACCAAGAAAGCGGATAGAGTTGGTTTTAAGATTAATGATAAAAATCAAAAAATACGCATTTTTAAGTCAAATGGTCAAGAAATTGACGCATAACTCAAGGTAATTTGTATATGGCACGCTTGCAGGAGTTTTACCGAGATACTGTTACGAAACAGTTAATGGAGCAGTTCAATTATAAATCTATAATGGAAGTTCCAAAAATCAGTAAAATTACACTTAATATCGGTGTTGGAGAAGCAACTGCTGATAAGAAGGTTATTGAGAATGTTGTGTCAGACATGCTGAAGATTTGTGGACAGCAACCCGTTGTAACCAAAGCGAAGAAATCAATTGCCACATTCAAAGTTCGTGAGGGATATCCTGTTGGATGCACGGTTACATTACGCCGTTTACGAATGTATGAGTTTCTGGATCGATTAATTACAGTTGCAATACCAAGGATACGGGATTTTAGAGGAATTTCTGGGAAATCGTTTGATGGTAGAGGTAACTATAATATGGGTATAAAGGAGCAAATTATATTTCCAGAAATCGAATACGACAAAATAGATGCTTTGCGCGGTATGAATATTACGTTTACAACTAGTGCTAAGACTGATCTGGAAGCAAAGGCATTGTTGTCGGCATTTAGTTTTCCATTTAAAAATTGAGAATGTAATGGCAAAAATAGCTATTATTAATCGTGATAAAAAACGAAGAGAAATTGTTAAAAAATTCGCGAGTAAGCGGGAAGCTCTGAATAAGGCTGCGAATGATATAAATTCGAGTCTTGAAGAGCGATATAACGCAAGAATAGAATTGCAAAAGTTGCCAAGAGACTCTAGTCCTGTACGTTTGAGGAACCGATGTGCTTTAACTGGCAGACCCCGAGGAGTGTATTCAAAGTTTGGTTTGGGTCGCAGTAAACTTCGGGATATCGCAATGAGCGGTAAAATACCAGGAATCACTAAAGCGAGTTGGTAAGATTGTTTTGTAATATAGCTTTATATATTATTTAATAATTCTTTCGCATGAATCAATTTTAAGTTTGTATTGATACCAGTAGAATGTAGCGTATCAAAATAAATTATTCGATACTATAGGTAACCTTTCATGAGTATGAGTGATCCCATCGCTGATATGTTGACGCGAATACGAAATGCGCAGCTAGCTGAAAAATCATCTGTTTTGATGCCATCATCAAAGCTAAAAAAATCTATTGCTATGGTCTTAGAGGCGGAAGGCTATATAGAAAGCTATAGTACTCGTGAGTTAGAAAATAAAGCGGTGCTGGAAATTAAGCTGAAATATTATGCAGGCTCTCCTGTTATTGAAAAAATTAATAGAATTAGTCGTCCTGGGCTAAGAATTTATAAATCTACAGCTAATATTCCAAGTGTCATGAATGGATTGGGTGTTGCTATCGTGTCAACCTCAAAAGGAGTGATGACGGATCGTAAAGCTCGTGCCTCTGGAGTTGGCGGCGAAATTTTATGTACTATAGTTTAACTGGAGTTAGATTATGTCTCGTGTGAGTCAGAATCCTGTGCAAATACCATCTAATGTAGATATTGATTTGTCATCATCCGAAATTACGATTAAAGGTCCTTTAGGGGTATTGCAGCATAAATTAACTTCGGATATAAAGCTGGAGATTAATGATGGTGTCTTGTTAGTCAAGGCAACTAATGATTCCAAGCAAGCAAATGCAATGTCGGGAACCATGCGTGCTTTAATAGCAAATATGGTCCAAGGTGTTGTTAATGGTTTCCAGAAAAAATTATCATTGGTTGGCGTTGGTTATCGAGCACAGACCGACGGATATAGTTTAAATTTGGCGCTGGGTTATTCGCATCCTATCGTCCATAAAATGCCTTCTGGAATTAAAGCTGAGACACCGAGTCAGACCGAGGTGATTATTAAAGGGATCGATAAGCAAAAAGTCGGACAGGTTGCAGCTGAAATTCGCGCATATAGAAGACCGGAGGTTTATAAGGGTAAGGGCGTTCGGTACTCGGATGAGGTGATTGTTCTTAAAGAAGCCAAGAAAAAATAATTGAGATATATATGCAGAATCTAAAACAAATGCGTTTACGTCGGGCACGACGTTCACGTGCTAAAATTGCTGAATTAGGTATTTTTCGCTTGTCGGTTCATCGGACTAACGCACATATTTATGCTCAATTGATTGATGATAGCGGTGGGAAAGTATTAGCTAGTGCATCGACTCTTGAGCCCGAAATTCGCAAAGATTTAACTTGTGGCGGTAATGTTGTGGCGGCTTCTATTATTGGTAAACGGATAGCAGAAAAAGCAATAAAATGTGGCATTGAGGCCGTTGCATTTGATAGATCTGGTTATAAATACCATGGTCGCGTTAAAGCATTGGCTGAAGCGGCGCGCGATAATGGGCTTAAATTTTAATTGAAGGTTTGACTATGGCTAAAATGGGAAGAACACAGGGTAAGCCACCATCAACAGATGAGAGTTCTGATGGACTTAAAGAAAAAATGGTCGCCATTAATCGTGTTACCAAGGTTGTAAAGGGTGGCCGTATACTTGGATTTGCTGCTTTAACAGTAGTTGGTGATGGTGATGGCGGTGTTGGAATGGGTAAAGGTAAATCTCGTGAAGTTCCTGTTGCCGTTCAAAAGGCAATGGATGAAGCGCGTCGTAAGATGATAAAGGTCAAATTAAAAAATGGCACAATTTATCATCCCGTTGTGGGTGTTCATGGAGCTGCAAAAGTATATATGCAACCTGCTTCAGAAGGCACTGGTATTATTGCCGGTGGGCCTATGCGTGCTATTTTCGAAGTAATGGGAATGCATAATATTTTGGCTAAATGTATCGGCTCTACCAATCCATATAACGTTGTTCGTGCTACCTTACAGGGTTTGAGTAATATGAACACTCCCGCAAATATTGCTGCTAAACGTGGTAAAAGTGTTGAGGAAATTCTGGATTTAGGAAAATGAGTAAAGATTTGGATAGCTTGAATGTTAAAATTACGTTGGTTAAAAGCTTAATTGGCACCAAACGGTCACATCGAGCTACTGTGCGTGGATTAGGGTTGCGCAGAATAAACAGTTCGCGTGTCGTTAAAATGACACCAGCAATACAAGGTATGATTAGTAAAGTTAACTATCTACTTAAGTGTGAGGGCTAGATGTATCTTAATTCAATTAAACCTGGGTTTGGTTCAAATCCAAGCAGGCGTCGTCTAGGTAGAGGAATAGGATCTGGTCTGGGTAAAACAGCGGGTAGAGGACATAAAGGTCAAAAATCTCGAGCAGGTGGTTTTCATAAAACTGGATTCGAAGGTGGTCAAATGCCTTTGCAGCGTCGTTTACCTAAACGTGGTTTTGTGTCGCCTAAGAGTAACCAATCCTTTAAAATTAGGCTTTCAACAATTAATAAATTAACCGAAGATAATATTAATCTTGTAACTCTAAAAGAGATGGGTATTATTTCTCGTCAGATTAAATATGTGAAAATCTATTTATCGGGAAATATTGAGAGAAAAGTTACTTTGTCTGGAGTTTCAGTAACAAGTGGAGCGAAAGCTGCTATCGAATCTGTCGGTGGTAGCGTTGAATAGTTGCATAAGGAAGCTAAGTGGCTACTAAAGATACAAGAATCAAAAGCGTAGACAAATTCAGCGATTTAAAACGTCGTTTGTGGTTTTTATTGCTTGCTTTGATTGTTTATAGGATAGGTGCACATGTTCCGGTTCCCGGCATTGATCCTGTTGTATTAAAGGATCTGTTTGAATCCCAGGAAGGTGGAGTCCTGGGTATGTTTAATATGTTTTCTGGCGGTGCATTATCTCGCTTTTCGATATTTGCTTTAGGTATAATGCCGTATATCTCCGCTTCTATTATTATGCAATTAGGTGCGGTTGCCATTCCGTACTTGGAAACCTTAAAGAAAGAGGGCGAGTCTGGCCGTAGAAAAATAACCCAATACACGCGGTATGGAACTTTGGGTTTGGCTTTATTACAGGGATATGGTATTTCTATCGCATTACAGTCGCAGGCAGGTTTGGTAATTGAACCTGGTCCTATGTTTGTATTAACGACTGTAATAACTTTGGTCACGGGCACAATTTTTCTAATGTGGTTGGGTGAACAAATTACGGAACGTGGCATCGGGAATGGTATCTCGTTAATTATATTCGCTGGGATTGCTGCAGGTTTGCCGAGTGCTATTGGCGGTACATTGGAGCTTGTGAGTACCGGTGCGATGCATTTCTTGGTTGCATTGGCAATCTTTATTGCAGCGGCATTAGTGACTGCTTTTGTTGTATTTGTTGAACGTGGCCAACGTAAAATTTTAGTGAATTATGCAAAACGACAAGTTGGAAAAAAGGTTTATGGTGGCCAGAGTTCACACTTACCATTAAAATTAAATATGTCCGGTGTTATTCCGCCGATTTTCGCATCCAGTATTATCTTGTTTCCTGCAACATTGGCTGGTTGGTTTGCTACGGGTGAGTCTATGGTCTGGCTTAAAGACATCAGCGGCGCATTATCACCTGGGCAGCCACTCTATGTCATGCTGTACGCGACCATGATTATTTTCTTTTGTTTCTTTTATACGGCTCTTGTTTTCAATCCGAAGGAGACTTCAGATAATTTGAAAAAAAGCGGCGCTTTTATACCGGGTATCAGGCCTGGTGATCAAACGGTGAAATTTATTGAACGGATAATGCTTCGTTTAACTTTAGCTGGATCGATCTATGTCACCTTGGTTTGCTTGCTTCCTGAGTTTTTGATTCTTAAATGGAATGTCCCATTTTATTTTGGCGGCACATCACTTTTGATTATTGTCGTTGTAACTATGGATTTTATGTCTCAGGTACAATCTCATGTTATGTCTTCGCAATATGAGAGTTTGTTGAAGAAAACGAATTTTAAGGGTGGCGGCGCTAAATTTCCGGTGCGATAACTAATTATAAAATTGAGATGGCCAAAGAAGAAACTATTCAGATGCAGGGAGAGATATTGGAAACTCTTCCAAATGCCACCTTCCGTGTGAAGCTGGAAAATGGGCATATTGTGCTTGCTCATATATCGGGAAAAATGCGTATGCATTACATAAGAATTTTGCCTGGTGATAAAGTAACCGTTGATTTGACACCTTATGATTTAACGCGTGCGCGTATTACGTTTCGTGCTAAGTAGCTTTATTTATTTGCATTTTACTAATCTTAAATCTATTGATGTCTTTTCAATTAATATGATTTCTATTTAAAGTAAAGTATTCGGAGACATTTATATGAAAGTTTTAGCTTCCGTAAAAAAGATTTGTCGTAATTGTAAAGTGATACGACGTAATAGAGTCGTAAGAGTTATTTGTTCAGACCCCAGGCATAAGCAAAGACAAGGTTAATTGAACTAAATTTATTCTTTTTTTTTGGTAGGATACAGTAATATGGCCCGAATCGCTGGCGTTAATATTCCAAACCATCAACATGTTAAGATCGCATTAACTGCAATTTATGGTATTGGAAATTCCAGGTCTCAGAAAATTTGTGAAACTATTGGTATCGATTGTAACGTTAAACTTAAAGATATTTCTGACTCGCAAATTGATAAGCTTCGAGATCATATCGCTAAGCTTACGGTAGAAGGTGATTTGCGTAGAGAAATATCTATGAATATTAAACGACTAATGGATCTTGGTTGTTATCGTGGATTACGTCATCGCCGTGGATTACCTGTTCGTGGACAGCGCACGAAAACTAATGCCAGAACTCGTAAGGGTCCTCGCAAAGCAGTGCGTGCAAGGTAATTACAAATTTTATCAGATTGTAAAAGACAAGGAAAATTGTTACTATGGTTAAGGCTGTTTCACGTGTAAGAAAGAAAGTTAAAAAGAATGTGACAGAGGGTATTGCCCATATACATGCTTCTTTTAATAATACCATTGTGACGATTACTGATCGCCAGGGTAACGCTTTATCTTGGGCTACTTCTGGTGGTGCTGGTTTTAAGGGGTCTCGAAAAAGTACTCCTTTTGCAGCACAAGTTGCTGCTGAATCAGCTGGAAAAGTAGCTCAAGAATGCGGAGTTAAAAACCTTGAGGTCCGTATTAAAGGACCTGGCCCTGGGAGAGATTCTGCAGTGCGTGCATTAAATGCGGCTGGTTTTAAAATTACCAGTATATCTGATGTGACACCTGTTCCTCATAACGGTTGTCGGCCACCCAAAAAACGCCGAATTTAAGGAGATTATTTTGGCTAGAAATCTTGATCCAAAATGCCGTCAATGTCGACGTGAAGGTGAAAAATTATTTCTGAAGGGCGAGAAGTGCTTTACGGATAAATGTGGCATCGAAAGAAGAAACTATGCACCTGGTCAACATGGCCAGAAAAAATCACGTTTGTCCGATTATGGCGTGCAACTTCGTGAAAAACAAAAGCTTAGACGTATTTATGGTATTTTAGAAAGCCAGTTTCGTAATATATATAGCAGTGCTGATAAGCAGCGCGGTGTGACTGGTGAGAATTTATTGCAGCTGTTAGAAAGTCGTCTTGATAACGTTACATATCAAATGGGATTTGGTGCATCTCGCTCTGAGGCAAGGCAGATTGTAAGACATAACTCAATTATAGTTAATGGGAAACGTGTTAACATACCTTCTTTTATTGTTAATCCAGGTGATGTAATTGAAGTTACTGAAAAGGCTAAAAGCCATTTGCGTATTAAGTCATCTTTAGATGCTGCGGAACGTCGTACTTTTCCTCAGTGGATAGAGGTAGACGTTAAGGCTATGAAAGGAGTATTTAAATCTAGGCCTGAGAGATCTGATTTGCCGACTACTATTAATGAGTCACTAGTAGTAGAACTATATTCTAAGTAATTTGTTATTGTTGGCAAGCGTTCCAAGGAAAGATATGGCTATGCAAAGTAATGATTTTTTAGTTCCACGTATTATTGATGTCCAGAATATTTCGCCTTTACATGCGAAAGTAATCATGGAACCTTTCGAACGTGGCTATGGACATACCTTAGGTAATGCACTTCGTCGCATATTACTGTCTTCTATGCCTGGCTTTGCTCCGACGGCAGTTAAAATAGCGGGTGTGGTGCATGAATATTCTGCACTTGATGGCGTTCAAGAGGATGTTGTTGATGTTTTATTAAACCTTAAGGGAATTGTACTTAAGTTACATAATAATAATGAATCCATTCTTTTGCTTAATAAGAATGGTAAGGGTGTCGTCACTGCAGGTGATATACAGACAGGGCATGATGTTGAAATTATCAATCCTGATCATGTAATTGCCCATCTTACTTCAGATGGCCAGCTTGATATGCAAATTAAAGTTGAAATGGGCAGAGGATATGTTCCCGCAACTGCAAGGAAAAACGCGGATGACGATAAGAGTATTGGTACTATACTGCTTGATGCTTCTTTTAGCCCCATTCGTCGAGTTAGCTATTCAGTAGAGAGCGCGCGCGTTGAGCAACGTACAGATTTGGATAAACTGATTGTCGATATTGAAACGAATGGCGTTGTTGATCCTGAGGAAGCAATTCGCTATGCCGCAAGAGTATTGGTAGGTCAATTATCTGTTTTTGCTGAGCTCGAGAGCACGCCTTTACCAAAAGAGCAACCTAAGGTGCCTCAAATAGATCCCGTTTTATTAAGACCTGTTGATGATCTTGAACTGACGGTTCGTTCAGCAAATTGTCTCAAAGTTGAAAATATTTACTATATCGGTGATTTGATTCAACGTACTGAGGCTGAATTACTTCGTACACCAAATTTGGGTAGAAAATCTCTTAATGAAATAAAAGAAGTTTTAGCTTCGCGTGAACTGACGCTAGGTATGAAACTTGAAAATTGGCCCCCCGCTAATTTAGAGAATATTGCAAAGGAATCGAATCATGCGCCATCGTAATGGTTATAGAAAACTAAATCGAACAAGTAGCCATCGATTGGCTATGCTCCGTAATATGAGTAATTCTTTGTTACGTCATGAAGTTATTAAGACAACTTTGCCTAAAGCTAAAGAATTGAGACGTGTGGTGGAACCCATGATTACTTTGGGAAAGACCCCTACGCTTTCTAATAAACGGCTTGCATTTAATCGACTTCGGGATCGTGATATTGTTGTGAAATTGTTTTCTGAGCTTGGCCCCAGATATGTTTCTAGACCGGGTGGATACTTACGAATTCTTAAAAATGGTTTTCGTAAAGGAGATAATGCGCCCATGGCATTGGTAGAATTGCTTGACAGGCCGGAATCTAATGTCGCTCATGATGACGCCGATAACTAATATAGAATATTTTCCAAAAATTTAATTATTTTATATCGTTATTTTATTCCTGATAAATGTGGATGAGAATTACTCTCTTCTGCTATGAGATCGCTTAGCTTTACCATCCTAAGGCTAATAGGGGATGGTGAGTTTCATTCCGGCGCATCGTTAGGTAATAAAATTGGATTGTCTAGGGCGAGTATCTCAAATGGATTGCGAGGTCTTGAGCAATACGGCGTGCGAATTCTTAAAATTCGCGGACGAGGTTATCGCTGGGTCAATCCAGTTGAATGGCTTGATAAAAGCAGGATTGTCAATTATTTTGATAAATCTTTGGAGCCGGTTCATCTTGTTCTTCTTAATTCCGTAGATTCTACAAATAGTTATTTAATAAATAACTACGGTTCTCATTTATCTATTTGTAATAAAATTCCGGTTATTGCGACTGAACTACAAACGCAAGGACGAGGCCGTTTGGGACGGCAATGGCATTCTGGTCTTGGAGATAGTCTTACTTTCTCGTTGCGATGGTTCTATAAGCAGGGACCTGGCTTCCTGTCAGGATTGAGCCTTGTGGTTGGCATAGCAATTATCCGTGTTCTTCATTCTTTCGGTATTAAGGAATTAGCGCTTAAATGGCCAAACGATATTTTATATCGTTATCGTAAACTAGCTGGTATTTTAATTGAATTGCAAGGTGAAATGCAGGGTCCGACTGTTGCAGTCATTGGTATAGGCATTAATATCAATTTGGCACCGAATACTAAACATGCGATTAACCGGAAGGTATCAGATTTATTTGAGATTACCGGAAGTGTTATAGATCGCAATAGGCTTTTAGCTGCGCTGTTAGCAGAATTGCAGAATGTACTGAGTAATTTTAATCAACTCGGTTTTCCTGTTTTTCAAAGTGAATGGATTCGCTATCATGCATTCGAAGGTAAACCCGTTTCGCTGGTTTTACCGAATGGATTGTCGACCCAAGGTATTGTCGATGGTGTAGGTGAGGATGGTTCATTAATATTAAAAACAGCCACGGGCAGGAATCGCTTCAATGTCGGAGAAATTTCTTTACGCTGAAAAAATGATGTATGTCTTATTTATTAGCTATTGATTCTGGCAACTCATTTATTAAATGGGGGCTACATGATGGTCAGAATTGGCTTGTGTTAGATAAGGTGGCGCATGATAAAATAGACTCATTGGCTCAAGCTTGGCAGAATTTACAGGCGCCTTCAGCTGTTATTGTCTCCCATGTTGCTGGTATTCGGATTAAGAATAAACTTTCTGTTCTACTATCGAACTGGGCGACCGTTCCTCAGTGGATTACCGCAATTTCTTACCAATGTGGCGTGAATAACGGATATTCATTACCCGCTCAGCTTGGCTGTGATCGCTGGGCTGCTTTAATTGCTGCATGGCATCTGACGCAGCATGCTTGCTTGGTAATTAATGTTGGTACAGCTATGACTGTGGATACCCTATCGGACTCAGGTGATTTTCTTGGTGGGACTATCACTCCTGGTTTTGATTTAATGGTGAAAATCCTAGAGGATAAAACCACTATGCATAATCTTGATGTGGGGGAATTCAAGGATTTTCCTGTTTGTACGGCTGATTCTGTTCATAGTGGTATTGTTCAGGCATTACTTGGCGCGATTGAACGTGCTCGTAATAAATTATGCAGTACTCTGGATCATCCTTTGGGGAGTTGCATTATTAGTGGTGGAGGGGCGTCGGTTTTGTTACCACATATTAATTTTCCATTTAAATTCATTGATTCTCTCGTATTGGAAGGCTTAGTGATTATCGCCTACGATTCATCAAAATGTTATTAAATTTATATAATTCATAGAATTATGTCGATTCTACAACATACAACTTTTTATACCTCGGTGAATCGATTACATGATTTGCCTTCTCACGCTGGAATAGAGGTTGCTTTTGCCGGACGTTCTAATGCGGGTAAATCCAGTGCAATCAACACACTGACTAATCGAGGCCGACTTGCTTTTGTAAGTAAATCACCTGGCCGAACACAATTAATTAATTTCTTCCAATTGGGTGATGATCGTTTTCTTGTTGACCTTCCGGGTTATGGTTATGCTAAAGTGCCCTTTGCAATTCGCCGACATTGGCAAGATTTATTAAGCACTTATCTTCAGACTCGTAAAACACTCTTTGGCCTCGTACTCATAATGGATGTACGTCATCCACTTAAGCCATTAGATATACAAATGTTGGATTGGTTTGCGCCAACCGGAAAATCGGTACATATTTTGCTGACTAAGGCAGATAAATTAAGTCGACAACAGGCTAATAATACTTTAAGAGAAGTGCGCGCTTATTTACTTAATTCCTACCCGCAATGTAGCGTGCAATTGTTTTCTAGCCTGTCAGCAAAAGGAATTGATGAGACAATGATCGTTCTCAATAATTGGTTTGGAATCAGTTCAGCTTCAGAAAATAAAACATCGGAAACTAAATAAAAAAACCCCGGTTAAAGGGGAATAAAACCGGGGGGAACCACCTTAATATCACTCAAGGCCCCACCTCAGGGAGAAAGACGGGAGACAATCAAATTGTCTATTACGTAGACTTGTGAATATAAAACAAGTTCCCATTTATTTTTTTATTTTAACCTTATGAATTCAAGTATGCTATCTTTTGGACAGTTTCCACAAAAAAGAATGAGGCGTTTACGTCGTGATCAATTTTCTCGTCGCCTGGTACAAGAAACTCATTTAAGTACAGATGATCTCATTTATCCTGTTTTTGTATTGGATGGAAAGAATCGAACAGAAAATATAGCGTCAATGCCAGGTGTAATGCGGCAAAGTCTCGATATTTTGATGGTTCAGGCAGAGAAATGCTTGGAGCTTGGCATTCCTGCATTAGCAATTTTTCCTGTTATTGATTCTGACCATAAGAGCTTGACAGCTGATGAAGCAGCCAATCCTGATGGTCTTGTGCCGCGCGTTGTGAGGCAATTAAAAGCCCATTTTCCAGAACTGGGAATCATTACGGATGTTGCGCTTGACCCTTATACCAGTCATGGTCAGGATGGCCTGATCGATGAAAACGGCTATGTCATGAATGATGAAACCGTTGCAGTATTGAATCAGCAAGCATTGATGCATGCGCAAGCGGGTGCTGATATAGTCGCTCCTTCTGATATGATGGATGGGCGTATAGCTTCTATTCGTAATACACTGGATAGTCATAAACTGATTCATACCCGAATACTTGCGTATTCTGCTAAATATGCATCTAGTTTTTACGGCCCTTTTCGTGATGCAGTCGGTTCCTCTGCAAATTTAGGTGCGAGCAATAAATATACTTACCAAATGGACCCAGCTAATTCAGATGAAGCATTATGGGAAATCGGTCTTGATTTGCAGGAAGGTGCTGATATGGTCATGGTGAAACCCGGTATGCCTTATTTGGATATTCTAAGTCGCGTGAAAGATCAGTTCAGGGCGCCAACTTTTGTATATCAGGTGAGCGGTGAATACGCTATGCTTAAAGCTGCTGCAATGAATGGCTGGTTGAATGAGGAATCCTGTGTACTTGAATCATTGTTGGCGTTTAAGCGCGCAGGCGCTGACGCTATATTGACGTATTACGCAATTAATGCTGCGGCCTGGCTAAAAAGAGAGCTGTAAGATATAACAACTTACGGCTAAGCCTGAAAGATCAGTATAAAAAAATAGAGTGACCTTTGAAAAATCCCAATAGTTGAAAAATTAACCCTTTATAATCAATAGTAGAAAACTTCTGACGAGGGTTTTTGCAAAAGTCTCATAGAATCCATCCTAGATAAGGCGCCATCATGTCTTAAGTATTTGGTTAAGCCATGATGGCCTCATACTTATTTTTTGTAAATAATTAAAATAGCTGGTCTTTTAAATCTTCTGTCACCCTGTTCGCATTATCAACGTAGATATCTGCTAAGGGTGGGAGCTGTTCATGAAAAAAATACTCGGTTAGTCTGCCTCCTTGTTCTCTTAAACCCGTGTCTGGATTGATTCTTGAGGTGACGATGCCTTCCGGAAGCGTATATTTAGCCATGGGAACGTTTTTTAATACTTTACCCATATAGTCCATCCAGATTGGTAGAGCGACACGACCGCCTGTTTCACTGCTACCTAATGACTTGGGATCATCAAATCCTATCCAAGTGACGGTAACCAAATCTTTTTGGAAACCACAAAACCAGGCATCGAGAGAATTGCTTGTAGTACCCGTTTTTCCCGCGAGATCGGTGCGCCCCAGTTGTCTGGCATGGGCGGCAGTGCCTTGATTGATAACATCCTGCATCATGCTGGTCATGATGAATGCGTTGCGTGGATCTATAATTTGCTTAGCACCTTTTGAAGCAATTGCGGGTTGCATGCGTTCCAATATGTTGCCCTTGTCATCTTCTATTTGTTTTATGAAGTAAGGTGAAATACGGAAGCCTCCATTTGCAAATACGGCATAGCCTGCCGCCATTTGCATTGGTGTAACAGATCCTGCACCGAGTGCCATTGGTAGATAGGGGAGATGTCGGTCCGCCTCGAAACCAAAACGGGTGATATAGTCTTGCGCGTACTGAAGACCGATAGCCTGCAGAATGCGGATCGATGCGAGGTTTTTTGATTTTGCAAGTGCGACACGCATGCGTATTGGTCCGCTGTATTTACCATCAAAATTTCTTGGTTCCCACAGCTTGCCTCCCGTCTGAGCTGTATTAAAAGATAATGGTGCATCATTGATGATCGTTGCGGGAGTAAAGCCTTTCTCTAAAGAGGCCGAATAAATAAACGGTTTGAAACTGGAACCGGGTTGTCGCCATGCCTGTGTAACATGATTAAATTGATTCTGAGCAAAATCAAATCCGCCTATTAATGCGCGGACAGCGCCATCTTCTGGGTTAATAGAAACCAACGCGGCTTCTACTTCAGGAAGTTGTGCAACGTGCCATACATGGTTATTATCTTTCCGTATTCGAATCAGGGCACCTGGACTGATATGCTTTTTACTGGCGCCTGTTTTATCAGTAATGAATTTTTGAACCAGCTTGAGACCGGCACCAGTAATCTGGATAATCTCCCCTCCTTTTCGGTATGCCTGGATTGCATTTGGTTTAGCAGCCAGGACTATGGCCGCGTAAATATCATCACTATCATTTATATTCTCGAGTGCTTCTTCCAGCGTTTTTTCCTGATTGCTTCCATATTTAAATAAATCTATGAAAGCTTCGGGGCCACGATAGCCATGACGGATATCATAATCAATGACGTTCTTGCGTAGTGCCTGATATGCTGCATTCTGATCAGACTGTCTTATGGTTGTGTAGACCTTAAAACCTCTTGTATAAGTTTCTTCCTGAAAACGTTCATATACGACCTGACGCGCCATTTCAGCGACATAATCCGCATGCATTGCAAAGGTTCGTGCTTGTTTTTTGACAGGAACCGGTTGTTTTTCTAAGCTTGCTAATTCCTGACTGGTGATGTGATTGAGCTTATGCATACGGCGTAGCACATAAAGCTGCCTTGTTTTGGCACGTTTGGGATTGATGACCGGGTTAAAGTGTGATGGTGCCTTAGGTAAGCCTGCAAGCATGGCGGCTTCGGCAAGATTGATATTCTTAAGTTGTTTGCCAAAATAGGCTTGAGTGGCTGCAGCAAAGCCATAACTCCGTTGTCCCAAATAAATCTGGTTAATGTAAAGCTCTAGAATTTTATCTTTACTTAGGTTGTGCTCAATTTTAAATGCCAGTAAGGCTTCACTGAATTTTCTTGTCAGCGTTTTTTCCCTTTTGAGGAAAAAATTTCGTGCCACCTGCATGGTGATGGTGCTGGCGCCCTGACGTACCCCTCCAGCAGAAAAATTAGAATAAATTGCGCGTAAGACGCCCATGTAATCAACGCCACCATGCTCATAAAATCGATCATCCTCGGCTGCTAAGATTGCCTGTTTAAGATATTCCGGGACTTCGTCAATTTTTACAACATTGCGGCGTTCCTCACCAAATTCGCCTATCAATAAGCCTTCTGCACTATATACGCGTAAGGGTATTTTCGGTCTATAATCAGTCAATACCTCAAGGGATGGCAATGTTGGGGTAATAATAAGTGCAGCAAATCCAACTAAGAGCATACCGATCAGACCAAATGCGAAGAATGCTATGAAAGGGTAATACAACCAACGAATTAACATGAAAGTAAGCTTTATAAAATGGAACAAAAAGTAAAAAATAAGAATATATATATATCTTTATAAGGGGTATATATATTGTTTTTCCATCAATAGTATTCTCTCAGAGTCTGCCAGAATTGACATGGGTTCTATAGGTTGTTTCGGCGATTTTTGACAAAAAAGAGACACATTTCATATATCCTCGCTGCATTCAGCCGCTAAAAACTGACGTGTACCGTTACCAATAGATCAATGTTCCAGGAAAATTTTAATATCAATATAGATTTCTTGAAAATGAAATCGCCACTATTAATCGGTGTCGATATCAGCTCATCGTCAGTAAAAATGGTTGAGCTTTCATTAGTAGATAAAGAGAAGGGTATTTATCGTATTGAGCGTTATGCAATTGAACCACTACCGGAAGGTACTATGCAAGATGGCGGTATTGTTAATCTGGAAGCGGTGAGTGAGAGTATGCGGCAGGGCTGGAAGCGTATGAATGCAAAGCTTAAGAATATTGCGCTAGCATTACCTTCGGCAGACGTTATTACCAAAAAAATTATTGTTCCTGCAGGGCAAAGGGAAGATGACCTGGCTTTCCAGGTTGAAAATGAAGCCGGTCAATATATTCCTTTTGCGCTGGAAGAAGTCAATCTGGATTTTCAAATAACCAAACATCTTGTTGATAGCCCTGACGAAATAGAAGTGTTGATCGCGGCTTCACGTAAGGATAAGGTAGAAGATCGTGTGGCCGCAGCATTGTCGGCAGGCCTTAAAGCAATGATCATGGATGTTGAGCCTTATGCTGCCCAGGCTGCTTTTGAATTAATTAAAAACCAGCTTCTTGATGATGGCAAGGATCAGGTCATTGCCTTGATCGATATAGGTGCAACCGTTATGA
Organism: Nitrosomonas cryotolerans ATCC 49181; assembly: GCF_900143275.1. Classification (NCBI taxonomy): domain Bacteria; kingdom Pseudomonadati; phylum Pseudomonadota; class Betaproteobacteria; order Nitrosomonadales; family Nitrosomonadaceae; genus Nitrosomonas; species Nitrosomonas cryotolerans. The sequence goes on from NZ_FSRO01000001.1 coordinate 1,283,923, forward strand.
GCATTAATGTATTGCATAATGGTGAATTTGTTTATATGCGAGACCAGCCATTTGGTGGTAATCAGCTGACTCAAGAAATTCGAAACCAATACAATCTTTCATTAGAAGAAGCGGAAATGGCGAAACGCAGCGGAAATTTGCCAGATAACTATCAGACAGATGTGCTGCAGCCATTTTGTGAAACGTTATCTGTTGAGGTTATGCGTGCCATTCAGTTTTTCTTTACTTCAACACAATATGGCGAGATCAACTATATTCTGATTGCGGGGGGGTGCGCTGTTATTCCAGGGCTAAAAGAAACCATTGCGACACGCACACAAGTCAGCACCCTGGTTGTAAATCCTTTTTCAAGTATGGAGTTATCGAATCATATTGTCCCAAAACAGCTCAACCTCGATGCCCCTTCTCTTTTAATCGCCTGCGGTTTGGCTATGCGTAGTTTTGATCCCGCATGATACGTATTAACTTACTCCCTCATCGTGAACTTAAACGTAAAATACGTCGGCAGCAAATTATCCTATTGGCCGGGATAACTGGTCTGTTAGGCATTGCGATTGTCTGGGGGGGGCATATTGTTATCATGGATAAAATTGAGTATCAAAATAACCGTAATCAGTATATGAGTAACCAAATTGCGCTTTTGGACAAACAGATTGAGGAAATCAAGCAAATCAAATCAAAAACGCAAGTACTGTTAGTACGCAAGGGTATTGTTGAAACCTTACAAAGCAGTCGAGCTGAAGTGGTGCATTTATTAGACCAGTTAGCAAGATTGTTGCCGGATGGTGTTCATTTGCATAGCGTAAAGCAAGAGGGTCGTAACATTAATTTGGTAGGCTACGCACAATCTAATGCCTGGGTATCCAGGCTAATGCGTAATCTTGAATCTTCTGAATGGCTTCAATCTCCATCGTTGATCGAAATTAAAGCGGTTACGGTCAATAACGCGCGTCTCAATGAATTTAATCTGAATATACAGTTGCTTCAGCCATCAAATGGGGATATTAAGAAATTTTCCGTCAATGATATTGAGAAATCTAAGGGTTAATTTGGCATGAATTTGCTTGAGGAACTGCAACTGCTTGACACGAATGACCCTGGAAGCTGGCCGAACATAGTCAAAGCTGCTGCACTGGCTATTTTAATGGTCACTATTATCGCGGCCGGATATTTCTTGGATTGGCAGACACAATTAGAGGTTTTAGATAATACGCGAACAGAGGAAGCCGTGCTCAAGGAAACCTATCTGGCCAAAAAAAAAATTGCGGTTAATCTGGATGTACTCAGGCAACAACTAGCGGAAATAGAACAGTCGCTGAGCACCTTGTTGAAGCAATTACCTGATAAATCCGAGATGGAAGCATTATTAGCCGATATTAATCAGGCGGGACTGGGTCGTGGCTTGCAGTTTGAACTATTTAAACCGGCGGCGAATGAGACGATCCATGATTTTTATGCCGAACTACCCGTCACCGTTCGTGTGGCAGGTAGCTATCATGCCATTGGTGCATTCGCCAGTGATGTGTCACAACTATCCCGTATTGTGACATTAAATGATATTCATATTTCTTCAGGTAAGGATGAAAATCTGGTGCTCAATGCGGTTGCGAAAACATTTCGCTATCTTGATAGTGAGGAAATGGCTAATCAGGACACAAGTGAGCCATGATGAAATCGCCTCATTTACTTTTGTTCCTGGTGTTATTCATCATTACTGCCTGTAGTGGAACGGATTACAGTGATCTGGATGAATTTATTCAGAATTCCGGAAAGGACCTGCGCGGGAAGGTTGACCCTCTGCCGGAGGTGAAGCCTTATCAATATTTTACCTATGAAGCTTTTGATATTCCGAATCCTTTTATGCCGCGTAAAAAAGATCCGACACAACATGTTGATAGCGGGCTTCAGCCTGACTTAAAGCGTCGCAAGGAATTATTGGAAGATTTTCCCCTGGAAAATCTGAAAATGGTTGGCTCTTTACAGCAAGGTGAAGCCGTTTATGCCTTGATTAAGTCATCCGATGGCCCGTTACACCGAGTAAAAGTGGGTAATTATCTAGGTCAGAATTTCGGAAAAATCAACCATATTTCAGAATATACAGTGACACTACGGGAAATCGTGCAAGAAGGTACTAATGAATGGACTGAGCGCATCAGTACGCTGATGCTGGAAGATCAGAGGCAGAAGAGTGGAGCCAATTAAGTTGATGAATAATATCCTATGGTTAGGGTTTGTATTTTTGTCCGTTACATTCATCCCGGTGACTTTTGCTGTATCCGAGCCGAAGATCGAAATAACACAAAATCGCATTAAGGCGATTGACGTTTCCAAGATTCAAAATGGGGCTGTTGTCGTGAAGTTAACTTTAGATCACGCTCTTGATTCCACTCCTCTGGGTATTTCTCTGAGTAATCCTATTCGAATTTATTTCGATTTTTTTAATATTTCCAATGGTTTGGATAAGAATAATCAAAAAGTGGATGAAGGTGATTTAGATAGTATTAATGTTGTACAAGTTGAGAATCGCACGCGTCTGGTGATGAATCTATCTAAGCCCATGAGTCATGAAACCTGGGTTGAAGGCGATACCTTTTTAATTAAACTGAATACCGTCACTGAAAGTAAGGCAGGCAGTTCGGCCGTATATTTTGCTCAAGATACGCCTGATCAGGAATTGAACAGCTTGCAGGATATTGATTTTCGTCGGGGAATCAATGGAGAAGGGCGCATAGAAGTCGACCTGTTATACCCAGGCGCGGGTATAGATGTTCATCAACAAGGGGAAGATCTTGTGGTCGAGTTCGTGAAGACGCGTTTGCCCAGCAATCTGGCCAGGGGATTGGATGTCATCGATTTCGTAACACCGATACAAACCATTGAAATGTTTACCCAGGGGGATAATGTCCGTATGGTCGTTAAATCCAGAGGACGGTGGGAGCATTCGGCCAGACAAACGGATACACAATTTATTTTAGAGGTGAGGCCGCTGGTGGAGATTGAGGATGAACTGGCCAGCAGACGGTTAGCGAATGGAGGCTATACTGGCGAGAAACTGTCTTTGAATTTTCAGAACGTGGAGATCCGGGCGGTATTGCAGGTCATTGCTGATTTTACCAATCTGAATGTTATTGCCAGTGATACGGTAGGTGGTAATCTCACATTACGTTTAAAAGATGTGCCTTGGGACCAGGCACTGGATATCATACTTCAGGCCACGGCGCTGGATAAGCGTAAAACAGGTAATGTTATTTTTGTTGCCCCGCGTAAGGAAATGGCTGACAGAGAATTGCTGGAACTGGAATCCCGTTTACAAAAAGCCGAGATGGAGCAGCTCCGTACAGAAACGTTTCAATTGATCCATCGTCGGGTAAATTCCATCTCGTTTGAAGGAATGATGAGTAAGCGTGGCAGTGTTAATGTGGATGAAATCAGTAATACGCTGACGGCTACAGATATTCCTGATAAATTGAATGAAATCAAGCGCCGTATTAAGAGGCTGGATGTTTTTGAAAGGCAGGTTATGATCGAAGCGCGCATTGTTGAAGCAACGGACACCTTTAGTCGCAACCTGGGTGCCCGCTTTGGTCTTCAGAATGCCACCCGGATGGGCAGCCGTAATCTCGGCATATCCGGCAATCTATCCAGCTCGAGTGGACTGGCTGCAGGTAGAGCGCCTAGCGGGAGTGATAACCTGAATGTCAATTTGCCTGCGGCGGGTATTGGCGCTCTTGGTGGTCCGGTTGCACTGGGTCTGAGCTTGATGAAAATTAATGATGGGACTTTGATTAATCTAGAGTTATCGGCACTGGAATCTGATAAAAAGGGGAGGATTATTGCCAGTCCGCGGGTTGTGACGGCGCATGGAGTGGAGGCAGTTATTGAACAGGGTGACCGGGTTCCCTTTCAACAGGCGACGAGCAGTGGTGCGACCAGTGTTGTGTTTAGAGATGCAACCCTGAGTTTGAAAGTGAAGCCATTGATTACGCATGATAATCAGATAGACATGGAACTCAATATAAATCAGGATAAAATCGGCGAGAGCGTTAATCAGTTCTTGCCGCCTTCTATCAGTACGAAGCAGGTAACTACCAAGGTTCTGGTAGAAAATGGAGGAACCGTGGTGATTGGGGGTATTTTCGAACAAACAGAAAACCAGATCGTTAATAAGCTGCCTTTATTGGGTGATATACCGATACTGGGACATCTTTTCCGCAACACTTCAAAGCAGGATGATAAACGGGAATTATTGATCTTTATTACGCCCCGTATATTGAAGGAGAGCCTTAACCTGCGCTAGAGCTATTTTAGCGGCCTTCTTGAAATCCTGTCTGCCGCCAGGCTTCATAAGCGATGACAGCCACTGCATTGGATAAATTGAGACTGCGGCTGGTCGGTATCATGGGTATGCGAATACGATGCTGTTCAGGGAGGCTTTCCAGTATTTCTTTCGGTAAACCACAACTCTCTGCGCCAAACAAAAAAGCATCACCACGGGTATAAGTAATTTGGTCATGGCGTTGTGTTCCCTTGGTGGAGATAGCAAAAATACGGTGTCCGTGTAGATTCCTGACGCAATCCTGCCAATTTTCATGTAGGCGCATGTTTGCAAATTCGTGATAATCCAATCCCGCTCGTAATAACTGTTTGTCCTTTAGAACGAAGCCCAGTGGCCTGACAAGGTGCAGTTTTATACCGGTATTGGCACATAGGCGAATAATATTGCCTGTATTGGGGGGTATTTCAGGTTGAAAAAGAATAATGTTGAACATAAACAGAACGTATGGTTAAAACCGCGTGAATCAACGCGTTTGAAAGTTGTGTGAAGGGATCATTATCAAATAGCGCGTAAAACTTCGTCCTTCAGGGCGGAGATATAAGCGCACAGGCGAAACCTGTTTAATACGGTCTTTGCTGTTGTTCAATATATTGCTGAGGCCTTTGCAAAACCCCTACAGTTGAAAAATTAATCTTTTATAATCAATAGTCAAAAACTTATGGTGAGGGCTTTTGCAAAGGTCTCTGCTTAATAATCGAGAGTGGTGCTCCACCACAACTACCCGCAAAATAGCTTGGACTCCAAAGCATATTACCCCAAAGCTTATTTTTAATTTCGGGATAATTCTTTTTGCGAATAAGTCGGCTTGAAACGCCTTTCAAACTATTTACCAAGTTAGAAATAGCAATTTTTGGTGGATAGTTAACTAAAAGGTGAATATGATCATGCTCACCGTTAAATTCCACCAATTCTGCTTCAAAATCCAAACACACGTTTTTAAATATTTCTTCCAAATCAATTAATACCCTTCCGGAGAAAACATCTCTACGGTATTTTGTTACAAAGACCAAATGAACATGAAGATTAAAAACTCAATGTCTTCCTGTTGTTATATCGTTATTAACTTGCATAGACCAATTCCTTTTTGTATAATTATAACCATGAAGCAGATTATACGCAAAGCCTTTAAATCTCGACTCAATCCAAATTCTGACCAAGTACAGAAGATGGTTGAGTTTGCAGGTGCTAATCGGTTTGTTTGGAATAAAGCCTTAGCAATGAATCTGTTCAGATTAGAGCAGAAACAGCCATTGCTTTGGTACAACGAGTTGTCATTTTGGCTAAAGCTATGGAAATCCTCAGAAGATTATGGATTTCTAAAAACCGTTCATTCTCAACCGTTGCAACAAGCCTTAAAAAACTTAGAAAAAGCGTTCAAAGACGGTTTTGATAAAAAACAGCCTTTAAAACGGATTCCAAAATTCAAGAAAAAAGGTTTGAGTGACAGCTTTCGTTATCCACAAGGATTTAAGCTGGAGCAAGAGTCTAGCAAAGTGTTCTTGCCTAAAATCGGTTGGGTGAAATATCGTAATTCACGCCAAGTCATTGGTGACGTTAAAAATATGACGATTTCCCGTAAAGGCGGTTATTGGTACGTGTCGATTCAGACTGAGTACGAGACCGAGCTAAAGCGTCATAGCTCAACCAGTATGATTGGTGTTGATATGGGCGTTACCCGCTTTGCAACCTTGTCAGACGGCTCATACGTAGAACCTTTAAACAGTTTCAGAAAGTTATCAAAGAAACTGGCTTTTGAACAGCGTAAGCTGTCTAAAAAAGTCCGTTTCTCTGCTAACTGGAAAAAGCAGAAACAAATCATTACCCGACTGCATGAGCGTATTGCCAATGCTCGTTTAGACTTCTTACACAAAACCTCAACCGAAATCAGCAAAAATCACGCAATGGTCGTAGTTGAGAATTTAAAGATAGGAAACATGTCTAAGAGTGCCAAGGGCAGTGTTGAAAAGCATGGTAAAAACGTCAAAGCGAAATCGGGTCTAAACAAATCCATTCTTGACCAAGGATGGGGAATGTTCGTTTCGTTTTTGGAGTATAAACAGGCTTGTTCAGGCGGGGATGTATTGAAGGTAAACCCTCAATACACCTCTCAAACCTGCCCTAGATGTCAACATGTTAGTCGTGACAATCGCAAAAGCCAAAGTGCTTTTGAATGTACAGAATGTGGATTTAAAGCCAATGCCGACTTGGTAGGTGCCTTGAATGTACTTGAGCGAGGACATCGCTTGTTAGCCTGTGGAGTTGAAACGTTAGTTTCGTCTAAAAAGCAGGAACCAGTAGGCAGTAGCAATACAAACCTACTCTTAACGGCTTAATAAATCGCTAGGAATCCCCTTCGTTTAGGAAGGGGAGGATGTCAAAATTGGATCAATGCATCGGCAAGGGTCATTTCCAGTAAACTATCCGCTCGATCGATTCATTGGAATCGGGCGCGTGAGAGAGTCTGATTGGATTCAGGGAGCGCTCTTGCGATAATCCAGCTGCTGATTTCCCTGGCACCACATTTGCGTAATACTTTCGCCAGTTCGTTCAGCGTTGCGCCGGTCGTCATGACGTCATCCACCACAGCAATATGTTTGCCGGATAGATCCATTTCACAACTGAATGCATTACGTATATTTTTTTTGCGTGCTTTCCAGGTCAGCCCGGTTTGGGAAGGCGTATCCCTGACCCGTTTGCAAGCATCATATAACAAAGTGATCTGATATTGTTTTGCAATATGGCGGCTGATCTCCACGGCTTGATTAAAACCCCTTTCTTTTAATCTTGCCGGATGTAGCGGCATGGGCACGATAAAATCCGGTGGTGTCGAAATAGCCAACTGTTCAATCAGCAGCTCCGCCAGAATCGGTGTGATGGCGAGATTGCTCCGATATTTAAGCGCGTGTATCAGTGCATCAACAGGGAAGGCATAACGCAATGCAGCAATGGCGCGGGTAAAGGCAGGTGGTTTTGCCAGGCAAGCGCCACACCGGTGTGACGCGGTAATCGGCAATAAGCAGTTGGAGCAGCGATTGGCAGGCAGTTGCGGCAAACTATGGTAACAAGGCTCGCAAAAATTCCGGTTGCTGGCTATATCGCAGAGTAAACAATTTTTCTGTAAAAACACTTGCATCATATTTAATCAGATGTTTAAGCAATTCAAAAGATAAATTGACAACAGAAGCTAAATAATTGATCATTCTACCTATTTATGTAGACGGGATCATCAGTACCCCGATTACGAATTAACAGAGGAGTCGGTAATCGTATGAGTCAACTCACCCCCAGCTTAACAGAGCCGCAACCAGATAGCCTGTCTCATATCCCTGACAGTACATCGTCCTGGAGTGTTTCCCAGATTCAGGCATTATTGGAATCTCCCTTTAATGATCTGATCTATCGTGCACAGAGAGTCCACCGCCAATATCACGATGCCAATGCAGTGCAGTTATCCACGCTCATCTCTGTCAAAACGGGCGGCTGCCCTGAAGACTGTGGTTATTGTCCGCAAGCAGCCCGTTATCATACCGGTGTTGATAATCAAGACATGCTCCCGCTGGATGAAATTATCTCAGCGGCAACCGCAGCTAAACAACAGGGCGCGACCCGATTTTGCATGGGGGCCGCCTGGCGTGGTCCCAAGCAGCGTGATATTGATAAGATGACAAAGATCATCGGTGAAGTGAAGGCACTGGGGCTCGAGACCTGTGCGACGCTGGGCATGTTGAAACCGGGGCAAGCCAAACAACTGAGTCAGGCCGGATTGGATTATTACAATCATAATCTCGATACGGAACCGGAATTTTACGGTGAGATCATTACAACGCGGAATTATCAGGATCGCCTTGATACCTTGGAAGAAGTGCGCGGCGCAGGCATTAATGTCTGTTGCGGTGGTATTGTGGGAATGGGAGAATCCCGTGGTACGCGGGCTGGATTGATTGCACAACTGGCGAATCTGGACCCTTATCCGGAGTCTGTGCCGATTAATCATCTGGTGCAGGTTGAGGGTACACCCCTATACGGAACGGAAGAACTGGATCCATTTGAATTTGTACGGACGATAGCGGCCGCACGGATTACGATGCCCAAAGCGATGGTACGATTATCTGCTGGCCGGCGTGAGATGTCGGAGGCGATACAGGCATTATGTTTCCTGGCGGGTGCCAATTCTATTTTTTATGGTGACAAACTGCTGACAACCGGTAATCCGGAAACGGAACGTGATCGCGCCCTGTTTGATAAGCTGGGACTGCGTTCGCTGTAACCACCATGTATTCGGATCTCGTTGAGCGCTTGCGTGTTCGGGAAGAAAAAGGACTGCGCCGCGTCCGGCGAACAATTGAAGGTCCTCAGGATACCCATGTCTCCATAGCGGGGCGCGAATATCTGGCATTTTGCAGTAATGATTACCTGGGTTTAGCGAATCATCCTGAGCTGATTGAATCCGCTTGTCAGGGCGTGCGACGATATGGTGTGGGGGCAGGTGCTTCGCATCTGATTAATGGCCATTCTTCAGCTCATCATGAACTGGAGCAGGCACTCGCCCGTTTTACGGGCTTTCCCGAAGCGTTATTGTTTTCCACCGGATATATGGCCAATATGGGCGTTGTTACCGCTCTGTTGGGGCGCGGCGATGCCGTGTTTGCTGACCGGCTTAACCATGCTTCGCTCAATGATGCGGCATTATTGTCGCGTGCGAAACTGATCCGCTATCCGCATCTTGACTTAACTGCGTTAGAACGGCGATTGGCGATGTCACCAGCCCGCCGTAAGCTCGTTGTGACAGATGCAGTGTTCAGTATGGATGGCGATATTGCGCCGGTTGATCAATTACAGGCGCTCTGTGAAAAATATCAAGCCTGGTTGTTGTTGGATGATGCGCATGGTTTTGGCGTGCTGGGCAAGCAGGGTAGGGGTGTCTTGTTTTCTGCCAGTCAGGCTCGTGCCCATTCGCCCAATATTATTTATATGGCTACGCTGGGTAAGTCTGCGGGTGTTTTTGGCGCATTTGTAGCCGCACGATCAGAGCTCATTGAAACCTTGATTCAGTCTGCGCGCAGCTATATTTATACGACCGCGACGCCGGCATTGTTGCCCTGCACCTTGTTGACCAGCCTTCGGTTAATTGAACAGGATGAATGGCGGCGCGAGCAGCTAAGCCGGCATATCGTCCAGCTGAAACAGGCATTACAGTCACTTTGCTGGCCATTGCAGCCGTCTACGACGCCCATCCAGCCTTTAATGATCGGTGCCAGCGATGCAGCCCTGCGAATCAGTGACGGATTGCGTGAGCAGGGTATACTGGTGCCGGCTATTCGCCCGCCTACAGTCCCTTTGGGTGCGGCGCGACTGCGCATTTCTTTATCCGCTTCACATACGCCAGCGGATATCGAGCGGTTGGCAAACGCGCTATGGCAGCTGGCCAAAGCGGGTTGAAAGAGAGTTGAGAGGGAATTAAATGGGATATTGTCTGTTAATCGATAGAGACCAATAGCTTGAGCAAGATACACGTTGAATCATTGGGCCAGGGCCCCGATCTTGTTTTATTACACGGCTGGGCCATGCACGGCGGTATCTGGGGGGGCGTCCGCGATCGGCTGGCCGCCTGTTATCGCCTCCATTTGGTCGATCTCCCCGGGCATGGATTCAGCCCTGTGGGTGAATTTGGAACGCTGGAGCATATCGTCGAACTCGTGACAGCCGTTCTGCCTGAAAATGGTATTGTCTGCGGATGGTCACTGGGTGGGCAGATAGCGATTGAACTGGCGCTGCGTGAGCCATTGCGTGTGAAGGCGCTGGCGCTGGTTGCGACCACGCCGTGTTTCGTCAATCGGGTGGATTGGCAGTGGGGTATGGATAAAAAAATCCTGCAGCTGTTTATGGAGAATCTGGTTCAGAATTATGCGGCAACCATCAATCGGTTTCTAACTCTGCAGGTGAGTGGTGAAGTCGATGTAACCGCGACACTGGCTCAGCTGCGGAAAAACTTCTTTCGGCGTAATCAGCCCGATCATGAAGCGTTACAACAAGGACTGGAAATTTTATTGACGAGTGATTTGCGTGAAAAACTGACGGCGATTACGCAACCGGTTTTATTGCTGCATGGTGAGAATGATGTGGTAACCAGCCCGGCTGCCGCGAGATGGATGCATGCGCAATTGCCCGATTCAAAACTGGTGATGTTGCCGCACTGTGGTCACGCCCCCTTTTTATCCTATCCTGAACAGTTTATAACGAGCCTATATGAATTACGATCACATTTTAGATAAACGCCGGGTGCGCCATGCTTTCGCACAGGCGGCTGCCCATTATGATCAGGCCGCAGTGCTGCAACATGAAGTCAGTGATCGGATGCTGTCACGTCTGGATTACATTAAATACATGCCGGATACGATTCTCGATGCGGGTAGTGGCACCGGTTATGGTCATCGTAAATTAAGCCTACGCTATCCTGCCAGCCAGCTTCTGGCCGCTGATATTGCGTTACCCATGCTGTTACAGGCACGTCCTGCGGTTGCCAGGTGGCGGCAATGGCTGCCTGTGCGCCCGCGCAGCTCCCATTATCTCTGTGCTGACATCGAGCAATTGCCGCTTAAAAGCGCTTGTGTCGACATGATATGGTCAAATCTTGCGCTGCAATGGTGTAATGATTTGAAACAGACTTTTGCCGAAATGAATCGTATTTTGCGTACGGATGGTCTGTTTATGTTCAGTACATTTGGGCCGGATACACTGAAAGAATTACGTCAGGCTTTCGCGCAGGCGGATGGCTATAGTCATGTCAATCGTTTTATGGATATGCATGATATTGGCGACTTATTGGTACATAACGGCTTTGCAACACCCGTGATGGATATGGAATACATGACATTAACCTATGATGATGTCATGAGTGTGATGCGTGATCTTAAGGCGATAGGTGCCCACAACGCCCTACAGGGCAGACGGCCGGGTTTGACCGGAAAAACGGTCTGGCGAAAGGCAACGGATCAGTACGAAAGTCTGCGTCAGGATGGCAGGTTGCCCGCTACCTTTGAAGTGATTTATGGCCACGCCTGGAAGCCGGCCTCCCGAAAATCGGTGTTGACACCGGAAACCCGAATGCAGCTGGGTCTTGAGCCATAGCCTTATCGCCGATGGTCAGCAGTTATTTCGTGACGGGAACGGATACCCATATTGGTAAAACACGGGTCAGTTGTGCCTTGCTGCAGGCCTTTGCCGCCAGTGGCCGTAGTGTTGTGGGCATGAAGCCCGTTGTGGCTGGCTGTGAGGATGGGCGGTGGGCTGATGTCGATCTGCTGACCGCTGCCAGCACGGTTTCTGCGCCGCGCCACTCTGTCAATCCTTATGCTTTCGTGCCGCCTGTTTCCCCACATATTGGGGCAATACAAGCCGGCATTGAAATTGATCTGGCGGTTATTCAGCACGCTTACCGGCAACTGCAGACGCTGGCTGAAGTGGTGATTATCGAGGGCGTGGGGGGATTTCGGGTTCCACTGAGTGAGCAATATGATGGCGCTGATCTCGCATGCAGGCTGGGTCTTCCGGTGATATTGGTGGTAGGGCTGCGGTTGGGTTGCCTGAATCATGCCTTGTTGACCGCACAGGCTATACAGGCCAGTGGATTACTGCTTGCGGGCTGGGTTGCCAATGGGATTGATCCGCATATGAGCGTACAGGAAGAAAATATGCGGACATTACAGCAGCGGCTGGATTGTCCCCTGCTGGGCCGGTTGCCCTTTGATGAGAATATGGGGGCCAGCTGTGCCGCCAGCCGATTGGATATTACCCGTCTGGTCGCTACTACGGGTCAGCTGCGTGAATAGATCAACGATGGTAGATCAGCGATGGTAGATCAGCGATGGTAGGTCAGCGATTGTGCAGCGGGGCCAATCATTAGCGCTCTGCGCTGCATTGGTGTCCGTGTACCCTTTTTAACCTGCTTGGCGGATATAGGATGCATCGAACTGGCACCGTCAGCAGCGTCAGATGGACAGCCTTGTTTTAAATTTTTCGGTTGCCCGGATCAGTTCGGCCTGAATGCCGGGTTCCCAGGCAGAATGTCCGGCCTGATCCACGATGATGTATTCTGCCTGTGGCCATGCCTGATGCAGGTCGTCGGCGCTGATGATGGGGCAGACGGCGTCATAGCGGCCTTGTACAATGGTAGCGGGAATCTCGTGGAGTGTCTGAACCTGCTCCAGCAGATAATTTTCCGGCAGAAAAATGTTGTGACTAAAGTAGTGTGCTTCCATGCGCGCGAGTCCCAATGCGACCGTGTCATCTGAAAAATGCTGCATGATTTCCGGGTTGGGCAGTAATGTCGAGCAGGCCCCTTCATAGCGACTCCAGGCCCGTGCTGCCGGCATATGTACCGCAGGGTCAGGGTGCATCAGGCGTTGGTAATAAGCATAGAGCAGTTGTTCTTGTTCTGTTGCGGACAGCGGAGCGACAAACTCGCGCCAGGCTTCAGGAAAAAAATGGCGTAACCCATATAAAAACCAGTCAATTTCTCTTTTCCGACACAGAAAAATACCGCGCAGAATAAAGCCCAGACAACGTTCCGGATGAGTCTCTCCATAGGCCAATGCCAGGGTGCTGCCCCAGGACCCACCAAAAACCAGCCACTTTTCAATATTGAGATATTGCCGTAATACTTCCAGGTCATTGATCAGGTGAGGCGTTGTATTATTGTGAATCTCACCCAAGGGCGTTGAGCGTCCCGCGCCACGCTGATCATAAATAATGATACGGTAATGGTCGGGATCAAAAAAACGGCGATGTGAGGGCGATGCCCCGGCACCGGGTCCGCCATGAAGAAAAACGACCGGGATGCCCTGAGCGTTGCCGGATTGTTCCCAATACATCGTGTGGGTTTCGTCTAGCGATAACATTCCGCTATCATAGGGCTCAATTGCTGGGAAACATTCGGTACGGAAATGATTATTCATGGCAGCGATGCGGGATGAATCCCTCCGGTCTCAGATTGTGTAAGAATAGCAGAACAAGACGGTAAACAGTACAGAGTTTAGGATTTGTATGCCGGGTAGTTCTGGTATATTGCCGAATAAATGACCGATTGTATTCATATTATAAGGGTTGAATGATGTCCCGTACTTCATTAGAGGAAGAAGAAATTTCCATGTTACGCAGCGAAATAGAAATACTCATGAATGAGCGTCAGAGCCTGCTGAATATTGTGGGTGCAGCCGCCGTATTTGTCGCCAATCTGGATAGCGACGCTTTGCCGGATGATGCTTGTGAAGCGGCCAGGCTGCTCTCTAGTTCGTTGAATGACCTGCCCGAAGAAACGTTACGTGAGGCATTGGAAAAAATACAAGCAGAATTAGCTGGCGGTGAGCGAAGACAAGACCATTAAACCCCCTCCCAAGGTGGGACTGGTGCTGACGGGCGGCGGCGCGCGCGCGGCTTATCAAGTGGGCGTGTTGCGTGCCATTGCGGAGATGCTACCGGAGCCGTCCCGTAATCCTTTCCCGATCATCTGTGGTACTTCGGCGGGCGCAATCAATGCGGCCAGCCTGGCTGTTTCAGCGAATAATTTTTATGCCGGCGTGCAGCAGCTCGAAGCGGTCTGGGGGAGTTTTCATGTGAACCAGGTGCATCGTTCTGATCTGGTCGGTGTGCTCAATAACAGTCTGCGTTGTTTGATCTCGCTGCTATCCAGGGAATCCGGCCGCCAGCGCGGTATTTCTTTATTGGATAACGCGCCGCTGGCACAATTAATCCAGCATCACCTGCCATTTCACGGCATTCAAAAATGTATCCATGCCGGATCACTACAGGCATTGGGCCTCACCGCCTGGGGTTATACCTCTGGACAATCGGTGACCTTTTTTCAGGCGGCACCGGGGATCAAACCATGGAAAAGAGCACAGCGTATCGGGATTGCTGCGCGCATCGGTCTTGATCACCTGATGGCTTCTTCTGCGATTCCCTTTATCTTTCCCGCCGTTAAACTGAACCGGGAATACTTTGGTGACGGCTCTATGCGCCAACTGGCACCGACCAGTCCGGCGCTGCATCTGGGTGCCGATAAAATACTGTTAATCGGGGTGCATAAGGTAACGGATGAGGAGCCGTGTCGGGTTAAGGTGTCCAATTATCCCCCGCTGGCGCAAATTGCCGGCCATGTCATGAGCAGTATTTTTGTGGACAGTCTGAGCCTGGATCTGGAGCGTTTGCAGCGCATTAATCAGACTCTGAAATTGATTCCACCCGAAACACTAAAGGAACACAATACCCGGTTGCGCCCCATTGAGTCGATGATGATTTCTCCCAGTGAAGAAATCAATGAAATCGCCCAGCAGTATGCGCACACGCTGCCGCTGTTGATGCGCTCGTTATATCGTGCGATTGGCGCAATGGGGCCCAATGGATCGACTGTATTGAGTTATGTGCTATTTGAAGCGGCTTTTTGTCAGGCGCTAATGGATCTGGGTTATCGTGATGCAGTACGGCAGAAGCCTGAAATTCTAAATTTTATGAATGTGACAGCGTAAGATAGATCGAGATCAGGCACGCTGTCATCGCTTTAATACAGCGCGTATTTCTATCAGGAGGAGGTCATAATGAACGTTTTACTACCGGTGGATGGTTCTGATAATTCCAATAAAGCGGTGGCTGATTTTATTCAATTTTTGGATAACTATAAGGTCATACCGGCAGTGCACTTGTTGAATGTGCAAGCGCCGCTGAATGGCAATATTACTTTTTTGGTTGACCCGGCCGAGGTGAAGCACTATCACGAGGAAGAGGGACTGAAACGCCTGCAGCCGGCGCGTGACTTAATGGATCAGGCCGGTCTGGCTTATCAGTTTGATGTGACGGTAGGCGAGGTGGCCGAAATGATCGTGTATTTTGCTACGGAGCAGGGTTGCGATCAGATTGTGATGGGCTCGCGCGGACTCGGTGCGGTGAAAGGCTTATTGCTGGGCTCCATTGCCCACAAGGTGGTGCAGTTATCAGTCATCCCTGTCCTGTTGATTAAATAACATTTACCCGGAGTAAATCGGATTGAAGCTGAAAGTCTTGGGTTGTAGTGGTGGTATCGGCGGGCGCTCGCGTACCACCGCCTTGCTGCTGGATAGCGATATATTGATTGATGCCGGTACGGGTGTGGGGGATTTGAGTATCGCTGAGCTGGCCAGTATTGATCATGTTTTTGTCAGCCATTCTCATCTCGATCATGTGGCTTTCATTCCTTTTCTGGTGGATACCGTGGGTTCTATGCGGGATCAGCCCTTAACGGTTTATGCGACCCAGCCCACCTTGGCGATTCTGCAAACGCATTTATTTAATGAAGCGATCTGGCCTGATTTTACGCAGATTCCGGATAGCGAAGCGCCGTATTTACGCTACGCAACCATTGCGGTGGGCGAAACGGTAGATCTGGGCGGGCGGAAAATTACGCCGTTGCCGGCCAATCATATCGTGCCGGCAGTGGGCTTTCAGCTGGATTCGGGCCAGGCCAGCCTGGTTTTCACGGGCGATACCACTTCCCATGATGCCTTGTGGGGGGCGGTCAATCAAATTGAAAACTTACGCTATCTGATTATTGAATCGGCCTTTAGCAATCAGAATAAAACCGTGGCGATCCAGTCGCGTCATCTGTGTCCTGATTTGCTGATGGCCGAGCTGGAAAAATTGCAACGCCCGGCGGAGATTTATATCACCCACCTGAAGCAAGGCGATGCGGCGCTGATTATGCGTGAAATTGCCGCCTGTGCCGGACCGTTTCAGCCGCGTCGTCTGAGCCATCATCAGCTATTTGAATTCTAGAAAAATCGGGGAAATGACGCCATGAATATCAGTATCATCACGCCGGGCCCGAGTGCGGATATTTCGGATATGAGCAGCAAATTGGATTTTTCCAAGAACCTGCAGGTCGTGACCAACAAAATACACGCGGCCAATGATATCGATGAAATCATGCTGGAAGTGAGCAAGAATATCTGCACCTTATTCAACGCGGATCGCCTGACCATTTATTCACTCAGTGAAGATAAAACCTTCATTACGTCCCGGATCAAAACGGGGCTGGATTCGTGTCAGGATCTGAAACTGCCGATTACAGAACACAGCATTGCCGGTTATGTCAGTCTGAACAAAGTGCTGGTCAACCTGAAAGATGTTTACGATAAAAACGAGTTAAAACAGCTCAGCCCGCATCTCAGTTTTTTGCATGAAGTGGATAAGCGGACGGGTTATCGCACCAAACAGATGCTGGTAGCGCCGATCTTGAATGCGGATGACGGTGCCTTGATGGGGGTCGTGCAGGTCATCAACAGCAAGGATGATCGGCCTTTCTCTGCCCTCGTGGTCGAAGGGATCAATGAGATTTGCCAGACCCTGGCGATTGCGTTCAAACAGCGCCAGAAACCGTTTCAGTTGCTCAAGTCAAAATATGACTATTTGGTTTTGGATGCCATTATGTCCGCGGCCGAATTTGAGCTGGCCACGCGTTCGGCGCGCAAAAAAGAACGGGATCTGGAAGATGTGCTGATCGATGAATTTCAAATCCGGGTGCCGATCATCGGTCGGGCGCTGGCCTCGTTTTTCAAGGTAGCCTATGAGCCTTACAAGGCCGACCGGGTGAGGCCGTCTGATCAGCTGCGCAGTCTGAAAAAGGATTATGTGCTCAACAATGGCTGGCTGCCGATTGACGAGACCGAGGCGGGCCTGGTGATTCTGGCACTGGACCCCGAAAAGATCAAATCGCTGCGCATTGTCAACAGTATCTTTCCCAAATACAAGGTTATTTACAGCGTTTGCACGAAAAGGGAATTCAAGAATACGGTGGATCTGTTTTATGGTGGGAATCATAATACAGAGATCGATAACATGGGTAATATCAACGAGATGCTGTCCGGTTTGCCAGAAGGGCTCGACGACGATGCCGACGAACTGGATGAAGCCTCGGCGGCGTCAGATAATGAACTGGTCAAGCTGGTCAATCGGATCATTGTGGATGCCTATAAAATGGGGGTGTCGGATATTCATGTGGAGCCGTATCCCGGCAAGGAAAAAACCCGCATCCGCTTTCGCAAGGATGGCTCATTAATGTCGTATATCGAGATTCCGGCCAGTTATCGCAATCCACTGGTCACGCGGATTAAAATTATGTGTGATCTGGATATCTCCGAGAAGCGCCGGCCGCAGGATGGCAAGATCCGCTTCCGGAAATTCGGCCCACTGGATATTGAGTTGCGGGTGGCAACCATTCCTTCGGCCGGTGGTCTGGAAGATGTCGTGATGCGGCTTTTGTCGGCAGGGGAGCCCATTCCGCTGGATAAGATGGGCTTTACTGAACACAATCTGCAGGCCCTGAAAAGCATTATCAGCAAGCCTTACGGCCTGTTTTTTGTTTGTGGCCCGACCGGCTCGGGTAAGACCACCACCCTGCATTCCATACTCAAACACTTGAATCGGGCGGAAACCAAGATCTGGACGGCGGAAGATCCGGTGGAAATCACCCAGAAAGGGTTGCGTCAGGTGCAGATGAATGCCAAGGCCGGGCTGACTTTTCCGGTGGTGATGAAATCTTTTTTGCGTGCCGATCCGGATATCATCATGGTGGGGGAAATGCGTGACAGGGAAACCACCAGCCTGGGGATTGAAGCCTCACTGACGGGGCATCTGGTGTTTGCGACCCTGCATACCAACAGTGCACCGGAATCGGTCATCCGGCTGCTGGACATGGGCATGGACCCGTTTAACTTTGCGGATGCATTATTGGGCATCCTGGCGCAGCGTCTGGCCAAGCGCCTGTGTTCGTGCAAGACGGCCTATGTGGCCAGCGAACACGAGATCAAGGCCCTGTTAACCGAATATTGCGAGGAACTACAGCATATCGAACGGTTTAAAACGGATCGGGATGGGGCTTATCAAGCGATTAAAGCGGACTGGATCAAGCAGTATGGGGATGAACAGGGCGCAATCACGCTCTATAAACCGGGGGGGTGTGATCGCTGTGTCAATAGTGGTTTTGCAGGCCGGGTGGCCCTGCACGAGTTGATGATCGGCAGTGATCTGCTGAAAAAGAATATCCAGGAACACGCGCGTGTGGCGGAAATGCTGGTAACCGCTCTGGGCGATGGCATGCGCACCCTCAAGCAGGATGGAATAGAAAAGGTATTGCAGGGCATTACCGACATTCATCAAGTGCGCGTGGTGTGTATCAAGTGACGATTTTCGGCCGAATGTGACGCAAAAGGGCATTTTGATGTATCGAGGATCGGGCTGACTGAAGGAAACCGCTGCGGGGAACCCGGCTGCGATGATCGGTGCCGGAAGCTGCATGGGATGAATGGATGAAAAAAACACCCCATTGCTGGGGTGTTTTAGATTTGTGTTTTACTCACACAAACTGATTATTACGTATTTGGGTTAGCAATAACCAATAGCTATACAGGTGCTCGCAGCATCTTTAGTCCAGACTACAGGTCTTCCAACTCCTTGGGATACTCCAGTAAGCAGATAGGTTTGAGCCGCCAGGCCATTGCCAGTAATTGCCGTCATTAGAATTTGGGCGGTGAGTGCGCCATTAGCTTGAATTTTTCCAGAGCCTGCCGCAACGTTACCATCGTTAGAGGCAGTAACGGGAGGAATTCCACCAAGAGCGTTGGTGCAGTTGGCAGCAAGTAATGTGCCCTGTTCTTGAAAGCAAAGCTCGACAGCTAATTTATACGGTGCGGCAGCTGATACCACTTCACTGAATTTGGCTTTGTTGGTGTAGGTTTGATAAGCAGGAACCGCTATGGCCGCCAAAACACCAATAATAGCCACGACAATCATCAGTTCGATCAGTGTGAAACCTTTTTGTGCGTGTTGCATGTGTGATTCTCCTTTGGGTTAGTGATAACACACTCGGTGTGTGTAATTTTTTATAAGCAGGATCTGTGCCAATATTTTTGTCGCACCGACAACGCCGTCGATAGCACGGATATCATCGCGCTCAGGTGATGATATTACAGATCAAATACGCGGGTCCATAATTCTAATACTTCGGTGCGGGCGTGATCAAATAAAGGGGCGGCCACGCGCGCAAAGCGTTGTGAGACGCCTTCGGTGGGGGAAGCACCGGCCAGACTGGTGTCGCCACTTAAGCGGAGCCAATGTTGTGTCCGCCGGAATTCCCGGTAGGCCGCGCGCACCTGTTCGGCCTGGTCGATGGGAATGAGTCCCAGTTCTCCGGCCCGTTTCAATAAAGCAATATTGCCGATATTACCGGTCAATTCGGGATGTGCATGAGCATAGCCTAAGACCAGATACTGCACGATAAATTCAACGTCAATAATCCCGCCCCGGTCGTGTTTAATATCAAACAGGGTGGTTGAGTTGGGATGCCCTTCGCGCATTTTGTCGCGCATTTTGAGAATCTCCCGCCTGAGCTCGGCCCGGTTGCGGGGCTGGCACAGGATTTCCTTGCGGGTTTGTTCAAAAATCGTGGCCATGTGCGCATCGCCCACAACGAAGCGGGCCCGGGTGAGGGCCTGATGCTCCCATACCCAGGCTTGTGTCCGCTGATAGTGCGCAAACGCTTCGATGCTGTGCACCGGCAGGCCGCTGCTGCCATTCGGGCGTAAGCGCAGGTCGGTTTCATATAACAGCCCGGCGGAGGTATGGCTGGTGAGCCAGGCGTTAATGCTTTGAGACAGTTTGCTGTAGATTTCGGAGGCATCCGGATGCGGGTCGTCATACAGAAAAATAATATCCAGATCAGAGGCATAGCCGAGCTCTTTTCCGCCGAGTTTTCCATAACCGATGATGGCGAAGGCGGGCTGCGCCTGATGGCGCTTTTTCAGACCCGACCAGGCCAGTTGCAAGACGGTCTCGAGAATGAGATCGGCCAGCGCAGTCAGGTGGTCACTGAGTATTTCCAGCTCAGCCGAGCCTTCCAGATCGCTGACCAGTAACTGAAACACTTGCGCATGCTGGAAGTGTCGCAACACATCCATTTGCCATTCGATGACATTGTGTTTGGGGCTGTTGTCATGATTGAGCTGATAGAGCAGTTCCCGTTTCAGCGTGGGCCAGTCGGGCAGGGTACGCAGGGCCCGATTGCGCAACAATTCATCCAGCAAAATCGGGTGCCGTCCGAGGTAATCCATGGCCCACTGACTGGTACTGGCCAGCTTGGCCACGCGGGGCAGGGTGTGCGG
The DNA here is from genome assembly GCF_900143275.1 of Nitrosomonas cryotolerans ATCC 49181. Classification (NCBI taxonomy): domain Bacteria; kingdom Pseudomonadati; phylum Pseudomonadota; class Betaproteobacteria; order Nitrosomonadales; family Nitrosomonadaceae; genus Nitrosomonas; species Nitrosomonas cryotolerans. The sequence continues at coordinate 1,304,443 of NZ_FSRO01000001.1, forward strand.
ATGCTCCAGTAACAGCGCCAGATAGGCGGGATGCGGACTGATGTTTTCCAGTAGCTTGAGCATGCGCTCCAGGGTGGACTCAACCGGCGGATAAACGGCGGCGGCTTCGATCAGAATCGGAATCAGGGTTTTGATGCGCTGCTGGCTGAATTCCGGTAATTGCAGATACTCGGTGCTGGCATAAAACTGCTGCAGTCGTTCAGAAATCTTGGTGGGTTCAGCAAACCCCAGTGTGCTGAGCTGGGTGGCGGCTGCCCGGGTGCGGGCGGCATCTTTGGTCTGCGTTTGCCATAGACAGGCCAGCGTATCATGCCGGGAAGATTTTCTGGGCGCGGCAAAAATCAGTTCAAAGTGATGCGCGGCGTTGCGCCGATGAATATCGAGCTGCTGCATAAAATGCGCAAAATCCGGGCAACCCATGGCCGTGGCAATCAGTGCCTGATCGGCTGTGTTCTCCGGCAGGGTCTGTGTCTGCTGATCGTCGAGATATTGCAGGCGGTGCTCCAGTTTGCGCAGAAAACGATACGCCTCGGATAATTCAGTGACAATCTCCGCCGCCAGCAGTTTTTTCTCCTGCAAGCGCTGCAGCACAGCTAAGGTCGGACGAATGCACAGATCGACATCCCGCCCCCCGCGAATCAGCTGAAACACCTGCGTAATAAATTCAATTTCACGAATCCCGCCGGGGCCCAGTTTGATGTTGTCGTGCATTTCGCGGCGATTGACTTCCTTGCGAATCTGGACGTGCAGGCGGCGCATGGATTCATAAGCACCAAAATCCAGATATTTGCGAAACACAAACGGCCGGGCGATTTGTTCCATGAGTGTGGTGGCGGCCTCAGGCGGGCCGGCAATCACGCGCCCCTTGATCCAGGCATAGCGTTCCCATTCCCGTCCTTGTGTCACAAAATATTCCTGCAGCATGGCAAAACTCATGGCCAGCGGGCTGTCTTCACCATAAGGCCGCAGCCGCATATCGACCCGGAACACATAGCTGTCGGCGGTATAATCATTCAGACTGGCAATCAGCTTGCGCCCTAACCGGGCAAAAAAATCATGATTGGCAATGGATTTGGCACCGTCGGTTTCGCCGTCTTCAGGATAAATAAAGATCAGATCTACATCCGAAGACACATTGAGCTCGCGCCCACCCAGTTTGCCCATGGCAACGACCAGCATTTGCTGGGCTGTGCGGCTTTTTTCACCAATCGGTGCGCCGAAACGGTCCGTTAGCCAGATGTGGTGTTGCTTGAGTGCCGCGTTAATGGTGACTTCGGCCAGATCGGTCATGCTGGCCATGATTTCAGATAAATCCGCGAGGCCGCCCAGATCGCGGGTAGCAATCCGCAACATGGCCCGTTTACGCAGGTTTCGCAAGTCGCGGTGCAGCACGGCTTCATGCTGTTTGTTTTCAGGCCGTGTGTCGAGGTATGCCTGCATTTCTTCTCGCAGAAAGGGGCGTTGCATCTCGGCCAGTAATCTGTCGCGCTGCTCGGGCTCGCTTTCCAGTAAGCGCTGTATATAACGACTCAAGGGAGAAACAGTGGCAAGCAGGGTTTCGGGTGAGGGATGTGGAGTGGACATAATCAGTGATTGGGTGGGTCGTGCCTGGTGTCAGAACCGCCAGAAAATCCTGATCTTTAAATCGGGACGATCGGGCGATGGCGTTAATTTCGTTTGCATGCAGGTATACCCGGGTTGTTTATCAAATAGCGCGTAAAACTTCGTCCTTCAGGGCGGAGATATAAGCGCACAGGCGAAGCCTGTTTAATGCGGTCTTTGCTGTTGTTCAATATATTGCTTAATAATCGAGAGTGGTGCTCCACCACAACTACCCGCAAAATAGCTTGGACTCCAAAGCATATTACCCCAAAGCTTATTTTTAATTTCGGGATAATTCTTTTTGCGAATAAGTCGGCTTGAAACGCCTTTCAAACTATTTACCAAGTTAGAAATAGCAATTTTTGGTGGATAGTTAACTAAAAGGTGAATATGATCATGCTCACCGTTAAATTCCACCAATTCTGCTTCAAAATCCAAACACACGTTTTTAAATATTTCTTCCAAATCAATTAATACCCTTCCGGAGAAAACATTTCTACGGTATTTTGTTACAAAGACCAAATTAACGTGAAGATTAAAAATGCAATGTCTTCCTGTTCTTATATCGTTATTAACTTGCATAGACCAATTCCTTTTTTGTATAATTATAACCATGAAGCAGATTATACGCAAAGCCTTTAAATCTCGACTCAATCCAAATTCTGACCAAGTACAGAAGATGGTTGAGTTTGCGGGTGCTAATCGGTTTGTTTGGAATAAAGCCTTAGCAATGAATCTGTTCAGATTAGAGCAGAAACAGCCATTGCTTTGGTACAACGAGTTGTCATTTTGGCTAAAGCTATGGAAATCCTCAGAAGATTATGGATTTCTAAAAACCGTTCATTCTCAACCGTTGCAACAAGCCTTAAAAAACTTAGAAAAAGCGTTCAAAGACGGTTTTGATAAAAAACAGCCTTTAAAACGGATTCCAAAATTCAAGAAAAAAGGTTTGAGTGACAGCTTTCGTTATCCACAAGGATTTAAGCTGGAGCAAGAGTCTAGCAAAGTGTTCTTGCCTAAAATCGGTTGGGTGAAATATCGCAATTCACGCCAAGTCATTGGTGACGTTAAAAATATGACGATTTCCCGTAAAGGCAGTTATTGGTACGTGTCGATTCAGACTGAGTACGAGACCGAGCTAAAGCGTCATAGCTCAACCAGTATGATTGGTGTTGATATGGGCGTTACCCGCTTTGCAACCTTGTCAGACGGCTCATACGTAGAACCTTTAAACAGTTTCAGAAAGTTATCAAAGAAACTGGCTTTTGAACAGCGTAAGCTGTCTAAAAAAGTCCGTTTCTCTGCTAACTGGAAAAAGCAGAAACAAATCATTACCCGACTGCATGAGCGTATTGCCAATGCTCGTTTAGACTTCTTACACAAAACCTCAACCGAAATCAGCAAAAATCACGCAATGGTCGTAGTTGAGAATTTAAAGATAGGAAACATGTCTAAGAGTGCCAAGGGCAGTGTTGAAAAGCATGGTAAAAACGTCAAAGCGAAATCGGGTCTAAACAAATCCATTCTTGACCAAGGATGGGGAATGTTCGTTTCGTTCTTGGAGTATAAACAGGCTTGTTCAGGCGGGGATGTATTGAAGGTAAACCCTCAATACACCTCTCAAACCTGCCCTAGATGTCAACATGTTAGTCGTGACAATCGCAAAAGCCAAAGTGCTTTTGAATGTACAGAATGTGGATTTAAAGCCAATGCCGACTTGGTAGGTGCCTTGAATGTACTTGAGCGAGGACATCGCTTGTTAGCCTGTGGAGTTGAAACGTTAGTTTCGTCTAAGAAGCAGGAACCAGTAGGCAGTAGCAATACAAACCTACTCTTAACGGCTTAATAAGTCGCTAGGAATCCCCTTCGTTTAGGAAGGGGAGGATGTCAATGAACGAAAATGCCTTCCTTTAGGGAGAGGAATAAGCTGGACCAAAGTACAATAGGCATAGAAACTCAACGTATAATAGTCTTTCTTTAACAAGCAAGGAAAGCTAAGTATATCCGTTGCCTTGGCGTGTGGGGATATGCTGGACAGTAATCCGAATGAATCCGAGAATAAACAGCATGCTCTATAATATTGCATTAATTCCAAGAGGCGAAAGAAAATGTTAAGTGACGCAACTATTCTGAGCAGTTCAATGTCAGAAAAAACAGCAACCGGTGATTTGCGGGTGGCAGCTATCCAGATGGCGTCGGGTCCGAGCGTTTCTGCTAATTTGGAAGAAGCCGCGCGATTGATTGAAAATGCAGTGGCGCAAAAAGCCCGCTTGGTCGTGCTGCCGGAATATTTCTGTATTATGGGCATGCAAGATACCGATAAGCTGGCCGTTCAGGAAGAACCGGGCAGTGGCATGATTCAAACATTTTTGTCTGAAACAGCAAAACGCTTTGGAATTTGGCTGGTAGGCGGGTCGGTGCCGCTGGTATCGCCTGTGCCCGGCAAGGTTTATAATAGCTGTTTAGTGTATGATGATAAAGGCCAGCAAGTTGCGCGTTATGACAAAATTCATTTGTTCGGGCTGGCGCTGGGCAGTGAATGTTACGCGGAAGAAAAAACAATCAAAGCAGGAGACAAAGTGGTGACGCTGGAATCACCTTTTGGTCGCATTGGCTTGTCAATATGTTACGATCTACGGTTTCCGGAACTGTATCGCATGATGGGTAATGTGAATATTATTCTGGCACCCGCCGCATTTACAGCGATTACGGGCAAGGCACACTGGGAAGCATTGATTCGCGCGCGCGCGATTGAAAATCTGGCCTATGTGATTGCGCCGGCTCAAGGTGGTTATCATGTGAATGGTCGTGAAACAAATGGGGATAGCATGATTGTTGATCCGTGGGGTGGGATCATGAGTCGGTTGCCACGCGGACATGGTGTGGTGGTTGCGACCCTGGACCCGGAGTATCAGGCCAGCTTGCGCGCCAGTTTGCCCGCCCTGGATCATCGCAGTTTGCATTATTGTTAATACGAAATACGAAATACGAAATACGGAAGGGAATCGTTGAACAGCATGGCTGTGCCGGTAATGACGCGATTTTTTTACCCAGATGACCCGATCATCGCAGTCTTCAGGTTTAAATTTTTTGATCAGTCAGATAACAGAATTGGATGCCATGACTACTGAACTTGCCCTTGAGGCCAATGAGTTTTATACGATTGCTGACAGCTGCTTGCTGTCACCTTATGATATTGATGCGTCCAGATTACAGCAGGTGTTTGGACAGATGCTGACCCATGAAATTGATTATGCGGATCTGTATTTTCAATATAGCCGCTCTGAAGGCTGGGCATTGGAAGAAGGTATTGTTAAATCAGGCAGCTTCAATATTGATCAGGGCGTGGGTGTGCGTGCGATCAGTGGAGACAAAACGGCCTTTGCCTATTCTGATAACATCAGTATGCCGGCGCTGATTTCGGCCGCACAGGCTACCCGTGCGATTGCACATCAGGGCGAAGAACGCTCGGTTCAGGTGGCAAGGCGCAATGCGGTATCGACAAGACCGCAATTGTATTTGCCCCAGGACCCGGTTGCCAGCCTGCAGGATGCGGATAAGGTAGCGTTGCTGGAGAGACTGGAAAAATATGCGCGTGCCCTGGATTCGCGTGTGATTCAGGTGATGGCATCACTCGCCGGAGAATATGAAGTGGTGCTTGTGGCCCGGAGTGACGGTCTGCTGGCAGCCGACGTCAGGCCGCTGGTGCGGGTATCCTTGCAGGTGATTGTCGAAGAAAATGGGCGCCGTGAACAGGGCATGGCCGGTGGCGGTGGGCGTTTCGATTATGCGTATTTTACGGACGATGTGTTGCGTGACTATGCAGCAAAAGCCGTCCATCAAGCCGTGGTTAATCTGGATGCCAGACCGGCACCTGCGGGTGCTATGACGGTGGTATTAGGCAGTGGCTGGCCGGGCATATTATTGCATGAAGCAATTGGTCACGGACTGGAAGGTGATTTTAATCGGAAAGGCAGTTCTGCATTTTCCGGCCGTGTGGGGGAGCGGGTTGCTGCCGCAGGGGTGACGGTGGTGGATGATGGTACGATTGCACAGCGCCGCGGATCATTAAATATAGATGACGAAGGTAATGCAACGCAATGTACTACGCTGATAGAAGACGGCATATTAAAAGGTTATTTGCAGGATAGTCTGAATGCACGGTTGATGAATCTGCCGGTGACCGGCAATGGCCGACGAGAGTCCTTTGCGCATATTCCGATGCCGCGTATGACGAATACGTATATGCTGAACGGCGATAAAGATCCGGAAGAAATTATCTCCTCAGTAAAACGGGGCTTGTATGCGGTCAATTTTGGCGGCGGACAGGTTGATATCACGAGTGGAAAATTTGTTTTTTCAACCGCTGAAGCTTATATGATTGAAGATGGCAAGATTACCTATCCGGTAAAAGGTGCGACGCTGATTGGCAATGGCCCTGATGTGTTGACGCGTGTATCGATGATTGGTAATGATATGGCGCTGGATCCGGGGGTTGGCACCTGTGGAAAAGAAGGACAGAGTGTGCCGGTGGGTGTGGGACAGCCGACCTTGCGCGTGGATGGATTAACGGTGGGCGGAACTGGCGGTTGACGCGAAGTGAACTAGCCGTTACCGTTGGGAATGATTTATTACTTATACAAATTGATATTGGGACGCAAAAAGCATGAGTGTGGAGGAATTAACCGGCGCTGAGATTACCATCCGTTGCTTGCAGGAAGAAGGAGTGGACTGTATTTTTGGCTATCCTGGGGGAGCAGTACTTTTTCTTTATGATGAGTTATTCAAGCAGAATAAGGTCAGGCATATTCTGGTGCGGCATGAGCAGGCTGCGGTTCATGCGGCGGATGGTTATGCCCGCTCCAGTCATAAGGTAGGCGTGGCGCTGGTTACATCGGGTCCGGGTGTGACTAACGCGGTCACGGGTATTGCCACGGCATATATGGATTCGATTCCAATGGTCATCATCAGCGGGCAGGTGCCGACGAGCGCGATTGGCCTGGATGCGTTTCAGGAAGTGGATACAGTCGGCATTACACGCCCCTGCGTCAAACACAACTTTCTGGTGAAGGATATCGCAGAGCTGGCGTCGACGATTAAAAAGGCATTCTATATCGCATCGACGGGTCGACCCGGCCCGGTATTGGTGGATATTCCTAAGGACATCACCCAGCAAACAACCCCGTTCGTTTATCCGACGAGTGTTTCCATGCGTTCTTATGATCCGGTTGTTAAGGGGGATAGCGGGCAGGTCAAGAAAGCGCTGGAATTGCTGTTAAGTGCGAAGCGGCCCGTGTTTTATACGGGGGGTGGCGTGATACTGAGTAACGCAGCGCCACAACTCACTGCCCTGGTTCGGATGCTGGATTTTCCTTGTACCAACACGCTGATGGGGTTGGGCGGGTATCCTGCGACCGACCGACAGTTTGTGGGTATGTTGGGTATGCACGGGACCTATGAAGCCAATATGGCCATGCAATATTGCGATGTGTTGGTGGCTGTGGGCGCTCGTTTTGATGATCGTGTTATCGGTAATCCCAAGCATTTTAGTAACGAAAATAGAAAAATTATTCATATTGATATTGATCCATCCTCCATTTCCAAGCGGGTTAAGGTGGATGTCCCTATCGTCGGTGATGTTGCGGATGTGCTGGGGGAGCTCACCAAGCTATTAAAAGCCAGTAGAAATAAACCCGATCAGTCGGCATTGAAAGACTGGTGGAAACAGATTGATACGTGGCGTGCACGGGATTGTCTGAAATATGACCGGGATAGCGACATTATTAAGCCGCAGCTGGTTGTTGAGACACTCTATGCGGTCACCAAAGGGAATGCACTGGTTACCTCGGATGTTGGACAGCACCAAATGTGGGCGGCCCAGTTTTACAAATTTGATAAACCCCGCCGCTGGATCAATTCAGGTGGCTTGGGAACAATGGGTTTTGGGATGCCTGCCGCAATGGGTGTGCAGCTGGCTAACCCAAAAGATAAGGTGGCTTGTGTCACGGGCGAAGCGAGTATTCAAATGTGCATACAAGAGTTGTCAACGTGCAAGCAATATAAATTGCCATTGAAAATAATCAATTTAAATAATCGTTATATGGGAATGGTGAGACAATGGCAGGAATTTTTTCACGGCAATCGTTATGCGGAATCTTATATGAATGCGTTGCCGGATTTTGTTAAACTGGCCGAAAGTTATGGTCATGTTGGAATGAAGATCGAAAAGCCAGGTGATGTTGAAGGTGCGTTGAAAGAGGCATTCAAACTTAAAAATCAATTGGTATTCATGGACTTCATTACTGATCAGACGGAAAATGTTTTTCCGATGGTGCCTGGTGGTAAAGGGCTCTCCGAAATGATTCTGGTGTAAGAGAAATGCGACATATTATTTCCCTGTTAATGGAAAATGAGGCGGGTGCTTTATCTCGTGTGGCGGGTTTATTTTCGGCGCGTGGTTATAACATTGAGTCACTTTCAGTGGCGCCCACAGAAGACCCAACTTTGTCACGTATGACGTTAGTGACCGTGGGTTCAGATGACGTCCTGGAACAGGTGACCAAACAGCTCAATAAGCTGATTGAGGTGGTTAAAGTTCTTGATCTGAGCGATGGCAATCATATCGAGCGTGAACTCATGCTGGTAAAGGTGCGGGCTATTGGTGCGGATCGAGATGAAATAAAACGTTTGGCTGATATTTTTCGTGGCTGTATTATTGATGTGAGCGATAAATGCTATACGATCGAATTAACCGGTACCAGTGCAAAGCTGGATGCGTTTCTTGCGGCAATTGAACAAGGTACGGTGCTGGAGACAGTCCGTACCGGTGCTTCCGGAATAGGTCGTGGCGAGCGGATATTGAAGGCATAGTTTGTTGGATAAATTCAATGTGTAAGGTCAGAAACGGGGGGGTGATGTACCTCCATAAAATCCTTCTCTAGGTATCATTCACTTGTTCCTGTCCAAGATTATATAAAAAGTAAAAAGGAAAATAATGAAAGTTTTTTATGATAAAGATGCAGACTTGTCTCTTATTAAACATAAGAAGGTAACCATAGTCGGTTATGGTTCGCAAGGCCATGCGCATGCGAATAATCTGCATGAATCCGGCGTAAAAGTCATCGTAGGTTTACGTAAGGATGGTGCCTCCTGGGATAAGGCGAAAAAAGCCGGTTTGACAGTCAAAGAAGTGGCACAAGCGGTTAAGGGTGCGGATGTGGTGATGCTGCTGTTACCGGATGAGCAGATTGCCGCTGTTTATAAAGCTGAGATTGAGCCTAATCTTAAGAAGAACGCAACGCTTGCGTTTGCCCATGGTTTTAATGTGCATTATGGTCAGGTAACGCCGCGCGAGGATCTGGATGTTATTATGATCGCGCCTAAGGGCCCGGGACATCTGGTGCGGTCAACTTATGTACAGGGAGGCGGTGTGCCGACACTGATCGCTGTTCATCAGGATAAATCGGGTAAAGCACGCGATCTGGCGTTGTCTTACGCTGCGGCGAACGGAGGAACGCGTGGTGGTGTCATTGAGACCAATTTCCGTGAAGAAACCGAGACAGATTTATTCGGTGAGCAGGTTGTACTGTGTGGTGGTCTGACCGCATTGATTCAGGCCGGCTTTGAAACACTCGTGGAGGCAGGTTATGCACCTGAAATGGCTTATTTCGAGTGCCTGCACGAGGTGAAACTGATTGTGGATCTGATTTATGAAGGCGGGATTGCCAATATGCGCTATTCCATTTCCAATAATGCAGAATACGGCGATGTTTCCCGTGGTCCTCGTATTATTACTGAAGAGACTCGTGCGGAAATGCGCCGGGTTTTGCGTGAAATTCAGACGGGTGAATATGCTCGTGAGTTTATTTTGGAAAACCAGGCGGGTGCGCCTGTGCTTAAATCCAGCCGTCGGCTGGCTGCCGAACACCAAATCGAAGTGGTTGGCGAAAAATTGCGTGATATGATGCCATGGATCAAGAAAAACAAGCTGGTTGATCAAGTAAAAAACTAGTGAGACCGGAATATGTTTTGTAATACCCAGCGCCGAATCACTTTACTACGATCCATTTTATTTTCTCAGAAATAACTTATGTCTTCATATCCTCACCCTATTATTGCCCGTGAGGGCTGGCCTTTTATTGCGGCAGCGGTTATCGTAACGTTGTTAGTTCATATTTTTGCTGGCTGGCTATGGGCATTGCCGCTTTGGCTGATCACTTTTTTTATTCTGCAGTTTTTTCGTGACCCCGCGCGCGATGTGCCGATGGCCCGTAATGCGGTCTTGTCACCTGCTGACGGCAGGATCGTCGCAGTAGAGAAGATACTGGATCCTTATCTTAATCGTGATGCAATCAAGGTTAGTGTGTTTATGAATGTATTTAATGTGCATTCTAATCGTAGCCCGGTTGATGGTGAGATCCAGAATAAATGGTATTTTCCAGGTAAATTTATTAATGCAGACTTACCTAAAGCTTCATTGGAAAATGAGCGAAATGCTTTATGGATAAAGGCAGATAGTGGCGCGGATGTGACTTGTGTGCAGATCGCCGGATTAATTGCAAAGCGTATTATTTGTCATGCGAATCCAGGGGAGCACCTTGCGCGCGGCCAGCGTTTCGGCTTTATTCGCTTTGGTTCAAGGGTGGATGTCTATCTGCCATTAGAGACTAAGATTAATGTGAATATTGGCGATAAAGTTTACGCGACCTCGACGATATTAGCCGAGTTACGCGAGTAAGGAAAAGCTGTTTTGCGCCTGCTTTACCTGGTTTAGAATTCGTTTAAAATATTGTTTTACAGAAATGACCTGCCAGAAAAGGTTGCTTTTCTGACAGGTCCCATTGATTGCTTGTTCATATCCATTTATCATTTGGTGGCGCTTATTTTTATTCAAATCAATAATGCCTGACTCATACTCCACGCGTGTTGTGCTCAAATCCCGGCTACGGCGACGGGGTATTTATTTATTACCTAACTTGTTTACGACTGCGGCACTTTTTGCGGGATTCTACGCGATTGTGCAGGCAATGAATGGGCACTTTGAGCAGGCTGCAGTCGCTATTTTCATTGCGATGGTGTTGGATGGTCTGGATGGCCGAGTAGCCCGTCTTACGCATACGCAGAGCGAATTTGGCGCAGAATATGACAGTATGTCCGATATGGTTTCATTCGGTGTTGCACCGGCGCTGATTGTATATGAATGGGCCTTAAAGGATATGGGTAACTGGGGCTGGATCGCCGCTTTTATTTATTGCGCCTGCGCTGCGTTAAGGTTGGCACGATTTAATACAAATATCGATATCATTGATAAACGTTTTTTTCAAGGATTACCGACGCCGGCTGCCGCTGCATTAATTGCCGGGCTGGTATGGGTTATGCTGGATTTTCAGGTAGAAGGTTCAGATATCAGGTGGTTAGTATGGTTAGCCACCCTATTTGCTGGCCTGACTATGGTCAGTAATTTGCCTTTTTATAGTGGTAAAGAGATCAATTTACGCAGAAGAGTGCCTTTTTTTACCGTGCTGCTGTTGGTGCTGTTCTTTTTTGTAGTCATCCCAAGCCACCCGCCTGTTGTTTTGTTTTGCTTGTTTGCAGTATATGCCTTGTCTGGCTATTTCATTAAGTTATGGCGATTTGTTAAAGCAAAAAAGAATAGTGAAATACCCACGCCTTGATTAATTGCTATTGCATAAAAAGAGAAAGTTATTTATATTCGTTCGTATAATGAGAATAAACGTACTAGCCTCCTTTCTTTTTTTACAAATTCCATTACGCTCAATGGGGTTTGTACTACTGCGCCTTGCGCGCTAATACTCCCACACATTCTTCTTTTTCTGTCCGATAAAATTCAAACTCTGAATTTTTATCCATTTCCAGTTTTCTTCCTAAAGCGGAGAGAGTAATGCGAGATCATTTAATTATTTTTGATACCACCTTGCGCGATGGTGAACAAAGTCCTGGTGCATCCATGACTAAAGAGGAAAAGGTACATATTGCGCGGCAATTAGAGCGCATGGGTGTCGATGTTATTGAGGCGGGTTTTCCAGCTGCATCCAATGGTGATTTTGATGCAGTAAAAGCCGTCGCTGATACAGTGAAACAGAGCGTCGTGTGTGGATTGGCGCGAGCAATTGAAACTGATATCAAGCGTACCGGTGAGGCATTGAGGGGCGCGGAATCAGCGCGGATACATACCTTTATTGCGACCTCGCCGATCCATATGAAAAAGAAATTAAGGATGTCTCCTGAACAGGTGGTTGAGCAGGCAGTCAAGGCTGTAAAGTGGGCACGGCAATTTACGGATAATATCGAGTTTTCGCCTGAAGATGCGGGTCGATCAGAGACTGATTTTCTTTGTTACATATTGGAAGCGGTGATTGATGCGGGGGCAACGACACTGAATATTCCGGATACGGTTGGCTATACCATGCCCGAACAATTCGGACAACTGATCCGCACCTTGCGCGAGCGTATACCGAATTCTGATAAAGCCATATTTTCAGTTCATTGTCATAACGATCTGGGGCTGGCGGTGGCGAATTCCTTGACAGCGGTGATGAATGGTGCACGACAGGTAGAATGTACGATCAATGGATTAGGAGAGCGTGCGGGGAATGCCTCACTTGAGGAAGTGGTGATGGCAGTGCGCACCCGCCAGGATTATTTTCCTTGTGATACCCGCATCGATACGACACATATTGTGCCAGCGAGTAAATTGGTTTCAGGTATTACGGGTTTTCCAGTACAGCCTAATAAAGCCATCGTCGGTGCCAATGCATTCGCACATGAGTCGGGTATTCACCAGGATGGCGTACTTAAGCATCGTGAAACGTATGAAATCATGCGGGCTGAAGATGTCGGCTGGGGAACAAATAAATTGTTATTGGGCAAGCATTCCGGGCGAAATGCGTTTCGTACACGTCTGATGGAGTTAGGTATTGAGCTGGAATCTGAAGAAACACTGAATAATACGTTTATGCGTTTCAAGGAATTAGCGGATAAGAAGCATGAAATTTTTGATGAGGATTTGCATGCTTTAATTTCAGATGAAGTGCTGGTGTTACAGGAGCGCTATAAGTTATTGTCGTTAACGGTTCATTGTGAAACAGGCGAAATTCCCTATGCGCGTATAATTATTGCGGAAGAAGGCGAAGAACTACAGGCCGAGTCAGGCGGTAGCGGTCCTGTCGATGCAACACTCTGCGCGATTGAAAAAATACTGGCGAGTGGTGCTGAACTACAGTTGTTCTCAGTTAACAATATCACCAGCGGTACGGATTCACAAGGTGAGGTAACCGTCAGGCTACAAAAATCAGGTCGTATTGTGAATGGGCATGGTGCCGATACGGATATTGTGGTAGCTTCTGCGAAAGCCTACCTCAGTGCATTAAATAAATTACATAGCAAGCTGGAAAAAGCACACCCGCAAGTTTAGTTCTAGATAGGCTGCTGGTATGCAGGATTGCTTTATCAAGCATCCTGCATTGCTTGCTGTGACGTGTGCATATGGATAATCCGAATGATAACAGTAGACGATTTACCACAATATGACGATACGTAATTTTATCTCCTTATTTTGTTTATGCATGTTGCTGTCAATAGGTATCGACGCACAAGGATTTCAGCTTAAGGATGAGACCGGGAAAGTACACGCGCTGACTGATTATAAAGGTAAGTGGGTATTGATCAATTTCTGGGCAACTTGGTGCCCCCCTTGCCTGGAAGAAATTCCTGATTTGATTGCACTCTATGAAAGCCGTGAAGATATCATGATCATTGGTGTTGCAATGGATTACGCCAATCCAGAAGTCGTGATGGATTTTGTTGATTCGTTAGCTATTCCGTATCCGACAGTTCTGGGTAGCAGAGAAATAGCTTCTCAAATTGATGATATTACAATGTTGCCAACTACTTATTTGTTTGATCCTGCTGGCCAGCCGGCAGCGCGTAAGCTTGGATTAATATCACGAGAAGATATCGAGGAATTTATAAAGCTGGAATCAGTGGACAGCTTAAAGAATGATATGTCCATGAAGCCATAGGGATTTATATCTGTTGATTTTTTATTCCGGGTACCTGAATGGCTCTGTTGTTAATAGTCGTTTACTGAGTCGGGTTCTGTTGCAGCATGATACGTCCATGTGTCGCGCCATGCATTGAATACCTGTTGTGGATACGTGGCTTGCCCCAGACTGCCATTATAGCGGCCAAGCGCACGAAAATAATCGCCTTTTTCAATGTCAAGATAATGCCGCAGGATAGTGCAGCCGTAACGCAGATTGACGCGCAGATGAAAGAGATTGTGTTCGTTGCTGCCGATGGTTTCTATCCAGAAAGGCATGACCTGCATATAGCCGTGTGCCCCCGCTTCCGAGACAGCATATTTTTTGAAACCACTTTCAACCTGGATCACACTGAGTACCAGCTGTGGATCGAGCCCCGCGCGTGTCGCTTCATAGTGTACTGTGCTCAGGAAATCATTCCGTTCCTGTGGATCGGATATGATGGTCTTTAGTTGGCTGCTCATGGTGATAAGCCATTGTTTATTCTCAGCCTTAACTATGAATTCCCGAGCTGGAATTGCCTGGTCACTGACTGCTTTTTGCATGACGGTACGTGTGCTGGCAGCAAGCGGCTCATACCGCTGGTCACCAGCTTGAACAGAAAAAGGAAGCAAAAGTGATAGGGCGATTCCGGTTAATCTGGACATATTTTAGATGTAATGAAAGAAAATATATTTTCTAACGGAATCGACTGGGATGCTTTATCGCGTCGGCCCTGATACTCAATAGTCGCTTCTTTTAAACCACGCTCACCAATGACAATGCGATGTGAAATACCAACCAGTTCCATATCAGCAAACATGACACCGGGGCGTCCGTCACGGTCATCCAGCAGAACTTCAATTCCGGCTGCCAGGAATTCTTTATAGAGCCTTTCTGCTTCAGTTTTTACCTGAATATTTTTTTTCATGCCGATAGGTATAATGACCAATTGAAATGGCGCAATTGCCTGTGGAAAAATGATACCGCGTTCATCATGATTCTGCTCGATAGCTGCGGCTACGATACGTGATATGCCGATACCATAACAACCCATTTCCATTGCATGTGTTTGACCGGATTCAGCCAGATAATTTGCTTTCATGGTGCCGGAATATTTAGTCCGCAATTTAAAAATATGACCTACTTCAATGCCTCGGCAGATCTTTAATTGACCTTTTTCATCTGGTGAGGGGTCACCTGAAACGACATTGCGAATATCAAAAACATGATCAGGTATAGGAATGTCACGGTCAAAGTTAACATGAGTGTAGTGAAAACCTGCTTCATTTGCGCCACACACAAAATCACTCATTTCCATTACGGCATTATCGGCAACAACGCAGATCTCCGAGTTAACCGGTCCGATGTATCCGGGACGTGAACCGATCTCTTCGAGAATCGCTTCTTCACTTGCCAATTGAAAATCAGTCAGGAAAGGAATTTTTCTTACCTTTAACTCATTCAGTTGATGATCCCCTCGCAACAATAACAGGAACATTTTGTTATTTGCTGTTACGGCGAGTGTTTTAACCATCCGATGCAGAGGCATATTCAGGAAATGGGCGACTTCCGGACAGGTTTTTTTATTTGGTGTCGCAATTTTTAGTATTTTTTCGCCCGGGGCGCTGCGCATTTTGATGCATGGCCGTGTTTCAGCTAATTCAATATTAGCGGCATAGTTAGACTCAGGACAAAATGCAATGACATCTTCACCGGAGTCGGCCAATACATGAAATTCGTGTGAACCACTACCGCCTATTGCGCCCGTATCGGCGGTCACCGCACGAAAATCGAGCCCAAGGCGAGTAAAAATACGATGATAGGTATCGTACATTTGTTGATAACTTTGCTCCAGACTGGATTCACTGGTGTGAAAAGAATAAGCATCCTTCATTATAAATTCACGTGCACGCATGACGCCAAAGCGTGGGCGGATCTCATCACGGAATTTAGTTTGAATCTGATAAAAGTTAACCGGCAGTTGACGATAGCTCTTGATGGTCTGCCGTGCAATATCCGTAATGATTTCTTCGTGAGTGGGACCAAAACAGAAATCATGTTTGTGTCTATCTTTTATTTTTAGCATCTGGGGGCCAAATACTTCCCATCTTCCTGTTTCCTGCCAGAGTTCTGCCGGTTGTATTGCCGGCATAAGCATTTCTATCGCACCACTTTTATTCATTTCTTCGCGAACGATATTCTCGATTTTACGTAGTATTCTTAAACCTAATGGCATCCAGGTATAAAGTCCGCTACCCAGGCGTCTGATTAATCCTGCACGCAGCATCAGTTTATGACTGATTAATTCAGCCTCAGTTGGAGCTTCCTTTAGTGTGGAAATAAAAAATTGCGAGACGCGCATGTTTGATTCCATTATGATGATATTAAAGGGGAGGCAATTCTACCTTGAAACACTAAGCTAAGTGTGGTTTAGTCTAATTACCATAGATATTGAGAATATATCAAATATGAGAAGCTAAAAAGACTAACCAATATAGGATAAGAATGGGTTTTTGTTTTTTGGGTGCTTTCAATCTGAAGCAAAATATGAAAAAATCCACACTATTTGACGGGTCAAACGGGTGAATCACATGATTGACCGTAATGGATATCGCCCTAATGTCGGTATTATTCTGCTGAATTCAGGGAATGAGGTTTTTTGGGGTAAACGTATAAGACAGAACTCCTGGCAATTTCCCCAGGGTGGCATCAAATCGGGTGAGAGTCCGGAGCAGGCGATGTACAGAGAACTCACGGAGGAGGTCGGCTTGCATCCTAATCATGTCGAAATTGTGGGTCGCACGCGGGATTGGCTGCGTTATGAAGTGCCGGATCGCTGGATTAGACGTGAGTGGCGCGGAAACTACAAAGGACAGAAGCAGATTTGGTATTTGCTGCGTTTGTTGGGACGCGATAGTGATGTGTCGCTACGCAGAAGTGCTCATCCCGAATTTGATGCCTGGCGATGGAATCAATACTGGGTTGAGTTAGAATCAGTAGTTGAATTTAAACGTGAGGTCTATCAGCAGGCGCTGACCGAGTTATCACGCTTACTCAAATTAAATCCGCGCCAGAAGCATGGGTGTCATGAGGATCATTCTGTCGCCAGAGAAATGATGGCCAAATCAGCAAAAGAAGGCGGATAATTCCCCATATTCTAATCAGCGTATCTGATTTCTCTACGCCAATATCTTTACAGCCGATTTGATAGTTTTGCCGAGTGGATCGAATGACTATTTATCATCTCAACTTCCGGAAAACCCCGGTCTTAAGGCCGGGGATGGATAGGGAGTCAGCTTCGCTGATACTAAAGCCTGTTTTTTCACCTATTTCTGTTACAGTGTGTTAATGGAAATTAAGCGCGCATACAAATTCAGGTTTTACCCAACTTTTGAGCAAGAAACTATTCTGGCTCAAACATTCGGGTGTGCTCGGTTTGTCTATAATCGCATGTTGCGCGTTCGTTCTGATGCTTGGTATACCGAGAAAAAAAGAATCGGGTATCATGCTACCTCCTCTTTGTTGACCGAGTTAAAAAAAGAGCCTGAATTTGAATGGCTGAACAAAGTTTCCAGTGTTCCTGTGCAGCAATCTCTCCGCCACCTGCAAACGGCATTTGGTAATTTCTTTGCCAAACGAGCCAAATACCCGTCATTCAAAAGCAAGCATGAGAAGCAATCGGCTGAATACACGTCCAGCGCCTTCAAGTGGGACGGTAAGTCTCTGAAACTGGCGAAGATGAAAGATCCGCTGAATATCAGATGGTCGCGCACCCTTCCTAAGGCAACAAAACTAACGATTGCAACAGTCTCTAAAGACTCAGCGGGTCGATACCATGTTTCTATGCTTTGCGACGACTCTGTTGCGCGAAAGCCAAGGGTTAGCGGCAAAGTCGGCATTGACTTAGGATTAACGCACTTCGCTATTCTTTCTACGGGCGAGAAGATTGCGTCTCCTAACACGCTACGAAAGAATGAAACCAGGCTTGCTAAGCTGCAACGCAAGCTATCTAAAAAGCGCAAAGGGTCGGCCAATAGACAAAAAGCCAGACTGAAAGTAGCGCGACTACATGCAGGAATTGCTGATGCTCGTAAAGACTTTCTACATAAACTCTCAACACGGCTAGTGAACGAAAACCAAGTGATAGCTGTAGAGTCTTTAGCTGTTAGCAATATGAAGAAAAATCGTTGCCTCGCAAAATCAATTTCCGATGCAGGATGGGGTGAGTTTGTGCGGCAATTAGAATACAAGTCGCTGTGGTACGGGCGAGAGCTTGTAGGTATTGACCGATGGTATCCAAGCAGCAAACGCTGCTCGGGATGTGGGCATACCGTAAACAAGATGCCTTTGAATGTGCGTGAATGGACTTGTCCGGAATGCGGATCAATCCATGATCGAGACATCAACGCAGCGCGTAATGTTTTGGCCGCTGGACTGGCGGTGTCAGCCCTTGGAGAATCTATAAGTCCTGTTTGCATTTAGGTGCGTCCGGGTTGGATTCGTTGAATTGGGAATCCCCTTCGTTTACGGAGGGGAGCAGTCAATCCATCTTGAAAATACTAGACTCCGAATCGTAAATATCTGATGAGGCGTGATCGGCTGCGCCATTACAGCCGTATTTTAAGGAGATTCCAATGATGATGCGTATGCTGGTTGTATCGCTGCTATCGATTGGCGCAATTGTCACCTCGGTTCATGTGTCAGCGAATGAACCTATTCAACCCATTAAAGCCGTTAAACCTGAAAATCCGAAAATGGTTGAATTGGGGAAGATGTTGTTTTTTGATCCACGTTTATCAAAATCGGGTTTTATTTCTTGTAACTCATGTCATAACTTGAGTATGGGTGGGACCGATAATATTCCGAGTTCTATCGGCCATGCGTGGTATCAGGGACCGATTAATGCGCCAACCGTATTGAATGCGAACATGAATCTGGCTCAATTCTGGGATGGGCGCGCAAAAGATTTAAAAGAACAAGCCGGGGGGCCTATTGCTAATCCAGGCGAGATGGCTTTTACTCACGAACTAGCGATAGAAGTCTTAGACTCTATCCCGCAGTATCGTGCTTATTTTAAACAGGTTTTTGGATCTGAGAAAATTAATATAGATTCAGTAACGACAGCCATTGCAGCTTTTGAAGAAACATTGGTGACACCTGGTTCACGCTTTGATAAATGGCTCGAGGGTGATCAGGCGGCATTAAATAAAATCGAACTGGAAGGATATAAACTATTTAAGAGCAGTGGTTGTGCTGGTTGCCATAACGGCCCGGCCGTTGGTGGCACGCTGTATCAGAAATTTGGCATTCATACTCCCTATAAAACGGAGAATAAAGCAGAGGGCCGGAAGGCTGTTACTGGTAAAGAGACCGATCTGCATGTTTTTAAAGTGCCGACCTTGCGCAATATAGAACTGACTTATCCCTATTTCCATGACGGTGCTGTTGCCACATTGGAAGAGGCCGTTTCGACGATGGGTAAGTTACAATTAGATCGCACTTTTAATGAGCAAGAGGTGGCGAGTATAGTGGCCTTCTTGAAAACACTGACAGGTAAACAACCGAATATCCGGTTGCCTATTTTGCCACCTTCCACTAATAAAACGCCTCGACCACAACCATTTGAATAGTCAGTACAGAATGCAGAGTGATTATATGTAATCTGCTGTTGATATCTGTCATTGTTGCTAATGATGATCCAGGCCGTATCTATTATGGCCTGGATAATTCTGAAATATTCGGTGATTTCTGTATTGACTACCGATAATAAAGCAGTTGAGATAATTCCTTTTGATATCGGATTTGGAGTTGAGATATCGGATCTTTTTTGTTTCTGCTTATCTAATGTGGATTTGCACTTGAAAATACAGTAGAGTCACTATTCCAATAATTAGAATAGGGAGCTACCCATGGGTACCAAGGGGCAGTTATTGCAAGATCCATTTCTAAATATGCTTCGAAAGGAGCATATACCTGTATCAATTTATTTAGTAAATGGTATTAAATTGCAAGGACATATTGATTCATTTGATCAATATGTTGTGCTGTTGAAGAACTCGGTTACACAGATGGTATACAAACATGCAATATCTACAGTGGTTCCGGCAAGAGCGGTGACCATTCCCATTGAAACGACTGCTATACGGGATATCTGAGCATTTGGATACGAAAGTTACTGATTATATTAATGAAGTTGTATTAGTGAGTCTTGATTTTGGCAGCGGCATGCATATGGAACGTTTGCAAGAATTACAGCAACTAGCGATCAGTGACCAGTTGGTAATTCTTGCAATTGTTGAGGGTAAACGTTCCCGCCCAGATCCAACCACTTATGTTGGTAGTGGTAAGGTAGATGAAATAGCCAGTGTGTTAGAACAAACGGGCGCATCATTGGTAATTTTCAATCATGAACTGTCTCCTGCTCAGCAGCGTAATTTATCACAGCGTCTGCATTGTTCTGTAATAGATCGTACCAGTTTGATACTGGATATTTTTGCACAACGTGCCAAGAGCCATGAAGGAAAATTACAGGTAGAGCTGGCACAGCTCGAGCATCTTTCGACGAGATTAATCCGGGGTTGGACTCATTTAGAGCGACAGAAAGGAGGAATTGGTCTGCGTGGTCCGGGCGAAACCCAATTAGAAACAGATCGAAGGTTAATTAGAAAGCGTGTAAAGTTACTCAAGGAAAGACTGATAAAACTTGAGCGTCAGCGTAAGGTCCAAAGACGATCCAGGCGGCGAGGACCCATTTTATCGATTTCCATTGTTGGTTATACTAATGCGGGGAAGTCTACGTTATTTAACAGGTTGACTGGCGCACAATCGTATGCTGCGGACCAGTTATTTGCAACGCTTGATACGACTACTCGGAAATTGTTTATTTCAAAAGATGATTCAGTGGTGATTTCCGATACCGTGGGTTTTATTCGTGAACTGCCCCATACGTTAGTCGCTGCATTTCGTGCTACTCTTGAAGAAACGATACAGGCCGATATGCTGTTACATGTTGTAGATGCGTGTAGCCCGAATCGGGAAGAACAAATTGAAGCGGTCAATAAATTATTGAGCGAAATTGGTGCGGATACTATTCCACAAATTTTGGTATTTAATAAAATCGATCTGCACACGCCAATAGCAGATGAGGCTGATTACGGGCGGGATGAGTATGGTAGAATATCACGTATTCGTTTAAGCGCAAAAACCGGCGCAGGTTTGAAATTTGTTAAACTGGCATTGGCAGAAGAAATTTCAAGGAATCCAAAAAGGCTCCACGAGGAATCTATAAATGTTGGAAAAGTAACTGGCGGCTTATTGCCGCAGTAAATTTTTAAACGAACAAAACGGGAATGATTATGGGACTAAACGATCCTCAATGGGGAAGAAAAAAAGGCAATTCTGGTCCACCTGATTTGGATGATGTTTTGCGGAATGTAAATAAAAAAATCAGCGATATTTTCGGACAGAGAAAGGGTGACGGAAGCGACGGCGGATCACGCGGGAATAGTCCTAAGCAATATAGTAGCGGCAGTATTATATTGATTATTGGACTATTGCTGGTGGTGTGGGCAGGCAGTGGTTTCTATATTGTGAATGAAGGCCATCGAGGTGTGGTATTACGATTTGGCCAGTTTGTCGATACTACGCCTGCTGGTTTACGCTGGCATTTACCTTACCCGGTTGAGACAGTAGAGCTGGTGAACGTGAGTCAGGTTCGCACCGTTGAGATTGGCTATCGAAATAATGTCAGAAGTAAGGTGCTGAAAGAATCTCTGATGTTGACTGATGATGAGAATATCATTGATATTCAATTTGCTGTGCAGTATATTTTGAATAGTCCTGAGAATTTTTTATTTACTAATCGAGATCCTGAGGATGCAGTACTGCAGGCAGCAGAGACTGCGATTCGTGAGATTATCGGTAAAAGTAAGATGGATTATGTCCTTTACGAAGGCCGTGAACAGGTGGCAGCGAGTGCTACGCAGTTAATGCAGGCAACATTGGACCGTTATAAAATCGGAATTGCGATAAGCCGGGTCACTATGCAAAACGCACAACCACCAGAACAGGTGCAGGCTGCATTTGATGATGCGGTCAAAGCGGGGCAGGATAGGGAGCGACAAAAAAATGAGGGTCAGGCTTACGCGAATGATGTCATACCTAAAGCGACAGGTAACGCGGCTCGTTTGCTAGAAGAATCGCAAGGTTATAAGCAGCGTGTTATTGCAAATGCAGAGGGTGATGCAAGTCGCTTTAGTCAGGTTCTTGTTGAGTACGATAAAGCCCCTGCTGTGACGCGTGATCGCTTATATCTGGATATGATGCAACAGGTCCTTTCCAATACCAGTAAGGTAATCATCGATCAGAAGAGTGGAAATAATTTATTATATTTGCCACTGGATCAGTTGATCCAAATGGGTGGATCCACATCAAAATCATCTGTAACCAATGCACAGTCCCCTGCTGCGATACAGGAGGCTACACCTGATAGCAGCATACGTACACGAGAGTCATTTCGTAACCGTGAACGGGAGATGAGATAGATGAAAAAGATCAAGTCAGCATTATTAAGTATTCTTGTTGCATTATTTTTTCTGGGCAGTTCTGCGATTTACATCGTGGATGAGCGGCAGCAGGCCATTTTGTTCCAATTGGGTGAGGTAATTGATGTTAAAACTTCTCCTGGTTTGTATTTTAAAATTCCGATAGCACAGAACGTCCGTTTTTTTGAAAAACGAATTCTGACTATGGATTCAGAAGAACCAGAGCGTTTCATAACGTCAGAGAAAAAGAACGTATTGGTAGACTTGTTTGTGAAATGGCATATAGTAGACGTAAAACAATACTATGTCAGTGTACGGGGTGATGAAGCTCTGGCCCAGACACGCTTGCAGCAGACAATTAACTCCAGTTTGCGTGATGAATTTGGTAATCGTACCGTCCATGATGTGGTTTCAGGAGAACGGGATCTCATTATGGAGATTATGCGTCAGAAAGCAGACGTTGACGCACGTAAGATTGGTGTGGAAGTTGTGGATGTCCGTTTGAAACGTGTAGATTTGCCTCAGGAAGTCAGTGAATCAGTTTATCGCCGGATGGAAGCAGAGCGGAAACGGGTAGCCAATGAATTACGTTCAACAGGTTTTGCGGAATCCGAGAAAATTCGTGCCGATGCTGATCGTCAGCGCGAGATAATTATGGCCGAAGCTTATCGTGAAGCTCAGAAAACCATGGGTGAAGGCGATAGTCAGGCGACAGCTATTTACGCGGAAGCCTTTGAAAAGAATCCGGAGTTCTATGATTTTTATCGTAGCTTAGAGGCTTATAAGCAATCCTTTAAAAATAAAGGGGATATGATGGTGCTTGAACCTACCTCGGATTTTTTCAAATATCTAAAGAATCCATCTGGAAATGGAAAATAGGATAGTAGAATTATAAATCCATGTAATGTGAATATACTTGAGGTATATCCCATATCTAGTGTGTGGAGAGATTCTGGAAAGTGTTGTTCAATATGTATATTGTTACTGACTAGGATCTCTCCATAGTATTGGAAATGTACAAGCCTTTGTTTTAGAGATGCACGTGTGTGCAGCGACACCTTGTTGGAGATATTGCGGTATGTGGGATACTTTTCTGATTGCAATTGCATTAATGTTGATATTGGAAGGTATGATGCCATTCTTGTCTCCTCGAACCTGGCGAGAAACCTTTAAGAGATTAACTGAAATTGAAGATGGTCAGATACGTTTTATTGGTTTGAGCTCAATGCTGATTGGATTGGCATTACTTTTAATTCTGAGTTAGGTTCCTGTCTTTCTTATCATCATATGACCAGTTTATGATTTATACACATGCGTAACTGGCTGCTTCCCGAATATATCGAAGATATTCTGCCTACAGAGGCGTTGCATATTGAAGAGATGCGTCGTCGTATTATCGATATGTTGCGGGTACATGGCTATCAGTTGGTTATTCCGCCGCTGCTGGAATATGTTGAATCCTTGCTGACCGGTAGTGGCAGTGCTATGGATTTGCACATGTTCAAGGTGATTGACCAGTTGAGCGGTAGGATGATGGGTTTGCGTGCTGATATGACACCACAGGTTGCACGTATCGATGCGCATTTATTAAATTACGATGGTATTACCCGTTTGTGTTATGCGAGTAGCGTACTGCATACCACGCCATCAGGGTTAACCCGTACTCGTGAACCGCTCCAAATTGGTGCAGAGCTTTATGGTCACAGAGGTTTAGACAGCGATTTAGAAATACAGCGTTTGATGCTGCGTTGTTTGTCAATCTCCGGATTGGATAAAATTCATTTGGATCTTGGCCATGTTGCGGTTTTTCGTGGGCTAATTCGAAACGCCGGTATTCCACCTGAAATAGAAGCTGAATTATTTAATGTATTACAGGATAAAGATATTCCTGCATTAAAAGATTTATGTGCTGGTATGGGTAGGCATGTGAATAAGCGAACGCAGCAGGCATTACTATTGTTACCTGAATTATATGGTGATAGAAAGATTCTGGCGCATGCATATAATTTATTGCCGGATTATCCTGAGATTAAAAAAGCGCTGGATGAGCTGGAAACGGTTGGTAAGGAATTACAATCAGTAGTCGATAGCATCGCGTTTGATTTGGCTGATTTGCGGGGCTATCACTATCATAGCGGCATGGTGTTTGCTGCTTACGCTAGAGACTGTTCTAATGCAATTGCCTTGGGTGGACGATACGATGAGATTGGGAAAGCGTTTGGCAGGGCACGCCCGGCTACCGGTTTTAGCATGGATCTGCGGGTATTATCCCGATTGATTAAGCCAGATCCTTATCCCAAAGGGATTCTGGCGCCAAGCCGGAAAAATAATAAGGCACTTGAAAAAATGATCGCACAATTGCGCGATGCGGGTCAAATTGTAATAGTTGAATTGCCTGGACACAAAGATAATAAACGAACGCTTGATTGTGATAGACAACTTGTGCTGCGTAGTGGGAAATGGATTGTTGAGGAGATCTAATCGATCTCATTAAGATATCGGATTATAGAGACTTGGGATATGACTAAAAACGTTGTGGTTATTGGTACACAATGGGGTGATGAAGGCAAAGGAAAAGTAGTTGACTGGTTAACGGACCATGCGCAAGGGGTGGTCCGTTTTCAGGGTGGTCACAATGCTGGGCACACGTTGGTTATTGATAATAAAAAAACTGTGTTACATCTGATTCCTTCTGGAATTTTACGCGATAAAGTTATTTGCTATATTGGTAATGGCGTTGTGGTGTCGCCGGAAGCATTACTGAAAGAAGTTGATATGCTTGAAAATGCCGGTGTTAATGTACGTGAAAGGCTCAAAATCAGCGAGGCTTGCCCTCTTATTTTGCCCTGCCATTATGCACTGGACAATGCACGTGAGACTGCCCGGGGCGTAGATAAAATTGGCACAACAGGACGTGGCATTGGTCCGGCCTATGAAGACAAGGCTGCACGACGTGCAATACGTCTCCAAGATTTATTTTACCGAGATCGTTTTGCCGCCAAATTGGGTGAAATGCTCGATTATCATAATTTTGTTCTGAAGCATTATTTTAAAGCACCTATAATTGATTTTCATAAAACTATGGATGAAGCGCTTTGTCAGGCAGAGCGAATCAAACCCATGGTCGCAGATGTAGCGCAGCTATTATTTAACGCTTATAAGGCGGGCAATAGCTTATTATTCGAGGGTGCACAAGGCGCGTTACTGGATATTGATCACGGTACTTATCCATTTGTTACATCAAGCAACTGTATCGCCGGTGCAGCAGCGCCCGGTAGCGGTGTTGGACCACAAATGTTGCATTACGTACTTGGTATTACCAAAGCATATACTACCCGCGTTGGGGCGGGTCCTTTCCCCACCGAACTGGATGATGAAATTGGCAAGCATCTGGCTGTAAGAGGGAATGAGTTTGGCGCAACGACGGGACGCCCGCGTCGTTGTGGCTGGTTTGATGCTGTGGCATTAAAACGATCAATCCAGATCAATGGGGTTAGTGGATTGTGTATTACTAAGCTGGATGTATTGGATGGCGTGGAAACATTGAATTTAGGTGTAGGCTATCGGTTTAATGGTGATAATGATAGCGAACACATGCCTGTAGGTGCTGATGATCTTGCTCGTTGTGAGCCGATTTATGAAAAAATGCCTGGCTGGCAGGATAATACAGCAGGAATTAAGCAATTTGAAAAATTACCAAAGGCCGCGCAGAATTATCTGAAGCGTATAGAAGAGGTTTGTGGGGTTCCGCTGGATATGATTTCAACAGGACCAGAGCGAGAAGAAACGATTGTATTGCGTCATCCGTTTAAATAATAGGGATTAGAGGCAATTGTAGGTTGGCATGTTTGTGTCTTGGAGCGGAGTGAGGTAGTTGATCATTATGGATAAAGTGATCTTATGATTGTTCTTCTTAATAGATAGAGATGCTGTGGATGATTCGATTAATGAGCCGCTTGCAAACTTCTGTGAAATGAGAAATGAAGGGCGTAATCTCTGAGAGCAGATAATCCGGAGAGGTATGTATAATATTGCGGGTGTATCGTTTTATCTCAAAGAATAATTCTGTCGCCTGCACCCGATAAGAAGGGCAGTTTACCGGGCTGCCAATTAATTCGCTCGCCGTACTCTATTTTTGAGCAAATGATTATTGTGTAACCGAAATTTTGCGGAATAGAATAAATGGGTATGCCTCCTTTTATAATACGCCTGGTAAACTGGCGAGATGAAGCGCATTTGTTAAGACCTGTTCGCGAGGCAGTGTTTATTAAGGAGCAGCAGATTCCAGCAGAACTAGAGTGGGACGCGTTTGATATCAGTAGTCTGCATGCGCTTGCGCTTGCTGCGGACGGGAGGCCTATAGGCACAGCAAGGCTACTGTCAGATGGTCATATTGGCCGTATGGCCGTGCTGCAAGAATGGCGTGGGCAGTGCTTTGATGAGACGACTGCTAGAGGAAATGCAAAGCAGAAAATTCCAGCATGTTGTGATTAATGCACAAATCGATGCAATCCGGTTTTACAAGAAATTTGAATTTAGGATAGCAGGCAAGCGCTTTATAGAGGCCGGAATTCCACATGTACAGATGATACTAAAATTGCAAGAATTGCAGAATTAATACTGCATTTTTGATTCTTCCCATTTACGCGCCAATACTTCAGAAGCACGATTCCATTCATTGATGGCGCGTTCTTTTATTAGATTAGCTTGTTCGAGTTTTTTTCTGGTAATTTCAGCTTCCTGTTCAACTTTCAATAACTGCTGTTTGATACGCCGCACCTTATCCGCGATCTCAGCATTATCTTTTTCTGAGAGTTCAGCTTCATACTTGGCTTTTACCATTTGTTCATAGGCGAAGCTGGCTCGTTGCTGGAGATTCTCAATATTCTCAGCGATAGCTGTAGGAAAATACATTAAACTCAGAAATAATATTGCAGGAAATCTCATATATTTTCATCCTTCACTACTGAATATGGAAAGTATAGCAAACGATTCCGTTTGTTATGGCAGAGAATTGAGATATTAGATAAGACCTCTGAAAAACCCCTATAGTTGAAAAATTCACCCTTTATAATCAATAGTCGAAAACTTCTGGCGAGGGCTTTTGCAAAAGTCTCTAGATATATGAATCCCTGGGTTATCCTGAGTTTTATTTTTAAAGATAAAACAGGGAATAAACAACGATTGATTATTCTATACCTTGATCGTGAAGATAGTCTTCATAATTACCTCTGAAATCATTAATGCCGTCCGGTTTTAGCTCCAGAATACGTGTTGCGAGAGAAGATACAAACTCCCTGTCGTGAGAAATAAAGATCAGGGTACCAGTATATTTTTCAAGCGCGCTGTTAAGCGATTCAATGGATTCCATATCCAGATGATTGGTTGGTTCATCCATGAGTAGAACATTCGGTTTTTGCAGGATCAGTTTACCAAAAAGCATTCGCCCTTGTTCTCCACCAGAGATCACTTTGACCGATTTTTTTACTTCATCTCCTGAGAATAGTAATCTACCTAGCACACTCCGTATTGCCTGGTCATCATCATTTTCCTGTCGCCATTGAGTCATCCAATCAGTCAGTGACATTTTAATTTCAAAATCAGCTGCATGATCTTGCGCAAAATAGCCGGGGCCTGCTTTTTCCGCCCATTTTATTTCTCCAGCATCAAGTGACAGGTCCCCAGCAAGACAACGCAATAATGTCGTTTTGCCAATCCCATTTGGGCCAATGATGGCAATTCTTTCACCTGCCTCAATGTTTATGCTGAAGTCATTTAGCAATGGCTGCTTCATTTCAGGGAAGCTTTTGCTAATATTCCGTACGGATACGGCTAAACGATGAAGTTTATCTCTTTCGTCTACTTCAAAACGAATATAAGGATATTGGCGACTAGAAGGTTTAACATCTTCTAATTTAATTTTTTCTATTTGCCGGGCACGACTGGTGGCCTGTCGTGCTTTAGATGCATTGGCTGAGAAGCGGCTGACAAAAGACTGTAATTCGGCGATCTGAGATTTTTTCTTTGCGTTATTAGCTAACATGCGTTCACGTACCTGCGTCGAAGCCGTCATGTATTCGTCATAATTCCCAGGATAAATACGAATTTCGCCATAATCTAGATCAGCCATGTGGGTACAAACGCTATTCAGGAAATGTCGATCGTGGGAAATAATGATCATGGTGCTTTTGCTTGTATTAATAACGCCTTCCAGCCAGCGAATAGTATTAATATCCAGGTTGTTTGTGGGTTCATCCAATAAGAGGATGTCCGGATTGGAGAAGAGGGCTTGCGCGAGTAATACGCGTAATTTAAAGCCAGGCGCTATCGCATTCATCAGCCCATGATGCTGAGAGAGTGGAATGCCAACGCCGAGCAACAATTCGCCCGCCCGTGCTTCGGCAGAATAACCATCCAGCTCAGCAAATTGAGATTCAAGTTCGGCAGCATGCATATAATCAGCTTCGGTTGCATCCGCATTGGCATAAATGGCGTCGCGCTCTTCTTTGACACGCCATAGTTCTTCATGCCCCATCATGACTGTATCAATGACCATATGATTTTCGAATGCAAATTGGTCCTGGCGTAATTTTCCAACGCGCTCCCCGCTATCAACATTGATATTGCCGGAAGTGGGTTCGAGATCTTGGCCAAGGATTTTCATAAATGTGGATTTTCCACAACCATTTGCGCCAATTAAACCATAGCGATTACCGTCACCGAATTTTACGGAAACATTTTCAAACAGGGGCTTGGCCCCAAATTGCATTGTGATGTTGGCAGTAGAGATCAAAATTGTACCTGAGGTGAAGACTTGAGAAAACCGGGTATTTTATATGTTTTTGTGCTTTGTAGCGAATCTAGGTGTTTTCTAAAAAGATTAATATCCTGTTTATCATGGAAGTGTCAGATAGTATATGTTCAATCGAGAATGAATGATAAGGCGCCACTTAATCTGGGTTATTGGTATGGCTGATCTGCCTATGATTTGGCAGCATGATCATGGCCCTATTTTTGAATAAATGTCTTTTATCATCGCAATTTCCGAAAAACCCCGGTCTTAAGGCCGAGGATGGATAGGGAGTCAGCTTCGTTGATACTAAAGCCTGTTTTTCACCTATTTCTGTTAAAGTGTGTGAATGGAAATGAAGCGCGCATACAAATTCAGGTTTTACCCAACTTTTGAGCAAGAAACTATTCTGGCTCAAACATTCGGGTGTGCTAGATTTGTCTATAATCGCATGTTGCGCGTTCGCTCTGATGCTTGGTATGCCGAGAAAAAAAGAATCGGGTATCATGTTACCTTCTCTTTATTGACTGGGTTAAAAAAAGAGCCTGAGTTTGAATGGTTGAACAAAGTTTTCAGTGTTCCTGTGCAGCAATCTCTCCGTCACCTGCAAGCGGCATTTGGTAATTTTTTTGCCAAACGAACCAAATATCCATCATTCAAGCGCAAGCATGACGAGCAATCGGCTGAATACACGTCCAGCGCCTTCAAGTGGGACGGCAGGTCTCTGAGGCTCGCAAAGATAAAAGATCGACTAAATATCAGATGGTCGCGTACTCTTTCTAAGGCAGCAAAATTAACTACTGCAACGGTCTCTAAAGACTCAGCGGGCCGATACTACGTTTCCATGCTTTGCGACGACGCTGTTGCGTTAAAGCCAAAGGTTAGCGGCAAAGTCGGCATCGACCTAGGATTAACGCACTTCGCTATTCTTTCTAGGGGAGAGAAGATTGGATCTCGTAACACGCTACGAAAGAATGAAACCAAGCTGGCTAAGCTGCAACGCAAGCTATCTAAAAAGCGCAAAGGGTCGGTCAACAGACAAAAGGCCAGACTGAAAGTAGCGCGACTATATGCAAGCATTGCTGATGCTCGTAAAGACTTTCTAGACAAACTCTCAACACGGTTAGTGAACGAAAACCAAGTTATAGCTGTAGCGCCTTTAGCTGTTAGCAATATGAAGAAAAATCGTTGCCTCGCAAAATCAATTTCCGATGCAGGATGGGGTGAATTTGTGCGGCAATTAGAATAGAAGTCGCTGTGGTACGGACGGAATCTTGTGGGTATTGACCGATGGTATCCAAGCAGCAAACGCTGCTCGAGATGTGGACATACCGTAAACAAGATGCCTTTGAATGTGCGCGACTGGACTTGTCCGGAATGCGGATCACTTCATGATCGAGACATCAACGCTGTGTGTAATGTTTTGGCCGCTGGACTGGCGGTGTCAGCCCTTGGAGAATCTGTAAGTCCTGATTGCATTTAGGTGCGTCCGGGTTGGATTCGTTGAATTGGGAATCTCCTTCGTTTACAGAGGGGAGCAGTCAAGATTAGAATATTAATGAAGATTACTGAAATGAATCAGGAGAAGTTATGAAAATGGAATGGATGGATAAGTTTAAAATGGTCATCATGTTTATTTCTACCTTGCTGCTGGCCGTGATTGCGATGCCAACACAGGCGGCATGCAAGGGTTGCCTGTGTCCAGGTGATCCATGCAGATTGTGTCCATTACCCGCCATGGAGGGCGCAGTTTCTGAATCAGATGAGCCTGAAACTTGTGCTCGTGTCAAGGAAATCGTGCCACCGATCTCATCGCCGCCTGGCACAGATGAATATTTTTTAAGCCTGGACAGGGCGACCATGGCATGCGTCAAGAATGGCGGGGATGTCATTAGAAATTCACGTAGAAGTGATGAGTTCCCATCTCGATTTTATTGCAAGCCTTCGATCGCGCCTACCAAAATAAACTAATGCGGATTAGCTTATATTGGATTACCCGCTTATTTATTAGAATCTCGGGAATCGATGGGTATATGTGCGTCAATATCTGCTGCGATACTTTGGTAAAGCGGGCGTAAGGGTGGATACATTTTATTGATAGTACCGTTTACACTGAACATAGAAGGAACACGTTTTCCATGATGCTCGATAGGGCCGCCTATGGACTGAAGATCAAAGCCCAATTTGGAGA
Source organism: Nitrosomonas cryotolerans ATCC 49181 (assembly GCF_900143275.1). Taxonomy (NCBI): domain Bacteria; kingdom Pseudomonadati; phylum Pseudomonadota; class Betaproteobacteria; order Nitrosomonadales; family Nitrosomonadaceae; genus Nitrosomonas; species Nitrosomonas cryotolerans. Next base: position 1,335,613 of record NZ_FSRO01000001.1, read on the forward strand.
AGTGATTGGCTAGTCGCTCTTCTGTCAATGTGAATGCATTTTCAATCCCATAAGAACTGGCCAGTTTGGTTGAGCCAAGATACAAGCTGACTGGTATATAAGGAAAACGAGGTTGTTTTGCTGTACCAAAATCTTCACTTGAAATGCTAATCGCGTTTGCTGTGTCGCTTTTCCGCCTACGGTATTTGGCAATGACGGCAAGACGGGATACTTCGGCAATTTTATGGCGTGGTAATTTTGCTGGGTCGACGATGGTTCTATCGAGCGTATCGGCACAGGTTTTTTCGAATGGTAACAAGCAATGCGGGTTGACCGAATGAACACGAATAATGCGAGCGCAGCCAATGAATTCGTTGCTCTGAATATTACGAATTAAGAGATGTGATGAGTCAATATCATATTCATCCGTTTCCCGTTTATTCGATTGTGCCGACTCAAATCCCAATTCCTCACAATAGACTTGGTGTCGGATACGATAGACTTCGTCTTTTAAAGCTTCGGAAAAGGCGGGTACAATTTGGAAATATCGATTAAACGTATTCTTATGATTGCCTTTTTCTGATTGTGTCATTGTACTCGCCTCTTGCAGTAATTTTTATCAAATAGCGCGTAAAACTTCGTCCTTCAGGGCGGAGATATAAGCGCACAGGCGAAGCCTGTTTAATCAAATAGCGCGTAAAACTTCGTCCTTCAGGGCGGAGATATAAGCGCACAGGCGAAGCCTGTTTAATGCGGTCTTTGCTGTTGTTCAATATATTGCTTAATAATCGAGAGTGTAATCGAGAGTGGTGCTCCACCACAACTACCCGCAAAATAGCTTGGACTCCAAAGCATATTACCCCAAAGCTTATTTTTAATTTCGGGATAATTCTTTTTGCGAATAAGTCGGCTTGAAACGCCTTTCAAACTATTTACCAAGTTAGAAATAGCAATTTTTGGTGGATAGTTAACTAAAAGGTGAATATGATCATGCTTACCGTTAAATTCCACCAATTCTGCTTCAAAATCCAAACACACGTTTTTAAATATTTCTTCCAAATCAATTAATACCCTTCCGGAGAAAACATCTCTACGGTATTTTGTTACAAAGACCAAATGAACATGAAGATTAAAAATGCAATGCCTTCCTGTTCTTACATCGTTATTAGCTTGCATAGACTAATTCCTTTTTGTATAATTATAACCATGAAGCAGATTATACGCAAAGCCTTTAAATTTCGACTCAGTCCAAATTCTGACCAAATACAGAAGATGGTTGAGTTTGCGGGTGCTAATCGGTTTGTTTGGAATAAAGCCTTAGCAATGAATCTGTTCAGATTAGAGCAGAAACAGCCATTGCTTTGGTACAACGAGTTGTCATTTTGGCTAAAGCTATGGAAATCCTCAGAAGATTATGGATTTCTAAAAACCGTTCATTCTCAACCGTTGCAACAAGCCTTAAAAAACTTAGAAAAAGCGTTCAAAGACGGTTTTGATAAAAAACAGCCTTTAAAACGGATTCCAAAATTCAAGAAAAAAGGTTTGAGTGACAGCTTTCGTTATCCACAAGGATTTAAGCTGGAGCAAGAGTCTAGCAAAGTGTTCTTGCCTAAAATCGGTTGGGTGAAATATCGTAATTCACGCCAAGTCATTGGTGACGTTAAAAATATGACGATTTCCCGTAAAGGCGGTTATTGGTACGTGTCGATTCAGACTGAGTACGAGACCGAGCTAAAGCGTCATAGCTCAACCAGTATGATTGGTGTTGATATGGGCGTTACCCGCTTTGCAACCTTGTCAGACGGCTCATACGTAGAACCTTTAAACAGTTTCAGAAAGTTATCAAAGAAACTGGCTTTTGAACAGCGTAAGCTGTCTAAAAAAGTCCGTTTCTCTGCTAACTGGAAAAAGCAGAAACAAATCATTACCCGACTGCATGAGCGTATTGCCAATGCTCGTTTAGACTTCTTACACAAAACCTCAACCGAAATCAGCAAAAATCACGCAATGGTCGTAGTTGAGAATTTAAAGATAGGAAACATGTCTAAGAGTGCCAAGGGCAGTGTTGAAAAGCATGGTAAAAACGTCAAAGCGAAATCGGGTCTAAACAAATCCATTCTTGACCAAGGATGGGGAATGTTCGTTTCGTTCTTGGAGTATAAACAGGCTTGTTCAGGCGGGGATGTATTGAAGGTAAACCCTCAATACACCTCTCAAACCTGCCCTGGATGTCAACATGTTAGTCGTGACAATCGCAAAAGCCAAAGTGCTTTTGAATGTACAGAATGTGGATTTAAAGCCAATGCCGACTTGGTAGGTGCCTTGAATGTACTTGAGCGAGGACATCGCTTGTTAGCCTGTGGAGTTGAAACGTTAGTTTCGTCTAAGAAGCAGGAACCAGTGGCAGTAGCAATACAAACCTACTCTTAACGGCTTAATAAGTCGCTAGGAATCCCCTTCGTTTAGGAAGGGGGGATGTCAAATTTTAAGTTACGCTGATAACTGTTTCCGTCAGGGTGAATTTTTAGATATTGTTTTTATATCTTGTTTTTGTTTAATTCTTCAGAATATAACTTGAGATATTACTATAGTTTTTTTAGGTAATGTTTGGTGAAAACCTTGTCAGGTAAATTACGCAATGTCATTGATGAGTATTCCAGTACAGATACCTCATCTTTACGTAGTGCATCTTCCATGACAAGACGTGTCGGACGAAGCTTCCCAAGTACTTGCTGGAAATCCTCATAACGACTTGTTTTGAGTAGGCGATCAGAGAGCGAGTAGAATTCAGCGCGATATGGCCAGAAATTTGATCGTTGTATCCAGTATAGAACTTTATGATAGGTTACACTCCGATCAACGCCGATGAGTTCTAATACATAATACTCTTTGTCATCAATCGTATCTATGCGGAGGAGTGTCGGATTGTAATCACCGGTAAAATTGGCACGCGCAAGATCCCCATTGGCAACCTGGCCAGTCAATCGTTGTGAAAGAGATAGGCGTATTGGTTGTGAAACACTGGGCATGAATATCCATAGATCTCGGCCTTTCATCAGGATAATCTGACCTCGCTCGGAAGCGGGCGCAGTAGCCATTACCACGCTGTTTTCATTGCCCTTGGATAGAATCTGGTATTCTCTGATGTCTGTTTGTTGGTCAGGTGATGTGGTACTGATGTGTACATCTACCTGGAAGCTCTCATCTGGAAAGCGAATTTCGTCAGCCTTTTTTAATATACTCAGAGCAGATTCTATATCATTTGGTAAGTGGTGATTTTCGACTGCTTCAGCTAATAATGGGTAAGGTATTTGTAGCGCGATAAATAAGAAAATTCTGGCTGACCAGAATTGTGAAAGTTTTTGTTTCATGCTTGCTCCTCATATAGAATATCGTCTTTTTACGGGTTTGTAGATTTTAGGACGAATCTAATGAATATTGTTCGAATCGAAAATGTTTGTAAAGAATACTCCTTGGGCGAGCAACAAGTCCAGGCACTTCAAAATATTTCTTTGAATATTGAAAATGGGGCTTTTCTGGCTATTGCCGGGCCATCAGGCAGTGGTAAATCCACATTGCTTAATTTGATTGGTTGCATTGATACGCCATCGGCTGGAAAAATATATATTAATGGTCAGGATATCAGTGGTAAAACGCCTGACGAGCTATCTGATCTTAGAGCAAGAACGATTAGCTTTATTTTTCAAACATTTAATTTATTCCCTGTTTTGTCAGCAGAAGAAAATGTTGAATATCCGCTATTACAGTTTAAGGAATTGAGTACAAAAGACCGGAGTGAGCGCGTTGTAAAATTTCTCGACATAGTGGGTCTGTCGAGATTTTCTGATCATCGACCTAATCAATTGAGTGGCGGACAGCGGCAACGTGTTGCGATTGCCCGCGCGCTGGCAACACAGCCGAAAATCATTCTTGCTGATGAACCGACTGCGAACTTGGATCATAAGACGGGTGATAGTATTTTGCAATTGATGAAAGAGATTAATTGTCATTTCAAAACAACGTTTATTTTTTCTACTCACGATCAACGTGTTATGGCAATGGCGGATCGATTGGTGCGCATCGAGGATGGTCAAATTACGTTACCCAATATTGAATTGGATGAAGAAGCGGCGATAGCCAGAGAGTACTGCCGTACGAACCAGGAGACTGCAGAGCATATATTCAAACACAGCGGATGAGCCGCCCGCGTAAATTTGAACATATCTTATGGGTTGTTGTATTGGCTGCTTTTCCATTGTTCAGCCTGGCCCAATCCGATATACGGAATGATGTAATATTAGCAGTATCCACACGTGAAGCTTTATTCGGTAGTAATGAAATCGATACAGAGCAATCACCATCTATACCTGTTTGGAAAAAATGGATAACGGGCTGGCAAGGATTTTCTCAATTAGAGGTGGCATATGCTTATAACGATCCCGCGCATTTTTCTAAAGCGAGGCTACGTAATGAGTTGTCACGGAGTGGACAACTGAATGAATACATAAAATGGAAAATTAGCGGTCGTTTTGATTATGACGCTATTTATGATTTATCTAATTTCTATCCGGGTTCGGTTCGCCGAGACCAACGTCAAGAATTTTTTATACGTGAAAATTATGTGGATATTTCCGCAGGGAGTTTTGATTTTCGTCTGGGCCGTCAGCACGTAGTATGGGGCGAGATGGTTGGATTATTTTTCGCTGATGTGGCATCTGCCAAGGATATGCGTGAATTTGTCCTACCCGATTTTGATATATTACGTATTCCACAGTGGGCGGTACGCGCCGAATATACTCATGCAGAAAGTGATTTTCATGCAGAATTACTGTGGATACCGATCGCCAGTTTTGATAAAACAGGAAAACCAGATGGAGAGTTTTTCCCTTTTTCATTTCCTGTTGCAGCGACTTTCTTGAATGAAGATAAATCGGGACGGAATATTGCACATTCAAACTATGGACTGCGCCTGTCTCAATTAATCGATGGTTGGGATATTTCGGCTTTTTACTATCATAGTCTGGATGCGGCCCCTACTTTTTTTCGGGTCAGCGGGCCGACCGAACCGCTCGTATTTCAAGCACGTCATGAGCCAATTGATCAGGCGGGGCTAACCTTTACAAAAGATCTTGGTACGGCAGTGTTGAAAGGTGAGTTGATTTATACAGACGGGCGCAGATTGAATGTAACACGTCCTGCCCAGATGAATGGCTTGGTCAGACAGGATACGCTTGATTATGTGCTGGGTCTTGATTTTAATTTGCCGGTTGAGACCCGCATGAATCTACAATTTTTTCAGCGTATCCATCTTGCACATGACCCAGATGTTATTCCAGACGAGCAGGAGAGTGGTGCCAGTATTTTACTGAATAGCCAACTCAGACAAAACCTGGAAACACAAGTATTGCTGATTCATAGTCTCAATCGTAGCGATTGGATGCTCCGGCCAAGACTATCCTGGAACTTCGTAAAAAACTGGCGAATGGTACTTGGAGCAGATATTTTTGGTGGTCGCTCCACTGGTTTTTTTGGACGCTTTGACGATAGTGATCGTGTTTATACTGAAGTACGTTACACATTCTGATCAGAAATTTTGTCGCAATGCATCGACAATTGGTGTGCGAGAAACCAGCCTGGCTGGAAGACAGGCTGCTAGAACTGTTGCACCTAAACCCATCATAAAAGATAATAGTAATACAGAGGGAACGATCTGGATCTGAGCTATATAGCCAATATCAGCATTCGGTGGTGGTGGCATAGGGATGCCTATAGCTGAGATAACCCATGCCAGTAGTACACCTATTCCCACACCGAGACTGCTGCCAATGAGCCCGAGTACGGTGCTTTCGCTAATGATGAGGCGGAATACCTGACTACCTTGATTGCCTAATGCCATCATCGTGCCAAATTCCCCCATCCGCTCAAAGATACTCATATTAACGCTATTTGCAACGCTTAGCACAACCATGATCAGGATAATTAGCTGTAGGGCGCCAAATTGTCCTTTATACATTTCTACGGTCTTTTCATAAAAGTCGTTTAATTCAACCCAGGTTTTGACTTCCAGCCCGGCAGAATCCAGTTGGCTTTTTAGTCTGGTTGCGACGCGTTCGGTATCGTTTGTTTCCTTCAGTGAGATGACAAAGGCATTAATCCCTTGTGTGCTGAGTAATTCTTGAGCAGCAGCCAGCGGAATCCTAACGGCACGCGCATCGTAATCATTAGAAAAGCTCTGGAATATGCCGATTATCTCGAAATCTAAACTGTTCAATGTACCTTCAAGCGTATTGGTCAGCACCGTTACGTGATCACCGGGTTTTAATCGTAACCCCGGGCAACTCCCTGCCCAAGTATCATCCCAAAGACATCTGTATCGACTAGCTGGCGCCCTGCCGTTATCGTAATGGCGCTTCCAAGCTTTGCCTCCAGATCGGGTTCTACACCCTCGCCGATAATGGGTAAATCACTGCGTCCATTGTTAAGCAGGCCTGAGAAATTCAGGCGTGCCATAACACTGTCTATCTCGGGTAACGTGATGATTTGCTGCCGGATTGCGTTCGGCTCTGAAATCAGATATTTTTCCGGCGTACGTGAGCCGGCTTCATGATACCCTTTCATGTAGATCTGCAAGTGCCCTGATTGTGAGTGAATCAGTGCTTCACCCAGTTTTATAAAGATATCATGCACCCAGCCGCCAGCAAGGATAGTACCCACTACACCGCAAATAATAGCTGCCAGTATCATGGCGGTATGTGCTTTTTGACGAATGATGTTGCGCAACGTAAATCTAAACATAATTTAAATCAATCTATCGATTGTGCCTTAATGCATCGACAATCTGCATCCTCGACGCTTTCCAGGCAGGATAAAAACTGGCGATTATTGTTGTACTCACAACGAGTATCAGCGATTCCAGTGCGATGTTCTGGGTAACTAGAATCTCTCCAGTATAACCATAGCTCATTCCTGGAGGAGGGGGCATCGGGATGCCGATATCGGAGATGATATGGGCTAGCAGTAAGCTGAGCGCCAAACCAAGCAGGCCACCAATACAGCCCAGCAGAATGCCCTCGCTTAGGAATAAACGTATCACGCCGCTGCGTTTTACGCCAAGTGCCATGATAGTACCTATCTCACCAATTCGTTCCATTACGCTGATCATCATGGTATTGGAGATGCTGAGCAAAATAATAAAGGCGATGATTACTTTGATTGCCTGAACCTGTTTGGCAAAAAGTGCCATCGTCTTGTGATAAAAATCAGCCAGTTCATACCATGGCACGATTTCAAATTTGTCGGGTGGCAATTGGTTACGTAACTGTGTCAGTATGACATCGGTTTGTGCGGTATCAGCTAACAATATCACCCAGCTATGTGAACCTTGTGTGCGCAGTAATTGTCGAGCCGTTTCGATAGGTAACCGGAGTGCATTATCGTCATAGGATTTTGTGACTGTAGAGAAGAGCCCCTGAATAGTCACTTCAATCGCATTAATGCCTCCCGATACGGTATTGACCAGGAGCACAATCTGGTCGCCTACATTCACCCCGAGATTGCGAGCCAGCCCCGTGCCAATAATAATCTGCATCGGATTATCAGCAGAGAGATTTTCTTCTGATGAAATAAGGAGTTCATTTTCAAAGACGGCCTGTTTTTCCGGATCCACGCCATCACCGATAAATGAAAGTGTTGACTCGCCATAGCTGATTAGGCCGCTAAAGGAAAGCCGTGGAGTGATGGTCGTAATGTGGGGTGGCTCGTTTGGTATGTCGAATTCAGGGATGGTATCTGGCAGGAGGAAAGCATTGGGGTTGGCTTTTCCTTCGGCATGATAATCTGGCCGCACGATTTGCAGATGGCCCAGGTGTGATTTGATTGTGGATTCGCGAAAATCCCACGATATAAATTCTATGAATCCGCTGGCCAGGACTAGAGCGACGATCCCAAATACAATCGAACCCAAGGCAATAGCACTCCGGCGCTTTTGGCGTACGATATTGCGGAGTGCCAATAGAAAATCTAGCCAAAGTATTCGCATAATGTGTCAGTCTATCAAGAAGGTGTTTTTGGCTGAAAAAGTCAACTATAACCTGAGTTGGTCACATTTCGAAAGAATAGAATAAGATTGCTCATTTATGGTAGCGATTCATGATTAATGCTATATTCTATAATAAATACAGTTGGTGTGGAGAGTGTGAATAATGGAATCCGGGTTTAGCTATGAAACTGCATTCTCGCGTAATATCGGCTGGGTAACTCAGGCTGAGCAACAGACGTTGCGTAAAAAACGTGTCGCTATTGGGGGATTGGGAGGCGTTGGCGGTTTTCATTTGTTGGCATTAGCCAGACTGGGGATTGGTGTTTTTCATCTGGCTGATTTTGATACTTTCGATCTGGCTAATTTTAACCGACAGGCGGGCGCTACTTTAAGTACGCTGGGTCAGGATAAACTTGCGGTGATGATTCGCCAGGCGCGGGACATTAATCCTGAGCTTGAAATCAAAGCATTTTCCGATGGGGTGACGGCCGACAATCTGGAAGAGTTCCTGGATGGCGTGGATATTTATGTTGATGGCCTGGATTTCTTCGCTTTCAAAGCTCGTCAACAGGTTTTTAATGCTTGCGAGTTAAAAGGTATTCCTGCTGTCACTGCTGCGCCGCTGGGGATGGGTGTAGCGGTGCTTAATTTTCTACCTGGGGGTATGAGTTTCAATGATTATTTTCGCTTAGAGGATGGTCCCGAGATAGAAAAACCCCTGCGCTTCCTGATGGGGCTGGCTCCGGCACGTTTACAAATGGATTATCTGGTCGATCCTGCAACAGTCGATCTGGCCGGACAAAAGGGCCCATCCACGATAATGGCCTGCCAGCTTTGTGCTGGCGTTGCGGCAACTGAAGTTTTAAAGATCCTTCTAAATCGTGGCCCTGTCCGGGCGGCACCCAGAGGATATCATTTTGATCCCTACTGCAAGAAACTCGCTCGCACGTGGCGCCCGGGCGGTAACCGGAATCCTCTACAGCGTCTCGCAATTACGATTGCTAAACGAAAACTGGATTTATAAATGTGTTCTATTCCTCAACCTATTGCTGATATTCTCCAGCTTGCTCGCTGGGCGCCGAGTGGTGATAACACACAACCCTGGCGATTTGAGGTCATCGACGAACGCCATTTAGTGGTACACGCATTTGATACTCGAGATCATTGTGTCTATGACCTGGATGGCCATCCAAGCCAGATTGCTCATGGTGCGTTGTTGGAAACGCTCGCTATCGCTGCCAGTGCGCACGGCTTGCAAGCGATATTTAAACGGAAACCTGAATCGGAGGATACGCATCCTGATTATTCTGTGGAACTATTCTCGGATGAGCAGCTGTTGCCGGATCCTTTGTTGCCCTATATTGAGCATCGTTTTGTACAGCGTCGCGCAATGCGTACTACACCGCTTACCGAATTACAAAAACAGGCGCTGCAAGATGCTGTTGGAAAAGATTACACTGTGCGCTGGTTTACAAGCGGCGGACAGCGTTGGCGCTTGGCCAAGTTAATGTTTGATAATGCAAAAATTAGGCTGACACTGCCAGAAGCTTATACTGTTCATCGCGATATCATTGAATGGGGGACTCGTTTCAGTGAGGATAAGGTACCGGATCAAGCGTTGGGATTGGATGCGGTGACACTGAAATTGATGCAATGGGTCATGGTAAGCTGGAAACGTGTTCATTTTTTTAATACTTTTTTAGCCGGGCATTTAATCCCGCGGCTTGAGATGGACCTGATTCCAGGTATTTTTTGTGCGGCACACTTCGCTATTTTGTCTCATAAAGCGCCCGAAACGATAGATGACTACGTGGCTGCAGGCCGGGCAACTCAGCGTTTTTGGCTTACTGCAACTAGCCTGGGGCTTGGTTTGCAGCCTGAACTAACCCCCTTGCTCTTTTCTCGCTACGTACGTGAGAAAAGGCGTTTCTCTCAATCGGCTGCAGCCTGGTCACAGGCACAAATGCTCGCTGAGCAATTGAATCAAATTTTGGCAAATGATGCGCCCCGTACTTTATTTTTGGGACGAATTGGGTTGGGTGCCTTGTTTGGCGCGCGTTCATTACGTTTGCCGTTGTCACGCTTAACGGTTCCAGACTAACGAGGAAGCGTGTGTAACGCTTTTTCCATGCGAAAAGAATGATCAGATCGAAGAAACGTTCTAATACCGGCTTGGAAGGGATTGTTTAATGTGAGTGCGCTTGGCTGTCTGATGAGTACCTTTCAAATAAGAAGCTGCTTGCAGAGAATCTGGATGATTCCGGGTAGCATAAGACATCAAAATTGATTTGAACAACCTTACCAATTGATTAGCCGGGGCTGCAAGCTGGGTCCAATGTGATTTTTCCGAATTTAATTACAAAATAATCTGAATCACTCGATATCGGTCTGTTGTTTGTGTCGAATTTTCTTACACTCTTATTTTGATTGCTATTTCTTGAGCCAAAAGAATGAACTGGTTTTTTTAGTCATCGCTCGTTTCTCGCCTATATCAAATAACTGTAATATCTGGGATTACCAGATTCTGTTAACACTATCTAAGTGCTTCGACAATAAAGAGCGAAATGGATAAATGAGAGAAAGATGGAGACTTTTGCAAAATCCCTCGCCAGAGGTTTTTTACTGTTGATTATAAAGAATTAATTTTTCAATTGCTGGGGTTTTGCAAAGGTCTCAGATGATATCCAGTTTGCCGAATCTGGAGAATATTCGACGAGATGCCTTGAGCTCGCGGAATAAGCTTTCGATGTCATTGCATTTTTTGTACATGACACGGCACGTAATGTCCGATCTGTTGGTGCTGGGTTTCGGTGATTCCTTATACTACGCTAGATAGTATTAACAGGCCTTAGATCCAATAAGAGTGGCAATTTTAGTCGCAATTATTCAGTTTTTATGTCGAATTTTTTTACACCTTATTTAGTGTTCCGTTATTCCTATAGCAAGATAATCTTGTAATAAGCTGTTTATAAAATAGATATATTTAATGGCATAATATTTGCTTTATATATCTTACATGGCTAGTTTTTTCTAGCCATTCGACACGTTGGCTCTGGTTTATTTATCGCAATTCAATTTAAAGGAGTAGATTATGAAATTATTATCTAACTCGTCGAAACATTTAATGGCTGGGGCATTTGTGGCGGCGGGATTAATCTTAAGCAGCTCAACAGCCTTAGCCTCACATATCCCGAGTGGTTTGTCGTTTGCGGAAGAATTTACCGTTAATCCTGGTGCAGTTGGTGAGGCAAATGCCTCTTTTAATGCACGTTATATCGATTTTAGCTATACAGCTGAAGTAGATCAAACTGGTTTTACATTTGCAGAAACCGGCGGTGGTTTTTTTGGTACTTTTCGTAATAGTTTAGGTGGAGCTCCAATTCTTGGAACAGGGTTAGGAGTAAATTATCAACTCTACGCATTGTTTAGCGGAAATGGAACTACCGCAATGGCACCGGGATCGGGCGTAGACGGTACGTTCACTGGTTTTTCGGTTGATTTTTTTGTGGATCTGTCCTTGGATACCGCATTTGGCCTGTCTGGTGGTTCTATAGTGACTACCGCTGGTGCTGGAGAGGATATAAAAGTCCTGTCAGGAGTGTTGGGATCACATAGCGGTGGATTTCATGTTTTCCCGGGGTTGGCCGCAGGTGATTTTAATGTGGAGTTTGATGCCACACCTGTAGGCGGATTTTTTGGTGGTACGGCTTTTGCTGGTGGCTCTACCGTGGGAGACTTTAATGGAGTCAATACCAGTGTAACGGGCGTTGCTCTGCCTCCTAATAATTTTACTGACGCAATAATTATTGGTTCGGGAAATACAAGCTTTTCACCAGTACCAGTACCAGAGCCTGGCATATTATTCTTATTGGGCATTGGATTAGTGGGTATGGGTTTTGTTTCCCCTCGGGCAAAAGAGAAGCAATTTGCCGTTTAAGCAAGTCCGATCTGGGCAGGAAATTAATCGAGAATAAGTGTTTATTCTCGATTCTTATTAAAATCTCGGAGAAGCCCTGAGATTCAGACCGGGGAAGTAAAGAAACAGTTTAGGTTTGTCGTATCGGATGCAGTTTGAATGCCAGTTGCTGTGGTATGGACGTACCCTGATCGGCATAGATAAAGGGTGTTATTCATTGTTCAAGCGATGAATTCCTGTGCAATCATCTCACCTAATTGCATTAAGTGTGTGCCATAACAATGATAATCAATTGGCTAATCTTGGAAATAACGTAAATCTTGTATGTATTTAGGTGCATTCAGATTACAGCTATTGAATTGGAAATTCTTTTCCTCTAGGAAAGGGGTAGATATAACCTGATATCTAAGTAATACAGAAAATCGCGATAATAAGCAGTGAGTTTGTGCTGCATATGGTTTGCCTGATTTCTTAGTAGAATACTGGTGAGATATGGAGCATCCTTGCTTCGCATGAGACTTGGAATGTCTGGCAGAGCAAAGCCAGGGATGAATAGTTGAAATCCGTGAAATTAAATAAAAAAATAAAAGCGTTTAATCTTGTTTAATTACATGCTGCTGTAGCTTGTGATTGGTTATAGAATTGTTGTTCAATCAACCTGGATTTCATTCGGTTAGCGATTCTTCTCTCTTCGTGTTCGGTAAGAAAGTGAGCGTAGAGGGATTTTTGCTGTGGTTCTCGGGAGCCAGCCAAGCAAGCAATTTGTGCCTCTACATAATCCAGTTTCAAGTGTAACAATACGGCTGGCGCATTAACACGTTGGCATATTCGTTTCTCGCCAATCTGATGAAATCCTAATATACGTTTATAGTATCCGGCATGGCGTGGATTAATTTCAATAACAAAATCGGTCGCTTTGTTGATGATGCGTCCACTGATATAAGCCAGATTAAATAGAAAAGCCAGTAATCTTTTAGAACTATGCAATGGATTGATAGCAAGTTTTGATAGTTCGCAGACCTTCTTACCCTTTGCGCGGAGCATATCAATTTCCCGTTTATAAAGCTTATCGGCAAGTAGGCCCTTATTTGAGTCGACAGCTAGCGTCAGTGTACCAAAGAGAGTCTGGCTGTTAGATGCTTCAAAAGTAACCTGATTGGGATCATATGAAAGGAGGGTTGTATTTTCAGTATGATAGCCGCGGGAAGTATACATGCGTCTAATCAGTGTGCTGGTATCAAGCCGTTGCTTGAGAGAATTAACCAAATGAATACTGTAATCGTTCTGTTTCAGAAGATATTCTTGTTTTTCATGGGTAACAAATTCTTCGGGTGTTGGAATATGATGGGTTGGATTGCTTCTGGCGGGAAGTTGTAGCCGTATTTTATCAGTATGTGACTTTTTATTATTGGGTGAAAGTAAGTTAGAGCGGAAGGTGGTTGTCTGAGATTGGATAAGGTGGATAGCATTGGTTTTTAATTTATGCGTTGTCTGAACTATATTTCTCATTTATCTTCCATTTAAAATAGTTAATTTTGGGAACTATAGAAAGGATCTAATCTATATAAGTACGATTTCTATATAATAATAATTATGCTGATGACTAATTATTAGCTGGTAATATCATCGTAAGTTCCTTTATCTAACTTGATAGAGGTGATACTTTATAAAACCGAAAATCTCGGAAAGCCTGTAATTCTAATTTATATGTAATTAACAAGCAAGAATTGGGCCATTAATTTTTATTAATTAATAATCAATAAGTTGTAATATTTTATTAAAATCAGGGAATGGTGAATTGTTGTTGATTAGATGTGTATTTTTGTTCTTATACAGTAACTATATGATCCGTATGAATTCTATTTGTCTCTAGAAAGAGACAGATGATGCGAGGAAACAGAGTGTTAGCTTGACAGGACTGTATTGTTTGGATAATGAGCAAATGAAGAATATGATTCTGAGAGATTCTGTTTAGTTTTTATTATTGTTGATGTTGATGTCGATTCCCGGTTTAAAATATAGGGCTAGCTGACTAGTCAACCAGCTACCAAAGCCATTGTTCTCAAAAATCGGATAGCATATGAGAACTCAATAGCCTGGAAATCTGCTCTTGATCAGGAATATAGGTTGCCAGGCAAGCATTAATATGGCCGGAATATGTGAAAGGGGTGGCGCTTTAGTTATACGAAGCGAAGCAGCCTTCACGATAAGTATGTGTGTTGGTTATTGTGGAAATGGAATGCAGAAGAATGCAGAAATAAATAGCTAAACGATGCGAATAATTCAGTGCATGACAGGCACAGTAATCAATTTTTCCATTTGAATGGATAGAAAGCAGGTCGACATCAAGCTGAGAAAAATTAAGTCAACATGTTGATAGCTGTTTTTTTGTCTCTAAAAGAAGACAATGCTATGCAAAAAATATTGGATTGAGTCAAAGAAAATAATAATACCAGTGTTTTTTGTCAAAAACATTGCTGCGTGAATGTATCATCATAGCAATAGCACTTTAAAAGACCGCTGCATAACTGTGTTTTTGAGCTTTTCTGATTACTTGCAGCATTGATAAAGCAAACACTTAAAAATCTTGCCCAGTCCGAGATAACCAGTTATGCAGCGGTCTTTTTAATATGAGCATTCCCAGATAATATTAAAGTTGCCTCGATCCAGGTGTTCCGAGGCAACTTTGTAATATGTTATATGAATTAAGCTGTCATTAGCTCTCTCAAGACATAGGGTAAAATGCCGCCGTGCATATAGTAATCGACCTCAATTGCGGTATCAATTCGGCAGAGTAGTTCAATTTTCTGTTGTGTGCCATCTTGTTTATGAATGACAAGTATAACGTGTTGTTGGGGCTGAATATTATCGAGATTGAGGATGTCAAATTGTTCATTGCCTTGAATTCCAAGTGATTGGACTCCATCATTGCTCTTAAATTGTAAAGGAAGCACTCCCATGCCGATCAGATTGCTGCGATGTATACGTTCAAAGCTATTGGCAATCACGGCCTTGACGCCAAGTAGCTGAGTTCCTTTGGCGGCCCAGTCACGACTTGATCCTGTACCATATTCTTTACCGCCGAATACCACCATGGGCACACCTTTCGCTTGATATTTCATGGCAGCATCATAAATACTCATTTGCACATTTTCAACATTACCATTTTCTTGATAAAGAGTGATGCCGCCTTCACTATCTGGAATCATTAGGTTTCTAATACGTACATTAGCAAAAGTGCCGCGCATCATGACATCATGATTGCCGCGCCGTGATCCATAGCTATTGAAATCAGCCTTAGATATCCCATCTTGAAGTAAATATTTTCCTGCAGGTGAGCTATCTTTAATTGCGCCAGCAGGGCTGATATGATCGGTCGTCACCGAGTCGCCAAATATGCCCAATGCACGTGCATTTTTGATCTCGCTAGATTGGCTGGGCGGTGTTAATTGTATGGAGAAGCTGTGAAAGAAAGGAGGCTCAGCAATATAGGTTGACTTGGGCCAGTTGTAGACTTGACCGGTTGTTGCAGATATATTGTTCCACAATGGATGATCTTGGGTGAGATTGCTGTAGAGTCGCTGAAATGTTTCTGCATTGGTAGCAAATTTCATTAATCTCTGGATTTCCTCGTTACTTGGCCAAATATCGTGCAGCCAAACGGGTTCATTATTCTTGCCAATACCCAACGGCTCAGTTGTGAGATCCTTTAATATCGTTCCTGCAATAGCAAATGCCACGACTAAAGGTGGTGAGGCGAGAAAATTAGCGCGAATATTAGCATGAACGCGGGCTTCAAAATTGCGGTTACCCGAGAGTATAGCTGCACATACTAAATCATTCTTTACGATAGCTTCTTCAATCGATTCAGCCAGTGGACCGGAATTGCCGATACAGGTAGTGCAGCCATAACCTGCCAGGTTAAAACCCAGTTGCTCGAGATAAGGTAATAATCCAGTCGCAGTGAGATATTCTGTTACGACTCGTGAGCCCGGTGCAAGGGATGTTTTGATATGGCGTTTGACGGTCAGCCCTTTTTCTATTGCTTTTTTGGCTAGTAATCCTGCTGCTATTAATACACTTGGGTTGGAAGTGTTGGTGCAAGAGGTGATCGCCGCAATCAATATGTCACCATGACCCAGATCAACGGCGTCATTGAGTGTATGGGTGGCAGAGTCTGTTATATCTGGTGTTGGATGGTTGCTGACCATTTCTGATACATTTCTGGCGCTCCCGGGTGGTAGATAACTTTCATCTTGATTGCCGTAACCAATATTTGTGCAAACTTCTGTGCTTCCATCGTGATGGTCCCGGATTGAATAGCGTTGATTTAAATCTGTTGCTTGCTTATCATAACCATTCTCAGCTTTGGGTTTGCCAAAAAGCGCGGTGAATTGGGATTTAATGTGAGTAAGATCAATACGATCTTGCGGGCGCTTAGGACCTGCTAACGAGGGTGCAACTGACGCTAAGTCAAGTTCCAGTTCCTGGCTGTAGTCGATATCGCCTTTACGTGGAATGCCATATAGTTTCTGTGCTTTGAAATAAGCTTGAAATGTAGTGACCTCTTCGCTGCTGCGTCCTGTACCTTTGAAGTATTCAATGGTGACATCATCAACAGGAAAAAACCCCATGGTGGCGCCATATTCAGGTGCCATATTCGCAATGGTAGCCCGGTCAGGCAGGGTCAGCGAGGCAGTCCCTTCGCCAAAGAATTCTACAAATTTTCCGACTACATTAGCGTTACGCAGCATTTCTGTGATCGTTAATACCAAATCTGTAGCTGTAACACCATCACGTAACCGACCGGTGAGATTTACACCGACAACATCGGGTGTTAGCAGATATACGGGTTGACCGAGCATTCCTGCTTCTGCTTCAATGCCACCTACACCCCAACCAACAACCCCGATAGCATTAATCATTGTTGTGTGTGAGTCGGTCCCAACTAAAGTATCTGGGTAAATCACTCCGTTTTTCTGATGTACGCCGCGCGCAAGGTATTCCAGATTAACCTGATGTACAATTCCGATGCCTGGCGGTACCACTTTGACCGTATTAAACGCCTGCATTCCCCATTTAATAAACTGATAGCGCTCATTATTACGGGAAAACTCTATTTCCATATTGTGTCTGAGTGCATCCTTATCGCCATAATAGTCAACCTGTACCGAGTGATCAACGACTAGATCAACAGGTACTAATGGCTCGATGAGTTGGGGATCTTTCCCCATTCTCACCGCGGCACTGCGCATGGCGGCCAGATCTACCAATAGCGGAACGCCGGTAAAATCCTGTAGTACGATGCGAGATACAACGAAAGGAATTTCATGAGTGCGGGTTGCATTAGGCTTCCACCCAGCAAGTTGCCTGACGTGTTCTTCGGTAATTTTTTTACCGTCAAAATTACGTAAGACCGATTCCAGTACGATGCGGATTGAAACGGGCAATCGTGAAATCTTACCAAGACCTGATTCCTCTAGCGCGGGAAGTGAGTAGAATTGCACATTTTTACCCTGGGTACCGGGGCACTCTTTCAGGCTGTTAAATAAGTTATGGATCATGATGCACTCCTTAGAAATACGCTAGGTCACTAACTGTTCAAACAATCATTATAGAGATACTATAAAGTTCGAATTGAATAAAGTTCAAGTTGAATAAGGTCTTATTTGAGAAAGAAAAGATACTGATCTATACCGTTTTATTAAAGCCAGTAGATAGTTTAATATTTGGATAGAGTCTGTGTGTAATCAGATGGGGTGGCTGATGGGGATCGAACCCACGACAACCGGAATCACAATCCGGGACTCTACCACTGAGCTACAGCCACCATTAGAAAAATGAATCGAGTACTACGTGTCGTTCAACTAGATATCAACTAGAAATATATGGTGTGCCCGACAGGAATCGAACCTGTAACCCCCAGCTTAGAAGGCTGGTGCTCTATCCGGTTGAGCTACGGGCACTACTCAAACCGGGCTTGCCTCATATCTCAAGGCAGAAAATTGGTCGGGGTGGAGAGATTTGAACTCCCGACATCCTGGTCCCAAACCAGGCGCGCTACCAGGCTACGCTACACCCCGGAAAAGGCGATACTATACCTCCTTAGAAACAAAACGTCAATTTTATGCGTGTTTTATCAAATAGCGCGTAAAACTTCGTCCTTCAGGGCGGAGATATAAGCGCACAGGCGAAGCCTGTTTAATGCGGTCTTTGCTGTTGTTCAATATATTGCTTAATAATCGAGAGTGGTGCTCCACCACAACTACCCGCAAAATAGCTTGGACTCCAAAGCATATTACCCCAAAGCTTATTTTTAATTTCGGGATAATTCTTTTTGCGAATAAGTCGGCTTGAAACGCCTTTCAAACTATTTACCAAGTTAGAAATAGCAATTTTTGGTGGATAGTTAACTAAAAGGTGAATATGATCATGCTCACCGTTAAATTCCACCAATTCTGCTTCAAAATCCAAACACACGTTTTTAAATATTTCTTCCAAATCAATTAATACCCTTCCGGAGAAAACATCTCTACGGTATTTTGTTACAAAGACCAAATGAACATGAAGATTAAAAACGCAATTTCTTCCTGTTCTTACATCGTTATTAGCTTGCATAGACCAATTCCTTTTTGTATAATTATAACCATGAAACAGATTATACGCAAAGCCTTTAAATTTCGACTCAATCCAAATTCTGACCAAGTACAGAAGATGGTTGAGTTTGCGGGTGCTAATCGGTTTGTTTGGAATAAAGCCTTAGCAATGAATCTGTTCAGATTAGAGCAGAAACAGCCATTGCTTTGGTACAACGAGTTGTCATTTTGGCTAAAGCTATGGAAATCCTCAGAAGATTATGGATTTCTAAAAACCGTTCATTCTCAACCGTTGCAACAAGCCTTAAAAAACTTAGAAAAAGCGTTCAAAGACGGTTTTGATAAAAAACAGCCTTTAAAACGGATTCCAAAATTCAAGAAAAAAGGTTTGAGTGACAGCTTTCGTTATCCACAAGGATTTAAGCTGGAGCAAGAGTCTAGCAAAGTGTTCTTGCCTAAAATCGGTTGGGTGAAATATCGTAATTCACGCCAAGTCATTGGTGACGTTAAAAATATGACGATTTCCCGTAAAGGCGGTTATTGGTACGTGTCGATTCAGACTGAGTACGAGACCGAGCTAAAGCGTCATAGCTCAACCAGTATGATTGGTGTTGATATGGGCGTTACCCGCTTTGCAACCTTGTCAGACGGCTCATACGTAGAACCTTTAAACAGTTTCAGAAAGTTATCAAAGAAACTGGCTTTTGAACAGCGTAAGCTGTCTAAAAAAGTCCGTCTCTCTGCTAACTGGAAAAAGCAGAAACAAATCATTACCCGACTGCATGAGCGTATTGCCAATGCTCGTTTAGACTTCTTACACAAAACCTCAACCGAAATCAGCAAAAATCACGCAATGGTCGTAGTTGAGAATTTAAAGATAGGAAACATGTCTAAGAGTGCCAAGGGCAGTGTTGAAAAGCATGGTAAAAACGCCAAAGCGAAATCGGGTCTAAACAAATCCATTCTTGACCAAGGATGGGGAATGTTCGTTTCGTTCTTGGAGTATAAACAGGCTTGTTCAGGCGGGGATGTATTGAAGGTAAACCCTCAATACACCTCTCAAACCTGCCCTAGATGTCAACATGTTAGTCGTGACAATCGCAAAAGCCAAAGTGCTTTTGAATGTACAGAATGTGGATTTAAAGCCAATGCCGACTTGGTAGGTGCCTTGAATGTACTTGAGCGAGGACATCGCTTGTTAGCCTGTGGAGTTGAAACGTTAGTTTCGTCTAAGAAGCAGGAACCAGTAGGCAGTAGCAATACAAACCTACTCTTAACGGCTTAATAAGTCGCTAGGAATCCCCTTCGTTTAGGAAGGGGAGGATGTCAAACGTTAATTTTTTAGAGGGAGGGATTGTTTTAACAGACTGAGCGGAAATCCTCTCCGTTCAGGGGGAAGGATAAATAGCGCGGATGCCGCAGGCGCCCTTATTATCGGTCAATCTGGGGTTTGTTGCTCGATGTACTGGCGAATGATGGCAGTTGGCGCGCCACCATAAGAGGCCGCGAAATAAGATGGTGATCAACAGCGCGCAGTGCGCCGTATCCCGTATTGCTGGCAAGTGGTACGCCAGCATTCAGACCGAGCGCAAGGTTTGAGCAGCCGGTGCATCCATCCTTATTCATTGTGGGTTTTGACACAGGTGTTACGTTATTTGCTCCACTTTCGGATGGCACGATGTTTGAACCGGCCAAGGCCTTCCGCAAAAACGCGGCAAAGCTGGCGAAAGACCAACGTGGGCTGAGCCGCCAGGATGAAGTGTCAAAGCCAAAACGGGCCTCAATAAGTCGATTCTCGATGAGGGCTGAGGTGAATTCCGCCGCCAGTTGGAATAGAAGCAAGCGTGGCGTGGCGGTGATGTGCTTGCCATCAATCCGCGTAACACAAACCGGACGTGCTCGGCCTGCGGCCATATGTTTGCCGAGAATCGCACAACGTAATCCAAGTTCGCGTGTGTCGAATGTGAGTACACAGAAAATGCAGCCCTCAACGTGGCCATCAATATTCTAAGGGCAGGACATGCCCAGCTTGCCCGCCAAGTGAACGATGCAGTAATGTCGTCAGGAACAAGAGCTGACCGAAGTCATCTACCCCATTCCGGGGTAGATGCAGCAGAAATCCCCTGTCTTTAGACGGAGGAGGGTGTCAAATAAATCGAATCGCCTATCTTATTACCCTGTATTTTATGACTTTGCAGTCAATTCAATTTCAATTCCATTTTTAGGTTTTATCAAAGTTTTCGAAAAACTCCGGAATTCGGATCGGAGAGATAAGGAGATGGTTTTGATCTGCCATTTTAGTGGTTTTTACATTACACAATGGGCGGCGATGTTGTATGTTTTGTGAGATAAGGGTGTGCTCTGATTGGTATTAACCTCCCCTTCGCCAAAGCGCTGTTCGAACTGTGATTATACCGTACGGCAGATGTCGTCAAATATACGCAAATGTTCTGTTTTGAATGTGGGATAATTCGTGCCGCAACATCAACGCAGCACATCATATTCTAGCCGTCGAGCTGGCGATGGCTAATCCTCTGAAGATAGGATAAGGCCCTGTTTATACTCAGGTACATTTGGGTTGCAATGATTAAACTGGAAATCCTTTTTCTTTAAGGGGAGGAGCAGCCAAAGAATGCAGATAACATGGTGTGCTGACTACTTGTTGTATAATGGGCTTTCTGGTAAATAGTATGCTTTTTTGTACATTAAGAGAATTCAACAGGAGCATTTAACATGCCACAAAATATGCCTCAAGAGTTATATAAACAAGTGATTCCCTATAAACCAAAAAAGGGAGAGGACTATATGAGTCCAGAGCAGCTTGTCCATTTCCGTAAAATATTGGAAGGTATGAAAATTGAATTGGGGAAGGATATTGACCGAGCTGTTCATACAATGCAGGATGAAGCGACTGTTTTTGCTGATCCAAATGATCGGGCGAGTCAGGAATCGGATATGACACTAGAATTACGCAATCGTGATCGTGAGCGTAAATTGATTAAGAAAATCGATGAGATTATCGCTAAAATAGATGCTGATGATTATGGATACTGTGAAAGCTGTGGCATTGAGATCGGCTTGAAACGTCTTGAAGCCCGTCCTACCGCAACGCTCTGTATCGATTGCAAGACATTGGATGAAATTAGAGAGAGGCAAATGGCTAAGTAAATGGGTTAGTTTAGTTTTACACGCTGTTAATACTGAGCTTGGGGTGAAAAAGCCCTGTCTTTTCCGACAGGGCTTTTAATATTGAGGGAGATCAAACCATCACTGAATAATAATTATGAAATGATATTATCAGATTCTGGTTCTGGTTCTGGCTCTGGTTCTTCTGTAGTAACTGCTGCCTTCATACTGAGTCGAAGACGTCCTTTGTCATCAGCCTCTAGTACCTTGACGCGGACAATCTGACCTTCCTTGAGATGATCTGTAACATTATTGACACGCTCATTAGCAATCTGTGAAATATGTAATAAGCCATCCTTGCCGGGTAAGATGCTGACAATAGCACCAAAATCAAGTAACTTTAATACAGTGCCGTCATATATTTTGCCTACTTCAACCTCGGCAGTAATATCTTCAATCCGTTTTTTAGCGAGCTCGCCGCCTTCGGCGCTGACGCAAGCTATCATCACTATACCATCATCCGTAATATCAATAGTTGTGCCTGTCTCTTCTGTTAGTGCACGTATTACAGCGCCTCCCTTTCCAATCACGTCACGTATTTTTTCTGGATTAATCTTGATTTTAATGATACGTGGTGCATGTACAGAGATATCTTCACGAGTGGAAGGAAGTGCCTGTTTCATGATTTCCAGAATATGTATGCGTCCTTCCTTGGCCTGTATGAGCGCTGCCTGCATAATTTCTTTTGTAATTCCCTGGATCTTTATATCCATTTGCAGTGCGGTGATGCCTTGTTCTGTGCCCGCCACTTTGAAATCCATGTCGCCGAGGTGATCTTCATCACCAAGAATATCCGTCAGCACGGCAAACCGGTTTCCTTCTTTAATAAGTCCCATGGCAATACCTGCTACATGCGCTTTCAGCGGTACACCCGCATCCATCAGGGCAAGACAGCCACCACAAACTGATGCCATAGAGCTGGAGCCGTTTGATTCAGTAATTTCGGATACAACGCGTAATGAATAACCAAATTCTTCTGGAGTGGGCAGTACCGCAATTAAGGCTCGTTTTGCTAAGCGACCGTGACCGATCTCGCGACGTTTCGGAGTACCTACGCGCCCTGTTTCACCAGTAGCATAAGGCGGCATATTGTAATGCAGCATGAAACGGTCAGTATAGTCGCCTTGCAGCGCATCGATTTTCTGTTCATCGCGAGCGGTTCCCAGCGTCGCAACCACCAATGCCTGAGTCTCTCCACGTGTAAATAAAGCAGAACCGTGAGCGCGAGGCAGTATCCCGTTACGAATACTAATTGCCCGTACAGTACGCGTGCCACGTCCATCTATACGTGGCTCACCATTGAGAATCTGGTTACGAACAATTTTAGACTCAAGCGTAAAACAGGCTTCTTGAAATGGTTGGACACCCGGTCCATCGTCTGTGCCAACTTTTAACTCGGTCGATATACGTTGCCAGATATTATCTATGGCTTCAGATCGCATTTGCTTTTGTTTTAGCTTGAAAGCCTCACGCAAATCTTCTTCTGCTAGTTGTGCAATCTTCTCTGATAATTGGGTGTCTTTTTCTTCTGGAGTCCAGTTCCAGTCGGTCACGCCTGCTTCATCAGCGAGTTCATTGATGGTACGAATGACGGTTTGCATTTGCTCATGGCCGTACACGACAGCACCAAGCATTGTATCTTCAGATAACTCCATCGCCTCCGATTCCACCATGAGAACAGCTTGCTCTGTGCCCGCTACTACAAGGTTTAATTGAGTTTGTGTAAGTTCCGAAGTGGTTGGATTTAATACATACTCATCATTAATATAACCAATACGGGCAGCGCCAATTGGGCCGTCGAATGGAATGCCTGAAAGTACTAGTGCGGCAGAAGTTCCAATCAATGCCGGGATGTCAGCATCTACTTCATTGTCAGATGACATGACTGTAGCAACAACCTGTACTTCATTATAAAAACCGTCCGGAAATAATGGACGAATAGGGCGGTCAATTAGCCGAGAGGTCAGTATTTCCTTCTCAGAAGGCCGACCTTCCCGTTTAAAGAAACTACCAGGAATTCGACCTGCAGAATAGAATTTTTCTTGATAATCTACGGTTAATGGAAAAAAATCCTGCCCCTGTTTGACATTTTTTGCGCCAACCACGGTAACCAATACCACTGTATCGCCCATTGTAACCATCACCGCGCCATGTGCCTGCCTTGCGATTTCTCCTGTTTCCAGTGTGAGTTGATGGCGCCCGTAGGCAATGCTCTTCTTGATCGATTTCAATTAACAATCCTTTTTTTGATGAAATTATCCCGTCTTAGCCTTGTTTATATTCGATTTTTATAAGTTTTTTATCGGAAAAACTGCCTGCTCAAACATTATGTTATTACTTGGATTCTAATAGAATGCAAATTATTTACGTAAACCGAGACGTTCAATGAGTGTTCGGTATGCATTAACATTGCGACGCTTCAAATAATCGAGTAATTTACGACGGCGGCTAACCATACGTAACAAACCCCGGCGCGAATGGTGATCTTTGACATGCGTTTTAAAATGTCCAATCAAATCATTGATTCGAGTTGTTAAAAGTGCGACCTGAACTTCCGGAGAGCCGGTGTCTCCAGCATCTCTTTGGTAATCGTGTACTATCTGTGCTTTTTGATCGGTTGTGACAGACATATATTTTCTCCAATTAAATTGCTCAATGCAAAGAGTAAAGAGGCGGAATTTTACTCTTTAATATTACCCTTGTCCAAAACAGATCAGGATATTGGGCTATTTTAAGACAATTAGAAAAAGGAAATAAGTTTAATAAAATTATTGGGGGCATCATTGTAGTGAAGCATGTTGATTTTATGTGGTTTTAAAGAATTTTAACAATTTTGCAGATGAAAATAACAGAAACATGAAAAGCAGCTGCTCCGTTTTGATTAGGATAACAAAATAATTATTAGCGCTGCATTAGAAGCAATAGAAATGGGTAGGAGCAGAGATAAGTCAAATGATTGGCATATGTTTATGCCTGAATGAATTTGATGTTATCTGTGACCTCAATGATTACGATAGGCTTGAATAAATATTTTAGAACGCAAAATATAAATTCAAGCCATTGATTAAATTTTATTGATAAAAAATCTCAGGATTCTTGTGCTGGTAAATCTTCACCATTTTTATTATTGTGACCCGATGGATTGGTAAATTGGTCATTTAATGCTTGGATATAATCGTTTGCCTCGTTTACTACTTCCTCGATTATTTGTTGAGTTACCTCGTTCCACCCCGCCGGATTCTGGAAGAACATGGGGCGGTATGCTACAGTACTCTTGTTAAATGCACCGGTGTATTGTTTGCAGATATCGTGATTATCTCCCAGTTCCTTAGCAAGATTCCTGAGTATCTTATTAGCCACGAGCCTGCGGATGGAAAAATGAATATAACCCATACTACTCAATACTAATAGTAAAACAACGAGTGATGTTGTCTCGGCTGTCGGTATCCCTGCGGCGAGAACCTTTACCGAATTCCAGGAATGGGTCAGTGTTAAGGCCAATCCCGTTAGTACAGCTAATGTGCTAAATACCAGACTGTCAACCAGTATTACTCTGCTCTTCCAGCGTTGCAACATAGTGGTCAGCTTATTGGTCACTTGATCTTTAAGCACTTTCGCAGTGTGTTCGAGCTTGCCAACGATACGATAAGAACGTTCAATTTCAATTTGCTGTATACGGGCATCGATATCTGCCATGTCCTCTCTACGCTTTCTTTCATAGCGTTCCTTGACTTGTGGATCATCAATGGGGACACCTGAGTTGGGATCATAAATTCGGTAGAATCGGCCAGCGATTAAACCCACTTCTGCGAGCGAACGTTGCCAGGCTGAGACGACTTCTTCAGGATTATCTTCTTTGGCTGTTACATCCATTTGATTAAGAATGTAGAGAAACTTGTTCACATCTGCACGGTCGACACTAGCCGATACGAGATAGGCTAACGTATCCTGCATTGCCTTGGGTTCTGGATGGCGCGCATCAAAGAAAACCAATACTAGATCGGATAGATTAATGATGTGCTGTGTCAAGCGTAATGTTGATGCGCGCTGCTCATCTGCATCAAACCCTGGGGAGTCAATAAGAATTTTCCCTCGTATACTTTCGGACGGGCAAGTTTTTAATTGTAGATAAGCATCAATGCGCTGTTGTCCCGCTTCAGCGATTTCTTCAATACTGCGGCTGATCTGGAAAAATGGGAAACGTGGATCAGCGTCTAATGCCACACCCGGTAAAGTTTTAGCTTCATTATGGCGACTGTAACAAATAACAGTAAATTTATCATCTACCGCATGATTTCCTGTGCGTTGTAATGGTAGATTCAAATAAGAGTTGATGAAGGTTGACTTGCCAGCAGAAAATGTACCCAATACCGCTATCATTGGCCACCAGGTGACACAAGTCGCATAGGATTCTTCTTTATCTAGTAATCCAATGCTCTGACCGACATAATCCATTTTGCGAAAGCTTTTTACAGCTTTGGCTAATACCGGATTATCCGGATGTTCATCAGCAAGATGTTGTTGTAGACTTTTTAAGCGTTTATTGATTTGTGTTGAACTATATGACATAACAGTCCTTTTCATTCTTTAAAAAGTTGCATCATTATTGAGATGCACGCCGGGTTACAACTTTAATATCGTTTTTCAACGTTTTTCAAGTTTTGTATGAGATAAAACAGCATTATTTTTTTAAAAAGCTATTGATATCTATTTAGGCCATAGGTAAGCACGCGATGGTTAGTCTCATCTTTGCAGACGAAAGAAATAGATATCGTGCGAATATCTGGCGCAAGGATATGATGTAAAAATACTAAATTTATAAAGCGTTAGTAAGATTTAAACAGGGCGATGCCCGATGATTCTACCAAGAACCCATCTTGCTTTCCAGCAATTGATCAGCGTTTTGTCAATGTCCAGTGGAAATATTCTGTTTGGTTTTAAATACCGCTTCACTACGGCAGGGTTTTGGCATGTTAGTAGTGTACTGGAATGCTGTTATATTGATATATTTTCTCCCCGAAGACAAGATAATATGTTTGTGTATATGATGAGTAATGTGTAGAAATTGTTTTATTCCGGTCGGATTGGGTTGTAGTATTTAAGGGTGCATCAAATATTTAGACTGCTTAGGTTGCTTACGGCCGTATTGATTATGAAATAGTGTCGCTGGCGGTATCAAGAAATTCGGCATGATTTTTCTGAATGATGATTTGAATCGTGTTATTGATTGAGACCTTTGCAAAGCCCCAATGATTAAAAAATTAATCTTTTATAATCAATAGCAGAAAACTTCTGGCGAGGGCTTTTGCAAAAGCCTCGATTGTGTCATGCAAGGAATGCTGTGTATTTGCTATGTTTTCTGAATCATTTGGCTTTGTATCATTATTAAATCCGGAGAGCTGATTATTTGCCAGCGTATGAGTCTCTGGATGTCGTGGGTTCGGATTCATTATGTGCTCCAAAATATCATAATTTTATTTTGAATGATCGGTTTGCTCGCTTATTTGTTGTACTGCAGGAAACTTAAATAATCTTTGGGCACAGCTTGTCATTCTCTGCTTTTTTTATGCGGTTCAGATAATTGATAACAAAGAACCAAGGAAAGATTATTATTTTCTGTGTAATATTTTGTCTGGAGCGTATGTTTCACATTGATTAAGCGCTGGCGTACTTGAACAAGTCAATCAAAGTCAATTTGTCCCTGTGAGTTGATTAGTATAATAGAAAGCGTTATTCAAAGTAGATTATCAGTGTGAGTGGAGGTGATTGCAGTATTATGACCATAAAAAACAGAGACAAACAGAGCACGACTCGTTTTGCTCATTTCGGGCGTTATGTATTGATTGGATTCTTTACTGTGGCGCCACTTTGGGTCACATGGCTCGTATTTGAATTTTTATTAAAAATACTCGCTCGTATGGGTACTCCCTTGCTGAAAGGAATGGCGCGTGCGGCTCGCCCCTTTTCAGATACGCTCGCCAGTTGGTTATTGAACTCTGGCTTTCAGCAGACAGTTGCCGCTTTACTTACGATTGCCAGTCTGTACGGTATTGGGTTGTTAGCCTCTTTTGTTATTGGCAAGAAAGTGATAGGTGTATTTGAAGATATGCTTGCTAAACTTCCTTTCGTGCAGACTATCTACGGTGCGACCAAGCGTTTCTTGCATACATTGAGTCAATCGCCGGTCACTGGGCAACGGGTGGTGTTAATTAGTTTTCCTTCATCTGCAATGAAAGCGATCGGTTTTATAACCAAAATTATGCACGATACAGAAACTGGCAAGGAGCTGGCGGCAGTTTATGTGCCGACCTCACCTAATCCTACATCTGGTTATATCGAGATTGTGCCAATGGAAGATGTAGTGATGACTGATTGGAGTACGGAAGAGGCCATGACATTTGTTGTGACGGGTGGAACCAATGCACCAGAAAATATACGGTTTTCTAATAGTTCCAAAAACCAGCGAAGTACAGAAACTAAGGGTAAATGGCGACGTTGGCTGCGAGTAATGAATAGGTAGCATGAGGCTACTCACCAAGCGGATAAGGTAATGGAATGATTTCCAGTGTTGGGCCACTTGGGGTCTGCCAGTGAATGCTGCCTGCTTTAATACTGCTTATCTGAATTACGGCTAGTACATCAGTGCCGTCATGCGGTGAAGGGGCTGCATTGACTATCTTTCCACATGGCTGGTTTGCCATTTCTGTATTGAATAATTCGTCTCCAGCCATAATGGATTGTGTTGATGCAACATGAGCAAGGTACATGCGGCGTTTGATTTTTCCTAGATACTGGGTACGGGCAACAATCTCCTGACCCGGGTAGCATCCTTTTTTGAAGCTGATTGCATTAATTGCATCCAGATTGACCATTTGAGGTATAAACTGTTCTTGAGTCACCGGCAGGATAGTTGGAATGCCCGCTCGAATTTCTAGCCAATCCCATAAAAAAGTGCCGACAGGTTTTGCGTATTGGCTTAAGTGTGTCCATAGCGTAGGGGCATGCTCAACGGATGTAACAAATTCATAACGATTGGGTGCATAACAGAGAAGACTGATTGATTCATTCTGTATGACACCCAGGTGCTGGTGATGATCTAACGGCATACCTAACGTTTTTTCCGCTAATTTGGCGGCATTATTGCCAGCTATCCCGATACGTATGAGAGTGTCACTGTTATCAATCAATCGAACTTTGGCACGTAATACAAATAGAGAGAGTCTTTTCTGGATAGTAGTGCATAAATCGGCCGGCAATTGCATCAAAAAATCATTGTTTTGCCAAAGTAGGAAATTAGCCAGAATACGGCCTTTCGGTGTGCAATAACTGCCATATTGTGCGGTGTTGGAATTCACCTGCCTGATATCGCAGCTTAATTGACTCTGTAAGAAAGTGTGGGCATCTTCACCAGAGAAGCGAATCAGTCCAAAATGCGAAAGATCGACCATCACGGTATCAGTATCAATACGCGTGTTTCTTAATTCAGCAGGATCTTCACCATAGTGAAGGACGCGATTATCCTCAATAACTGCATTACGACTTTGCAGATAGATTTGCCAGGTTGGATTCATGCAAAAAGATATGGTTGAAAGTGAAGTTGATTATACGATTATTGTGTGTGAATAGAAAATTTCAAGTCTGAAATGACAATGCTGCTATGAGCATGACATGGATTTGATGGTTAATTTATTTTTATGACTTGTCGATAGCGGGCGTGATCAGGTATAACGGTATATCCAAGTGATGGAGTTTGGCCTCATGGAACCGATAATCCGATCTATGCAATCCACGAATGATCCAATTGGTGTGATTGAGGAAATTCATGGGCCCGTAGTGGATGTGGTTTGTGATCGTCTACCGCCGCTGCATCAAGCCCTGTTCTGCACATTTGATCATGAATATTATCCTTTCGAAGTTTATCTTCATCTAGATGCCCATCGCGTACGTGCTATCGCTTTACACCCCACAGGGGGGTTGAAGCGGGGTCTGTTGGTATTCGACAGTGGCGGACCATTACGTATTCCTGTTACACCGGATTGTTTAAGTCGTATGCTGGATATGTTTGGTGCGCCATTAGATGGTGGACCACCACTGGCCACTGAGGAGATGCGCGACATCATCGCGCCTCCCGCGTCATTATCAGAGACGATTCCCGCAGCAGGAATTCTTGAATCAGGTATTAAAGTAATTGATTTACTTTGCCCTTTTATTAAAGGTGGTAAAACTGGCTTGTTTGGTGGTGCCGGTGTGGGTAAAACGGTCTTAATTATGGAATTCATGCATGCCATTGTTAGTTTGCACCAAGGGGTTTCTGTATTCGCCGGTGTAGGCGAACGTATTCGTGAAGGTCACGAATTATGGCATGAAATGCAAAATGCGGGTGTGATGTCCCGCACCTTGATGATGTTTGGCCAGATGGATGAATCACCCGGTGTACGCTTTCGTGTCGGTTTATCGGCATTGACTTATGGGGAATATCTGCGGGATACGCTGGGTAAGGAAGTATTGTTGCTGATCGATAATGTATTTCGTTTTATACAGGCCGGCAGTGAGATTTCCGGATTACTTGGGCGTATGCCCGCTACAGTGGGTTATCAGCCTACCTTGATGAGTGAAGTTGCGGAATTACAGGAACGTATCATTTCTACGCGTAATGGCGATATCACTGCTGTGGAGGCTGTATATGTTCCGGCAGATGATATGACAGATCCGGCTGTCAGTACCATTCTGTCACATCTGGATACAGTGGTGATTTTGTCACGCAGCCAAGCTGCAAAGGGTATTTATCCAACGGTAGATCCTTTGCAATCATCAAGTAAAATGATGGATCGCAGTTTTCTGGGTGACCGGCATTATCATGTGGCTGAGAATGTGCGTGAACATCTTGCGCGTTACCAGGAATTGGAAGATATTATTGCCATGCTTGGTCTGGAAGCATTGTCAGAAAAAGATCAGTGTATTGTCATGCGCGCGCGCAAACTGCAGCGTTATTTGACGCAACCGTTCCATGTGATGACATCACATAGCGGTATTCAGGGAGTATCGGTGAAACTGGATCAGACCCTTACTGATTGCGAGGCTTTTTTGCGCGGTGATTATGACGCTGTTTCGGAAGAACGCTGTTATATGCGTGGCTCAATGCAGGGCGTGATATGAATACTTTTATTTTACATGTACAAAGTGCCACGCAATATACCTGTATCAAAAGTGTCATTAGTTTTATCGGAGAGGATAAGTCGGGCAGTTTTGGCATTCGTTCCCGTCATGAACGCATGATGACTGCGTTGAGCTATGGTCTGGCGCGTTATCAATTAGAAGATGGCAGCTGGTCCTATCTCGCATTTCCGGGCGGCATACTTTACTTTATGCGTAATAATTTATATATCAGTACACGTCGTTTTTTACATGATGCAGATTATCAGCGTATTAGTGTGGAGCTGCTGGAACAATTACTGAGAGAAGAAGAGGCGCTGAAAGAGATAAAAAGCAACCTCAATAATTTGGAACAGGAAATGTTCCGACGTTTATGGCAGATGGAGCGTAACGGAGTCAAAATATAGCGGAGCCGAATCGTGGATGATGACGAGTTACGTAAATCAGTAGAACGGCAGGTAAAGCGTATGCAACGTGCGGAAAAGGAGCGTCCCACGTTGTTAGCTCAATCGATATTCATGGGCACGCTGTCATTGTTGTTTGTGCTGCCGGTCATAGTCGGGGTCTATTTAGGTAACTGGTTGGATAGTCGGGTGGAAGGTTACTCGATTCACTGGACAGTAGGATTGCTTGTTGTCGGCCTTGTGATTGGCATAGTAAATGTATATTTATACATTAAGGGTGATCACTTATGAAATCAGCCGTTGTGGTGTTTAATGTCGGAATGTTTGAAATTACTTCGGTTGTGGTGACAACATGGGGCATTATGCTGATACTGGGCGTATTTTGCTGGCTTGCCACACGACGACTGTCGATTAGTCCCGGACCGTTACAGACAATGTTGGAGGGAATATTATTGGCAATGGAGGAGAGCATCAAAACGGTGCTGCCAAGTCACGCCCAGCAACTGTTGCCGTTCATTGCAACCTTGTGGATTTATATTGTCATGGCAAATATGACAGGGCTGATTCCCCAGTTACATTCTCCTACGGGCTATTTATCAGTAACAGCAGGTTTAGCATTACTGGTGTTTATGTCGGTACATTGGTTTGGCATCCGCAGTGAGGGTGCTTCCCGCTATTTTAAGCATTATCTTAGTCCAACACCCTTGTTACTCCCCTTTCACCTGATCAGTGAGGTGACACGCACTGTTGCATTGGCAGTCCGTTTGTTTGCTAATATTATGAGTCTGGAATTGGGTGCGTTGCTGGTATTGCTAGTCGCTGGTTTGTTGGTGCCTGTGCCGTTGTTAATGCTGCATATTATTGAAGCGCTGATACAGGCTTATATTTTTGGCATGTTAGCGCTGGTTTATATTGCAGGTGCGATGCAATCGCAACAGGGTTATGAACAAAATGAGGAAGGAGAGAGCGTATGAACGACATGTCCTGGTTCACCATATTTTCTACTGTAGGTGCGGCGCTTGCTGTTGCGATCGGTATGATGTTTCCAGCATTGGCAATGGGTCGCGCAATTAGCCAAGCACTGGATGCAATCGCGCGGCAGCCGGAAGCTGAAAAATCGATTATGCGTACTTTGTTTGTTGGCCTCGCCATGATTGAGTCACTCGCGATTTATGTACTGGTGATTGTGCTGATCATTCTATTTCGTAATCCTTTGCTGGAATACCTGGTTAAATAGGGGTTAAGAACGTGGATTTTGACTGGACGACTTTTATTCTTGAAATAATTAATTTCCTGATTCTTGTCTGGATTTTAAAACGATTTCTATATCAGCCTGTCCTTGACGTTATCGCCCGTCGCCGTATGGGTATTGAGAAAGCACTGGCTGACGCCCATCGTATTGAAGCCGAAGCGAGTGAACTGAAACAGAAAAATGAACAACGTTTGATCGAATGGGAAGCTGAAAAAGAAGCGGCTCAGGCGCGTCTAATGGCTGAGTTGGCTGCGATACGCGAAAGAAAAATGGCCGAACTAGAGGCTAAAATCGCAGAAGAGGTTGAGCGGCGTCGTGTTTTAAATGAACGCGCCCGACTTGATTTTGAATACATGATGGAGGAAAAGGGTATTGCGCAAGGTGCGCTATTTTCTACCAAATTACTTTCCAGGCTGGCTTCGCCGGAATTGGAAGCGCAGCTATATGCACTGTTGCTGGAAGATTTACATCGCCTCGGTAAAGAAAATAAACGGGCCGTAACTGAGGCTGCTGCGGTGCCTGGGTTACAGATTAAAGTCCAGAGCGCATTCCCGTTGGAACATAATAAGCAGGCGGAATTATCTCATTCTCTGGCAGAGGTAATCGGCAGGATGCTACCGACTAGATATGAGATTAATCCGGAATTAATTGCAGGGTTTCAAATAGAAATTGGTCCCTGGATTTTTCATGCAAATTTGCACAATGAATTGAAATTTTTCAGTGGTGCACTGCAGCATGCCTGATAATGTGATGGTATCTACTGATTCACAGGCCGATTCGCCTTTGGCAAAACAGGCGGTGTGGCTGTCAGATTATCAGTATGGCTTACGTTTATCGGAACAGGGTACGGTTATTTCCGTGGGAGATGGCATTGCCTGGATCGACGGATTGCCCTCAGCTTGTATGGACGAGGTAATCAATCTGGAAGATGGTAGTAGTGCGTTGGTTTTTCATCTTGCACATGATCGTGTGGGTGCAATATTGTTGCGTCAGACTAAGCAGTTAGCTGCGGGCACTTCAGTTTATCTGACAGGCGAGCGCTTGAGTATCGGTGTTGGAAATGGCTTATTAGGCCGCGTGATTGATCCATTAGGCGTACCGCTTGACAGCGCCGGATCTATTTCATTTACCGCACATCGAAAATTAGATGTCCGTTCACCGCCAATAATTGCACGTGATTTCGTAGTGCAGCCGATGTATACCGGCAATAAAATCGTTGATACGCTGATCCCCATTGGTAAGGGACAACGTCAGCTGATTATCGGGGACAACGGCTGTGGCAAGAGCGCATTAGCAATTGATGCGGTTATTAACCAGCGGGGTAAGAATGTTTTTTGTGTTTATGTCCTGATTGGCCAGAAGCGCTCTGCCGTTGTAAATACCATTGAAACTTTGCGTCGTGAGAGCGCTTTAGCTTATACCACAGTGCTGGTGGCAGAAGCGACGGCTATGTCGGGGCTGAAATATCTGGCACCGTTTGCTGGCTGTGCTGTGGCTGAAGGCTGGATGGCAACAGGACAGGATACTTTGATTGTATATGATGATTTAAGTACGCATGCACGCAGTTATCGTGAACTTTCACTGCTTTTACGCAGACCTCCGGGCCGAGAAGCTTATCCTGGCGATATATTTTATCTCCATTCTCGATTACTGGAGCGCTCCACGTGTTTGTCGGCTAGAGAGGGCGGTGGTAGCATGACTGCATTGCCCATAGTTGAAACGGAGCAAGGCGAAATTGCTTCATATATTCCTACGAACTTAATTTCGATTACTGATGGTCAGATTTATTTTGACCACCAGTTATTTGTCCGCGGTTTTTTGCCAGCGATTGATG
The DNA here is from genome assembly GCF_900143275.1 of Nitrosomonas cryotolerans ATCC 49181. Lineage (NCBI taxonomy): Bacteria > Pseudomonadati > Pseudomonadota > Betaproteobacteria > Nitrosomonadales > Nitrosomonadaceae > Nitrosomonas > Nitrosomonas cryotolerans. The sequence goes on from NZ_FSRO01000001.1 coordinate 1,369,971, forward strand.
TAACGCGTTCGGTGTCACGTATTGGCGGTAATGCACAACACCCGAATATTAAGAAAGAAGCGGGACGTATGAAACTGGATTATTTGCAGTTTCTTGAGCTAGAAGTATTTACCCGTTTTGGTTCGCGGCTGGAAGCGGGCATGGAAGCACGTATACGGCGTGGACAGGTACTACGGGAGATGCTTAAACAGGAACTGCTCACGCCGTTGACGATTGAATTTCAGATGGCTTGGTTAGTAGCATATAACGAGGGATTGTTTGATCAAATTGAATTAGAGCAGGTGAGTGCATATTTGATAAAACTACAGGAGCTCGTTGAACGCGCCAGTTTAAGTATTGAAGAGGGACGGGATCAGTGGAAAATTCTACTTCACGCCTGGTTAAAATAGAGCTGTAATGAGTAAGCGACGCGAAGTGAAGGAGCGACTGGCAACGCTGGATGAGATCGACGGTATTATGAGTGCGATGAAGAATCTGGCTCTGCTTGAAATTCATAAGCTAGAAACTTTCTCGGCCACACAACATCGTGCAGTAGCCAGTATTGAATCGGCCGCACAGGATTTGTTGGCTTTCTATCCACAAATGTACAGGTCCGCAGATGATTTACAGCAACTCTGGATTATTATTGGTTCAGAGCGTGGTTTTTGCGGTAATTTCAATGAATCTTTGCTGCAGTTTCTGAATATGAATGCGCCGCAGGCTGATACATTGTTATTGGCAGTAGGGCGCCGGCTGGAAGCCAAGTTGCACGATGATGCGCGGATTAGCGATTTTATCGCAGGTCATAGTGTAGCAGAGGAAGTCCCTGTTACTTTACTGCGTCTGAGCGCGGTATTAAACCGATTGCAGCGACAACTAGAGCTGGCAAAGATAGCCTGCATCAGTGTAGTTTATTATGATAATAAAAGTGATCAGATTAGGTTGCGTCAATTGCTGCCGTTGACGACGCTTGACACAAAATCAGCTTATTCTCATCCGCCTCAATTAAATCTGGAACCCTCGTTATTTCTTTCTGAACTAACCGATCAGTATTTGTATGCTGTATTGCATGAAGTATTTTATTCCTCGTTAATGATGGAAAATCATAAGCGATTAGAGCACATGGATAGAGCCATTCACCGTTTAAAGAAAGATGAAGCCAGGCTACGTTTACGATACAACAGATTACGCCAGGAAGAAATTATCGAAGAAATCGAAATTATTATGCTGAGCGTAGAAGCATTGTCTGATGATGAGTCCAGGCCTGCAGTTTCGAGACCATCTTTTTAGTCATATGACTGCTTTATCTGTTCGTCTGAGGCCTTCGACACGACTGACAGCCATACTTAGTATGGCGCATGGTATTGCATTTGTTTTAGTATGCCTGCTCCCACTACCGATGAGTATTCAACTGATCGGAGCAGCAGCGCTGGCGTGTAGTTTGGCTTTCAATCTGGGGCGGTATGGCTTGCTTAATACGGCTGGGGCAATAGTGGCTTTCGAGCTATCTGATGAGTTACGATGTACACTTGAAACTCGTTGTGGTCGATTGATGGTCTGTACTATTCTAGCCAACACCTTTGTTGCTTCTTACCTGATTGTCATGAACCTAAAACCCGATAATTGTTTTTTTTCGCGCAGTATCGTAATTCTGCCGGATGGGATTGATGCAGAAGAATTCAGGCAATTACGTGTATTGTTACGTTGGAAATGGAAAAATAGAAATTAGGAGACCTTTGCAAAACCCCAATAGTTGAAAAATTAGCCCTTTATAATCAATAGCCAAAAACTTCTGGTGAGGGCTTTTGCAAAAGTCTCATTAGGTCTGAATATAATCGTGGGGGTATTAATGTATTGTAGGTAATAGGATAGAGATCAATTGTTTTCTTTATGGTTATTATTTTTTTGTTACCCGGATTATAAACTGAGAGCGATATTTCCTGTTATTAAATTTTCATGTATAGGGTATAGGACAGATACGTTTAAAAATCCGATTAGTGTCATTTAGCAATCTTGTAATGGCCGTGATGATAGGATCACTCGACAGTATCCAATATGAGTAACTAAATTAATAGAGAATCTATGGCTGAGTATTTTAATATCGTTGAAGAAATTGCAACAGGAATTGTAGCAACAGCTGCGCCTGAGATTGACAAGAAAGGCCTATTTCCGCAGTTAACGATTGATGCACTGCGTGATGCCGGATTGCTTGGATTGATTAGCGCCAGAGATATGGGAGGGATGGGAGAAGGACCTCGCGCTGCTGCAATGGTTGTTGAACGTTTTGCGCGCGAATGTGGATCGACGGCAATGATTCTGTGCATGCATTTTGCAGCAGCGGGGGTTGTCGAGAAATATGGCTCGGAGGAAGTGCGCAGGCAGTTCGCAGAGGGGAAACACCTAGGTACATTGGCTTTCTCGGAGACGGGATCGCGCAGTTATTTTTGGGCGCCAGTGGGTACAGCTGTGCGCGGCGAGCATGATATTTACTTGAATGGAAAGAAAAGCTGGGTCACGTCAGCTCATCATGCGACATTGTACGTGTGGTCGAGTAAGCCTATTGCTGCTAAAGGCGCAAGCACGCTCTGGCTGGTCCCGAGAAATAGCAGGGGTATTTCGGCACCGGATAGTTTCGATGGTCTGGGGTTACGCGGCAATGACTCGACACCCGTCACGGCTGATGATGTTAGAGTGTCTGAGAACAATATGCTTGGGAAGGATGGCGAAGGTCTCACAATTATGTTGGATACGGTGCTGCCGCTATTTAATGTGATGACCGCGGCAGCCGGGATCGGATTGATGGAAGGGGCAACAACTGCTGCGTGCAAACACGCATCGGATACATGTTATGAGCACCTTGATTCAGTGTTATGCGATCTGCCTACAATTCGAGCATATCTGGCGCGGATGCGGATCGCTACTGATCAAACACGTTGCTTGTGGCTGGATACGCTTGATGCCATAGAAACGAATCGGGAGGATGCGATGCTGCGTGTACTGGAATGTAAGGCGGCAGCCGGCGAATCTGCGACTCAGGTACTGGATACAGCGATGCGGGTTTGTGGTGGTGCTGCATTTCGGCGCGAAGTGGGTGTGGAACGACGCTTTCGTGATGCTCGTGCCGGTACGGTGATGGCACCAACCACGGATCAATTATATGATTTTATCGGTAAAACCATTTGTGGCTTGCCGATCTTCTGAGAGTACAAACAATGTCCAATACATTATTGATCGGGGCGGTTGCGTATGATCCTAAAGTTATCACCATCTGGGATGGCTTTCAGAAATGGTTCGCTGCGCATGGATTTGATCTTGACTACATCCTGTATTCAAATTATGAACGACAGGTCGCGGGACAGTTTGCTGGTCATTATCATGTTGCGTGGAATTCTCCACTGGCATGGTTGCAGACGGAACGCATTGCCGCCCGGGTAGGTCGACAAGTTGAAGCGCTTGCGATGCGTGACACCGATTGTGATCTGACCAGTGTCATTGTGGTGCGCAGTGATTCATCGATTGACTCGATTGAAGCTTTGCGTGGTAAAACGGTTGCAGTGGGTGCTTCCGACTCGCCGCAAGCATCTCTCATTCCATTGATTCATCTGGCGGAAGCTGGACTAGAGCCGGGAAAAGACTTCACTGTGCGCCCGTTTGATGTTTTGGTCGGCAAGCATGGTGATCATATAGGCGGTGAGCGTGATGCGGCGAAGGCGTTAATTGAAGGCACAGTAGATGCGGCTTGTATGATCGATGGGAACCATCTGTTGTTTTCAAAAGAAGGTACCTTATCATCGGGTAGTACGCGTATTTTGGCGCAGACTGACGAGTATGATCACTGCAACTTTACGGTACTCGATGGTCCACTCGAAGATACCATTATGCGTTTTCGTGAGCTGTTGCTGTCCATGTCTTACGACGACCCGACGGTGCGTTCATTGCTGGACCTTGAAGGGTTAAAGGTATGGAAGCCAGGTCGTACTGAAAAATATGCGCTACTAGCACGCGCCATTGATCGATTTGGGACTGTCGATGCCTTTGTAACCAAATTAAGCAAACAGTGTGCATGATAGAGCGTAAGGTATTTGCAGTTGATCTGGGTAGCCTGGGATTGGATCAAGGTGGTCACCTCATGATAAAACGCGCGTTACGTACGGCACCACGGGCTATTCCGGTCGCTGTGCATGGGAATGCGCCAACGCTTGCCGTTCATTTGCGTGCTTGGTGCCGCGTGCAGGGCCATGATATTGAAATTTTGCAGGCTGCCGTGGATGGTCCCGTGGCATTGATTCACCGTGGCAACGTCGAAGCTGGTCGCTGGCGTGGCGCGACAGCGACGGGAGATGCCAAAGTACCGGCGGCGCATGCATCTGCTTACTGGGGACTTGCGGGCCGCAGCGCGACCGTTGAAGCGGGTATGCCAATCTTCGATTTTCCACTCGATACACGTGCCGAAGTTTGGGTTAAGGAGGCTGCTCGATTGTATGCTCAGGCGGCGGCATCGCAGTGGAATCCTGCCACGGCGATTCCTTGGAATGCATCTTGCGATATTTGTGATGAAGTTGAGGATGCGGTTGTGCAGGTCATGACCTATCTCATAGAAAATGAGACCGCAGCGCTAGTAATTCCGGCCCGTTTCGCTTCTCAGGTGCATCCTCATTTTCGTGAGGTAATGCAGCTTTTAGCTATCCAGGCTGCTGATGAAGCGCGTCACATTGAGGTATTTACGCGGCGTGCCTTGTTAAAACGTTCGAAACTTGGCCTGTCAACTGTTGGCGGTCAATCTTCGCTAAAGACGTTGATCGATGAGCCTGATTTTGCACTCTCAGCGATGTTACTGTCAGTGCTTGGAGAAGGTAGTTTTCTGTCGCTGCTATCGTTTCTGCAACAGCATGCACCCGATCCGATTACACGTGAAATCGCGCGGCTTGTTGGACAAGATGAGGCGCGTCACGTTGCATTTGGTCTTGCTCACCTCACGCAACATGTACATGAAGAGCCTGCATTGCTTGGACGATTGGCGGATGTTATTGAGCATCGCCATGATGCGCTTATCAATACCGCTGGCCTCAACGAGGAGGTGTTTGATGCTTTAGTGCTGCTCGCTGCTGGATCATGGGAGCCGGAAGCATTGCGTACTGGATGGGAGAAGGTTCAGGTGCTGATTGCGGATATGGGTCAGGGACGTATACGCCGCTTACGTAAGATTGGTTTTGATGAGGAGGCCGCGCAAGCGCTATCTGCGCTGCATACGCGTAATTTTATGTAACAATCGAGCGTGAGATGCAGGTATATCAAGAGACCTTTGCAAAACCCCAATAGTTGAAAAATTAACCTATTTATAATCAATAGTCGAAAATTTCTGGCGAGGATTTTTGCAAAAGTCTCATTGGAAAGACCGCTGCATAACTGTGTTTTTGAGCTTTTCTGATTACTTGCAGCATTGATAAATCAAACACTTAAAAATCTTATCCAGCCCGAGATAACAGTTATGCAGCGGTCTTTTGGATATTTCGGGCTTTGAGAGGCTGTTTTGGAATAGCTTGGAGTTGCGGTCTGATATCTTTTTGATCTTTTTTTGTTCGTGTTCAGATATGTTGGGGAAAATAGGAACAGCAGAAATTGCTGATATGGTTCATCATGGCATAAATGCATAAAGAATATGCCATGATGCGAACGTTTTTGAAATATTTTCTAGCGCATTTTCCAGGGCGTATAAGTTGTTTCTCTGTGGAAATTATCCCAGACATATGGCGGCTTAACGATTGGTGTAGTGGGCACCATGAATGTGACGATATCAACCGCGCCACTTAGGGTGCGTCCGAGCATGTGTACAATCCCAGTAAAAAATCCGGCGGTCACACCATAAGTCGCGCCTTCTTGTTTACCGGTGACTATCATGGTCTTAGGAATTTCTACAAAGCCAGTGACGACATTGGCAATCCCCATACCGAGTTTTTCACCTACCTGCCCAGGATAATCATGTGCCATTGCCAGATTGGGTGACAATGAAAACATTACGAATAGTATCAGCAGTGACTTGATAATCTTTTTCATTGGTTATTATCCTATTAAAAATAAAAAGGGTCATCCAGCAGTTATGCCGAGGGACTCGGAAAGATTCAACCGTCAGAAACGGCCAGCCTTGATTCGGATAGCTTCGCAAAATGCTAAGAGAATCAAATAATAGATTACCAGAATTACCAGAAATTGATATAAATAACTTATGATTAAGCCAGTAATGGCACTTTTTTAACAGAAAAAATATGATATTTTTACTCTGACTATTGCCATGGCTATTGTGTGCATTGCTTTCGGGTTTGGATCAGAAGCAGTTTATAGTATACATTAATTTGAAACAGCGCTGTCTTCCACGATTAATGGAACAAAAGCAACATCAAGGATTGATTCTGTTTTTATTTTCCCCGCTTTATCTTTAGAGGCTAGCATCAGTTCCTGATGCATATAGGGTAAGCCAATTGGAATAATCATTCGTCCCCCCGATTTGAGTTGATCAAGCAGGTTTTGAGGCATATGAGTGGCGGCGGCTGTTACTATAATTGCATCAAAGGGTGCTTTTTCCTTCCAGCCATAGTAACCGTCACCACAGCGTACTTTGACGTTCTGATAGCCTAGTTCCTTTAGCCGTCGTTTGGAGGAATCCGCCAATTCCAGAATTTTTTCGATGGTAAAGATTTGTTGTGCTAATCGAGCCAGGATGGCTGTTTGATAGCCAGAGCCCGTGCCAATTTCCAGCACAGTATCCTCTGGTGTAAGATCCAGTAAATCAGTCATGAGTGCGACTATATAAGGCTGTGAGATAGTCTGCCCATGGCCAATCAGTAATGGGCTATTATCATAGGCTTGTTTTTTATAGTGAGAGGGGAGAAAGGCGGCTCTATCGACTGCCTGAATGGCTTGCATGACACGTTTATCAAAAGCTTCTCTGCCTGTATAAGAAGCCGTACATTTCGCTTCCGATCGGATGACATCCAGCATGTTTTCGAGATCTTTACTCATGATATGTTGCCCGGATATTGTTGATATAGCTCTGGTAAAGTGATCAGTGCTTTTATTATTTACCCATTCGTTAGCTGATGATATTAAAGGCAGTATTCACTCAATAAAAATGGAAACCTGGTGCATTAAGCTAGTCCATACGTAATAATCGAGGCTTTTGCAAAAGCCTTCACCATAAGTTTTAATCTATTGATTATAAAGGGTTAATTTTTCAACTATTGGGGTTTTGCAAAGGTCTCTAATCAGATTTAAGGCTGAATGATTTTTTCTTGTATATGGTGAATGATGTCGTCAATTTTTATTTCTTTCTCTGTGTCTATCGTGAGCACGCGTAATCGTTCCGCGCTTGAAAATGGTTCCGCTATTTTGATTTGATACTCTAAAACGGCAGAGGTTGCATCGGATACATCATCAGCGTGCTGTATACGGTCCTTAATTCGTTGATGCAGTGTTTTGACAGATGCCTGATAATCGATTATTAAATAGGGAATGCGCAATAAATCGGCGAGTTCAATCAGCAGCTGGCGCTGCTGCTGTTTTAAATTGGCTGCATCGACAATGACAGAATAGCCCGCCATGAGTAAATCTCGGGCTATCTTCGTTAACTGTGCATAAGTCTTGCGTGTTGCCGCAAATGTATAAATGCCCTGTTCAGGAATATTAGAATGGGTCTGGCCCTGGTTTGTTGGTGTATTAAATAATTGTTTGCGCTCTACATCCGAGCGTATCCGTATCGCCGGATATTTTTCCAGCAGCATGTGACTCACAAATGATTTTCCGGATCCGGATAAGCCATGATTAATCAGTAAACAGGGTGTTATGGGATTAATATAACGTTCAGCCAGTTTCAAATATGACAGGAAGTCCTGGGAAATTTTGCTTTGTTTTTGAGTGCCAGCTGGTTTCTGATTTGCGCGTAGGGCGGCTACCTTTGCTCGTACAAGTGCTCGATAGACCTTATAAAACCGTAGTAATTGTACACCAGAGTAATCTCGAGTTATCTCTAGATAACGATTCAGAAAGCGAGTGGTTAGGATATCATGTTGCCGAGCTTCAAAATCCATTGCCAGGAAAGCAATATCATTCATGACATCTATCCAGAAGAAACTTTTATTAAATTCGATACAATCAAAGATAATAATGTCATCATTCCATAACGCAATATTTTTTAGATGCATATCACCATGGCATTCTCGGATGAATCCCTGAGATCTGCGTTGTTGGAAAATTTCAGTTAATTCATCTAATTGCTGCCTACTCCATTGTTCCAATTTCATTAGGATAGAAGAGGCGGTTACAGCATGGCTGCATAAATGGATGTGTTGGAAATTCTCTATCACAAGTTGCTGGATGTGTTCCAGACTACCAAGTTCGCTATTATCTGGAGCTGATTCAATGGATAAATGAAAATCAGCAACTATTTTAGCCAATTTATTGATGATATGATGGGGTAGCGTCTGCTTTGCCAGGAAGCGATCCAGCTGTACTGATTGTGGAAACTGCAACATCTTGACTGCGTACTCAATAGCAGAGCCTTGCCCATCTAAATTGGGTTGTTCAGCTGAACCATAAATTGCAACGACTTCCAGATACAAACGAGGTGCTAGACGCTGATTAAGCCTGACTTCTTCTTTGCAGTAGAAATGACGTTTTTTAAGTGATGAAAAATCAAGGAAGCCAAAATTAACCGGTTTCTTTATCTTATAGGCATACTGTCCCGTTAAAAGCACCCACGAAATATGTGTTTCGATCACCTTAAATTTCGTAACGGGGTGATGAAAAAGTATTGGATTTTGTAGTGCTTCTATTAATGACACGGGATTTAGTCTCCTATGTATTTCGAATACACATTGCCGTTTTTAGAGAATTATTCCGTTTACGTGATCACCCATTAGAGATTAAACAGCCTGCCAAAAAATTTATTCGATTGATCTGCAAGCAAAGCACAGATTTTCTGATCGTGCTGTAAAGCGAATAGCAATATATAACTTGAGACTTTTGCAAAAACCCTCGCTATAAATTTCAACCTATTGATTATAAAGGATTGATTTTACAGCTATTGGGGTTTTGCAAAGGTCTTACCTTATGACTGAACCATGTATTTATCAAACGAACGCGACTGCATATTGGACTAGCTTTCAACTGTTATGGTTCTGAAATTTGTTAATTTTTTTCAATTTAACAGGGCTGAAACCAAATTGAAAAAAACCTGATGATCGAAGCGAAATGGAGCCAGTATTTCTTGTTCAGTTTATTCGATTATGTCATAGTTCAGAAAACAGAATGATCGTAATTTTTCTGACCATATGTCGCTATACTCACTGAATCAGTCAAGGGAGATATCACGTGGATGAAGAAACCAAAATATTATTACGCAGCATTGCACATCATCTGAAATGGGTTATTGTGTTGCTGCTTGCGATACTTTCGCTGTTAGTCGCTGAAGGTGTTGGTGGCAACTGGACCTGGTAGCTACACTATCACCATTTTAATCTGTCACTGGATTGATGGCTTGTCCGATTGAATGTGCCCGCAGCCTATTACACCCGAGTCAGGTTTAATAAGCTACTAAGCTAAGGCGTTTGCCTTGGCCGATTGTCGTCCGCGCTGTTCGTTGACAGTCATCAGCAATAATAATCCGAGTATGAAAAAGGCGAGTGTGGAGAGTATGGCGAGGCGATGATTGCCATCCAGTATGAAAATTACTGCACCATAGCTTAACGGTCCGATAATTGCGGCCAGTCTTACTGCCAGTCCCCATAAGCCAAAAAATTCGCCGCTACGCTGTGGTGGAGAAAACTGGCCCACAAGCGCTCGGCTCGCGGATTGGCTGGCACCGAGGGCGATACCGATCAGATTGGCTGCGAGCCAGAAAAGGTCGGTGGTTGTCGCGTTATAGGCCAATAGAATAGCGATTATCCAGATAACCAGTGTCATGGCAAGACAATTTTTTGATCCTATCCGGTCTTGCAGCTGGCCGAAAGTAAAAGCGCCGATAGCCGCAGTGACGTTGACGATAAGAATCAGCATCAATGTATCATTGGTTTCGAAACCCATTACTTCCTGAGCATAGACAGCGGCCAGCACGATTACGGTGTTGATGCCAGCGTGATAGATGGTCAGTGTGATGAGAAAACGGAACAGATCTTGATGTTCACGCGCATTGACGATCGTATGGTACAAACGCCGGTAACCCACTTTGAAATAGCCCATGATGGTTTGTTTTTGCCTGGCAATCGCACGTTCCTTGAGCCAGAGAAAAGTAGGTGTGGCGGCGAGGGCAAATATAACGGCCACAATCAGATTGGTCATGGGTACATAGTCGGCCGCGTTACCTCCCTGTGTTTGTGACCATTGCACATAAATAAGGCAACAGCCGAGTGTTACCAGACCACCAAGATAGCCGATTGTCCAGCCAAGACCGGATAGGTGCCCCATATTATCCGGCGTGGTAATTTCGGGCAGAAAGGCCGCGATGAGATTTTCTCCTGTTGAGAACATGATCGTAGCCAGAATAACCAGAAAAATAGCCAGTTTCACATCACCCGGTCCTACCAGGCTCAGTAGTGCAGTAAAAAGAACACAGCCAAGCGTGCTGACGAGGAGAAAACGCTTCTTACCCGCGGCGTAGTCGGCGATGGCGCCCAAAATCGGTGCGCTAAAGAGTACGATCGCGTTTGCAGTTGCCATGGTAAGCGTCCACAGCAGGGTTGCGGTACCTGGATTGGTGATATTAACGCTGACAGCTACGACGCCAACAAAGTAGGCATTGAATATGGCAGTCAATACCACAGTGGTATAACCAGAATTGGCAAAATCATAGAAACACCAGGCCAGTTGCTCGCGACGGCTTGCCGCAGGCATGGTCCTTGTGCGGACATCAGATCGTGGCATACGCTTATTTAAGGCAATTTGTGTGGGCGTTGATCATATCATTAAGTGAGTGAAGATAGTAACGGTGTAACGGCCGTACCATATTAATGGTCCATAGCCCATTGTTTTTCCAAATAGGCAGTCATATAGAGTGAGACTTTTACAAAAATATCCTGTTCTGACGCACGTTTAAGCATGATTTGCTTTTATCCAGATGCAGTAAGACAGATTACATTAAAAAGGTAACCCGGTTGTGTCCGGGTTCGGCCCAATTATGACTGTCTCTCGTGTACGAGAGAAGCATGCATTTTATCAAATAGCGCGTAAAACTTCGTCCTTCAGGGCGGAGATATAAGCGCACAGGCGAAGCCTGTTTAATGCGGTCTTTGCTGTTGTTCAATATATTGCTTAATAATCGAGAGTGGTGCTCCACCACAACTACCCGCAAAATAGCTTGGACTCCAAAGCATATTACCCCAAAGCTTATTTTTAATTTCGGGATAATTCTTTTTGCGAATAAGTCGGCTTGAAACGCCTTTCAAACTATTTACCAAGTTAGAAATAGCAATTTTTGGTGGATAGTTAACTAAAAGGTGAATATGATCATGCTCACCGTTAAATTCCACCAATTCTGCTTCAAAATCCAAACACACATTTTTAAATATTTCTTCCAAATCAATTAATACCCTTCCGGAGAAAACATCTCTGCGGTATTTTGTTACAAAGACCAAATGAACATGAAGATTAAAAATGCAATTTCTTCCTGTTCTTGCATCGTTATTAACTTGCATAGACCAATTCCTTTTTGGTATAATTATATACCATGAAGCAGATTATACGCAAAGCCTTTAAATCTCGACTCAATCCAAATTCTGACCAAGTACAGAAGATGGTTGAGTTTGCGGGTGCTAATCGGTTTGTTTGGAATAAAGCCTTAGCAATGAATCTGTTCAGATTAGAGCAGAAACAGCCATTGCTTTGGTACAACGAGTTGTCATTTTGGCTAAAGCTATGGAAATCCTCAGAAGATTATGGATTTCTAAAAACCGTTCATTCTCAACCGTTGCAACAAGCCTTAAAAAACTTAGAAAAAGCGTTCAAAGACGGTTTTGATAAAAAACAGCCTTTAAAACGGATTCCAAAATTCAAGAAAAAAGGTTTGAGTGACAGCTTTCGTTATCCACAAGGATTTAAGCTGGAGCAAGAGTCTAGCAAAGTGTTCTTGCCTAAAATCGGTTGGGTGAAATATCGTAATTCACGCCAAGTCATTGGTGACGTTAAAAATATGACGATTTCCCGTAAAGGCGGTTATTGGTACGTGTCGATTCAGACTGAGTACGAGACCGAGCTAAAGCGTCATAGCTCAACCAGTATGATTGGTGTTGATATGGGCGTTACCCGCTTTGCAACCTTGTCAGACGGCTCATACGTAGAACCTTTAAACAGTTTCAGAAAGTTATCAAAGAAACTGGCTTTTGAACAGCGTAAGCTGTCTAAAAAAGTCCGTTTCTCTGCTAACTGGAAAAAGCAGAAACAAATCATTACCCGACTGCATGAGCGTATTGCCAATGCTCGTTTAGACTTCTTACACAAAACCTCAACCGAAATCAGCAAAAATCACGCAATGGTCGTAGTTGAGAATTTAAAGATAGGAAGCATGTCTAAGAGTGCCAAGGGCAGTGTTGAAAAGCATGGTAAAAACGTCAAAGCGAAATCGGGTCTAAACAAATCCATTCTTGACCAAGGATGGGGAATGTTCGTTTCGTTCTTGGAGTATAAACAGGCTTGTTCAGGCGGGGATGTATTGAAGGTAAACCCTCAATACACCTCTCAAACCTGCCCTGGATGTCAACATGTTAATCGTGACAATCGCAAAAGCCAAAGTGCTTTTGAATGTACAGAATGTGGATTTAAAGCCAATGCCGACTTGGTAGGTGCCTTGAATGTACTTGAGCGAGGACATCGCTTGTTAGCCTGTGGAGTTGAAACGTTAGTTTCGTCTAAGAAGCAGGAACCAGTGGCAGTAGCAATACAAACCTACTCTTAACGGCTTAATAAGTCGCTAGGAATCCCCTTCGTTTAGGAAGGGGAGGATGTCAATTACACGCTACCTGTATCGTTGTATAAGCTGGTCGCGGGTTGTGTTTGTAACCAATCTTCGACTCCTTGTAGAACTGTGCTATAAACGCACCGTCCGAGAGCCTGGCCAAAGGCCGTATGTTTGCCGCAATATGCATGGGATGGATTGTTTTTAGGAAGGACTCGCGAAGCAATTGCAATGCAGTCAGTACCGGTGCCGGTGGCATTATTGAGTTGGGTACGATGTTTTTGTGTGCCTGCTATGACTGCCGCGGTGCGTGCTTCGGTAGTAATACTCAATGCTTCGAAAAGTGCCGCGTCAGTTAATTGACGATTGGTTACCACACCGATATTAATGGTACCTAATGGTGCCAGAGTCACCGTCTGACATGAGTTTACATGACAGGCATTCGAGAGACCCACTGTCGCAACCACGCGGATATTTGTAGTAGCATCATCATGCAATGGTGTGTCGGAATGAGTGAATTTGTCGAGACGCGCACTTGTGAGAAATATGGTTGCATGTGGATCGATACACCGGTGCCTGCGTTCCTGGATGAGTGTTCCCGGGTCAACACCCAGAGGGAGATCGCTGTTTTTTACCTGATGCCATGCCAACATACAGGTTTCCCGTAATCCACCACCAATAACCGCCCATGACACCACGCGATGCTCAGTGTGAAGTGGCCAAACCAGCCATTTTTGATCGTTTGTAAGGAAAAAGGCTGGTTTGACTGTAGTCGCAATTGTTGTCATGCGATAGGCGTTTCAATCAAAGTAGTTAGTTAAGGCGGGGTAAATGGCAGGAACGTTTTTAATTGTGGTCAATTGTACGATAAGCGGCACCATCATGCTATACGGAATCGTTTTGGAATATCGGATAATTCCCGGAAGACGTTAAGGCCGGTCATTTCCCAGGATCAGGTATGGCATCTGGATAGTAACGGATTGTCCTATAAGAATGTATTGAATAGGCGGTTACAGGTCTGAATGTGTATGATAAGAGGCTATCTTAGATAGGAGGTCTTCATATTCTGAAATGATCCAGAGGGTCTTTTGAAGAATCTTCCTTGATCTGCCTTAAACGGTCGTAAGCGACGGTCATCAGCATAGGCTATTCGATTATAGCTGAGCGTATAATTGTCTACAGTCGATTGATCCCTTTTACAGGTAAAGCGATTCTTGCTTGCCTTGCCTTGCCTTGCCTTGCCTTGCCTTGCCTTGCCTTGCCTTGCCATGGTCGCATTTTATCAAAATTAAATAATGCGTTCCCAGAACCCTTCGACCGTAGATTTCTCTGTAATATCGTCTATGCCGATAAATCAACTTGAAATGTTAGCAACGGAATATACCGATGCAACAACTAAAACCGCCAACACGCCGATTATGAGCGCGAAATTAATACCCATTTTTTTAACTGTTTCAATATTCGTTTCTTCTGATGAACTCATATTCCTTTACTCCTTATTATGTAAGTGTAGAGATTGTGAACCGAATCGGAATGGGTTTCATTGATCTAGATCAAAGAGATGCTAGATATAAGGTAGGTGACGGTATTTTTGGGTGAGAGGGCTGCTGTCAGCACTGAAAATCTTACTTGTAATAACAGGAAGAACTTCTGATTGACGCTTATTCCGTATTTTATTGGTAAAAAATGGCGTTTTCCATTTCTTTCAGGTGGATTTTTCTATTTTAGTGGCATTCCTGGACGGATTGCGCTCTCGGATGATTCATCAGCGCATAAAAAAATGCCTGCCCGCCTCCATTTAACAATTTGTGTTTATGTAAATCCGTAAGCTTCAGATGCAATATTTCACGGTCAATTGTGACATTGACCTTGCGGCCGCAAACATTGCCTCAATTCCAGTAATTCCGAGTTTATTTGTATTTTTTACGCCAATTAATTTTTATTTATCATTGTTTTCGTTGTCTATTTTTATGACGTGGTGGAACTGTGCAGGAATCTTACCAAACAGGATAAGCATATACTTTTATAGTATTTCTGCTTTTTCTCAAGCGCAGATATAGTGCCACGAATTCATATTTAGAGTAGAGGCATGTATGAAAATCCGAAATCTTGATTTGGCGAAAAATCCGGTAAATGAAGCGCATCTACAGCTTGGGATTCCTCCGCTTGAGGAATCCGTATCCCATCCAGGCATACACCCATTCTT
Source organism: Nitrosomonas cryotolerans ATCC 49181 (assembly GCF_900143275.1). Classification (NCBI taxonomy): domain Bacteria; kingdom Pseudomonadati; phylum Pseudomonadota; class Betaproteobacteria; order Nitrosomonadales; family Nitrosomonadaceae; genus Nitrosomonas; species Nitrosomonas cryotolerans. The sequence goes on from NZ_FSRO01000001.1 coordinate 1,385,093, forward strand.
ACGTATGGCTATTTGGTTCGCCGCCATCGTGTTAATTGCTTTAGTTTTGTTTTTAGTCGGGCGTTTTTTTCTTAACCAGACCTGGGTTAATAGTTGGCAAACAATTACCGACACGATAGACAGCAGGATTTTCTGGAGCGCTGTCGCGGTTGGCTTCTTTGCACAGGTTATTGATGGCGCATTAGGAATGGCTTATGGCGTAACAGCAACCACATTCTTACTGGCATCAGGTGCGAGTCCGGCTGCAGCAAGTGCGAGCGTTCATATTGCAGAAATTTTTACCACTGGCATTTCAGGCATTTCTCACGCCAAATTCGGTAACGTAGACAGACAGTTATTTGCACGTCTCTTGGTCCCGGGAATGCTGGGAGGAATATTAGGTGCAATATTGGTAACACATATTGATGGAGCATTATTCAAGCCTTTCATATCTGCCTATCTTTTACTGCTCGGTATCTATATTTTCAGTAAAGCATTTCGTCAGCTTCGTATCCGAAAAGAGGCACCCAGACATGTTGGTAAACTCGCGTTATTTGGAGGTTTTATTGATGCGGCAGGCGGTGGTGGCTGGGGTCCGGTCGTCACTACCACTCTGGTTGGCACGGGTAATGATCCGCGCACAACTATTGGCTCAGTTAATTTTGCGGAATTTTTTCTGACATTAACCACTGCTTCGGTTTTTGTATTACTGATGGAAACGGATACTTGGCCCCTTATCGTTGGTCTGGTGCTTGGAGGACTATTCGCCGCTCCATTTGCGGCTGTACTGTGCAAAAAATTTCATGCCCGTACCCTGCTTATTTTGGTAGGGGTGTTGATTTCCATTATCAGTTTCTACAATCTCTATAAGGCATTTACCGCATTGTGAAAATTAATTTGATTTGACCCTATTTTAAATAAGATATTGTTTTATTAGTTTGATCCAGTTATCCCATTAGGGGTTAAGGCACAGAATGAGATTCTATTGGCAAATGATAGTTTTTATTTTAGTTCATCTATTATCCAATGCTTTGGTTCAGGCTGAAAAAGGAATTCAGCAGCTAGCCGCTTCTCAGACGGTCCGGTCTACGGTAAAAGAGATCGTCCAGTTGCCAACTTATTTCCAACGTGCTCGCAGTTACGCCACTCATCCCGAATCAGATCCTCCAAGGTACGTGCGTAATCTAAGTAAAACTGGTATTGATGCATTCAAAGATATTATTTGGCTGGATGTGGGTCTGGATTATCGTATGCGCTATGAATATCGAAACAATGACTTACGGCGGCCTGCATTGACAACTGATAATCCATTTTTACTCCGCACACGTATGTATTTGGGAATTAAGGAAATACTTGATCCATTTCGTCTGGTTGCTGAATTTGAAGATGCGCGCCGTTATAACGGTAAATTTTCACTGGATAATCGGGATGCCAACGAATTCGAGCTGATCCAGACATTTGGCGAATTGTATTTCAAAGATGCCCTGGGGCATGATGATTTGGGAAATCATCATCCACTGAGGATCCGGGCAGGGCGGATGGCCTGGGAGGTTCTGGATCGACGTCTACTCGGCAATAACCAGTGGCGCAATACCACAAATAGTTTTGAAGGCTTTCGTCTCAATCTCGGACAAGAAAACAATGATTGGGAAATTGATTTATGGGGTGTTCAACCGGTTACGCGTTTAATCAAACAATTTGATGAGCGTAACAAAGATCAATGGTTTTATGGTGGCATCATTAATTGGCGCAAATGGTCAAACATAATTACATTGCAACCCTATTATATGGGACTCATTCAGGATGGAAATGCTGACCAAATTGAACGCAAGGTTCATTCGCCTGCAATGCGGGGTTACGGCAAGTTGCCTAATACCGAGGTTGATTTTGATTTCGGCATAATTTATCAATTTGGCCACGAAGGGCTACAAAAAAAATCGGCCTGGGCTTACCTGGCCGAAATTGGGTATACCCTGAAACATGAATGGAAACCACGTATCAGTGTTTTTTACGGTTATGCAAGTGGCGATCGCAATCCCGATGACAACGTAAATAATCGCTTTGAACGCTTTTTCGGCTTCGCGCGTCCCTGGTCCGCAGATGACTACATGATTTTTGAGAATATCCAAGCTCCTAAGGTTAAGCTGGAATTTGAACCATTTAAAGATTTAAGTATAGATGGTGGTTATGGCTGGTTCTGGTTAGCCAGTGACAGTGATCGCTTCAATAATCTCCTTGGTGGTGCCAGTGCCAATCGCGATAAAAGCGGCAGCAGTGGCAACTTTCTTGGGCACGCGTTTGATATCCGGGCACGCTATAAGTTGCATCGCGTTGAAACCAGCTTAGGCTATTCGCATTTCAGTAACGGGGAATTTGTACGCACGAGACAACAGGCAGCGCTTGGACAAAATACCGATAGTACCCATTTTTTCTATTTCGAAATAGTCATCAATGCTTTCAATTAATTCTCTAGATGAGAATCAGTTTGTATGTTTCAGCGTAAATAATCTAAACTTGACCGAATAAATCTTAAGGCTGATGTAACAGCCTGTTTTGGGAGACTCTATGTGCAAGATCCTGTTTCTAATTTCATTATTAATGATAGCAACAACCAGCATGGCAACAAATAATATCAGGCCAGGCTTATGGGAGGTCACCACAACATCAGAGTTATTGGCAATGGTGCCACATATTCCATCGCAGCAAATGCAGCAAATAACCCACTTGATCGAACAATACGGCTTGCAGATGCCCCGGATACAGAATGGCGCAGCAATTTCAAAAGTATGCATTACCCAGGAAATGGCTGCCCAGGAAGTGCCCGCTCATTTCTATGAAAATCAATCGGGTTGTGCTGTCAAGAATGCAACTAGAGCAGGAAACGACTACAAAGTGGAGCTTGTTTGTACAAATGCTCAGTTTCAGGGAACCGGGGTAGCTGAAGGTACTTTTACAAGTCCTGAGCGTTTCACGGGACAAACCGAGTTCGATAGCGTCGTGCAGGGTACACCTGTTTTTACAACAGCTGAAACCAGTGCTCGCTGGATTAATGAAAGCTGTACGCTTGCGCGGTAATACAAATAAGTCGATATCATCCAGTATGGCATTCTATTGATGATTCAGTGCTTATTCAGTTTGCCTCTTGTACCAGAAATCTTGATCACGCGCTTGAATCCATCGAAACGCTGTTAGCTGCGTCTAATATCATTGTCCTGAAGGACAAGATCTTGGGACGCAGCAGGTAATTGATTCAGGGCTATTTATCGATGCATTTCAAGTGCTGCAATTCTTTCTTCCAGGGGAGGGTGCGACATAAACAGACGTTTGATGCCCGAACCCATGCCACCTGCGATACCAAATGCTGCCAGTTGATGAGGTAAAGGTGCCTGTTCCGAGGTGGATTGTAACCGACGCAAGGCGGCAATCATTTTATGTCGTCCGGCTAAACTGGCGCCACCTGCATCTGCACGGAATTCCCGTGCCCGACTAAACCACATCACAATGGCGCTTGCCAGAACACCCAATACCAATTCGGCGATAATCGCGGTCACCCAGAAAGCAGGACCATGTCCTTGTTCAGTTTTGAAAATGACACGATCAACCATGTGACCGACCACGCGTGACAGGAAAATAACGAAGGTATTTACCACGCCCTGGATTAAAGCCAGGGTTACCATATCGCCATTGGCAACATGACTGATTTCATGTGCCAATACTGCTTCAGCTTCATCCTGACTCATGGTATTCAGTAAGCCGGTACTGACGGCTACTAAGGCATTATTTCTTGACATGCCGGTAGCAAAAGCATTGATGTCCGGTGCATCATAGATAGCGACCTCGGGCATGCCTATCCCCGCCATTCTTGCCTGGCGCTGTACCGTTGAAACGAGCCATTGTTCATGTGCATTACGTGGCTGGTCAATAACCTGTGCGCCTGTAAAACGCTTGGCTGTCCACTTGGACAAAACCAGAGACATGAATGAGCCGCCAAAACCAAATACGGCTGCAAAGATCAGTAAGGCATTCATGTTTAAACCACTGCCTTGTTCATCGAGAATCCTCTCGACACCCAGCAATCGCAGGGTAATACTCAAAACCACAACAATTGCCAGGTTTGTTGCCAGGAAAAGAAGTACCCTTTTCATTAAATGACTCCTTGATAAAGAATTTTGATAAAGGTGCGACTGTCTGATATGTGGTCTATTTATTCATTCTCAAGTGATGTGCGCGGCGTTTTAAAAAAACGAACTTCATTTATACCCTCGGATGAATAGTGCGGATGCCGCCGGCGTGCTTCTTGTCGATCAATCTGGCGTTTGTTGTTCGATGTACTGGCGAATGTTGGCAATTAGCGCACTACCACAAGAAGGCTGCGAAATAAGATGGCGACTATAATGCGCCGCTGCATAGCCTCTTGCGAATATACGAATGGTTCTTTTTTCGAATCATCCGGCCGGACACGCCTTTGAGACTATTCACCAGCACTGATACCGGCAGTTTTGGCGGATAATTCACCAGGGGATGAACGTGGTCATGCTCACCATCAAATTCCATCAGTTCTGCCTCAAGATTGGTACAGACGCTTGCAAAAATATCGTGCCAGTCGTCGATCACCTCGATGGTGAACACGCCCTGACGGTATTTCGTTAAAAAGACCAAGTGAGCGTACATCTTAAAACATAGTTACTACCGTGTTTGATATCGTTATTTTTTAATAGATTTAATATAATTGGAAATATGGAGTGCTTGCAAGCCTACAAAAACCGCTTCGAGAAACGCGTCGACTTCCCAACTTTCAAAAGGAAGAGTATCAGTAGTCGTTTTTGTTTCTCTCAAGGTTGCGAGTTGGACGATGATAATGCTCGCATCAGGCTTCCCGAGTTGGGCTGGGTTCGCTATCGGAAGAGTCGCGTTGTTGAAGGCGTAGTCAAAAATGGGCCTGTCGGAAAACACACAATAACTTGAGATAATAGGCAAAATAATCAATGATGGATTGTTAGATGAGTAAAAGAGATCAGCGCAATTTATTCAACAGCATCGAGAAAATCGCGACTGGCGACCAATCAGAAGAAATTAAGGTGCCACGATAATCATCTTTCCACACATCAATAACAGATTTCTAAATGTCGTAAAATTGCAGCTTCGCTCCCGCTTTTACTCGTTCGGGTGTCATACCACTTCTGACCTGTAACTAGCAGCTCAACAGCGCTGCCACTAAGCCAACGATACATTCAACCGGACAGTGGCTTGATCTTTGATCGGCACAAAATGGGGTAACTACTCCGATGTCTGGGATACAAGAGTCTAAATCAATATGAAGCAGAAGCCGAAAAATGATAAAAGTTGCTTAACTGGAGTGTACGGCTTTACTTGACCATGTCACATAAAAAAACAAAAAAAGATTAACAATGTCGAAAAAATTCATCAACCAAAATGCCGACGTCGTCCGCGAGTCTCTCAAGGGCCTTCTCTGGCAAAACCACCAGGATTTGCAGCGCCTGCCAAACACCGACGCAATCGTCGTCAAAAGCATCGACACTGCAAAAGTCCAGATCATTTCTGGTGGCGGCAGCGGACATGAACCTGCTCACGTCGGGTTTGTCGGAAATAACTTTGCTCTCAGCGGTGCCGTCTGCGGAGGCATTTTCGCATCACCCTCGCACAAAGCAGTCTTCGAAACACTCAAATACTTCAAGGATTGCAAAAAGGGTGTTCTCGTCGTGATTAAAAACTATCAAGGCGACATCATCAACTTCAACCTCGCTGCCCAAATGGCAAAAGCGCAGTTCGGGATGAAAGTCGAGTGCATCGTTTTCGGCGACGATGTGACGTTTGCGTATGATGGAGAGGCGCGCCGTGGTATCGCCGGCACAGTTTTGTTCTATTCTGTTCTTGCACATATCGCCCGCTGCAACAAGAACTTTGATTCGTTTACCGTTGACCAGCTTGCGGAGCGCGCTCGCGTCCTCGCGAAAAACTTTCACAGCTACGGCGTTGCGTTGGAATCTTGCATTCTTCCAGGGAAATCAAAACCCAATGTTGACTTGAAGGGAAACGAGATGGAGTTGGGTTTGGGCATTCATGGCGAAGCTGGAAACAAGCGTTTGACTTCAATCATCAAAGCGGATGAAGTAGCTGAACTGATGGTGCAAAAAGTTCTCTCGAATCTTCCCAGGAGCGAAACCAAACAACAACAGCAGCAAGTTGTCCTTACCTTAAATAATCTTGGAGGTGTCACCGAACTTGAGATGGGGATTCTCGTCAACAGCGTCATGAATAGAACCCTCGCGTTTCTCAACAAGAACAGCAACGTCGTCATCAAGCGGCTCATTTGTGGCCGTTTCTTGACGTCGCTTGATATGAAGGGTATCTCTCTCACTGCGTTGTTCTCCAACAATTCTCCGCCGGAGGTGTTTCAGAAAGAAGTTCTTGACGCTTTCGACAGCAACAAGAATCCCTCTCCTGCATCAATTTCTTTTTCAGTGTGTTCAAACATTGAAGAAGCGCTGCGTGTAGGAGGCCCCGCATGTGCGTCTTCATCATCCCAAGAACAGGAAAAACCAGAAAAGCAAAAAGCGATCGAAGTCGAATCCACTCCAGAAGGCGCGCTTTTCCGAACCAGGCTCGAAGCCATCTTCAAGGCCATCGATGTTGCCGCCGACAGATTCGACGAGCTCGACGCTGCTGTCGGAGACGGTGATATGGGGCGAGGCATTTCACGTGGCATGAAAGCCGCGCTCTCCATTTTGCCCACGCTCAACTTTTCTGAAAAAATGCGAGAGGCGTTTTCAGAACTTGGTTCCGCGATCGCCGATGCCCACGCGGGCAGTTCGGGGCCCATGATTGGCGCTTTGGTTGCCGTCGGTGGGAGCAAACTTTGCGAAAAAGCTTCGGAAAACATTTCAGGCAGTCAAAACTTCTTCTTGGAAGGACTTGCTGCTGGTGTCGATGCAGTTCAAGAAATCGGAGGAGCGCAAGAAGGAGATCGCACGCTGGTCGATGTTTTGAGTCCGCTGCGCAGTCTGATTCGAAGTGGGCAATTGTCTTCGTCTTCCACGGTTTCTGTACAAAACAGCAGCGGCAGCAACAATAACAAGGAGATCCTTGAAATCCTCATCAGAGTTGCAAAGGAGAGGGCGCTGGCTGTTCAGCAACTCACGGCGAAAAAAGGAAGATCTCGTTACGCGGAAGATCGTTGCATCGGAAAACCGGATCCTGGTTGTGAGTTTATTGTGTTCGTTTTGGAGAAGATTTTGGAAATCGTTTTTTTAAAATGAAATGAACTTTAAACAATAATAAGACGCTGGTGCAAAAAATTGTACTGACCAGAGTCAAGTCCCTGATATAGCTGATTATGCGGTGTAAATATTGAATTGTCTTTCAGTTAGACGGATTTCTCCTACGAATGCAGACCTCACCGCGGCCATGAATATTCTAAGGGCAAGACATGCCCAGCTTGCCTGCCAGGTAAACGATGCAGTCATGTCGTCAGCAACAGGAACTTACCGAAGTCATCTACCCCATTTCGGGTTAGATGTAGCAGGAATCTCCTGTCTTTAGGCGGGGGAGGATGTTAATTGCTACTTTCCAGAATCTGAAACAGAATTTCATCCTGTTTGATCATGCCTAGTTCACTGCGAGCACGCTCTTCAATTGCATCATAACCCTGTTTGAGATCGTTGACCTCTGCTTCAAGGATCACATTTCGGTTTCTGAGTTCAAGATTGACTTGACGTGCTGCAATTACTTCCCGATCCATTTCTTGCACTTTCAACCAATTTCCCTTGCCAAGCCACAACGGATGCTGTAACAAGACAATCAGGGAAATGAGTATGAAAGTCAGAGATTTCATTATCTTAATTGATAATAAGCTCTCCGTCCGGCATAGTTTACGGTATTGCCCAGTTCTGCTTCAATACGGAGCAATTGGTTGTATTTAGCCAGTCGATCGGAACGCGAAAGTGACCCGGTTTTTATTTGTAATGCATTGGTTGCTACGGCGATATCAGCGATCGTTGTATCTTCGGTTTCACCGGAGCGATGCGATATCACTGCGGTATAACCCGCACATTTTGCCATTTCGATAGCAGCCAGAGTCTCGGTGAGTGTTCCAATCTGGTTGACCTTGATCAGTATGGAATTGGCCACACCTTGCGTAATACCTTCTTGCAGGATTTTTGAATTGGTTACAAATATATCGTCGCCTACCAGTTGAACTGATTTGCCAAGTCGGCTGGTTAACTTTGCCCAGCCGTCCCAGTCGTGCTCGCTCATACCATCTTCAATACTGATAATAGGATACTTATCCACCCAGGTGGCCAGATAGTCGGTGAATTGGGTTGACGTTAAGTGCAGGTTTTCAGATGCCAGATGATATTTTCCATCTTCAAAAAATTCTGAACTGGCACAATCAATACCAATAGCGACATCTGAACCAGGCTGATAGCCGGCCTCATCAATGGCTTGTACTATGAGTTGTAACGCCGCTTCATTACTGGCAAGATTAGGAGCAAATCCACCTTCATCGCCAACTGTAGTGGGCATGTTTTTGTCATTGAGTAATTTTTTGAGTGTGCTGAATACTTCTGCGCCACAGCGAACGGCTTCCCGAAAACTCTGTATCCCTAAAGGGATAATCATGAACTCCTGCATGCTGATATTATTATTGGCGTGCGCGCCTCCATTGATCAGATTCATCATGGGTACGGGCATGGTGAGAGGTCCGGCGCCACCGAGATAACGATATAATGGCAAATTACTTTCTTCCGCAGCTGCTTTGGCTACTGCGAGTGAGACCGCCAGAATTGCGTTGGCTCCCAATCTTGATTTGTTTTCGCTGCCATCAAGATCAATGAGCGTTTGATCAATCGCATTTTGTTCTATCGCATCTAATCCCATTAAGGTTTCAGAAATTTCAGTGTTAACATTTTCTACAGCCTTGAGTACGCCCTTTCCGGAATAGCGCTGTTTATCCCCATCTCTCAGTTCAACGGCTTCTCTGGTACCAACAGATGCTCCAGATGGAACAGCTGCGCGACCCAACACACCTGATTCAAGCAGTACATCTGCTTCCACGGTTGGATTACCACGAGAATCGAGGATCTCACGGGCGACGACATCTACTATTGCACTCATGCTACATTTTCCCTGTATGATTTGTTAGTTAACGATATTTCTAAGAAGGCCGGCTTGAAATGCAGTTATGTTACTCAGCCTGTTTATCAATGTTTATGATCAAACCTGAGTGCATTCAATCCAATCCGAAACGAGGATGCTCTGTGTGTAAGATCAATACTTACGTGATGTTTTTTTGTTAGGTTTTTTTGTTTTCTCCAGATATAACACGATAATTTGAAAAATGGATGGCTGCCTTGATAAAAGATTTAAACAGCAAGTGGCCGGCTTTCGGTGTGGAGGTGAATTCAGGATGAAACTGGCAGCCAAGAAACCACGGATGTTCGTTTTCCGATAATTCAATGACTTCACACAGGCCTTCTTCCATGGATAAGCCACTGACACGTAACCCGGCTTCTTCCAATTCGGGCAGGTAGGTGGTATTCACTTCATAACGGTGACGGTGTCGCTCAGTAATCTTATCGGCAGCATAAACTTTCCATGCCAGTGAGTCTTGCTTCAACAAACACTCCTGTCCCCCTAAGCGCATGCTGCCACCGATATCGGATTTTTCATTGCGTACTTCTATACGACCTTCGCGCGTTCGCCATTCAGTAATAAGGCCAATAACAGGATAAGGGGTGTCGGGGTTGAATTCAGTGCTGTGCGCGCCCTCCATTTCTGCCTTGTTACGGGCATATTCAACGACTGCCAGTTGCATACCGAGGCAAATACCAAGATAGGGAATACCATTTGTGCGCGCATAATGAATGGCCATAATCTTGCCTTCAACGCCCCGCTTACCAAAACCACCGGGTACCAGTATCGCATCTGCACCGGCAAGGCAATCAGTTCCCTGCTTTTCGATACTTTCGGAATCTACATAGCTGATATTAATCTTGCTGCAGGTATGAATACCTGCATGGATGAGGGCTTCAGATAATGACTTGTATGATTCAGTCAAGTCAACATATTTGCCGACAAGCGCAATTGTTACGGTATATTTGGGATGCTCCAGGGCATCCACTAATTTCTTCCAGATACTTAAGACTGCCGGTTTTGCAAGAATATTTAGCTTGTGGCAGATAATTTCATCCAGCATTTGTTCATGCAAAAGCGCGGGTATTTTGTAAATACTGTCGACATCAATTGCAGAAATCACGGCTTCTTCACGTACATTAGTGAACAAGGCAATTTTGCGGCGCTCATCCATGGGTAATGCGCGATCAGAACGACATAACAATACATCCGGCTGTATGCCGATTTCACGGAGTTCTTTGACAGAATGCTGTGTTGGCTTGGTCTTTAGCTCGCCGGCTGAGCCAACATAAGGTAATAGCGTCAGATGAATGAAGCAGGTATCATTGCGCGCACGCTGGATTGCCATCTGTCGAATGGCTTCCAGAAATGGGAGAGACTCAATATCGCCTACGGTACCGCCGATTTCAACGATGGCTACCTGTGCATTGCCAGCGCCCACTTCAATATGTCGCTTGATTTCATCGGTGATATGAGGAATAACCTGTACTGTTCCGCCAAGATAATCTCCGCGTCTTTCCTTTCGTATGACGCTGTCATAAATCTGACCTGTAGTAAAATTGTTACGCCGGGTCATTTTGGTGCTGATGAAGCGTTCGTAATGGCCCAGATCGAGATCGGTTTCTGCCCCATCTTCAGTAACAAATACCTCACCATGCTGGAATGGACTCATGGTACCTGGGTCTACATTAATATAAGGATCCAGCTTGAGCATAGTGACTTTAATCCCACGGGTTTCGAGGAGCGCCGCCAGGGAGGCAGCAGCAATACCTTTTCCCAATGAAGAGACAACGCCACCAGTCACAAAGACATATTTGGTCATGAGCAATTACAGTAATTCAAATGGTTGGATGAAACAGATTAGCGGGTGTTTATAAAACATGGAATTCGATTTAGTTATCCCGTGGTTATTAGCGAATTTCAGCAAGCAATTTATGCATCATTTGTTCAGCCTGGTTAAGATAACTGCGACCAAATAAATTCAAATGATTCAAAATATGATAGAGATTATAGATTATTTTACGTATATTATACCCGGAATCAAGCGGGTAAGCATGTCGATAAGCAGCATAAAAATTGGCAGGGAAGCCACCAAAAAGTTCAGTCATGGCGATATCTGCTTCGCGATCACCATAATATACGGCCGGATCAAACAGTACCGGTTGTCCTGATAGATCAAAAGAATAATTGCCGCTCCATAAGTCACCATGTAGTAATGATGGTGTTGGTGATGTACCCACAAAAAAAGCATCGAGCTCAGCTATCAGTTGTCCGCCCAGTGCTTGTAATTTCCCCGTGTAACCATTCGTTCTGGCAAGGTCCAATTGAAAACCCAATCGGTGTGTGCGCCAGAATTGTGGCCAATCCAAAGAAGGCGTATTAATCTGAGGCGTGTTGCCAATGGTATTATTGCGTACCCAGCCAAATTGGGTTGAGCCAGTGTGGTGCATTGCGGCGAGTCTTGCACCCAGATCTTTTGCATTGCCCTGCGTATGGCTGCGGATCTCCAGGTATTCGAGTACTAGCCATGCATGGCATTCATTCCTTCCCCAGCATATGGGTAGCGGTACGCGTAATGTATGGGAATGATGGATCTCCATGAGTCCAGCGGCTTCCGCCTCAAACATGGGTAGGCTATCCGATGTATTAAGCTTGATAAAGAAGCGCTGGTTATCATCTGCAACACGGTAGGCTTCATTAATGCACCCGCCTTTAATGACAGAAATTGCTTTTGCAGTGAAGGGACGCTGTGTTGCAGTTGAAATTTGCGCGGCAATCTCAGGCCATGCGATCATATTCTATTATCCTGATAGTGACAGGGAAATAAAGGTATGGATCCATCCTGGATATGGAAAATAAGGCGCCGCCAATGCTGTTGTTGGAGTTTCTGAAGTATACAGTAAATCATATAAGAAGATGAGGATGGCTATAAATAGAACCTGATCAATTGATTGTCTGCTTTCAGGATAACCACTTTCTGGCACGCTTGATTGCTGCCTGTACTTGTTGTGGAGCGGTGCCACCCACATGCGCACGGCTTTTCATTGAGCCGTCCAGTGTGAGTATCGCAAAGATATCCGCCTCAACTTGTGGTGAAAATGTTTGTAATTCTGATAAATCCAATTCGCTCAAATCGCAGCCTTTTCTTTCCGCATACTGAACCGTTTTTGCAACGACTTCATGTGCATCACGAAATGGTAAACCCTTTTTGGTCAGATAATCCGCCAAATCTGTAGCAGTTGCATAGCCACGTGTTGCCGAGGCACGCATTGCGTGTTGATTAACCTGGATACCTGCCAACATGTCTGTATAAATCCGTAATGTATCAACCAGCGTATCGACCGTGTCAAATAAGGGCTCTTTATCCTCCTGATTATCTTTATTGTAAGCCAGCGGCTGGGCTTTCATTAATGTGAGCAGCGCAACCAGGTGGCCATTAATACGTCCGGTTTTACCACGGACCAACTCAGGCACATCCGGATTTTTCTTCTGCGGCATGATGGATGAACCTGTACAGAACCGATCCGCGAGTGTGATAAAGCTGAATGCGGGTGTCATCCACAAGATGAGTTCTTCAGATAAACGTGATAAGTGTGTCATGATCAGGGTTGCGCAGGCACAGAACTCGATAGCAAAATCCCGGTCCGAGACCGCATCGAGCGAGTTTTCGCAGATACCTTCGAAATCAAGCTGCCGTGCAACTTGTTCGCGATCAATGGGGTAACTGCTTCCGGCTAATGCAGCCGCCCCCAATGGCAGTTGATTGACCCGTTTTCTACAGTCAGATAACCGGCCAATATCGCGTTTGAGCATTTCGAAGTAGGCCATGAGATGATGGCCTAAGGAGACAGGCTGCGCTACCTGCAAATGTGTGAAACCTGGCATGACTGTATCAGTATGTTTTTCAGCAAGATCTAATAAGGCCCTTTGCATTAGTCTAATGAGACTGATAATTTCATCTATCGATGTGCGCAGATATAATCGTATGTCTGTGGCCACCTGATCATTGCGTGAACGTGCCGTATGTAACCGTTTACCTGCGTCACCGACTAAATCGGTCAGGCGTTTTTCGATGTTAAGGTGTACATCTTCTAATTCCTGTCGCCAAATAAATTTTCCGACACGGATTTCATGGTGAATCTGATCCAGACCCTGCTCAATGGCGGCTAAATCCTGAGTACTGATAATTCCCTGAGCTGAGAGCATTTGTGCATGCGCCCGCGATCCTTGGATATCATATGCGGCTAATCTCTGATCGAAGTCCACCGATGCGGTATAGCGTTGTACCAACTCTGAGACGGGTTCATTGAATCGTCCAGACCAGTTTTTTTGATTGTTTTTCACAGCTGTGTTTTTCTCCATTAGTAGGGGTTATCATTCTGTGCCAGGAGGCTGCCAGCCACAAGGTCGATTTGTTTTTTATCACAGGAAGAGTGCTTGGCCGAATTGCCCGCATTTCTATCACATAGTGCGCCACAACACATCCAAAGATTCACTGGCCGGATTAGGAAATCTTTGCTTTTTCCCCCCGCCTTGCATGTTGTGATTGTTTCAGTCCGGCGGAGGGTTAAAATTCCGAATTAATCTGGTGTGATTTACTTTTTTACTGGCTTGTAGGCTGTTCTTTACTAAGTACAAGTATAAAACAAAATACGGATACATTTATTTTGCAATATTTTTTACCATCAGGATGACCAGATTGCCTTTGAATTTTATTTTTCCGGGAAAAAAATACGTGGCATCAAATTTTAGCGTCCACTTCTTTCCCTTCTATACGGATTAGTGGATAATTGGAACCTTTTCCCCTGGCACATATACAAGGAGTTATCTATGACGGATCAGAACAAGCAAAACGAAAATGAACAGGCCGGACAATCAAAGAATGAACAGGCCGGACAATCAAAGGTTGCCACACTTTATTCCATATTGAGCGACAAGTTTGAGCCGCTTGCCAAATTGCCACAGATGAAATTACCCATTTGGTACGGTTTGGTATTTCTGGCATTGATAATCATTATTTTCTCCTGGAAACAAATTGCGGTCAGTAAACTCGAGTCGGAACTGGCTAACAAGCTTGAAAATGAACGGGCTACGATAACCCAGCAAGCTCTTGAGCATGCCGATAAAGAATATAATAAAGAAGAAGAGCGCTTTGGGTTGGTTTTATCCTGGGCAGTACGTGGTGAGCTGATTCGTAACAATCTTGATCAGATTAGCCAATATCTAAATGAAGTTGTTAAGCTCAAGGATACTGAAAAAGTCGTACTCATTGGTGATGATGGTCAATTGCTGATTTCAACGGATAAGCGGCTTGAAGAAGCGGCTGGCTCTGAGCTCTATCCCGCCGAAGTTTTAAATCAGCAGCGCATTACTGTGAAGTCTAATGTTAACGGCAAAAAATTACTGGTTGTTCCGGTCATGGGACTGAATACCCGTTTGGGTACCATTGTAGTGAGCTACAATCAGGCAGTGCTGAAAAATTAATATCAATTGATGATAGAGGTTAGCTGAAGTTAAAATACAAACCTTGTCAGATGATGTTACCGAAAAAACCCCTGGATATTTCCAGGGGTTTTTTTAGTTGATACGACTGATTTTTGCGCCTAAATGTGATAATTTTTCTTCAATGCATGCATATCCACGATCAAGGTGGTAAATGCGGTCTATGATTGTTTCACCCTGAGCAGCCAATCCAGCAATAACTAAACTGGCGGATGCACGCAGATCTGTTGCCATAACGTTAGTGCCTTCCAGTTTTAAATTGCCTTTCACGATGGCGGTATTACCTTCTACCTTGATATTGGCATTCATGCGCTTTAATTCCTGTACATGCATGAAGCGATTCTCAAATATGGTTTCAGTCATGATAGCGGTGCCGTCAGCAATACAATTCATAGCCATGAATTGTGCCTGCATATCGGTTGGAAAGGCTGGATAGGGTGCAGTCCGCAGATTCACTGATCGGGGGGTTGTGTCCATTTTTAAACTGATCCAGTTTTCCCCTGATTTAATGGTTGCGCCCGCTTCGGTCAGTTTATCGAGTACGGCATCCAGTAAATCACGCCGTGTTTCTTTCAGATGAATGTCACCTCTGTTGGCAGCCGCTGCGGTTAGAAAGGTGCCGGTTTCAATACGGTCTGGCATCACACGATGGGTTGTGCCGTGTAGGGTCTTGACTCCTTCAATGGTAATAGTATCGCTGCCCGCGCCCTGAATTTTTGCACCCATTGCAATTAAACAATTGGCCAGATCAATGACTTCTGGCTCTCGTGCAGCATTCTCGAGAATAGTTGTGCCTGAGGCCAGTGTTGCGGCCATCATGAGATTTTCAGTGCCGGTGACCGTAATAATATCCATCACAATATGTGCACCCTGCAGCTGATTTGCCAGGGCGTGAATATAGCCATGTTCAATCTTGATTTCTGCGCCCATTGCCCGTAAGCCTTTGATATGTTGATCAACAGGTCGTAGACCAATGGCACAGCCACCGGGCAGGGAAATAGTGGCTTCTCCCGCACGTGCAAGCATGGGCCCCAGAACTAAAATGGCTGCTCGCATTGTTTTAACCATCTCGTAAGGCGCGACAAGACTGGAAAGCTGTGCGGCGGTTAACTCTATTTCGGATTCACTGCTATTTAAAACAGAGATCCCCATTTGTTCAAGTAGTATCAACATGGTTGTCACATCCTTGAGATAGGGAACGTTTTCAATTCTTAATGTATCGCTGGTGAGTAAAGCGGCACACAGGACAGGCAGCGCCGCATTTTTTGCACCGGAGATATTGATTTCACCGCGAAGAGGTGAGCCACCCTGGATAACTAGTTTTTGCATTGATTAGAAAAAAACTTTAGAAGAATGAGGTCAATATTGCCTGACTGAGTAATGATGAAAATGAGCACAGTTTAAGAGTTAGCTTTACTGAAATAGACCAGAATCTGCTGCATCATGGCGTAACAGGAATGATTGTAAGGCCGAATTTGTGCTGCTTTTTGAATAATTGTATTGTATTTAAATCACTGATAAATCGTGTTAATCCTTGAATATGCAGGGTTTATGGATAAAAATACATTGTTGGTGAATAACATTTCATTATTTTACAGTAAATTAAATAGTTACTGATAAGTCTGATAATAGATTGGTATTTGAAATAAGACTAAAATGGGGAAACATTCTTTTTACGATTTCAGGAAATGAAATGACAAAACAAATTATTCAAACTAAAGATGCCCCCGAAGCTATCGGGACTTATTCTCAAGCAGTGCGTGTGAGTGGGGGAGAGACTGTTTATCTTTCGGGTCAAATTGGACTGGATGCGGTTACCATGCAAATGGTCGATGGCATTGACGCACAGATTCAGCAAGTGTTTCTGAATTTGAGAGCAGTGGCGGCTGCAAGCGGGGGCAGCCTGAGTGATATCGTTAAATTAAATATTTATTTAACCGATCTCGAAGATTTTGCCAGATTAAACGAGATTATGGCCGGTTATTTCGTTGAGCCTTATCCAGCGCGTGCAGCAGTGGGTGTGAAAGCATTGCCGCGCGACGCCCTGGTTGAAATGGATGCGGTCATGGTCATCCATGGTTAGTGTGGGTGCGGGGGAATAAACAGGATCAACGGGTCGGTTTAATCGCGTCGGCCGTCATAAAACCCGGTAATCAGTCTGTGCGGGGAAAATACTCTCGACTGGGGATCGACAATGCATCGGATCTCATTCTTCATTTTCCGATACGTTATGAAGATGAGACGCACCTTTGTACGATCAAGGATGTGTCTGAAGGTGAGGTGGTTCAGGTTGAAGGCGTGATTGTGTCTAGCGAAATAGTGTCGCAACCCCGGCGACAATGGGTGTGTCAGGTAAAAGATAGTAGCGGAATGCTTTTTATTCGATTCCTGAATTTTTACAGCAGTCAGATTAAAGCTTACGCCATAGGAACACGGGTACGGCTATTGGGAAAAATACGCACCGGTTTCCGGGGTATCGAAATGATTCATCCAAAATGCCGTATCGTCCAGAAAGGCGATCCGCTCGCGAACACGCTGACACCGGTTTGCTCAGTGATAACCGGGGTTTCCCGGAAAACGCTCAGCAAGTTAATCAGGCAAGCGTTGAGTTGCCCCACCCACGAAAATCACCTTTCTGAAACGTTACCCGATGAGATTCTCAAACATTACCGGTTAACCGGTTTTAAAGAGAGCGTTCTGTTGCTACACCATCCTCCGCCAGATGCGTCGGTTCATTTATTGCAGACACGTAGACATCCGGCCTGGTATCGAATTAAATTTGATGAATTACTGGCGCAACAATTATCCATGCGCTTGCATTATCATCAGCGCCGGCGCGGCCATGCCCCGTTATTGTTAAAACAGAACAGACTGACCCGGGCATTATTAGATCTGCTTGGCTATGAGCTGACTTGTGCGCAAAAAAGAACCGTTTCTGAGATCAGTCGCGATTTGGCAACACCCCATCCCATGCAGCGTTTGTTGCAGGGTGATGTGGGGAGTGGCAAGATTGCCGTGGCTGCGCTGGCTGCATTACAGGCGATAGAAAATGAATACCAGGTCGCGTTGATGGCACCTACCGAGGTTCTTGCCGAACAACACTTTCAGAAATTATCCGGCTGGTTTGTGCCTTTGGGTGTGACGGTGGTCTGGCTGGCCAGTAGTCAGAAGAAGAAACAACGCCATGCGGCACTGACTGCGATTGCGACAGGAGAAGCCATGCTTGCGATCGGGACGCACGCCTTATTTCAGGAAACGGTCGTATTTAACCGATTGGGGCTGGTTATTATGGATGAGCAGCATCGTTTTGGTGTCCATCAGCGTCTGGCGTTACGTGGCAAGGGTGCCAAAGCCGATTTTCTACCGCATCAATTGATGATGAGCGCCACACCCATCCCGCGTACACTTTCTATGAGCTATTATGCGGATCTCGATCTATCGGTGATCGATGAGTTGCCGCCGGGAAGGCGTCCTGTGATAACCAAACTGATTGCTGAGAATCGTCGGGATGAAATCATTATGCGCATACGAGCCGCTTGCCGTGAGGGCAGGCAAGCTTATTGGGTCTGTCCGCTGATTGAAGAATCTGAAACACTGCAACTGAAAACGGTCCTGGAAACTTTTGAACGCCTGAATCTGATCTTCCCGGAGTTGAAAACAGGTCTGATACATGGACGGTTGACGATGCAGGAAAAATCCGAGGTCATGGCTCGTTTCAAACAGGGTGAGATTCAGTTATTGATTGCCACGAGCGTCATTGAAGTGGGCGTGGATATTCCCAACGCTTCCCTGATGGTCATTGAGCATGCGGAGCGGATGGGGCTGTCACAGCTACATCAGTTGCGCGGGCGTATCGGACGTGGAGTAGACGCTGGTATTTGTATTTTGCTGTATCAGAAACCATTATCAGAAATGGCGCGCCTGCGACTCAAAATTATTTTTGAACACTCGGATGGTTTTGAGATTGCCCGCCAGGATTTGTGTTTGCGTGGTCCGGGAGAGCTGCTGGGTGCGCGTCAGAGTGGCTTACCCATGCTGCGCTTTGTCGATCTGGAACAGGAAAAAGCATTGCTCAATACGGTTAAAAATGCCGCAGAAGAGATTCTCCGCCATTTTCCTCAGTTTGCTTCGCAGCATATACGGCGCTGGCTGGGAGAAAAGCACTTTTATTTGCGCGTGTAATTTGGGCGCATCCCTGACCGGATTCAGGTGCGCGTCATTGTGACCGCCTGCATTATCTGGTAATTTGAATCAGAAGATACTTTTTTAGGAAAGTGGACGTCAGCTTTTTGTTTTGCTGCTTTATAATCCCCCATTTTGTTTGTTACGATGAATATTCTCCAGCCATCGGCATGGCATCCCGCGTTGATCTCGATTTCTTGCCGTAATCGTAGTTGGTTACAAGACCGTGGTTCGCTGACACGTCGTATACAAGCCCGTTGCAATGATTTTCATGTCAGACCTGTATTCCAGTCACTCGCGAAAGTGTACAAGGATGAATGGACTATCATGGGGCTACGCTATGGTGAACTGGCCATGGTGCGGGAAGTTTATTTGTATTGTGGCGATACGCCCGTGATATTTGCGCATTCGGTCGTGGCCCGGAAAGATTTACGGGGCGCCTGGCGAGGACTCAGCGGACTGGGTAACCGATCACTCGGAACGGTATTGTTTACAAATCCCAGAATAAAGCGTACGCCACTCGAATTTAAAAAGCTGAATGCCGGCCATTTTCTTTTCGTGCGTGCTTGCTCGAAATTACAAAGCAGGCCATCTAATCTATGGGCACGGCGTTCATTGTTTACTTTACAGGGACAATCTATTTTGGTTACGGAAGTCTATCTACCTGCAATTCTGGAATTAACACTGTGATCACAACGAATCGTTTGAAAGTCTACGGGCGCCTGATGCGGCTGGATAAGCCCATTGGTATTTTGCTGCTTTTGTGGCCCATGTTGTGGGGATTATGGCTGGCGGCCGGCGGGTTACCGGATGGACTCGTTCTGGGGATATTCATCATGGGTACAATCCTGATGCGTTCAGCCGGTTGTGTCATCAATGACTATGCTGACAGAAAAATTGACCTGCATGTTGAGCGCACTAAAAATCGGCCTTTTGCAACCGGATCTGTGACGACCCGGGAAGCCTTATTGCTGGCAGCCGGCCTGAGTTTTTGTGCGTTTTTGCTTATTTTGCCATTAAACCAGCTGACAATAATGCTGTCGGTATGTGCCTTATTTCTGGCCGCCAGCTATCCCTTTACCAAGCGGTTTCTTGCCATGCCACAGGCTTATTTAGGGATTGCATTCAGTTTTGGTATTCCCATGGCGTTTGCTGCACAAACGAATGCATTGCCGGTAACAGTCTGGCTGCTGATGATTGCAAACCTGTTTTGGGTGATTGCATATGATACCGAGTATGCCATGGTAGATAAGGCTGATGATCTTAAAATCGGAATTAAGACTTCAGCCATTACTTTTGGGCGTTTTGATGTATGGGGTGTAATGCTGTGCCACTTCATTTTTCTGGGCATGATGGGTATTGTCGGATTACTGATAGAGATGGGTGTCGCCTACTATGCAGGGCTGTCTGTCGCGTTGTGTCTGATTATTTTCCAATATAGTCTGATTCGGAATCGAAACGCTAAACAGTGTTTCCGGGCATTTTTACATAATAACTGGGTGGGAGCGGTCGTGTTTGCCGGTATTGCCCTTGATTTGATCACATAGTTGGATTTGAAATGAAATATAAAGACCTGCGTGACTTTATCGCGCAACTGGAAAAACAAGGTGAGCTTAAACGTGTGACCGCTGAGGTTGATCCTTGCCTGGAGATGACCGAAATCTGTGATCGGATCTTAAAAGCGGGCGGTCCTGCCATTTTATTCGAAAAGCCGAAAGGGCACAGCATACCCGTATTGGGCAACTTATTTGGCACCCCCCAGCGGGTTGCAATGGGTATGGGGCAGGAATCGGTAGCCGCCCTGCGTGAAGTCGGCAAACTATTGGCTTATCTGAAGGAGCCGGACCCACCCAAGGGTTTGAAAGATGCCTGGGACAAGTTTCCGGTGCTCAAACAGGTGCTGAATATGACTCCCAAAGAATTGAGTCGTGCCCCCTGCCAGGAAGTGGTCTGGGAAGGAAAAGACGTTGATCTGAGTCGATTGCCCATTCAGACTTGCTGGCCCGGTGATATTGCGCCATTGATTACCTGGGGCTTAACGGTCACACGGGGCCCGCATAAGACGCGACAAAATTTAGGTATTTACCGGCAGCAAGTCATCGGGCCCAATAAAGTGATTATGCGCTGGCTGGCGCATCGTGGCGGGGCATTGGATTTTCGTGAATTCTGTTTGGCCAATCCGGGTCAACCTTATCCAATATCAGTGGCATTGGGTGCCGATCCCGCAACCATACTGGGTGCCGTAACGCCTGTACCCGATAGTTTAAGCGAATATCAATTTGCGGGATTATTGCGTGGCTCTAAAACTGAAGTGATCCGGTGTATCGGTAATGACCTGCAAGTGCCGGCCAGTGCAGAAATGATATTGGAAGGTGCGATTTATCCTGATGAAACGGCTTTGGAAGGGCCTTATGGCGATCATACCGGCTACTATAATGAACAGGAAACTTTTCCCGTCTTTACCATTGAGCGCATAACCATGCGGCGTGATCCCATTTATCACTCTACCTATACGGGCAAGCCACCGGATGAACCCGCTATTCTGGGTGTCGCTTTGAATGAAGTTTTTGTTCCGCTATTACAAAAGCAATTTCCGGAAATCACCGATTTTTATCTGCCACCGGAAGGCTGTTCCTACCGCATGGCCGTGGTCAGTATGAAAAAGCAATATGCCGGTCATACCAAACGGGTCATGTTTGGAATCTGGAGTTTTCTGCGCCAGTTTATGTATACCAAATTCATCATTGTGACGGATGATGATGTGGATATTCGTGACTGGAAAGAAGTCATCTGGGCCATTACAACGCGCGTTGATCCTGCTCGTGACACTTTAATCGTAGAAAATACCCCGATTGATTATCTGGACTTCGCAAGCCCTGTCTCAGGTCTGGGTGGAAAGATGGGACTGGATGCCACCAACAAATGGCCCGGTGAAACGACACGTGAATGGGGCAGACCCATTGCGATGGATACAGCTATCCAGCAGCGAGTCGATGCGATGTGGAGCGACCTGGGGCTGTGATTATGATCTGAAGGCAGGATGATCCTGTGCATCATACATCTACGAGATTTGTTAAATAACTTAGTCACGAAATGAAAAATATAAGACCGCTGCATAACTGTGTTTTTGAGTTTTTCTGATTACTTGCAGCATTGATGAATCAAACACTTAAAAACCTTGCCCAGTCCGAGATAACCAGTTATGCAGCGGTCTTAATATGAAACTCTTATAAAAATGCAAGTCATCTCATATGACACATTCACATCGCAGGCATGATATATCAGACGAAGTATGGACGGACGCTGCTTAATCTTCCATACACCAGATTTTGACTATAACTCGGAACATTAGGATGATAGGTATAGAAAAACCCGCACTCAGCGAATTTAGAAAGCTACGGATATTTTTTATTTTCTTTCAACAGAAAAATAATATGCTCAGCTATTTTTTGAGCCATTAATGGCGGGACCGCATTTCCTATTTGCTTAGCTTTTGAGTTGAGTGTGCCACAAAACTTATAGTCGCGAGGAAATGTTTGTAAGCAAGCCGCTTCTCTGATTGAAATAGCTCTATCTTGATTAGGATGACCGAATCTTCCATTAGAGTAGCTTATACATCTTGTAGTAAGCGCACTGGCATGTTTACTCCAACTTAAGCGTCCGTATACATCACTGTGGCCTGTATAGTTGTTATGACAGTCAAGCTTTAGATGATCAGGCCAGTCCCTTCTATCACCACCTTCGAGAGTCAATTTTATACGCTCTAAATTAACATCAGATAGTGCAGCGCTTTGATGGTCAGGGTCGTGACTATCTACTTCTCCTGCAGATAAAGGAGGCAAGTTATCAATCCAATCTTTAACAGTAGAATATGGCGTATCAGAGCCTTTCCCGTGAGTAAATGGAGGAAGGGTAACTTTTGTTTTTATAGATGCAATTAAAACAAGCCTATTTCTAATTTGAGGTACACCATATGCAGCGGCAGGTAAAATAGAATAGCCATATTTATAACCAAGATTATCTAGCAGCTGTAAGAAATTAGCAAAAGGACCGTTTTCATTATTTTTTAGTTTCTGTAAGCCAGGAACATTTTCAATCACTACGAAATCGGGCAGCCAAAACTTAACAAATCTAGAGAATTCAGCCAGTAATTCTCTCCTGGGGTCATCATCTTTTTTTTGTTTATTCTGTCTAGAAAATGGTTGGCAAGGTGCGCAACCACAAAACAGTGTGATTGAATCTTTTGGTTCTATATGTTCCTTTAGAAATGATTCTGGAATCTTCTTGATGTCATTAGTGACAACTACTGTATTTGGAAAGTTTTTCTTGAATGTATCAGTTGCATCTTTATCGATGTCCACAGCAAATGTTATTTCAAAGCCAGCTTCTTGCATGCCGACACTGGTGCCACCACAGCCAGAAAAGAAGTCGAACACCTTAACTTTCATAACATCCTCACGTTAAATGTGTTTTTATCCAGTTTGAAATGGGCTCAAGTAGTTTTGGGTCTAGTGTTGTCAGTTTTATCTTTTGCACAATCAAAATATCCTGCGATTTTGCGCTTTTATATGAGGGGAGGCCGAGCGTTTTTTCCGTTAGCTGACTAAAAAGTTTTTTATAATTATGGGGATGAGGAGAAATATGCTCTATTTCTGCAGTTAAATCGTCCTTTTTCATATGTTTCCAGATGAATTCTTCAGGAGTTTTTTCTGGAAGGTAGCCGATGCTACTTTTGGCAAAATTCAGTAGCTTTATGTATGCTTCTCTTTTCTGAATTTCATTTAAACCACTTTTCTTGTTGCTATCAACGGGGGTTTTAGGAGTCGACTTATAAATTTTTTCAACATGACATTCAAGTTTGGATATATTAAGCAAATTTATATCAACATTTTCAAGAACGAAGCCCGGTTCTTGATCGCCATCAAGAAGGAAAATAACATCTTTTCTATCAATATACACGATTGGAGGGATTATAGCAGACTGTAAATAGTTAACTCCACCAGGTAAGTATTCAATCAGTATGCCAGTAGTAGCAACCCCTTCACCAAGAGATTCTAACGCTTTATCTACTAAAGCTTTTGCAAGTTCATCCTCAACATAGCATGTTAATTTCTTATGTGAATTTACCTGAAGGTAATGAAATGCATTGCTTTTTAGCGTTTCATTAATTATGTCGACTTTATTGGTAGTTGGATTTAGAAACAAAGTCTTTATGGCATTTTCTGGTAATTTTTCTATTAGAAAGGGACTATGTGTTCCCAATACCACTTGATGATGGTTAGCTTTTACCATTTCAAAAAGAAAATTCATTACTCGTTCCTGTGCACCCGGGTGTAATGACACTTCAGGTTCATCAAGAATTATAAGTGATTTAGGATTGGAGCTCGTTACTTTGTAAACAAGCATTATCGCTGCAAACTCTCCACTGCCAGCAAAAGCCTCGCTATAGTTCAAATCATCAACTTTTATAATAGCTGAATATCCACCATCCTTATTAAAAAGCTTATGATTTACTAGTCTTATTTCACTATAATTTTTTCCAAGTATTTCACACACTTTGCTAATTTGATTAGAGTTTAATAAGATATTGTTTTGAACTTTTTCTTTTTTACCATTGTACGGCTTATAGCTTGCCAGATCATTTTCAATAACTTTTTTTAATAAAGAGCTTTTAGATCTAATAAAGCACTGTTTTGATTTCCCACTTAAGGTTGTCGACAGATTCCCGTGATAAAGAGCCTTGTCAAAAGCACTTATTTCACTTCTGAAGTCAATAAACACAATGTTTTTATTGATTTTTTTCCATCTAGTTTGTGATCTCCCTTTAGCTGCAAAACTTTCCTCATCTTTATCTTCTGGTAAAGGACTCATGCCGTCACCTTTTAATGGTCTAGACGTTTCCCAGTAATCAGGATTGTTAGGCTTAGTAATGCGAGACTGTATAATTTCAGCGTTGCAATCATAGTGTTCGTTATAAGTCTTATAAATATATCTAGAGCGCTCTACTATTGGATCTATATTAGTTGAAAACCAAAAGTTACTAATACTATAGCCTTCAGGACAGCCAAATAGAGCTCTTAAAACGGAACTTTTATGACAGCCATTCTGGCCGGTTATAGCCGTGATGGGAAAGTCGAATTTAATTTCTATATTTTCGGTTAGGTTTCTATAAAGAGGAAATCTTATAGATCTAATGAATGGTTCAAAGATTTTCTTCTGGTGCATTTCTTCTAATGTAGTAATGTCAGTGCTCATAAAAAACTCAAAATGTGATTAAAATGCTCGGCCGAAATAAATAGGGGATCAAGTCTTGCTATGCTATATACAATGGGGCTGTCATGTAATTCAATTATTTTCACCTTGATGCAAAGATTTACTGTTTTTTTAAGATAGTAGCCTGGATACCGCGTAAACAATGACTAAATAGTGATTACATCTATGAGATTTGTTAAATAATATAGTCACGAAACGAGAAATATGAGGCGCTTATAAAAACGAAAGGATCTCATATGACACATTCACATCGCAGGGACGCCGGTCAGCATTTCTATTATACAAGGTACCACAACGGATTGAACGCAGGCTGATCCTTGATCGAGGAACCTGATGCGGATTATTTGCTGGTAGATCGCGATTATGACAGCAATGCAATGATTGAATAGAAAGAGAAGTAAGAAATAGTAGAGCTAGTCAGAAATGAGTAGGCTATATAGAGCGGTTAAAAGTCGGTTGTAAACAGCCGTTTCACATTTGTAGTCTAAAAAACGTATAATAACCGCAGTTTCTATGGTCTCTTGCCGAGATAATAGGGAATTCGTTTAAACGAAGCTGTCCCCGCAACTGTATGCGTGGAGTTAAGTACCGCAGTGATACTGAATAACCACTGAAGTCTGTCAAACAGATTTTGGGAAGGTTGGTACTTAATGACGATACGTGAGCCAGAAGACCTGCCATAAAAACATTATTTTCTGATTGCCGGGGGGTGCAATCATAGAGGCTCTCCGCTTGACGCTAATTGATAATCAGATTGTCATATGAACGATCTGTCAGCGTTATTCCAGTTCTCTGTCTTCAATCCCCCCGTTTCTCAGTTCTGTTCTTTTCTCATTTGGAACTTACCTGTGACTAAACGATTGCTTTGCGCCTTATTTTTTCTGATAGTAGTTGTGCCTGTTCACGCAGCCACTATTGTCGCCATTGTTTCACCTCAGAATGCACCTGATGTTGTCAGTGGTGCACATACTTTTCTGCAACAGAATTCAAATATTACGATACAGGTACGTACTACTGAGCAATGGCTTGATCTTGATCCTGGTGAGCAACGACAGTTATTGCAATCGGCTGAACTGGTATTTGCTGGCGGTGTATTTGGTAATGTAGCGACATTGCTGAGCAGTTCTTTGCAGCAAAATATGGTTGATAATTTTGTTGCTGTACATAGTGATCGTCAGTTAGTAACCGCCTCACAGATACGTGGTAAACAATTACTGGTTAGTGCTGATATTGAGGCACTTATGCAAAACCCCGATCCTGATCAAGATGCTGATAAGTGGCTCGAATCCCGCTTAGAAAAATTTCCTCAGCAACACGATTGGTTGCTGTCACGTTTGTTTTGGTTGGGGCGCAGCAGTGCCAATATGCAGGGTTTATTCGCTCATCTCAATCATTTGCAGAACAATTCAGAAACAAAAGGCAGGCCGCATCTGGTGGCGCCTATCCGGGCCTATTATCGCGATGCGTTTTATCGGTTAGATCAATTCGATTTCTCGCAGAAATCATCCTGGGTGGTACTGCTGGATTATGAAATGGGTGATCGGCCTGGTGAGAAAAAATTACTGGATGAGTTGTGTGGTTTATTAGAACAAGCATCAACTGGGTGCATGTCGGTACTGGCTGGCTGGGGGACGGCCAGTGTACTTGCTATGCAAACACTGGTTGATCAGAGCAGCCGCATTCGCGCGTTAATATCATTGCAGAATTTTGTTGTCGGTGGTGGCGAAGGTCGTGAGCGGGTCACTGAACAATTTGAGGCTTTGAATGTGCCCGTAATTAAGGCGATCCGACTCAGCAGTAATACCGAGACGGATTGGTTGTTATCGGAAGAAGGACTCAGTTGGGACTCCGTGCATTATCGTGTTGCTATGCCTGAATTACAAGGCGTTACGCAGCCGATGGTGGTTGCTGCTTTGGGTGATGCGAGCATCGACCGTCTGACAGGTGCGAAACTTGCCTTATCACAAACCATTCCGTCTCAAGTCAAGCTGCTGGGGCAACGGGTCAATCGGTGGCTGACACTGCAGACCAAGGCCAACAAGGATAAAAAACTGGCGATTGTCTATTACAACCATCCACCGGGCCGCCATAATATTGGCGCAGACAACTTAAATGTTCCCGAATCTTTATTTGAAATACTAACCGCGCTGCAGGCAGAAGGTTATGACACGGGCACGCTACCTGCCAGCTCGGATGAATTGCTTGATTTATTGCAACTGAATGGCGTCAATCTGCCCGAAGACGGAAAAGCACTGGCCGATATGGCGACCAGAGTGCAGGTGGTGAATAAGCAGCAGTATCAGCAATGGTTTGCAACGCTACCTATAACGCTACAGCAGGAAATGGTTCATGGTCCGCTGGGATATCTACACAGTACATTGCAACGGGCTGTGCAACTGGAAGATAAAACCATTAGCCAGCGGTTGATGGCGCGTGTTATCAAGAATCTTTACCATGCACTGGATGGCGTAGACCACCCTGCGCGTGAACGCGTATTGAAATTACTTGATCAACTGGATGCAGTCTATGCCAATGATGATGTTAATCACATTGATTGGCATCATGCAGCGGAACTGGTTGATGCCATCACTACACAAGGTGTAGAAGGCATTCGTGGCTGGGGTGATGCGCCCGGCTATGTCATGGTGCATGACGGCAAGATTGTTTTGCCCGGGATTCAGTTTGGCAATATCTTTGTGGGGCCCCAACCACCGCGTGGCTGGGAGATCAATGAGGAGCTGCTGCATGCCAACCTATCATTCCCACCGCCGCATCAGTACATGGCGTTTTATCAATGGTTGAATCAGGCTTTCGGCGCGGATGCAGTCATTCACCTGGGGCGGCATTCCACATATGAGTTTTTACCGCGTCATCGCGTTGGCATGAGTGAGGAAGACTATCCGAGTGCCATATTAGGTGATCTGCCCAGTATTTATCCTTACATTGTAGATGGCGTGGGTGAAGGGATACAAGCCAAGCGCCGCGGCTTAGCGGTCATTATTGATCATCTAACGCCGCCGCTTGAGAGTAC
Source organism: Nitrosomonas cryotolerans ATCC 49181 (assembly GCF_900143275.1). Classification (NCBI taxonomy): domain Bacteria; kingdom Pseudomonadati; phylum Pseudomonadota; class Betaproteobacteria; order Nitrosomonadales; family Nitrosomonadaceae; genus Nitrosomonas; species Nitrosomonas cryotolerans. The sequence continues at coordinate 1,413,213 of NZ_FSRO01000001.1, forward strand.
TGAACTGTATGACAGCTTATTGGCGCTACGCCAGCTGGTGGAAAGCTATGAAGCTGCGCCCTTTAATGCAGAAGCGATACGTCAGCGCGCCATCAGTGATATCAAACGTGTCATTGATGAGTTAAATTTAAAGGAAGAATTGATTGCCAACATGTCCGACGAGCTGGATGTTCGCGGTATTACTGAATTTGATCAGATTGATGATGAATTATTGGTGCATGAGGTCGGGCACTATTTGACCATACTGCAAGAAGATTTCATGCCATTAGGTTTACATGTTTTTGGGCGTGATTGGTCTAGTGATGCAGTAGCAACCATGCTGCGGTCTATGAGCCAGAATAAACCTGCGGGCAGTGATTGGGCGCAATTGTTACGCGCATCGCCAAAAGCAGAAATACAAGCATTATTGGCCGCGCTTGGCGGTCAATATGTCTTGGCTGGTCAAGGTAATGACCCGATTCGAACTCCCGAAGCTTTGCCAACAGGGCGTAATTTTTATGCATTGGACGGTAGTCTGATTCCATCACAGCTGGGTTATCAGATCGGTGTTGAGTTGGCGGCCAAAGCCCGTGCTGCTACTGTCATAAGCACTTATCAGGCGGAAGATGCGGAAGCGGATGCTATTGTACTTTGGGCATCTGATGTGGTGCGCGACGAAGGTGCCATGATTGCATTTGGTTTTGACATGCTCGGTGTGCGGCCAATATGGAATAGCAGGGGAATTTTTAAAGGGCTGGAGCGCCTTGATTTAACCAATCTAATTGATACCGGGCCGCAGGGCAAAAAAACGCCTCGTCTGCGGCGTGATACCTTGTTTACTACCTCAGGATTATTTCGTGACCTCTACGGTGCACAATTGGTTTGGTTAGAACGTGCCGTACTGATGGCGCTGGATGCTTCTTCCGATCTGATTCGTGAACAATATCCTGCTTTAACCTACGCATTAAACAGCGCTCTGGCACCACTCGATCATATTGCTCAGCCCGGCCGCGAACCACTGGTTATTAACCGCGTTGCCGCGCGTTGGATTGCGGATGCCCGCGCTGCTTTAAATGCGGGAATTAAGCCCGCGCAAGCTGGGCGCGAAGCGACTTACCGCGTGTTTGGTGCGCCGCCTGGTTCCTACGGTGCGGGTGTTAATCGTATGGTTGAACGTTCGGGTTCCTGGCAGGATAGGGGCCAAATAGCCAAAACATATATTGATCGTATGGGCCATGCCTATGGCATCGATTTACACGGTGATGCGACTCAAGATTTATTTCGCCAACGCCTGGATACGGTTGCTAATACCTATTTAGGGCGTGCCAGTAACCTGTATGGTTTGCTCGACAATAATGATTCTTTTGATTATCTGGGCGGATTGAGTCTCGCTGTGGAAACAGTGACAGGCCAGGTACCCAATAATTTTATCCTGTCACATACAGATAGCCATAATTTAAAAATCGAACCGCTGCAAACCGCATTATTAACAGAACTACGTGGTCGTTTTTTTAATCCCCAGTGGCTCAAGCCGCTCATCGATGAAGGTTATGCCGGTGCCAGAACCATGGGCAGCGAATTCCTTGAGTACCTTTGGGGCTGGCAGGTCACCAATCCTGGTGTGGTTAAGAGCTGGGTTTGGGATGAAGTCAAGCAGGTTTATATTGATGACAAATTAAATCTGGGTTTGGATCAATTTCTGCAACAGGGCCACAACGTACATGTAAAAACTAATATGCTGGCTTTGATGTTGGTCGCGGCCCAAAAGGATTTCTGGGATGCTGATCAGCAAACGCTCGAACAGATTGCTGAACAATTTGTCGCTCTTGTTCTGGCGCATGGTCTGCCCGGCAGTGGCCATACCACACAAGATCACCCAATTTACCAATGGTTGCAGGGGTATACCGCGACAGATCAGTATACGCAGCTACAAGCCTTATTGCAGGCAACCAAAGTGACGCCAGAAGTCGTCGATACGCCAATCATGATTACTGAAATCACGGTGGAGGGCGATACGACTGAAACACCTGCGGACTCACAGTCTGAGCATGATGCCGAGCAAGATACCGCATCACCTGATCATATTTTGCTTTATGCCTTATCAGTAATGCTCATTTTATTATTAATGATTGGCTGGTTACGCGGGGCAAGATTGCCAGCAGCCAATATCACAAGCAAGAGAGACTAATTCGATGTTTAGCTCAAGTTCAATTGGCATTATGCACAATCTGGTTGGTTATTTATTGACGCCCGTGATTTGGATATTATTATTGCTCTCAGCGCTTGCAATAGTTGAAATTGGCATGGCATTTTCTGAACGTTTCAAAGCAATTCCTGCCTGGGTGTCCAGCGGCGATATGATCGGACTAGAGCGCTTAGCCATGCATCGTATCGAGCGCAGTGATTTTCTGGCGCGGATCGCACCCATGCTGGGATTAATGGGCACTCTGATACCGCTAGGTCCTGGATTAGCTGCCTTGGGATCAGGCGAATTAAGCATTCTGACAACAGCCATGAGTGTAGCTTTTGACACGACCGTCCTGGGGTTGTTGGTGGGTATTATCGGATTTGTGCTGGGCCGAGTTCGACGCCGTTGGTACGATGAAGCCTTGCGTTGTATGGAGGCTCAAAATGCTTGTGGTGGCATTCATGGCTAGGCGCTGGCAACACGACCGTTTTAATTCAGGTGATGAGGAGCCACTTGGACCGATGGCCAATTTACTGGATTTGATGCTGGTATTTGCCTGCGGACTCATTGCCACTTTGATAGCAATGAGCAGTCAGTTGGAAGAACACTTTCAAACATCGCAGAAAACGGCCGGCCAGTCCAATACCCAGGTGATTAAAACCGGTAGTGAGCTACCCAAATTACCTACTGAAGCTCAGGGCGGCACAGATGGGCTTGAATCAGTTGGGCAAGTTTATCGTGACCTTAAAACGGGCAAATTGATTCTGATCGGCAAATAGTCTTCTTGAATCAAAGCCGTTCTGTATGTTTATTTCCGGATTTTTCTGCAAACTTGATTAACTATTTAATAGGCTAAAAATCAGCCCTTAATCCAGCAACAAGGACTCTTCCTGGTAATGGTGCAAAACATGAATTGTAGTCAGATTGGTCGAGACTTTTGAAAAATCGCTCACCAGAAGTTTTTGGCTATTGATTATAAAGGGCTCATTTTTCAACTATTGGAGTTTTGCAAAGGTCTCATTTAATATTGCTTTTTTAAAATGATATGATGTAACATATCAAATATTAAGTGCTTTAGGTCTATTTATATGCCAACAAATCTGATTCAGAATACGCTCGTTGATCGTTTACCCGTGACTGTGTTGTCCGGTTTTCTAGGCGCGGGGAAAACAACTGTACTTAATCACATTCTTAATAATCAGCAAGGAAAACGAGTTGCGGTCATCGTGAATGATATGAGTGAGATCAATATCGATGCATCAATTATTGAGCAGGAAATTTCATTCAATCGTTCCGAAGAAAAACTGATTGAAATGAGTAATGGTTGTATTTGCTGTACTTTGCGCGAGGATCTACTGGTTGAAGTACGCAAACTTGCCGCCGAAGGAAAATTTGATTATCTGGTGATTGAATCTACCGGAATATCGGAGCCACTACCGATTGCAGAAACATTCACTTTTGCAGATGAGGAGGGCATCAGCTTATCAGATATTGCACGATTGGATACCATGGTAACTGTAGTTGATGCGGTCAATTTCCTTAAAGATTTTGAAGAAGCAAGAATGCTTCAGGAAACTGAGGAAAGCCTGGGAGAAGGCGATGAACGTAGCGTTGCAGATCTATTGACCGATCAAGTTGAATTTAGCGATGTCATTTTGATTAACAAGATAGATTTGATCATGCAGCAGGAGCTAACCCGGTTGCACGGTATTTTAAGCTGTCTCAATACGCAGGCAGAAATCATAGCGATTAAGAATGGTCAGGTTGATTTATCCAAGCTATTGAATACTCAAAAATTTAATTTTGAGCAAGCTCAGCAAGCACCTGGTTGGCTGAAGGAGTTACGTGGAGAACATATTCCGGAAACGGAAGAATATGGAATCAGCAGCTTTGTCTACACCGCAAGGAAACCATTTCACCCGCAGAAATTCTATGATTTTCTACACCATGAATGGCCGACAGGTAAATTACTTCGCTCGAAAGGGTATTTTTGGCTCGCGACCCGGCCAGATTGTGCAGGGCAGTGGAATCAGGCTGGTGGCATTGCAGGCTACAGCTATAGCGGTATGTTTTGGAAAGCTGTACCAAAAAAACAATGGCCTACCGATAAAGAATATTTGGCATCTATTGCAGCGAAGTGGATTGAACCATTTGGGGATAAGCGGCAGGAATTGGTTTTTATTGGCCAGAATCTTAACCAAGAAGCAGTCTGTCAATGGTTGGATGAATGTTTGTTGACCGATGCAGAACTGCTTGCTGGAAAGGAATACTGGACTACCTTGGAAGATCCTTTTCCTGCTTGGGATGATGTTTGATATGCAAACATATCTAACGAATAATTATTTATTGAACCCAGTGCCGCCTACGCAAAGTACTTCTGTTATCGGTCATGCGCCTGAAGTGCTGACGCAGATCTATGATACACAGGTCAATATGTGCATTTTGAAACGCGCTATTGCGCCTGTCGTTAGAACGTATGTGGCGTATTTACAGCAAGAACATGTTGATTTCCAGTTGACGCGGCGGGTCAGTGTTCAGAGCGTGATTGCTGTGTTAATGGGATCATTGCCTGCGCATTCAATGCGCGTTAGCTTTATCGAAGATGTTGCAATGGCAATTGATATGTTTTCCTGTCTTTTCGAGCTTGATCAAGTAGGCTTACGGTTGCTGGTGTTAAATAAAACCATGTGTCCACGTTTTCATACAGATAAAGTGCCGTGCCGTTTGGTGACGACTTATGCAGGTAAAGGCACAGAATGGCTAGACATTGATGGAATAGATCGTTCATCGTTAGAAACCAGCAAAGAATCAATTGCTGAACACGATACTATTCAACGTTTAAGTGAAGGGGATATTGCCTTGCTCAAGGGGAATGGATGGGAAGGAAGTAATGGGTTGGGTGTTATTCATCGCTCGCCATCTCTTAATGACAATGAAACACGGTTACTGCTTACTCTCGATTTTGCTTAAATTTTAGTTATTGTGTAGTGAAAACATCCATACTAAAGTGTAGATCTATTATAAACACGCAGATTACTATTTATAATTACACAGAAAATTTTCTTACACACTTACTATATACCATTGGAAGCTAAATAGAATGCCAGCTGACATTGATCAGATCATTAAGAAATCGCAAGAAGCATGCGCATCGACGGGGGCTAAATTAACCAGCAAGCGAAAGAATGTGCTTACGGCGCTATTGACCTCATCGATTCCTCTTTCTGCCTATGAAATTGTCGAAAAATATAAAAACCAGTTTAATGAGGCACTACCGGTCATGTCGGTCTATCGCATGCTGGATTTCCTGATTCAGGAAAAGTTGGTTCACAAGCTTGAAACATCCGGCCAGTACATGATTTGCGCTCATATTACCTGCGATCACCCGCATGAAATGCCACAGTTTCTGATTTGCGATCGCTGTCATACAGTGAAAGAAATTGGCATCAAAAAGCAGATTATGTCCGAGCTGGAGCGCGGTATTCAGAGTACTGGCTTCACGTTGAGCAAAAAACAATTGGAATTGCATGGATTTTGTGAGCATTGCCAAAATAAACCTAGATAATGTATTTGCTTCGCTAATAAAGGCGTGAAATGCGTTTATTGCACTTGTTATGAACTTACAGGCTAAGCTCAAACCACCCAAAATTCCGCTAACTATCTCTAATCCTCATAATTGTTTGCCTGCTGACTTTAAAATCTCGTGCGGCTTGAGAAATATTAGGGTTTTGGGCTAATTGATTTTTTATCATCTCAACTTCCGGAAAACCCCGGTCTTAAGGCCGGGGATGGATAGGGAGTCAGCTTCGCTGATACTAAAGCCTGTTTTTTCACCTATTTCTGTTACAGTGTGTTAATGGAAATTAAGCGCGCATACAAATTCAGGTTTTACCCAACTTTTGAGCAAGAAACTATTCTGGCTCAAACATTCGGGTGTGCTCGGTTTGTCTATAATCGCATGTTGCGCGTTCGTTCTGGTGCTTGGTATACCGAGAAAAAAAGAATCGGGTATCATGCTACCTCCTCTTTGTTGACCGAGTTAAAAAAAGAGCCTGAATTTGAATGGCTGAACAAAGTTTCCAGTGTTCCTGTGCAGCAATCTCTCCGCCACCTGCAAACGGCATTTGGTAATTTCTTTGCCAAACGAGCCAAATACCCGTCATTCAAAAGCAAGCATGAGAAGCAATCGGCTGAATACACGTCCAGCGCCTTCAAGTGGGACGGTAAGTCTCTGAAACTGGCGAAGATGAAAGATCCACTGAATATCAGATGGTCGCGCACCCTTCCTAAGGCAACAAAACTAACGATTGCAACAGTCTCTAAAGACTCAGCGGGTCGATACCATGTTTCTATGTTTTGCGACGACTCTGTTGCGCGAAAGCCAAGGGTTAGCGGCAAAGTCGGCATTGACTTAGGATTAACGCACTTCGCTATTCTTTCTACGGGCGAGAAGATTGCGTCTCCTAACACGCTACGAAAGAATGAAACCAGGCTTGCTAAGCTGCAACGCAAGCTATCTAAAAAGCGCAAAGGGTCGGCCAATAGACAAAAAGCCAGACTGAAAGTAGCGCGACTACATGCAGGAATTGCTGATGCTCGTAAAGACTTTCTACATAAACTCTCAACACGGCTAGTGAACGAAAACCAAGTGATAGCTGTAGAGTCTTTAGCTGTTAGCAATATGAAGAAAAATCGTTGCCTCGCAAAATCAATTTCCGATGCAGGATGGGGTGAATTTGTGCGGCAATTAGAATACAAGTCGCTGTGGTACGGGCGAGAGCTTGTAGGTATTGACCGATGGTATCCAAGCAGCAAACGCTGCTCGGGATGTGGGCATACCGTAAACAAGATGCCTTTGAATGTGCGTGAATGGACTTGTCCGGAATGCGGATCAATCCATGATCGAGACATCAACGCAGCGCGTAATGTTTTGGCCGCTGGACTGGCGGTGTCAGCCCTTGGAGAATCTATAAGTCCTGTTTGCATTTAGGTGCGTCCGGGTTGGATTCGTTGAATTGGGAATCCCCTTCGTTTACGGAGGGGAGCAGTCAATTCATCAAGCTTGTCACCATTGAGTATTTTTGGTCTTCCTAGTGACACACCTTCTTCTTTAGCCCGTTTCAAACCAGATTGCGTTCGCTCGATCAAAAGATCGCGTTCGAACTCGGCCACTGCTGTGATGATGCCCATCGTCATTTTTCCTGCCGCACTGGTTAAGTCAACACCGCCAAGGGCTAAGCAGTGCAATCGTACGTTTTCTTTTTCAAGAAATTCTGCGGTTGATCTCACATCCATTGCATTACGCCCCAGACGATCAAGCTTTGTTACAACCAGGATGTCACCCGATTCCAAACGATCAACTAATTTACAAAAACCAGGCCGCTGTTTAGCGGCCACTGAGCCGCTAATATTTTCTTCAATGATCCGATTTGAGGAAATGGTGAATCCTGCGGCATTAATTTCAATGATTTGGTTTTTGGTTGTTTGGTCAAAAGTTGAAACACGGCAATAGGCAAATACACGACTCATTTTTAATCTCTTAAGGTTCTAATCTTAAATTTTGATAGAAGCGGACTATAAACTGTCCAAAATGGGTGTTCGTATGTTAACACGTGTACAAAACCAGAAAAGCTATTATTAGGACAGCTAAAAGCAGCCTGTCCGAAAACGATCGTTTTTGAACAGGGATAGATCAATGTCTAGCACAATGGAAGGGCAGTTAATGAAGGGAAGGGTTTTTTCATTCTTGGGGGTTTGAATGAGGAGAGGGCGGGTTTTAATTTCTGGTTCTAAGTTGTTTTTTCTTGTAGAGGAGGAGGGTGGCGGCTCTGTTGCAAAAAATAAAACCAGTTGTATTTTATTTTTTAAACAATTGTTTTTCAGATATCTTTTAAAGCCACTTTTCATCAAAAATTATTTTTTGCAACAGAGCCGAAATTCATACTATGAATGACGCATTACGTACCTTTGTTGGAATTTACCCTGAAAACAGAAATCTAATTATCTGATCCATTTTTAATGTTTCTGTTAACGCCATCTAAGAATCATGCATACGATACTTTCCTTTAACGATTGCTTCAAAGATTTCTCCCGGCACAATGTTTTCATCACTATGCATGACTCGATGAAATAGTTCATCGGGCAATACGCGAAGCACGGTCATTAATCCTTTTACGCCCATATGCCATTCTTTTCTCATTCCTCGAGTCTCCCGCTTTCCGTTGATCTTTCTTAGCGCTGCTTGACTCATGGGCATAGCTTTCATTTTCTGCGGGTAGCCGGGCACTTCAAAAGCAGGCTTCTCAAGTACCGATTCCGCTAACGGACGATTTGGAAGAGAGTCCAGGTATTGTGAAATACTCTCTTCTCCACGAATGCGGGGCCCTATTTGTGGCACCATGTGATTCATCATGTGGTGCACCATATGGCAATGAAAAATCCAGTCACCAGGATTAAAAGCTACAAATTCAAAATCTTGAGCCATTGCCACTCCCGTCAAAGTTGTATTTCTCGGAATCCATGCATTGGTAGGGATTCTACCGCCTTCCGTACCCGTCAACCAGAACGTATGGCCGTGAATGTGAATGGGGTGATGTTGCATCGGACTAAAATTCACTAATCGTATGCGCACCCGTTCACCGTGTTTGCACACCAAAGGCGTGGTATATGGGCCACTGCGCCCGTTAATAGTATGCCAGTTCCAGTCCATGCGCATGGAATCCACCGTATTCGAATTGGGAGGAATAAAAAAGTTTTGAAAGATCAACCCGAAATCACGATCAACGGGCGGGTCGTAAGCGATGCGGGGATGAATAATAAAAAAACCGACCATGCCAAATGCTTCTTGCATGGCCACGTGGCTATGATAAAAAAAAGTGCCGGTCTGGTGCAGATCATATTCGTAAATTTTGCTTTTTCCGGGCGGAATAAGGTGTTGCGTCAGACCTGGAACGCCATCGAATTCCACCGGCAATTCCAGTCCATGCCAATGCAAAGAAGTCGGTTCCGGCAGTTCATTATGAACCACAATTCGTACACGGTCTCCTTGCACGGCTTCTATCGTAGGGCCTGGCATACTGTTATTAAACCCCCAGACATTCATGTATTGGCCAGGAAGAAACTCACGTTTAACAGGCGTGCAGCGAAGCTCAAACTCTTTAGCACCATTAACCATTCTCCAAGGTAGCTTATCAAGATCAGGGGTCTCGAATGGAACGGCCTCAAGACCTGATTTTCGAAGGCCAGGAACCAGCTTGCCAAGATACTCATCGGAGTCAGGCGGACCACCAAAACTGGGCCGATATCGTGAGTAATCGGAGAATTCTGAATTAGCAGACTGCGGTTTATTTTTGTTGTCATTAACAGAATTCTCGCGCGACTGAGATTGGTTAAGTGTTTCGCTTTTTCCCAGCCGGGGAGATAATGACCCGACAGCTGCAGCCGCACCTGCAAGTAAAACTTGTCGTCGCGTTACATCGTCTTTCATCCTGACTCCTCATTGCTAAAAAAATGGCGCCATATCAGATTTTTCATCCTCATCTAGGTTTCGGAATGGCACCGATATGACCGGGCGACGTCACATTTTGTGGCGCTTGTAGACCGTCAGTCAGCAATAGCCCTTCTATGGCGACTCTACTTGTGCGCCAGACAATCAATTGATCCACATATTCCATCCGGTTTGCAAAAAATTCGCGTTGAGATTCCAGTACTGCAGGCCATGTCTCACGCGCAGCTTGATAGCTCTGCAATTGAGTTTTGTAGCGTTGTTCTGATTCTGGCAATATTATTTCCCGGTAACTATTAATATGTTGAAGTGCCGTGAGATATTGCTGAAATTGTTCAGCTAAGCTCCGGCGTAACAGAAGCTCCATACGTTTAACTTCGGACTCTTGTCTTGCCAGATCGGCATATGCTTGTTTAAGAGTGCCTTGGTTTCGATCAAATATAGGGATTTCGATGAAAGCTTGTACGCCAAACACTGTTTCGTCGGCTACATTATTGCGTCCACTGGCCAGTTGCACATTTATATTGGGAATGGGTTCCACTCGTTCCCGCTCAACTGTAATTTGATCGGATTTTACATTGGCGCGAGCAAGGCCCAGCTCTGGACTTTCTTGTAAGAGTCGTTGCAGTGCCTCTTCAAATTTCAGAGGGGTTTCGCTTTCTGTTAAATCTCCTGAAACCTGCGTTGAGGGGAGCGATGTTCCTACTATGGTAATTAAGCGTTCTTTTTCCAGCGCTAATTCATTCTCGGTCCTTTGTACGTTTAACTGTTGTTGCTGAAGTCGCACTTTTGCTTGATGAATATCCGCTTCATTGGCCTGGCCAACATTAAACATTTCTTGCACAGTTAAAAAATAATCCTGCCAACTTTTGAGAAGCTCCTGTTGAATTTTGACTCGCTCCTGAAACCCTACAAGACGATAAAATTGAATGACGATACCATTTATTACCCGATATTCCTGTGCCAGTGATTGGAACTCCGCTGCGGAAGCGCGCGCTAAATATTTTTGACGACTCAGATCAAGCTTTCCTGCTGTGATAATTTCCTGGCGAATAAATCCCCCTTGAAATTCCCCGCTTGTACCTTTTACGCCAATTTGGTCTGCAGAATACCCAATAACAGGATTGGGATATAATCCCGCCTGAAGTGCTTTAGCACGTTCAGCTTCAACATGAGACCAGGCTTGTGTTAATGTAGGATTGTATTGCCTAGCGAGATTCACCAGCGTATCCAGAGTAAGCGGTCCTTCTTCGCGAAATGCTTTGTTATTTCCCTGCTCAGTCAGAGAAAGAGCTGATGGTGAATTAATATTCTCGGACAAAGAGACACTGGAACGGAATGGAGTCATCTCAAGGCGAGATTGGTTTGTGATTGATGAGCTCTGCTGATGAGGAGGCGTAGCACACCCGACTACAGTTATGCTTAAAATTAGTTGAATAATCAAGCTCTGTTTTGTTCTGCACCAAAATAAAACTTGATTCCTATTTTCCGGCTTTTTCATAGTTTTTGATCTAGTGTGCATAGCGTCAAAATTATTTAACCAAGCATAGTCTGGGTCAAATGATTACTAATGATGTTTCTCCCTAATAGGCGGCTAATCCAGACAAAAACCTAGAAACGTTTTTGTGAAAGTATCTTCAATAATAACCAAAGTGAAATTTCAACATCAAAGTTTTAAAGTATGCAAAATTGTAGCTCTTTCCTTTCTCATGAAATTTAAGGCTCTGTTGCAAAAAATAAACGAGTTGGTGCATTATTGAATTTTTAAGGATATATCGCAATGTCGGATTTCAAATGGCGGCATCACCATAGTGGTGTGATTCTCGGGTGTGTCCGGTAGTACTGCAAATACGGGATTAGCTATCGGGAATTAGAAGAAATGATGCTGGAACGCGGGTTTGAAGTCGATCATACAACGCTTTACCGCTGGGTTCAGCATTATGCGCCAGAAATAGAGAGGCGCTTGCGATGGCACTATAAGGCGGGGATTGCTCGCAGCTGGCGAGTAGATGAGACTTATGTAAAAGTTAAAGAAGAATGGGCGTATTTATACCGGACTGTCGACAAGTGTGGCCACACAATTGATTTTTATTTGTCGTCTACTCGCAGTGCTAAAACGGCTAAGCGGTTCCTCGGCAAGGCATTCAAGCCCATAAAGCCATGGGCACATCCAAAGACGATCAATACAGACAAAGCACCGACTTTCGGCCCCGCTATTACTGAATTGCAGGAAGAAGAAAAATGCCCAAAATATACGATACATCGGCAGGTGAAATACCTGAATAATATTGTCGAAGCCGATCACGGAAAACTCAAGCAACTGATAAACCCAGTGCGTGGGTTTAAATCCTTAAAGACCGCCTATGCAATGATCAAGGGGTTTGAAATCATGCGCATGTTCAAGGAAGGGCAAATGGATAATTGGAAATACAGGCAGGGCTTCACAGGATAAATCCGTCTTATTGAAAGACAATTCTATTCTTACACCGAATAATACAACATATCAGAGACTTGCTCTGATCAATGCTATTTTTTTGCAACAGAGCCCGATTTTGAGCTTCTTGTTAAACTGTTTTAACCTGCATGGAGAGTACGAATTATCAGATCAGATTTTCCTGTACCATAATAGCTTGGTCATTTAGACCTTAGGTACTCCAGTATAGTGTCGGCACCAGAAATCTCAAAAGGATCATCGGGGCAATTGTCTGCATAACCGGGTTCAACGAACATTTTTTCTATCTCCTTGTTCTGAACAACCATGGAATACCGCCATGAACGCATACTGAAACCTAAGTTCGATTTGTCTACAAGCATTCCCATCTTTCGAGTGAACTCTGCATTTCCATCGGGTAGCAGAAATATTTTCTCGACTCCAAGATGTTTGCGCCATTGATACATAACAAATGCGTCATTTACGGACAAGCAAACCACCTCATCAATACCCAATGCTTTGAAATCATCATAGTGTTTCTCGTAACCAGGCAGATGAGCAGTTGTACACGTCGGCGTGTACGCGCCGGGTAACGCGAATAATACAACTCGCTTGTTCTTAAAAATATCGTCTGTTGTAACGTCCTGCCAGCGAAATGGATTATCACCACCTATCGACTCATCACGTACGCGGGTTTTAAAAGTTACGTTGGGTATCTGCCTTTGCTCTGTCATGATTTTGGAGCATAAGCGTTACACCAACCTTGCGGACTAATGCTACCCGCTACCACTTTACATTCACCGTCGTCTTTTGATGTCTTGCCTGGGATGAACTGTATGCAGTTGCTACATTCCTGTTTACCATTTGGCTCGTCGCGGTATTGCATCTCTGATTTAGAAGCTTTCGAAGAGTCTGCCGCCTGTAATAGCCCTGTACCGAGAAGCGGCACAACAGCTGCACCTATTGCCGCAATTTTTATAGCGTCACGACGTGAAAACTTATTTTTACGATAATCCATTGCTTTCTCCTTGAGTTATCGAGCAAGACGAGACTGGTTAACCATGCCCACCATTTTCCCATTTGGCATGTTTTATAGATTATGGCTGTAAAATAGTTTAATGAACGTTGCTTGGCTATTTATACAATTGAAATAATGCAATGGATGCTCGTTATTGTCAATGACGAAGATGGTATGGCCGCCCCCTCCCTCCGGGGAGCAGGGTAAACAACGCGAATTAAGTTAGAACCCCTAGAGAACCTGACGGCATCTAGGAGAGCTTGACATCCTCCCCTTCCTAAACGAAGGGGATTCCTAGCGACTTATTAAGCCGTTAAGAGTAGGTTTGTATTGCTACTGCCTACTGGTTCCTGCTTCTTAGACGAAACTAACGTTTCAACTCCACAGGCTAACAAGCGATGTCCTCGCTCAAGTACATTCAAGGCACCTACCAAGTCGGCATTGGCTTTAAATCCACATTCTGTACATTCAAAAGCACTTTGGCTTTTGCGATTGTCACGACTAACATGTTGACATCCAGGGCAGGTTTGAGAGGTGTATTGAGGGTTTACCTTCAATACATCCCCGCCTGAACAAGCCTGTTTATACTCCAAAAACGAAACGAACATTCCCCATCCTTGGTCAAGAATGGATTTGTTTAGACCCGATTTCGCTTTGACGTTTTTACCATGCTTTTCAACACTGCCCTTGGCACTCTTAGACATGTTTCCTATCTTTAAATTCTCAACTACGACCATTGCGTGATTTTTGCTGATTTCGGTTGAGGTTTTGTGTAAGAAGTCTAAACGAGCATTGGCAATACGCTCATGCAGTCGGGTAATGATTTGTTTCTGCTTTTTCCAGTTAGCAGAGAAACGGACTTTTTTAGACAGCTTACGCTGTTCAAAAGCCAGTTTCTTTGATAACTTTCTGAAACTGTTTAAAGGTTCTACGTATGAGCCGTCTGACAAGGTTGCAAAGCGGGTAACGCCCATATCAACACCAATCATACTGGTTGAGCTATGACGCTTTAGCTCGGTCTCGTACTCAGTCTGAATCGACACGTACCAATAACCGCCTTTACGGGAAATCGTCATATTTTTAACGTCACCAATGACTTGGCGTGAATTACGATATTTCACCCAACCGATTTTAGGCAAGAACACTTTGTTAGACTCTTGCTCCAGCTTAAATCCTTGTGGATAACGAAAGCTGTCACTCAAACCTTTTTTCTTGAATTTTGGAATCCGTTTTAAAGGCTGTTTTTTATCAAAACCGTCTTTGAACGCTTTTTCTAAGTTTTTTAAGGCTTGTTGCAACGGTTGAGAATGAACGGTTTTTAGAAATCCATAATCTTCTGAGGATTTCCATAGCTTTAGCCAAAATGACAACTCGTTGTACCAAAGCAATGGCTGTTTCTGCTCTAATCTGAACAGATTCATTGCTAAGGCTTTATTCCAAACAAACCGATTAGCACCCGCAAACTCAACCATCTTCTGTACTTGGTCAGAATTTGGATTGAGTCGAAATTTAAAGGCTTTGCGTATAATCTGCTTCATGGTTATAATTATACAAAAAGGAATTGGTCTATGCAAGCTAATAACGATGTAATAACAGGAAGAAATTGCGTTTTTAATCTTCATGTTCATTTGGTCTTTGTAACAAAATACCGTAGAGATGTTTTCTCCGGAAGGGTATTAATTGATTTGGAAGAAATATTTAAAAACGTGTGTTTGGATTTTGAAGCAGAATTGGTGGAATTTAACGATGAGCATGATCATATTCACCTTTTAGTTAACTATCCACCAAAAATTGCTATTTCTAACTTGGTAAATAGTTTGAAAGGCGTTTCAAGCCGACTTATTCGCAAAAAGAATTATCCCGAAATTAAAAATAAGCTTTGGGGTAATATGCTTTGGAGTCCAAGCTATTTTGCGGGTAGTTGTGGTGGAGCACCACTCTCGATTATTAAGCAATATATTGAACAACAGCAAAGACCGCATTAAACAGGCTTCGCCTGTGCGCTTATATCTCCGCCCTGAAGGACGAAGTTTTACGCGCTATTTGATAAAAAAGTGAGGTGTTTCTATAAAAAAATCAGGCTGCCATTTTCAACATCGATGCTGGCTCCTCAATAGAATCTTTCTAAGAGTCTGTTCAAAGTCTTTCGAGTGGAAGGGTCAGGAAGGCCAAGTGGATGAACTGCAAGCTGGTGTTGATCATTCGCTCGCAGTTTTTCCACAGTCTTCTATTCTTTTCCAGCCAGGCGAAACTACGCTCGACGATCCATCGCTTGGGCATGACCTTGAAGGTGTGTAGTTCGCTGCGTTTGGCAATCTGTACTTGCACATGCGCGCCCAGGATTTCGCGCACACCCTGTGCAAAGGGCTGGCCCACATAGCGGCTGTCACACAGCAGGCTTTGCACTCACTGAAGCTTAGGTTTACAGCGTCGCAGCGCCTGTAACACTCCTTTTCGGTCTGTCACCTCGGCTGTGGTTACGGCCACCGCGTGCGGTAGCCCTTGCGTGTCCACCGTGATGTGGCGCTTGATGCCCGAAACCTTCTTGCCCGCGTCATAGCCCTTCTGGCCTGCCGTGTCCGTGTTCTTCACGCTCTGTGCGTCCACAATCAAGAACGCGCTGCAGGTGTTGCGCCCCCGTTTCTCGCGGGCCACGCCAACCTGATTTTTTTAATGCCTGCTCCAGCAGGCTACCTCCTTCGCGGGGCTCACTCTAGACGGCCCAGTACGAATGTACTGTGCACCACTTGGGAAAGTCATCGGGCAGGACGCGCCACTGGCAGCCCGTGCGCAGCAGGTACAGCACCGCGCAGAATACCTCGTGCAGATCTACTTGACGTGGCGCTGTCCTTTTGCGGACATTCTCCAGCAAAGGCCTGATAACCTCGAATTGCTCCGGCTTGATATCACTTGGATAATCTTTTTTCATCTCCCAATCTTCTCATAACTTGGAGACTTTGAGCAGGCTCTAAGGGCAGGACATGCCCAGCTCGCCTGCCAAGTGAACGATGCAGTCATGTCGTCAGCAACAGGAATTCACCGAAGCCATCTACCCCATTCCGGGATAGAGGCAGCAGAAATCTCCCCTGTCTTTAGGCGGAAGAGGATGTCAAATTCACCCTTTTTTAGGTGAGTGTTTTGTCGAGGTGCACGAGGAAGACTGGCGGTGAGTCATTTCGGGCTCGTCATTGTGCAATTGCTTGATTTGGAACTCAGGTATATCGATCGAGGTATCGCCTTCATTAGGCTCGCCCAATTCCCTATCCCTTGTTGTGATAGTCTTTGCTTCGATCAGCTCTCCAGGGGGAGCGATATCTCCCTTAGTTTCATCGTACAGGTCAAACCAGGGCAACCGATGTTCCGTATAGGTTTTGGCATCGATAGGCGTCGGCGGTGGTTCGATTCCCGTTATATCGAGAAACTGAGCGCTGTTAACAATGTGAATAACTACGCGACCATAGACGTCTTGGTCCCAGGTGTCGAGGCCATGCGGGTCGGGATAGATTTTTTGTTTCATCGTACCCCCGGCACCCAGGCCCATCTGTTGCGTAGCCGCAGCGCTTGGTTTCGGCGTAGCGAGCTGCTCGGTACCCAGCTTGGACTGGATGGACGGTTTCTTTGGGAATCTGCCCGGCTTCGGTTCAAAGACCGTAATCTGAATACCACCGAATTTCTCTGTGTCGGTAAGGGTGGCTTCGAGCGTGTAACCAAATCCCAGGGGCATGGCCACGAACTGACGAATTGAACCATGTCCCGTATTGATACCATCTAGCCATAGCTGATCGGGGCAAATAACATAATCTTGCGGATCGGCATGAAGCTTGCCACTATCAGGTTTTCCTGAAATCACATTAATTCTACCAACAGCTATCTTAACTGCATTGGGCTCCCAAGGCGCCGCGTTGAAACCGAGCCACAGCGCCTCTCGTTGGTACATGGGAATAAAGGCACCTCCCTGCTCACGCCATAAGGACGGGGCGCTATCCAAGTAATCCTCCACCTTCAGTATTGGGAGCAAACCGAGGCCGGGTGGCAGTGGATAGATCCGCCCATCATCTGGAATACGAAGGGTCCGGTGGAAGGCAACAGCAAAGTGGCGGCCAATCCGTATTGCATGCTCATCAATAATGATATCAAGCATTATCTGTCTCTGTTGATTTCAATCCCATAACTTACCTTGGAGCGTATTTATACAACAACTAATAAGAGGATTTCCTTTAGAGAGCACTCACTGTATTTTCGTTTGTTCAGCGCTTCCTTAGCGGGCCAGGTGTCTAGAACATATTACGAGACAGCTCCATTAAATATATGGAGAGTCACTTTTTGATTAGTAATGGAATGAGCCTGCTATTTAATCACCCATATATTATATGACCCGGTACCTCCCGCACTATTATAATGTCGAATTTGGACATAATAAGTGCCGGATACTGTCAGATCGACGACAATTTTTGCGTTACGGCCAGTGCCACTGTCATCATCTTCGGCAATGAGAGTAGTCTGGCTGTCAGGACCATAAAGTGACATCGTCACATCTGTCTGGCCTGTGGTTTCAATGGTATAACGACCGGCTGCCACCGTGATAAACTTATAGAGATCTTGTTCTCCAGGCTGTCCGATTTCGGCTTCTACGGCTTTCATTTCAACAATGGTGAGTTCAATAGGTTCCTTCGGAGAGTCCTTGGGATAATTTATTGAGGCACCGATGAAATCTTTATCAATTTTTGACAAAATATTGTTAGATTCAGTATGGAAATCATCCAAGGTCCAATGTTGGGGAATGGTGTACATCATAATCGATAGCTTGTCGACCGCAGTGGCATTCATCTGATTAACATTGTACTTCCGGAATATATTGTGCTCGATTGTTTCAAGGGGCCAATTATTTGGCGGACCGGAGAGATCACGGATTACATTTTCTCTATTCCATTGAATACCGCCCACCGGATTCTGGTGTTCGTGGATCAGGCCAATCGCGTGTCCAAATTCATGGAGGACAACGCTTTCATCCAACCAACCAAAATTCATTGTTGCTGTATTCAAGGGAATATTGAGAGAGTCGGTGCCGATGTATGACCACGCTCCATCGTCAAGAAAAGTGATGCGAATTTCCGCATCAGGTGCGTTATTAAAGTCGAACCTTAAATTGGCATGGTCACTCCACCGTGGAGCAAATTGCTTGACAATGTCGTGTTGTTCGGGCGTACCACCCATAAACCGTACTTTAAGCGTTGATCCGTTTGGCCACTTCTTTGCCATAAACAAGGCCATTCTTGCCTTCCCATCCGAGTATTCCGGGCGAACGAGACGGCGAAGGTCACTGGGTACAATTTTGTCATAGCACATCTTGAAAATCTCAGACATTTGGTTTTTTCCTTTAAATATTCTGTTCAAATACTTCTGATGATCCATGGCGAGCTTGCTAGCAATTGCTGTGCCGTGAATCAATGATTGAAAAACATAGTACGGGAAATCCGCATGCTAAAACGTTCTGTAGAAATCAGAGGCAGTTTCCCGCTTCTGATAAGACAGCCCCTAATGATGGCGAAGCCAATTTCTTTACTCTGCCTTCTGATTGGTTCTTAAACGAATCAGCCTTTTGATGGCTGGTCACGAGGAAGTTTAATCGAGAGAACACCAAGGATGTCTTCCTCACTTCTTAATAATTGCTCTGGTACATCTAATTCGTCCAGCTCTTGACCTATACTCGGTTCGACTTCGATCGAAACAGATGCGCCAGGGGTTGCCTCGTAAGCAGCAACAATTTCACCCTTTGAGTTTTTTAAAATTTGCATTCTCATTTGATGTAACTCCTTTGTATATAAGGTATTGGATGATAACGTATGGCACTCTAATCCATTTGTTCTGCATAAAAGCGAAACGACATCGCCCCGCTACCTAACACGCGTACGCAAACTCTGTATTGATTTGGACACCGACCTACATCTATGGAATTGATTCTCAATCTTGAGCATCCAGCGATTGGGCCGACGACGACATTGTCATGCGTTGAAAGAGCGGACCCCGTTATGGTCCAACATAGTGTTGTATTACCATTTTGGGTAACTGTACCTGTAGTCCAAGACATTATCTTCTCCCTTCTTGATTTACTTGTAAAAAAATCAGCATAAAACAGTTTTCTACGATAATCTGTGAAGAATGCTTCTAAAAATCAATTCTCGTTGCGTAATCCCTCCACCCCAATTCGATCAACTTCCTATGAACTTTATTGGGAAAAACAAACGACAAAAATAAAATAAATGTCATAAGCCTTATATATTATATTTCTGAGGTAATACGATAATATGCTTCCAGAATAAAAATAATATAGGCAAAATGCCTAATTTAATCTAGATAGCGTAGTCGTGAG
Organism: Nitrosomonas cryotolerans ATCC 49181; assembly: GCF_900143275.1. Taxonomy (NCBI): domain Bacteria; kingdom Pseudomonadati; phylum Pseudomonadota; class Betaproteobacteria; order Nitrosomonadales; family Nitrosomonadaceae; genus Nitrosomonas; species Nitrosomonas cryotolerans. Next base: position 1,432,703 of record NZ_FSRO01000001.1, read on the forward strand.
ATACTTGCCCAGAGAGTGATACATCTGATTTGCACAGCGGCGAGGAATGATGGACCGCGCCCTTTTTTTCTTAACGACATCACTTCATCATTAATTCTTGAGAAAGCTTCAATAAGGCATATATTGCCTTTGCATTCAGATTTTTCCTCTGAAATTCTAAATAAAGTGAGGCCTTTGCAAAACCCCAATGGTTGAAAAATTAACCCTTTATAATCAATAGAAGAAAGCTTCTAGCGAGGGCTTTTACAGAAGTCTTCATCACTGTCTGATTTCAAATCGGCGTCATTACTAGCGCAGTGTAATCCTGGGTTGTGTTAGGTGATACTGCAAATGCGGGATGAGCTATCGTGAATCGGAAGAAATGATGTTGGAGCGGGGATTTGGAGTGGCTCATACAATGCTTTACTACTGGGCTCAGCATTTATATGCCAGAAATGGAGAAACGCCTGCGGTGGGACTATAAGCCGACGAAGGGCTACAGCTGACGGGCAGATGAAGCCGATGTAAAGGTTAAAAGGAAATGCTGGAAGGATACGGTACCTCGGCAGGTGAAATATCTGAATAATATTGTCGAAGTAGGTCGTGGAAAACTCAAACAGCTGATAAATCCTGTGCGCGGTTTTAAATTCATGAGGACCGCCTATACAACGATCAAGCGGTTTGAACGCATGCATAGGTTGAAGAAAGGATAGATAGCTGTGTGGAAATATGGGCAGGTATCATAGGAGAAATTCGTTTTATTAAAAGACAATTCGATATTTACACTGCATAATCTGACATATCAGAGACTTATTCTGGTCAATGCTATTTTTTTTGCAACAGGGCCTTTTTTCTGACTTATTGTTATATCGAATCCACCAATAACATAACGAATATCAGGGTGGAATGATAAAAAGGAGCCGCAATGAAAATTCTGATAACGGGCGGAACTGGTTTTATCGGTCAAACATTATGCCCAACACTGCTTGCTGCTGGACACGCGCTGACTGTTTTAAGTCGAAGTCCGGATAAGGTTATTACTTTGTTCGACAATCGAGTCACGCCACTCAATACGTTACAGGCGCTCGAAGATTCAGATCATTTTGACGCTATTATCAATCTTGCTGGTGCACCTATTTTTGGCGGAAGGTGGACTGATAAACGCAAGCAAATCCTCATTCACAGTCGCATTGACATAACGCAAGAGCTTGTTAAGTTTATCGCCAGGTCTAAAATCAAACCCAATGTTTTTCTCAGTGGTTCAGCAATCGGTTTTTATGGCGACCAAGGCGACAAGACTGTTGACGAGTTTTCGCCGGGGCATGACGATTTTGGTCATCAGCTTTGTACTGAGTGGGAAAACGAGGCTGAAAAAGCAAAACAATACGGCGTACGAGTTTGCCTGTTACGCACCGGGTTGGTAGTCGGGAAAAAGGGTGGTTTTTTGCAGAAAATGATACCGTCTTTCAAGCTAGGTCTCGGCGGCCCGCTGGGTAGCGGAATGCAATGGATGTCCTGGATTCATATCCAGGACCATGTTGGCATTTGCCTGGCACTGATCAATAATGCTGAATTTAACGGCAAATTTAATTTGACAGCGCCCAATCCAGTCACTAATAAAAACTTTACCCGGACATTGGCTGATCTACTCAATCGGCCTGCATTCTTGTCAGTGCCCGCGTGGGTTTTAAGGCTTATGCTAGGAGAAATGTCGGCACTTTTGCTCGGAGGTCAGCGAGTCATTCCCAAGCGAATGCAGGGCGCGGGATTTCAGTTCAAATTTCCCGAATTGAAAGCTGCATTGCATGATGTCTTGAAAAGCTGACAAGACACTTACGAAACTCCAATCGTCAAACCAATGTAACTGCACAAGCGATCTAAAATTGGCTCTGTTGCAAAAAATAGCGTTGACCAGCATAAGCTTCTGATATGTTTGATTATGTGGTGTAAATGTGGATTTGAGCGCTTTGCCTGGAAACGGCTTGGCTGCTTTCTTATTGCGGATTGGCGAAAGATAGAAATCAATCGTATTCCCAAGTTTATCATCTCAACTTCCGGAAAACCCCGGTCTTAAGGCCGGGGATGGATAGGGAGTCAGCTTCGCTGATACTAAAGCCTGTTTTTTCACCTATTTCTGTTACAGTGTGTTAATGGAAATTAAGCGCGCATACAAATTCAGGTTTTACCCAACTTTTGAGCAAGAAACTATTCTGGCTCAAACATTCGGGTGTGCTCGGTTTGTCTATAATCGCATGTTGCGCGTTCGTTCTGATGCTTGGTATACCGAGAAAAAAAGAATCGGGTATCATGCTACCTCCTCTTTGTTGACCGAGTTAAAAAAAGAGCCTGAATTTGAATGGCTGAACAAAGTTTCCAGTGTTCCTGTGCAGCAATCTCTCCGCCACCTGCAAACGGCATTTGGTAATTTCTTTGCCAAACGAGCCAAATACCCGTCATTCAAAAGCAAGCATGAGAAGCAATCGGCTGAATACACGTCCAGCGCCTTCAAGTGGGACGGTAAGTCTCTGAAACTGGCGAAGATGAAAGATCCACTGAATATCAGATGGTCGCGCACCCTTCCTAAGGCAACAAAACTAACGATTGCAACAGTCTCTAAAGACTCAGCGGGTCGATACCATGTTTCTATGCTTTGCGACGACTCTGTTGCGCGAAAGCCAAGGGTTAGCGGCAAAGTCGGCATTGACTTAGGATTAACGCACTTCGCTATTCTTTCTACGGGCGAGAAGATTGCGTCTCCTAACACGCTACGAAAGAATGAAACCAGGCTTGCTAAGCTGCAACGCAAGCTATCTAAAAAGCGCAAAGGGTCGGCCAATAGACAAAAAGCCAGACTGAAAGTAGCGCGACTACATGCAGGAATTGCTGATGCTCGTAAAGACTTTCTACATAAACTCTCAACACGGCTAGTGAACGAAAACCAAGTGATAGCTGTAGAGTCTTTAGCTGTTAGCAATATGAAGAAAAATCGTTGCCTCGCAAAATCAATTTCCGATGCAGGATGGGGTGAATTTGTGCGGCAATTAGAATACAAGTCGCTGTGGTACGGGCGAGAGCTTGTAGGTATTGACCGATGGTATCCAAGCAGCAAACGCTGCTCGGGA